>JAVJOG010000003.1:0-71334 GCA_040216885.1 Parvibaculum sp.
CTCTCGTCACCCATGCCGACTGGGCGCTGTCCTTCATCGGGCTCGGCGACAACACGCTGATCGGCCCCTACACGCCGATGGCGCTGCTCTACAACAACACGGCGGTGATCTTCGGCCTCGTCTATGTGCACCTGCCCTTCATGGTGCTGCCGCTCTACGCGGCGCTCGACCGGCTGGACCGCTCCTATCTGGAGGCGAGCCTCGACCTCGGCGCCGGCCATACGCGCACCTTCTTCTCGATCGTCGTGCCGCTGGCGCTGCCGGGCATCGCGAGCGGCATCGTCATCACCTTCATTCCGGCGATGGGCTCCTACCTCACGCCCGACCTCCTGGGCGGCACCGACAGCTACATGATCGCCAACGTGATCGCGAGCCAGTTCAAGCAGGCCAACAACTGGCCCTTCGGCGCGGCGCTGAGCTTCCTCTTGATGTATGCGACATTCTTCGCGCTGGCGCTGAGAGCCGTGCTGATGCGCAAGGAAGGAAGAGGAGACAAGAGATGAGCCTCTTCCGCCGCAACCCCGATCCCATCGGTCCGCTCGACTATGCGCGGCGCTTCTGGCTGCGCGCCATCGTGGCCGTCACGCTGTTCTTCCTCTATGCGCCGATCCTCGGCCTTATCGCTTTCAGCTTCAACGACAGCCGCCGCAACGTCGTCTGGCGCGGCTTCACCACCGACTACTACGTGAAGTTCTTCAACAATGAAGGACTGATGATCGCCTTCGGCAATTCGCTGACCATCGCGGTGATGACGACCGTGGTGAGCACGATCCTCGGCGCGCTGACGGCCTATGTGCTGTGGCGCTACCGCTTTCCGGGCAAGGCGGTATACGAGGGCGGCATGGCGCTGCCGATCGTCATTCCCGAAATCTGCATGGGCGTCGCGATGATGGTGTTCTTCGCCCGCATCGGCTGGCCGACCGGCCTGCCCTGGCCGGTCAATCTGGGGGCGATCACGATTGCCCACATCGCCTTCGCCTTTCCCTTCACCGCCATCGTGATCCGGGCGCGGCTCGAGAATTTCAACCGCGAACTCGCCGAATGCGCGCGCGACCTCGGCGCCAACGAATACCGCGTCTTCCGCGACATCGTGGTGCCGCACATGAAGCCCGGCCTGATCGCCGGCGCGCTGCTCGCCTTCACGCTGTCGCTCGACGACTTCGTCATCACCTTCTTCACCGCCGGGCCCGACACCGTCACCTTCCCGGTCAAGATCTACTCGATGGTGCGTTTCTCGGTGACACCGGAAGTCAACGCCGCCTCGACCGTGCTGATCCTGCTGACGCTCGTCGTGACCACCATCGCGCTGTGGCTGCAGAACCGCAACAACATGATCGGTAAAGCCGCTCACTAGCCAGACCGCCCTCAGGAAGAACCGGAAACACCATGTCCGAAGCGCCCCTCATCCAGATCAAGAATGTTTCGAAAATCTATGGCGGCAGCGTCAAGGCCGTCGACGAGGTGAGCCTCGAGGTCAACCGCGGCGAGTTCTTCGCGCTGCTGGGCCCCTCGGGCTGCGGCAAGACCACGCTTCTGCGCATGCTGGCGGGCTTCGAAATTCCGACCGCCGGCGAGGTCATCATCGACGGCCACAACATGGCGAAGGTCCAGCCCAACAAGCGTCCGGTCAACATGGTGTTCCAGTCCTATGCGGTGTTTCCGCATATGTCGGTCGAGCAGAACGTCGCCTATGGACTGAAGATGGACCGCCGGCCTTCCGGCGAAATCAAGAAGCGCGTCGCCGAAGCGCTGGAACTGGTGAAGCTCGGCGGACTCGGCAAGCGCATGCCCGACGAAATGTCGGGCGGCCAGCGCCAGCGCGTGGCGCTGGCCCGCGCCCTCGTCAAACGCCCCTCGGTGCTGCTGCTCGACGAGCCGCTGTCGGCGCTCGACGCGAAACTCAGGGAGGCGATGCAGCTTGAGCTGGTGCGTCTGCAAAAGACCGTCGGCATCACTTTCGTCATCGTGACGCACGACCAGTCGGAAGCGCTGTCGATGGCCAACCGCATCGCGGTGATGAGCCAGGGCAAGGTGCGGCAGGTGGCGCCGCCGACCGGCCTCTACGAAGCCCCGGCAAGCCGCTTCGTCGCCGACTTCATCGGCAAGATCAACCTGATCGACGCCACCGCGACGCGCGCTGGCGAAGGCGAGGTGAAGGTCAACGCGCCGAAGATCGGCGAGGTGACGCTGAAGGGAACGGCGGAAGGCAAGGTAGCACTCGCGGTGAGGCCGGAAAAGATTTTCGTCGCCGACAAGCAGCCGACGGACCCGAACGTCATCGCGATCAAGGGCAAGGTCGGCGAGGTCGCCTATTTCGGCAGCTACTCGAACGTCTTCTTCGACATCGGCCTCGCGACGCCGCTGCAGGCCGACATCTCCAACGTCACCAGCGACGTCGAGGAGTTCACCTTCAAGGCCGGCGAGGAATACTGGATCTACTGGCGCAAGGCCGACACGCTGGTGCTGGGGGACTGAGGGGAGCGGTATCCTTCCCGCCCTCCCCCTGCGGATTCCTCTGCGAAAGAGGAGCGCGGCTTTCGCAGGCCTCACACGTCGTCTTCGGCTGTCGGCAGGACGCCGCTGGCGCTGATTTTCTCGACTTCGCGAACGATCTTCTCGATCAGCAGCAGCGGCACCATTTCGCTCAATGTGCGGATGCCGCTGACGGCGAGCTTCGCGGCCGCCGGCTGGTCGAGCTTGTCGCCAAGGCGCGAGTAGAAACCGACAACGGCGCGCCGCGCCAGCAGCTCGATCATCTGCGGATAGATGCCATAGCTCTCGATCGTGTAGCCGATATCGGGCGCGAAACCCTCGGCCTGGGTCTGCGCGATGATTTCCATGATGCGGACATTGCGCTGGTTGAGCCACTCGGTCCCGTCGCGCGCATCGATATGGATGAGGCCGATCGCCGCGAACTGCCGGATCTCGTCGGAAGCAAGGCCGGTGTCGCGCACCACGCCAGCAAGCGTCTTAGGCGCAAGGTTGCGGCCGTCACTGAGGAGCGGCCCCATCGCCACTTCAAGCCCGATCAGCGATTCGAAGCCGCCGGCCGGCTCGCCGGTTTCCGACGTCACGACGGCCTTGATGACCGACAGCGGCAGGTGCCGCTCGTGCTGCAACCGGCGGATCAGGTTGAGGCGCTTCACATGCTCGCGCCCATAGGTCGCGACATTGCGCTTCGGCCGCACCGGCTCGGGCAGCAAACCCTCGCGGATGTAGTAGCGGATGGTTTCGCGGCCGATACCGGTCGCGGCCTCGAGTTCCTTCATCTTCATGAGGTTGGCATCTTCATCGGTCGGGCGCGTCTCCTGCTTGAACCTTCTTTTGCGTAACGCGTATCCGCAACTCTAGCAGATGATCGGGAGATTCGCGCCAAAAAGGGCGGAGCCTCGCGGCCCCGCCCTTGAAATTTCCAAATCTTTTCAGGGATTTAGAGACGTTCGACGATTGTGACCCCGTCGGGCGTCAAAGACGCTCGACAATCGTCACATTGGCCAGCCCGCCGCCTTCGCACATGGTCTGCAAGCCGTAGCGCTTGTTCTTGGCTTTCAGCGCATGGACGAGGGTCGTCATCAGCTTGGTGCCCGACGCGCCGAGCGGATGGCCGAGCGCGATGGCGCCGCCATGCACGTTGAGCTTGTCGGGATCAGCGCCCAGCGCCTGCAACCAGGCGGTCGGCACCGAGGCGAAGGCCTCGTTGACTTCATAGAGGTCGATATCGTCGATCTTCATGCCAGCCTTCTTCAGCGCCCGCTCGGTGCCGGGCAGCGGTGCTTCCAGCATGATGACGGGGTCGCCGCCGACGACGGTCATGTGGTGGATGCGGGCCATGGGCTCTACCCCAAGCGCCTTGAGGCCCTTTTCGTTGACGATCATCACGCCGGACGCCCCGTCGCAGATCTGCGAGGAGGAGGCCGCCGTGATCGCGCCGCCTTCGACCAGCAGCTTGACGCTCTTGATCGCGTCGAGATTGGCGTCGAAGCGGATGCCTTCGTCGACCTTGTGAATTTCCTTGCTGCCGTCTTCGAGCGTGACTTCGAGGGCGACGATTTCCTCATCGAAGAGACCGGCCTGCGTGGCGGCGATCGCCTTCTGGTGGCTCGAATAGGCGTATTCGTCGAGCTGGTCCTTCGTCAGGCCGTATTTCTTGGCCATCATTTCGGCGCCGGCGAACTGGCTGAACTGGATGTTCGGGTAGCGCGCCTCGATATTGGGGCTCTTGTAGATGCCGAAGCCGTTCTTGAAGGGCAGCGAGACCGGCATGCCCATCGGCACGCGGGTCATGCTTTCGATGCCGGCCGCGATCACCACATCCATTGCACCCGACATGACGGCCTGCGCGCCGAAGTGAAGCGCCTGCTGCGAGGAGCCGCACTGACGGTCGACGGAGGTTGCCGGCACGCTTTCAGGCAAGCCCGAGGCGAGCACCGCGTTGCGCGCGATGTTCATGCCCTGCTCGCCGGCCTGGTCGACGCAGCCGACAATGACGTCTTCGACGAGTTCCGGATCGGCGCCGGTGCGCGCGACAAGTTCGTCGATCACCTTGCCGCCGAGATCCGCCGGGTGCCAGTCCTTCAGTTTGCCGCCCTTGCGGCCGCCGGCGGTGCGGGCGGCGGCGACGATATAGGCTTCCGCCATGGGAGTTCTCCTTGAAACATGCGGGTTGAAACAAGCGGGCCCGCGCGACGCGCAAGCCCCGATTGCCGATGCTGTATGTATCTGGCCGCCATCTTGACCATGCAATGGGCCTTGTCCAGCCGGAAACGAGCCCCTTGCGAGCCCCCTAAACTCCGCGCAGGGTTACAGGAAAGCCTTGTGCCGCAACGATTTAGCGCTTTACGCAACGTCACGGCGGCATTGAGAGGCGGGGGCGCGGCACAACACGGCGTTGAACGGAAACGGACCGCAAGCCGCGCAAAAGGAACAGGCCGTGGAGAGCGGGGGAGGAGGATGGAAATGACCGGCACCGACAAGAGCATCGACAATGCGATCGTCAATCCGAAGACTTATGCGCATGTCGACGAATTCCACAGGCTGTTCACGCAACTGCGCAAGGAAGAGCCGGTGCGCTGGACCGAACCCGACGGGTTTCGTCCGTTCTGGCCCGCCTCGACCACATCGAACTGGCCGGCGACCCGGCCTGGGTGGAAGCGCGTTTCGTTTCCGGGCTGAAGAGATTGCCGGTCCGGTATTCGATGAAGCGCAAGGCGGCGTGACCGACGAGCCGTTGCGAGAAAAGGAAAAGGCGGCTCGCGAGAGCCGCCTTTTTTGTTTGCCGTGAGGCGTACCTCACGCGTAGACGAATTCGTCGCCGTCGAGATCGATGGCCGGAAGTTCGTCCTTTTCGCGCCAGTAATCCTGCGTGTGCTGCCACTCGTATTTGTCGCCCCGCTTGGGCAGGAGATGCATGCTGCGCATCAGATAGCCCGGATTGAAGTTGTCCGGATCGATCCAGGGCAGACGCTTCATGTCCTTGTCCTTCTCCGGAATTTCGACCGTCACGGACTTCGCCTGATGGCTGCCCATGTGGTTGATGAGGCGGCAGACGAAATCGCCCATCAGGTCGACGCGCAGCGTCCAGCTCGCGCGGAAATATCCGAAGACCCAGACCATGTTCGGCACACCGGTGAACATCATGCCGCGCCAGGTGACGGTATCGGCAAAGTCGATGGGCGCGCCATTCTTGCTGAACTCGATGTCACCGAGGACCGAGAGGTGAAAGCCCGTCGCGGTGACGATGATGTCGGCTTCAAGCTCCTTGCCGGATTTGAGCAGGATGCCCTTTTCGGTGAAGCGTTCGATCTCGTCCGTTTCGACCGAGGCCTTGCCCGACGCGATGCCCTGGAAAATGTCGCCGTCCGGCACGAAGGCGATGCGCTGGCGCCACGGCCGGTAGCGCGGGGTGAAGTGCTTCTCGACGAAATCTTCCGGCAGGAAGAGACGCACCGCATCGAGCAGTTCCTTGCGGACCTCCTCCGGCTCCTCGAAGGAACGGCGGGTGAACTCGGCCTGATTGTGCAGGATTTCCTTGCGTGTGATCTCGTGGATCCATTCCTCGTCGATGTGGAGCTCGCGCAACCGGTTTGCCAGCTCGTTCTCGTTGCGTCCGGGAATGAAATAGGTCGGCGAACGCTGCAGCAGCGTCACATGCGCGCAATCGCCGGCGATGGCGGGTACGAGCGTTGCCGCTGTCGCGCCGGAGCCGATGACGATGACGTTCTTGCCCTTGACGTCGAGATCTTCCGGCCAGGTCTGCGGATGAACGATCCGGCCCTTGAACTTCTCCATGTCCGGCCATTCGGGCGTGTAGCCCTGATCGTGGCGGTAATAGCCCTGGCACATCCAGAGGAAGTTGGTGGTGAAGCGGCGCTCCTCGCCGGTGTCGACGCGCACCGCACGGACGGTCCACAGCGCATCCTTCTCCGACCAGTCGGCCGAGACGATCCTGTGGCCGTAGCGGATGTGGCGGTTAAGGTCGTTCTCCTCGATCACTTCTTCCATGTAGGCGAGGATCTTGTCCGCCGACGCGATGGGATCGCCCGTCCAGGGCTTGAAGCGATAGCCGAAGGTGTAGAGGTCGCTGTCGGAGCGGATGCCCGGATAGCGATGCGTGTGCCAGGTGCCGCCGAAGGTCTCGAGCGTTTCGAGAATGACGAAGCTCTTGTCCGGGCATTGCTGCTGGAGGTGATAGGCCGAGCCGATGCCGGAGATGCCGGCGCCGACGATCAGCACGTCGAAATGTTCGGCCTTCTGCGGAGCGGCACCGGCCGGTCGGTCAAGCGTTGCTGTGTCTGGCATTTCCCGTCTCTTTCCCTGGCCGGCGCTTCTTGATGGCGCCGGATTTTCCCATTTTCGATAACGCTATTCTGGCCTTTCGAAATCTAGGGTCAACACCCTAATCCGGTCCGGCGCCGATCAAATTGACGCAGGGGCCGAGACGCCGGGGAAAGCGCCGGGGCCTATTGCGGCAGCGCGCGGCGGTAGAGATGCCAGGTGGCATGGCCGAAGACTGGCAGAATCACCAGCAGACCGAGAAAGAGCGGCAGCGAGGCGGCCAGCACCGACAGCGTCACGAAGACGCCCCAGCCGAGCATCACGACCGGGCTCTGGAACACGGCCTTCACCGAGGTGATCATGGCGGTGACGATGTCGATCTCGCGCTCAAGCAGCATCGGGATCGAAAAGACGGTGATGGAGAACAGCACCAGCGCCAGCACGCCGCCGACGACATGGCCGACGGCAAGGAAGATCAGCCCGTGCTGCGTCGTGAACACGACGGTGAGGAACTGCGCGAAGGAGGCAAAGGAAGCGAGACCCAGAAAGAGCGCGATCAGGAGCCGCACCTGATACATCCAGACCCAGAAGACGAAGAGCATCACAAAGGCCATCCACGACACCTCGCGGCGGCGCTGCGCCCAGACAAGCGAAAAGACATCGCGCCATGTGGGACGCGCGCCGGCGGCGAGGCGCCGGCTCACTTCGTAGAGCCCGACGGCGGCAAACGGCCCGACCAGCGGAAAGCCGATGGCGAAGGGATAGATGAGCCAGGGCAGCTCCCAGATCGTCAGCGACAGCACGATGATCGCGCCGATGCCGGCAAAGACCCCGCCAATGACCAGCCCGAAAAGCGGCGCCCGCAGGAAATCGCGAAACCCGGCCTTCAGCGCGGCCGCAAGATCGCGCACTTCCATGGTGTGAATGCGACGGGCGCTTCCGCCCGCTGCGGCCGGCTCAAGCGGTGCTTCCGACATCCTGTCTCTCCCCTCCCGTCGAGACTGACGGAGAAGATTATGAGCAGATGCCGGCGCCGGCGGCCAGTGGCGTCATGCCGCAGCGGCGGGGGCCGCCGTCTTGCCGCTTGCGAGATAGGCCGCCCATGCCCCGGCAAGCGCCGCCGTTTCGCCCGTGCCGAAGACATAGCGGTCCGGCCGCACGAGAATGGCCGGCGCATCGCCCATCAGCGTCGCGAGATGCCCGCCGGCGTCCGGCAGCGCATCGAGCCGCGCGACGAAGCCGCCAGCCTCCGCGAAACCGCGCGAAGCGTCGTCCTCCTCGCGGACGATCAGGAGGGCCGCGTAGCCCGCCGCGTCGTCGAGACGTCCCATTTCATTATCCGGCCCGAAGCCGGGATCGGGTGCGATGCCGCCGCCGCTTTCGAGAATGCCGGACTTGATGCCCTCAAGCGAGAGCAAGGGGCTCATGCGCGACGCCTCGGGCGCGGCCAGCATCTGCGCGTCGCGCTGGCGCGCGGCCTCGGCGTCCTGCGTGCAGACGACCCGGCCCATCGCGACCGCCATTTCGGTGATCATGCGCACATGCGGCTCGCGCTCTGCCTGATAGCTGTCGAGAAGCGCGCCACCGGCGCGCCCGCGCAGCACCGCCTCGATCTTCCAGGCGAGATTGGCCGCGTCGCGCGTGCCCGAGCAGAGGCCCTGCCCGAGGAAAGGCGGCATCTGATGCGCGGCGTCGCCGGCGAGGATGACCGGCCCCGCGCGCCACTTCTTCGCGATCAGCGCATGAAAGCGGTAGACGGCACGGCGCTCGACATCGAGCGCGGACGCGTCCGCATAGGGCGCGATCATGGCGGCGATCGCCTCGTCCGGGAGAACATCCTCCGGCTTTTCGCCGGGCAGCAGCATGATTTCGAAACGGTGACGGCCAGGCGCCATCGGCATCGAGGTGACGGGGCGCTTGGGATCGCAATGCTGAAGCCCGACGGTCGAAAGACGCGTCACGCCGTTCTTCAACACGGTGTCGATGACAAGCCAGGGCTCGTCGAAGCCCATGTCGTCGAGCTCGATGCCGGCCCTGCGGCGCACGGCGCTGTTGCCGCCGTCGCAACCGACAATGAAGCGCGCGGCGATCTCGTAAGAGCCCTCGCCGCTTTCGACCTGCGCGACGATTCCGTCGCCCGCCGTTTCATAAGTCTTGAGCGCGTGACAGAGGCGCGTGGAGACGGTGGACATCTCCGCCAGACGGGCCCGCAGTGCGTGCTCAAGCGTCGGCTGGTGGAACATCGAGGACCAGGGCCAGCCGGTCGGCGCGAGATCGCCCGCCGGCTTGAAGCCCATGAGGAGATCGCCATCCGCGTTGCGGAACTCGTAGGAGGAGAGCGGCTGGCTCGCCCCGGCAACGGCCTCCGCGCCGCCCGCAAGATGAAGAAGGCGCATCGTCTCGTGATCGAGATGCGCGGCCCGCGGCATGGGATAAACCTCGGCGTCGCGTTCGATGGCAATGGCAGACACGCCCATGCGGCCGAGATAGACGCCGAGTGCCGCGCCCACAGGCCCGAGCCCGACGATCAGGACGTCCGTTTCCTCGCGTTTCATCTTCCCCCCGCTTTCTTGTGCTTCAGGCGGCCGCGATCACCGTCTCGGCCTTTTCGGGCACGACACGATTTTCGATATATCCGAGCTTCTCGACCTCGACCTTGACGACATCGCCGTCCTTCAGGAACTGCATCGGCTTCATCGCGCCGCCGACGCCCGAGGACGTGCCGGTGAAGATCACGTCGCCCGGATCGAGCGTGAAGGCCTGCGTCAGATGCGCGACCTGCTCGAAGCAATTGAAGATGAGGTGCTTCGTGTTGGAATTCTGACGCAGTTCCCCGTTCACCCAGCACTTGATGTCGAGCGCGTGCGGATCGCCGACCTCGTCAGGCGTCACGATCCATGGGCCGATCGGCCCATGCGTGTCGAACGACTTGCCGATCTGCCAGGTGTTGGTGCGGAGCTGCCAGTCGCGCACGGTGACATCGTTGCCGACGAAATAGCCGGCAATCACCTCATGCGCGCGGCTCGCCGGCACATGCTTGCAGCGCTTTCCGATGACGAAACACATCTCGGCTTCGTAATCGAGAAAGGCGGAGACGGAGGGAAGTGCGATGTCGGCGTAAGGCCCCGCAATGCAATTGTGCTGCTTGTTGAACCAGACCTGATGTTCGGGCATCGGCTGGCCGGACTCTTCGACATGGTCGCGATAGTTGAGACCGATGGCGAGCACCTTGCCCGGATGCGGCACAGGTGCGCAAAGCGTCACGTCCGAGAGCGGCAGGGCCTTTCCCTTGTCCGCTGCCGCACGCGCCTTTGCCATCGCCGTGTCGCTCGAGATGAGCGCCACCATGTGGCGCGGCAGATCGGGCGCCGCCACCGAAAGATCGACGATGCCGTCGTCGCGGACGATGCCGACACGCGTTGAACTACCTTCCGTGAAGGTTGCAAGCTTCATGGCCAGTTTCCTTTTCTGAAATTCTCTCAAGAGCCCATGTTCGGCGGCGCCGGCGGGCCCCATTGGTTGCCCATCAATTGGTCGATGCCGACGACATTGGGCGGTGTTTCATTGTTGAAGAGATCGCCATCGGTCCAGTGCTCGACCGTGTGACCCCAGGGATCGCGCCAGTAGTCGAAGATCTGGCTGCCGAGAATGTGACGGCCGACGCCCCATTCGTGCCGGCGTCCAGCCTCGGCGAGCACCTGGTGGCCGGCCATCAGGTCGTCGTAATTCGCGACCTCGAAGGCGGCGTGGTTGAAACCGGACGTGCCGGTGCCGACGAGAAAGAGCGTGTGGTGGTCGACATGGGCGCGGCCCCGGTCGCAACGCAGGAAGGCGCCGATGGGCGCGCCGGGTGCAATCTCGATTTCGTCGGAAGTGACGAGGCCGAAGCGTTCCTTGTACCAGGCCTCACTGGCGCGGAAGTCCGTGACGTTGATGACGGCATGCCCGAGACGTTTCACCTGCGAGGGTCCGGGAGCGACACGGAGCGGCTGGCCCGCACGCACCCGTGCGTCGCCGTCATTGTGAACGAGCTTGCGGACGACGGGAAGCGGCTCCGGCGCGGACCGGCCGGCGATCGCATCGACGGGAAATCCATCCGGGTCGGTGAAGCGGACGATCCGGCCGCCGCCCGGCGCCGGATTGTCCTCGACGGAGAGACCGTACCGACCCGCGAGCTTTTCAAGATCGGCGACGCTTTCGGCGAAGAAGCCGAGGCCGACGAAACCGGGCTCACCCTTTTCCGTCACATGGACGAAGGGATGCGCGTCCGTGCCGCGCATGTAGAGCGCCTTGTCGCGCCGCTCCGCGCGCACCAGACCGAATTCGGTCAGGAATTTTTCCATCTCGTCGAGATCCGGCGCGCGAAAGCGCACATAGGCGATGTCGGTGACCTTGATCATCACACTTTCCTCATTTGAAAACGGATATGTCCGAGACGTCGAAAGGATGCGCGAGAATGCCGGCGATCCGGGCCTCGGCGACGCCAAGCCCGCGCAGCAGCACGGTGGCGATATCGCGCGCATAGCCTTCGCCCTTGAGAATTTCAGCGCCTGCGCCGGCATCGAGCAGATGACGCATGGCCGCCGTGCCGAGACCGACCACGAGATGCACGGCCGCCGCCTCGCCCGGAATGATGAAGCAGCCCTTGGCGACGCCGTCGCGGATGTCGCCAAGCAGGTGCTCATTGCCTTGCGCCTCGACCGCGGCGCCGCTGTCATAGATGCGGGCCAGCATCGACGCCTTGACCGGATCGCGCGCGACGATTGCCATGAAGAGCCGCACGCCGCGAGACACGCGCACCGCCGGGTCGTCGATGCCTTCGTTGAGCTCGGCGACGGCCGCGTTGAACTCGTGGCGGATCGCGGCGGCAACCGCGCGGGCGATGTCGGCGCGATCGGTGAAGTAGTTGTAGAAGGTGCCCTTGGCGACGCCGGCCAGCACCACGATTTCGTCGATGGTGGTGCCATCGACGCCCTGCCGCGCGAAAAGCTGCATCGCCGCCTCGACCAGCACGGAACGCATCTGCGCCCGCCGGCGCGAAACCGCCTCTTCCGACTTATGTGCTGCTGTCCTGCCGGCCAAAATCGCCTCCCACACTTGATTTGACTATTTGGTCATAAAATGACTGATTAGTCAAATCAAAAGAAAAGAGCGTCGGAAACCCCGGAAAGCCGCCAAAAAGGAAAGGGCGGCACCTCCGGAGAGGGCCGCCCTTTCGGCGTTTGCTGAGAGACGGAACTCAGTGGCCGCGCATCACCGCGCGCGCCTCGGCTTCCGAAAGCGGCTTGCGCTTCAGCGGCCAGATATATTCGAAGACCGCGACCAGCGCCGGCAGCAGCGTCACGGCACCAAGCATGTTGACGAGGAACATGAAGGTCAGCAGCAGACCCATGTCGGCCTGGAACTTCAGGGCCGAGAACGCCCAGGTCGACACGCCGATAGCCAGCGTGAAGCCCGTGAACATCGTCGCGGAGCCGACGTCGTAGAGCGCCTGCAGATAGGCCTCATGCGGCGTCTTGCCCATGCGCATGTAGCGCTGCATCCGGTTGTACTCGTAGATGCCGTAGTCGACGCCGATGCCGACCGCGATGGCAAGCACGGGCAGCGTCGATATCTTGAGACCGATGCCGAAGGCAGTCAGGAACCAGTCGCCGATCAGCGTGGCGAGAATGAGCGGCAACACGCAACAAAGCGCGCCGCGCCATTCGCGATAGGTGATGATCACCAGCGTCATCACGACCGCATACACATAGAGCAGCATCGGCAGCTCCGACTTGTGCACGATCTCGTTGGTCGCCGCGACGATCGGCACGTTGCCCGTGCCGATCCGCAGAACGAGGCCCGGATACTGGTTTTCGGGCGCCGCCATCCACGTTTCAAGCTCATGCCGCACATGGTTGACGGTCTTCGCCTTGGTGTCGGCGATGAAAATAGCGACCGCCGCTGTCGAGCAGTCGGCATTGACGATGCCCGATGCGCTGGAAATGCTCGACGTGGCTTGTGCAAGCGCCGCCGAATTGCGCGGCAGGTTGCGCCATTTCGGGTTGCCTTCCTGCCACATGCTGTTGATGGCGCGGGCGAGGATCGGCAGGCTGATCACCGACTGCACACCCTCGACGTTGCGCATGTACCAGCTGAAGCCTTCGAGATGGCGCATCTTTTCGTAATCGATGCAGACGATGCTGTCGGATTCGACGATCACCGTCAGCACGTTGAGGCCGAGATTGAAGGCGTCCGCGATATACCGGCTGTCCTGGTTGTATCGCGAATCCGGCCATAGCTCGCCGGCGCCCGCATGCACGTCGCCGATCTGCTTGTCGCGCGCGCCATAGAGCGCGGCCATCGCAACGACGAAACAGATTGCGACGAAGGGAAAGGCGATCGCCGGCTTTGCCAGCTGCGAAACCGCCGGCCAGAGCTTGGCGCGCGTTTCCATCGCATGGCGCACCTTGGCGCCGTATTCCTCTTCCGGCGGCGCAACATAGGAAACGAGCAGCGGCAGCATGATGAGGTTGGAGATGATCTTGAAGCCGAGACCGATCGACGCCGTGATCGCCAGCTCCTGGATCATGCCGATCGGAATGATGTAGAGCGTGGCGAAACCGGCCAGCGTGGTCAGCAGCGCGACGACGCCCGGGCGGAACAGAAAGGTGAAGGTCGCGCGCGCGGCTTTCATCTTGTCGAGACCGGCGGCCATTTCGGCACCGACCATGTTGATCTGCTGCACGCCGTGGCTGACGCCGATGGCAAAGACGAGGAACGGCACCAGCACGCCGAGCGGGTCGAGGCCGAAGCCCAGAATATGCAGCAGGCCGAATTGCCAGACCAGCGAACAGAGCGAGGCGCCCACCGTCACCATGGTCAGGATCCAGGAACGGCAATAGAGCCACATCATGAAGCAGGTGAGCACGAAGGCGACCGAGAAGAACATGACGACCGAAGCGGCGCCGTCGGCAATGTCGCCGGTCAGCTTTGCAAAGCCGACGATCTTCACGTCAATCTTGTCGGAAACGTATTTGTCGCGCAGGTCGGCTTCGAGCTTGCGCGCCACTTCGAAATAGTCGAGGCGTTGCCGCGTCTCCGGATTGAAGTCCTGCAACTCGGCGCGGATCATCGCCGCCTTGAAATCTCTCGAAACGAGGCGGCCGACAAGTTCGGCGCGCAGCGTGTTCTGCATCACCGTGTCGATGTCGGCATCGGTGCCGGCAAAATTGGCCGGGATCACGTCGCCGGCCTCGAGGCCTTCCTCGGTCACCGCGATGAAACGTGTGTTCGGCGTCCAGAGCGACGTCACCGTGTGACGCGCGACACCGGGAATGTAGAAGAGATCCTGCGTCGCGTCGTTCAGCTTGTAGAGGAAATCCCGCTGGAAGATATCGCCTTCCTTGTTCTCCAGCACCACGAGCACGCGGTTGCCGCCGCCGAAGCTTTCCGAATATTCGAAAAAGGTTTCGATGTAGGAATGGCCGATGGGCAGCATCTTGGTGAAGCCGGCATCCATCTTGAGCTGGGCGGCGAAGTAACCCATCACCAGGGTAAAAAAGAACAGAATAACAAGTATCGGCAGACGCAAGCCGAATACGAGATTTTCAATACGCTGCAAAATAACCTCCCCTTCAGGACGTGCAGTCTTTTTGCGGAGACTGCATCGGAGTGCTCAGGATGTTGCGGAATTTCCCGCTTTTCTTTGTCTTGGCGACCGCGCCCTTCAGAAGGGTCTTTGCGGTCGCTTCGATCCGGACGGATGTCCGGCCAAAGTCGACCGCGGACCGGCATCGCGACGACCCGGTCGAGCTGTCCCCTCTGCATCCGGCGTCATCGAAACGCCGGGCGCACAGGCCGCACTGTCTATCACGCCGGTCGAGATTGGCACAGTCATAAATATGCGTGGCGCCGGACCGCAACCGGAAATGGATGCAGGCAATTCGTACCTTTTTTCAAATGTTCGTATCCCTGCTCCGCAATCCGGCACACGGCCGGCGACGTCTGTCATGGTTAACGATCCGGCCACCAAACGCACCCCGCCACGCATCACCGGCACCCCGCCGCGACGCCGCGATGCGACACGGTGATGCAGCGGCGCAAACGCGCATTCGTTAAAAATCCTCAATAATGCTATGGTTTCTCAGGTTCGGCATTCGGCGCATCCGAGAGCGCCGGGCGGGCCGGAGGCAACGAACGAGGGGCATCGGAAATGGCGGCTACTGGGGCGCCGGGGCAACATATTCCCGGCACGATGACAACTGCGGCCTGGGGGGTCGTCGCATCGCTGATCGCGGGCACACTTCTCTTCATCGTCGTTGCCGCAAAGGCACAGGACGCACCGATGGCGGCCCATTCCTGGCTCTTCGCGTTGGCCTTTGCCGCCGGCGCGCTGGCCATCGGGCAGCGCCATTTCAATGCGCTTGAGCGCGGACCGGCCGCCGTGGATGCCGGGGCCTCCTACAATGACGGGGTCGTCAAGGCCGGCGTGATCGCCACCCTCTTCTGGGGTATTGCCGGCTTTCTGGTCGGCGTCGTCATCGCCTTCCAGCTTGCCTTTCCTTTTCTCAATTTCGACACGGCCTTCGTGAATTTCGGCCGTCTGCGCCCGCTGCACACCTCGGCGGTGATTTTCGCATTCGGCGGCAACGCGCTGATCGCGACCTCTTTCTATGTCGTGCAGCGCACCAGCCGCGCCCGCCTCGCCGGCGACATCGCGCCCTGGTTCGTCTTCTGGGGCTACCAGCTTTTCATCGTCGTCGCCGCGACCGGCTACCTGATGGGCGTCACCCAGTCGAAGGAATATGCCGAGCCCGAATGGTATGCCGACATCTGGCTGACCATCGTCTGGGTGGTCTATCTGCTGGTCTTCCTCGCAACGCTGGCGCGCCGCCGCGAACCGCACATCTATGTCGCCAACTGGTTCTATCTCGCCTTCATCGTCACAATCGCGATGCTGCATATCGGCAACAATCTGGCGATCCCGGAAACGCTGACCTCGTCGAAGAGCTATGCGCTCTTTCCCGGCGTACAGGACGCGCTGATCCAGTGGTGGTACGGCCACAACGCGGTCGGATTCTTCCTGACCGCCGGCTTCCACGGCATGATGTACTACTTCATCCCGAAGCGCGCCGAGCGGCCGGTCTATTCCTACCGCCTGTCGATCATCCATTTCTGGTCGCTGATCTTTCTCTATATCTGGGCGGGGCCGCACCATCTCCACTTCACGGCGCTGCCCGACTGGGCGCAGACGCTCGGCATGACCTTCTCGATCATGCTGTGGATGCCCTCATGGGGCGGCATGATCAACGGGTTGATGACGTTGTCGGGCGCCTGGGACAAGCTCAGGACGGACCCCGTGATCCGCATGCTGGTGGTCTCGGTCGCCTTCTACGGCATGTCGACCTTCGAGGGCCCGGTCATGTCGATCAAGGCCGTCAACTCGCTCTCGCACTACACCGACTGGACCGTCGGCCATGTGCATTCGGGCGCGCTCGGCTGGGTCGGTTTCGTGTCCTTCGGCGCCGTCTATTGCCTGGTGCCGTGGATATGGAAGCGCGAACGTCTTTACTCGCTGGCGCTGGTGAGCTGGCATTTCTGGATCGCGACGCTCGGTATCGTGCTCTACATCACGTCGATGTGGGTGTCCGGCATCCTGCAAGGGCTGATGTGGCGCGCCTATGACGCGCAGGGCTTCCTCGAATATTCCTTCGTCGAAACCGTCGAGGCCATGCATCCCTTCTATGTGATCCGCGCGCTGGGTGGCGTTCTCTTCCTGACCGGAGCGTTGATCATGGTCTACAATTGCTGGATGACCGCAAAAGGCCGCGTCCGCGAGAGCGAGCCCTTGCCGGTTCCCGCCCGCGCCGCCGCGCAACCGGCCGAGTGAGGGGGCACCGATGAGCAAGAAATTCACCCACGCGACGATTGAAAAAAGCCCGATGCTGCTTCTGGTGCTGACGCTTGTCGTCGTCGCCATCGGCGGCCTCGTCGAAATCGTGCCGACCTTCCTGATCAAGAGCACCATCGAGGATGTGCGCGGCGTCCGGCCCTACAGCCCGCTCGAACTCGCCGGCCGCAACATCTATATCCGCGAGGGCTGCTACAACTGCCACAGCCAGATGATCCGCTCGCTGCGCGCCGAAGTCGAACGATACGGACATTATTCGCTGGCGGCCGAGAGCAAATACGACCACCCCTTCCAGTGGGGATCGAAGCGCACCGGCCCCGATCTCGCGCGTGTCGGCGGCAAGTATTCCGACGAGTGGCACCGGCTGCACATGGCCGACCCGCGCGCCGTGGTGCCGGAATCGATCATGCCCGGCTATCCCTTCCTCGCCGAAACGCCGCTCGGCACCCGCAACATCGAGGGCGCGCTCAAGGCGCTGGCGATGGCCGGCGTTCCCTATGACGACGATGCGATTGAAAACGCGCGCGCCGACATCGTGGCGCAGGTGACGCCCTTTGCCGACACCGACGGCCTGATGCAGCGTTATCCGAAAACCATCGCCCGCGATTTCGACGGCAATCCCGCGATGATCTCCGAGCTCGATGCGCTGATCGCCTATCTTCAGATGCTGGGCACGCTGGTCGATTTCAACGCCTACGAAACCACCGACTTGAAGCAATAGGCGGCCGCGATGGAACCGGACACAACCTATTCACTGGTGCGGGCCTGGGCCGGCGCGGGCGGTCTGGTGCTGATGGTGGCGCTTTTCATCGGCGTTCTCTTCTATGCACTGCGTCCCGGAAACAAGAAGAAATTCGACCGTCTGGCGCGCTTGCCGCTTGAGGACGGCGATGGACCCGACGACAAGACAGGCGACCGCACGGAGGCCGGCAAATGACCGAGAGTTCGAAGAACGAAGTCGACGACGTAACGGGCGTCAAGACCACCGGTCACGAGTGGGATGGCATCCGCGAACTCGACAACCCGATGCCCAAATGGTGGCTCTATACCTTCTATGCCTCGATCGTATGGTCGCTCGCCTATTGGGTCGTGATGCCGGCCTGGCCCTATCTCTCGACGGAGGGATGGACCTATACCGAAGGCGTCATCGGCTATGCGCAGCGCGATGTCGTGACGCGCGAGATCGCGGCGGTCACACAAGGCCGCGCCGGCGACATGCAGCGGATCGCCACGCTGGCGCCAGAAGAAGTCGCGAGCGACGCTGCTTTGATGGAAGTGGCGTTGGCGGCGGGCAAGGCTGCCTTCGGCGACAATTGTGCGCCCTGCCACGGCTCCGGCGCACAAGGCTCGTGGGGTTTCCCGAACCTCAACGACGACGTGTGGCTCTGGGGCGGCACGCTGGAGGATATTCGTTACACGCTGGCGCACGGCATCCGCTGGGAAGCCGATGACGCGACGCGCCAGAATGTGATGATGGCGTTCGGCCGCGACGGCATCCTGTCGCGCCGCGAAGTGGCGGACGTTGCCGAATTCGTGCTGGCGCTTTCAGACCAGGACCACGACGCCGACGCGGCAACGCGTGGCGCCGAAACCTTCGGCGAGCAATGCGTGACCTGTCACGGCGCCGACGGCACGGGCATCCGCGAGCTTGGCGCGCCCAACCTGACCGACGCGGTCTGGCTTTATGGCGGCGACCGCGCATCGATCGTCCAGTCCGTGTCAAACGGCCGCAGCGGCGTCATGCCGGCTTGGGGCGAAAGGCTCGACGCGGGCACAATCAACGCCCTGACACTTTATGTTCATTCTCTCGGAGGCGGCGAGTAGACGCGCGCGCTTCCCGCGCCCGCGCGTCATGTGAGCGAAATCAATGGCCGATAGCGCCACCAGCCTTGAGCGCCTCGCCGCGGAAGCGGCGGGCAATGTTCGCGCAGCCGCCGATCCGCACGGGGCCGACGGCGAACGGGTGACGGCCGTCAATTCGGAGAAGAACCGGCCGCTCTATGCGAGCCGCGTCAAGGTTTACCCGAAGCTCGTCGGCGGCACTTTCCGGCGCCTGAAATGGATCGTCATGGCGCTGACGCTGACGATCTACTACGTCACGCCATGGCTGCGCTGGGACCGCGGCCCGAGCCTGCCGGACCAGGCGGTGCTGCTCGACTTCCCCGCCCGGCGCTTCTATTTTTTCTTTCTCGAAATCTGGCCGCAGGAATTCTACTACATCACCGGCCTGCTGATCCTCGCAGCACTTGGCCTCTTCCTCGTGACGAGCGTCGCCGGTCGCGTCTGGTGCGGCTATGCCTGCCCGCAGACCGTGTGGACCGATCTCTTCATTCACGTCGAGCGCTTTTTCGAGGGCGACCGCTCGGCACGCATCCGGCTCGACCGCTCGCCATGGGGAATTGCAAAGCTCGCGCGCAAGGCGGCGAAACACGCGGTCTGGATCCTGATTGCGCTGGCGACCGGCGGCGCCTGGGTCTTTTACTTCGCCGACGCGCCGACACTCGCCGCCGATCTTGTGAACTTCGACGCGCCCGCCATCGCCTATATCTCGATCGCCGCCTTCGCCTCGACGACATACCTGCTGGGCGGCATCGCCCGCGAACAGGTCTGCATCTATATGTGCCCCTGGCCGCGCATCCAGGGCGCGATGTTCGACGAGGAATCGCTGCTGGTCTCCTACAAGGACGATCGCGGCGAGAAGCGCGGACCCCACAAGAAGGGCACGAGCTGGGAAGGCCGCGGCGACTGCATCGATTGCGGCCAATGTGTCGCCGTCTGCCCGATGGGCATCGATATTCGCGACGGCATGCAGCTCGAATGCATCCAGTGTGCGCTCTGCATCGATGCCTGCGACGCCATCATGGACCGCGTCGAACGGCCGCGCGGGTTGATCGCCTACGACACGCTCAACAACCAGCAGCGCCGCAAGGCCGGCGAGCCGCAACGCCTCAACATCCTGCGCCCGCGCACCGTCGTCTACATGGCGGCGCTGGCGCTGGTCGCGCTGATCATGCTGGTGGCGCTCGTCAACCGCTCAACCCTCGAAATCAGCGCCCTGCCCGACCGCAATCCGCTTTTCGTCACGCTTGCCGACGGCAGCATCCGCAACGGCTACGAGTTGAAGATCGTCAACAAGGAACATCGCGAGCGCATTTTCCGCATCGATGTCGAGGGGCTCGCAGGCGCTGTGCTGACGCGACCGGCGCTCGCCGGCGAGGAAGGCTCGACGGTGATCGTCGGTATCGATACGCTGCGGACGGTGAAGTTCTTCGTCAGCCTGCCTGCCGACAAGCTGGACCGGCTTCGCGGCGGCGAGGGCATGCTGACATTCGTCGCGACCGATCTCGAGGACGGCACCAGAGCCGGGAGAACGGCAAGCTTCAGGGGTCCGATGCAATGACTGCCCGCAACGGCGACTATCATCCCGTGAACCGCTTCGGCGCGCTGACCGGCCGTCGCGTTCTCTTCGGCTTTGCCGGATTTTTCGGTATCGTCTTCGCGGTCAACGGCTTCTTCATCTACAAGGCGCTTTCGACATTCGACGGCGTGGAGATCGAAGGCGCCTATCAGAAGGGCCGCGCCTACAACCATCTCCTCGAGCGCATGGACGAACAGCGCCGCCTCGGCTGGCAGGCGACGATCTCCACCGACACGGCGCCGGCCGGCACGCGCCTGCAGGTAACGTTCGCGCGAGCCGACGGCTCGGCGCTGACCGGTCTTGATGTCGAGGGCACGTTCTGGCGCCCGGTCGCCTCCGGCGCGGACCGCCGCCAGCCACTCGCCGAGACGGCGTCCGGAATCTACGAAACGGTTTTCGATCTCGCCCATGACGGCAACTGGCTGGTGCGGGTCGCCGCCACAAGCGCGGCGGGCGAAACATTCGTGCAGGAAGAACGCGTCATCGTAAGCGCCGGCCGATGAACGACACACTCGCCGCAGCGCTCGATCCCGCAAGGCCGGACCCCGGCCTTTTCGTTCGAGAGGCGCCCGGCGGCCGCGCGCGCCTCGATCTCGTGGTGCAGGACATGCATTGCGCGGGCTGCCTGCGCAAGGTCGAGCGCGGACTGCACGAACTGCCCGGCGTCGAATATGCGCGCGCCAATCTGTCGACCAAGCGCGTCGCCGTGCGCTGGGACCCGGCAAAGCTCGGCGCTGGCGCCATCGTTGCCCGGCTTGCCGAGGCGGGTTTCGCCGCCGTGCCGTTCGATTCCCGTCTCGCATCGGCGCTCGACGACAATGAAATGAAATCGCTGCTGCGCGCCATGGGCGTGGCGGGTTTTGCGGCAGCCAATGTGATGCTGGTGTCGGTGTCGGTCTGGTCGGGTCTCGTGACCGACATGGACGAGACGACCCGCGCCTTCTTCCATTGGGTATCGGCGCTGATCGCGCTGCCGGCGGTCGCCTATGCCGGCCAGCCCTTCTTCCGCTCGGCGCTGAAGGCGCTGCGCGCGCGCACGATGAACATGGACGTGCCGATTGCGCTCGCGGTCATTCTCGCAACGTCGATGAGCCTGGTGCAGACCATCGTCAACGCCCGGCATGTCTATTTCGACGCCAGCGTGACATTGCTTTTCTTCCTGCTGATCGGCCGCTATCTCGACATGCAGGCCCGCGCCCGTGCCTGCTCGGCGGCACAGAACCTGCTTGGCCTCCGCGCCACGGCGGCAACCGTGATCGGTCCCGACGGCATGCAGCGTTCGGTCGCGGTCGAAAATGTCGAACCCGGCATGCGGCTGGCGATAGCAGCCGGATCGCGCATTCCGGCCGACGGCGAAATCCTGACCGGCATCAGCGATGTCGACACCAGTCTCGTCACCGGCGAAAGCCTGCCGGAACCGGTGAAGCCCGGATCGGCGGTTTATGCCGGTACGCTCAACATCGGCGCGCCGCTGACCATGCGCGTGACGAAGCGCGACGACGATTCGCTGCTCGCCGAAATCGTGCGGCTGATGGAAGCCGCCGAACAGGGGCGCGCGCGCTATGTGCGGATCGCCGACCGCGCGGCGCGTATCTATTCGCCGGCCGTTCACATCATGGCGTTTTCGACGATGATCCTCTGGTTCGCGCTTGACGCCCATTGGGAAACCGCGCTGACGCATGCGATTGCCGTGCTGATCATCACCTGCCCGTGTGCGCTCGGCCTCGCGGTTCCCGTGGTGCAGGTCGTTGCGACGGGACGCCTGATCCGTCAGGGCGTGTTCGTCAAAGCGGCGGATGCGCTGGAGCGGCTGGCGCAGGCCGACACCATCGTCTTCGACAAGACGGGTACGCTGACGCTCGGGCGTCCACAGCTCGTCAACGGCGCCGAGATCGCGCCCGCCGACCTGGCCCTCGCGGTCGCGCTGGCGCGGCTGAGCCGTCACCCGCTGGCGCGCGCACTTGCCGAAGCCGGCGACGGCGTCGCCGCAACGAAAGTCACGGACGCTACCGAAGTACCGGGCATGGGGCTTGAGGCGCGGTTCGGCACGGAAACAGTCCGCCTCGGCAATGCGGATTTCGCCGGCGCCGGCAACCGCCCCGACAAGGTGCAACATGCCGGACCCGAACTCTGGCTCCGCCGCGCGACCGGCGAGACGGTTCACCTGCGCTTCGCCGACACGCTGCGGCCCGACGCGCGCGAAACCATCGATACATTGAAGAAGAGGGGTTTTGCGGTCGAGCTTTTGTCCGGCGACCGTGAGCCGGCGGTGCGCGCCGCCGCCGAAACACTGGGCATTGCGGAATGGCGCGCCGCCGCCCGGCCCGCCGAAAAGATCGCCCGGCTGGAAAAGCTCGAACGCCAAGGCCGCAAGGTGCTGATGGTAGGCGACGGTCTCAACGATGCACCGGCATTGCGTGCCGCGCATGTTTCGATCTCGCCGGCGGACGCCGCCGATGTCAGCCAGACGGCGGCCGATTTCATTTTCCAGGGCGCGCGCCTCACCCCGCTTGTCGAGACGGTCGACGTCGCGATGAAGTCGCGCCGCCTCGTTTTCCAGAATTTCGGTCTGGCGCTTGCCTACAACGCGGTCGCGGTTCCGCTCGCGGTGGCGGGTTTCGTGACACCACTCGTCGCCGCCATCGCGATGTCGAGTTCGTCGATCACCGTCATCGCCAATGCGATGCGCCTGAGCCGGCGGAACGCCGCCGCGGCGAACCGATGAATATTCTGGTGTTCCTGATACCGGCGGCGCTGCTTCTGGGGCTGCTCGGCCTTGGCGCCTTTCTCTGGTCGCTGAAGAGCGGACAATACGACGACCTCGAAGGCGCCGCCGAGCGCATCCTCTTCGACGACGAGGACGACAGGCCGGACGAGGACAGAGACGACAACCAAACCGCTTCGTGAGAAATCAGCTTTCGGAAACAATATCCCGATAGGCGTGCCAGGTTGCATGGCCGAGCAGCGGGAAGACGAAAACAAGCCCGACAAAGAGCGTCGCAATGCCGAAAGCGGTCAGGAAGGCGATGATCCAGCCCCAGATCATCATCGGCCAGAAATTGCGGCGCACCGTCTCGATGCTGGTCAGCACCGCCGTCACCGCATCGACATCGCGCGCCATCAGCATCGGCACCGACACGACCGAAATCGAGAAACATATGAGCGCAAGCACGCCCCCCGTCGCCGTACCGACGACGAGCAGGCCAAGCCCGTGCGGTGACAGCAGCAGCGCCGGCACGAATTCGCCGAGCTGCGGCATCGTCTGCGAACCGAAGAACAGCGCAAACAGCAATGTCGCGATCCGTACCCAGATCAGCATCGCGCCCATCAGCATCGCACCCAGAAAGGCAAGCTGAGCCGGGCTCTGCATCGACACGAAGGCGACATCGGCAAGCCGCACCGGCAAGCCGGTTTCAATCCGCCGGCTCGCCTCGTACATGCCGACGGCAAGCATCGGTCCGACCAGCAGGAAGCCCGCCGCAATGACCGGCACCAGCGCGCCAAGATTGAAAAGGAAGAGTGCGCTGACCAGCAACAACGACAGCACGAAAAAGAAAATGCCATAGGTGAAGCTGACCGCCGGAACGGCGTACATGTCGGCCCAGCCCCTTGCCAGCCAGACCCACGGCGCATCCGCACGCACCTTCCGCACCTGCGGAAAGCGCATACCGCCGTTCGCCGCCGACGACACATCGCTCATGGCAGCCTCTCCTCCCGATCAAACCACCCAACGGACCGATGCTAGCTCCGAATAACCACGCCGTCCATGTGGTTTACGCTCGCAAAGTCGTGACAGAGAGTTGAAGCCGCCCGACAGCCGGGCGACGTAAGCTGCTTGTGAAACTTGAAGGAGACATGGATTGAAACGCTTCGCCGTCCTGCTTGGCCTCTGGGCCGTCCTGATCGCGCCCGCCGCCGCGGCCGCGGAGGCCACGGCGATTTTCGCCGGCGGCTGCTTCTGGTGCATGGAGCCGCCCTACGACAAGCTCGATGGCGTCATCCGCACGACATCGGGCTATAGCGGCGGCGAGAAGCCGAACCCGACCTACAAGGAAGTCTCGTCCGGCACGACCGGCCACATCGAAGTGGTCGAAGTCGCTTACGATCCGGAGGTCGTGAGCTACGAAGAGCTGCTGCACGTCTTCTGGCGCAACATCGATCCGGTGCGGGCGAACGCGCAATTCTGCGATGCCGGCCCGCAATATCGCAGCGCCATCTTTTATGGCAACGAAGCGGAGAAGGAACTGGCCGAAAGATCGAAAGCCGAACTCGAAGCCTCCGGCCGCTTCGACAAGCCGGTGGCCACCGAGATTCTGAAGGCCGATCCCTTTTATCCGGCCGAGAGCTATCATCAGGACTACTATCTGAAAAACCCCGCGCGCTACGCCTATTACCGCTGGGGCTGCGGACGCGACCGGCGGCTGAAGGAAATCTGGGGCGAGGAAGCGGGCGGGCATTAGGAGATGAGCATGATGTCCAGACGGAAATTTCTGGGTGGAACGGCGGTTGCCGCGGCGATGGCGGCGGCCGGCCTGACACTGCGCGGAAAACACGCGGCGGCGGAGGAAGCGGCAGCCTCCTTCGAGGTGACGAAGAGCGAGGCCGAGTGGCGCGCGCAATTGACGCCGGCGCAGTATCGCGTCTTGCGCGAGCACGGAACGGAACGCGCCGGCACGAGCCCGCTCGACAAGGAAAAGCGCATCGGCACCTATCATTGCGCCGGCTGCGACCTGCCGCTCTTTGCCTCCGCGACGAAATACGACAGCCGCACCTGCTGGCCGAGCTTCTACGCGCCCCTCGACAATGCCATCGGCACCTCGGAAGACCGCAGTTTCTTCACGGTACGGACGGAAGTGCATTGCCGCCGCTGCGGCGGGCATCTGGGCCATGTCTTCGAGGACGGACCGCCGCCGACGGGCCTGCGCTATTGCATGAACGGCGTCGCGATGACCTTCAGGCCTTCCTCGCCCGCCTGATCGCCTGAATTGCATCTTCGAGCGCCTGCAGGAAACGCGAGCGGTCGGCACGCGAGAAGGGTGGCCCGCCGCCCTTCGCATCGCCAGTCTCGCGCAACTCGCGCATCAGGTCGCGCATCGCAAGCGCCATGCCGATGCTTGCTTCCGTGAACGGGTTGCCGTTGTGGCCGATCGCCGCCGCGCCTTTTGCGAGCGCACGGGCCGCCAGCGGAATGTCGCCGGTCACGACGATATCGCCGATGCCGGCGCGTTCGGCGATCCAGTCGTCGGCGGCATCGGGGCCTGCCGCGACGACGACCGGCCGGACCAGCGGATGGCCGGTCGGCCGCATGCCGCTGTTGGATACAATGTGAACCGTGAGGCCGTGCCGTTCGGCGACGCGCACCACTTCGTCCTTTACGGGACAGGCATCGGCATCGACATAGATTTCGGTCATCGTTTCTTTTCGCCGGATGATTTCATCGCCGCACGATGATAGCGTGCGGCCCGTGAACACAAACGCAAAAATCAAATCGGCACAACCCGGCGCGGCGCCCGTCGTGGCAGTTATCGGCGGTGGGCCGGCGGGCATCGCCGCGGCCGAACAACTGGCGGGCATCGCGGCGGTACATGTCTTCGATGCGATGCCTTCACTCGGCCGCAAATTCCTGCTGGCCGGCAAGAGCGGCCTCAACATCACCCATGGTGAGGATTTCGAAACTTTCCTGACGCGCTTCGGCGACGCCCGCGCGACACTCGAACCGGCGCTGCGCCGGTTCACGCCCGACGACATAAAGCAATGGGCCGCCGGGCTCGGCATCGAAACCTTCACCGGGAGTTCGGGTCGCGTTTTCCCGACAGCGATGAAAGCCTCGCCGCTGCTGCGCGCCTGGCTGAAAAGATTGAACGACGCGGGCGTGACGTTTCATCGGCGTCACAAATGGAACGGATGGACCGCGGAAGGCGAATTGAAGTTCGAGACGCCGGACGGCGAACGGATTTTTCATGCCGATGCAGTGGTGCTGGCATTGGGCGGCGCAAGCTGGCCACGCCTCGGCAGCGACGCGAGCTGGGTGCCGCGCCTTGCCGCGAAAGGAATCGGGATTGCCGCATTGCGGCCGGCGAATTGCGGATTCGAGGTTTTCTGGAGCGATCATATGAAGCAACGCTTCGCCGGCGCGCCGGTGAAGTCGGTTGAACTTTCCTTCGGCGGAACATCGGTACGCGGCGATTTCGTGGTGACGAAATACGGTGTCGAGGGCAGCGCGATCTATGCCCTATCGGCGGCGCTGCGCGAGGCGATCATACGCGACGGCGAGGCGGTGCTGAGGCTCGATCTCGTGGCCGGCCGCGACATCGAACGCCTGACGCGCGACATCGCCCGCCGGCGCGACGGGGAATCTCTCGCCAATCATCTGCGCAAGAACGCGGGCGTCAAGGGCGTCAAGACGGCGCTGCTGCGCGAATGCCTCGACAGATTTGCCATTGCCGATCCGGCGCGCTTCGCCAACACCCTCAAGACATTGCCGTTGAAACTCCTCCGTCCACGGCCGATAGCGGAAGCGATCAGCAGCGCCGGTGGCGTCGAACTCGAGGAACTCGATGAGAACTTCATGCTGCGGAAACTGCCGGGCGTCTTTTGCGCGGGCGAAATGCTCGACTGGGAAGCGCCGACCGGCGGCTATCTGATCACCGCCTGCCTTGCCACGGGCCGCGCCGCGGGCGACGGCGCGAGGACATGGCTGGCCGAAAAGCGCTGACTGTCATCGAACTGTCAAAAAACTGTCACAAACGCACTTGTCCCCGGGTTTATCCCGCACCTTGTCCCGCAAAACATCGCGACTTGTCCCCGCCCGTGAAAGCCGTGGCAAGATTCGAGCATTTTTTGTTTGGCGGCGCGCGTCAGGCGTTCTTGACCAGCATCCCGCCATCGACCGGAATGGCGACGCCGTTGAGATAGGACGACGCCGGCAGGACGACGCTGAGCGTCACATGCGCGACCTCTTCGGGGTCGCCATAGCGCCTGAGCGGCACGCGGCGCTTGGCGAAGATTTCCTTGTGCTCGTCGGGAATGTCGGCGGTGATGCCGGTGCGGATCGGGCCGGGGCAGATGCAGTTGCAGGTGACGCCCTCGCGGCCGAGCTCGACGGCAAGCGCCCGCGTGAGGCCGATGACACCATGCTTGGCCGCCACATAGGTCGAGTTGCCGGGCGTCGCGCCGAAACCTTCCGTGGACGCCACATTGACGATGCGCCCCTCGCCGGATTTTTTCAGCGACGGCAGCGCCGCGCGCACGAAACGCATATGCGCGGTCAGCATCACGTCGAGGGCGCGCGCCCAGCTTTCCTCGTAGCCCTCCTCGGCGATGCCGCAAAAAGTCGAGAGCCCGGCATTGTTGACGAGAATGTCGAGCCCGCCGAAACGCGCCTCGACTTCCTTCACGACACGGACGATGCCGGCCGCGTCCGCGACATCGAGCGCCCAGCCATGCGCCTCGCCGCCCTCGGCCTTGATTTCGGCAACCACCGCATCGATGCGCTCCTGCCGGAGATCGAGCACCGCGACCTTCGCACCCTCGCCCGCAAAGACATGCGCGGTCGCCCGCCCCATGCCGCTCGCCGCGCCGGTGACCAGCGCCACCTTGCCTTTGATCGAGCGGCTGAGCTTCCGGATCGGTTCCATGGATTGCGTCTCCCCGTTTTGATTTCGTTGGCAGGGAGACTAGCAAAGGAAGCCCTCTGGAAGCGAGCGCGCCCGCTTACTCCAGCGTGAAGGCGATCTTCAGCTTGACCTGGTAGTGGCCGACCTTGCCGTTCTCGATATGGCCGCGCGTTTCGACGACTTCGAACCAGCGCAGCTCACGCAGGTTTTTGGATGCCTTTTCGACGGCGCTCGAAATCGCGTCCTCGATGCTTTTTGGCGAGGAGCCGACGATTTCGACGACCTTGTAGACATGCTCGGGCATAAGACATTCCTCCGTTTGCGTGTCATTTCGCTCCGGGAGGAAAATGGAACGATTGCGCGGCGCGGCAAGGGAGAGGGCGCGACATAAAAGCTGCCGCAAAAGCATGGCTTTGACCGCTCCGGTTTGGCAGACTGTCCGGGACGAGAAGAAGGAGGACGCCCCCCGTGACCCTTCGCCGCCAAACGACCCTGCGACTGCGCCAGACGATCTACGCCATATTGGCGGTTTCGGGCGCCGCCCTGTTCGGCGCCGCCGGCACGGCGCAGGAAACCCAACCCCGGGAAACACCCGCCCCGGAAGCGCCCGCCGAAACGGTGAAGGCGCCGCCGCTGGCCATGCTGACGGTGATCGATGGCGCCATCGGCCCGGCGACGGCAAAGCAGGTGGCGGATGCGGTGGAGGCGGCCGAGGACGCCCGTGCCGATGTGCTGATCCTGAAGATCGACACGCCGGGCGGGCTCGTGACCTCGACGCGCGAAATCATTTCCTCGATCCTGGAATCGCAGGTGCCGGTGGCGGGTTATGTGGCGCCCGCCGGCGGACACGCGGCCAGCGCCGGCACCTACATCATCTATGCGACCGCGATCGCCGCGATGGCGCCCGGCACCAATATCGGCGCGGCAACGCCGGTGACGATCGGCGGCGGCATGCCGGGCCTGCCCTCCCCCGAAGACGCGGCGCCCCAAAAGGACAGCGGCGAGGACGGCGCGGAAGACGAGGCGCCGGCGCGCAGCTCCCAACCCTCCAACGAGGACGCGATGGCCGCCAAGGCGACCAACGACGCGGTGGCGCATATCAGGAGCCTTGCCGAACTGCATGGCCGCAACGCCGACTGGGCCGAGAAGGCAGTGCGCGAGGGTGCAAGTCTCTCGGCGCAGCAGGCGGTGGAGGAAGGCGTCGTCGAATTCGTCGCCGCCGACATGGGCGAATTGCTGCGCCTGATGCACGGGCGCGAGGTCGCGACATCGATGGGGAGCCGCGTGCTCGACACCGAAGGCGCCCGCATTGTCGAGATCGAACCGGGCGCGATGACCAAGCTGCTGGCGATCCTCAGCAATCCGAACGTCGCCTTCATCCTGATGCTGATCGGCATCTATGGACTGATTTTCGAGTTCTCGAACCCCGGCACGATCGGACCCGGCGTCATCGGCGCGATCTGCCTGCTGCTCGGGCTCTATGCGCTGAACCAGTTGCCGCTCGACTATGCGGGCCTCGCGCTGATCCTGCTCGGCCTCGCGCTGATGATCACCGAGGCTTTCACGCCGACATTCGGCGTGGTCGGTCTCGGCGGCGTCGTTGCCTTCGTGCTGGGCGGCGCCATGCTGATCGACAGCGACCAGCCGGAATTTCAATTGTCGTGGAGCGTGATCGCGGGTACGGCCGTGGTGAGCGTGCTGACGCTGGCGGCGCTGCTCGGCTATGCCTGGCGCGCGCAAACGAGACCGGTGGCAACCGGCAGCGAGGAACTGGCCGGCAAGGAAGCCGAAGTCGTCGACTGGGCGAACGGCGAAGGCCATGTCTGGGTGCACAGCGAACGCTGGCGCGCCCGCGGGCCGCACCGGCTCGCGCCCGGCGACAAGGTCAGGATCGAGAAGCTGGACGGCTTGACGCTGGTGCTGAGCGGCGCCCCGGCCGTGCATGAGTGAGGGAGCGGCGGAAGGAAGCGGGATGTTTCGACCTTTGCCAACAACTCAAAGCCGGGGTGACGCTTTTATTTTCGGCAGGCACCCGTTTCACGGTTGAAACGGAACGAACGCACAATCCTGCCAAACAGAACGGAGAGGCCTGATGGGAAATCTCGCATTCTATGTCTTCATCGCGGTGCTGGTCGTCGGCTTCCTGAGCTCGGCGATCCGGATTTTGCGCGAATATGAACGCGGTGTCGTCTTCACGCTCGGACGCTTTACCCGTGTGACCGGGCCCGGCTTCATCATCATCATCCCTGTCATCCAGCAAATGGTGCGGACCGACCTGCGCACCTTTGTCGAGGACGTGCCGACGCAGGACGTGATTTCGCGCGACAACGTGTCGGTGCGCGTCAACGCGGTGATCTATTACCGGATCGTCGAGCCGCAAAACGCCATCCTCAATGTCGAGAACTACATGGAGGCGACGAGCCAGCTTGCCCAGACGACGCTGCGCTCGGTGCTGGGCAAGCACGAACTCGACGAAATGCTGGCCGAGCGCGACAAGCTGAACGCCGACATCCAGGAAATTCTCGACAAGCAGACCGACGCCTGGGGCATCAAGGTCGCCAATGTCGAGATCAAGCATGTCGATATCGACGAGAGCATGATCCGCGCCATCGCCAAACAGGCCGAAGCCGAGCGCCTGCGGCGCGCCAAGATCATCAATGCCGAGGGCGAGCAGCAGGCGGCGGAGAAACTGGTGGAAGCCGGCAGGATTCTCGCCGGCGACCCCCGCGCGATGCAGCTTCGTTATTTTTCGGCGCTTCAGGACATATCGAGCGAAAAGACCAACACCATCGTCTTCCCGCTGCCGATGGACCTGATGGACGCAATCCGCCGCCGGGATTGATCCGGCGCCGAACGCCGTCACGACGGCAGGAACCCGCGCCACGAAGCGCGGGTTTCTCGTGTCGCGCGAAAGGTCCATTCAGGACCGATCCCTGCTCCCCTTGCGCAGGCCTTGCCCGAATAATGCAACCCGGCACAACGCGCGATATTTCGAGTCGCGGCCCGCGCCTCAGGGCGCGTCAACCGGGGAACGGGCAAACTCATGAGCAATATCCGATATGTTTCCGGCTGGCAGCAGCACGATCCGAAGATCGAGGCCGATGTCATTGCGGTCTGGCGCGAACAGGGCGTCCTGCCGCCGGGCACCGCGCCCGAGGAGCGCGCGAAGCAGATCTGCGCGGTCGGCTATGACGGCAGGAAGGTCTGCGGCATCTCGACCGTCGAGATCGCGCCCTACGCGCCGCTGCGCAACAAGCGCTTCGGCTTTCTGCGCGTCTTCACCCTGCCCGATTACAGCCAGCAGACGGTGGCGATCGGCCTTGCGACCGAATGCCGGGAAATCCTGCGCGCCTGGTCGATCGCCAATCCGGCCGAGCGGCTCGCCGGCATGGCGGCCGTCTACCAATCGCCGAAACTCGGTCACTACCCGATCGGCGAGAGCGGCCTGACGCTGATCGGCTATACGCGCGAGGGCTATCAGATGCGCGTGATCTGGTTCAACCACCTGCGGCTCGACGAACGGGCGGCAGCCACAACAAGCGGAGCAAACGTCGCATGACCATCGCCTCTCCCGGCACTTCTCAACCGGCCCATCTTTCCTATGCGGTGATCGCCGCCGGCACCGTTATCGCCATCGCGCTGGTCGTGACGGCACTGCTGGGCCCGAACGGCAACCCCCGCCTGATGCCCAACCCGCAAGGCGGCATCTGGGTGCAGAAGGGCAACACGCTCTTCCTCTGCCGCGCCGCGACCGGCGGCGCCGCGCCTTGCGTCAACCTGATCGATGGCAGCACCGTTTCCTTCGCCGACATCGCCCGCTAGATTTCTCCACCGACCCAAACGGAAATGGCGCCCCTTGCGGGGCGCCATTTTTGTTGCGAGGGCTGCGGGAGGAGCGCAGCCGGCGCTCAGAAGCCGAAGCGGACCGAGGCGGCGAGGCTCTGCTCGTCGTAGTCGCTCTGGAATTCGCCATCATAGGTGACGCGAAGGCTGAACCGGTCGGAGGCCTCCCAGGTCAGCCCGCCGCCGATGCCGAAGGAGAGATCGTCGCGCGGCGTCTGCTGCGTGACGAAGGCACCGCCGCCGACAATCGCACCCGTGATCGCCTCGTCGGGATCGGCAAGCTCGTTGAGGAGCTTGACGCCGAATTCGGGGATCAGCTTGCCGCCGCCGTCGAGCACCGTGGTGTGGCGCAGATTGACGCCGGCAACACCCCTGACCGACTCGACCGTGCGGGCATTGACCGCGATCGGCAACGGCCCCGTTTCGGTATAGGCGTCGATGTCGACCCGGTTGTAGCGCAGGCCAACATTGGGTGTGATGTCCCAGGCGCCGTCCGTGAACATGCGGCCGACCTCGCCGCGGGCGACGAACTGCGAACCGTCGAAGCTCGCGACATTGACCCCGCCGAGCGAATTGCGGCGGCTGTCGTAGTCGTTGATGCCGTAGCCGAGCGTGCCATTGGCATACCAGGCGCCGGGACGGTAGCTGACATAGCCGGTGACGCCGTGGCTCGTGATGTCGACGCTCGAATTGGCGCCGGCGCCGTTTTCCTCGACCTCGCTGTCCATGTAGAAGTAGCCGAAGCCGGCGCGGATGCCGGGCGCGACCTCGCCGTCGACGCCGACGGTGCCGCCCCAGGTGTCGGCGTCGAAGCCGTTGACGGCGCCGGGCGTGTATTTGGCCGTCAGGTAGCCCATGCGGCCCCAGAGCGCCCAGTTGCCGCTGCCGCCCAGTATCTCCTCGCCGGCCGCGACGCCGGTTTCCCCGCCTTGCGCGACCGTGAAGCCGCCGCCGGAGAGCCGGTCCATGATCATGTCGAAGACGAGATCCGTCGTCGTGATCGTGGCGCTGCCCGTGGCATTGCTTTCATCGGGCAACGTGTCCTGGATGACCTTCAGAAGCGCGGCAAGCTGCTCCTCCTCGGTCTCGAACTGCAGCAGGTACTGGACCAGCGGATTGTCGAGCGGCTGCGACTGGATATAGACGTCGAGCGCGCGCGCCATGCTGAGTTTGTTCCGCGTCGAGCCTGTCGCCTCCGTTTCGACGTCGAAGGCCGTGTCCTCGACCTCGATGCGGAGGAAGAGGTCGTCGGCGGCGCCTTCGGTGACGATTTCGTCGTTCATCACCTTCAGGAACTTGAAGAGGATGAGATTGTCGGTGACGGACGCGCCGTCGTCGGTGACGCCGTTCTCGGTACCCGCCGAGGCGACCAGCACATCCTCGCCGACGGTCTGCGTGAAGCCGGCCCCCGCATTGACATGGATGGTCGCGCCGGCATCGAAGTGGACGGTGTCGCCGGAGACGACGCCGCCGCCGGCCGAAGTGAGGCCGGTCTCGAAGGTGCTGCCCTCATTGAAGGCGACGGCGCCCGAGAAGCCGAAGGTGCCTCCGGCCGCAACCCTGAGACGTCCGTCGATTTCGGCCGCATCCGCGATCGCATAGGCGCCTTCCGCGGTGGTGGCGAGAATGCCGTCTTCGCCGACCAGGATCGAGCCTTCGTCGCGCGTATGGATGTTGACGCCGTCGAAGACCGTCGTGCCGCCGTAGAAGCCGACGAAGTGGGCATTCGAGATCGCATAGCCCTCGACGCCGTCGGCGAAGGTGACGGTGTCGTCCTGCTCGAAATAGACGTGCAGGTCGCCCTCGTATCCGCTGCCGCCATGGATACCCTTGGCGATCGAGACGCCGGTGCCGGAGACCGTCACCGTATCCTCGCCCTCGCCGGTGTATATCGCGCCGCCGACCGTGCCGCCATCGACGATGATCGTGTCGTCGCTCTCGCCGAAGGAGGTGTCGATGTCGCCCGACACGCTGCCGGTGTTGAGGATATAGGTCGAGCCGAAATCCTCGTAGTCGTAGGCACTGACATGGATGCTCCCCGTCACCGTGCCATGGTTGAGGATCGAGGCGTATTTGGTGTCGAAGACGTCGATCGCGACGCCGTCGCCGGACGAAATGACGCCGTCCTCGGTGTTGGTGATGTAGACCGTCGGTCCCGACGCCTGGACGGCGTCGGCGCCTTCGCCGGTCGCCTCGATGGTGCCGGAGTTGTAGATCGTCGTCGTCGCGATATTGGTCGATTCGGCAACGACCGCATGCGCCTCGTCGCCCGAGGTCGAGATGGTACCCGAATTGTCGAGCGAAACCGTGCTGCCCTGAAGCTGGACACCTCTGGTCCCGTCGGCCGTCGTTTCGATGCTGCCGCGGTTGACGACCGTGGCCTCTTCGAAGGCAAGCAGGCGCACGCCCGCCGCTTTCTCGTTTTCAACCAGAACCGTCGCGTCCTCGTCGTTGAGGAAGTAGGCGCTTTCCGCTTCTTCGATGTCGACGCGGCCGACGATGGAGCCGTAATTGTAGACCGCGACATCCCCGGACACGTCGATTTCGATGGCGGATTCGGCGCCCGAGATCGTGCCGGAGTTGTAGACACGAACGATGTCGGACTCGTCGATTCCGATACCGTCATTGTCGTCGGAAAGGATCTGGCCATCCACGGTGTTCGTGACCGTGACGGCATGACCGAAGGCCCGGATCGCATCCGACGCCTCGCCCGCGCCATGGATCAGACCGGAATTGACGATTTCGACTTCGCCATATTCGCCCCCCGCGTAGGCGAGGATGCCATCCGCTTCGTAGCCGGTGGTGACGATAGAGCCGCTGTTGGTCACGGTCGCATCGCCGCCTGCATCGATGTGAATGCCGTAAGCATAGTCGCCGGACGTGTCGATAGAACCGGCGTTCTCGACGTCGGCGTCGTCGTCCGCCTCCGCCCGGATACCGACGGCATCCTCGCCATAGGTCGCGATTTCGCCGCTGTTATAGGCATGGACGTCGTAGCTGTGGGAGTAGACGAAAATGCCATGCGCGCCGTCGCCATGCGTCTCGATGCGGGCGACGATAATTTCGTCCTCTTCGCCCTCCTCGCCTTCGTTGACGATATTGGCGTTGACGGCGATGGCATCGCCCTCTTCCGCATAGGCGTGGATGCCGTGAGAGCCCTCGCCATAAGTGGTGATCGTCGATCCTATGTTGTAGGCGATACCGTCGGCGCTGCCGTATTCGTCGCTCTCGCCATTGCTGGATGCGAAGAGGCCGTGGGCCTCGTCGCCATGCGTGACGATGCTGGACGAATATTTGTTGCTGGCTATCGCGTCGCCTTCCTCGCTGAAAGCCGCGACGCCGTGAGAATATTCGCCGAACGTCTGGACGGTCGACGACATGACGTTGGCGGCGATCGCCTCGCCGTTTTCACTATCGGCCAGCACGCCGATGGCCTCGTGACCATAGGTCGTGACATGGCCGTAATACTTGTTGATGGCATAAGCGTCACCGTCCTCGCCCGACGCATAGGCCGCGACGCCATGTGCCTCGCTGCCGCTCAGCGGATCGCTGTATTCGTCCAGCGTGCCGGTGGTGACGGTGCCGTAGAAGTTCGCCGCCCGGGCGTCGCCACTCTGGGCGTTCGCGAGCACGCCGATGGCATCATCGCCGGTGGTGACGATGGTGGAGCGGAAATCCGCCGCCTCGAAATCTTCGGTGTCGACGAAATCGGCGATATTGACGTGCCCTTCGGCATATTCTCCGATACCGAATTCGAAGCCTTCGCCGAAGAATTCGCCGGGGAAGCCATTGATCGCGATGGCATGCCCGCCGGCCCCGGTGCCGTATTCACCGATGTCGTCGATATCCCAGCCAGTGACGGCGGCGAGGCCGTGCGAACCTTCGCCGCTGGTGACGATCGAACCGCCCAGCACATTGTAGGCAAGCGCATTGCCATAGCCGGACTGGGCGACGACGCCGAAGGCATCGGAGCCGGAGGTTGTTACGCTGCCGGCGTTGCTCGCGATAGCTTCGCCCTGGACATACTCATAGATCGGCTCCAAATCATAGCCGATGTAGATATAGCCGTCCGATGTGCGGGCAACGACGCCATGCGCCTCGTCGCCGGAAGTCTCGATGGTACCGGAGTTGACCGCCTGCGCCGTGCCGTCCGAAGCCTCGGCGAGGATGCCGTAGGAGCCTTCGCCGACCGTCTCGATGCCGCCCGCATTGACGACGACCGCACCGTCGAAGCCATAGGCGACGGCACCCGACGAATAGACGCCCGTCACCTCGTCGAACTCGTCGACATAGCCGGTCGAGATCTGTCCGTAGTTGCGGACGTCGGCGATACCTTCCTCGGACATCGCCTGGATCGCATGGGAGTAGTCGGCGAGCGACGTGATCGTGCCGTCTTCACGGTTGACGACAACGGCATTTCCCTCCTCGACCGAGAGCGACACCATGGCGCTGTACTCGCGGTATCCGCTGATGCTCCCGCTGTTCTCGACCAGCGCATACTCATCGGCGGAAATGCTGATATTGCCGTAGATTTCGCCGTGATTGTAGACGCGCGCGTCGTCGGATTCCGATACGTAGATCGCCGCGCCGTCTTCCGAGTAGATGACCCCGGTGGCGACAATTTCCTCGTCTTCCGTCACGACATCGTTGGTGATGTGCACGGTCGGGCCGTCGGCGCGGATCGCATCGGACTCCTCGCCATAGGCGGCGATGAGGCCCGTATTGACGATGGTGGTCGTCAGATCGCCATGGGACGACGCGACGACCGCATGCGCGTATTCGCCATAGGTCGCGATGGTGCCGGCATTGTCGAGCGACACAGTGTAGCCGTCGATCCGTACGCCATCGGAAAATTCGTCGTCGGTCACGATCGTCCCGTCGATCGTATTGACGACCGCGACGCTGTCGCCGTCGGCGACGATGCCGTGAGCGTCATATCCCTCGGTCGCGATGCTGCCGCTGTTGACGATCTCGACCGCCGCGTCCCCGCCTTCGACCGAGATGCCGCGCGCATGTTCTCCCGTGGTTTCGATGGTGCCGCTGTTGTCGATCTCGACCGTGCCGCCCTCGGCCCACTCGTCGTTGAGCACGGCAACAATGCCGTGCGCGTCTTCGCCGGACGTCTCGACCGTGCCGCTATTGGCGATGACGATGTCGTATTTGGCATAGGCATAGAGACCGTGGCTGTCGTCGCCGCTGGTCGTCACATCGCCGCTGTTGTCGACCGATGCCTCGTATTTGGCGACGGCCACCACGCCGAAGGAGGTTTCCCCCGACGTTGCGACGAGACCGGCATTGCTTGCCGTCGCATCGCCGCCCTCCTCGCCTTCCTCATCGAGGGCGACGGCGACGGCGCCATGCGAGTCCGGGCGCGTGGTGACGATGGTCCCGAAGGCCGTGTTGGCGACCGAGGCGTCGTCGTCATAGGAATAGGCGGCGATGCCGTGATGACGGTTACCGCCGAAATAAGGGCCGACTTCCTCGACGAGATAGCCTTCGTCGCCGGTCAGTATGGAACCGTTGTTGACGATGGACTTCTCGCCGTCGCCCGAGATGAAGATGCCGGCATTGTCGAAATCGGCTTCCGACACATTATCGAGCGTATCGATGCTCGATCCCGCGCCGAGAATGACAGTGAGGTCTTCGACGCCGTGATACTGGATCGTTTCATCGAAGGTGCCGCTGCAGACGATCTGGTCGTTGATGGGGCCCACACAGTTTCCCGCCTGTGCCGTGCCCGCTCCCGCAAGACCTACCGCCATCATCGACGCGCCGGAAAGCAAGGCGGCGGCGAAAAGACGTTTGATGCCGTGTGCACTCTTCGGCGCATCGTTCGTCGTCTGCACGACGCCGCCGTAATAGGTGTAAGCCGAACGGGCGAGCCGGCCGGTTGCGTTGTTGCGAATTCCGGCGGTCTTGTTCTTCGACGTCGACATGCAGTCCCCCAAAAAAGCGAGAATCGTTTCAAGGGGATACGTTGCGCGCCGGCTCCTTTTCGCACCACACGAGTCGCAACCAAAAGGCGATGCAACTTTCCGCCAGTTTGGTTTTCAATCGATCCGTTGTGGAATGCACTCGCGGCGCGCGGCGCGGTTGAGTCGCGGAATTGCGCGCGCGCCCGAATCCACGCGACACCGCACGGCAAGTTCTTTCACATTTCGTTAGATTCGTTTCGGATGCATTCGCCGCCGCGACGGCTTCACGCGCCGGCGGCGGCGAGAAGTTCCGGCGCCGGATCGCGCCGGTCGGCCGGCGACCAGTCCTCGATCGAGATTTCGTTGCGTATTGCGCCGTCGACAAGCCCGGTCGCCTTCGGGCAGCGCACGCCCGGCAGCACGAAGACATCGAAGAGTTCGCGCACTTCGCCGGTGAGCCGGATCCATTGCACGATGTCGCCCGAGCGCGTGTCGACGATCTGGACGCCGCACCAGGGCTCGCCGTCCCGTTTGGCCAGCTCGCCGTCGAGTTCGAGACCGGAGAAACTGCCGTCGCGCGGCAGCGACAGCCCGACAAAGGCAAAATGTCCGTGGAACGCGAGACCGCGCGCGAAGCCCGGCAGGAAGGTGACGGTTTCGGTGGTGCCGGTTTCGGGATCGACGCGGGCGAGACGGCCGCGTCCCGAATCGAGCACCCAGAGCTTGCCGTTGTGAAGGCGCGGCGAATGGGGCATCGAAAGCTTTTCCGTCACCATGCGGTCATTGCGCACATCCATGATGCAGCCGCCCTCGGCGCGCCGGTCGCGCCAGCCGGTGATGACGTCGCTCTTGCAGACGGCGGTCACATAGCGCGGCTCGCCGTCTTCCATCGCAAGCCCGTTGAGATGGCAGCGGTCTTCGGGCGCCAGCCGCGAGATGAAGGGCGGCTTCCAGAGCGGCTTGAAGCTGTGCGTCAGGCTGAAGGTCGCGAGACAGGAAAAACGGGTGTTGACGAAAATGACGCGACCGCCTTTTTCGACGCCGAGTTCGTGCACGTCGAGATCGCCGGTCGTCTGCGCATTGCGCGGCACATAGTTGCGATCGAAGCCGCCGGCATTGCGTCCGGCCATCACATCCTCAAGCCGCCAGACCTGGAATTGTCCGGCGAGATAGAGCCGCTGCGGCGTCGCGGCGACGCCCATGGCGCGCATGAAATGCCGTTCATGAAAACTGACCTTGCCCTGCGGCAGCCGCCCGACAAGATAGAGACGGCCGCTCTGATAGGAGGTGAAGCCGAAGCTGAGCCTGTTGTCCGCCATGAAGGCCGAGAGCCCGCGCGAACAGGAAATCTGCGTGCCCTTCTTTTGCGCGGCGTCCGGCGTCGCGTCTTTCGCGGCGGCCGGTTTTCTCGCAACCGGCTTTGCTGCTTTGGCCGCCTTGCTCTTGTTTTCCCCCACCACGGAAATTCTCCCTTGCGATCGGCCGATGCCGCGTTTACTTCGTGATTGGACGAGAAAAAAATTCGCGTCCTGCCCGCTTCCGTTATCTATCGATGAAGCGGCGCCGCACCGGCGACTGCTTCGTTACAACCGATTGCAACACAGCCATGACCGGAAATTCGACCTCTATCGTCTCCATTTCCGTTCATCTTGCGCGAGGGGGCGCCGCATGACCGCAAAGAGAAAATCCGCCGCGAGGAAAGAACCGGCCGCCGCACCGGCGCCGGAAAATGCCGCGCCCGCGCTGGCGATCAATCCAGGTTTCCGCCCGGAGATCTGGTTTCCCTCGCCCGTCTGGGCCCGGCATGTGCCCGATCACGAGCGGATCGATGCGCATATTCTGTCCGTTCTGGAGGAACTGGAGCGGAACGGACGTGCCATTACGCGCTCCAACGTCGGCGGCTGGCACAGCGCCGCGAACCTGCACCTCGGGCCCGAGCTTGCCGAGATCAGGCGAATCATCGGCAATGCCTGCGCCGGTTGCGCCAGCCATCTGTCGTTCGACTTCGACCGCTTCGAGATGTTTTTCCAGGAAATGTGGCTCAACAAGAACGGGCCGGGCGACTTCAACAAGGCGCATGTGCACCCAAACTCGATCCTCTCGGGCGCCTATTACGCCAAGGTGCCGGCGAAAAGCGGCAACATCGAATTCTACGATCCGGTGCGCGAGCGCGTGATGTCGACCTTCCCGGTCAAGGCCCGCACCCGCATCAACAGTCAGGCCATGGAATATCGCGGGCGCGAAGGGCTGCTGCTGATCTTCCCCGGCTGGCTGCAGCATTCGGTGCAGCCGAACCGCAGCGAGGACTTCCGGGTCTCGATCAGCTTCAACATGGGCTTCCGGCCCAAGGGGGCGGCGCGGCCAGCCGCCTGATCCGCAGGCTTGAACTTATGACATAAATAGTGCCAATATATTCGCGAGCCCCGCCATCCCGGCGGGGCTGCGAAGAGGCGCGACATGCAAGTAGTCAATGAAGTGATGCCGGGCGATCCGGACCGGGTCCGGGAAATGATGGCGCCGGGCCCGGACGGCCCGATTTTCATGGTCAACCTGCTGAAGTTCAAGGACCGCGCCGAATACAAGGACGGCCGGCCCTGCGATCTTTCGGGCCGCGACGCCTACATGATCTATGGCCGCGAAGTCTCGAAGCTGCTGCCGAAATTCGGCGGCGGCGCTTTTTTCGCCGGCGACGTGACCTTCCTCGCGCTCGGCCAGGTGGAAGAACTCTGGGACGAGATCGCGATTGCGACCTATCCGAACCGCAAGGCGCTGTTCGACATGTCGACTTCGCCGGAATGGCAGGCGATCTCGGTGCACCGAGAGGCGGGCCTGAAGGGCCAGCTCAACATCGAAACGGTTTTGCAGGACGGCGTGCTGGGCCGCTTGCAGCCGCTGCTCGAAGCGATGACGAAGGCCTGACGCCGATGCCGGCGCTCCGCACATCCGATGAACCCTTCGCGAATCTCGAGGGCTACGATTTCGCCCCGCACTACGCGACCGTGAAGGACGAGGCCGGAACGAACTGCGCATCCATTATGTGGATGAAGGCCCGCGCGGGCCCCCGCCGGTCCCGCTGATGCACGGCAACCCGACCTGGGCCTGTCTCTACCGCAAGATGATCCCGGTGCTGGCGGCGGCCGGCCGCCGCGTGATCGCGGTCGACCTCGTCGGCTGCGGACGCTTCGACAAGCCCTTCCTGACGCTGTTCGGCGAACTCGACCCGGTGGCCAAGGCGCCGATGCGGCGATGCAGAAACGCATTCCGGGCGCCAAGGGCCAGCCGCACCGCATCTTCGCCAATGCGCATCACTTCATTCAGGAAGATATCCCCGGGGGACTTTGCGCGCACATACTGGGGTTCATCGCCACGACATCGAGGGGGACAAGTGATGAGCGGGTTGAAAAAATGGCAGGCCTTCGCGCTTGCCGGCGTTGTGGCGCTGACGGCTCTTGGCGCGCTGACCATCGTGCCGGGGGCGATCCACGCCTTCCTGCCCGATGGCGGCGCCGGAATCATCGCCGGGCTCGGCCTGACGCACAACGCCGCGACGATCATCGGCGTCTTGGCCTGGGTCGGCGCGACGCAGATCGTCTGGGGACTGACGATGCTGATGGTGTCGCTGAAGAAGCGCGCTTAAGGCCTCTCGCAGGCCGCGCGCAATTCCTCCTCGACGACCCAGAGCCGGTCCTGACCCCAATGCATCGCGCCGCCCTCGACGCGGAATGACGGCACGCCCCAGGCGCCGCCCGCAAACATGTCGGCGCGGTTCCGCTCGGCGACCTCGCGCCACGACGGATCGGACAGCGCCTTCCTGACGAAGGCCTCGTCGAGCCCCGCCCGCGCGGCGAGACGCATGAGCCCCGCATCCGACGCCGCGTCGATCCCCTCGGCAAAGACGCCTTGAAGAAACGATTGCGCGAAGCCCGCACCCTTGCCCGCCAGGATCGCGTGATGCAGCACCGACAATCCGCGTTCGGCGCCGGCGCCGACCGGATCGGCGACGCGGCCGAAGGGCAGCCCGAGACGCTCGGCCTCGCGCTTGCAGTCGCGCACGATATAGAGCTGCTTGGCGAGCGGCACGGGCAGCCCGCGCATCACCATCGGCAACACAAAGCGCCATTCGAGATCGGCGCCGTAATGCGCGGCGAGTTTGGTGACGCGCTCGATGGCCAGATAAGTGTAGGGGCTGCGAAAGGAAATGAAGGCTTCGAAGACAGGCTTGCGACCCGAACTCGCAACCGGCTTGAGCGTCACCTCGCGGCGCGGCGCGATGTAACCTTTCGGCGCATCGGCGCGGCGCAACGGCGCGAGGCGTTCTTCGAGACAATCGAGCCGGTCGAGGCCCCAATACCACTCGCCCTCGAAATAGAACACCGCACCGAGATAATGCCCGAGCTTGCGGCGCAGCCGGTCGCCTTCGGCAAGGGCGTTCACGCTTGCATCGGGCACGAGCGCCGACACATCCGCATCGAGCGAGAAGCCTGCAAGCCGCGCCGACAGGCCCGCATCGCGGAGCCCATAGGCTTTCAGCATGTCGGGCTCCGGCGCCGCCGCCATGTCGGGCGGCGACACGGCATGGATTTCGACATCGACATCGTAGCGCGCGCGCAACAGCGGCACGGCCTGCACGGCAAGCACGCTGTAGGGGTCGCCCGCCTGATGGAAATAATGGATGACCGGCCGCCGCCCGGCGAGCCGCCGCATCAGCGCGCGGACGCGCCGGCCCAGAGTCCTGAGACGCGAACTGGTGATCAACGAAGAAACCACCGTCGCAACCTTCGTCCGCATCCCGCGCTCCGATTAATTATTGGCATTAATTGTGCCAATAGTGGCCAGCGGGCCCCCGCCTGTCAATCTCGGGAAGGTCGCAACCATGCTTTTGCCGATTTGGCTTGTCTTTGGCGTGGCGCGCGGTATATTTTAATTAGAATAGTTATAATCTAGCGGCGCGCGACCCACCCCCAACAAGGAGGAACAAGGTAAATGAGCAAAGCAGAAAGCGGCAAATGTCCGGTCATGCATGGTGGCGCGACACACGCGTCCATGGGAACCACACCCATCGAATGGTGGCCGAACGCCCTCAATCTCGACATTCTCCACCAGCACGACACCAAGACCAATCCGCTGGGGAAAGACTTCAACTATCGCGAGGAGCTGAAGAAGCTCGACGTCGCGGCGCTGAAAAAGGACATGCATGCGCTGATGACGGACAGCCAGGACTGGTGGCCCGCCGACTGGGGCCATTACGGCGGCTTGATGATCCGTCTCGCCTGGCACTCGGCCGGTTCCTATCGCCTCGCCGACGGACGCGGCGGCGGGGGCGCGGGCAATATCCGTTTCGCGCCCCTCAACTCCTGGCCGGACAACGGCAATCTCGACAAGGCGCGCCGCCTGCTCTGGCCGCTCAAGAAGAAGTACGGCAACAAGGTGAGCTGGGCCGACTTGATCATCCTTGCCGGCACCATCGCCTATGAATCGATGGGCCTGAAAACCTTCGGTTTCGGCTTCGGCCGCGAGGACATCTGGCACCCCGAAAAGGACACTTATTGGGGCGCGGAAAAAGAATGGCTCGGCCGCGGCCGCTATGAAAGCGACGACAATCCGATGTCGCTCGAAAACCCGCTCGCCGCCGTGCAGATGGGCCTGATCTACGTCAACCCCGAAGGCGTGGGCGGCAAGCCGGACCCGCAAAAGACCGCGCTCGAAGTGCGCGAAACCTTCAAGCGCATGGCGATGGACGACGAGGAAACAGCGGCGCTGACCTGCGGCGGGCACACCGTCGGCAAGGCGCATGGCAATGGCGATGCCGCCAATCTCGGAGCGGCACCGGAAGGCGCCGAACTCGAGGATCAGGGATTCGGCTGGCTCAACAAGAAGACGCGCGGCGTCGGCAACAATTCCGTGACGAGCGGCCTTGAAGGCGCATGGACGACCAACCCGACCAAATGGGACATGGGCTATTTCAAGCTGCTCTTCGGCTATGAGTGGGAACTGAAAAAGTCCCCGGCGGGCGCCCAGCAGTGGGAACCGGTCAACATCAAGGAAGAAGACAAGCCGACCGATCCCGAGAACCCGTCGGTGCGTCGCAATCCGATCATGACCGATGCCGACATGGCGATGAAGGTCGACCCGATCTACAACAAGATCTGCCAGAAGTTCATGTCGGACCCCGACTACTTCGCCGACACCTTCGCCCGCGCCTGGTTCAAGCTCACCCATCGCGACATGGGGCCCCGCGCGCGCTATGTCGGCCCCGACGTGCCGAAGGAAGAGCTGATCTGGCAGGACCCGATCCCCGCCGGCCGCAAGGACTACGACGCCGCCGCGCTCAAGGCGAAGATCGCCGCCAGCGGTCTCTCCACCGGCGAAATGGTCGCCACCGCATGGGACAGCGCCCGCACCTGGCGCAGCTCCGACATGCGCGGCGGCGCCAACGGCGCGCGCATCCGGCTTGCGCCCCAGAAGGACTGGGAAGCCAACGAACCGGCGCGGCTGAAGAAAGTGCTGGCCGCGCTCGAACCGATCGCCAAGGAAACCGGCGCCAGCCTCGCCGACGTCATCGTGCTCGCCGGCAATCTCGGCGTCGAGCAGGCGGCGAAGGCGGCGGGCGTCAACGTGACGGTGCCCTTCGCGCCCGGCCGCGGCGACGCGACCGACGCGCAGACGGATGCCGCCTCGTTCGACGTGCTGGAACCGGCGGCCGACGGCTACCGCAACTTCCTGAAGAAGGACTACGCGGTGACCGCGGAAGAGCTGATGCTCGACCACACGCAGCTTCTCGGCCTCACCGCCGCGGAGATGACCGCGCTGGTCGGCGGCATGCGCGTGATCGGCACCAACCACGGCGGCACGAAGCACGGCGTCTTCACCGACCGCGAAGGCGCGCTGACGACCGACTTCTTCGTCAACCTGACCGACATGGGAAACAAGTGGGAGCCTAGAGCCAAGAACCTCTACGACATCGTCGACCGCAAGACCGGCAAGACGAAATGGACGGCGACCCGCGCCGACCTCGTCTTCGGGTCGAACTCGGTGCTGCGCGCCTATGCGGAAGTCTATGCGCAGGACGACGCGAAGGAGAAGTTCGTGAAGGACTTCGTGGCGGCCTGGACGAAGGTGATGAACGCCGACCGTTTCGACCTCGCGGCCTGACGCACTAGCCGAGGCTCACAAGATTGCGCCGCCCCCGGATCATCCGGGGGCGGCGCTCTTGTCTTGAGATGCGCTTTCCGGGACGGCGCTTACGCCATTTTTGAGATGGTGGAGCGAAACCGCGCAAGCGCATAGGTGAAGAGCGCCGTCCCGATCAGCGTCAATGCCAGGAACTGCGGCCAGACGACGGAGAAACCCGCGCCGCGATAAAGAATGGCCTGTGCCATCATCACGAAATGCGTCGTCGGCGCTGCGAGCATGAGATAGCGCACGGCATCCGGCATGCTTTCGCGCGGCGTCATGCCGCCTGAAAGCATTTCGAGCGGCACCAGGACAAGGATGATGAGAAGCCCGAACTGAGGCATGGAGCGCGCGATGGTGCCGAAGAAAATACCCATCGACGTGGTAGCGAAGAGATGGAAAAGCGCGCCGACGAGAAAGAGCGCAATCGAACCCTCGATCGGCACGGAGAGAAGTCCTTCCACGACGACGACGAGCGAGAATGCGCAGGCGGTCAGAACGACCAGCGCCATGGCCCAGAGTTTGGCCGTCATGATCTCGAACGGCGTAACCGGCATGACGAGAAGGTGCTCGATGGTGCCGTGCTCGCGCTCGCGGATGAGCGCGGCGCCGGTCAGCACGATGGAAAGCAGCGTCACGTTATTGATGACTTCCATGACGGAGCCGAACCAGGACTTGTTGAGCTCTGGATTGAAACGGGCGCGCAGTTCGAGTTCGACGGGAAGTTCCGTATCCTCCCGGTAGCGCCGGGCAAAGCTCGTAACCTCACCCGATATGATGGACTGGATATACCTGCTCCCCGTGAAAGCCTGCGTCATGCGCGTCGCATCGACATTGAGCTGGATGACGGGGCTGCGCCCCGCCAGCATGTCGCGTTGGAAATTGGGCGGAATGTCGAGCGCGAACGTGTCGAGCCCGGCATCCATGCGCGCGTCCATTTCGGTCTGATCGATCAGCGATGGGGCGATGAAATAGGGCGGATAGAAGGCGTCCGTGATACGGGCCGAGAGCGGAGAGCGGTCCTCGTCGACGATCGCGATCGCCGCTTTGTTGAGCGCTTCCGGCATAGCGGTCGTCACCACATAGATGGCGAGCGTGAAGGCATAGACAATCAGCACGAGCAGGATCGGATCGCGGCCGAGGCTGTACAGCTCCTTGACGCCGAGATTGAAGACGTTGGCGACACGCATGGCTCAGCGCTCCTGCTTCTTCAGGAAGAAGGCACTGAGAAAGATCAGCACCGGCACCGCACTCAGGAGCGGCACGAAACTGGCCTGCAGATCGCCGAATCCGAGCGCCTTGGAAAAGGTGCCGCGCGTGATCGTCAGATGATGTGTCGTCGGATAGACCTGCCCGATCAGCGCTCCGAGGCCATCGAGCGAGGAAACGGGATCCGTGAGGCCGGAGAATTGCGCTGCCGGCAGGATGGTGAGGATTGCCGTGCCGAAAATGGCGGCGATCTGGCTGCGCATCGCGGAAGAAATCAGAAGACCCATCGCGGTGGAGGAGAGAACGTAGAGAAAGGTCGCTGCCGTGAGTGTGAGGAAACTTCCCTTCAGCGGCACATCGAAGAACAGAACCGCGAAGAGAACCAGCAATACGAAATTCAGCATCGCAAGCACCACGTAGGGAATCTGTTTGCCAAGCAGGAATTCCAGCCGCGTGACCGGCGTCACATAGAGATTGACGATGGAGCCGAGTTCCTTTTCGCGCACGACACTGAGCGCGGCAAGCATGGCCGGGATCAGCATCAGTAGGAGCGGGATCACGGCGGGCACCATCGCGACGAGGCTCTTCACGTCGGGATTGTAGCGGAAGCGCGTTTCGATGGTGACGAGGCTTGGCACCGGAATGCCGGCTTCAGCAGCCTTTACCGTCAGCCAATGCGCGTGCATGCCCGCGACATAGCCCTGCACCGTCTCGGCGCGGGTCGGCATGGCGCCATCGATCCAGGCGCCGATCTTGACCTCACGCCCGCGCGCGACGTCGCGCGCGAAGCCAGGCGGCATTTCGAGCGCGAGAGAAAGTTCGCCCGACCGCATACGCCTGTCGAGATCGGCGTAATCGGCAATCTCGGGCTTTTCCGTGAAGTAACGCGAGCCCGCGATGTTCAGCGTGTAGTCGCGGCTCGTCGCTGTACGGTCCCGGTCGAGCACGGCGAAACTCATATCCTCGACATCGAGATTGACGCCGTAACCGATCACGAACATCAGCACCACACTACCGATAAGCGCAAGTGTGGCGCGGACCGGATCGCGCTGCAGTTCGAGCGATTCACGCCGTGTATAGCTCAACATGCGGCGCAGACTGAAATAGCGCCCCGGGACTTTTGGTTGCGGGGCTTTCAATTCCGGGGCATTCGCTTCCGGAGCGGGCGCCTCGTCCGGCGCCGGCATATCGCGATGGCGCAACGCTTCGTCCATATCGCTGCCCGCACCCGCTTCCTTGAGGCAGGCGACAAAGGCGTCTTCCAGCGTCGCGACGCCATGGTTTTCGGCGATCTTCGCGGGCGTGTCGCTGACGAGCACCCGGCCCGCATGCATCAGCGAGATGCGGTCGCAGCGCTCCGCCTCGTTCATGAAATGGGTGGAGATGAAGATCGTGACCTTGTCGCGCCGCGCCAGCTCCACCAGTATGCGCCAGAAATTGTCGCGCGCCACCGGATCGACGCCCGAAGTGGGTTCGTCAAGGATCAGCATTTCCGGCCGGTGGATCATGGCGACCGCAAGCGAGAGACGCTGGCGCTGGCCGAGCGGCAGCTTGGTCGGCAGGAGATCGACGACATCGGCAAGACCGAAGCGCGAGGTCATTTCCTCGATGCGCGCCGGGATTTCACTCGCGGGCACGTCGAAGAGCCGCGCGTGAAGTGCCAGGTTCTGGCGGACGGTGAGTTCGGTATAGAGCGAGAAGCCCTGCGACATGTAGCCGACGCGGCGGCGGATACCGATGCCGTAGCTGTCGACCGGCTGGCCGAAGAGCCATGCCTGGCCCTCGCTCGCGGGCAGGAGGCCCGTCAGCATTTTCATCGTCGTCGTCTTGCCGCACCCGTTCGAGCCGAGAAAACCGAATATCTCGCCGCGCTCGATCCGGAAACTCACATTGTCGACGGCCGTGAAATCGCCGAAACGCATGGTAAGATCGCGCGCTTCGATGGCGATCTCGCCATCGGCCGCCTCATCGCGCGGCGGGATGTCGACGGGGCGATGCTGGCGGCGCTTCTCTTCGGGCAGCAGGGAAATGAAGGCCGCTTCGAGCGAGGCGGCGTCGGTGCGCGCGCGCAGATCGGCGGGCGTGCCCGTTGCGAGCACCTGGCCCGCATCCATCGCCACCAGCCAGTCGAACCGGTCCGCCTCTTCCATATAGGCGGTCGCGACGACGACGCTCATATGAGGACGCTCGGCACGGATGTGCTGGATCAGTTCCCAGAACTGGCGGCGCGACAGCGGATCGACACCCGTGGTGGGCTCGTCGAGCACGAGCAGATCGGGATCGTGGATCAGTGCGCAACAAAGGCCGAGCTTCTGCTTCATGCCGCCGGAAAGTTTCTGCGCCGGACGCTCGGCGAAGGGTGCAAGACCCGTGCTTTCGAGAAGCGCCGCGATACGCCGTTCGCGCTGCTCGCGGCCGTGACCGAAAAGGCGGCCGAAGAAGTCGATATTCTCGAAGACGGAAAGCGTGGGATAGAGGTTCTTGCCGAGCCCCTGCGGCATATAGGCGATGCGCGGGCCGATGGCGCGACGATGACCGGACTTACGCATGTCGCCGCCGAAAACCTCGAGGCTTCCCTGCTGCAGCGCCCGAGCGCCGGCGACAAGCGAGAGAAGGCTCGATTTGCCGACGCCGTCGGGACCGATCAGACCGACCATCCCGCCTTCGGGAATATCGAGCGAGACGTTCCGCAGCGCATAGACCCGGCCATATTGCAGCGTAACATCGTGAAGTCGCGCCACGGCCGCAGGCGCCGTCATTGGGGCAGCTTGATCTGCAATTCGGACGGCCATTCGACGCGCGGATCGAGGCGCACATAGGCCATACCGGGCAGTCCGGTCTTCACGTTACGGATATGCTTGCGGAGAAGGTCCGGATCGATGGTAGCCTTGACGCGGAACATCAGCTTCTCGCGCTCCTCCATCGTCTCCACCGTCTTCGGCGTGAACTGCGCGACATCGGCAACGAAAGTGGCCCGCGCGAGAATGACGTATTGGGGCGCGGCATCGAGCACCAGATGAACTTCCGCGCCGAGCGCGACGCGGCCCGCCGCTTCAGTCGGCAGGAAGAACGTCATGTAGACATCGCTGACGTCGATCATGTTGAGCACCTTGCCGCCCGCCGCCACGATCTCCCCCGGCTGCGTCACCCGATACTGGATGCGTCCGTCGCGCGGCGCGCGCAGCGTGCCGTCTTCGATGTCGGCTTCAAGACGCTCGATCGTGGCGCGGCCGGCATCCACGGCCGCCTCGGCGCCGATGGCTTGAGACTTCGTCGTGGCGATGGCGGCATCCGACGCGGCGAGCTGCGCCTCGGCGGCGCTGAGCGCCGCCCGCGCCGCCTGGAAACGGGCCCGGTCGTCGTCCAGCGACTGACGCGAGGCCGTCCCCTTGGCCGCGAGTTGTTCGGTGCGGGCAAGCCGGCTCTGCGCGGCGTCGAACTCGGCGCGACGCTGCGCAACGACCGCGACGGCCGCGGCCTTTTCCGCCTCGCGCTGCCTTATCTGGCTTTTCGCGCTCTCGACGCCGATCTCCGCCTGGCTGAGCTGCGCCTCGGCCTGGCGAAGCTGGGCTTCGAGCGAAGCGGTATCGAGCTTGACCAGGATCTGCCCGGCAGCGACGAAATCGCCCTCGTCCACGAACATTTCCTCAACCCGGCCGGCCGTCTTGGCGGCAATGTCGATTTCAACCGCCTCTATGCGGCCATTGCCGCTGGCAAAGCCTTCGGGGAGATCTTCACTGTTGAGAGATTGCCAGATGAAATAGGCGCCCACCGCGATCGCCAGCGCCGCCCCTGCCCTTAGCAATACGGTACGGTTCGGATATTGCATCCGCGAAGAATAGCTCTTTTGCCGGGCAATGCCACTGCGACACGAAGGCCCAGAGCGCCGCGCCATGACGCACGCCATCAAAAAAGCCCCCTGAAAGGGGGCCTTCATAAATGGCGGAGAGGGTGGGATTGGCGAAAACAGGCTTTGGCCTGTTTCAGAAAAACCGCTTCATCGCCACCGCCTTGCCGGAACCGGACTTGAAATAGCGTTCGAGTTCGCGCGCCCGGAGTGCCGTCTCGACGGCCACATAGGAGCGCAGCTTCATCGGCGCATAGGCTTTCGTCGAAAGCACCTGCCCCTTCATGTGGGAGGCGAAGCGGTGCTTCAGATCGGGTGTCGACCCGACATAAATGTCGCCATTGCCGAGTTCGAGAAAGTAGACATACCACATGGGCGCCGGTCTCCCTTCGCTCCCGCTACGCGCGAGCTTCGGGAGACACTCCTACGCCTAAATCGCCTTCGCGCGCCAGACCACCCTGAACCGGGTGGCCTGCCACCCGAAGCCGAAGGCGTAGGGTGGCGGAGAGGGTGGGATTCGAACCCACGGTACCCTTGCGAGCACGCCGCATTTCGAGTGCGGTACTTTCAACCACTCAGCCACCTCTCCGCAGAGGACGGGCGGGACCTTTGAAGCCGCCCGTGAGGTCGAAACGGCGCGGAATGTAAACGCCGCGCGGCGCCCGCACAAGACCGGATCGGGACGGAAAAACGGAAAGCCGGGCAAGGCTTAGGCAGGAATCGCGCGGCCTGCTAGACTGCGGCCATGAGCGGCACCGACACCGGACACAACGAGACCCCGAAACCCAAGGCGCGCGTGGCCGCCGCCTGGGCGGTTCATGCCTTCACGGCGTCGGGCGTCGTGACCGGCCTCCTGGCGATCGCGGCGCTGATTGCGGGCGATCTGCGGCTGGCGCTGCTGTGGCTCGGGGCCGCCCTCATCATCGACGGTTTCGACGGGCCGATGGCCCGCAAGGTTCGTGTGACCGAATATGCGCCGCGCTTCGACGGGGCGGCGCTCGACCTGGTGATCGACTACCTGACCTATGCGGTGATCCCGGCGCTGCTGATCTACCGTTTCGGCATGGTGCCGCCCGGCTGGGAGATTCCCGCCGCCGCCTTCATCATGACGACCTCGCTCTATTGCTTCGGCAATCGCGAAATGAAGACGAAAGACAATTATTTCTCGGGCTTTCCGGCCGTCTGGAACCTGGTGGTGCTTTATTTCTTCATTGCCGGCACCGGTCCCTGGACCAATCTGGCGGTGATCGCCGGGCTCGGGGTGCTGACCTTCGTGCCGCTGAAATTCGTCCACCCGTTCCGGGTCGAGGCGCTGCGCCCGCTGACGCTGGCCATGACGGCGCTGTGGACCGGGCTGACGCTCTGGCTGGTGCTGGCCAGCACCCCGGCGCTGGCCCCCGCCGAGGCCGCGCCTGTGGCTTTCTGGGCCTTCTGGGCGGTCTCTCTCTATTTTCTGGGCCTCTGCGTCCAGCGCACCCTGCAAGATGCGAAAAGCGGCTGAAAAGCCCTGAAATCAAGCCCTTCCGCGGCTTGACACCCGGTCTTCCCCCTGTATATTGCCCGCCAATTCGGCCCGTGCCGCTTTCAACAGGCGGCGCGTCGGGCTTTTTTCGTTACATGGTGGATTTAGCGATGTTCGCAGTCATCCGGACCGGCGGCAAACAATACAAGGTCGCAAAAGACGATGTGCTCGAAATCGAGCGGATCGAAGCGAAGGCCGGCGACAAGATCGACCTCGGCGATGTGCTGATGGTCGGCGGCGAAGGCGCGCCGAAGGTCGGCAGCCCGCTCGTCGCGGGCGCCAAGGTGAAGGCCGAAGTGGTCGAACAGACCCGCGGGCCCAAGCTGACGATCTTCAAGAAGCGCCGCCGTCAGAATTATCGCCGCAAGAACGGCCATCGCCAGGATCTGACGCTGGTCAAGATCCTCGACATCGCCGGCTGAGCGGCAGGGAGTAGAGACACATGGCTCATAAAAAGGCAGGCGGTTCCTCCCGCAACGGTCGCGACAGCGCCGGCCGCCGTCTCGGCGTCAAGAAGTTCGGCGGCGAGAACGTCATCGCCGGCAACATCATCGTGCGCCAGCGCGGCACCAAGGTGCATCCGGGCGACAATGTCGGCATCGGCAAGGATCACACGATCTTCGCGACCCGCGAGGGCACCGTCGAATTCCGCAAGCGCCGCAACGGCCGCGCCTTCGTCTCGGTCGTCCCGGCGGCCATGCCGTCGAACGCGGCGGATTGATCGCGGGGTGAACGCCACCTCGCAAAGGTGGCGACCATCGAAATACGAAAGGGAGATGGACCGCCATCTCCCTTTTTTCGTGCCCTTTCGGGGTTGGAGGATCCCGATGCAGGAAGAGCTGAAAACGGAAAGGCTGTTGCTGCGGCCGCTGCGCGCCGCCGACGCCGAAAGGCTGGCCGCGCTCGCCGACAACTGGAACGTCGCCCGGATGCTGTCGCGCATGCCCTTTCCCTACACGCTCGACATGGCGCATGAATGGATCGGCAAGCAGTCCGCCTTGCGCGCCGGGGGCGAGGAACACGCCTATGCGCTCGATCTCGACGGCGACTTCATCGGCACTTGCGGCGTGCAGGCCCATGCCGACGGCACGCATGAAATCGGCTACTGGGTGGGCGAGCCCTACTGGAACAGGGGCTATGCCAGCGAAGCGGCCACGACCGTGCTCGCCGCCGCCGTCGAGCGCTTCGGCGCGGCAACGCTGATCTCGGGCCACTTCGCCGAGAACCATGCCTCGGGCCGCGTGCTGACCAAACTCGGCTTCCGCTATACTGGCGAGGAGCAACGCTGGTGCCTGGCGCGGCAGGAGAAGGTGCATTGCCTGACCATGCGGCTGGCACGGATGGACGTGTGAGATGAAATTTCTCGATCAGGCGAAAATTCATATTCGTTCGGGCAATGGCGGCGCCGGTTGCGTCAGTTTCCGGCGCGAGAAGTTCATCGAATATGGCGGACCCGACGGTGGCGATGGCGGCCGGGGCGGCGATGTGATCGTCGAATGCGCAGACGGCCTCAACACGCTGATCGACTTCCGCTTCCAGCAGCACTTCAAGGCCAAGACCGGCATGCACGGCATGGGCAAGAACCGCGCCGGCGCCAACGGCGCCGACGTGGTGCTGAAGGTGCCGGCCGGCACGCAGGTGTTCGAGGAAGACGGCGAAACGCTGATCGCCGACATGACCGAACCCGGCCAACGCATCGTGCTCGCCAGGGGCGGCAATGGCGGCTTCAGCAACGCCTATTTCAAAAGCTCGACCAACCAGTCGCCGCGCCGCGCCAATCCGGGACAGGACGGCATCGAGAAAATCGTCGTGCTGCGGCTGAAGCTGATCGCCGATGCAGGCCTTGTCGGATTGCCCAATGCCGGCAAGTCGACTTTCCTTGCCGCCGTCAGCGCCGCCAAGCCGAAGATCGCCGACTATCCCTTCACCACACTCGATCCCGGCCTCGGCGTCGTCACCGTCGACACGCGCAGCTTCGTGCTGGCCGACATTCCGGGCCTGATCGAAGGTGCGCATGAAGGCGCGGGACTCGGCGACCGCTTTCTCGGCCATCTCGAACGCTGCAGCATCCTGATCCATCTCATCGACGGCACGCAGGAAGACGTCGCCGATGCCTATGCCGTCATCCGCGGCGAAATCGAAGCCTATGGTGCGGGCCTTGAAGACAAGCCCGAAATTCTCTGCCTCAACAAATCCGACGCATTGACCGACGAGGAGCGCGCCGAAAAGAAACGCACGCTCGAAGACGCAAGCGGCGGTTCTGTGCATCTGCTGTCGGGCGTTTCGGGCGAAGGCGTGACGGCGGTGCTGCGCCTCGTCGCCGATGAAATCGCGAAGAACCGCGCCGCGGAACGCGCGGCAGAACAGCAGACCGAGGAAGAGGGCTGGCAGCCATGAGCGCGTCTTATCTGGCAGAGGCGCAACGCGTCGTCGTCAAGATCGGTTCGGCGCTGCTGACCGACGCCGAAACCGGCAAGCTCAACCGCAACTGGTTGCAGGCGCTGGTGGAAGACGTGGCGCGGATGCGCGCACGCGGGCAGGAAATGCTGATCGTGTCCTCCGGCGCCATCGCGCTCGGCCGCCGCGCGCTGAAGCTCGCGCCCGGAAAATTGAAACTCGAAGAGAGCCAGGCCGCCGCCGCCGTCGGCCAGATCGGCCTTGCCCACGCCTTTCAGGAAATGCTGTCGGCCTATGGTCATTCCTGCGCGCAGATTCTGGTGACGCTGGAAGACACCGAGGAGCGCCGCCGCTACCTGAATGCGCGCTCGACCATCTCGACGCTGTTGAAGCTCGGCGCGGTGCCCGTCATCAACGAGAACGACACGGTGGCGACGACCGAAATCCGCTATGGCGACAATGACCGCCTCGCCGCCCGCGTCGCCAGCATGATGTCGGCCGATTGCCTGGTGCTGTTGTCGGATGTCGACGGTCTCTACACCGCCCCGCCCCATCTGCCCGGCGCGGCGCATCTGCCGGAGGTCGCGGAGATCACGCCCGAAATCGAGGCGATGGCCGGCGGCGCCGCCAGCGAGTTTTCGCGCGGCGGCATGAAGACGAAACTTGCGGCCGCCCGCATCGCCACCGATGGCGGCGCGCGCATGGCAATCGCCAATGGTCGCGGGCTGCATCCCCTGAAGGCGATCGAGGACGGCGCGCGCTGCACATGGTTCGCCGCCCATTCGACGCCCTATGCGGCGCGCAAACGCTGGATCTCGGGCTCGCTGAAAAGCCTCGGTACGCTCGTCATCGACGATGGTGCGGTGAAGGCACTGGCGCAGGGCCGCAGCCTGCTGCCAGCCGGCGTCGCCGCCGTCGAGGGCATCTTCGGGCGCGGCGACGCGGTGAGCGTGCGCGACAAGGCGGGCCAGGAAATCGCCAGCGGCCTCGTCGCCTATTCGAGCGACGACGCCCGGCGCATCGCCGGTCATTCGAGCCACGAAATCGAGGAGCTGCTCGGCTATTCGGGCCGCGCCGAAATGATCCATCGCGACGATCTTGTGTTGAAGAAGGGCTGAGCCCGTTGAAACAGGCGCATCCGCCTGAAATACTTCGGGCAAGGCGAGCGCAGAGAAAGGGGAAGAACCCCATGACGATCGTGAAGATGAACGTGGAACGGCAGGACGTGACGGCGCTGATGGCCGAAATCGGCCGCGCCGCGCGCGCCGCCGCGACAAAGCTCGCGCAGACGCCGACCAAGCAGAAGGATGCGGCGCTGCTCGCTGCCGCCATGGCCATGCGCGCCAATGTCGACGACATTCTGAACGCCAATGCCGAGGACGTAGCGGACGCGGTGAAGAACGGCCTCGCGCCCGCGATGATCGACCGGCTGACGCTCGATGTGAAGCGTGTGGAGGCCATTGCCCGCGCGCTCGAGGACATCGCCGCCCTGCCCGATCCCGTCGGCACGAAGATCGCCGAATGGGACCGCCCCAACGGTCTGCATATCGAGCGCGTGCGCACGCCGCTCGGCGTCATCGGCATCATCTATGAGAGCCGTCCCAACGTGACGGCGGATGCGGGCGCGCTCTGCCTGAAATCCGGCAATGCGGCGATCCTGCGTGGCGGCTCCGAGGCGCTGCGTTCCAGCAAGGCGATTCACGCCTCGCTCATCGAAGGCATTGTCGCGTCGAACCTGCCCGAAGCCTCGATCCAGCTTGTGCCGGTCGCCGACCGCGCCGCCGTCGGCGAAATGCTGCGCGGCCTCGACGGCAATCTCGACGTGATCGTGCCGCGCGGCGGCAAGAGCCTCGTTGCCCGCGTACAGGACGAAGCCCGTGTGCCGGTCTTCGCGCATCTCGAAGGCATCTGCCATGTCTATGTCGACCGTGACGCCGATCTCGACATGGCGCGCAACATCGTCCTGAACTCGAAGCTCCGCCGCACCGGCATCTGTGGCGCGGCCGAAACGCTACTGGTCGACGAAGCCTGCGCCGCAACGCATCTGAAGCCGCTGGTCGAGGCGCTGATCGCCGGCGGCTGCGAAGTCCGCGGCGACGCGACAACGCAGGCGGTGGACAAACGCGTCAAGCCCGCGACGGAAGAAGACTGGACCACCGAATATCTCGACGCGATCATTTCGGTACGCGTGGTGAAGGGCGTCGATGCGGCGATGGCGCATATCGTCGAGTACGGATCGGCGCACACCGAAGCAATCGTGACGGAAAATGAGGAAACCGCGAGACGTTTCCTGACCGAACTCGACAGCGCCATTTTGCTGCACAACACCTCGACGCAATTTGCCGATGGCGGCGAGTTCGGCATGGGTGCCGAAATCGGCATCGCCACCGGCAAGTTCCATGCGCGCGGGCCGGTCGGCGTCGAACAACTGACGAGCTTCAAATACGCGGTGCGCGGCAACGGCCAGGTGCGGCCCTGACGGAATTTCACACATGACGCGGCGCCGCGAGCTGCTGACGCCAGGCCTGAAGGTCGGCCTGCTCGGCGGTTCCTTCAATCCCGCGCATGAAGGGCACCTGCATCTGACGCGGATGTGCCTGCGCGCGCTCGGGCTCGACCGCGTCTGGTGGCTGGTCTCGCCGCAGAATCCACTGAAGCCCGAAGCCGGCATGGCGCCCTTCGCCAAACGCTTCGCCTCGGCACAGGCGATGGCGCACGACCCGCGCATCTGTGTCACCGACATCGAGGCGCGCCTCGGCACAAGTTACACCGCCGACACACTGGCGGCCTTGAGTGCGCGCCACCCGGACATCCGCTTCGTCTGGCTGATGGGCGCCGACAACATGATCGGCCTGCCGCGCTGGCGGCGCTGGCGCGAGATCGCGGGCCGCGTGCCGATTGCCGTTTATCCGCGGCCCGGCTTCACGCTGAAGGCGCGCTTGTCGCCGGCCGCCGCGGCATTGCGCGCCGGCCTGCTCGACGCGAGCGACGGCCCCCTGCTGGCGGACACTGCGCCACCGGCGCTGATGTTCCTCGAAGGTCCGGAAAGCCGCCACTCGGCAACCGAAATCCGCAACCGCGGCGGCTGGCCGGCCGGAACAGTCGTGCCGTCGCGGAAGCTTTAAAATCCGGTCATTGAACTTGAGAGCCCCGGACCTTATTGTCGGGGGGCCGGTGTCCGGCAACGGACGCGGGCCTTGTGCAAGTTCACCAGAACAAGGAGCCTGTTCCTGACCAGTCAATCAAGGGACCTGAGGGTCCGGCGTGCGCCCGCAAGGGCAAGTGCAGCAAAGCCAAGTGCCACGACACAAGGCGGCGGCGCCAAGCGCCCCGCATCGAGGAAGACCCCGAAAGCCGCCGGGGCGGCGGGGGTCGAAACGGCCCAGCACCTCCCGAACAAATCTTCCGCCGAACGATCGTCGGCCATGCTCGCGCTCGTGCTCGAAAGCCTGGACGACGACAAGGCCGAAGATGTCGTTTCCATCGACCTTGCCGGAAAGACGCCCATCGCCGATCACATGGTGGTGGCGAGCGGCCGTTCGCAGCGCCATGTCGGCGCCGTGGCCGACCACCTCGTCCGCCGCCTGAAAGAGGCGGGCTTCGGAACCTCGCAGGTCGAGGGCATGAAACAGGGCGACTGGGTGCTCATCGACGGCGGCGACGTGCTGATCCACGTCTTCCGGCCGGAGGTGCGCGAGTTCTACAAGCTGGAGAAGATGTGGTCGGCCGATATTCCGGCAGACCAGCTGGCCGTCTGAGGCGACGCTCCCTCACGACTGCGCCTGACACTTCTCCCCGCGTCCGCAAATTGACCGGCGCCGGGCCGGACGGGGGAGTATATGCGCGTTCAGATCTGTGCCGTGGGGCGCCTGCGCGCCGGACCGGAAAAACAACTTCTCGACGATTACCTGTCGCGCCTCGAAGCGGCCGGTCGCGCCATCGGCATCACTTCGGCACCGGTGATCGAGGTCGAGGAAAAACGACGCCTCGATGTAGCGGCCCTGAAGACGCGCGAAGGCGAACTCTTGCGCGCCGCGACCGCGAAAGGCGCAACCATCGTGGCGCTCGACGAACGCGGCCGCGCCGAACCGAGCGAGGCCTTCGCAAAACGTCTGGGCCACTGGCGCGACGCGGGCGTCGGCGATATCGCCTTTCTGATCGGCGGCGCCGGCGGCCTCGCGCCCGAGATCCGCGAAAGCGCAGCCCACACCCTCGCCTTCGGCCCTGCAACCTGGCCACATATGCTGGCGCGCGTGATGCTGGCCGAACAGCTCTATCGTGCCGTAACGATACTCTCCGGCCACCCCTATCATCGCGCATGAACAAAGGCACGCCGCCCCGTCGCCCGCAAAGTGGACACCCTGCGGCACATGCACTAATTTGACGCTCCGCCCGCCGAGGGCGCGGCGATTCGACGCTCGATAATGAGCGGATTTTCTGGATCATCATGGGTTCAATGACCGGCGCACGACCCCTTGTTCTGGCTCTGCTGGACGGCTGGGGCGTCCGGGCGGAACGCGAGGCGAATGCCATCGCGCTGGCGCGGACGCCGATCTACGACCGGCTGGCCGCGACCGCACCGCGCGCGCTTCTCGCGACGTCGGGCGAGGCGATCGGCATTGCGCCCGGCCGCGCCGCCTATCCGCAGGCCGCCTATGCGACACTCGGCGCCGGCCGCCCCGTCACGCAGACGGCGACCGCCATCGCGCGCATGCTGCATGAAAAGGGTGCCGCGAGCCTTGCCGCGCATCCGGCATTGCAGCGGCTCGTCGCGCGCGTCCGGCCGCTCGGCGGCGCGATCCACCTGATCGGCATGGTGACGCCTTCCGGCATCGCCGGACATCAACATCATCTTGCGGTGCTGGCGGCGCTCTTGAGCCATGAAGGCGTCAGGGTCTGGGTCCATGCGGTGATGGACGGCCAGGACACGCGGCCGCAAAGCGGCATCGAACATCTGGCCGAATTTCTGGACGACATTGCCGGCGCCGAAAACGCCGGCCTCGCAAGCATCATGGGGCGCGCCTACGGCTTCGACGACAACAGCGAACCGGCGGCGCTTGCCGAAGCCTGGCGCGTGCTTGCGGAGGCGGACGGCCCGCGCGCCGAATATCCGACCGCCTATCTCGACCAGTGCTACCGTAAGGGACTGAACGACGACCGCGTACCGCCGGCGCCGACATCGGGCTATCGCGGCATCAGGCAGGACGATGCGCTGCTGCTGGTCAATCTGCAGCCGAACGACGCGCTGGCGCTGATGGGCGCTCTCGCCGATCCGGTCGCGGCAGGATTTGCGAAGACCGCGCCGGCGCTGTGCGGCATCTGCTCGCTTGTCGGGCTCGACGCACCGGCGGGCGACACGGTCGAGGCGCTCTACGAGAGCACGGCTTTCGACGCAAGCTTCGGCGAAACCCTGTCGAAGGGCGGCCGGACGCAGCTCGTGCTGACCGAGACGGCCGCCCAGAGCAACATCTGGAATTTCGCGCGCGGCGGCCACGCGGCGCTCCATCCCGGCGAAAGCGTGCTGGTCGCCGAAACGCCGGCGCGCATCGAAAAGCGGCCCGAGCTTGCATCGGCCGCGCTGACTTCCGAGGTGCTTACGGCGCTGAAAGCGGGCGACCGCGATATCATCGTCGTCGAATTCGCCAACGCCGCGTTGCTCGGTCGCACCGGCAACATGCGCGCGACCGTCGCCGCCATCGAGGCGGTCGACAAGTGCCTCGGAAAAATCGCCGCGCAGATCGAAAAACGCGGCGGAACGCTGGTGCTTTGCGGCACCTACGGCAAGGCCGAGCTGATGATCGACCCGGAAACCGGCGGGCCATGGCGCGCAACGACGACGTCCGACGTTGCCTTCGTGCTGGCCGGCGGGGAACGGGGCCTGACATTGACGAACGGTACGCTCGCCGATGTGGCGCCGACGCTGCTTCAGCTTCTGGGCCTGCAGCCGCCACGCGAAATGACCGGCCATTCGCTTCTCGCGGCGGCCGAAGCGCCGAGCCGGATCAGTGCCTGACATCGCACGCAACCCCTCGAAAGCGCTGCTGCTGGCGGCGGCGCTGACGGCGGGCTGGCTGCAAGCCGCGCAGGCCGAAACGGCCGAGCCCGGCGAACTCGATGCCTTGCAGCGGCAGATCGAAACGAGCCTCGAAAAACAGAAGGCGCTCGAAGCCCTATCGGAAGCCGCGCGCCGCGAAGCCGACGAGATACGCAAGGCCCTGATCGAAGCGGCTGCAGGCGTGCAGCGGCGCGAGGCGGATGTCTCGGCGTCGGAAGACCGCTTGCAAGGCCTGCGCGCCGCGGAGGCGGACGTTACCGTGCAGCTCGAACGCCGCCGCGCGGCGATGGCCGAACTGCTGGCGGCATTGACGAGCCTCGACCGGCAGCCGCCGCCGGCGCTCGCCGTGCGCCCCGACGATGCGCTGGCGTCGGCGCGAAGCGCGATGCTGCTGGGCGCGGCCGTACCCGAACTCCAGGCCGAAGCGGCCGAATTGCGCTTGCGCCTTGAGGAACTTGCGCGTCTGCGCGACGAAATCCTCGCCGAACGCGAAACGCTGGGCGAAACGAAAACACTGCTCGAAAGCGAGAAGCTGTCGCTGGAAGCCCTGCTGCAGCGCAAGCTCGAACAGCAGGCAAAGCTCAGCGCGGCGTTCGAGAGCGAGCAGGCGCGCGCCGAGCGACTGTCGCGGCAGGCGACCGACCTGACCGACCTGATCGCGCGGCTTGAAGCAGGCGCCGCCGAGCGGCTGCCGATGCACCGCCCCGAGCCGCGCCCCGAACCGGCACGGGAAGCGCCGCCGCCCGCATCCGCCGAGCCGGCGGAGACCCGCATGGCCGTGCTGAGGCCGCCCTCGGGGCCGCCCGCCATGCCCTCGTCGCGGCTTTTTTCGGACGCCAGGGGGTTGATCCGCCCGCCGGCGGCCGGCCGGATCGTCCGGCGCTACGGCGCCCCCGACGGACTGGGCGGCCGGACGCAGGGGCTGACCATCGAGACCCGCGCCGATGCACACATTATTGCCCCTTTTGACGGTAGAATCTCCTATGCGGGGCCATTCCGGCGCTATGGCCAACTCTTGATCATATCGGTCGGCGAGGGCTACCATGTGCTGTTGGCGGGCATGACGAGAATCGATGGCACCGTGGGCCAGAGCGTTCTTGCCGGCGAACCTGTCGGCACGATGGGTTCATCGCCCTCCAACGGCGATCCGGCCGTGCGAAACGACGAAACGGGGCGGGACGGAATACCGGGCCGCGGTCCCGAGCTCTATATCGAAATCCGCAAAGACGGCAGCCCGATCGATCCCCGACCCTGGCTGACGATGAGTGACAAGAAGGCAAGTGGTTAAATGAAAAAGTCCGTCTTCGCCGGCTTCGCCGTCGGCATGTGCCTGTCCGTCGGCGCCCTGATGGCGTTCCAGCCCGGGGCGCTGAACTCGGCGGCCTATGCCAACGACCAGAACACCTATCGCCAGCTGAACCTGTTCGGCGATGTCTTCGAACGCGTGCGCGCCGACTATGTCGAGCCGACGGACGATTCGAAACTGGTCGAGAACGCCATCAACGGCATGCTGACCTCGCTCGATCCGCATTCGAGCTACATGACGCCCAAGACCTTCCGCGACATGCAGGTGCAGACGCGCGGCGAATTCGGCGGCCTCGGCATCGAGGTGACGATGGAGAACGGTTTCGTCAAGGTGGTGACGCCGATCGACGACACGCCCGCAAGCCGCGCCGGCATGCGCCCCAACGACTACATCACCCATATCGACGGCACGCCGATCCTCGGCATGACGCTGAGTGACGCGGTCGACAAGATGCGCGGGCCGTCGAACTCGGCGGTGACGTTGACGGTGATCCGCAAGGGTGTCGACGAACCTTTCGAGGTGAAACTGACGCGCGCCATCATCACCATCAAGTCGGTGCGCTACAACCGCGAGGGCGACATCGGCTACATCCGCATCACCTCCTTCAACGAGCAGACCTCCGACCTGCTCGGCGCGGCGATCGCCGATCTCTCAAAGCAGATCGGCAATGCGCGCCTGAAGGGCTACATCATCGACATGCGCAACAATCCGGGCGGTCTGCTCGACCAGGCGATCTCGGTCAGCGACGATTTCATCGACGGCGGCGAAATCGTCTCGACGCGCGGCCGCCATGCCGAAGACACGCAGCGCTACAACGCGCGCTCCGGCGACATCACGCGCGGCAAGCCGATCATCGTGCTGGTCAATGGCGGCTCGGCCAGCGCCTCCGAAATCGTCGCGGGCGCGCTGCAGGACCACCGCCGCGCAACGGTTCTCGGTACGCGCTCTTTCGGCAAGGGGTCTGTGCAGACGATCATCCCGCTCGGTTCGGACGGCGCGCTGCGCCTGACGACGGCGCGTTACTACACGCCCGCCGGCCGCTCGATCCAGGCCAAGGGCATCGAGCCCGACATCATCGTCACGCAAACGGATCCCGACGACGAGAAGACCAGCGACAAGCAGGCAAACGCCATCGGCGAAGCGGCGCTGCCCGGTCATCTCGCGAACGAGGAAGGCGATGAGCAGAGCGGCTCCGACAGCTTCGTGCCCAAGGACAAGGCCGAAGACCGGCAACTTCTCTACGCCATCGACCTGCTGAACGGCGTTCGCAAGAATGCTGCCTTTATCGGCGGCACGACATCAAGCGCCATGGCCAATTGATAGGCCGGCAGAGACGATGGCCAGTTGAGTTGAGGCGTCCCGTCGCGGCCGGAGACGAATTGCGGACATGGGTGCGAAGATAGCGGCAAAAGGCGCTCGCCCGAGCGGGGACGGGCAAGCGCAGGAGGAAGGTCGGCTCCGCTTCGGCGCGCTGGCCGTCGCCGCGCTCGTTGTTGCGCTCGTCTATGGCGGCACGCTCGCCTGGCTGCTCCTTTCCGACAACCGGCTCGCCGGCGAACCCGTGATACGCCTCGCACTGGCGCCGGAGGAACCCGCTGAACAACCGGCCGGAGAAACGCCGGTCGCCCCGCCCGGGCCGGACGGCACGGACACCGCCGATGCAACACCGGATCTGCCGGACACGGACGAGCCCAGCGCCGACGAACAGGCACTGCTCGATGCGGCGCGGCGGATCGGCGTGGACGACGAAATCGCGGCCGAGGACGTTGCCTCGCAGGTGCGCATCGTCGGCGTCGAAAGCGACACGGGCGGGGAAGAAGCGGTGCCGGACGAAAAGCCCGCGATACGCGCGCTGCCGCCGGTACCCGATCCGGCGCTTGTCGAGGAAACCGAACAGGGGCCTCTGCCGAAAATCGCAACCGACGGACGTATGCCCCGCGACGTCTATGCGCGTCCCGTGCCGCCCGGCACACCGGTGATGCGCCGCATCGCGCTTGTCGTCAGCGGCATGGGCATCAGCGAAAGCGCGACGGCACATGCGATCGAAACGCTGCCCCCGGAAGTAACGCTCTCTTTCGCGCCCTATGGCCCCGGCCTTCAGGAATGGATCGCGAAGGCGCGCGCGGCGGGCCATGAAGTGCTGCTCGAGTTGCCGATGGAGCCCTTCGGCTATCCGCAGAACGATCCCGGCCCCTACACGCTGCTGACGTCGCTTTCGGCAGAGGAAAATCTCTCGCGCCTCGATTGGCTGATGAGCCGTTTCACAGGCTATGCCGGCGTGATGAACTATCAGGGCGCGCGGTTCACGACATCGGCGTCGACCGTCGAAGCGGTGATGACCGCCCTGCAGAAACGCGGTCTTCTCTATGTCGACAACGGCGCATCGGCACGCAGTCTCGCGCCGCAACTGGCGCGCGATTCCGGTATGCCGGCCGTACAGGCGACGCGCATCGTCGATCCGGTGCAGAACCCGCAAGTGATCGCGACCTCGCTCGACGTGCTGGAAGAGACCGCCGCGAGCGAGGCCGTCGCCATCGGCGTCGCGTCGGGCTTTCCGGTGACGGTGGATGCGCTGGCGACATGGGCCGCGACGCTGGCGGAAAGGAATTTCGTGCTGGTGCCCGTGAGCGCAACGGCGCAAAAATAGAACGCAACAGCGAAGGGAGAGAGCCGCCATGACGCGCCCGGGCGAACACGCAAAGGCCGTCGATCCCGAAACGCTGCCCTATCGCCCTTGCGTCGGCATCATGCTGATCAACCGCGACGGGCTTGTATGGGTCGGCAACCGGATGATGGCCGATAGCGGCGCGCACGAACTGACGGGAGCCGCGCTGACCTGGCAGATGCCGCAGGGCGGCATCGACGAGGGCGAAGCCCCGCGCGACGCGGCGCTGCGCGAGCTGAAGGAAGAGACGGGTACGGACAAAGCGCGTGTCATCGGCGAAACGAAGACCTGGCTGACCTACGACCTGCCGCCGCATCTCGTCGGCATCGCGCTCAGGGGAAAGTATCGCGGGCAGAAGCAGAAATGGTTCGCGATGCGATTTCTGGGCACCGACGGCGACATCGACATCGCGGCCGACGACCACCAGGAATTCAGCGAATGGACATGGGTGCCGCTCGATGAATTGCTGGGCCTGATCGTGCCCTTCAAGCGTTCCGTCTACGAACAACTGGTCGCCGAATTTCGCCCGCTGGCGGTCCCCGGAACGTGAGGTTTCTTCCCGTAACAGGGTCATCTGTCATCGAACTGTCAAAAATCTGTCATAAACACACCCGGACCCGGGGATAAGTCGCGCCGGAAGACGACTTATCCCCGCCCGGAAAATAATTTATCCCCGGTTTGGCGCGCCGCGGCGATCAGCCCTCCCCCTCCCACGACGCGGCGATCGCCTGAAGCTCATCCGCCAGCGGCACGATGCGCGTCCTGAAGGCGTAGTCCGCGTAGTCCCAGCGCTGACCGGCGCGGAGCGCGAAGACGCGTTCGAGTTTTTCCCGCGCGGCGCGGATCAGGAAAACCAGCCTGTCGATTTTCGGCTGCACCGACGCCGGCGCGGCCTTGCGGGCGCTCTCGATCGCCGTGAGCATCGCGGCAAGCTCGGCGCGGCTCGCGGCGGCGGGCGGCCCGGCCTCGCTGCTGCCCGTCGTGAACTTGACGAGCGACAGGCGCAGGTCCTCGAGATCGCCGCGCAGCTTCGCGAAGGGATCGATGGCGCCGGCATCCTCGGGCGACGAATTCGCCAGCATGACATCGAGTATGTCGGCGCAGAGCCGCTGTGCCTCATCGAGGCCCGGACGAACGTCCTCGTTGAAGAGCTGCAATCCCGGATAGCGGTTGACGGTACCGATCATTTCGGCGACCGCGCGCTCTTCGGCAAGCAGCCGCTCGATGAGACGTTTCATCTCGGCAAGCTGCACGAGCCGCAACCCGTCGGTCCAGGACGCCGAATGCCGCTCGATGGCGTCGGCAGCGGATTGGAGGCTCGCCGCCGCTTCGCGCCACTCCGTCCGGAAGCCCTCGCCCTCGGTCAGTAGATAGCCGCGAAGGCCGACAAGGCTCGCCTCGCGCGAGGCCGAGAAATTCGCCAGCAGAATTTCGAAATCCGCGGCCGCCGCAGCCTCACCGGGCGCCGCGCCACCGGCCGCGGCCACCGCGTCGCGCGATAACGGCGCATCGGCGCCGGATCTTTGCTCGTCATAGACCACGAGAAGCCCGAACACGCCGCCCATGACGGCGAACGAAAACGCGAGCCACGCCATGCGGCGGCGGGGCGACCGCGAGAACATTCGTCGCAGGAAATTTCCGCGCCCGCGCGGCGGCTTGCGAAAGGCGAATTCGGGTGTTGCGGGAGAGGCCGGACCTTGCGGCCGGTCCTCCGTGCCTTGCGGAAGACGGTAGCGGGTTCGCCAGTGATATTCCGCGTCTCGGTTTGCAGCAAAGGGCATCACACACCTGCTCGTGCAGTACCCCAAACAGCCGGTAGAGGAGTTCACCATAGCGCTGAAAACCGTCTTGGCGAAGGCTATTTCGTGATCCTTTGTAACCCTTGATGGACAAAGAACGATTCCGCTGGCGATCCGTCCGCGGACGGCGCAATATGACAAGGGCGGGGTATGCGAGAGACCCGGTGACTGCGCAGGGCGCCGGGTGAGAGCAGCCGGAGCACGCAATGTTCCTCATACGCCGCATTTTTTACATAACGCTTTTTGCCGCGATCGCCTTTGTCGTACTCGACAATGACAGGCGAACAACCGCACGCACGATCCTCCATGACGGTTACGCGATGATTGCCGGGCGCGCGCCGCCGCTGCCGCTGCCGCTGAAGCGGCCGCCTTTTCTGGCGCAAGCAGGGCTCGACGACTGCCTGCGCGGAACGGCACCCGCCGCGACCGGCAACGACACCTATGCGGAATTCTGCGCCGACCTTGCAAGCTTCGCCACATCGGTCATCGCGCCGGACGAGCCGGTGGAGGAAACGTTGCCCGCAATCGTGGTGCTCGAAAGACCGGAGCGGCCCGCGCCGCGATGCCGCGTCGATGCGAGCGGTACCGCGCGCATAAACAACGATGGTGTATGGACCTCTTCGCCGCCGCGCGAGAGCGCCGGATCGCCGCCCGAAATGCGCGGCGGAAAATCGAGCCGCATCGTTCTGGTGCCGCGGGGCTGCGATGTCGAAAGTCCAGCCGACGCGAAAGTTCTCTATGCCGGACCGTTCAAGGGCTATCTCGGCATCGTCATTCTCGACGCCGGAAGAACGGAACGGCTGATCGTCGCCGGGCTCGGCGAGATCGCGGTGCAGCGCGGCGACAGCATCGCGCGCGGGGCGACGATCGGCGCAACATCGCAAACGACGGCGCCGGCGCTCGCAAGCGCCGAAACGGCAGGCGAAGCCGCATTGCTCTATGTGGAAGATGCTTCGGGCGCAGGCCCTTCGGGCTGAGGACTAAACAGCCGCGCTGGAAAGCCGCCAGTTGCGGAAGCGCCAGTAGTTCCAGGCCAGCACGGCGACAGCACGCATCGGCAAGCCCTGCGGCTTGAGACCGGCGGCCTTGGCGACCATCGAGATCAGCCGTTCGACATGCTGGCGGCGATAAAGGCCGAGCGCGCGCTTCTCATAGGCCCTGGCGAAGAGTTCGCGCTCGTACGGCACGCTGCCATCGGCCGGCGTGTTGGCGGCGTAATAGGCGCAAGCCAGTTCGTCGTCGTCGGCTTCCGAAATGCGGCCGAGCGCGACACGGATTCGCGCCCATACAGACGGCGGTTCCTCGCCGAGATGGTTGAAGCCGTCATAGAAAAGTTTGTAGTGGCGGAACTCGTCGGCGGCGATGTTGGCAGCGATCTGTTTCAGCACCGGCTCGTCGGTCGCATCCTTGATCGCAGTGTAATAGGACGAGGTGCCGCTCTCGACGACGCAGCGCGCAATCAGCTCGCCGCCGCGGCTGCCGCGCACCGACTGGATGGCATCGACCGGGATCGAATAACCGGCGCGAAAGCGCTTGAAGGCTTCATCGAAACTGAAATCGGGATCGGCAAGCTCGGCCCAGCGGGCGAGCGCCTGACCGTGCTGCACTTCCTCGGCGCCCCATTTGTGGATCGTCTCCTTGATGTCCGGGCGATCGGAAAAAACATTGCAGAGATAGGTCACATAATCGGGCGCGTTGAACTCGACCATCGCGGCCGCCTTTACGGCGCGCAGGATTTCGGGATCGACCTTTGCGGGGTCGAAATCCTGCCAGTTGATGTCGTCGAGCGTCCAATGACGGGTCATGCGTTCCTCGGCCCTTGCGGGCCTGTTCAGGCGACGGCGCGGCCGGCCTTTGTGACACGGAAACTATATAATCGGGAATATGGCGCCGTGAAGACCCGCGAGGCCGATTGCCGCATGGGCGGAAAAAAGAGAGGGTTTGCAAGGGGTTGATGAACGATCGGATACGCTGCCGCGTACAGTGCCCCTCCCTTCTCCCTCTAACGTTGTCTTTGCCGGTCTTGATCCGGCAATCCAGGAGGCGCGGAACGCGCCGTCTCGCTTCGAAAACACTCTTCAAGCAGCGCCTGTGAATTCAGCCAAGGGCATTTGCGAAGAGAGACGCCGCCTTGCGGCGGCTTCTGGATGCCCGGATCAAGTCCGGGCAAGACGAGTATGGGGAGAAGAACGGCTACTCTCAAATCACCTGGCGGAGCTGCTTCAGGTGGTCGAGCTTTTCCTGCGCGGCCTGACGCTTGGCGTCGGTCTTGGCGTCGCTGACATCTTCCTGCGCATGGGAGATTTCGCGGTCGAGCGCCGCCGCGTCGAGCTCCGCGAGCGGCACCGTGTATTCGGCGAGCACGGTGAGACCCTTGGGCGTCACCTCGGCGAAACCGCCGCGCACGAAAATCCGCTCCTGCGGCTTGCCGGCCGCGTCGACATTGACGATGCCGGGGCGCAGCGTCGACATGACCGGCGCATGGCCGGCCATGATGCCCATATCGCCTTCGGCGCCGGGCACCACGACCATGTCGACTTCACCCGAAAAGAGCAGACGCTCGGGCGAGACGAGATCGAACTGAAGCTTCTCAGCCATCGGACTTTACCTCGCGGACAGCGCTTACGCCGCTTCCTTGGCCAGACGCTCGGCCTTGGCAACCGCGTCCTCGATCGTGCCGACCATGTAGAAGGCCGCTTCCGGCAGGTGATCGTAGTCGCCGTTGCACAGACCCTTGAAGCCCTTGATCGTGTCCTTGATGTCGACAAGGACGCCCGGCGTGCCGGTGAAGACTTCGGCGACGAAGAACGGCTGCGACAGGAAGCGCTCGATCTTGCGGGCGCGGGCGACGACGAGCTTGTCTTCTTCCGATAGCTCGTCCATGCCGAGAATGGCGATGATGTCCTGCAGCGACTTGTAGCGTTGCAGGATTTCCTGCACCTGACGCGCCGTGTCGTAATGCTCCTGCCCGACGACGCGCGGCTCGAGAATGCGGCTTGTCGAGTCGAGCGGGTCCACGGCCGGATAGATGCCCTTTTCCGAGATCGCGCGGTTCAACACCGTCGTGGCGTCCAGGTGAGCGAAGGAGGTCGCGGGCGCCGGGTCGGTCAAGTCGTCGGCGGGCACGTAAATGGCCTGCACGGACGTGATCGAGCCCTTGGTGGTGGTGGTGATGCGTTCCTGCAGCGTGCCCATGTCGGTCGCGAGCGTCGGCTGATAGCCCACCGCCGACGGGATGCGGCCGAGAAGCGCCGACACTTCGGAACCCGCCTGCGTGAAGCGGAAGATGTTGTCGACGAAGAACAGCACGTCCTGGCCCTTGTCGCGGAAATGTTCGGCAACCGTGAGGCCGGTCAGCGCCACTCGGGCACGCGCCCCGGGCGGCTCGTTCATCTGGCCGAACACCAGCGCGCATTTCGAGCCCGTGGTGTCGCCGTTGTTTTCCGACGGATCCTTGTTGACGCCCGACTCGATCATCTCGTGATAGAGGTCGTTGCCTTCGCGCGTGCGCTCGCCGACGCCGGCGAACACCGAATAACCGCCATGCGCTTTCGCGATGTTGTTGATCAGCTCCTGGATCAGCACCGTCTTGCCGACGCCGGCGCCGCCAAAGAGGCCGATCTTGCCGCCGCGCGCGTAGGGCGCCAGCAGGTCGACGACCTTGATGCCGGTGACGAGCATCTGCGCTTCCGTCGACTGCTCGACGAAGGAAGGCGCGTCCTGATGGATTTCGCGGCGCGCCTCGTGCTTCACGGGGCCCGCTTCGTCGACCGGCTCGCCGATGACGTTGATGATGCGCCCCAGCGTGCCGTCGCCGACCGGCACCGAAATCGCGGCGCCCGTGTCGCGGACTTCCTGACCGCGGGTCCGACCCTCGGTCGTGTCCATGGCGATGGTGCGCACCGCGTTTTCGCCGAGATGCTGCGCGACTTCGAGGATCAGGCGATTGCCGCCATTGTCCGTCTCGAGCGCGTTCAGAATGGCCGGCAGATTGTCGGTGAACTCAACGTCCACGACGGCGCCGATGACCTGGCTGATTTTTCCGACTGCGTTGCTCATGCGAGCTCCTTCATCTTCCCCTGCGGGACGTTCTAGAGCGCCTCGGCGCCCGAGATAATTTCGATCAGTTCTTTTGTAATCATCGCCTGCCGCGAACGGTTGTAGGTGATGTTGAGTTTCTTGATCATGTCGCCGGCGTTGCGCGTGGCGCTGTCCATCGCCGACATCTTGGCGCCGAATTCGCCCGCCACGTTTTCGAGCAGCGCCCTGAAAATCTGCACCGACAGGTTGCGCGGCAGCAGGTCTTTGAGGATTTCGGCTTCGTCGGGCTCGTATTCATAGACCGCGCCGCCGAGATCGACGCCGGCCGCATCCGCCGGCACGCTGGCCGGGATCAGTTGCTGCGCGGTCGGGATCTGGCTGACGACATTGACGAACTTCGAATAAAAGAGCGTCGCGACATCGAATTCGCCGGCTTCGAAAAGATCGAGCACGGCGCGCGAAATATCCTCCGCCTGCTGAAAGCCGATCTGGCGGATGCCGGTGAACTCATACGACTTGACGATCTTGTCGCCGAAATCGCGGCGCAGCGCATCGCGGCCCTTGCGGCCGACGGTGACGATCCTGACCGTCTTGCCCTGGCCGATCAGCTTGCGGATATGCGTGCGGGCGAGCCGCGCGATCGACGAGTTGAAGCCGCCGCAGAGCCCGCGATCCGCCGTAGCGACGATCACGAGATGCACATTGTCCTTGCCGGTGCCGGCCAGCAGCGCCGGCGCGTCGGCGCGCCCCGCCATGCCGGCCGAAAGATTCGCCAGCACGCGGTCCATGCGCTCCGCATAGGGACGCGCGGCTTCCGCCGCTTCCTGCGCACGGCGCAGCTTCGCGGCGGCGACCATCTGCATCGCCTTGGTGATCTTCTGCGTCGCCTTGACGCTGGCGATGCGGTTTCTGAGGTCCTTGAGGCTGGCCATTCGCCCTTACCCTTTGCGCCCGATCAGGCGAACGCCTTGGAGAAGCTTTCGACCGCCGCCTTCAGCTTGGCTTCCGTGTCGTTCGAAATCTGCTTCTCGCTGCGGATCGCGTCGAGAATGCCGGCATTGTTGGAGCGGATGCTGCGCAGGAATTCCTGCTCGAAACGCCCGACATCGGAGACCGGCAGCTTGTCGAGATAGCCGTTGACGCCGGCATAGATCACGACGACCTGCTCTTCGATCTTCAGCGGCGAGAACTGACCCTGCTTCAGAAGCTCGGTCAGACGCGCACCGCGATTGAGGAGGCGCTGCGTCGCCGCATCGAGATCGGAACCGAACTGCGCGAAGGCCGCCATTTCGCGGTACTGCGCGAGTTCGCCCTTGATCTTGCCGGCAACCTGCTTCATCGCCTTGATCTGCGCCGACGAACCGACGCGGCTGACCGACAGGCCGACGTTCACGGCCGGACGGATGCCCTGATAGAAGAGATCGGTTTCGAGGAAGATCTGGCCGTCGGTGATCGAGATCACGTTGGTCGGAATATAGGCCGACACGTCGTTGGCCTGCGTTTCGATGACAGGCAGCGCGGTCAGCGAACCGTTGCCGTTTTCGTCGTTGAGCTTCGCAGCGCGCTCAAGCAGGCGCGAATGCAGATAGAAGACGTCGCCCGGATAGGCTTCGCGTCCCGGCGGACGGCGCAGCAGGAGCGACATCTGGCGATAGGCGACGGCCTGCTTCGACAGATCGTCATAGACGACGAGGGCATGCATGCCGTTGTCGCGGAAATACTCGCCCATCGTGCAGCCGGCGAACGGCGCCAGGAACTGCAGCGGCGCGGGGTCCGACGCGGTGGCGGCGACGATGATCGAATATTCGAGCGCGCCGTTTTCCTCCAGCGTCTTCGCGATCTGCGCCACCGTCGAGCGCTTC
>JAVJOG010000029.1:0-1424 GCA_040216885.1 Parvibaculum sp.
CGCCTGATCCTTGTGTTTTGTCAGGAACGCCCTGACCTCTTTCCGGAAAGCCTCGTATTTGGGGCCGTATGCTAGATCCATTCCAGATCTCCGATGCGTCGATGGCGATTGGCTCTACTTTTATTTCAGGCAGGCTTGAAACACGGAAGCTTGAATCCGTCGCCGATGTCCTTGAAGACAAGGGTCACAGGCATGTCGAGTTTCACCGCCTCCGGGTCGCAGTCAAGCAAGCGCGTCGCCATGCGGACGCCTTCGTCCAATTCCACGACCGCGGCTATATAGGGCACGTCGCGGGCGAAAGCCGGATGAAAGGGCTGGTAGGTCACCGTCCAGGAAAAAATGCGGCCGCGCCCGCTGCTCGGCTTCCACTCGTAATTCGGCGAGCTACATTTTGCGCACATGTAACGCGGCAGGAACCGCCATGTATCGCAATAGCTGCATTGTTGAAAACGCAGGACGCCGTCCTGGCAAAGCTTCCAGAATTCCGCGTCGACCGGATCGACAGTCGCGGGCTGAGGATATTTCGGTTGCTGAATTTCCATTCTTACCTCCTCAAAATCGCGAGGCTGCCATCGCCCAGATCACCCCATCCGGTCACGAGTCCGATTTCAGCGTCCGGAATTTGCCGCTTGCCCGCATCTCCGCGCAATTGGCGTGTCGCCTCAAGCACATGATTGAGGCCCCACACATGCGCCTCGCTCAAAAGACCGCCATGCGTATTTAGCGGAAAATTGCCGCCGAGTTCGATCTGTCCATCCTTGACGAAATCGAGTGCGCCGCCCGGCTCGAAATAGCCCAGGGCTTCGAGTTGCAGTAGTACGACATAGGTGAAGCAGTCATAGACCTGCAGAAAGTCCATGTCCTTCGGCGTCACACCGGCCATGGCGAAAGCGCGCGGCGCGGCATAGCTCAAACCGATCTTGAAGGGGTCCGGCCGCGACGGAATATCGTCGGCAGGATAAGGATGGCCCTCGGCCGCGCCGGAGATATAGACTGGCCTGTGAGGCAAGTCCTTCGCCCGCTCGGCGCTCGTCACCACGACGGCGCAGGCCCCATCCGTTTCGAGGCAGCAATCGAATAAACGGAACGGGGAGGACACCATGCGCGACCGCATGTAGTCATCCATCGTCATCGGTTGGCCGCAGGTCAGGGCGCGGTCGTTGAGCTGGGCATGCTTGCGGCATGCCATCGCGATCCAGCCCGTCGCCTCGGGGCTGACATTGTAAAGTTTCGAGTGCCGCTTCGCGAGCCAGGCATACATCTGCACCGGCAACAGAACGCCATAGGGAAGATAGTAACCCCGGATGGTCGAAGTCAGCGTGTTCATATTCATCGGCCGGCTTGGCGGCACCCCCGCCTTGGGACGCAACGCCGAGTAACCATTCCAGCCGAGTGTGACCAGCACGTTGTCGCAGACGCCGGAG
>JAVJOG010000033.1:0-39516 GCA_040216885.1 Parvibaculum sp.
GTGCTGCCGGAAGCCGGCCCCGGCGAGGGCAAGGATATCGGCTGGATGCGCACGGGCCTGCTGAAAGAACTGGCCGGCGAGAGCGCGACCGTCTTTCTCGGCATCAACAAGCGCGGCAAGGCGCTGTTCGCGGCCGATGTCAGCGGGCTGGAAGATCCGGACAACCACCCGGCCCTGAAGGGGCTCGGCGCATTCGAGGATCTGCGGGCGCTCGCCATGGCCGGCGAGATCACGCCGACCGAACTTGCGATCATGGCGCAGGCCAAATCGATGATCGACTGGCACAACCGGCACGGCTTCTGCTCGGTCTGCGGCGCGAAAAGCACCATGGCCGAGGCCGGCTACAAGCGCATCTGCCTGTCCTGCAAGGCCGAGCATTTCCCGCGCACCGACCCGGTCGTCATCATGCTCGCGGTGCATGACGGCAAATGTTTTCTCGGCCGGCAGAAGATCTGGCCGAAGGGGATGCATTCAGCGCTGGCGGGCTTTGTGGAGCCCGGCGAATCGATCGAGGAAGCGGTGGCGCGCGAGCTGCACGAGGAAGCGGGGCTGACGATCGCGTCGGCCACCTATCATTCGACGCAGCCCTGGCCCTATCCCTCGTCGCTGATGATCGGCTGCCACGCGGTGGCGGAATCGGAAGATTTCACCATCGACGGGATCGAGCTTTCGGAAGGACGCTGGTTCACCCGCGAGGAGGCGCAGGCGGTGCTTGCGGGCAAAGGCGACGGGACGGTGTGGTTTCCGCCGCCGTTTGCCATCGCGCATCAACTCATCAAGGCTTTTGCCGACCAGTAAACGCGAGGCGGGCCGTCGGGCTTGCAAAAGTGAGTGTGGCAGAGAGCAGGAAGAACATCGTGGCCGTCTGTTCGAGCGTTTCCTCGATCATCTGATTGATGCTTTTTTCCGACGAAAAAAGACTCTTTTCCGACGCGTCTCCCAGCAGATAGAAGACCACGCCGACCAGCAGCCAGCGCCCGGCATTCGTGCACAACCAACTCAGCGCGCCCCTCACGCTCGCGCCCAAATGGCGAAATGACGCCGCCACGATCACCAGCGCGACAATGACGATCGCCATGTAGTCAAGGTCGTATCGCATGGCCGGATCGAGGACGTCACCCAGCGCCGTGCCTTCGATTTCAACTTCGCGGACAAAAGCCGTAAAACAAAAGAGCGCAAGTCCATACAGCGACAGCCGGGCGATCCGGTCCAGATCGGCGATGGCGGCGGCGAGGAAGAAGAGACTGGCGAGCAACAGGAAGACGTTCTGTGCCATCTCGGACGGCGCATTCTCCTCGTAGAATTCATTCCAGCCGGAAAAGAGCACCGTCTGAACGGCAACGGCCGCAACGATCACGCCCGCCAGCCACAAATCGAGATGCTTGTCGAGGGATGCGTGCGCGGCGAACAACCGATCGTTCCACCGCTGCCGATGGGGCAAAAGCCGCTTTTCGAGACGCGATTCGATCAGCATTGCATATCGTCCTTGGTGGTACGGTCGACAATAGCCGCTCGCCGGGCGGCATTTGCCGCCCGTCCAGAATCGCGATCTTGCCCCGAAACAGGTTAATTGACAATTTCATGACAGAGCCGCGCCGGACGGCATGGCGCCGCTTCAGTGGCCCGCCGCAAGGGTCGCCCGGTAGGGATGGGCCTTGTAGACGCCGAGGATGCGCAGTTCGCTGGTGAAAAATTCGAGTTCCTCCAGCGCCAGGCGGACATGGCGCGAGGCCGGATGTCCCTCGACATCGGCATAGAACTGGCTGGCGTTGAAGGTGCCTTCGAGCTGATAGCTCTCGAGCTTCGTCATGTTGACGCCGTTGGTGGCAAATCCGCCCAGCGCCTTGTAGAGCGCCGCCGGCACGTTGCGCACGCGGAAGACGAAGCTCGTGACCACCGGCTCGTCTTCGGGCTCTGCGTCGTTCGGTTCCTTCGCCATGATCAGGAAGCGCGTCGTGTTGTGCGTTTCGTCCTCAATGTCGGCGCGCAGGATGTCGAGTCCGTAGATTTCGGCGGCGAGGCCCGTTGCGATGGCGGCGCATGAGGGATCGCCGGCTTCGGCGACCTGGCGCGCGGAGCCCGCCGTGTCGGCGCCGACAACCATCGAGAGGCCCAACTCGCGGATGATCTTGCGGCACTGACCGAGCGCCGGCGGCTGGCTCTGCACCGATTTCAGGTCTTCGATCCTTGCGCCCTTGAGCCCCAGCAGGTGGAAGCGGATGCGCAGGAAATGTTCGCCGACAATATAGAGGCCCGATTCCGGCAGCAGGTGGTGGATGTCGCCGATGCGGCCGGCCAGCGAATTCTCGATCGGCAGCAGCGCATATCTGGCGCGGCCTTCGGAAACGGCCGCGACCGCATCTTCGAAGGTCGCGCAGGGAAGCGCCGTCATGTCGGGGAAAGCCTCGCGGGCCGCGATATGCGAGTTCGCGCCCGGCTCACCCTGAAAGGCGATGGTGTTTTCCGGTGAAACGAGGCTCGTCATGGCGCGTCAATCTCGGGAGGGCGCGCGGGACGACAGCGCCGCACGGGCTTTTTCAAGGTCGGCGGGAGTATCGACACCGAGCGGAACAGTGTCAACGAGCGCCACCTCGATCGACATGCCGGCTTCAAGCGCGCGCAATTGCTCGAGTTTTTCGCGCTTTTCGAGCGGCGACGGGGGCAGTTGGACGAAACGCGCCAGCGCCTCGCGGCGATAGGCATAGAGGCCGATATGGTGATAGAGCGGACCGTCGCCCCAAGGCGCGGTGGCGCGGGTGAAGTAGTGCGCGCGGGCGAGGCGCTTGCCGTCGAAGGCGACGACCGCCTTCACGACATTCGGATTGGTGCGTTCCTCGTCGTCGACGATTTCGGCGGCGAGCGTCGAGATGTCGGCGCCGGGACGGATCAGCGCCTCATAGGCCGTGCGGATCAGGGCCGGATCGAGCGTCGGCAGATCGCCCTGCACATTGACGACGATGCCGTGGCGACCTTCCCGATCGACGTCGCAGACCGCCTGCCAGGCGCGGTCCGAGCCCGAGGGCAGGTCCGGATCGGTGAGGACCGCCTCGCCGCCGGCGGCACGCACCGCGTCGGCGATTTCCACCTCGGCGGCGGCGACGACGACGCGGCCGATGCCGGCTTCCACCGCCCGGCGCCAGACCTGGACGATCATCGGTGCACCCGCGATGTCGGCCAGCGGCTTGCCGGGCAGGCGCGTCGAGGCCATGCGCGCGGGAATCACGACGAGGGGATGTCCTGCCCTGTCGTTTGCTTCCCCTGTCCCGCGAGCCGCCATCTCTCCTCCGCTGCCCGATTCGGGCCCTGGACAGGCGGTGCGGCGGATCGCCGCAACCGCCCGCTCGTCCGGCCTGTACAGGGCCTAAAATGCGCGTGGCGCATGGTTTCGTCCGCCATGCGCATATCCGGCCGCCAGCGAGAGCGGCAGGGCGCACAATAGGCCGATTTGGCGCACTTATACGGCTTGCGGCGCGGCGGCGGAAGCGGCTAATCTCCGCGCCAATTCAGGGGGGCCCGACAGGGCGTTGCGCCTTGCCGTGCGGCCCCGGTCCTTTTGTGCCGGCCGTCGCGTCGCGAGCGGCCCCAGATCACGAAACCGACCCGGGCGGAGCAGCAGCCGATGGATTCATTCGAACTCAACAAGATCGCAGGCGCCGTGCTCGCCTCCGTCCTCGTCATTATGGGTGTGGCCACACTCACCGATTTCCTCTACGCGCCGAAAGAAGCCAACCCGCAGGCCTATGCGGTGGCGGCGCTTGAGGACGGCGAAGCGGGAGCTGGCGCTGCGGCGCCACAAGAGGAAGTGCCGCTGGCGACATTGCTGGCGGCGGCCGATCCCGCGAGCGGCGAACGGCTGGCGCGTCAATGCGCTGCCTGCCACACCTTCGAGGAAGGCGGCAAAGCCGGCATCGGACCCAATCTCTACAAGGTCATCGGCGGCCCGCACGCACACGATCCGAACTTCAATTATTCGGCCGCAATGAAAGCAACCGACGGCGTCTGGGACTTCGAGGCCATCGACGCCTTCATCACCAATCCGCGCGCTGCCGTACCCGGCACGATCATGAGCTTCGCCGGCATGCGCAAGCCGGAGCAGCGCGCCGACCTGATCGTCTATCTCAACACGCTCGGCTCGAATGTGCCGCTGCCGGACGCGCCCGCGCCGCGGGAAGAGGCGCCCGCCGCGGAAGAGCCGGCGGGAGAGGAAGCGCCTGCCGAGTAAGGTGCGCCGCCACCGAAACACCAAGACCAGGACGCGCCCGGCGATCTGCCGGGCGCGTTTTTTCTTGTCCGCCATCTGGCAGGATGACTTTGTTTTAACAGGCATTCGCGGCTAAAAACGGTCACAATGAGCGCCGGCAGGGGCTTCGGGCGACAGGGAGGACGTTTTGCAGCGTTTCATGACCAAGCCGGTCCTGGCCGGAGTGGCCATCGTTCTGGCGGCGGCACTTGCGTTGTTTGTCTTCTGGCCAGGGCAAAATGCGGTGGAAACGACGGAACCGGGCGCGGCGGCGCCCGACGGGCCCGTGGCGGAAAGGCCCACCGAAATTGTACCGCCGGTCGCCGGCTTCACCGATTTCCGTCCCGACATTCCACGACACGGCTCGTCGCTGTTCGGCGAACTCAAATATCAACCGGACTTCCGGCATTTCGATTACGTCAACCCGGACGCGCCGAAAGGCGGGCTGCTGCGCTATGCCGTACCCGGCAGTTTCGACAGCCTCAACGGCTTCATCGTGCGGGCCGAACCGGCGGCGGGCATCGGTCTCATCTACGACACGCTGATGACTCAGAGTTTCGACGAGCCCGCGTCGGAATACGGTTTGCTCGCCGAAAGCGTCCGGCATCCGGCGGACTATTCATCCGTCACCTATGTCCTGCGCGAGGGCGCGCGCTGGCACGACGGGGAACCAGTGACGCCGGCCGACGTGATCTGGACGCTTGAGGCCCTGAAAGCACAGCATCCTTTCTATGCGGCCTATTATGCCAATGTGACGGAAGCCGAGCAGACCGGGCCGCGCGAGGTCACGTTCCGCTTCGACCAGGCGGGCAATCGCGAGCTACCGCAGATCGTCGGACAGTTTCCGGTCCTGCCGAAGCATTACTGGACCGGCACGGACGCGAAGGGACGGCCGCGCGACATCTCGGCGACGACGCTGGAGTCGCCGCTTGGCAGCGGCCCGTACCGGGTTGCCGATGTCGCTCCCGGACAACATGTCACCTATCGCCGTGTCGAGGACTATTGGGGCCGCAACCTGCCGGTGAATGTCGGTTCCAACAATTTCGATCGCATCCGCTTTATCTATTTCAGGGATGTCACGGTCGCCTTCGAGGCGTTCAAGGGCGGCCAGGTCGATCTCAGAATCGAGAACAGCGCCCGCAACTGGGCGACCGAATACGACATTCCGCCGGTGCGGCGCGGCGAGATCAAGCGCGACAGCATTCCGTCGCTCAATCCGCAGGGTATGCAGAGCTTCGCCTTCAACTTGCGGCGTGACAAATTCAAGGATCAGCGCGTGCGGCGCGCCTTCAACCATGCCTTCGACTACGAGTGGGTCAACAGGACACTGTTCCACGAACAATACACGCGCTCCGACAGCTATTTCGCCAATTCGGAAATGGCGGCAACGGGCATGCCGGAGGGCCGCGAACTCGAAATCCTAGAGGAGATACGCGATCTCGTTCCCGAGACCGTTTTCACCGAACCCTATGTCAATCCGAAGACCGACGGCAGCGGCAACAATCGCGCCAATCTGCGGCGCGCGGTCGAACTTTTCGAAGAGGCCGGGTGGGTCGTCAAGGACGGGAAGCTTGTGAACGAGGCAAGCGGCGAGCGGATGAACGTCGAATTCCTGATCGACGATCCGACGTTCGAGCGCGTCGTCGCGCCCTACAAGCAATCGCTGGAGCGGCTCGGCATCGAGGTGCGCATACGCCCTGTCGATTCGGCGCAGTATCAGCGCCGAATCGACGAGCGGAATTTCGACATTATCGTGCGCAGCTTCGGGCAGTCGACATCGCCCGGCAACGAGCAGCGCGAATACTGGAGCTGCAAGGCCGCCGAGGAAGAGGGCAGCCGCAATGTCATCGGTATCTGCGACCCGGCCATCGAAAAGCTGATCGAGCGGGTGATATTCGCCGAGAGCCGCGCGGACCTGGTGGCCGCCGTCAAGGCGCTCGACCGGGTGTTGCTGCACGGACATTACGTGGTGCCGCAATGGTATCTCGCGACGACGCGCGTTGCCTATTGGTCGCGGCTGCGCCATCCCGAACGAATGCCGCCTTACTCGATAGGCTTTCCGGCCATCTGGTGGCATGACGGCGCGGCGCCCGCGGACGAGGCGCCATGAGCGAACCGGTGCGTCTTTCGCGGCGGCGGGTCGTGTCGCTTGCGGGGGCGGCGCTGGCGCTGCCGTGGCTGCCGCGCGACCTAGGTGCCGCACCGGCCCCGCGCCACGGGTTGTCGATTTTCGGCGAGCTCAAATACGGACCGGATTTTCCGCATTTCGACTATGTGAATCCGGCGGCGCCGAAGGGCGGCACCTTCTCGCAGATCGGACCGACGACGGCGTTTAACGCCTCCTTCTACACATTCGACACGCTGAACGGCTATATCCTGCGCGGCAACGCGCCACAGGGCCTCGCGCTCGTTTTCGATACGCTGATGGCACGGGCATTCGACGAGCCGGATGCGCTTTACGGACTTGTCGCGGAAAGCGTCGACATCTCCGAAGACGGCAACCGGTACATCTTCCATCTGCGCGACGGCGCACGGTTTCACGACGGTACGCCGCTCACCGCCGAAGACGCCGCCTTCTCCTTTCTGCTGCTGAAGGAAAAAGGCCACCCGCTCATCTCGCAACATATGAGCGAAGTGGCGACAGCCGAAGCGCCGGACGCGCTGACGCTCGAAATCGCGTTCACCGGCAAACAAACGCGCGACCTGCCGCTCTTCATCGCCGGCGGACTGCCGATCTTTTCGAAGGACTATTACACCGCGAATGATTTCGCCGAAGCTTCGCTCGCGCCGCCGCTTGGCAGCGGACCCTACCGGATCGGCGATTTTCGCGCCGCGCGCTTCATCGACTACGAGCGCGTCGCCGACTATTGGGGCCGCGACCTGCCGGTGAATGTCGGGCAGTGGAACTTCGGCCGCATTCGCTTCGAGTATTTTCGCGACCGCACGGCGCAGTTTGAAGCGTTCAAAGCCCGCAACTATCTCTTTCGCGAGGAGTTCACGTCGAAGACATGGGCGACCGAGTATAATTTTCCGGCCGTCCGGGACGGGCGCGTGAAGCTACTGACGCTGCCCGACGAAACACCGTCGGGCGCGCAGGGCTGGTTTCTCAACACGCGACGCGAAAAGTTCAAGGATCCGCGCGTCCGCGAGGCGCTGGGCCTTGCTTTCGATTTCGAATGGACCAACAGGAACCTCTTCTACGGCCTCTACAAGCGCACGGAGAGCTATTTCGAAAATTCGCCGATGAAGGCGGAAGGAGAACCGGACGCGGCGGAGCTGGCCTTGCTCGAACCGTTCCGCAACGTGCTGCCGGAAGCGGTTTTCGGGCCCGCGATCACGCCGCCCGCGAGCGACGGTTCGGGACAGGACCGGGGCCTGCTGCGCCGCGCGGCCGCGCTTCTCGACGAGGCGGGCTGGCGTATCGAGGGAGGTATGCGGCGCAATGCCGACGGGCAGACGCTTTCGGTCGAATTCCTGGACGATGAACCGATGTTCGAGCGGATTGTCGCGCCGCTTGTCAAAAACCTCCGGCTGCTCGGCGTTGCGGCGGCGATCCGCCAGGTCGACACGTCGCAGTATCAGGAGCGGATGAACAATTACGATTTCGACGCATCGGTCCGCCGGTTCTCGCTCGGCCTGACGCCGGGGATCGAACTCAGAAGCTACTGGAACTCGAAATTTGCCGACGTGCCCGGCGGACGCAATCTTTCGGGCATCTCGAACCCGGCGGTCGACGCCCTGATCGAGATCGTGATCGCGGCCAGGAGCCGCGAGGAACAGACGGTGGCGGCGCGGACGCTCGATCGTGTGCTTCGGGCTGGCCATTACTGGATTCCGCAGTGGCACAAAAACTCCCACCATCTCGCGTTCTGGGATATTTTCGGCAGGCCCGAGACCAAGCCAAAATACGAACGGGGCGTGATACGCACATGGTGGGCCGAGGCGGACGCCACCGAAACCACGGGCATCGAGGACTGACGCGCAACACATGGCCGCCTATATCATCCGACGCCTGCTGCTGATGATCCCGACGATTTTCGGGATTTTGCTGGTCAGTTTCGCCGTGGTGCAGTTTGCGCCGGGCGGACCCATCGAGCGCATCATCGCGCAGTTGCAGGGCACGGAGGTCGCGGCGACAGCGCGCATCGGCGGCACCGGCGGCGGCGACTTCGCGCAGCAGATGACAGGCGGCGGCGACGGGGCGCTCGACAGCAAGTATCGCGGCGCGCAGGGGCTCGACCCGGCCTTCCTGCGGGCGCTCGAAGTGCAGTTCGGCTTCGACAAGCCGGCGCATGAGCGCTTTTTCCTGATGGTCTGGAACTATGCGCGGTTCGATTTCGGCACCAGCTATTTCCGCGACACCAGCGTGTTGTCGCTGATCGCCGAGAAACTGCCGGTGTCGATTTCGCTCGGCCTATGGACGACGCTCATCACCTATCTCATCTCGATCCCGCTCGGCATCCGCAAGGCGATCCGCGACGGCAGCCGCTTCGACACATGGACGAGCGGTGCGATCATCGTCGGCTATGCGGTGCCGGGCTTCCTGTTCGCGGTGTTCCTGATCGTTCTGTTCGCGGGCGGTTCATATTTCTCGATCTTCCCGCTGCGCGGCCTCACCTCCGACAACTGGGAAAATCTCAGCATCGCCGGCAAGGTACTCGACTATCTCTGGCATATCATCCTGCCGGTGACGGCAATGACCATCGGCGCCTTTGCGACGACGACGCTGCTGACCAAGAACTCCTTCCTCGACGAAATCCGCAAGCAGTATGTGATGACGGCTCGGGCCAAGGGATTGTCGGAGAACCGGGTGCTCTACGGTCATGTGTTCCGCAACGCGATGCTGATCGTGGTCGCGGGGTTTCCGGGCGCCTTTGTCGGCGCCTTCTTTGCCGGGTCGCTGCTGATCGAAACGATTTTCTCGTTCGACGGGCTCGGGCTTCTTTCCTACGAATCGATCGTCAACCGCGACTATCCGGTGGTCTTCGCGACACTCTATATCTTCGGGCTGATCGGCCTCGTCGTCGCACTGATCAGCGACCTGACCTATACCTGGATCGATCCGCGCATCGACTTCGAAACGCGGGAGGTCTGAGGAATGGCGCTCCCTGCCCTGCCCGCCATCCGCATCAGCCCGATCAACCGGCGGCGCTGGCGCAACTTCAAGGCCAACAAGCGCGGATACTGGAGCCTGTGGGTTTTCTGCGCGCTCTTCTTCCTGTCGCTGTTCGCCGAGTTCATCGCCAACGACCGGCCGCTTGTCGTCACCTACAAGGGCGATATCTACACGCCGGTTTTTGCCGACTATCCCGAGACGGCATTCGGCGGCGACTTCGAAACCGCAACCGATTATCGCGACCCCTTCGTGCAGGCGTTGATCGCAGATGCGGGCGGCATCATGGTCTGGCCGCCGATCCGCTATTCCTACCGGACGATCAACCTCAACCTGCCGGTACCGGCACCCGCGCCGCCTTCGGCCGAGAACTGGCTCGGCACCGACGATCAGGGCCGCGACGTCGTGGCGCGGCTGATCTACGGGTTTCGCATTTCGGTGCTGTTCGGACTGACGCTGACTATCCTGTCGTCGGTCATCGGCGTTGCGGCGGGCGCCGTGCAAGGTTATTTCGGAGGCTGGACGGATCTGCTGTTCCAGCGCTTCATCGAAATCTGGACCAGCATTCCGACGCTTTATCTCCTCATCATCATCGCCGCGATCATCGAACCGAATTTCTGGATATTGCTCGGTATCTTGCTGCTCTTTTCCTGGGTGGCGCTGGTGGGCGTGGTGCGTGCCGAATTCCTGCGGGCGCGCAATTTCGAATATGTCAACGCGGCGCGCGCGCTCGGACTCGGCAGTGCCAAGATCATGTTCCGCCATCTTTTGCCCAACGCCATGGTGGCGACACTGACCTTCATGCCGTTCATTCTCAATTCGTCGATCACGACGCTGACGGCGCTGGACTTTCTGGGGTTCGGCCTGCCGCCCGGCTCGCCATCTCTGGGCGAGCTTCTGGCGCAAGGCAAAGCCAATCTGCAGGCACCCTGGCTCGGGCTTGCCGGCTTCTTCGCCATCGCGACGATGCTGAGCCTTCTGATCTTCATCGGCGAGGCGGTGCGCGACGCCTTCGATCCGCGCAAGGTGCTGCAATGAGCGCGCTTGTGGAGGTGAAGGACCTGTCGGTCGGCTTCCGCATGGACGGCGAGGAGACGATCGCGGTCGACCGGATTTCCTTCGACATCAAAGCCGGCGAAACGGTGGCGCTGGTCGGCGAGTCCGGCTCGGGAAAATCGGTGTCGGCGCTCTCCATCATGCAACTTCTCAACTATCCGCAGGCCTTTCACCCGTCGGGCGAAATCATCTTCGACGGGCAAAACCTCATTGGCGCCAACGAGCCGACCATGCGGCGCATCCGCGGCAACCGGATCACGATGATTTTCCAGGAGCCGATGACGTCGCTCAATCCTCTGCACACGATCGAGCGGCAGGTCGGCGAAGTCCTGATCGAGCACAAGGGGCTGCGCGGCGACGCCGTGAAAGCGCGCGTGCTCGATCTGCTGAAGAAAGTCGGCATTCCAAACGCCGAGGAGCGGCTCGACGCCTATCCGCATCAATTGTCGGGCGGCCAGCGCCAGCGCGTCATCATCGCGATGGCTCTTGCCAACGAACCCGACCTGCTGATCGCCGACGAACCGACGACGGCGCTCGATGTGACGGTGCAGGCGCAGATCCTCGAATTGCTTCAGGACCTCAAGCGCGAAATGGGGATGGCGCTGCTGCTGATCACGCATGATCTCGGCGTCGTCCGCAAGATGGCCGACCGGGTCAATGTGATGACCAAGGGCAAGATCGTCGAAAGCGGCCCAACGGAGCGCGTTTTCACGGCACCCCAGCACAGCTATACGCAGCACCTCATCGCCTCGGAGCCGAAGGGCCGCGCGCTCGGCGCGCCGAAGGACGGGCCAGTGGCGATGGAGGCAGAAAACCTGCGCGTCTGGTTTCCGATCAAGCGCGGGCTGCTGCGCCGCACGGTCGGCCATGTGAAAGCGGTCGACGACATTTCGTTGACGCTGCGCGAGGGGCGGACGCTCGGCGTCGTCGGCGAATCCGGCTCGGGGAAGACGACGCTCGGGCTTGCGATGATGCGGCTGCTTTCGAGCGACGGCGGCATCCGCTTTCGCGGTCAGGACCTTCAGGGTCTCAGGATCAAGGAAATGCGGCCGTTGCGCCGCCACATGCAGATCGTCTTCCAGGACCCCTACGGGTCGCTCAGTCCTCGCATGTCGGTCGGACAGATCGTCGAGGAAGGGCTCGTCATCCAGAAGCTCGGCCTCACGGCCGAAGAGCGCCGGCAGCGCGTGTCGAATGCGCTGGCGGAGGTCGGGCTCGATCCGGCCATGCAGGACCGCTATCCGCACGAGTTCTCCGGCGGGCAGCGCCAGCGTATCGCGATCGCGCGCGCCATGGCGCTGAAGCCGCGCTTCGTGATGCTGGACGAACCGACCAGCGCACTCGATATGTCGGTTCAGGCGCAGATCGTGGAACTGTTGCGCGAGTTGCAACGGCGCAACAACCTCGCCTATCTCTTTATCAGCCACGACCTGAAAGTCGTGCGGGCGCTGGCCGACGACATCATCGTGATGCGGAATGGCAAGGTTGTGGAAGCGGGGAGCGCCGACGAGGTGTTCGACGCGCCGAAGACCGACTACACCAAGGCGCTGATGGCGGCGGCCTTCGAACTCGCAGCGGCGCCGAAGGGCGTGGTTTCGGAATAGATTTTCAGCGGTTCGGGAAGCGCTTGATGCTGGTGACGTGGCCGGCATCCGAGCGGGCGATGCGCGACATCGCAACGTCGAGCCGTTCGATCGCGACCATCATGTGGAAGGCGTTGGCGTGGATCATGCGCTCGGCATCGACCATGATCGCGACGTGACCCTTCCAGAACACCAGATCGCCGCGCTTCAACTTCGTGAAGTCGATGGGCTCCGGCAAGGCCTCGCCCAATGTCGCCTCCTGCATGTCGGTGTCCCTGAGGGACGAGATGCCGGCACGCTCAAGCGCGGCCTGCACGAGGCCCGAGCAATCGAGACCGGTGCTGTCGCGGCCGCCCCACAGGTAAGGCACGCCCAGAAACTCCTCGGCAACGGCCACGAAATCGCGCACATGGGCGCCGATGGCGGCGAGATGCGCGGTGAAGACCCAGCCGCCGCGGTCGATCTCGCTGAAATTGCCGCGCGCGCCGGTGACACGCAGCTTGGCGTTCATCGGCAGGGGAGCTGCCGGCCGTGTTTTCAAATCAGGCCTGGGATAGACGAAAGTTCGCAGCGCCGCGACCGTGTGCGTCGGCGCCGAGGGGCGGGCGGCAAGCTCTTTTGTCTCGACATAGCCGACATAATCGTCGAGCGCGGCTTGCCCCCAGGCCCAGCCGTTCTTTTCCTCATAGACGCGAAAGACCTCGCCGAAAAGCAATTGCGTGTCCATCGGCGCATTTGTCTCGGGCCGGCGCAGGAGCGGCAATGACGGCGCGGCGACCTGCCGATCCGTCCCTTCGGCAAAGCGGCTGCTGCTGACCTCGCCGCGCAGATGCGCCGCCGCCAGATCGTCGCGATAGGGGTTAAGCCGGTGATCGGGGCCCCGCGCGCGGCTCATGCCTCGACACCTCGCGACGATGCAACGATGAGATCGGCAAAATCATGCACGAATGTGGAGCCCTTGGCGGTGCGCTGCACCAGCACATTGCGCCGGTCGGCATCGTCGCGCGCACGCTTCAGAAGATCGAGCCCGCCCAGCGTGTCGAGGGCGCGGGTGATGGCCGGCTTCGAGACGCCGAGCGCGGCGGCAAGGCCGCGAACCGTGTGCGGCGGCGGATCGAGATAGACCGTGAACATGATCGCAAGCTGCCTCGATGAAAGATCCGGCCCGGCCCGGCGCACCGAGCGGAGCACCACATCGTGCCACAGCGACAGTGCCTCACCGGGCTTCAGCGCACCGCCGTCGTCGAAAGAAAGTCCCGGCATCGTGTCCCCCCGCGCCGTCATCCCCCGTTCGGGACGGACCGCCACAACGGGCATATCCGTTCCGGAACCGGATCAGTCTAGCGCGGCTTCGGACACGGGCAAGCGTTCAGGCGCCGTAGCGGCGTTTCAGAAGGTCGTACAGGGCGCGGACGCCCTGTGCCTCGCCGCCAACGGGACGGCCGGGCTTTGCCTTCGGTGCCCAGCCGTAAATGTCGAAATGCACGTAAGCGCCGGCCTTTTCGACGAAACGGCGGAGGAAGAGCGCCGCCGTGATGGAACCCGCGAAGGGGCCGTCCGACACGTGGTTCACATCGGCGATCTTGCTGTCGAGCCAGCTGTCATAGGGGCGCCAGAGCGGCATCCGCCACAGGGGATCCGACGTCGCCGAGGCCGACGCAGCAATCTCGGCCGCCAGGGTTTCGTCATCGGTATAGAAGGGCGGCAGATCGGGGCCGAGCGCGGTGCGCGCGGCACCGGTGAGCGTCGCCATGTCGATAATCAGGTCGGGCGCCTCGCTGTCGGCCTCGGTCAGCGCATCGGCCAGCACCAACCGGCCCTCGGCATCGGTGTTACCGATCTCGACGCTCATGCCGTTCCGGCTTTGCAGCACATCGCCCGGACGAAAGGCGTTGCCCGACACGCTGTTTTCGACCGCCGGCACGAGCACGCGAAGCCTGACATCGAGCCCAGCCTCCATGACAAGCTGCGCCACCGCCAGAACGCAGGCCGCGCCGCCCATGTCCTTTTTCATCAGCAGCATGGCGCTTGACGGTTTGAGATCGAGACCGCCGGTGTCGAAACAGACGCCCTTGCCCACCAGCGTCACCCGGGGCGCATCCGCCCTGCCCCAGCGCAGGTCGATCAGGCGCGGGGCGACCGCCGCCGCGCGGCCCACCGCATGGATCATCGGATAGTTCTCATCGAGCAGCGCATCGCCGAGGATGATTTCGCATGTCGCGCCATGCGCGCGGGCGACGCCTTCGGCCGCCGCTGCGAGGGCGTCCGGTCCCATGTCGGCGGCCGGCGTGTTGATCAGGTCACGCGCCAGAAAGGTCGCGGCGGCGAGGCGGCTTGTCTCCTCGCCGTCGACATCGTGCGGCAGCACGAGGCGCGGCCAGTCGCGCTTGCCGCCGCTGTACCGCGTGAAGCGATAGGTGCCCAGCGCGAAACCGAGGGCCGCCTTGGCCGCCGACCCGTGCAAGACACCGGCAAACCTGTAGTCGCCCTGTGGCAGCGCGGCCGGTAGCGCGCCGGTCAGAAACGGATCAGAACCGTCGCCAAGCCCGAGCAGGGCGCCCGCAAGTCCGCCCGAGCCGTCCGGCAGGAGCAGCGCCTTGCCGGCCTCGGCCTTGAAGCCCGAGGTGCCGACCCAGGCGGCGCCAGGGCCGGCATGGCTCGCACACCAGCCGTCGACTTCGCCGGAGCGGACCTGCCAGATGGGCGTCGCCGCCTTGTGTTTGTCAGAGATGAATATGTCGAGCACCGGGAGCCTTTGCGCATCGGTCGCAGGAAGGACGTGATTTCACGCTGCCGAAACCTTATAGAGAGGCCTGACCGGCTGCAACGGCGGCGCCCCGGCGGGGCGCCTCGCATCAAGGGAACGAAATGGCGGCGCCCGAATTCACACTCATCATCGGTGACAAGAACTGGTCGAGCTGGAGCCTGCGCCCATGGCTCCTGATGCGGCAGGCCGGCGTGCCGTTCGACGAGGTCCATATCAGGCTCCGCCGGCCGGAGAGCAAGGCCGACATTCTGGCCGTGTCGCCGACCGGGTTCGTGCCGGCACTCAAATGGCGCGGCGAAACGATCGGCGACTCGCTCGCCATTTGCGAAACCATCGCCGACCTTTTCCCGGAGCGGAAGCTCTGGCCGCGCGACGCGCTGGCCCGCGCGGTGGCGCGTGCTGCTGCGGCCGAAATGCATTCGGGATTCGGCGCGCTTCGCCGTGACATGCCGATGGCTGTGATCGAGCGCCATCCGGGCGAGGGCCACACCGAGGAGGCCCTTGCCGATGCGCGGCGTGTCTTACGGCTGTGGCGCGAATTGCGTTTCCGTTTCGGTGGCCAGACGCCGGGCGATCAGGGTTTTCTTTTCGGGCACTTCACCGTTGCCGACGCCATGTATGCACCCGTCGTGACGCGGCTGCGTACTTACGGCGTCGATCTCGCGGCGCTTGGCGATGACGGGATCGCGCTGGCATATATGGAGGCCGTGACGACGCTGCCCGCGATGCACGACTGGGTCGCCGGCGCGGCGGCTCAGGAGAAACTCAAGGCCTAGCGAGCCGGCTCCGCATCGCCGGTTTCGACAAGATAGCCCTCTTCGCGATAATAGCGCGCCGCGCCGTCGTGAAGCGGCACCGGCAGCGACAGGATCGCCAACTCCTCTTCCTCGCCTTCCCCGCCCGGCAACAGGCCCGGCATCCGGGCGCCCGAAAGCAAAACGCTGTTGCTACGACGAAAGAGAGCTTTTGTAATTTCGTAGACAATATCGGCGTCGGCATTCTCGTTGACGACCCAGATCATCGAGACACCGAGCGTCAACGTTTCCGGCACAAACCGGTACAGGCCGTCCGGGATGGCGAGACGCTGGAAGTTGGAATTGGGGCCCGTCAGTTTCGCGGCGTCCTCGCCGTCGATCGGTACGATGTCGATCGACCCGCGATCTGCAATGCTGCGGATGACCGGCGACGGCAGCGCGTCGACGACAAAAAAAGCGTCGAGTTGCCCGCGGAGCATCAGGTCGATTGCGGTGGCGGTGTCGTGTTCGCCGATACTCATCATGCGCTGCGTGAGGCCGTGCGCGTCCAGGACCTGCAGGGCCGCTTCCTGCGTTCCGGACCCCCGCAGACCGATCGAGACGCGCATCTCCTTCAAGCCGGCCACATCGGCAATATTGGCGCCGCGGCTGGCCGCCAGGTAAACCGCCTCGCGGTACACGCCCGCGATCGCCCTCAGTTCCCTGAACGGCTTCTCGCCCCGGAAGGGTCCTTCGGCGCGCGTTGCGAGATCGAGGACCGGCGCAGCGACAATGGCGGAATCGAAAAGGCCGGCGCTGACCGCCCGCACATTGGCGACGGGTCCCGCCGACGACCTTGCCACCGCGACGAGACCGGTGACGCCACAAGGCAGGCCGCGCTCGCAGCGCAGGCTTCCCGGCGGGCGGCTGATGGCGGCGGCCAGACGCTCGCCGACCGCGAAGTACTCGCCGCCGACGACGCCGGTGCCGATCTGGAAGAAAGTGACCTTGTCCGGCTCCTCCTCGAGGCTTACCGGCGGGTTCCAGTAAAGGACCGCGGCAAAAGCGGCGATCAGCGAGAAGGCCAGCGCTATCAACAACGGGCGGGCGGGTACCCGCGCCAGCGCGGCAGCCAGCATGACCGTCATTTCGCGCATTCTTTCCGTCTGTTTCCCGAAATTCATGGTCCGCTTCCCGTGCCGCCCGGATATGCCAAACCCGCCACCTCGTTCGATTCTTATAATTAATCTTTTCTTGAGGGCTCTGTCTCAAAATCAGGACTGTGCAAAGTCCGCCGCGCCGGACCGCCACATCATCCTGACCGAACCGGGACCCGAATGCGATGAAAAGCCTGGTCGAAACACCTCTTTCACGCCGCCATCGCCACCGCTGGCTGGCGGCGGCAACGCTCTGCTCTGTCGTCGCGCTGACCGGCTGCGCCAGCACAGGCAGCCCCGACAGCGCGACCGCGATGGAACAGGCGCAGGCGCGGATCGACGATCCGGCGCTTCGCGGCGCGGCGGTCGAATCCACCAAGACGCAAGATTATGTGGCCGCTGCCGCCTATTGGGGGACGCTCTACGAGCGCAACCCCGATCAGGCCGACGCTGCCGTCAACTATTCGCGGGCGTTGCGGCAGATCGGTTCGGTGGCGCAGGCTATCGGTGTGATGCAGCGCACGCACATCACCAACGGATCGAATGCCGACGTGCTGGCCGAATACGGCAAGGTGCTGGCGGCCGGCGGCCGGGCCGACCAGGCGGCCGCCATGCTGAACGAGGCGGCGCGCCTTTCGCCGCAAGACTGGTCTGTCCGCTCCGCTCTCGGCGTCGCACTCGACCAGATGGGTCTCTATGACGCCGCCCGGCAGAGCTACGAGGAGGCGCTGGCGCTTTCGCCCGGCAATCCTTCCGTTCTCACCAATCTCGGCCTGTCCCATGCCCTGAGCGGCGATCTCGACAATGCCGAGCGGACGCTGCGGCAGGCGGTTGCAGATTCGCGCGCCGACGCCCATGCACGGCAAAACCTTGCCATCGTTCTCGGTCTCAAGGGAAATTTTGACGAGGCCACGCGCCTTGCCCGCGCCGATCTTCCCGCCAACGTCGCGGATGGCAACATCGCCTATCTGCGCGATATGCTTTCGCAACCGGCACTTTGGCAGCAGATGAAGGAAATCGACGCACCGGCGCAGCCCTCGCAGGACGATTCCTCACAAGGCAGGCCCGCGCGGGACGTTGCACCGCCGGATCTCGTTTCGTCGATGCCGCCGGAAACGCGCACGTCGATCCGCTGAGCGGCATTTTCGCCCGCCGTTCACAAATGAAAAAGGCGCTTGCTCCGCATCGTGGCAAGCGCCTTTTTCCATGTCTCGATGCGGAGAGCAGTGCCGCTAGTCGCTCATCACCTTGATGATGGCCGGCCCGAGAATGACCCCAAACAGTACCGGCAGAAAAAAGAGGATCATAGGAACCGTCAGCTTGGGCGGAAGGCCCGCCGCCTTCTTTTCCGCTTCCGCCATGCGCATATCGCGATTTTCCTGCGCCATGACACGCAGCGACTGACCGAGCGGCGTACCGTAGCGCTCGGCCTGGATCAGGCTTGTCGCAACCGCCTTGACGCCCGGAAGACCCGTCCGGGAGGCCAGATTTTCGTAAGCCTGTCGGCGCTCCTGCAAGTAGGAGAGTTCCGCTGTCGCGAGGCCGAGTTCCTCGGCAAGTTCGACCGATTGCGTGCCGATTTCAGCGGCCACTTTCTGGAAGGCCGCCTCGATCGACATGCCAGACTCGACACAGATCAGCAGCAGATCGAGCGCGTCGGGAAATGCCTTGCGGATCGAGTCCTGCCGGCGCGCGATGATGTTTTCGACAAAAAGACTCGGTAGATAGAAGCCCACAAAGGCAGCGCCGCAGGACGCCGCAAATCGCGACATCACCGGCAGCCCGAAATCGTTCACAAAGGCAAGATAGAGAAGTGCCAGCACGAAAAGGATGGGCGGCATGACAAACCGGAAGAAGACGAATGTGTACATCGGGCCGGGGCCGCGAAAGCCCGCCTGGCGAAGCTTGTCCTTGATCGCCGTGTTTTCCAGCACATTGCCGCGCGCAAATCTTTCGACAACGTCCTTGATGAAGCCCTTCGACGTTTGCCTGAGACGTGTCTTTTCCTGGGCGAGGTTCTCGCGCGCCTTGGCCCGCATCGCTTCGCGCTCGGTCGAAACATATTTCATGCGCGTACCGAGCTTGTCGCCGGCAAGCATCGGTGCCGTCAATGTCAGGATCGTCGCAAACGCCGCCACCGCCGTGAGAAGCATCACGATATTTTCGACATTGAACATCTCTTGCATGGCAAGAAAAAACGAAGTCATGACGCGTCCTAAAACTTGAAGTCGATCATCTTTCTCATCACGAGAACGCCGATGGCCATCCATGTGAGGCCCCCCACGATGATCATGTTTCCCGCCGTCGTTGAAAAGAGAACGCCCATATAGTCAGGCGATGTCATGTAGATCATCATCATCACGCCTGGGGGCAGCGATCCGATGATGGCGGCAGACGCCTTGGCTTCCTGAGACATCGCCTGGATTTTCCCGCGCATCTTCTTTCGATCGCGGAGCACCTTGGACAAGTTCCCGAGCGCCTCCGACAGATTGCCGCCGGACTTCTGCTGGATTGCCAGAACGATCTGGAAGAAATTGACTTCGGCGAGCGGCATCCGCTCATAGATGCGCGTCAGGCTCTGTTCGAGAGTTACACCGACCTTCTGCCCTTCGACAATGCCCTGGAACTCCGTGCGCACCGGTTCGGCCGCTTCCGTTGCAATCAGACGCAAGCAGTCGTTGACAGGCAACCCCGATTTTACGCCGCGAACGATCACGTCGATCGCATTGGCGAATTCTTCGAGAAAGGCTTTCTGACGCCGCTTGATAAGCCAGGACAGAACCCAACGCGGCAACCCGAAGGCCACGGCAAACCCGCCAAGCGCCGAAACCGGAAGCGAAAGACCGCCGAGCATCATGGCCAGCATCGCCACCAGACCGGCAACGGCGCTGGCGATGAAAAACGTCCGCGTCGTGATATCGAGTCCGGCGCGCTCGATGCGCGTGGTGAGCGATACTCGCTTCTTCTGCTCTTGCTGCTTTTCCTCGAGACCCTTCAGAGTCTCCTGCATCTGCTTGCGGCGCTTTTCGCTGTTGTCGACATCGCCCTCCATCGCCTGCAAGCGGGGGCCCGAGCCGCGCGCGACGCGGGCGACCCGCTTCTGCGATTCGGTCTTTCCGCCCACAAAAACGAAGCCGATCGCCGCGATGCAGAGCGCGGCGAGAATGGCGATGCCGAAGATCATCAGCGTGGTGCGGTCCATGGGCGACCCGCTCCGCCCTAACCCTGGGCGCGGTCGAGCGCCGCCGCCAGAGCGTGATGCTGATTGTAGTAGCGCGCGCGGTCCCAGAACGAAGGACGCGCGATGCCTGTCGACTTGTGCTTGCCGACGATACGGCCGGTTTCGTCTTCGCCCTCGATCTCGTAGACGAAGAGGTCCTGCGTGATGATGACGTCGCCTTCGGTGCCGAGCACTTCGGTGATGTGCGTGATGCGGCGCGAGCCGTCGCACAGGCGCGCGGCCTGAATCACGACAACGATCGAGCCGCAGATCATTTCGCGGATCGTCTTCGAGGGAAGTGCGTATCCGCCCATCGTGATCATGCTCTCCAGGCGCGACAGCGCCTCACGGGGGCTGTTGGCATGGAGCGTTCCCATCGAACCGTCGTGACCGGTGTTCATCGCCTGCAGCAGATCGAAGGCCTCCGGTCCACGCACCTCACCGACGATGATGCGTTCGGGACGCATGCGCAGGCAGTTGCGGACGAGTTCGGTCATCGTCACCTGTCCCTGGCCCTCGAGATTGGGCGGGCGCGTTTCGAGGCGCACGACGTGGGGTTGCTGAAGCTGAAGTTCGGCAGCGTCCTCGCAGGTGATGACGCGCTCGTCGGTGTCAATATAACCGGTGAGACAATTCAGAAGCGTCGTCTTGCCCGAGCCGGTACCGCCGGAAATCAGCACGTTGCAACGCACCTTGCCGATGATACCGAGAACATCGGCACCTTCCTGCGATATTGAATTGTAGGTGACCAGGTCCTGCATCAGGAGCTTGTCGCGGCGGAACTTGCGGATGGTCAGCGCGGGTCCGTCGATCGCCAGCGGCGGCACGATGACGTTGACACGACTGCCGTCGGGGAGGCGCGCGTCGCAGATCGGGCTCGATTCATCGACGCGGCGGCCGACCTGGCTGACGATGCGCTGACAGATGTTCATCAGCTGACTGTTGTCGCGAAAGCGGATATTGGTCAGCTCGACCTTGCCGTTCACTTCGATGAAAGTGCGTTCGCAGCCATTCACCATGATGTCGGCAATGTCGTCGCGCGCCAGCAGCGGCTCGAGCGGACCGTAACCCAGAACATCGTTGCAGATATCCTGCAGCAGGGCTTCCTGCTCGGAGATCGACATGACAACATTCTTGATCGACAGAATTTCGTTGACGATGTCGCGAATTTCCTCGCGCGCACTTTCGGCGTCGAGTTGCGCAAGCTGTGTCAGGTCGATCGTGTCGATCAGCGCGTTGAAGATCGTCGTCTTGATCTGATAGTAGTTCTCGGAGCGATGATCGGAGGCGCGCGCGGTCGCCTTTACGGGCGCTGGCTTGGGAGCGGCGGGCCTGGCGACCGTCGGCTTCTGGGCAAGGGGGGGCGTTGCCGCCGATGGTGCGGAACCAGCGGGTTGCGCAGCAGACGGCGGCGCCGCAACTGGCTTGCGTGCGACCGGTTGACCTTCATTCCGCCTTCCAAACACGAGCGACTACCTCCGGCTCTTCTATTTGCTATTTGCGCGACAGAAAGCGAAAGATCGAGGACGACTTTGCAGCTTTCTCTGCGCGCTGTTCGCGACCGCAGAGCTGACGGGCGAGGAAACGCAGACCCTCGGCTGTCTTCCCCTTTGCCTCAAGCTCCTCGATCATCTGGCCATTGTTGGCCGCCGTCCCGAAGAGACCGGGATTGAACGGCAGAACCAGCGTGGGCTCTGCGCCCACCGCCTCGGCAAAATCCCTCACTGGGATTTCGGGACGCTTGGGAATGCCCACCTGATTGAGGACAATATGCGCCGGATTGTCGTTGGGCCGCGCTTGGCGCGTCAGATCCAGCATGCTCTTCGCGTTGCGCAGGCTTGCAAGATCGGGGGTTGCGGTGATGACGATCTCATCGGCGGCCAGCAGTACCTTTCTCGTCCAGGGTGCCCAGACATGCGGCAGATCGACAATCACGCAAGGCACACCCTCGCGCACGATGTCGAGCACGCTTTCACAGCTGTCGCCATCCATCTCGAAGTCACGATCGAGAACGGCCGGCGCCGTGAAAAGACTCAGGCGATCTGTGCATTTGACAAGCAGTCGATCGAGCAGCACGTCGTCGAGCCGTTCCGGCGCGGTGAGTGCATCGGCGATGCCCTGGGCAGGATCCTGATTGAAATCGAGGCCGGCGGTGCCGAACGGAAGGTCGAGGTCGGTGATAACCACGTCTTCGTCCATACCGCTCGATATGCACCATCCGATGTTATGCGCGATGGTGCTGGAGCCGGTGCCGCCCTTGGCGCCGACGAAGACGATCGTGCGGCCGATCGGCGGCGCGTCGGGGTCGATGTAAAGGCGCGATATGGCTTCGATGACGCCCATCGGATGCAGCGGCGCGACCAGATATTCGTTGACACCCTGACGGATCATCTCGCGATAGAGCGAGACGTCGTTCATGTGGCCGATCACGACGACCTTGGTGCCAGCATCGCAGACTTCGGCAAGCGCGCCGAGCTGGGCGAACAATTCCGGACCGGCGGCACGCGCCTCGACCATGATGAGGTTCGGTGTCGGCGACTGCTGGTACTGCTCCACGGCGGCGGGAATACCGCCCATGTGGACCGTCAGATGCGCCTTGGCAAGCCGGCGGTCCTCGCCGGCGCGCTGAATGGCGCTGCCTGACGACGGCTGTTCGCAGAAAGCATGAATCGTGATGCGCGGAACGGGCTTCATCACATGCGTGCCATCGTTGTCGGCGGCAACATGCGCGATGGACGGAAGCGCTGCCGGCCGCGGCTCGGCATCGGCCATCGGCGGCGCCTCGTCGATGATTTCCTTGTGTGCGACGTTGCTCATTGGCTTACCTTGCTTACAGCGCCCGAATCCTGGTCGGACCTTGCGGTCGCCGTCGACTCGCCCTCGCGGTATTTCTCGAGGACGGTGTTGCGGCGGTCCGCATCCGCCGGCGTCATGCCGCGGGGCTTCAGAAGATCGGCCGGATCGGCGATCATCGCCGCTAGATTGTTTTGCGTCGCGCAGCCGAAGTTCGGCGGCGGAAGGTTCCGATAGTCCGTCGCGGAGCTTGTCGACCAGTCGCCGCAGGCGCTCGCCTTCGCCACATAGCGCTTGAAGGACAGGATCAGCGGCGCGGCGCGTTCGGCGGACGAGGCGCTGTAGGGCGTGTAGGCGAGCATATCGCCGGACACGCCGCTCTCGGCCAACGTGTCGCGCACGTCGCTCAAAAAGCCCGTTGCGGTCGCTGCATTCGGCGAGCCCGACGGTGTCGAGACGGTGAGCGGACCGTGGCCTCGCTCGCGATAGCTTGCGGCGAAGTCCGCGACCGCGGCGCGGTTTGCAGCCGTGAGACCGGGCTGACCCGGCGGCACATCGATGTTGAGCGTCGCGACATCGGGCTGCACCGAAATCGGGTGAACGCGCGCGGCGTCATACTGCGCCTGATCGATACCATTGAAGCCGCAGCCGGCGAGGCCCAGCACGAGTGCAGCCAGAATGCCTGTTGCGAGGGGCTTGTTCGTGTTCATTGCCATTTTCCTTCTCGATCCCCTCATCAATCGACCACAAAGCCGACAGGGCCCTGCAGCGACTTGTCCGTCGGCGCGGCGCCGTTCGCGCCATATGTCGCGTTGAGGCGTCCCATCAGGATCGTGTCGAGATCGCTTGCCGGAGCGAAGCCGTCGGTCGGCAGCACCAGATTGTTGCGGGAGGTCGGATCGACCAGATAGGGCGTCACAATGACGACCAGTTCGGTCTCGTTTTTCTGGTAGTCACGGCTGCGGAAGAGCTGGCCGAGGACCGGCATATCCTTGGCGCCAGGTACGCCGTCGATGTTCTGCCGCGTCGAATCGGAGAGAAGACCCGCCATCACCAGCGAGCCGCCGCTCGGCAGTTCGAGCGTCGTTTCGGCGCGGCGAACTTTCAGTGCCGGAACGGTGACCCCGTCATTGTCGACACCCTGCATCAGGAATGCGCCGTCCGACGACAATTCGCTGACCTCGGTCGAGATGCGCAAACTGATACGGCCTTCGCTCAGCACGACCGGGGTGAAGTTGAGGCCGACACCGAAGGGTTTGAATTCGAGCGACACGTTGCCATTCTGGTCGCGCGATGTCGGAACGGGGAATTCGCCGCCGGCGAGGAACTTCGCCGACTCGCCCGAGATCGCCGTCAAATTGGGTTCGGCCAGTGTGCGCATGATTCCGGTACGCTCCAACGCGCGGATCGCCGAGCCGATCGAACCGTCATTGCCGACAACTTCGGTTCCGTCCGTCGAAAGGCCACCAAGCGCCTGGCCCTGAAGGCTGAAGGCATTTTGCGTCGCCAGACGAAGCGCGAAGTCGCCGAAATTTGCGGCGGTCGAGAGATCGACGCCGAGCTGCTTGATGACGGTGCGCTGCATTTCGGCAACCGTTACCTTCAGCATCACCTGTTCCTTGCCCTCGATGCCCAGCATATTGAGCACCTGGTCCATGTCGCCGCCGATATAGCGGGCGGCAAGATCATGGGCCTTGTTGGCTTCGGCGGCGTTCGCCACCATGCCGGAGAGAACGACATGTTCGTTCATCGCCTGCGCATCGATGCGGGCTTTCGGGAAAAACTGGCGCAGCGTGTCGCGCAAGCCGGAGAGATCGCGTGCGACCTGAATTTCAAGATTGAGGATCTGCTGGCCGGCTTCATTGAAGAAGAAGGCATTCGTCTGGCCGACGGCCATGCCGATCAGGTAGGTGCGCCTGTTGGTACGGACCACGGCGTCGACGATCGCGGGGTTCGACACCAGGACGTCACGCGCCGCGACCGGAAGCTCGACGATGGCCGCCTTGTTCAGGCCGAGCACGATGCTGCGGGAGCCCTTTCCCAAACCGCCTTGATCGATCTTGACCAGCCGCGCGTCGTTTGCGCCGGCAACGGTGGCCGGTCCGGCGAACAATGCGAGCGCGCAAGAGGCGACCGCAAGGGATCGTGCCACGCGCTGCAAAATAGAAGCTACCTTCATGCCCGATCCCATCGCCTACCTCACCCGCACGGTTTGCGCCGTGCCGTAGCGTACGATCCTCACGACCGGGCTACCGGCCGTGGAAAGGTCTTCGTTTCCGGCCAATTCCTGCTCCCTCATGCTGCGCAGGGCGAGCGCGAGACGATTGCCGTCGCCTTCGGCGACGGCGACGAGTTCCGCCTGGGCCGGCGTCAGTTCCAGCGTTGCCGTGTTTCCGATCGCGACCTGTTCGCCAGCCTTCTCGTTGAAGCGCTGATCGATCGCGAGCACGCGAATGTTGCGCAGGATCGTACGGCCCTTGCCGATGTCGATCACATCGACGCGATCGTTCGGCAGGATGAAGCCGCCCGCGCTTGTTTTCGCGCTGATGGTGATGGCGGTCGCGCGCATGCCGGGCTCGATCAGGGCCGACATGAAGCCGGCACCGGAAAGGCTGACGAGCTTTTCCGCAGTGACCGGTTCGCCGCTGAGAACGGCCGAGCGCGCGACGCTGCCCGAATATTCCTCGACGGCGGCAGGCCGCTGGGTGCGCGTGATGTAGGCCGCGTTCATCGATTCATCCGGCCATTTCTGCCAGCGCAGATCGCCGCTCGCGACGCGCTGGCCGACCTGCAGGTTGGAAACCGCGACGAGAACTTCCGTCGTCGGCGCCTCCACGACTTTCGTTTCGACAGGCTCGTTGTCCGACGATACAAGACCGCGCGCCAGGAATGCCGCGAGGCCCGCGGCGACAAGCGCCAGAACCAGAACTCCAATGCGTGCGGCGTTCACTTTTCCATTCCTTTCATCGCGCGGACGCCTGTGTCCGCTTCATTTTTCAGGCGGCCGAAGCCGCCAGTTCGATCCAGACCGTGCGCGGAAAAACAATCAGGCCCGCCACCGCGAGCGCAATGCCGTAGGGAACGCCGGCGTCGCGGTCGTGCAGCCGCGCGATCCATGCGCGGCGAAACATGAAATCGGGCAATGGCAGTCGTCGGAAAGAGAGCAGGGCCAACGTCAACGCGCCGCCCAGCACCGAGGCGATCAACAGATAGGGAAGCAAATCCGTCAAACCGATCCAGAGCGCGGCGCCGGTCACAAACTTGGCGTCGCCGCCGCCGATCCACCCCAGGCCGAACAGGGCCATGCCGACGAGAAGCATCGCCGCGCCGGCCGCCACATGCATGCCAATCTGCTGCAACGACAGCCCCGCCAGCGGCGCGAGCAGCACAAACGCCGCGACAAGCGCAATCGTCAGACGGTTCGGTATGGTCATCGTCGTCAAATCCCAGATCGCACCGAAGATCATCGCGACGGGAAAGACGGCGAGCAGGAGCATGTTCAACACGAATTTGCCCGTTTCCCTGTAAATAGCGCATGGACCGTATGGTCCCCGCACGGACGGACGAGATGCCCGGCCGTACCTCTGGATAGTGGTCGGGGGACCGTAAATTTGGGGTAAACGCCGGCTCAAAATGATCCGCAGGACAATGATTTGGCGGGGGGGTTTGCCGGGTTTGTGTCCGGCGGAGGGGGGTGGACACAAGAAAGCCGCCAGATGCTCTTTTCAGGCATCCGGCGGCTCTTTCGGTTCCGCCACCGAGGAGGAAGACCCTCGGCAGCCAGTCAGTTCGTTGGCGCGTATTACTCGCCCCCGCCACCTTCGCCGCCACCGCCGACCGCAGCGGCAATGTCATTGAACTGCGTGGTGAGGTTCGTGCCCACGAGCTGAACCGCGCCAATGATCACAACCGCGATGCCGGCGGCGATCAGACCGTATTCGATCGCGGTCGCGCCGGACTCATCCTTCACAAAAGACTTCAGAAAATGGCTCACGATAAGCCTCCTTACACCGTTGACTGTCGACAGCACCAACCCTCATCCGCGATTGCCAGCGGCAGGGCGCCCTTTCGGACTGGAGGCCAGCATAGGGAGGCAGTCTTACCCAAACGCTAATGGATACAGCGGATTTCGTATAATTTGCACGACAAATCGGCAAACTTCGATGTATAGATTTGGACTATACTTTACAGTCGAAATAAAAATAGACGCGATGCATTTATTCGCGACAACGGCGCAATTGCGCCGGTTTGGAGTATCGTTAATCGTCGGTTAATCAGGTGCCGGGCAGCGCGACAATCCGCGCAAAAGGCGGCGCGGCGCTAGCGGGCGGCTGCCAGACCGCGGAGCGCCGCTTCGTCCTTGATGACGAGGCCGGGATAATCGCGCTCGGCGACGCCGCTGCGGACCAGCCCGGCAATGGCGCGCGCGACCGCCTCCTCGGTTGTCGAAATCCGGTCCGCCAGCACACGGTGCCGGGGCAAGCGCGCGATCAGCAGAATTTCGCCACCGTCCTTTCCAGCATGCGGCTCGGCCAAAGCCAGCAGCTCCATGTAGAGCCGCTGGGCGCCGGTGCCGTCCAGCGCCGCTTCGCTGTCCAACGCCGACGACGAGCCCGCCGATTCCTGTCCGCGCAGCAGGCGGGCATACTGGCAGAGGAGCGCGCGGGAAACCGATTCCTCGCGAGCCAGCAGCTCGGCGAACCGGTCGAGCCTCAATGTCGCGATCCGGCTGTCGTCGCGCGCGATGACCGTGAGATCGGCCTCGGCGAGGCCGAACACAGACATCTCCCCGAACTGGCCACCGGCGCCGATGTCCTTATAGGCAATGCGTCCGGCCGGGCCGGCTGCGCGTGCCAGGCGCACGGCACCGTCGACCACGAACATCACACCATCGGGCTCGCCGCTCTGTGCGGTGCTGATCACGATCTCGTCCCTGGCGACGGTTCGCCAGTCGCATTCGGCGGCGAGCAGCGCCAGTTCGCGCGGGGCCAGACCTGCAAAAATCCGAACACCTGCCAGCGATCGCGCCGCCGTCGTCGCCGCGCCCCGGCCATCTCGCGCCACGCCAGCCATTGAGGTCTCCCTTGGCTCGTTTCCGCCATTCACAGGCCAGCCTAGAGCGACCTTTTTAATTGCTCGTTAAAGGACCCCTTGCCCCTCGTCACGGTCAACAAATCGTTCACTCCTTGCCGGTAGTGTTTCATCCAGGACGGCCGGAGCGGCCGCCTCACCACGATGAAACGGGCCCGAACATGGTTGCACGAAACAAAATCCGGCGCGTCGCTCGCGCAACGACGCTCGGCGCGGGTCTCGCGGCGCTGATTGCCGGCGGCGCACAGGCCGCAGATTTCCTCGTCGAGATGAACAAGTCGCGCGCCCTGCATTTCCCGCAACCCGTCGCGACCATCATGGTCGGCAATCCGGCGATCGCCGATGTAACGGTTGAAGGTTCGCAGCTCGTCTACGTGATGGGCCGCAGCCATGGCCGCACCAACATCGTGGCGCTCGACAGCGACGGCAAGGCCATTGCCGACATGAATGTGAGTGTTGTGGCGCAGAACGCATCGACCGTCACGCTGACGCGCGGCGCCGGACAGTACTCCTACAATTGCACGCCGCGCTGCGAACGCGTCCCGGCCATGGGCGACAGCCCTGAGAGCTTCAATGCATTGATGGGCCAGATGGCGGGCGCCGTCGGCGCGGGCGCGGCCCAAGGCGGTACGGCCGCCAGCGAATAGCCGGCACTTCCGGACCTCCGAAAAGGAAGATCGCGGCGGAATAACCCGCCGCGATTTTCGTTTGAGGCGCCGGCGCCGGACGCCTTACTGGCTGATGCGCAGGTTCGACAGCGACTGGGCGATCGAGGCGAAGACGGACGTGAGTTCGCTCGCCGTGTTGACGCTGTAGTACATGCCCGGGTCGGTCGCACAGTTGCGAATGAGCGTCGCGTTGCCGTCGATCACACGCACCGAGTAGATCTTGATTCCTGCCGCCTTGATATTGGTGCATACCAGCGCGGTGCGCGCGTCGATCTGCGACGAGCTGGTCGTCCATCGGTTCTGCGTGTTGTCGCCATCGGTCAGGAACAGGATCACCTTGTCGAGATTGTTGTTGGGCGCGGCAGCGGCCGACAATGGCGCTCCCGGCGTCAGCATATTCCACCCCCAGGCAAGACCGATCGTCGTGTTGGTATTTCCCGCGGACACCATGTTGTCGATATGCGTGGCAAGCGCCGTCCAGTTGTGGGAGAGCGGCATGATTGTCTGCAAATTGCAATTGCTGTTTCCGCTGGTGTTCTCGTGGGCGGGATAGCGTGTCGCATTGCTGCCACCACCGGTCGCCGGCGGCAACGTGTTCAGCGTGTCGTAGTTCTGGTCGCGATCCTCGACACAGCCGTTCCAGCCGGCATGAGGATTGGAGCCGCCGCCACTGTTGTTGCAGAGGCCGAGAAGGATCAGGATGATATGGCAGTTGCCGCCACCGCCGCCGCCACCGCCGCCGGATGGCACGAACTCGTCCCAGCGCAGCCAGTTGGCGTTCTCGTAGGCGGTGCCGACCTTGACGTCGATGTTGAACGGAACGATCGCCACCTTGACATCGCCCGGGTCGAGCGCCGCCGCGGAGACCGTCGTCAGCAGGTTCTTGGCCGCGGTCTTCAGCACCGTCATCCGGCCGCCCGAACCCATTGAGCCGGTATTGTCGAGGACCAGCGCGATTTCGAGCTTCTTGCCCATGCGCGTGACCTGCGAGGTCGCCGCGATGTCGAGCGTGTCGATGCCGACGACGCCCATGAGGGAGGTCGGCAGTGTTGCATGCGCCGACAGCGTGACGACGTTGCCGTTCTGTGCAACCGTGAGGGTACCGGGAACGCCGATCTTCGACGCGGGATAGTTGGCGTTGAAAAAGCTCTGCGCCAGCACCTGAAGCTGTTCGTTGGTTTGGCCCGTCGCGCCGCCGACGGCCAACGCCGCCGCGTCGAGTGCGGCTTTAAGCCTGGTCTCGACGATATAGGCGCGGGAAATATCGACCGAAGCGCCGGCAGCGGCGACAATCGGGATCGCGGCGATCGCAAAGATCGTCGCGAAGTTTCCGCGCCGGTCTCCCCAGAATTTCCGCAGCAGATCGTGGAAGCGCCACATGGGAACGGGTCCGCCATCTATGGCCGCCAGCCGGGACGGTTCGCGGGGGCCCGGCGCGGCAAACAGGTACACAAACCGGTTTTAGGGCGCTGGCCGTTAAGAAGGGATGAATAAGTATGCCGAAATTGTCGGTGCTTACTTTTTGGTAACCGGCGGAGCGCTATCAAGAAGGTTGCGTCAAGCGGAATCCATGGCGCGAGGGCAATCCATGAGTGATATGAGGCAAGGGCGGTTCGGAAAACGGCGAAATTGCCGCGGTTTCTGCCGTACCGAAAGCGGCAGTGTCGCCGTCGAGTTCGCGCTGCTCGCGGTCCCTTTCTTTGCGCTTCTTTTTGCACTGATCGAGACCTGCATCATCTACTTCGCGACTTCCAATCTCGACAGTGTCGTTGCGAATGCCGGACGCCTGGTGCGAACGGGCCAGGTTCAGCATGGCAACATGACGGAATCCGATTTCAGGAACATCATCTGCGATCAGATGACCCTGATCAGCGATTGCGATGCCGGGCTTCGGGTCGATGTGCGAAATTTTTCAGCCTTCAACAATGTGAGCTTCCCGCCCTTGATCGATGAAGACGGCAACATGGTTGGAAACACCGTCTTTCAGCCGGGCGATGCCGGCGACATCGTTCTCGTTCGCGTTTTCTATTCCTGGGGCGTCCTTAGCCCGTCGATGATCGGGCTGTCGAACCTCGAGGGAGGCGGCCGCGTCATAGCGGCAAGCGTTGCTTTCCGCAACGAGCCGTTCGGCGAAATACTGCCGGCAAGCTGAGAACGAGGCGGACATGCGCGGAACGTATCGTCAGATCGAGAAACTGGTAGCCAGCGGACGGAATGTGCGCTTGCTGCGCGACGTCGCGGGGCTCGCGGCTGTCGAGTTCGCGCTCATTCTGCCGGTCATGCTTACTTTCTATCTCGGCGCCGTCGAGACCACGCACATGCTGACCGCGAACCGCCGGGTTACCTCGGTTGCCTACACAGCGGCCGATATCGTCGCGCAGGCGGCCGCGATCAGCGACGCCGACATGGCGGATGTCTTCGCCGCCAGCTCCGCGATCCTTTCGCCCTTCAGCACCGGACCGCTCTCGGTGCGCGTCACCAGCGTCGTCGCAAATTCGTCGAATGTCGCGCAGGTTGCATGGAGCGACGGATTCCAGATCTCGCCCCGCGCCGTCAACTCGACGGTCACGCTGCCGGCCGGGCTGACCACGCCCGGGTCGAGCGTCATCCTTGTCGAGACAACCTACAGCTACGGCTCGCCGCTTTCGGAAACCATTACGGGTACGATCGACTTTTCGGAAACCGCCTATCTGAAGCCGCGACGGACCGCCCAGATCAGCCGCATCAACTGACCCCGCAACGCATCGCACGCGTTAACCATATTTCAGTCGGCTCTGTATCAATTCTGCCGCAACGCCGAAGGAAAACGGTGGCGCGCGTGGCGCGAACAAAAGGCCAGGCGCCGAATGCGCGGCGGACGAACGGCCTCCATAATGCGGCCGGCCGACCGGCCTGACTTTCTAAATATCTGATTCCAAACAACAATCCGGCTGGCGGAGGGAGAGGGATTCGAACCCTCGATACGGTTTCCCGCATACACGCTTTCCAAGCGTGCGCCTTCAGCCACTCGGCCACCCCTCCTGCATCGCCTGAAAATCCAGCGGCAGCGGGCGGCACTATACGCAACAAAGGCCCTGAATCAACCAACATACGCCCATTAGACCCTTGATCTGCCAAAGGTCTTTTCATCACTGTGCTTGTTTGGCACACTCGATCCGGTTAGCGTTCTCGACGCTGGTTTTAACCGCTGAGTTTGGGCTGGGGGGCTCGTACCATGGTTGTGTTTCGACTGATCGGACTTCTTTTCATCATCGCCGCCTTGATGGCGCTGGGATCGGACGCCTTGCTGTCGCTTGAAGAAGGCGCGATCAAAATGCGCTCGTTCAGCGAATTCTGGATTCTGGTGAACCAGGGCAGCCATGACTGGTTTGCGGGATGGGTCGATTCCGGCGCGCCCGAAGGCCTCGTCGATCCGATCAAGACGGCGATGAGCTACCCGTCATGGGCGGTTCTCGGCGTCATCGGCGTCGTGCTTGCCGGCCTGCTGGCGCTGCTGCGCCGCGCGGACTGACCTCGCATCATCCGGCCCAGCGGCAACAGCCGTCCGGACATTTCGTCCGGACGGTTTTTCGTTGCTCGGTTGAAGCGCGGGACGCCGCGGAACCCAAGCGTCAGTTGGCGTCCATCTTCAGGGCGGAAATGAAAGCGTCCTGAGGGATTTCGACGCGGCCGAACTGGCGCATCTTCTTCTTGCCCTCTTTCTGCTTGTCGAGAAGCTTGCGCTTGCGGCTGATGTCGCCGCCATAGCACTTCGCCGTCACGTCCTTGCGCATCGCGGCGATCGTCTCTCGCGCGATGATGCGCCCGCCGATCGCGGCCTGGATCGGTATCTTGAAGAGGTGCTTGGGGATCAGTTCCTTCAGCTTCTCGCACATCATGCGGCCGCGCTGTTCGGCGCGCGAACGGTGCACGATGGTCGCCAGCGCATCCACCGGCTCGTCGTTGACGAGGATCGACATCTTGACCAGTTCGCCGGGTTCGTAGCCTTCGATCTGATAGTCGAAGCTCGCATAGCCGCGGCTCACCGATTTCAACCGGTCGTAGAAATCGAGCACGACCTCGTTCAGCGGCAGGCGGTAGACCAGCATGGCGCGCGAACCGGCATAGGTGAGATCGATCTGGTGTCCGCGCCTGTCTTCGCAGAGCTTCAGAACCGCGCCCAGATATTCGTCGGGCACCAGGATCGTCGCGCGGATCCACGGTTCCTCGATATGATCGATCTTCATCACATCCGGCATGTCGGCCGGATTGTGCATCTCGATAATTTTCCCGTCGGTCATGTGCAACTGATAGATGACCGAGGGCGCCGTCGTAATCAGGTCGATGTTGAATTCGCGTTCGAGACGCTCGCGGATGATTTCGAGATGCAGCAGGCCCAGAAAGCCGCAGCGGAAGCCAAAGCCCAGCGCGGCGCTCGTTTCCATTTCGAACTCGAAGCTCGCATCGTTGAGACGCAGCTTTCCCATCGCCTCGCGCAGATCCTCGAACTCGGCCGCGTCGACCGGAAAAAGGCCGCAGAACACCACAGGCTGCGCCGGCTTGAAACCCGGCAGCGCTTTGGCGCAGGGGCGCTTCTCGTCCGTCACCGTGTCGCCGACGCGCGTGTCGGCGACTTCCTTGATGGACGCCGTGAAGAAGCCGATCTCGCCCGGCGTCAGGCTGGCGACAGCTTCCTTTTTCGGGCGGAAGATGCCGACATTGTCGATCGCATAGGCGCCGCCCGTGCCCATCATCCTGATGCGCTGGCCCTTTTTCATTTCGCCGTCGATGATGCGCACCAGCACGACGACGCCGAGATAGGCGTCGTACCAGCTGTCGACCAGCATCGCCTTCAGCGGGGCATCGGCGTCGCCTTTCGGCGCCGGCAGGCGATGGACGATCGCCTCCAGCACGTCCGGGATGCCGATGCCGCTTTTCGCTGAAATCTCGACCGCCTGCGAAGCGTCGAGGCCGATCACATCCTCGATCTGCTGGCGGGTTTTCGCGGCGTCGGCCGCCGGCAGGTCGATCTTGTTGAGGACAGGCACGATTTCATGGTTCACATCGAGCGCGTGATAGACGTTTGCCAGCGTCTGCGCCTCGACGCCCTGGCTCGCATCGACGACGAGGAGCGAACCCTCGCAGGCCGCCAGCGAGCGGTTCACTTCATAGGCAAAGTCGACATGGCCGGGCGTGTCGATGAGGTTCAACTCATACATCTCGCCGTTCGCGGCCTTGTAATCGAGGCGCACCGTCTGCGCCTTGATGGTGATGCCGCGCTCGCGCTCGATATCCATCGAATCGAGCACCTGCTCCTTCATCTCGCGCGCCTGCAGCCCGCCGCAGAGCTGAATCAACCGGTCGGCAAGCGTCGACTTGCCGTGGTCGATATGGGCGATGATCGAGAAATTGCGGATATGGGAGAGGTCTGTCATTGGGCCTGAAAAGGGGCTAGGGGGCGCGCCGCGCGCCCGCCATATAGCATCGCCCGGCCATTAAGCCAATCAGCCCTGCCATTCCGCCTTGCGCTTCTCCATCCAGGCCTTCACCCCCTCCTTGTAGTCGGGGTGTTTAACCATCTCTTCGAGCAGCCGCTCGGCGGCGGCGACAGCGCCGGCCGCGTCCCGATGGAGGTCCATATAGATTTGCCGCTTGGTCTCGCGCAGCGAACCGGGCGATACGCCATCGGCCATGGCGCGGGCATAGGCCGTCACATGGGGCATCAGCTCGGCGGGCGGCACGAGCTTGTTCAAGAAGCCCATTTCCATCGCCTCTTCCGAGGTGAAGACGCGGCTCGACAGCAGGATGTCGTTGGCGTGGGTCACGCCGACAAGGCGCGGCAGGACCCAGGAGAGGCCGAACTCGGCCGGGAAGTTGAAGCGCCCATGCGCGGCGGTGAATTTCGCGCCGGCCGCGCAGAAGCGCAGATCGGCAAAGGCCGCCAGCACCAGGCCGACGCCCGCCGCCGCGCCGTTGATCGCCGCGATGACGGGTTTCGTCAGGCCGAAATGATAGGCAAAGGTTGCGTCGAATTCCGGCCTGACGCCATAGCCCGGCCTTGCGATGTCGTCGGTGGTGCCGCTGTCGTAGCGGCCCTTCTCGGAATGGCCTTCAAGGGCACCGAGGTCGGCGCCGGCGCAAAAAGCCTGCCCGTCCGGGTCGCCGGTGACGACGACGACGCGGACTTTCGGATCGCGGTCGGCCTCCGCCAGTGCCCAGCGATATTCGGTGTGCATGCGCCCCGTCCAGGCGTTGCGGCGTTTCGGGCGCGACAGCGTGACAGTCGCGATGCCGTCCGAAACCTCGTAGCGGATGGTCTTGAGTTCCATGTGTCCTACTTCCGGCTCTCGATAAACGCGCGGATCGCCGAGACGATCCTTTCCGGCTGGTCGGGCAGCATCGCGTGACCGGCATTGGGCAGCTCGATGAGCGTCACCCGCGCGCCGAGCCGCGCCTTCAGATCATGCGCGTTGGCCGGCAGCGCAATCGCATCTTCGAGCGCCTGCACCACAAGCATCGGCTGGCCGCCCGCTTCCCACCAATCCTCGACCGGCGTCTGGCGCACGGCCGAGGATTGCATCAGCATCACGTCGCGATGCCAGCCGTCGCGCCAGACTTCCGGATCGTTGTTCCTGGCGAAGAAGCCGTAGCGCACGCATTCGAGGCGTTCGTCCGCCGTCAGCGCCTCGTCGAAACAGCCCATGAGCGCTTTCAGCGCCGCTTCGGGAATTTCGATCAGCCCGCCGCATGCGAGCAGCACGAGACGCGAGACGAGTGCAGGATGATCCGCCGCTGTCGTTCGCGCCAGCCGGTTGCCAAAAGCGTGGCCGACAAGCGTGACCGGCGCATGGGCCTGCGTGCCGATAACGGCGGCGACATCCTCTGCAAGATCATGCAGCGTCAACCCGTCCATCGGCCCGCTGCTGCCGCCGATGCCGCGCGGTTCCGGCAGGGTGACGCAACAGCCTGCCTCCGCCAACGCGCGCGCGACTTCGTCGAAATCCGAACCGGGGCGACCGAGCGATGCGAGCATGACGATGTGCGGGCCCGATGCGGGACCGATAACGCGGCCACACAGGCGGATATTCGCACCGTCCTTGTCGAGTCTGCCGATTTCGTAGGGCTCGAATTTCATTCGCTCCTCCCCGAACGGTTTTCCCCCGGTGGATCAGCTTCGCAGCGTGCCGCCCGTCGCTTTTTCGACCGCCGCCACGATGCGCTTCGACACAGCGTCGATTTCCTCGTCCGTCAGCGTCTTCTCGACCGGCTGAAGCGTGACTTCGATCGCGAGCGACTTCTTGCCTTCGCCCAGCGCACCGCCCTCGAAGACGTCGAATAGCGACACATCGACGATCAGCTTCTTGTCGACGCCGCGCGCGGCGCGGATCAGTTGTTCGGCCGCGACGCCTTCATCGACCACAAAGGCGAAGTCGCGGCGGAGCGGCTGCAGATCGGAAAGTTCGAGCGGCGGCTTGGCGCGCGTCGCCTTCCGCTTCGGCTCGGGGATCGCATCGGGGAAAACCTCGAAGGCGACGACCGGCCCCGCGACATCCATTGCATCGAGAATGCGCGGATGCAGCTCGCCGAAATAGCCGAGCACATTTTTGGGCCCGAGACGGAAGACGCCCGAGCGGCCGGGATGATACCAGCCGGGTGCGTCGGCACCCACCTGCAGGTTCGCGACCGGCGCGCCGAGCAGCGACAGCAGCGCCGCTGCGTCGGCCTTGGCATCCATCGCCTCGACAGGACCGCTCTTGCCCTGCCAGTGCCTGCCGCTCCCGAGCGGCCGCGCCGTGCCGCGGCGCAGCCCCGTGGCGGCGAGTACCTGACCTTCCGGCGCGTCGCTCTCGAATTGCTGGCCGACTTCGAACAGCGCCACGTCGCCGAGCCCGCGCGCCATGTTGCGTCCCACCGCCGCGATCAAGCCGACAAGCAGGCTCGGGCGCATATGGCTCATGTCGGCCGAAATCGGATTGGCAAGTTTCAGACCCGGTATGGCGTTTCCACCGCCGAAAAGCTCGGCGTGAGCCTCGGGAACGAAGGACCAGGTGACCGCTTCGACAAGCCCGCGCGCCGCCAGCACCCGCCGCGCCAGGCCTTCGCGTTTCTGCCGCACCAAAAGCACCGGCTCCGCGACCGCGTGAAGGCGCGGCAGGGCAACCGACTTCACCTTGTTCAATCCGTGGACGCGGACGACCTCTTCCACGAGGTCCGCTTCACCGTCGATGTCGGGCCGCCATGAAGGCACGGAGACGGACAGCTTCCCTGCATCGTCCTCCGCGCCGAAGCCGAGCGCCGTCAGGATGCGCTTTACATCCGCGATGGGCAGCGAAAGTCCGGTCAGCTTTTCGATGCGCGCCGGGTCGAAGACAATCGTCTTCGACGTGTCGGGCACCTTGCCGGCAACCACCAGATTCGACGGCTCGCCGCCGCAAATCTCGAGGATCATCTTCGTTGCCAGTTCGAGACCGGGCAGCACGAAAGCCGGATCGACGCCGCGCTCGAAGCGATAGCGCGCGTCCGACACAATGCCGGTGTCGCGGCCGGTGCGCGCCGTGCGCCAGGGATCGAAATAGGCGCTCTCGACAAACACATCTGTCGTCGTCGCGGACGAGCCGCTCTCCTCGCCGCCCATGACGCCGCCGAAGCCGAGCACGTTTTGATCGTCGGCGATGACGCACATGTCCGGCCCGACATCGTATTCCTTGCCGTCGAGCGCCAGAAACTTCTCGCCCTTGCGGCCGAGACGGGCGCGAATGTCGCCCTTGAGCTTCGCCGCATCGTAGACGTGGAGCGGGCGCGCCCGGTCGAGCGAGATGAAGTTCGTTATGTCGACCAGTGCATTGATCGGGCGAAGGCCGACGGCCTTCAGCCAGTTCTGCAGCCAATCCGGCGACGGGCCGTTTTTGACGCCGCGAATGAGGCGCCCGGCGAAGACCGGGCAGGCGTTTTCGGCGCCGGCGGGAAATTCCAGCCTGATGCCGACGGGGCTTTCAAATTTTCCTTCGACCGGCGGGAACGACCCTTCACGCAGACGGCCGAGGCCGGCGGCGGCGAGATCGCGCGCGATGCCGTAGACGCCGAGGCAATCGGGACGGTTCGGCGTGATGGCGATGTCGATGACCGGATCGTTGCGGCCCAACATTTCGGCTGCCGGCGTGCCGACCTTCCAGTCGCCTTCAAGATCGATGATGCCGACATGATCGTCGGAGAGTTCGAGCTCGCGCTCCGAACACATCATGCCGTTCGACTCGACGCCGCGGATTTTGGTCGGCTTCAACACCATGCCGCTTGCCGGGATCGTCGCGCCGGGCGGCGCGAAGACGCCGGTGAGCCCCGCGCGCGCATTCGGCGCGCCGCAGACGACCTGCAACTGCTTTACCTCACCCTCGACCAGCGCTTCGACCTTCAACACCCGCAGTTTGTCGGCGTCGGGATGCGGTTTTGCTTCCAGCACTTTCGCCACCGAGAACACGGCAAGCTTCTTCGCCGGGTCCTCGACGCTCTCGACTTCGAGGCCGAGCATCGTCAGGCGTTCGGTGATTTCATCGAGCGTCGCATTGGTTTCGAGCGGCTGCTTCAGCCAGGAGAGCGTGAACTTCACGACGAGAGCCCTCCCGCCAGCGTCGGCACGTCGAGCGCCGCGAAACCGTAGTGCTTCAGCCAGCGCAGATCGGCCTCGAAAAAGGCACGCAGATCCGGGATGCCGTATTTCAGCATCGCGATGCGGTCGAGCCCCATGCCGAAGGCGAAGCCTTGATATTTCTCCGGATCGATGCCGCAAGCTTTCAGCACGTTCGGATGCACCATGCCGCAGCCGAGAATCTCGAGCCAGTCGTCGCCTTCGCCGATGCGGATTTCATTACCGAGACGGGCGCAGCGCACATCGACTTCCATCGACGGCTCGGTGAAAGGAAAGAACGAAGGGCGCATGCGCAATTCGACGCCCTCGACCTCGAAAAAGGCGCGCAGGAATTCCTCCAGCGTCCATTTCAGATGACCCATATGCGTCGTCTCGTCGACGACAAGGCCTTCGATCTGATGGAACTGCGGTGTGTGCGTCTGGTCGCTGTCGCAGCGATAGGTGCGGCCGGGGCAGATGAAGCGGAAAGGCGGCTTGCCGGCCTCCATGGTGCGCACCTGCACCGGGCTCGTATGGGTCCTGAGCAGCTTGCGCGCGCCCGACGCATCGGGCTCGAAATAGAAGGTGTCGTGCATTTCGCGCGCCGGATGTCCTTCGGGGAAGTTCAGCGCGCCGAAATTGTAGTGATCGGTCTCGATGTCGGGGCCCTGCTCCACGGCAAAGCCCATATCGGCGAAAATCGCGATCACTTCGTCCCAGACCTGTGAGAGCGGGTGGATGCGGCCGGCTTCAAGCGGGCTTTCGCGGACGGGCAGCGTCACATCGATGCGTTCGTTGGCGAGCCGCGCGTCGAGCCCGGCCTCGTGCAGCGCCTGCTTGCGGGCGGCCAGCGCCTCGGTCAGCCGGTCTTTCAACCCGTTGAGCTTCGGCCCCATCTCCTTGCGCTCGTCGGGCGACATTCCGCCGAGGCTCTTCATCAGCTCCGACACGCGGCCCTTCTTGCCGAGGGCGGCGACGCGCACGGCTTCAAGCGTATCCACATCCACCGCATCGGCGATGGCGGCGGCGAATTCCGCTTCGAGCTTTTCGAGATCGGTCTTGTCGGTCATGGCTTCATCCGCTCACATCATATCGCTCAATCGTCCCGGCGCCGCTTTATCTTGCGGGCGGCTCCGGGTGACATGAGGGAAACGGCGTGCGAGCGAAAGATCGACCGGCGGTCCGCCTCACCCCCCGGAAAGCGGCATGCGCGCAAGGCGCAAGCCCCGGACGGGTGACCGGCTCTTGTCTCAGGCGTCGTCCGCGCTCGTCAGTTGAGCGCGGCCTCGGCCTGGGTGACCAGAGCCTTGAAGGCCTCGGGCTCATGGATGGCGAGGTCGGAGAGAACCTTGCGGTCCACCTCGATGCCAGCCTTGGCGAGGCCGTCGATAAATCGCGAATAGGTCAGGCCGTGTTCGCGGACGCCGGCGTTGATGCGCTGGATCCAGAGCGCGCGGAAGTTGCGCTTGCGCGTGCGGCGGTCGCGATAGGCA
>JAVJOG010000006.1:0-1975 GCA_040216885.1 Parvibaculum sp.
GTCTTGCGTGCTACAGCCACTACGAGACGCGCGTGCTCCGGGCCCGCCTCAACTGGAAGCTCGTGATCGACACGTTTCTCGAAACCTACCATCTGAGCACGCTGCACAAGAACACGATCGCGCCGATCCTGCACTCGAACCTCGGCACGTTCGATGGCATGGCGCGAAATCTGCGCATGATTGGCGCCCGCAAGACGATCGATGCGTTGCGCCAGAGACCGGAAAGCGAGTGGGATTTGATTCGCCACTCCGCCCTCGTATACGTGCTCTTTCCGAATACGGTCTTCATCATGCAGGGCGATCATCTGGAGACGTGGAGGGTTTATCCGGGCGACAGCGTGGATGAATCGAAAATGCACGTCTCTCTCTATACGCCCGAACCCGCCGTCACCGACAAGGCCAGAAAGTACTGGACCAAAAACATGGACTTGCTGATGGCGACGGTGCAGCAGGAGGATTTTCCGCTGGCGGAAAATATCCAGCGCGATTTTCACTCGGGCGCACAAGATTTTGTAACTTTTGGCGCCAATGAACCGGCTCTCGCGCATTTCCACAAATCGGTCAAGAAAACGCTTGGTATTGACACCGTGTGAAGCCGGCAATCAGATCGAAAAGGGCGACAGGTTGTCATGTGGTGCGTCTCTGGCAATCGGGACGAGGACGCGATCGGCGAGCCGAACCGCTTCGTCATCGATCGTCCAAGGCCGCGTCAACATCTCTCCTTCGGCTGCGGCATCCGTCGCTGCGTCGGCAACCGGCTGGCGGAAATGCAACGCCGCATCGTCTGGGAAGAATTCCTGAAGCGCTGGCCCGGCAGGCCGGTCGAAGTGGTTGGCGAACCGAAGCGGGTCTTTTCCAACTTCATCAAGGGCTATGAAGCCTTGCCGGTAAGAATCCCGGGCTGAACCTGGAGACGGGTGGGGAACTCCCACCCGTCACGCAAGGTCGTTGGCGGCGCGGCGAGTGGCCCACCGTCATTTTTTTCAGAATGAGGCCACCCGTTCGCGTGCGTCGAAACAGGCGCCGGGGCTGTGCGCGAGTTCGTAGGCCAGCCCTGCCTGGCCGGTCATGCCGTCGGTCGCGCCCAGCAGGCCTTTGTTGACCTGATTGCTGTAGGTCGAATTGGCGGCGATACGCTGAGCAAGGTCGTTTGTCGCCTGTTCCAGTTCGGCATCGTCGACACAAATGTCGACCAGTCCCATGCGCTCCGCCGTCTCCGCCGCGAAAATATCGGAGGTAAACATCATCTGCTTGGCCTTCGACAGCCCGACGCGACGCGGCAGTCTTTGCGTCATGCCCCAGAGCGGGCTCAGCCCCCACTTGCTATGCGTGTCGCCGAACTTGGCGGAGCGCGCGGCGATGATGATGTCGGCCGCGAGCGCAAGTTCGAGTCCGCCGGTGTAGCAATGTCCGCGGACGCAGGCGACGACCGGTTGCGGCAGTTCGGCCAGCGCCTGAATGGTCTTCGCCTGGAAATGCGGCTCCGGCGGGCGCTCGCCTTTCTGGATGTCCTTCAGATCGTGGCCGGCTGAAAAAGCCTTGCCCGCGCCCGTGATGATGACGCATGCCACCTCGTGAACCTGTCCGCGAAGCGTATCGACATGCCCGCGCAATTCTTCGAACAGAGGGACATTGAGTGCGTTCAAGGTTTCCGGACGGTTGAGTGTCAGCGTGCAAATGCGCCCGCTGTCCTTGCGAAGAACCAGATTCGACATAGGTTTTCTCCCTTCCTCTTCTCGATCTTTTTCTCGATCTTTTTTATGGCGTCTTCATCTGTCGAAGACGCACACGCGTGAATGAGTCCGCCTGGGTTGGCTACGATGCGCTCGCGGCGGGTGCCATTCGCGTCAGAAAATCCAGAACGGCGCTTGTAAATATGTCGTTCTTGTCGCCCGCGACCATATGGCCCGCATTTGCGACATCGACAAATTCGGAATGAGGAACAATTTCGGCGAATTGCCGCGCCGCTTCGACC
>JAVJOG010000021.1:0-122109 GCA_040216885.1 Parvibaculum sp.
TTTGGTCTGGAAAACGACCAGGGTGTAGAGCGTGCCGAGCTGGTTGTCCTGGCGCAGCTGGATCACCGCATAGGGAATTTCATCGGGCGTGTGCGGCTTGGTCAGGCCCACCGGCTTCAACGTGCCGAAGCGCAGCGTTTCCGCCCCGCGTTCCGCCATCACCTCGATCGGCAGGCAGCCGTCGAAATAGGGCGTCGTCTTTTCCCATTCCTTGAATTCGGTCTTGCCGCCGGTCAGCAACGCTTCGACGAAGGCGGCGTATTGCTCGCGCGTCAGCGGGCAGTTGATGTAGTCCTTGCCCGCACCGCCTTCACCTTCGCCGCCGGCGCTCACCTTGTCGTAGCGGGACTGATACCAGCAGACCGACATGTCGATACTGTCGCGATGGACGATCGGTGCGATGGCATCGAAGAAGGCGAGTTCCTCCGCGCCGGTCAGTTCGCCGATAGCCTTTCCAAGCGCGTCCGATGTCAGCGGACCCGTTGCGATGATCACATTGTCCCATTCGGCGGGTGGCAGTCCGTCGATCTCGCCGCGTTCCACCGTCACCAGCGGATGCGCCGTCAGCTTCTCTGTCACGCAGGCCGAAAATATGTCGCGATCGACGGCCAGCGCGCCGCCGGCGGGAACGCGCGCCACGACGGCGGCTTCCATCAGCAGCGAGCCGGCGCGGCGCATCTCCTCATGCAACAGGCCGACCGCGTTCAACTCGTGGTCGTCGGAGCGGAAGGAGTTGGAGCAGACGAGTTCGGCAAAGCCGTCGGTGTGGTGGGCGTCGGTTTTCACGACCGGCCGCATCTCGTGCAGCACCACGGGCACACCCACCGAGACGAGCTGCCATGCGGCCTCGGAGCCGGCCATGCCGGCGCCGATCACGTGGACGGGTTTGACGCTGTCGCTCATGGGGCAGGAGATAGCACTCAGGCCGCGTTAGTTCCACACCTTCGGCTTCCGCCCCGCCCAGGGCAGTTCCTTCTCCAGTTGCGCGGCGAGGCGGTACAGCGTTGCCTCGTCGGCATAACGGCCGGTAAACATCATGCCGATAGGCAGGCCGTTCTCGGATTCCCAGAGCGGCAGCGACAGCGAGGGCTGGCCGGTGAAGTTGAAGGGCGGGGTGAAGGGGAAGACCTGGCCCTGCCGCTTGTTCAGTTCGCGGGCTTCCTGATCGGGTCCGAGATGGCCGATCTCGGGCTGCAACTGGCCGAGCACGGGACAGAGATAGACGTCGACTTCCTCGAACATGCCGAGGATCTGCCGGTTCATCAAGCGAAGCTGCTGCCAGCCCCACATGGCCTGCGCGCCGCTAAGCTTCTGGCCGTTGCGGAAGCCCGCCCAGGTCAGCGGCTCAAGTTCATGTTCTTCCGGTTCGCGGCCCATCTTCTCGATCCGGCGCAGCATGCCGGCGGCAAAGTTCGAGCCGGACACGGCGCCTTGTGCGCGATAAAGCTGGCGATAGTCGATGCCGAGGCCGCGCGGGCGGACATCATGTCCGAGCTTCGCAAGCGCGTCGGCGGTGCGCTCGAGCGCCGCCTGAATTTCGGGATGGATCGGCTTGCCGTTCGGCGTCTCGCCCGACCAGGCGATTTTCAGCTTGCCGGGGCTCTTGGTGATTTCCTCCATATAGGGCCGGGCCTTCGGCGGTGGCGCGTATGGCGAGGCGGGTTCGGGATAGCCCGTCGCGTCGAGCATCGCGGCGCTGTCGCGCACGGTTCGACTCACCACATGGTCGACGCTGAAGCCGATGGCACGGTCATAGTCCTCCGGTCCTTGCGGGTTGCGGTCGCGCGTTATCTTCATGCCGACAAGGCCGCAACAGGCGGCTGGAATGCGGATCGAGCCGAGCCCGTCCGAGGCATGCGCGAGCGGCAGGATGCCGGCGCCGACGGCCGACGCCGCGCCGCCCGACGAGCCGCCCGAAATGCGGTTCGGGTCCCAAGGGTTGCGGCAGGGGCCGAGCAGGCGCGATTCCGTGGTGCCGGTGATGCCGTATTCGGGCGTGTTGGTCTTCCCGAAGAGCACGGTGCCGGTGGCGCGGAAACGCGTGACCAGCGTGCTGTCATGGTCGTCGACGACATCGGCGACAAAGCGGCTACCGCTGGAGCGCCGCCAGCCCTTCACCGGCGAACCGAGATCCTTGATCAGGAACGGCACGCCCTTGAACGGTCCGTCGGGCAGCTTGCCCTTGGCGACACCGCGCGCTTCGTCATAAGCCTCGTAGACGATCGCATTGAGCGTCGGGTTGTGGCGTTCGGCGCGCTCGATCGCGGCGTCGATAAGCTCAAGCGGCGTCACCTTGCCCTTGTCGACCAGTTCTGCAAGGCCGAGCCCGTCGTAATCCGCATATTCCGCAAAGCCCATCGTCGATCTCCCTCAGCCTGTGTCAGTTCCAGATTTTCGGATGCTTGTCTTTCCAGGGCCGTGCTTCTTCCAGTTGCGCGGCGAGACGGATCAGGCCGGCCTCGTCGCCGAAGCGGCCGGCGAACATGATGCCGACCGGCAGTCCGTCTTCCGTCCAGTGCAGCGGCAGCGAGATCGCCGGCTGGCCCGTCGCATTCTCGATAGCGGTGAATGGCACATAGTCGATGATCGGCTCGAAGGCCTTCACCGGATCGCGTTCGTGAATGTCGATGGTGCCTATCTTCAGCGGCGGGGCGCCGAGCGTTGGCGTCATCCACGCGTCGTAGCGTTCCATGAAATGCGCGACGGCGCGCGACATGCCCTGCATCTGCGCAATCGCCATCTGGTACTGGACCGCGGTTACCTGCTTGCCGGCCTGATAGAGGCCCCAGGTCAGACCTTCGATCTCGTTGTCATTGGGCTGCTTACCGGTGACCATCGCAAAGCCGTCGATCTGCAAGGCGAGCCCGGAGGCCCAGAGCGCCATGAAGGATTGCGAGAGAATTTCGTTGGTGAGCGGCGGTGCCGCCTCTTCGACCTCATGGCCGAGGTCGCGCAACAGTTTCGCCGTTTCCTCGATCCCCTTGACGCATTCGGGATGGACCTTCTTCCCGACCGTGTCGGTTACCGAATAGGCAATGCGGAGCTTGCCCGTCTTGCGGCCGGCCTCCTCGGCGAAGGGGCGTTCGTTGGGCGGCGCGAAATAAGGATCGCCGAGTTCCGGGCCCGATGTGCAGTCGAGCATGGCCGCCGTGTCGCGCACACTGCGCGAGACGATGTGCTCGTGGATCAGTCCGCCCATAATGTCGCCCATGTCGGGGCCGAGTGGATTGCGTGCCCGTGTCGGCTTCAGCCCGACAAGCCCGCAACAGGCGGCCGGAATGCGGATCGAACCGCCGCCGTCATTGGCGTGGGCGATCGGCACGATACCGGCCGCGACTGCGGCAGCCGAACCGCCGGACGAGCCGCCGGTCGAATAGTCGATGTTCCAGGGGTTGCGCGCAGGTCCGTAAAGCGCCGACTCCGTCGTCGGCAGCAGCCCGCATTCAGGCACATTGGTTTTACCGAGAATGACGACGCCGGATTGCTTGAAGCGGGCGGTCAGCGTCGCGTCGTGCGGAGCCGGAATGCCGCTGAGGAAACGCGAACCGTTCTGCGTCGGCACGCCTTCGAGATCGCCGAGAATGTCCTTCAGCAGGAAGGGCACGCCCTCGAAAGGCCCGCTGGCCGGCCTCTTCGCCGCTTCGCGGCCGCGATCGTAGATTTTTGTGACGACGGCATTCAGCGCCGGGTTGTGCTTCTCGATGCGGGAAATGGCTTCTTCTGCTAGATCGACGGCGCTGACCTCTTTCCGGCGCACCAGCTCGGCCAGCCCCAAACCGTCATACGACGCATACTCGGAAATGCCCATGCCCGCCTTCCTCCCGACCGTTTCTTTGGGAGAAGCTTAGCGGGTGACGACCGTGCGTCAAACCGGGGCGCGGATCAGGCGAGGGACCACGGATAGGGCGGAGGTCCGTCGAATTCCGGGCCTTCAAGCCCCGGAGCCTCGCCGGGACCCCACGACTTCACAGTGAAGCGGGCACGACGCAGCACATCCGCGCCTTCGGGGCCCGCGTCGCGGGTCACGTCGCCGACATTGACCTGCTCGACCTTCATGGCCTCGTCGCTCAGGGTTACCAGCGTATAGCCGTGCCCGTCCGAGTCCATGTAGTCGAGCCCGGGGCTCGCGCGTTCGTTCTGCACCATGTCGCGGAGATAGGCCGAGTCCGAGTAATTGACGAGAATGCCGGCGCGCAAGCCGTTGACCAGCGTGTTGTTCCAGTTCTCGAATTTCTCGCCGTCCCGGTCGAGCATGACCGCTCGATGGAAGAAACCGCTGTCGCGGGTTCGCAGCTCGACCATTTCGTACATCGCGCCGGAACTAACGGCGGCGGTCATGAATTCGATGGCGACATGCGAGAGTTCGTCCGCGTCCGGATCGACCGGCAGGCGGCCGGCGGCAAAGGCGTGATAATCGCCAGCGACCGAAACGAGATTGCCGATACCCTCGTCGCGAACGAAGCTCATCAGTTCCCTCAACTCGCCGGGAAAGCCGTTCCAGGCGTCGGTACCGACATAGCCGTCCTGCAGTCCGGCGAAAGGAATGCGCGAGAAGTCGAGGCGCATTTGCAGTGCCGGGCCGCCATTCGCCCAGACGCGCCACTTCGCAGCCGAGGCTGTCAGCACCGACTTGAACCACGCTTTTTGCTCAGCGCCCATATGTGTGCCGGGCGGTGCGGCGCGACGCGGGTTGGGCATTTCCTTGTCGCCGTAGCGGATCGTCTCCGGCGGTTCGCCGCCATTGGCCGTTGCGCCGGCGTCGAGTAGTTTGATCAGGCTGACGGGCGGTGCCGGCGCGCCCTTGATGAGCTCTTTCACCTCTTCCGTCAGCACCGGCGGGCTCCGATAGCTCCTGAGATCGGTGACGACCAGGTCGAGCATCGCACCCCATTTCAAGGTACGATAGATCGTCAGGCTCGACAGCGCTTTCAGATTGTCGTCGCCCCGATAAAGAAAATTCTCATCCGGCTGGCCCATCGGTGCGTCGTCGACGCGGACGGGCTTGTAGTCGTGCGCCTTGTTGGCGACGCCGTTGAACGAGGGCATGCGCGTCAGCACGGCGGGAATGTACTCGAACCATGCCCGGTTGGCGGCAAGTTTGCGGCGTTGCGCCGGTTCGCCATCGCCGAAATAGGTATCGTGGCTCTGCCATGCGTCGTTGGTGAATTCGTGATCGTCCCAGGTGTGAACGAAAGGAAAGCGCGCGCGGGCCGCTTGCAGGTCAGGGTCGGTCAGGTATTTGCGGTAGATCGTACGATAGTCGGCTGTCGTTACCGCAGCCTGTCCGCCTTTGCGCCACCAGGGTTGTGTACCGTCCGGCTCCCACGGCTCGGAACCGTCGGGCAGCGGACCGATCAGCCGCGCCGGTCTCAGACTTTCCGGCACGTCGCCGGTGCGTTCGTAGATGAAGTCGCCGAGATGCAGAACGAAATCGATCCTGTCCTCTGGCGCAGCGGCGATGTCGTCGTTCACCAGACGGCGCAGCGCCCCGTAATATCCCTGCTCGTAACTCTGACATGAGATGGCGGCGAAGCGAACGTTACGGGTGGCGTTCGCGCGCGGTGCGGTGCGCGTGCGGCCCGGATAGGGCGAGCGGTCGCCGCCCGCATAGAAGCGATAGTAATAGACGGTGTCCGGTCTCAGCCCGTGAATGAAGAGGCGCACCGTGTGGTCGGCGGTCGGGTCGGCGCGCACCGCCTGTTCGACAACGAGCTTTTCGAAGGCTTCATCCTCGGCAACCTGCACATAGAGATCGATCCAGGTCCGCATTTCCGGTGTGGTCGGATCGGTCGTCTCGACGCGGGTCCACAGCATCACGGCATCGGGTTGCGGGTCGCCGGAGGCAAGTCCTTGCGGGAAATGATAGTAACCGCCATTGGCCTGGGCCCAGGCGCGCCTCGACGTGAGGGGCAGGGCGCTTGCGGCAAACGCAAAGCACCCGGCTCCCGCCGTGAACAGCTTGAGAAATTCGCGGCGATCTAACTGAGACATGATCCCCCGGCGCTCAACTTACAGCCCTTAATATACGGGTTGGCGCCGCCATGGAACGGTGGATCGGGCGTCCGGCGGAAAAAACCCGGTCTACACGTTTTCGGCCGTTAACGTTTCGAGGAACGCCTGCGTCTCGCAAGCGAAAAGCGCTAGCGCCGCGTTTTCTTTTTCGTGGCGGCGGGTTTTGCTTTCGGCGCCGCCTTGCGGGCGCTTGTCTTGCTCTTTGCCGCCGCGCTTGCCTTGCGAGTCTTTGGCGTCGTGGCGCCTTTGCCCGGCCGGCGCTTGAAGAGTTCCTTCAGGTACTGGCCGGTATAGGAGCGCGGTTCGGCCGCGACGTCTTCCGGCGTTCCCGCCGCCACGATCTCGCCGCCGCCGTCGCCGCCTTCGGGCCCGAGATCGAGCAACCAGTCGGCCGTCTTGATGACCTCGAGATTGTGCTCGATGACGACAACGGTGTTGCCGCTGTCGACCAGTTCGTGCAGCACTTCAAGCAGCTTGGCGACGTCGTGGAAATGCAGGCCCGTCGTCGGCTCGTCGAGAATGTAGATCGTGCGGCCGGTGGCGCGCTTCGACAATTCCTTGGCGAGCTTGATGCGCTGCGCCTCGCCGCCCGATAGTGTCGTCGCCTGCTGGCCGACCTTGATGTAGCCGAGGCCGACGCGCTGCAGCACTTCCATCTTGTCGCGCACCGCCGGCACCGCCTTGAAGAAGGTCGCGGCCTCGTCGACGGTCATTTCCAGCACGTCGGCGATCGACTTGTCCTTGAACTTCAGATCCAGCGTTTCACCATTGTAGCGATGGGCGTGGCAATTGTCGCATTCGACATAGACGTCGGGCAGGAAGTGCATCTCGATCTTGATGACGCCGTCGCCCTGGCAGACTTCGCAGCGTCCGCCCTTGACGTTGAAGGAGAAGCGGCCGGGCTTGTAGCCGCGGGCGCGGGCCTCGGGCAGTTCGGCGAACCAGTCCCGAATGAAGGTGAAGGCGCCGGTATAGGTCGCCGGGTTCGAGCGCGGCGTGCGGCCGATGGGCGACTGGTCGATGTCGATGATCTTGTCGAGATGCTCGAGGCCGAAAATCTCGTCGAAGGCGCCGGGATGCTCGCGCGTGTTGTTGAGACGCCGCGCCACGGCCTTGTAGATCGTCTCGATCAGCAGCGTCGACTTGCCGCCGCCGGAGACGCCGGTGACGCAAGTGAAGACGCCAAGCGGAATTTCGGCGGTCACGTTCTTGAGGTTGTTTTCCTTCGCGCCCGTCACTTTCAGCCACTTGCCGTTGCCGCTGCGGCGGACCGCTGGCACCTCGATCTGCCTGAAGCCGGTGAGGTATTGTCCGGTCAGGCTTTCGGGCGCGGCCATGATGTCGTCGACCGTGCCTTCGGCCACCACCTTGCCGCCGTGAATGCCGGCGCCGGGGCCCATGTCGACGACGTGATCGGCGGTGCGGATCGCGTCCTCGTCGTGTTCGACCACGATCACCGTGTTGCCGAGGTCGCGCAGCCGCTTCAGCGTTTCGAGCAGGCGGTCATTGTCGCGCTGGTGCAGGCCGATGGACGGTTCGTCCAGCACGTAGAGCACGCCGGTCAGGCCCGAGCCGATCTGCGAAGCGAGGCGGATGCGCTGGCTTTCGCCGCCCGACAGTGTGCCGGAGTTGCGCGACAGCGTCAGATATTCGAGGCCGACATTGTTGAGGAAGTGCAGGCGTTCGCGGATTTCCTTCAGCACGCGGCCGGCAATTTCGTTTTGTTTCGCGGTCAGATGCTTGTCGAGATCGGCGAACCAGCGGTCGGCCTCGCGGATCGACATTTGCGAAACTTCGCCGACATGCAGCTTCGCGATCTTGACCGACAGCGCCTCCGGTTTCAGGCGGAAGCCGCCGCAAGCGTCGCAATCGGTGATGCCCTGGAAGCGTTCGATGTCCTCGCGCGCCCAGGCGCTGTCCGTTTCGCGCCAGCGCCGCTCCAGATTGGGGATCACGCCCTCGAAGGGTTTCTTCGTCTTGTAGGAGCGCATGCCGTCGTCATAGGCAAACGTCACCACCTCGTCGCCCGAGCCGTAGAGGATCACGTTCTGCGCCTCTTCCGGCAATTGCGACCAGGGCGCTGTCATCGAGAATTTGTATTGCTTGGCCAGCGCCATCAGCGTCTGCGTGTAGTAGGGCGAGGTCGAGCGCGACCATGGCGCAATCGCGCCCTTCTTCAGCGACAGCCCGTGATCCGGCACCACGAGGTCGGGGTCCATATAGAACTGCGTGCCGAGCCCGTCGCAAGCGGGGCAGGCGCCGAACGGATTGTTGAACGAGAAAAGGCGGGGCTCGATCTCGTCGATGGTGAAACCGGACACGGGGCAGGCGAAGCGCGAGGAGAAAATAATGCGCTCGGCCGCTTCGTCCTTCTTTTTGTCTTTTGGGGTATCCGCCATCTCGACCACCGCGATACCGTCGGCGAGCCCCAGCGCGATTTCGAAACTGTCGGCGAGCCGGTTGCCGAGGTCGGGGCGCACGACGATGCGGTCCACCACCACGTCGATATCGTGCTTGATCTTCTTGTTGAGGTCCGGCACGTCGGCGATCTCGTGGAAGGCGCCGTCCACCTTGACGCGCTGGAAGCCCTTCTTCTGCAGTTCGGCGAATTCCTTGCGGTACTCGCCCTTGCGGCCGCGCACGATCGGCGCCAGCAGGAAGAGCCGCGTGCCCTCCGGCAGCGCCATCACGCGGTCGACCATCTGGCTGACCGTCTGGCTTTCGATGGGAAGCCCCGTCGCCGGCGAATAGGGCACGCCGATGCGCGCCCAGAGGAGGCGCATATAGTCGTAGATCTCGGTCACGGTGCCGACCGTCGAGCGCGGATTGCGCGAGGTGGTCTTCTGCTCGATCGAAATGGCCGGCGAAAGGCCGTCGATCTGGTCGACATCCGGCTTCTGCATCATTTCGAGGAACTGCCGGGCATAAGCCGACAGGCTCTCGACATAGCGGCGCTGGCCTTCGGCATAGATCGTGTCGAAGGCGAGCGACGACTTGCCGGAGCCCGAAAGCCCGGTAATCACGATCAGCCGGTCGCGGGGCAGCTCGACGCTGACATTGCGCAGATTGTGTTCGCGCGCCCCGATCACGCGGATATTGCGGTTATGCGTGTCGGGCGCGGCGGCGGATCGGGAAGCACGGGTCATGCGGAGGAACTCTGGGAGGCGTCATCCGGCGGGCCGGCCTGACGGGTACGGTGTCGGGATCATCTATGTAGGGCGGCCGCCGCTGCTTCAAGAGCCATGTTGGGGTGTCGGAAAAGAATCGCACGGAGCCGGATTTCAGCTTGCCACGAATATGGGCGTATGAGAACATAATAGGAACAACGGGCCAATCAAGGCGGGAGGCGACAGGTGGGGATTGCGTTTGATACGCTGGGCTATTCCGAGCGGCTGCAAACCGCCGGAGCCTCCAAACAGCTCGCAGACGAGCATGCAAGGCTGGCCCGCGACATGATTATCGCCGATCTGGTGACGAGAGAAGATTTGCGAGTGACCCGGGACGATTTACGGGCGGCACTGGATTTGGCAATTACACGACAGACGATTGTGTTCGGCGGTATGCTTGCCATCACGGCGGGTCTGCTCTTCGCCGCCATTTCTTTCATCGTTTGATCCACAGGTTTTTTATCGGGTGCGCTGGTTTGCAACCGCCGTCGCGGTTAGGGTCCGGCGCAAGGACAGTTCCAGCGCGAGGACGGGAAAATGGCAGGCAGCGTCAACAAGGTGATCCTGGTCGGCAATCTGGGAGCGGACCCTGAAATCCGCCGCACGCAGGACGGCCGTCCGATCGCCAATCTCAGGCTCGCGACCTCCGAAAGCTGGCGCGACAAGAACACCGGCGAGCGCCGCGAAAAGACCGAGTGGCATCGCATCGTCGTTTTCAACGAAGGTCTCTGCAAGGTCATCGAGCAGTACGTCAAGAAGGGCGCCAAGCTCTACATCGAAGGCGCGCTGCAGACGCGCAAATGGACCGACCAGTCGGGTGTCGAGAAGTATTCGACGGAAGTGGTGTTGCAGGGCTTCAACTCGGTCCTGACCATGCTCGACGGCAAGGGTGGCGGTGCGTCCTCCGGCGGCGATTACGGCGGCGGCGGCAGCTCCGACGATTTCGGCGGCGGCTCGGGCGGCGGCGGACGCGGCAACTTCACCCAGGACCTCGACGACGAAATTCCTTTCTAGCCCCCAATCCCGCCGGGTCCGGTTGCGTCATGCTTCATATTGTCGAGACGCTCAGCGATCCCGGCATTCCCGGCAAGCCCAATGAAGATGCCTTCGGGCACGTGGGTGGTCACGCCTGGGTGATCGACGGCGCCACCGATGTCGCCGACGGGCCGCTGATCGGTGCCGAGACCGGCGCGCACTGGATTGCGAACCGGGCGAGCGAACTCTTCGCGGAACTGGCCGTGCCCTTCGGCGCCGACCTTCAGGGCATGGTGCGCCGGACCATCGAGATCCTGGCGGAACGCTTCGGGCACGAGCGTCTTCGCGCACCCAATGGCCGCTATGAATTGCCCAGCGCCGCAATGGTGCTGCTCCACGCGGGCGAGGACAAACTCGTCGGCGCGAACTTCGCCGATTGCGGGCTGGTGCTGGTCGACGATGTTTCGGGCGAGGCGCGTATATTCGGCGCCGCGCATGTGTCGCGCGAGGCGCGGGCGATGAGCCGCACCGCGGAACTCATTGCCGCGCTGGCGCCGGGCGAGGATCCGTTCGCTTCCACCGCCGTCGTCGATTACCTGCGGGCGAGCCGCAACCTGCAGAACACCGGGACGGGGTACTGGATTCTCGGTCTCGATCCGGCGGCGTCCGGCCATCTGCGCCATTGGGAATTGCCGCTTGCCCGACCGGTAACGGGTCTGCTGTTCAGCGACGGCTTCGGCTCGATCGTATTCGATTACCACCGCATGGACGCCGCGACGCTTGTGCGCCGCTCGGTGCGCGAGGGTCTTGCGGCGCTGCTGGCGGAGCTTCGTCATGTCGAGCATGTGGAGGATCCGGAAGGCCGCATCCACCCCCGTTTCAAGCCGTCGGACGATGCCACGGCGATGCTTTTCCGCGCCGGCGAATGATGCGCCGCCATGGCCGTGAAGCGGTGCCTATTTTTCCTTTTATTTCAGGGCCTTATGGCGGCTCGTTGAGCGTCTTTGAAGTTGCCGTGACAGGGCGAAACTGATAATCTTTGCGGCAGTCAGTCAGAGGGATTCGGCGCCTGCCGCCGGCCCTCGTTTTTGTTCCTTTCGAGTGCTTCCGCGACGCGCGTTTTCGGCCCGCGCGGCGGCTCTCTGCAACGTCAGAAAAACACTTGTCCGATACCCAAGACAGCGACATTCCGGGTGACGAACCGGGCCCGGGCGGCGATACCGATATGGAAAACGGCTTGAACGGCGGCGGCGCATCGCAGCCCCCGGCGGGCGGTACGGGCGACGGTCCGCCGCCGGAGCGCGACGTTTCCCCGATCTCCATCGAAGAAGAGATGCGCTCGTCCTATCTCGATTATGCGATGAGCGTGATCGTCAGCCGCGCGCTGCCCGATGCGCGGGACGGCTTGAAGCCCGTTCATCGCCGCATCCTCTTCTCGATGAACGAAAACGGCTACGACTGGAACAAACCCTACCGCAAGTCGGCCCGTGTTGTCGGCGACGTCATCGGCAAATATCACCCGCATGGCGACCAGTCGATCTACGACGCGCTGGTGCGCATGGCGCAGGATTTCTCGATGCGCCTGCCGCTGCTCGACGGGCAGGGCAATTTCGGTTCGGTCGACGGCGATCCGCCGGCCGCCATGCGTTACACCGAAGTGCGCATGGCGAAGTCGGCCCACGCGCTGATGCGCGACATCGACAAGGACACGATCGACTTCAAGGACAATTACGACGGCTCCGAGCGCGAACCCGTCGTGCTGCCGGCCGAAGTGCCGAACCTGCTGGTCAACGGCGCCGGCGGCATCGCGGTCGGCATGGCGACCAACATCCCGCCGCACAATCTCGGCGAAGTGATCGACGCTTGCATCGCGCAGATCGACAATCCCGAGATCACCATCGACGAGTTGATCGAACATATTCCCGCACCCGATTTCCCGACCGGCGGCATCATGCTCGGCCGCCAGGGCGCGCGCTCGGCCTATCACCTCGGCCGCGGTTCGGTCGTCGTGCGCGGCCGCACCGAGATCGAGGAGGTCCGCAAGGACCGCCACGCCATCGTCATCACCGAGATCCCCTATCAGGTCAACAAGGCCTCGATGGTCGAGAAAATCGCCGAGCTTGTGCGCGAAAAGCGCATTGAGGGCATTTCGGACCTGCGCGACGAGTCCGACCGCAACGGCATGCGCGTGGTGGTCGAGCTCAGGCGCGACGCGATGCCCGATGTCGTCTTGAACCAGCTCTACCGGTTCTCGCCGCTGCAATCGAGCTTCGGCTGCAACATGCTGGCGCTCGATCATGGCCGCCCGGAGCTGATGAACCTCAAGCAGTTCCTCGGCATCTTCATCGCTTTCCGCGAGGAAGTGATTTCGCGGCGCACCAAGTTCGAACTCAACAAGGCGCGCGACCGCGCCCATGTGCTGGTTGGTCTTGCCATTGCGGTCGCCAATATCGACGAAGTGATCCAGTTGATCCGCACCGCGCCCGATCCGGCGACGGCGCGCGAACGCCTGATGGCGCGCGACTGGCCGGCCGCCGACATCGCGCCGCTGATCGCGCTGATCGACGATCCGCGTCACCGGCTGACGGAGGAAGGCACGACGCGCATGTCGGAGGAGCAGGCGAAAGCCATTCTCGACCTGCGCCTGCAACGCCTGACGGCGCTCGGCCGCGATGAAATCGGCGATGAGCTCAAGGGCCTCGGCGAAAAGATTTCGGACTATCTCGACATCCTGCGTTCGCGCGAACGCGTGCTTGCCATCATGCGCGAGGAGCTGCTGGCGGTGAAGTCGGAGTTCGCGACGCCGCGCCGCACCGAAATCGTCGAATCCGAATCCGATTTCGAGGACGAAGACTTGATCCAGCGCGAGGACATGGTCATCACGGTCAGCCATCACGGCTATATCAAGCGCGTGCCGCTCTCGACCTATCGTGCGCAGCGCCGCGGCGGCAAGGGCCGTTCCGGCATGTCGACGCGCGACGAGGATTTCGTTACACGCCTGTTCGTCGCCAACACGCATACGCCGGTTCTGTTCTTCTCCTCCACCGGCATGGTCTACAAGCTCAAGGTCTGGCGCCTGCCGCAATCGACGCCGCAGGCGCGCGGCAAGGCGATGATCAACATTCTGCCGCTGGAGCAGGGCGAGACCATCACCACCATCATGCCGTTGCCCGAAGACGAGAGTAAGTGGGACGAGCTGTTTGTGATGTTTGCCACCAGGAGCGGCGGCATCCGGCGCAACAAGCTGTCCGACTTCATCCAGATCAACCGCGGCGGCAAGATCGCGATGAAGCTGGATGACGAAGGCGACAGCATCGTCGGCGTGCAGAGCTGCACCGAGAACGACGACGTGCTGCTGACGGCGGCAGGCGGGCGCTCGGCGCGCTTCCCGGTGCCGGAAGTGCGTGTCTTCGCCGGCCGCACCTCCACGGGCGTGCGCGGCATCAAGCTCGACAAGGACGACGAGGTGATCGGCATGACAATCCTGCGCCATGTCGACGTCACCTCGGCCGAACGCGAGGCCTATTTGAAACAGGCCGCCGCGATGCGCCGCGCGACGCTCGGCGAGGCGGAGGCCGAGGAGGGCCCCTCGAAGACCGACGACGAGGACGCGGACGATGCGCCCGCCGAGGAAATGACGCTGACGCCGGAACGCTATGCCGAGCTTGGCGCCAAGGAGCAGTTCGTGCTCGCCGTCACCGAAAAGGGTTTCGGCCGCCGTTCGTCCTCCTATCGCTATCCGGCCAAGGGCCGCGGCGGCAAGGGCGTCATCGCCATGGATATCGGCCCGCGCAACGGCCGTCTGATCGCTTCCTTCCCGGTCGAGGACGACGACCAGATCATGCTGGTCACCGATGCCGGCCAGCTTATCCGCTGCCCGGTCCACGATATTTCGATCCAGGCGCGCGGTACGCAAGGCGTCACCGTTTTCCGCACCGCGGCCGATGAGCGCGTGGTGTCGGTCGAGCGGGTCGAGGAGACGGGCGAAAACGGTTCCAGCGACGAGCAGGAGTAGAGCAGATGGCGCGCACCGGACTTTACCCCGGCACTTTCGACCCGATGACCAACGGCCACCTCGACGTGATCCGCCGGGCGCTGACGCTGGTCGATCACCTGGTGGTCGCGATTGGCGTCAACGCCACCAAGACGCCGCTGCTGACGCTTGAAGAACGTTTCGCGCTGATCGAGGCCGAAGCGGCGCCGCTGGCGAAGGCGGCCGGCGCCAAAGTCAGCACAACCTCGTTTTCGGGCCTCGTCGTCAATGCCGCCGACGATGCGGGCGCCAATGTCATCATTCGCGGATTGCGCGGCGCCGTCGATTTCGAGTACGAGACGCAGATGGTCGGCATGAACCGCGTGATGAACCCGAAGGTCGAGACGGTCTTTCTCGCCGCCTCGCCGGAAACACAGTTCATTTCCTCCACGCTGGTGCGCCAGATCGCCTCGATGGGCGGCGACATCCTGCCCTTCGTGCCGAAGCGTGTCGCCGACAAGGTGCTGGCGCGCATCGCCGAAAAGAAGTAACCGCAAAACGGAGTTCCGATATGCGTAAACTGACGGCCGCGCTGATCGCGCTTTTCGCCCTTGCCGGGTTTTGGGGAAAGGCCATCGCACTCGATCCCGAGAACACCATCTTTCTCGACCTCAAGGACGGCCGCGTCGTCATCGAGTTGCTGCCCGAGATCGCGCCCGGTCATGTCGAGCGCATCAAGGAGCTCTCGCGCGAGGGTTTCTATGACGGGATCGTCTTCCACCGCGTCATCGAAGGTTTCATGGCGCAGACCGGCGACCCGACCGGCACCGGCATGGGCGGCTCAATGCGCGACGATCTGCGCGCCGAATTCACCGACGAGGAAAGCTTCACGCGCGGCGCGCTCGGCATGGCGCGTTCGTCGAGCCCCAACAGCGCCAACAGCCAGTTCTTCATCTGCTTCGACGATGCCTCGTTTCTCGACGGGCAGTACACGCTGTTCGGCCGCGTCGTCGAGGGCATGGAATATGTCGACAACATCAAGCACGGCGAGCCGCCTTCCGATCCTGACCGGATCGTGAAGATGCAGGTCGCCGCCGACGTACAGGAAAATTGAGGTTCCGATGACCGAGATCAAAGATCCCGAAAACACCCTGATCATGGAAATTCCCCACGGGGAAGTCGTGATCGAATTGCGTCCCGACCTCGCGCCGAAGCATGTCGCGCGCATAAAGGAACTGGCGCGAGAGAACTTTTATGACGGCGTTGCGTTCCACCGCGTCATCGACGGTTTCATGGCACAGGGCGGCGACCCGACCGGCACAGGCTCGGGCGGCTCGGGCAAGAAAATCCCGGCCGAGTTTTCCAGGGAACCGCATGTGCGCGGCACCTGCTCGATGGCCCGCACGCAAGACCCCAACAGCGCCGACTGCCAGTTCTTCATCTGCTTCGGCGACACCTCGTTCCTCGACGGCCAGTACACCGTCTGGGGCAAGGTGATTTCCGGCATGGACGCCGTCGACAAGATCAAGCGCGGCGAGCCCGTCCGCGATCCCGACCGCATCAAGAAGATGCGCGTCGCGGCGGATGCGGCGTAGGGGCTCGCGCTCCCGCCGTTCCCATGCGCGTTGCCGATTTCGATTTCGAGCTGCCGGAGGCGCTGATCGCGCTCCGGCCGGCCCGTCCGCGCGACGCGGCGCGGATGCTCGTCATCGGGCCCGACGCCACCGCGCTTTCCGATGAGACCGTCCGCGACCTGCCGGCGCATCTCGGCGCCGGTGACGTCCTCGTCTTCAACGACACGAAGGTGATCCCGGCGCGGCTTTTCGGCACGCGCACACGTGGGCCGGCGTCGGCCCGCATCGAAGTGATGCTGCACCGGCGCGTCGGCGATGCCGCGTGGCGGGCCTTTCTGCGCCCGGCGAAGAAGCTCGCCCTTGGCGAGACGATCGCGTTCGCGGGCGGCCTCGCCGCCACGGTCGAGGACAAGGGGGAGGGCGGCGAGGCGGGCCTGCGCTTTTCGGTCTCGGGCCCGGCGCTCGATGCCGCCATCGCCATTGCCGGCGAAATGCCGTTGCCGCCCTATATCGCCCGCAAGCGCAAGCCCGACGCCGAAGACCTTGCCGACTATCAGACGCTCCATGCCGCCGAGCCCGGCGCCGTCGCCGCGCCGACGGCCGGCCTTCATTTCACACCCGAACTGATGGCGGCGCTTGACGCCCGCGGCGTCAAAACCGTCCGCCTGACGCTGCATGTCGGCGCCGGCACCTTCCTGCCGGTCACGGCGGCGGACACCGCGACCCACAAGATGCATGCCGAGTGGGGCGAGATCGCGCCCGAAGAGGCGGACGCCATCAATGCCGCCCGCGCATCCGGCTGCCGCATCGTCGCCGTCGGCACCACGTCGCTGCGCCTGCTCGAAAGCGCCGCCGACGAGACGGGCCGCATCCATCCCTTTCGCGGCGAGACCGACATCTTTATAACGCCGGGCTACCGCTTCCGCGCCGTGGACCTGCTGATGACCAATTTCCATTTGCCCAAGTCGACGCTCTTCATGCTGGTCTCGGCGCTGCGCTCGACGGATGAGATGAAGCGCGCCTATGCCCATGCGGTTGCCGCGCGCTACCGCTTCTATTCCTATGGCGACGCCTGCTTGATCCATAAGGCCGCGCCATGAGCGCCTTCCGCTTCAATCTCGCCGCCACCGACGGCAACGCCCGCACCGGCACCATTTCGACGCCGCGGGGCGAAATCCGCACCCCGGCCTTCATGCCGGTCGGCACGGCGGCCACCGTGAAGGCGATGTACCCCGAGCAGGTGCGCGACACCGGCGCCGACATCGTGCTCGGCAACACCTATCATCTGATGCTGCGCCCCGGCGCCGAGGAGGTGGCGGCGCTGGGCGGCCTGCACAAATTCATGAACTGGCCGCATCCGATCCTGACGGACTCGGGCGGCTTCCAGGTGATGTCGCTGTCGAAGCTCCGCAAGATGTCGGAAGAGGGCGTCGCCTTCCAGTCGCATCTCGACGGCTCGCGCCACATGCTTTCGCCCGAGCGCTCCATCGAAATCCAGTGCCTCTTGGGTTACGATATCCAGATGCAGCGCGACGAATGCACGCCCTTTCCGGCGACCGACGCGGAAGCCGGAAAGTCGATGGAGCTTTCCCTGCGCTGGGCGGCGCGCTCGAAGGCTGCCTTCGCCGTGCAGCCGCATCGCACCCCCGGCATGGCCCTTTTCGGCATCGTCCAGGGCAGCACCTATGAGCCCTTGCGCCAGCGTTCGGCGGCGGGCTTGCGCGAGATCGGCTTCGACGGCTATGCGGTCGGCGGCCTCGCGGTCGGCGAGGGCCAGGCCGAAATGCTGCGCGTACTGGATTTCACCGTGCCCGCGCTCCCCGCTGACAAGCCGCGCTACCTGATGGGCGTCGGCACGCCGGATGACCTCGTGGAAGCGGTCGCCCGCGGCATCGACATGTTCGACTGCGTGATGCCGACCCGCAACGGCCGCCACGGCCTCGCCTTCACCGCGCGCGGCAAGGTCAATCTCAAGAACGCCCGCCACGCCGCCGACCCGCGCCCGCTCGACGCCGAAAGCCCGTGTCCCGCCGCGCGCGACTATTCCCGCGCCTATCTCCATCACCTGGTCAAATCCGGCGAGATGCTCGGCTCGATGCTGGTGAGCTGGATCAACCTCCACTACTACCAGTCCCTGATGGCCGGCATGCGCGCGGCCATCGCCGAGGCGCGTTTCGAGGCGTTCGTGCGCGACTTCAAGGCCGCGCAGGCGGCGGGCGACATCGAGCCGGTGTGAGGGGCGGCGAGACAGACCGCTCGCGTCGCTTGCCATTGCCGCTCCCCCCACGTCGTCACCCGCGGGCTTGACCCGCGGGTCCAGAAGCCGCCGCAGGCGGCGTCTCTCTTCGAAAAAGCCCGAAGGTGGATGTTTCCGATGAAGGCGAGAAAGTTTTTGTGAAGGGAGACGGCGCGTTCCGCGCCTTCTGGATTGCCGGGTCGAGCCCGGCAAAGACGAATTAGAGTTGATGCCGTCGGACATCGCCTGGGCTCACATCCCCCAAATCTCCAACCCTGAAAAGGATTTACCCGCAATCCATCCCCACGGTTGACCCCGCCCGGCGCGCCCCTTAAGTTCCGCCCACCTTTGAGAGGCGGCGCGAGATTCCGCCCTCCGGCGGGCCCTTAGCTCAGCGGTAGAGCGGCTGACTTTTAATCAGTAGGTCGATGGTTCGATCCCATCAGGGCTCACCACCTTTTTGCGTTCGGCAACGCTAATCCCTTCCTCGAAACCGTCATGGCCCGATTTATTCGGGCCATCCACGTCTTCACCTCCGCCGTTGTGCTTTTGACCGCGCCGGGTCAGCATCCGGCCATCGCCACATCGCGCACCCAAAGGAAACGCCCCATGTCCCTCTCGCTCTACGACCTCACCGTCCCGAACTACCTGCAGACCCTCGGCGCCGTCTCCGGCTACATGGCAAAGGGCGCCGCCTTCTGCGCGGAGCAGGGCACCGACCCGAACGAGATCGTCCAGGTGCGCGTCATCGACGACATGCTCCCCTTCAGCTTCCAGATCGTCTCCATCGCACATCATTCGTTCGGCGCCGTAGAGGCCGCGCAGAGCGGCACGGCACAGCCACCCAAGGACCCCGGCACCCACACCTATGCCGACCTCCAGAAGCTCGTTGAAGATGCGAAGGCCAGCCTCGAAAAGATGCCGCCCGACGCACTCAACGCCTGTCAGGGCAAGGACGTGACCTTCCATCTCGGCAAGCACCAGCTTCCCTTCACGGCGGAAAATTTTCTGCTCTCCTTCTCCTTCCCGAATTTCTATTTTCACGCGACGACCGCCTACGACATCCTGCGCGCCCGCGGCGTGAAGATCGGCAAGGGCGATTTTCTCGGCAAGATGCGCATGAAAATGTGAGGCGACGCTGCGAGAGGCCCTGCGCCGGCACCATGCTTGCGCCGGATCGCCGTTCGCGCAATGCTGCTTATGCCGTTCATTTCAACCGGCGCGGAGACAAGGTCAATGCCCCAGAAGGAACTGGTCGTTCGGGCGCAATGGGACGAAGAGGCCAAGGTCTGGTTCGTTGTCGAGAGCGACATTCCCGGCCTCGCCGCGGAAGGCGCCACGGTCGAGGAACTGGAAGCAAAACTCCGTGTGATTGTCCCCGAGCTGGCTTCTCTCAACCGGCATCTTATGGACGCGGCGTCGGGTGGCGACATTTCCGTACATCTCAAGGCCGAACGGCTCGAAAAATACAGCCTCGCCTGACGCATGGGCGGCTATACGAAAGACCTGAAGAAATTTCTCCGCGAGGGCGGATGCCATTTCGTCAGGCAGGGCAAGGGCGATCACGAAATCTGGTACAGTCCGCACACGGACACCAACTTTCCGGTCGATAGCGACATCAAATCCCGGCATACAGCGAACAAAACGCTGAAAGACGCTGGGCTGCCCAAAGCATTCTGACCTGCACCCGGCCACAGCCATGCCCGCCAACCCCTCCAACCTCCCGCCACCCTATGAAGGCGGCTGCGCTTGCGGCGCGGTGCGTTTCCGCGTCGAGGCCGCGCCGCTCGGCGTGCGCATCTGTCATTGCCGCATCTGCCAGCGGGCGATGGGCGCACCGTTCCTTGCGGTCGCCTCCTTTCCGAAAGCCGCCGTCACGGTGACGGGCGCGACGGCGCGCTGGCGTTCGTCGGAAAGGCTCTGGCGTCACTTCTGTCCGCAATGCGGATCGCGCCTGACGCTCGAACCGCTCGACGGTGCCCGCCTCGGTTTTCCATTGGCGGCACTCGACAATCCGGCCGCCCTTCATCCGGAAATGCATATATGGATTTCATCGCGGGTGCCTTGGCTCGCGCTCGACGACGGCCTGCCGCAACACGCCGAAGCCTCGCCGGAGCCTTACAGGACAAGCTGACGACGCAGGGCGCCAAATTCCCACCCTCCCACAGGGGGAGGGTGGTTTTCTTTCTCAGCTCTCACCCGCGCTCGACCACCTTCACCACCTTGAGCCAGCGCAGATCGCCATAGCGCGTGCTCCAGGAAATGGTCTGGCCTTCGCGCATCCCGAGCAGCGCCACGCCGACCGGCGAGGCGATCGACACCAGGCCGTCGTCGGACGAGCGCGCCGTCGGATAGACGAGCTTCAGCCGCTCGACGCGGCCTTTCATGCCGAAGATGAAGTCGACCGTCGAATTGACGGTCACGACATCGTCCGGCAATCGCGCCAGCGGCATCACTTCGGCGCGCGCCAGTTCCTGATCGAGAAAGCGCGCGACTTCCGGCAGCACGTCTTCAAGTCCGCCGGCGACGGCCGACAGTTGATCGTATTGTTCGGCCGCGACCAAGATCGGCGGCATCGCGGCGTGGATCGCTTCTGCATGCACAGTCATCTCAGGCGGCCTCCGGTCCGTTGTTGCCCGGCCCATCGCTGTCCGGTGCCGTGCGCGCCATGCGGCGGCGAATATCGGCTTCCGGCTGGAAGTCGATGGCGATGAGTTCGAGCGTCAGCCGCGCGCCGTCGAAGAGCACGGCCTCGACAATGTCGCCGGCGGAATGACCGAGCAGCGCCAGGCCGATCGGCGTCAGCACGCTCAGATACTGGCCGTTCGGCGCGGGGCCGCGCTGCAATTGCAGCATCCGCCGTTCGGGCATTCGGGTTTCGATGCGATAGCGGAGAATGCTCCCGAACGTCGCCACGGTTTCGGCGATGGCGGCGCCCGGCACAACCTTCGCCTCCACGAGTTTCGCGCGGACGCGGGTTCGCATCGGGCTTGTGAGATCGAGGTCCTCGAATGTCGCGGCTTCGAGCCGCGCGTAGTCCGAAGAGGTGAGCACGGGCCGCGATGCCGTTTGCGGGTTCGGTACGATATTCAATTGGGCGCGGCTGCCGCCGCCTTTGACGATGGACATGACAAAACCTCATCGCACGATCGGGCGCATGGCCCGTCGTGCCGATTGAATGGAAAGCTGGTGATGAAGTCGGCCCCCGGGTCTGGCCTTGCGCGAAGGCGCGAAGGCGCCGGCCCGGGGCTAATGTCCCGCGAGCAGCGTACCCGGCGTCAGAAAAAACCGTGCATTGGCTTTGCGCATAATGATCTCAGGCTAGCCCTTGCGGCGGGAAAGTCAAAGCGGGGCGGGGTGGCCGAACGCCGCAGTGTGCAAGACGGGGGGACACCATGAAAATCGACCGGCTTTTTCTCGTCATCGCGGCCATCTACATCCTGATCGGCATGGGGCTCGGCTCCTATATGGGCATGAACCAGGACTTCACGCACCGCACCGCGCATACCCATATCAACCTGCCCGGTTTCGTCAGCATGACGCTTTTCGCGCTGGTCTACCGGTCCTGGCCGGCGCACTGCGCTCGGCCCGCGATTGACCGTAAAATCCCCACCGGAATGGTACAAAATCGTACAAGTTTGGTAACTTCGGCTCGCTAGCCTCGGCCGGAACATCGCAAACGAGAAGCCGGATGAAGAGCCACAGAGACGAAATCGGGCGTGCATTGCGCGAAGCGCGGCAGGCGGCGGGCCTGTCGCTGGGCGATGTAGCGTCGCGGATCAAGGTCAAGCCGGTCTATCTACAGGCGATCGAGGCCGGTGAGTTCGACCGTCTGCCGGCGCTGCCGCAGACGCTGGGCTTCACGCGCAGCTATGCGCGCCTGCTTGAGGTCGATGTCGCGGCACCGCTGGCGCAGCTTGGCGAGGAAGTCCACAGGGACATCGAGAGCACAGATTATTCATCGCCCGATCCGGCATGGCGCGACATTCCGATCCGGCAAATTGCCTGGGGTGGAGCCGGTGCGGCTCTCGGTATGGTGCTGCTCGCGGCGTTGCTGTTCGATTTCAGCGCGCCGCCGGTGCAATGGATGCCTGTCGAGGAGGTGCCGGTTGCGGCAACGGCGGCCGTGCGCCCGGTTCCGCCTGTCGTGGCGCCTCCGGCCGTTCAAGCACCCGCCGCCGCGCCGCAAAGTTCAGTACACGGATCGGCGTCGGTCTCGGCGGAAATGGCCGGCCTGTTGTTCGATCTGCCGGCGGATAAGGGGGTGCCCGGCGAGGCGGCCCCGTCAGCCGCGCCGCAACTCTTCGCCACCCGCGATGTCCATCTGCGTGCCGCGCCCGCCAATGAAGGGGACGTGCGTGGCGTTCTCGCGGCCTGCGAGACGCTCGCCTTTATCGGTGCGGATACGGACAAGCCGTGGCGCGAGGTCAGACGAAGCGATGGCACGAGCGGATGGGTCTACCACCGCTATGTCAGCGACACGGCCCCGCCGGCCTGCTGATCGCGCGCCGCGCAGTCAGGCTGCCGGTGTCGGGGTGACGGCCGGCACGGCGGTCGCCGAGGCCCCCGGCAGGAAGATAAAGTTCTTCACATAGTCGGGCCCGCGGTGCTTCTGGTGTCGTTCGATGTCGAACAGCGCAATGTCGCTCAGGCCGTTGCGGCCGAGGAAGAAACCCCGATAGCCGAGATCGGCGCAGAAGCGAAACACGTCGAGCACCCGGTCGCCGATATGGATGTATTCGGTTTCGAGGAAGATCGCGGGCCGGTCGCGCAGGATCGTTTCGCGCGCACCTTGGAGCACGGCGAGTTCGTGCCCCTCGACGTCAATCTTGATGAAGCCGACAGGGGCGAGACTCAGCGTGTCGATCCGGTGGCACATCACGTCAACGGGGTGGCTTGCGCCGCCGATCGCCTTTTCGATGCTGGCGCCGTTGCTCATCCAGCCCTTGCTGCTGCGCGGTATCGTCAGCCGCACGGGGCCGTCGCTGTCGCCGATTGCCATCGGAAAGATTTCGACATTGCGGTCGGCGACCTGCATCAGCGTACGCAGCGGATAGGGGTTCGGCTCGAACGCCATCACCTTCGGCGACAGGCGCGAGAGGAAAAAACTGAAGAGGCCGAGATTGGCGCCGATATCGAGACTGATGCGGGTGGGATCGACCAGGAACTTCAACAGTCCCATCTCGCGATCACGATACAGCATGTATTTGTACGCACGCAGACGATAATAGGCACGGAAGGGCGGCCAGCGGAATTTCAGGTCCTGCCGGAAATCATTGACCCAGTCGCGCAGATTCAGTCGCGGCAGCCGCGGTGCGACCAGACTCTCGAACGATGGATTGTCCATCCGGAATGTTCTCCCAGCCGGCGCGCCTTGTCCCAAAAGCCCTGGTCGCGCGTCCGGCTTGCTGTTCCGGACAATAGCTCTTGGCACACGCCCCGCCAATAGGGCGCCGGGAACAACCCGGCCTCTCAAAACGGGGATAAGTTTTCTTTATCCCCATCCCGGGCATGCGTCGCGCGGGGCCGAGGCAGCCTCCGGGCACCGAGGATATGCGTGTATGTGACAGATTTTTGACAGTTTGATGACAGCCGGTGCGCCATGCCGAAAAACGGCGCAATTCCGACGTTTTCTATTTATGACAGTTGCGTGACAGAAGCCGCTCAGGCGTGGTCTTCGACGTCCACAAAGCGGTCTTCGGCCGGGTTGTAGATCGACAGTTTGCCGCTGCCGATGCCGTAGAACCAGCCGTGAAGGCGCAGTTTACCGGCTGCCTCGCGCTCGGCGATGAACGGGAAAGTCCGAAGCATTTCAAGCGATTGCATGACGGCTTGCTGTTCCATCAGGCGCAGCAGGGCAGGCTTGTCGAGGTCGGGATGCTTCTCGCGCACCGAGGTTTCGACACCGGTTGCCAGCGACATCCAGTTCGAAATGAAGTCACCCTCGGGCGGATGGCCGCAGCCGGCATCGTAGAGCGCCTCGATGCCGCCGCAGCTCACATGGCCCATCACAATTATGTCAGCAATTTCAAGGCCTTTGACGCCAAACTCCAGCGCCGCGCTGGTGCCGTGATAGTGGCTGTCGGGCTGGTAGGGCGGCACCAGGTTGGCGACGTTGCGGACCACGAAAAGCTCTCCGGGGTCGGACGAAAAGATCATCGCGGGGTCGGCGCGGCTGTCGCAGCAGGCGATAATCATGGCCTTCGGGCGCTGGCGGCGCGCCGCAAGTGCTTGATATTTCGCCTCATTCTGCTTGTAGGCGCCGGCGCGGAAGGCTCTGTATCCCTCGATCAGGCTATCGACCGTGTCCATCTATCCCGGGCCCTCCGCTGTGTCCGGTGGCCTTCATACACAAGCATCGCCGCCGATAAAAGATACCGCAGCGTCAAGCGGACAGGCGCCTCCGTGATGCCGGAAAAGGCAGGTTGCCCGCCAAATATGCAGCCCTGGACAAACCGCCGCTCGCATCCCCCTCAAAACGCGGCGGCATAGGCAAAGGCCCGGATTCTGCATAGACTTTGCGCCAAAACGGGGCGTACTGCAGCCGCCGGTTCAGTGGATGGGGAATGACATGTCGTATGTCGAAATGTTGGAAAATTTGTCGGTCGAAAGCCAGATTTCGATAGGCGGACTACTGTTGCTGCTGGTCATCCTGACCACGCTGCATGTACGCAGCCTGCTGGCCCTCAGGGCCGAACGGAGCGAGCGCAGCGTGCGTGAGATGAATGCCCGTATCGATGCCTTGATGCGAAAACTCGAGGGAAAGGGCGCAAAAAGCGGTCGCCTCAGCCCTGCGGTCGATCGTCCGCGGCCTCTGCAACGAACGGCGGCCAAATCGGTTCCCGCAGCGCGCTGCCCGTCGAATGCGATGGTGCCGCAGCGCCGGATCCGTTCACGCTCGGCGTAAATGGCGCTGTCTGCGGCGTTTTTGGCGCTTGCAAAGCGCATCTGGCCGCACTAAATCACAGACACAGACGGGGTTTGAAAGTTAAGCCCCGTTTTCTTGTGTATTATCGTGTGCCGCAGGCGGAGCCTGCGCAGGAAGGCCGCTATGGATCGCCTCGATCAGCTCGAAAGCCAGAGCATTTTCATCTTCCGCGAAGCGTTCAACAGGATCGAAAATATCGCGATGCTGTGGTCGTTGGGGAAGGACTCCAACGTGATGATCTGGCTGGCGCGCAAGGCTTTTTTCGGTCACGTGCCGTTTCCGGTGATGCATGTCGATACCGGCAAGAAGTTCCCCGAGATGTACGATTTCCGCGATCGCTATGCGGCGGAGTGGGGTCTCAATTTCATTCGCGAAGAATGCCCGCCGCTCGAAATGACCGATGAAACACTGCCACCCGCCGCGCGTTCCGCAGCGCGCAAGACCGAAGGTCTGAAGCTCGCAATCAAGAAGTATGGCTTCAATGCGCTTTTCGCCGGCATCCGCCGCGACGAGGAAGCGACGCGCGCGAAGGAGCGCGTCTTCAGTCCGCGCGGCCTGACCGGCCAGTGGGATTTCAAGGACCAGCCGCCGGAATTCTGGGATCAGTTCAAGACCGACTTCCCGCCGGGCACGCATATCCGCATTCATCCGTTGCTGCACTGGACCGAAGTCGACATCTGGCTTTACACGCTGCGTGAGCAGAGTCCGACGATCCCGCTCTAGTTCGCCAAGGACGGCAAGCGTTATCGGTCGCTCGGCGACAAGGACATCACGTCGCCGGTCGCGAGCACTGCGACGACCATCGAGGAAATCATCGAGGAGCTGCGGACCACGAAGATTTCGGAACGGTCGGGCCGCGCCATGGACCACGAGTCGGAGGACGCCTTCGAGCGCCTTCGCGCCGACGGCTATCTGTAAGGAAATTCGAGCATGTCCGAAGCATCAGAAGCCAAGGTGAGACTGGCCGCCGTAAACCCCAACCCGGCGTCCGCGCGCGACCTGCTGCGCATCGTCATCGTCGGCCATGTCGATCATGGCAAGTCGACGCTGGTTGGGCGGATGTTCCACGACACGGGTTCGCTGCCCGACGGCAAATACGAATCCATCAAGGCCATGTGCGAACGCCGTGGCGTTCCCTTCGAATGGGCCTTCCTGATGGACGCTTTGCAGGCGGAGCGCGACCAGGGCATCACCATCGACACCAGCCAGATCTGGTTCAAGACCGATGCCCGCGACTACACCATCATCGACGCGCCCGGGCACAAGGAATTCCTGAAGAACATGATCACCGGCGCTGCGCAATCCGATGCGGCGCTGCTGATTATCGACGCGGCCGAAGGCGTACGCGAGCAGTCCCGCCGCCACGGCTATTTGTTGCATTTGCTCGGCATTCGTCAGGTCGCCGTGGCCGTCAACAAGATGGACCTCATCAACTACGAGAAGGACCAGTTCGATCTGATCGAGCAGGAATATCGCGACTACCTGACCTCGATCGGCGTGACGCCGACATTCGTTATTCCCGTGTCCGCGCGGCAAGGCGACAATATCGTCGATCAGTCGGCGCAAACGCCCTGGTACAAGGGGCCGACGATCGTCAAGGCGCTCGACAGCTTCATGCCGACGGCATCGCCGGTCGACCGGCCGCTGCGTTTTCCGGTGCAGGACGTCTACAAGTTCGATCACCGGCGCATCATCGCCGGCCGCATTGAAGAGGGCAGCCTGAAGGTTGGCGACACACTTCTTTTTTCGCCGTCGAACAAATCGGCGCGTGTGCAGAGCATCGAGTACTGGTCGACCGTTCCCGGCAAGAAGCCGCCGACTGAAGCGTCAGCCGGAGAGTCTATCGGTATCACGCTCGACGAACAGATTTTCGTCGAACGCGGCGAGCTTGCAAGCCATGTCGAGCATGCACCGATCGAAACCGATGTGTTCCGCGCGCGGATTTTCTGGCTCGGTCACGAACCGATGGTGAAGGGCAAGAGCTACCGCATCAAACTCGGCACGCTCGAGGCACCGGTCACCGTTCAGTCGATCGAGAGCATCATCGACACCAGCGATCTCTCGAACACATCGTCGCATCAGGTCGAGCGCAACCAGGTTGCCGAGATTGTGCTGCGGGCGCGGCGGATGCTGGCGCTGGACGAGTTCATCAAGGCACCGAAAAGCGGCCGCTTTGTGCTGATCGACAAGTACGACATCGCCGGCGGCGGCATCATTTCGATGGAAGGCTATGCCGACCAGCGCGACCTCATCACGGCTCGGTCGACCAATATCACCCGCGTCGAACACGGTATCGACGAGGCTGCCCGTGCCTTCCGCAACGGTCACAAGGGCGGCGTTCTCTGGTTCACCGGCCTTTCCGGCGCCGGCAAATCGACGCTTGCCGTGGCGCTGGAGAAGAAGCTTTTCGAGAAGGGTTATAACGTCTACGTGCTGGACGGGGATAACGTTCGTCACGGCCTCAACGCCAATCTGAGTTTTTCACCCGAAGACCGCGCCGAAAACATCCGCCGCGTCGGCGAGGTGGCCGCTCTTTTCGGCCGCGCCGGCATGATCGCGATTACTTCGTTCATCTCGCCCTACAGGTCGGATCGTGATCGCGCGCGCGAAGCCGGGGGCGGAAATTTCCACGAAATCCACGTCAAGGCCGACGTGGCGACCTGTGAGGCACGCGACCCGAAGGGCCTCTACAAAAAGGCCCGCGCCGGCGAAATCAAGGATTTCACTGGTATTTCGGCACCTTACGAGGAGCCGGACAATCCCGAACTCGTCATCGACACGGCCGCGGTCCAGCTCAACGAATGCATCGAGCGGCTCGTCAACTATGTGGAGACGAAGTTCAAGGTATAAGGGGTTCTGCGGGTTTCCAGATGCGAACAGGCCCTGAATGAGCATTCTTGTGACTGGCGGCGCCGGCTATATCGGTAGCCATGCCGTCGTCGACCTGATGAACGCCGGCGAAGACGTGGTCGTGATCGACAATCTGTCGACCGGCTTCGACTGGGCCGTGCAGGCGCCCGAGGCGCTGTATGTCGGCGACATCGCGGATGAAGTGCTGGTCGACAGGATCATTGCGGAACGCAATGTCGAGGCCGTCATCCATTTCGCCGGTTCGATCATCGTCCCGGAATCGGTGACCGATCCGCTGAAGTATTATCTCAACAATACAGCCCATTCACGTACGCTGATCGAAAGATGCATCAAGGGCGGCGTCAGGCACTTCATCTTCTCGTCGACGGCCGCGGTCTATGGCATGCCGGAGCGTTCGCCAGTCTGCGAGGGCGATCCGCTGGCGCCGATGTCGCCCTATGGCCGCTCCAAGCTGATGACGGAATGGATGCTGCGCGATGTCGCAGACGCCCACGAGATGACTTACGCCGCGCTGCGCTACTTCAACGTGGCAGGTGCCGATCCGGAAGGTCGGATCGGACAATCGACCGCCAATGCGACGCATCTCATCAAGGTCGCCTGCCAGACCGCGCTCGGCCAACGCCCTTATATCGAGGTGTTCGGCGAGGATTATCCGACGGCGGACGGCACCTGCGTTCGCGACTACATCCATGTCAGCGATCTCGCCGCCGCTCACACGGCTGCCCTTAACCATTTGCGCGGTGGCGGCGAAAACCTGATCGCCAATTGCGGCTACGGGCATGGTTTCTCCGTGCGCGAAGTTCTGCACGCCGTCGAGCGCTCGGCGGGGCATGATTTCGAGGTTCGCCGTGCGCCGCGCCGCGCCGGCGATCCGGCCTCGATCGTCGCCGATCCTGCCAAGATCAAGCAGACCCTCGGTTGGGTTCCGGCCTATGACGACCTCGACACGATCGTCGGCCATGCGTTGACCTGGGAGCGAAAGCTTGCCGAGCGCAACAAACGCTGACAGACGACTTGTCGCCAGGACGGGGCGGATGGGCAACATAGTGAAATATAAATTTATTTCCCGGAAATTCGGGCTATGTGCCAGTTTCGGCCGAGCCCAAAACGGAGATAGTCGGCGACCATGACGAGAGGCAGCGTCAGCACCATCATTCTTGCCGCGGGCAAGGGCACGCGCATGAAATCGCGCCTGCCGAAAGTGCTGCATCCGATTGCCGGGCGGCCGATGCTTGGCCATGTGCTGGCCGCCGTCGAGCGCGCGGGCGATGCCTGCCCCGTGCTGGTGCTTGCGCCCGGCATGGAGGAGATCGCTTCTTTTGCGTGCTCGCAACTACCCGGCGTCTTGCCCGTCGTACAGTCAAGCCCGCGCGGTACCGGAGATGCCGTGCGCGCCGCAGAGGTGGCGGTCGGTGTGGGCGAAGGCGTAGTTCTTGTCGTGTTCGGCGATACGCCGCTTGTGCGGAGCGAAGCCCTTTCCGGAATGATCGATGCCTGCAGCGCGGAGACACCTGTCGTCGTGCTCGGCTTTGAGGCAAGCAATCCGGCGCCGTATGGCCGCCTGGTTCTCGATGGCAAGGGAATGTTGACGCGAATTGTCGAAGCGAAGGATGCGACGCCCGAAGAGTTCGCGATTACGCTCTGCAATGGCGGTGCGATGGCGGTACGTCGGGAACATCTGTTTCGCCTCCTCGCGAAAGTCACCAACGACAATGCGAGCGGCGAGTATTATCTGCCCGACATCATTGGACTGGCGCGAGCCGAAAGCCTTCAATGCGCGGTGATCCGCGCGACCGAAGAAGATCTCCAGGGTGTCAACAGCCGTGCCGAACTGGCAATTGTCGAAGCCGCCCTGCAGCGCCGGCTACGCCAGGCCGCGATGGAAAACGGGACGACGATGCTCGATCCGGAAACGGTCTATATGAGTTTCGATACGGTGCTCGGCCGCGACGTAACGGTCGGCCAGAATGTCGTGTTCGGGCCGGGCGTGACAGTCGCCGAGGGCGCGACGATCAAGGCTTTCTCCCACATTGAAGGTGCGACGATCGCCGAAGGTGCCGAGATCGGACCGTTCGCGCGCATTCGCCCGGGCAGCGAAATCGGCCGCAAGGCGAAAGTCGGCAATTTCGTCGAGACCAAAAAAGCGAAGGTCGAGGAAGGCGCCAAGATCAGCCATCTTTCCTATATCGGCGACGCGCGCGTCGGGGCCTACGCCAATATCGGCGCAGGCACCATCACCTGCAACTATGACGGTTACAACAAGTTCTTCACCGACATCGGCGCGGGCGCGTTTGTGGGCTCCAACACGGCTCTGGTTGCACCGGTCAAGATCGGCGACGGCGCCTACCTCGGGTCGGGCAGCGTCATCACCAAAGACGTGGCGGCGGATGCTCTGGCGGTCGCCCGCGGACGGCAATTCGAAAAAGGTGGCTGGGCGGCGGCATTTCGCGCGGCGCATGAGGGCACCAAGAAAATCTCATCGGGCGATTAGTCATGTGTGGAATTGTCGGCATCGTCGGAACGGAACCTGCTGCGCCCATCATACTCGAGGCGCTGAAGCGGCTCGAATATCGCGGCTATGACAGCGCCGGCATTGCGACGCTGCATGACGGCACCATCGAACGCCGTCGTGCCGAGGGAAAGCTCGTCAATCTGGACCGGCTGCTTACCGAGAACCCGCTCGACGGCGTCATCGGCATCGGCCACACGCGCTGGGCAACTCATGGTGCGCCTACCGAACGGAATGCGCATCCGCATGCCACCGATCGCGTTGCCATCGTTCATAATGGAATCATCGAAAACTTCCGCGAACTACGAGAACGGCTGACGGCCGGCGGTGCCGTGTTTGTGACCGAAACCGACTCGGAGGTCGTCGCGCATCTCGTGACGCACTATCTCGACAAGGGGCTTGCGCCGCGCGAGGCCGCGGCCGCCGCGCTTGTCGAGCTCGAAGGTGCTTTTGCGCTCGGCATTGTGTTCAAGGGCGAGGAAGATCTTATCGTCGGCGCGCGCCGCGGCCCGCCGCTTGCGGTCGGCTATGGCAAGGGTGCCATGTATCTCGGATCCGACGCCTTTGCGCTCGCGCCGATGACCAGCCGGGTCTGCTTCCTCGAAGATGGCGACAGAGTTGAGCTGACGCGCGAGGAGGCGCGCATATTCGACGCAAACGGCAACAAGGTTCAGCGTCCGGTCAAGATCACGGATGTTTCGGCGGCTCTTGTCGACAAGGGCAATCACCGACACTTCATGGCGAAGGAGATTTTCGAGCAGCCGGAGGTCGTCGGCCACACACTGTCTGAATATGTGAACCCTCTCGACGACACGATCCGTCTGCCGGTACTGCCGGTCGACCTCGCCTCGGTTCCGCGCATTACCATCGTCGCCTGCGGAACGGCCTATTACGCGGCGATGGTTGCCAAATACTGGTTCGAGCGCTATGCGCGCATCTCGGTCGAGGTCGATATCGCGTCCGAGTTCCGCTACCGTGAAGCGGCGATGCCAGAAGGCGGTCTTGCCATCTTCATTTCGCAATCGGGCGAAACGGCCGACACACTGGCGGCTCTGCATTATTGCCGTTCGCAGGGGCAGAAAATCCTGTCGGTGGTCAATGTTGTCGAGTCGTCGATTGCACGTGCCTCCGATGCGATCCTGCCGACTTATGCGGGCCCCGAAATCGGCATTGCTTCGACCAAGGCCTTCACCTGCCAGTTGACCACGCTTGCCGTGCTGGCGATCCGGGCGGGGATTGCGCGCGGAACGCTCGACCGGACCGACGAAGAGCGCCTGGTGCGGACTCTGATGGAAGTGCCACGCCACATCGCCGAAGCGCTGGCGCAGGACGAGGCCATCCAGGCCCTGAGCACGGAGTTTGCGAAGGCGCGGGATGTTCTTTACCTCGGCCGCGGGCACAACTACCCGATTGCGCTTGAGGGCGCCCTGAAGCTCAAGGAAATCTCCTATATCCATGCGGAGGGCTATGCCGCTGGCGAGTTGAAACACGGTCCGATTGCCCTGATCGACGAGGACGTACCGGTTGTCGTCATAGCGCCGGTCGACGCCCTGTTCGAAAAGACAATCTCCAACATGCAGGAAGTCAGTGCGCGCGGGGCACGGGTTGTGCTGATTGCCGATCGTGCCGGCATCGAGCGGGCAGGGGGCGACATGTGGGCAACGATCACGGTCCCGGCCGTCGATCCGCTGATCGCGCCCATCGTCAACGCCATTCCCGTGCAGCTTCTCGCCTATCACGCCGCCGTTTCAAAGGGGACGGATGTCGACCAGCCGCGCAATCTTGCGAAGTCGGTGACGGTCGAATAACTGGCGATTCGCGGGCAGCGGCCCAAGTGGCGACGAAGAGAGCGCTGCAAGATCATGATTTCGTTGATTGTTTTTCTTCCCGGGGGGTGCCCGAAACAGCCGTGCTAGATTTTCTCGACAATTAGAGCGGCGATGCGTCGGGGAGGGCCGGTTGATGCGGTGTCCGGTATGCCCAGCCTGAAAAATATCAAATGGCATCATGCCCGCGCAGCAGCGCTGGCGGCAGGCTTGCTTCTGGCTACCGGCAGCGTGGCGGCTCAGGGCAGCGCCGCGGAAGCGACAGCGCTTATGGGCGCCGGAGCAGAGGCCATCGAGAGTGGCCAGTTCGACAAGGCGGCCACCGATTTCTCAAACGCTCTGGACAGTGGGGGCCTTGATGCCGCGGGCAGGGCGCTTGCCCACTATCACCGCGCCATCGCTTTCCAGAAGACCGGCCAGCAGGACGCAGCGATCGGCGATTATACGCGGGCCATCGGAACCGGCACTTTGCCTGCCGCAGTTCAGGCGCGCGCTCACTACAATCGCGGGATTGCGCTGGCGACAGTCGGCGACACGGAAAAGGCGGAGGCCGACTACCGCGCAACCATCGCACTCGCTCCCGACTATGCGGCGGTCTATCACAATCTCGCCAATCTCGAGCGGCGACGCCAAGCCTATGAAGCGGCCATCGGCAATTATTCCACCGCGATCCGGCTTATGTCGGGCAACGAGCGCAAACTTCCGTTGTTCGGCCGCGCTCTGGCCTATGAGCAAACCGGAGACCTTCGTGGTGCCGAGACGGATTTGCGGGAAGCGCTGGCGGTCGATCCCGAATTCGAGATTGCGAGCACAAAGCTTGCCGAGCTGACGGCCCGTCCTGCCGCGCATGCCGCGAAGCCGGCGCCCCAGATCCAGGCGGCAAAATCGCCGGAACCGCGCGTGCTGCCGGCGACGCTGACGCCGTTCCAGAGCGCCTCGTCGGGACATGAAGGCGGTGGTGCTATCCGCATAGCAAGTTCGGGCGGATGGGAGACGACCGCAGTTCGCACCGCCTCGGCGGAGAAGAAACCAGCGGACATTGCCGCCGCGGTGCCGGAGCCCGGGCGAGAGGCGGAGAAGGCGAATGACGGCCTGACCACAGCGTCGCTGCGACCGACTTCACTGTTGCCGCATCCAACTTCGCAAGCCCCATTGCGGCAACCCGGAACCAAAGTGCCCTATCGGCTGCAACTTGGCGCGTTCCGAGACGAGGCAACCGCAGCCGAAGAGTGGAACCGGATTTCCCGCTCGGCGGAGGCGGTGGTCGGCGCGTACGAGCATTTCGTGCAACGCGCAGACCTTGGCGAACGGGGTGTCTTCTATCGGCTCAGGGCGGGTGGGTTTGAGGGTATCGGTGAGGCGCGTGCCGCCTGCAAAGCGCTTGAAGCTCGGAAAATCGCCTGCGTGGTCGTCGGCGGTTGACCACCTAATTCCCTTCGCCGACCGGCACTTGACGTAGCGGCGGAGCGCCAGCCTTGGGCTGCCCATCGGAATGGTTGTCGAAAGGCCGCTTTGGTCGATAAACTCCCCGCAACAATAAACAACCGAGTTTCGGAAAGGGAGACGGATGGCCCAGCAAGCGGTGGGACTCACAGGCTTTGGCGGGTACATCCCGCGGCTTCGGCTTCAGCGGAAAGCCGTGGCTCAGGCCAATGCATGGATAGCGCCCAACTTTCTCGGAAAGGGGAAGGGCGAGCGTTCGATGGCCAATTGGGACGAGGACTCAATCACCATGGCCGTCGAGGCGGCGCGCGACCTGCTTGGGCCCGATGATAATCGGAGCCATGTCGATGCGCTCTATTTCGGTTCCACGACCATGCCGTTCAAGGACCGTCTCAACAGCGGCATTATCGCCGCAGCCCTGACGCTCGACGAAAATGTTCGCGCCGTGGATGTCGCGTCGACTCAGCGCGCCGGAACCTCGGCGCTTATGCAGGCATTGGCGGCCGTAAAGGGCGGCGAAGCCCGCAACGCCGTCGTGCTGGCAGCAGATCACCGCAAGACCAAGGCGGTGACATCCCAAGAGCTCGACTTCGGCGATGGCGCCGCAGCGGTGATGGTCGGCACCGACAATGTAATCGCTACCTATCTCGGTGGCGCGAGCCTCACCATCGATTTCGTCGATCACTTCAAGGGCGATACCGAGGAGTTCGACTACAACTGGGAAGAACGCTGGATCCGCGACGAAGGCTTTGCGAAGATCGTTCCGCGGGCCGTCAAGGCGGCACTTGAAAAATCAGGCGTAAATGCCGGAGATATAAAGCATTTCGTCCTTCCGTGTATCTTCGGAGACAAGTTTGCGCAACAGCTTGCCAAGCGTTCGGGCATTGCACCGGAAGTGGCTCGCGACACGCTGGCGCTGAACTGCGGCGAAACAGGTGCCGCGCATGCGCTGGTGATGCTGGTGAATACGCTTCAGAAGGACGCGAAGCCTGGCGACAAGGTTCTGGTGCTGCATTTCGGCGGCGGCTGCGATGCGCTGGTTTTCGAGGTGACCGACAAGATTGCGAGCCAGGCGGGCAAGCGCGGGATCGTCGGTTCGTTGGCCACGCGCGTCGAGGAAACCAATTACATGAAGTTTCTCACCTTCAACGGGCTCGTTGAATGGGAAAAGGGCATGCGCGCCGAGCAGGACAAGAAGACGGCCTTGACGACTCTTTATCGCAACGAAGACATGCTGATGGGCCTCGTGGGCGGTCGTTGCAAGGAAACCGGCGTCGTTCAGTTCCCGCGTTCGCGCATTTCGGTCAATCCGAACAATCATACGGTCGATACGCAGGAGCCTTACAAGTTTGCCGATCGGAAGGCGAAAATCCTCTCCTGGTCGGCGGACTTTCTCTCCTTCAGCATGAACCCGCCCAATCACTACGGCATGGTCGTGTTCGAAGAGGGCGGCCGGATCATGATGGATTTCACCGATGTCGAAACCGGCACGGTCGATTCCGGCATGGAAGTGAAGCTCGTATTCCGGATTAAGGAATTCGACGACAAGCGCGGTTTCCGGCGTTATTTCTGGAAAGCGGTGCCGATCGCGGCGAGCGCCTCGAAATCACAAACGGGCCAAGCGGCCGAATAGGGAGACACGACATGGCGGCAGGTATCAAGGACAAGGTCGCAATCCTCGGCATGGGGTGCTCGAAATTCGGCGAACGATGGGACGCTGGTCCTGAAGAGCTGATGGTCGAAGCGTATCTCGAGGCGATGCAGGACGCAGGCATCGAGCCAACGCAGCTCGACGCGGCGTGGTTCTCGACCCATATCGACGAAATCGGAACCGGCAAGGGCGGCACGCCGCTTTCGGTCGCGCTGCGGCTCCCCAATATCGCAGTGACACGCGTCGAAAACTTCTGCGCCTCGGGCTCGGAAGCGTTGCGTGGTGCGGTCTATGCTGTTGCTTCAGGTGCGGCCGACATCGCGCTTGCGGTCGGCGTCGAGAAACTGAAAGACACAGGCTATGGCGGCCTTCCGGTCGGGAATATGGGCACGCTCAATCCGCAGTGGTCGCCGTCCGGCTCAGCGCCGGGCAACTTCGCACAGCTGGCCTCGGCTTACCGGGCCAAGCATGGCGTCAACAAGGATGACCTGAAACGCGCTATCGCCCATGTTTCGGTCAAGAGCCATGCCAACGGCGCCAAGAACCCCAAGGCCCACCTGCGCAATCCCGTGACCGAGGAACAGGTCATGGGCGCGCCGATGATTGCCGAACCGCTTGGCCTGTTCGACTGCTGCGGCGTGTCGGACGGTGCGGCGGCGGCCATTGTGACCACGCCCGAAATCGCCAAGGCGATGGGCAAGAGCAATATCGTGACCGTGAAGGCGATGCAGCTCTCGGTGTCGAACGGGCTCGAGTCGCAGCACAATAGCTGGGACGGTCGCTATTTCCATACGGCGCGGAGCGCGGCCCAGAAGGCCTGCAAGGAAGCCGGCATCGACAATCCGCGCGCGGAGGTCAGCATGATGGAAGTGCATGACTGTTTCTCCATCACCGAACTGGTGACCATGGAAGACCTCTTCATCTCGCCCGAAGGCGGCGCTGTGAAGGACGTCATGGACGGCTTCTACGATGCCGACGGCAAGGTTCCCTGCCAGATCGACGGAGGCCTGAAATGCTTCGGACACCCGATCGGCGCGTCGGGCCTGCGCATGGCCTATGAGATGTATCTCCAGCTTCAGGGCCGTGCCGGCGAAAGACAGCTCGCCAATCCGAAGATCGGCCTGACCCACAACCTCGGCGGCGCGCCATCGCAGAATGTCTGCTCGGTGACGATTATCGGCGCACATGGCGCCTGACAGTCAGACAGTCCGCGAAACAGAAAAGGCCGGGAACGTTTCCCGGCCTTTTTCGTTGGCACAGGCGTAGGCTTGTCTAGGCGACCGATGCCATTCTGGTTGCAGGCTGAACGAGGCAAGTCTCGGCCGTCGGGGCGATGACGACAAAAATCTGGTCGACATCCGCACCCGTGGTCGACACGGGAAAGACCCCGCGGTGAACGACGACGAATTCCTTCGCCTTGACCGGCAGATTGGTCACCGAATAGATCGGTTGAATGCTCTCCATCACCCGGAGGAATTCGCGCCGCCGTATTTCGGTTCCCTCGGGCGTCAGATTGTCGCCGAGAATCTTGCCAGTGTAGTCGATACCGAAAATCTCGGTGCAGCCGGTGCCTGCGAGCCGATATCTGAACTGAAGCTCCTGGCCAATTGTCACCTTCTCCAGAACCAGAAGCCAGCGGAGCAAGCCGGTGATCTCTCCCGGCACGATGCTGTGACGCAAGGGAGCTGCATCGCCCTGCCTAAGGCTCTTCCAATAGCCGTCGAACGCCCGGACCGGATGCCGGGCAGGGAGATTGTCGAGACCGATTTCGGTGTAGGGCACGAACAGACCTGCTGGACGAATTTTGCGATTGGCCCAGAATGACCTGCATTCTTTAGCAAAACGTCACCGAATCGCATGGTGATCTGATGGTTTTAGGCGCCTGCCTTATCTGCGCCGATTGATGTCTTCGTCGCTCGCCACGAATTCCTTCATCAAACGTACCGCGTCCGGGTCGCCGGCAACGAGCGCGGCAAATCGGCCTCGACCATTGGCAAGTCCGTCGGCGAGCGGCAAACAAGCCGCCGATTTCACTTGCGCCTTGGCGTCGGCGAGGCCGCGTGGGTTCTTGGCGGCGAGATCTCTCGCGAGCTCATGCGCCCTTTCGATGGCGGGTCGCCGAACACATTCATGTACGAGCCCGAGACGGGCTGCTTCCTCCGGGCCGACCGTGCGGCCGCGCAGGATCAGCTCGAGCGCGCGGGCTTCGCCTATCATGCGGGGCAGTCGCTCCGTTCCGCCAGCGCCCGGAAATATACCGACATTCGTTTCGGGAAGGCCGATCCGGTAGTCGCCTGCTTCGGCGATACGAAGATCGCAGCAAAGCGCGAATTCGAATCCTCCACCTTGGCAGAAGCCATTGATGGCGGCGATGGTCGGCTTGGGCATCCGGTCGACCTTGTCGAAAGTCCGGGAAAGCGCGGTCTCGGCCCGCGCACGCTCAAAGACCGCGTCGGATTCCATCCCACTTTTCTGCAACGCATCGGCGAAGCCGAGAATCTCCGCAACGTCGTAATGGCGAATGAAGACGTTCTCTACCCCACCAGTGAAAACGACCACGCGGACTGCGTCGTCTGCTGTCATCTCGTCTGCCAGCTGGTCGATTTCCTGCATTTGCGCAGCGTTCATGTAGCCGCGCGGTGGGTTGGCGAAGGTGACGGTGGCGACGCCCCGGTCGACACTGAGTTCCGTCAAGGTCACGCCCCGCCTCCAGCGTCAAGAAATGCGGAGACCCGTTCGTCGAGATTGGCGCGAATGTTCATGTAGAAGAGGTTGTAATCGTAGATATGAAAATCGCCGCTGCGCACGCCGAAATTGAAACCCGGCTCCTCGCCGGTGAGCGAAACCAGCAACACGCCACCGTCGCAGGCAGCGCCGGTCAGTTCCGGTTGCGGACCCGGAAAGTCGTCGTCCGAGCCGACGAAGGGCAGGCTGCCGCGATTTTCGGAGGCTTCCGCAGCACCGCCGAACATCCAGTTTAGCGGATTAACACAAGTAAGCGGCGCTCCGTTGAGCATCCGGTAAGCACCGTCGAACCACGTCGTGCCCTGCTCGACCCAACCGCGCCGCGGCGCCGATGCGTTCATCGAGTTCCAGTTGACGGCGCAACCTTTTGCCGTCGGCCCATCGCACGGCTCGATACCGTCTATGCCGAGGTCCGCCGGAAGGGCCGAGCCGATCAGATAGGCGGCGACCATTCGATCGGCCAAGGGCGTTCCCGCGATCTCTTCCTGCAGGAGCCGAGTTCCATGCAATCCTCCCTGGCTGTGCCCGGCCAGAATGAACGGTCGGCCATCATTTCGTTCGTCCATGAAGTTGCGAAAGGCGGCCAGAACGTCCCGATAGGCAAAGTCCAGCGCCGCATGTTCATCTTCGCCCTTGCCTATGAAGGCATAGACGGTCGCCTGACGGTAGCGTGGTGCGAAAATGCGGCAGCAGCCGTTGAATACGCTGGCCTGATAGCGCAAGACGCCGTTCTCCAGCCGGTCGCGTGAAAAGCCCGGTTCATCGTAGCGCGCGTTCCAGCCCGCCTTGCCGTAATAGGTTGTCGGATGAATGAAGAACACGTCGACTTCGGCACTCGACTGACTGTCCGTGAGGCCGGTTCCGGCCGGTACGACATCGGCCTTGTCGGCACGGCCGGGAAGGGCTGCCCATGCGTCGTCCGAAGCATATTCCGGCGCCGGCGGGGCCTTGGCCTCGTTGAAGCCGGTCCAGGGTTTCAGCAGCACAAAATACTGCGCTGGCTTGTTCACATAGAGAAAGCCGCCGAACACGACGGCGAGAACGGCCAGGCCCCCGATCGCCCAAAGAACCTTCTTCAGCATAGTGCGGACCTCATTTTCATCGGCTTTCCTCGACGGCACGCTTGTAGCCCGAATAATTTGGCTGGTTGATCGCCAGCTTGGTCAAGGTTGTCGTCCAGAGATGATCGGTTAGACCTAGTGTGTCGAGGCCGACGACGCCGCTTTCGATGCGCGCGCATAGTTCACGATTAAGCTCCTCAAGCGTTCCATCGCGGCCGAGCAGGTCCTTGAGCCGCGCCTCCTCGCCAGCATTGGCTGCGGGCGCTATTTCGAGCTCGCGTTTGACGATGTCCAGAGCATTTGCTGCGACACGGGCGTGAAAGGCAGTATGACCCTGAAGTTGCGGCATCGCATGATTGCGAATGAACTCCGCGACGGCTTCGACGAGTTCGGCGGCTGTTGGTTGATCCTGCATGCGTTTCTCCTCATCCGCGCGGCGCCAGCAGGCGCAGCAGATCCACTTCGGTTTCCGACGAACGGCGGCCGATGGTCGCGCGCTCGACGGACCGGTCCGTACCGCTCTTGAACGCCGTGACCATGATGGTGCACATCACGCCCCATTTCAGTGTCCCGAGCACTTCCCAGAACTTGACGCGAGCCGGGTCGACCTTGATGCCGCCCGCAGCTTCGTATCCGGCAAACATATCCGCGCGTGAACCGAAGCCGCCCACCGGTTGGTCGATGTTCCCGAACCGCCATGAATTGACGCAAATCCAGCCGAGATCCTCCATGGGATCGCCGATATGCGCCAGTTCCCAGTCGAGGACGGCGCGCACGCCATCGGGCCCGATCATCAGATTTCCATTGCGAAAATCGCCGTGTACCAGCGTGTGCGCCGTGGCTTCGGGCGGTGCGTTGTCCTGCAGCCAGCGAAATGCAAGTTCGAAAACCGGATGGGGGTGCCCATGCGCTTTGTAGGTTTCCAGATATTGCTTGATTTCGCTGCGCGCCGGGGAGATGCGCAAGGGCGGCAACGACGCCATGTCGACACGGTGCAGTCGCGCGAGGATTTCACCGCATTGACGCGCGAGTTTTGGCCGGGCCGCCGCAAACTCGTCGTCGCGCAGTATTTTCCGTGCGATCGTTTCCCCGGCGATGCGGTCCATGATGAAACCGTGGCCGAGGCCATCTTCAGGTGCCAGCACATGACGGACCGTCGGCACAGGAACGTCGACTTTCCCGGCCAACTGGATCAGGTGCGCCTCGGTTTCGAGCGGCACGGCCGTCGCGCGAGCGTCACGCGAACCGCCCGGTGCGCGACGCAGAATAAACGGTACAACACCGTCGGCGGTTACGACATCGAACGACCAGGTTTCCTGGCTTGCGCCTCCCGAGAGACGCTTCAGATTCGATATTCCCGTGGCGCCCGGAATCCGGTTGCACGCCACCGCCGAAAGGGGTCCGGATAGCGGGTTCGCTTCGGCGCCCATGTCAGTGCCCCGCGCCCACAGGCTTGCCGTCGACAATCTGGTCGAGATACTCCGACAGACCGTAACCGGTCATGCCATTGCAGCGATATTCCGTCATGCCCTCGGTGATGCGGGTGTTGAGATCGCTGCCGTCGGGCGCCTTGCGCCGATTGCGCAACGGAATCAACGATAACACCTTTCCCTCGACATCGTATTCGGCGCCCGACCGGGTGGTCACATGGGCGCGGAGCGCAGTCTGGTACCAATTGTCGTCCCAGTCGCTCTCGATCGTGCAGGTTTCGATCAGGTCGTAGACGCCATCTTTCAGCACCATGCCGCCTTGGCGCTGCTTGCCTTCGTCATTGGTGACGATCGAAATCATCATACCGAAGTCGCGGCCGAAATTCATCGGCAGCCAACGGTACCAGTGAATAGCCTGCCAGTAACGAGGTCCCCAGCTCTTGTCGCGGAGGCCAAAGCCTGAGACCTCGAAGCGTTCGTCGCCGATGGTGAAGTGGCCTTTGGCCGCCATGTGCTGTTCATAGTGAGCCTTGGCGAACGATTTTTCCGGGTCTAGGTCGAGCGGCGTGCCGTCCGCATTGACGGTCTCTCCGCCGAACATCGGCGAAACGCCTTCATAGTCGAGAGCGACCTCGCAAGGCACGACCGGGTTGTTCTTGAACGCCTGCGCCGGGTCGGCCATTTCGAGAGGGTTCTTCAGAACCACGACATTTCCGTTGTAGGACAGACGGAGATGCTTGAACGGTTCGACGACCTCGAACTTCATGCCACCGGCGTTCATGGCCTCATTGCCGGTGATTTTTGGCCGGGCATACATGAAGGCAACCCGGCCGTCGGGCAGATAGAGGCAGTTGGACATTTCAGCGTAGCCCTCGTTGGGGCGATTGCCGAGCCGGAACCAGCCGCCTGTATTGCGGACCGGATCGAACATGTTGAAATACATGCTCTCGTTATAGTTCAGTGCCGCATCGGGCTTGTGGGTATATTCGTCCTCGGGGGTGAGGCGAATCTTCGTTCCCGGCTGGGGCCTGGCCATGCCGTCTTCTCCCTGAATGTCGTTTCAGGAGCCTCAAAAGGGCTCCATTCATATCTATTTTTACATGATGGAACGGGCGAGCCTGACAGGGAAGAGTCACGATGATATGAAAATGCCGGACGCGCCGGAGGCCAGCGCGCCCCGGCGTCAACCGGCGGACCCGGCAGGCGGCAAAACAATGCAGATGTGGCGGATCGAATGAACGAGCGGCAAGACGACGAAACACGGCAGACAGGCGCGGAACCGACCCTGATTCTGCCGCCCAGGCGCTCGAGTTTCATGGCACGTATCCGGAACTATTTCCTCACTGGCATGGTGGTGGCCGCGCCGATTGGTTTGACCATCTGGATCACGCGCTGGTTTATCGATCTTATCGATTTCTGGTTCACACCTCTGCTGCCACGACAATATCATCCGGACGCCTATCTGCCGTTCGACATTCCCGGTCTCGGTCTTCTCATAGCATTCGTGCTGCTGACGCTGTTGGGCGCGCTGACTGCCAACATCTTCGGGCGCACCGTGCTCAATTTCGGCGAGCGCGTCGTTGCCCGAATGCCGGTGGTTCGCAGCATATACGGTGCGTTGAAGCAGATATTCGAGACTGTGATCTCGCAGTCCAGTGCATCGTTCCGCGAGGTCGGTCTTATCGAATATCCCCGCAAGGGCATCTATTGCATCGTCTTCATTACCACGCAGACAAATGGCGAGATCGTCGACAGAGCCGGACAAGAGCTTGTCAGCGTATTCCTGCCGACAACTCCCAACCCGACTTCAGGCTTTCTGCTTTTCGTGCCGAAGACGGACGTTCAGGTCCTCGATATGTCGATTGAAGAAGGTGCCAAGCTGATCATATCGGCCGGTCTTGTCGAACCGAAGCATCGCAAAGACGAGGGCGATGCCATCAGCGTCAGCAACCCGGCAGGTCTTTGAACACTATCAACCCGACCGCAAGTATCGGATCGCCTCGTCGCGCTCGAACAGATAGAGCAATACGCGCAGAGCACGGCCGCGCGGCGCTTCCAGTTCGGGATCGGCGTTCAGGACGAGCCGGGAATCGTCGTAAGCCGCGGACAGGAGTTCGGCCTGCTCTTCGATGCGGGCGACGCGGAAAGTAGGCAGTCCGCTCTGCCTTGTGCCGAGAAGCTCCCCGGCGCCGCGCAGGCGCAGATCCTCCTCGGCGATACGAAATCCATCTTCCGTCTCGCGCATGATCCGGATGCGCGCGGCGGCGGTTTCGCCGAGCGGCGCCTGATACAGAAGCAGGCAGCTCGATCTGTCGTCGCCACGGCCGACCCGACCGCGCAACTGGTGGAGCTGGGCAAGACCGAAGCGTTCGGCATGTTCGATCACCATGATGGTTGCCGACGGGACGTTGACGCCGACCTCAATCACCGTCGTTGCAACGAGGATTCGGATGTCCCCGGCCTCAAACCGCGCCATGATGTCGTCTTTCTCCGACGCCTTCATGCGTCCATGCACAAGTCCGACGATGCCGCCGAAGATCGACTGCAGATGCTTGTGCCGCTCCTCGGCCGCGGCGGCATCAACTTCGTCAGACTCCTCGACCAGCGGGCAAACCCAGTAGATCTGCGCCGCCATCGACAGGGCGCGCCTCAGACTTTCGACGACCTCGTCGAGACGGTCGAGCGGCAGTGCGCGCGTGTCCACCGGTTTCCGACCCGGTGGTTTTTCATCCAGCCGTGACACGTCCATGTCGCCATAGGCGGTCAGCGTCAGCGTGCGCGGAATGGGTGTCGCCGTCATCACCAGGACATCGGTGCCGACGCCGCCCTTCGCGGTCAGCATCAGGCGCTGGTGAACGCCGAAGCGATGCTGTTCGTCGACCACCGCGAAGGCCAGCGCGCGGAACTCGACTTCTTCCTGAAAAAGTGCGTGCGTTCCGACCAGGATATCGACCTCGCCCCTCGCGACGGAGGCCAGTATTTCGGCACGACGGGTTCCCTTTTCCCTGCCGGTTAACAACTCAAGCCGGGCGCCAGCGGCGGTGCACAAGGGTGCCAGCGTCGCATAGTGCTGGCGGGCAAGAATTTCCGTCGGCGCCATCATCGCGGCCTGAAATCCGGCCTCGACGGCGTTCAGCATGGCCAACAGTGCCACAACTGTCTTGCCGCTGCCGACGTCGCCCTGCAGCAAACGCAGCATGCGATGCGGACTTTTCATGTCGGACATGATTTCATCCAGCGCCCGCGTTTGTGCGCTTGTGAGCGCGAAGGGCAGGGCATCGACAACCTTCTGACACTTGCGACCGTCGCCGGAAACGGTTCTGCCGGGCAACCGTCGCATGCGCAACCGGACAAGACCGAGCGCCAACTGGTTTGCCAGCAATTCATCATAGGCGAGGCGCGCGCGCGCCGGCGCGCCCGCATCGAGACCGGCAAGAGTTTGCGGCGTATGTGCAGTGCGCAGCGACACGCTCCAGCTCTGCCAGCCCTGCGCTTTGAGCCAATGCGGATCTTGCCACTCAGGCAGCTCTGGCAACAGCGCCAACGCGCCGCGAGCGGCCTTCTGGACCGCTTTCAATGGCAGGCCCGCCGTCAATGGATATACAGGTTCGAGTAGCGGCAATGCGGCCATGTCTTCGGGTCTGACGATGTGGTCTGGATGGGTCATTTGCGGTTGACCCTGATAGAACTCGACGCGGCCGGAAAGAATTCGTCGCTCTCCCTCCGGCAACGTTTTCAGGAGGTGATCGGACCGCGCGTTGAAGAAGACGATCTGCATTTCGCCGGTATCGTCGGAAACGTGCACGCGGTAGGGCAACCGGCTGTTGTGCGGCGCGATATGCAGGCCGACCGTCACTTCGACGGTTGCGATTTCGCCATCGCGAACTTCGGCGATCTTCGGCCGGCTGCGGCGATCGATGAGGCCCGACGGCAGGTGCCACAGGAGGTCGACGACCTTGTTACCTGCCAGTTTTTCAACAAGTTTTTCAAGCCGGGGGCCTATCCCGGGCAGGGTGCGCGCGGGCGCGAAGAGCGGAAAAAGAATCTCAGGCCGCATCGCCGACACCATGGGCGCGAGTGGGAATCATGCTTCCATTCTAATGACATAGAGGCCTGAGCGGTCTATATCCCGTGCTCGAAAGGGACAAGAACAATGGCAGAAACAACCGCCGAAGAGCATCGCGCGCGGCTGCGGCGGATCGGCTTTCGATCCTGGCACCGCGGTATTCGGGAGATGGATCTTATCCTCGGGCATTTTGCCGACAGTACGCTGGAATTGCTGAGTTTTCTGGAGCTTGATCAATATGAGGCGCTGCTCGAAGCTGAGGATACGCCCCTCTATAACTGGATCACGGGGCGCGAGCCCGTGCCGGCCGAACACGACACGCCGCTGCTTGCCCGCATCCGCACGTTCAATCACATGAAGGGAACGCTTTGGGCGAACCGGAGCGAAGGCTAATTCCTTGAATAAACTCCAAGAATTGGCGGAAAATCCCGGGCGGCTAACGTTCGGGGAGGTGCCGGAGGGCTTCGATGCACTGGTACTCGCGGACATCGCGCGCGCCTGTCGAAGCATTCAAGGCGGAATGGTCGGGCATGTTGCTCGCGACGATGCGCGCATGTCAGCACTTGCTGAGGCGTTGGCTTTCTTCGCTCCAGATGTCGAGATTGAGCTTTTCCCCGCCTGGGACTGTCTTCCCTATGACCGCGTATCGCCGAACGGGGACATCAGCGCGCGGCGCATGGCGACGCTGTCGCGGCTGGCCGCGCGGGCGGAGAAGGGCCGGGACAAACCGCTCATCGTGCTGCTCACGGTCAACGCGGCGCTACAGCGCGTACCGGCGCGCGAAACTGTCGGCACTGCGGCATGGTCGGCGCATGTCGGCAACCGGATCGATCTCGATGCGTTGACGGCTTATCTCGCAGCCAATGGCTATAGCCGGACGGGCACAGTGCGCGAACGCGGTGAGTTCGCGGTACGGGGCGGTATCGTCGATATTTTTCCGCCAGGTTTTGAATTGCCGCTACGCCTCGACATGTTCGGCGACACACTGGATGCGGTGCGGAGCTTCGATCCGGAAAGCCAGCGCACGGTCGGTCAGCTTTCCGGCGTCGATCTGGTGCCAGCCAGCGAAATTCATCTCGATGCAGAGACGATCCGCCGTTTCCGCGCCGGCTATGTCGCGACGCTCGGTGCGGTCAATGACGGCGATCCGCTCTACGCCGCCGTCAGCGAGGGCCGCAAGCATGCGGGTATGGAACACTGGTTGCCGCTTTTTCACGAAAAGCTCGAAACGGTCTTCGACTATATGCCGGGCGCGACGATTACGCTCGACGCGCAAACTGACGAGGCCAAGACCGCGCGGCTCGATCTTATCCGCGATTACTTCGAAGCGCGCATTGCCGCTCGTGAAAACAGGTCTGCGGTCGACGCACCAAGCTACAAGCCGCTGAAGCCGGAGGCTCTGTACCTCGATGCGGCGGAGTGGAACGCGATCCTCGATGCACGTCCGGTGCGTGCGTTCACGCCGTTCCGGGTCCCTGAGGAAGCCGGCGTCAACCTTGGCGGAAAACAGGGGCGCGATTTTGCGCCCGAGCGTGCACAAGATGGCGTCAATATCTTCGAAGTGCTGGGTGGGCACATCGCTGGCCTTCGCCGTACGGGAAAACGCATTGCCATTGCGAGCTGGAGCGAAGGCGCGCGGGACAGGCTTGCCCATGTACTCGCCGATCACGGTATCGGAAATGTTCTCGTTGCCGATAAATGGACAGATGTTAACGGTGTTAGCAAAAGCTCAGTTTCTCTAATTGTTCTCGGCCTTGAAGCCGGGTTCGAAACGGACGATCTCGCAGTCATCAGCGAGCAGGACGTGCTGGGCGACCGGCTGGTCCGCCAGCGCCGCCGGAAGCGGGCCGAGAACTTCCTGACCGAGGCATCGAGCCTCTCCCCCGGCGACCTCGTCGTGCATGTCGATCACGGTATCGGGCGTTTCGAGCGCTTGCAGACCATCGAAGTCATGGGTGCCCCGCATGATTGCCTGCTGCTGCTCTACCAGGGCAACGACAAGCTCTATCTACCGGTTGAGAACATCGAACTTTTATCGCGTTACGGTTCCGACGAGGCTGACGCGCAGCTTGACAGGCTGGGCGGCACCGGCTGGCAGGCACGGAAAGCTCGCCTCAAGGAACGCATCCGCGAGATGGCCGGCGAGCTCATCAAGATCGCCGCGGCGCGCGAGCTGAAAAAAGCCCCGGTCATGGAGCCGCAGCCGGGCGCCTATGATGAATTCTGTGCACGGTTCCCGTTCACCGAAACCGACGACCAGGAACAGGCGATCGGAGCGGTACTGGAAGATCTTGCTCGTGGACGGCCGATGGACCGGCTGATCTGCGGCGACGTCGGCTTCGGCAAAACAGAAGTCGCCTTGCGAGCAGCCTTTGTCGCGGCATTGAACGGTTATCAGGTCGCGGTTGTCGTTCCGACGACTTTGTTGGCGCGGCAGCATTTCAAGACGTTCAGTGACCGTTTCCACGGATTGCCGGTAAAACTCCGGCAGATGTCGCGCCTTGTTGGCGCCAAGGACATGACGGAGGCCAAGATGGGCCTCGCGGATGGAGCAGTCGATATCGTGATAGGTACCCATGCGGTGCTCGGCAAGCAGGTGAAGTTCCGCAATCTCGGACTCGTGATCGTCGACGAGGAACAGCATTTCGGCGTCGCGCACAAAGAGCAGTTGAAGGCGCTGCGCGCCGAAGTTCATGTTCTGACGCTAACCGCGACACCAATTCCTCGCACGTTGCAGATGGCGCTATCCGGCGTGCGCGAACTTTCGATTATCGCGACGCCACCGGTCGACCGGCTTGTCGTGCGCACCTATGTCTCGCCGTTCGACCCGGTCGTGATGCGCGAGGCGTTGCTGCGCGAGCACTTCCGGGGCGGGCAGAGTTTCTATGTCGTGCCACGCATCGCCGACCTGCCGGATGCCGGTGAATTTCTCCGGCAATATGTGCCTGAGGTGAAGTTCACGATTGCTCATGGGCAAATGGCGCCGGGCGAGATCGAAGACAAAATGACGGCGTTCTACGACGGTAAGTACGACGTGCTGGTTTCGACAACCATTGTTGAGTCCGGCCTCGACATTCCGACAGCCAACACGCTGATCGTTCATAGAGCGGACATGTTCGGTCTGGCGCAGCTCTACCAGCTTCGCGGCCGTGTAGGCCGGTCGAAGGCGCGCGCCTATGCCTATCTGACGGTTCCGGCTAACCGAACACTGACGGCTGGCGCCGAGCGGCGGTTGAAAGTGTTGCAGTCGCTCGATTCGCTTGGTGCCGGATTTTCGCTCGCGAGCCACGATCTCGATATTCGCGGCGCGGGAAATCTGCTCGGCGACGAACAGTCAGGGCATATCCGGGAAGTCGGTTATGAACTTTATCAGTCGATGCTTGAGGAAGCCGTGGCCGCGATGCGCGGTGGCGGGACAGATGAAGATGAGGAAGGACGCTGGTCACCGCAGATCAATGTCGGCACGCCGGTTCTCATTCCGGAAAACTATGTGCCCGATCTCGACGCGCGTATGGCGCTCTACCGGCGGTTGTCGGATGTCGAGACGCGGGCGGAAGTCGATGGATTCGGCGCCGAGCTGATCGATCGGTTCGGCAAGTTGCCGGAAGAAGTCGAGTTCCTCTTGAAGATCGTTGAGATCAAGGGGATGTGCCGGGCAGCCAATGTCGAAAAGATTGAGGCGGGACCGAAAGGTATCGTTCTCAGTTTCCGCGATAACACTTTCGCCAATCCGGCGGCGCTGGTCGAGATCATCAACGACGAGCGCGGCAAGGCAAAGCTCAGACCGGACCACAAGCTGGTCTTCAAGCGCGACTGGGACACGCCCGAAGAACGTCTGGCGGGCACCTATGTGCTGATGCGGAAGCTCGCGGACCTTGCCGGTGCCGCGAAGGCGGCGTGAATTCCTAGTTTCGCACGCGCCAGAGGCCCCAGATCACCAGAACGATGCCGAGAACCATGGCCACCGAAAGACTGATGAGGAGCGCCGCAATTATTGCTTCCTGAACCGACGACCCCGTCATGCCCTGCGCGGCGAGCGGCATCATTCCGCTGCCTGCCCCCCAAATGCCCGCCAGCAGCACACCTAACCAGTTCGCGAAGGCCGCATAGACCATGAACCAGAAAGCCGCAGACAGCGCGACAGTGCCGAGAGCAAGCCGCGGCCAGAGCAGGCCGAGAATGACGAGAAGCATTCCGTTCATCAACCCTTCGAGGTGAGCCGAGAGACCCATGCGCGGATTGGCGAAGCTTCCGGAGACGAATCCTGTAAGCAGACCGATGAGAAAGAGCACAAGGCCGAGCAACAAAAGTGCGCGCGCTTGCCGACCTTGAGCCGGCGACAATGACGCCATGAAATCCCCCCGATCGTTTTCTATAGTGCGGCGCTGACCGCTTCTTCCGCTTCCTTCGCTAGTAGTTTGTCGAACATACGCACCAGCGTTTCCGGTTCCTGCGCGCCGACCATTACCCATTTGGAATTGATGACGAAGCTCGGCACACCCTGAATGCCGAGTTCGCGCGCGGTCATGTCTTCACGACGAATCAGTTCCTTGTCGGCGTCACCGGCGAGCAGCTCGCGCACGATGTCCGAATCCATGCCAGCCTCGCCGGCGGCGTCCACCAGCACGTCGTGTAGGCCGATGTCTTCCCCCTCCTCGAAATAGCGGCGGAACAGAATGTCGACCATTTTGTCCTGGTGGCCGGCAGTGCCCGCCCAGCGGATCAGGCGGTGGCTGTCGAGGGTATTGGGCGAACGCTGGATACGATCGAAACGAAACTCGATGCCAACCGCCGCACCGAAGTCACGAATTGTGTTGCCGACTTCCCTGGCGCGCTCGGTTCCGAACTTCTTTTCCATGTAGGCCTTGCGGTCGACGCCGCCGTCCGGGATCGAAGCATCGAGCTGGAAAGGGCGCCAGGCCAGCATGATGTTGTCCCCGCCATGCATCGCCAACGCCTGGTCGAGCCGTTTCTTGCCGATGTAGCACCACGGGCAAACCGTATCCGAGACGACATCGAGTTGCATTTCGGGCCTCCGCCGTGCGTTTCCGATGGGCGATTATGCGGTCGGGAACGAAGGGGCCGCAAGGCTCGAATGGGCCGCTTCTTGACGGGATCGGCGGCGCTTGCGAAGAATCCAACAAAATCAAACCGCTGGAGACTCAAACGCAATGGCTGAGACAAACGAAGTCAAGCTTCCCGAGTACGATCTCAGCGGCAAGATGGCGCTGGTGACAGGCGCAACCAGCGGCCTCGGCAGACGCTTCGCTCTGGTGCTGGCGAAGACCGGCGCGAAAGTCGCCATCACCGGGCGGCGGGTCGAACGGCTCAGCGCTCTCCAATCGGAGATAGAGGCAGTGGGCGGCGTGGCGGCAGCGATCGCGCTCGACGTCACAAATCCGGCCAGCATCGCGGCCTGCATGGCTGAGGCCGAACGCGTACTCGGACCTATCGACATTCTCGTCAACAATGCGGGTATGAACGTGCAGGCGCTTCCGGCCGAGGTAACGCCAGAAGGCTTCGACACGATGTTCGATACCAATGTGCGCGGTGCCTTTTTCATGGCGCAGGCCGCAGGACGCTCGATGATGGCGCGCGGTGCTGGCGGCCGCATCGTCAATATCGCGTCTATCGGCGCCCACACAGTTTTGCCGGGGTTGACGATTTATTGCATGACCAAGGCCGCCGTCGGGATGATGACCCGGTCGCTCGCCAAGGAATGGGCGCGACACCAGATCAACGTCAACGCGATGTGCCCGGGCTTCATCGAGACCGAACTCAACTCGGACTGGTTCGGCACCGAGGGCGGCCGAAAGCAGATCAAGAGCTGGCCGCGGCGGCGGCTGGGGGTCGAAGAAGACCTCGACGGGACGCTGCTGCTGCTGGCATCCGACCACGGACGCTTCATCACCGGCTCGCTGTTCACGATCGATGACGGACAATCCCTCTGAGATGGTTGCGTCTGTAGCTGTCGGGTAACGCTTCATTAAACATGAGGTTCCATAATTTCCCCGAATGTTGCTTCGAGAGCAACGGAAGGAAAAGTTGTGGGAAAACTCGTCGCAGGATTCGTCCTGGGCTTTCTCGCCTGCACATGGACCTATGGGATCAATCCGACTGAAGCCGCCTTCGGCTTCAGCAGCAAGATTGCTGCGGCCCACGACCATCTTCAGGCGGAGTATCGCAGCGAGCGTCCGCGTGGCCACAAAGGCCAGTATGCGGGCGTCTACCGCGACCGCGGCATCCAGACCATCGCCACCGGGACACCCCAGCCCGTCGAATCTCTTGATCATCGCAACCGTAGCTGGCTAAGTCGGGCAGGCGGGCTGCCTCCGATGTAAGGCACCCCGCGAAAGGGGGGCCGGTGATCGGTGGACTGACCGTCGAAAGCTGGCTGGTGCTTGCCTTGCCGGCACTCGCCATTCTCGCTTCGGCCGTGACCTGGTTCAGGGCCCGATGAGCGCGACTCTGCCGCTGACCATCGCGGTTTATCTTGTCGCGATGCTGGCGCTCGGTGTTGCGGCGTACCGCTTTACCAACAATCTCAAGGACTACATTCTCGGCGGGCGGCAGCTTGGCAGTTGGGTGGCGGCCCTTTCGGCCGGCGCCTCCGACATGAGCGGCTGGCTGATGCTGGGACTGCCGGGAGCCGTCTATCTCTATGGCCTCAACCAGGTCTGGATCGCGGTCGGGCTGGTTGCGGGGGCGCTCCTGAACTGGCGTTTCGTCGCGCGGCGGCTCCGGCGCTACACCGAGGCGGCGGGGGATGCGCTGACGCTTCCCGACTATTTCGAAAACCGCTTTGCCGACAAGAGCCGTGTCCTGCGCGTGGCGAGCGCTTTCGTCATTCTGGTATTCTTCACGATCTACACATCGGCCGGACTCGTTTCGGGCGCGATCCTGTTCGAGCAGGTTTTCGGCTTCGACTATCATTGGGCGCTGGCCATCGGCGCCATAAGTATTCTCGGTTACACGGCGATCGGCGGCTTTCTCGGCGTCTGCTGGACCGACACGGTTCAGGGCGTGATGATGTTTCTGGCGCTGCTGATCGTGCCGGCGGTCGCCATGTCGGCGACAGGCGGATTTGAGGCCACGTTAGCCGGAGCCGCCACAGCCGGTCCCGAGGGCGCTCTCGATGTATTCCACGACATCAGCCTGGTCGGCGCCGTCTCGCTGATGGCGTGGGGCCTCGGCTATTTCGGTCAGCCTCATATTCTGGCCCGCTTCATGGCGATCCGCGACGAAGCCGCCTTGCCCGGCGCACAGTTGATCGGCATGACATGGATGGTGCTGGCGCTTTACGGTGCCGTGGCCACCGGGCTGGCCGGGATCGGCTATTTCGCGGCCGCGCCGCTCGCCAATCCGGAGACGGTCTTCCTCGCGCTGTCGCAGGCCTTGTTCAGTCCGCTTGTCGCCGGGGTGCTGCTGGCGGCCGTTCTCGCCGCGGTGATGAGCACGGTTTCCTCGCAGCTTCTCGTTTCGTCGAGCGTCATCGCGGAGGATTTCTGGAAGCGCATCTTTCGGCCGAAGGCCGAGGCACGTGAATTGCTGGCTGTCGGGCGGCTGTCGGTGGTGGCGATTTCGCTGGCGGCGATCCTGATGGCGCTCGACCGTGACAGCACGGTGCTGGCGCTTGTCGCCTATGCGTGGGCGGGCTTTGGCGCGTCGTTCGGGCCGGTGGTGATCCTGTCGCTCTTCTGGCGCCGCATGACGCGCAATGGCGCGCTCGCCGGCATGGTCGCAGGTGCGATCACCGTGATCGTCTGGAAACAGCTCACGGGTGGCATATTCGACCTCTATGAAATCCTGCCCGGCTTTATCGTCGCTACACTGACGATCGTTATGGTGAGCCTCGCGGGCCGAGAACCCCCGGAATCTGTGCGTGCCGCGCATGACGCGGTTGCAGATTAACTACTTCACTGTATCTTTTTGATACAAGCTATTGATTCTACTTGAGTTTTCCATTTCGTTGCGCAAGATTTTAACGGTATTGCGTAGCGAATGAGGAGGACCACGGCCCGTGTCGAATTTCCTGATGGGCATTGTTGGGGGATTTTTTCTTTGCGTCTGGGCGCTCGATGCAAACCCGGTGACGGCGACGGCGTCGCTTGTCGAACGCTTCCAGCAAGTGCAGGTCACGTTCGCCGCGGAGCCGGAACCCGAGCCGGCGATGGAGGAGACGCTGCCGGATTTTCTGCCACGGGAACGTCCGGTCGCGTATCGCTACCATCACTAGTTTCGCGCAAGCGCCCTGCGCATCACCTTGCCGTTGGCGGTGCGCGGCAATCCGCTGACGAACAGGATTTCGCGTGGCCGTTTGTAGGCGGCAAGTCGCGCGTCGGCCCAGCCGAGGATCGAAGCGGCGTCCGGTTCGGCGGCTTCCCTAGGAACCACAAAAGCGGCGATCACCGACAAATCGTCTCGCACTCTTAGCTCTGTGACGGCGACTTCCTGCACATCCGGATGCGTCGCGAGCGCGGCCTCGACTTCCTGCGGAGAGACGCGATAGCCCATCGCGTTCATCAAATCGTCGGCTCGGCCGTGATAGTGCATGTAGCCGTCGGCATCGAAGCTCGCGAGATCGCCGCCGATGAACCACTCGCCGCGATAGACTTCCGCCTCCTCGTCGGGACGCCGCCAATAGCCGAGCATCAGGCCGGGATCGGAACGGTGAACGGCGAGCAGACCGACCTCACCCGCGGGCAACGGCTCCGAGCCACCCTCCACAGATAAAGCCGCGACGCAGCGTCCGGGTTGTGGTCGTCCGGGGCTGCCGGCGCGAATTTCCATGCCCGGCGCTGTCGAGACATAGGTCGAGCATTCCGACATGCCGAGCGCCTCGTAGAGCTCCTTGCCGGTCGCAACACGCCATTGGTCGAGCAGGGCAGGCGACAGCGCCTCGCCGGCCGTTAGACCATGGCGCAGGGTGGAAATATCGTATGCCGCGAGATCGCAGTATTTCAGAATCTGGCGATAGAGCGTCGGCACGGCTGCAAAGAGCGTGGCCTGCGTTTTTTCCATCAGCTTCGGCCAGATCTGCACGTCCTTTTCGCCATTGTAGAGGACGGTCGTTGCGCCGTTGGCCCAGGGGTCTGTGAGGCCGACACCCAGCGTATAGGTCCAGTTGAAGGCGCCCGCGTGGAGCATCGTGTCGGAGGCTTCGATGCCGTACCAGCCCTTGTACATCGGCCGGCGGCCCCAGGCGCTGCGATGCGCATGCAGCACGCCTTTCGGGCGGCCGCTGGTGCCGGACGTGTAAACGAGGAAGGCCGGGTCGTTTGCCGCCGTGTCCGCATATTCGCCGCGCGGCGCGTGCGCCTTCAGTCGCGCAAGCATAGCCGCGTCGATCACCTTGGCATCGTTCGTATGCATGGTCATGCCGGGTGCGAGCGCTACGGCGGACGCGGCTGAATCCGACAGCAGGAAATCGGCCTCTTCGGCCGTGAGTTGCGAGGAGGAAGGCAGCGGCACCATCCCGGCCGCCAGCGCGCCGAAAAAGAGCAGCGCATAGTCGGACGTGTTGGGCATCCGGATCATCAATCGCTCGCCGGGCGCGAATCCTTCCGCCAGCAAGCCTGCCGCCACGCGGCGCACCGCTTCGTCGAGCGCGCCATAGGTCCAGCGTTCCGCGTTTTCCAGCGGCGCGTCGGCGTCGCCGACGACGATCAACGCGATCTTGTCCGGCGTCTCCTTCGCCGCGCGCGCCAGGCAATAGCGCGCGATGTTGAAGGTGGCAGGGCAAGGCTCGCCGGTATAGCCGCGAGCGATGGCGGGAGCGGGCAGGTGCATGACGCGTTTGTAGAGGCGGATATGGAATCCGGCAAGAGAGTCCGTGCCAGCCCGCCCTTGCGTCAAATCGGCGGACGTTTACGGCCTGAAAAACTGCCTGTACAAGTCACATCCAACAAAAGGCTTCGGCCGGAATTCAAGGGAGCACGTCATGGGTAGCGGACCGCTGAGCGGCATCAAGGTTGTCGAATTCGCAGGCATTGGGCCCGGCCCGTTCTGCGGCATGCTGCTTTCCGATATGGGCGCCGAAGTCATCCGCATCGACCGCAAGGGCGCGCGCGGCGGCTCGAAATTCGACATAGGCTCGCGCGGACGGCGCTCGGTGGCGCTCGACCTCAAGAAGCCGGAATCGGTCGAGGCCTGCCTGAAGCTGATCGAGAAGGCCGACATCCTGCAGGAAGGTTTCCGTCCGGGCGTGATGGAACGGCTCGGCCTCGGACCGGATGTCTGTCTGAAGCGCAATCCGAAGCTCGTTTACGGCCGCATGACCGGCTGGGGGCAAACCGGGCCGCTCGCCAATGCAGCCGGCCATGACATCAACTACATATCGCTCACTGGAGCGCTGCATGCGATCGGCCGGCCGGGCGAGAAGCCGGTGCCGCCGCTCAATCTTGTTGGCGATTTTGGTGGTGGCGCGCTCTATCTCGCAATGGGCATGCTGGCCGCGCTTGTCGAAGCGCAGCGCAGCGGCGAGGGCCAGGTCGTCGACGTCGCGATGACGGACGGCGCCGCTTCGCTGATGGCGATGTTCTACGGTTTCACGGCGTCCGGCATGTGGCAGGAACCGCATGGCACCAACATGCTCGATGGCGGTGCGCATTTCTACGACACCTATGAGACGAAGGACGGTCAGTGGATTTCGATCGGTTCCATCGAGCCGCAATTCTACGCGATCCTGCGTGAGAAAGCCGGACTGACGGACGCCTTGTGGGATGCGCAGATGGATCGCGGCCAATGGCCCGAGATGAAAAAGAAGATCGAAGCGGTGTTCAAGACCAAGACGCGCGACGAGTGGTGCAAGATCATGGAAGGCACCGACATCTGCTTTGCTCCGGTGCTTTCGATCAAGGAAGCCAAGGACCATCCGCACAACAAGGCGCGCCAGACCATTGTCGAGATCGACGGCGTGGCGCAGCCCAATGTCGCGCCGCGCTTCTCGCGCACGGAATCGAAAATCCAGGGCCCGGCGCCGCAGATCGGCGAGCATACCGAGAGCGCACTCAAGGATTGGGGCTTCTCGGGCGGCGATGTCGAGGCGTTGAAAAAGGCGGAAGCGATTTGACCGCACTTCCCGGCACGACGGGTCGGCGGCGCATCTACCTGATGCGGCACGGCCATGTCGATTATTTCGGACCGGAAATCCTGGCGGCGGGCGGCGACACGAAGGTGGTGCCACTAACGCCGCTCGGACAGGAGCAGGCGACTGCCGCCGGCAAGGCGCTCGCCCATGTGCAGTTCGATCGCGCGGTCTGTTCCGGTGTCCCACGTACGCGGCAAACAGCAGAGCGGGTGCTGGCCGAGCAGTCGGCGGCGGTTCCGTTTCTTGAAGTGGAACCCGATCTGATCGAGATTCATGGCGGCAGTTTTGGCAATGTGAAGAGCCGGTCGGAGCTTGCGGCCAAGATGGCCTACTATTTCGAGACGGCGGGAGAACCCGGCACGACAATGCTCGAAGGCGGCGAGGTTTTCGCCGAGGCGCAACGGCGTACCGTCGGCGCCGTTACGCGATTGCTGGCCGAACCCGGCTGGCACACGATACTGGTCGCCGCCCATGAAGGCACGAACAGGCTGATACTCGGATGGGCTGCCACGGGTTGCTCGCTGAAGGAAGGGCTCAAGGCCGTGCAGGCCTTCGAGCAAGACCCTGCGTGCATCAACGTCATCGACTTCGACATGGTGCCGGCCGCCGACGGGAGCCTGGGCACCGAAATCCAGCGGAGCCTCATCAAATCGGTCAATGTAACGCCTTATAATTACGTCAAGCACGGGATGAACATGACCAGCCTCGAAGCCATTTTCGCGCGGGAGCCGCTCTAGGAGATCTGGCCTTCCGGCGGCGGCAGGCGTAGCCTCGGCTCATCGTCATCGCCTTTCGGGGAGGAAAGGATGAGCAACGAGCTTCTGGGCACGGTCGACCATATCGGCGCGGCGAAGACGCCGGCACCGTCGATCACCGGTTTTCACCACATCGCCTATCGCTGCCGTGACGCCGAGGAGACGCGCAAGTTCTATTGCGACCTGCTGGGACTGAAGCCCGCAGCGGCGCTCGCCTTCGACAAGAGTCCTGGCACTGGCAAGGACCGTCCCTTCATGCATCTCTTTTTCGAGATGGGCGACGGCAAGTTCATCGCCTTTTTCGACGAGCCGACAAGCGCGAGCGATGATGTCTTTCGGATAAAGGACGGTATCGAGGACTATCACTTCGCCTTCGAGGTTTCCTCGATGGAGGAAATCCAGACGTTTATATCGCGTTTCAAGGAGGCGAAGGTGCCGGTCTTCGGTCCGATCGACCATCACTTTTGTCACTCGATCTACTTTTTCGATCCGAACGGTCTCGCGTGCGAAATCACCGTACGGGACGCAAAGCATGACGAGATCATGAAGGCGGAAGGCGACCGCGCGGCCCAGGCGATTCATGAATGGACAGAGAAGACCCGCGCCCTCAAGAAAACACGCCTCAAGCTGCTGTCGCAGGCTGCCGACTGACGGGCTTCATGTCCCGATCATTTCCCTGAGCTGACGCCGCAATACCTTGCCGAGAGGGTTGCGCGGAAGCGCCTCGGCGAGTTCGAGGCGTTCCGGCAGTTTGTAAGCCGCGATGTCAGCCTTCATCAGATGCGCGCGGATGTCGTCCAGTGTCACGCTTTCTCCATCGGCAGGTACCGCGACTGCGCAAATGCGCTCGCCCATGACGGCATCGGCATAGCCGACGACGGCCGCTTCCTTGATTTTCGGCAGGCCCGCCAGCAAGCCGTCGATTTCGCCGGGCGAGATGTTCATGCCGCCGCGAATGATGATGTCCTTGGCGCGCTCGACGAAGCGATAGTAGCGGTTTCCGGTACCTGCGATCTCGAAGACGTCGCCGGTGTGGAAGAAGCCGTCCTTGTCGATGGCATCCGTGGGCCCGCCGCCGTCGCCGGCACGGTAGTAGCCCGCGAAGACGGTTGCGCCCTTGATCAGCAACTCGCCGGGCTTGCCGGGCTCGGAAATCTCCGTGCCCGTTTGAATGTCGACCAATTTCGTCTCGATGGCAGTGGCGATCTTTGCCGGCCATTCGAGATCCTTGACGCCGAAGCGCGGGAAAAACTGCGCGCGTTCTTCCGGGTCGGGCACGTCGCCCGCACCCGAAATCAGGCAGGTGCCCTCGTTGGAGCCAAAGATGTTGACGATGGGCAGGCCGTACTTCTCCTGCCAGGTCTTGACCATCCATGGCGAGAGCGGCGCCGAGCCCGAACCGATGCTGCGCACCGCCGAGAGATCGAGCGAGGCCATCAGCTTCTCTTCCTTGAGCAGCAGCGAAAGCACGGCGGGCGGCGCGACCGTGTAAGCGATTTTCTCGCCGACAAGCTGTTTCAGGAAAACCGGAAGATCGAACGGGTGATGCTGCACCAGCGTTCCGCCGGTCAGCAGCCACGGCATGAAGCAGCCGCCTATCGCAGCCATGTTGACCAGCGGAAAGGGGTTCAGCACCGTGTCGCCGGGTTGAAGGCCGGCTGCGTCGGCGCAGGCGACACCGGCGATCATCCAGTGATTGTGACTGCGGGGAACGCCCTTGGGTCGTGCCTCGGTACCCGACGTCCAGCAGATCGTTGCGGCGTCATTGGCGTCGGATTTCGGCGCGGCGTCGAGCCCTGCCGTATCTGCCGCCGGCCATTGCGTTTCGCCGATCACGAAGATGCTTGCGCGCGCAGGCAGGTTGGGCTTCAGGCTCTCGAACATCGCCGCGTGATCGTGGCCGCGAATGCTGCGCGCCGTCACGGCGGCCTTGGCGCCGACGAAGCCCAGCACGTCGCCCAGCTCATGGGCACGCCATTGCACAGGCGCCGGCGTGACGATGAGGCCGATGCGCCATGCGGCGAGGTAGACGGCCACAAGCTCCACGACGTTCGCGAGCTGCACCGCCAGCACGTCGTCCTTCTTCAGCCCTGCGGCAAGAAAGGCCGTGGCGATCCGGTTCGCTTCGCCTGCGAGTTCACCATATGTCAGGCGGCGTGGCGCATGTCCGTCGATGTCGGCGCGATTGAGCGGGTCCGCAATGGCCAGCCGGTCGGGCGTTGCTGCTGCATTGACCCGAAAACGCGCATCGATTGTCTCGCTGCCCCACCAGCCGGCGCGTGTATGGGCCGCGATTTCCTGCTCCGATGCCAGGATCATGTGTTGCGCTCCTCCCAAAGCGTACTGCGGGCGTTTCGTCCTTATCGTTTCTTCGCCTGCTCGTATTCCTCCCGCAGCCGCGCAACGAGGCCGGCCGCGGTCTCAACCCGGTCGATCATGCCAACGCCATGGCCTGCCGACCAGACCTGCGCCCATCGTTTGGCGCCGGATTGCGGGTCGGTGAAATCGATATCGGGGTTCCTTTCCAACGCGTCGAGGTCCATGCCGGCCCTTGCAATGCTCGGCTTCAGCCAGTTGGCGGCGACGCCGGTGATGGCACGGGTGAGGATCAGGTCGTCGACGGTCGAACCGATCAGCATGTCGCGATACTCGGGCGCAGCCAGGCTTTCGGTGCAGGCGATGAAGCGCGTACCCATGTAAGCGAGGTCGGCGCCTAGCACTTCAGCGGCGCGAATGCCGGCGCCATCGGTGATACCGCCGCCTAGTACGATCGGTCCGTCGAAGAATTCACGCACGGCCGGCACGAAGGAAAAACCGGTCATCTGTCCGGTATGCCCGCCGGCGCCGGCGGCCACCAGCACCAGCCCGTCGACGCCCGCCGCGGCGGCCTTGCGCGCGAATGGAACCGAGTTCACATCGGCGAAGACAAAACCGCCATAGTCGTGCACGCGCTCAACGATGGCGCGCGGGCTACCAAGAGCGGTGATGACCATCGGCGCCTTGTAGCGGACAACGAGGTCCATGTCCTCGTCGAGCCGCGCATTCGAGCGGTGCACGACGACGTTGGCGGCCCAGGGCGCATCATTGGCGCCGAGACCGCGCGCAATCATGTCCATCCATTCGTCGAGGACCGCAACGGTGCGCGCGTTGGGCGTCGGGAAGGACCCAATGACACCTTCCCGGCAAGCCGCCAGCACGAGTTCCGGGCCGGAGATCAATAACATCGGCGCGGCGACCAGTGGTAGCCTCACGCGTGACCGCCAGTCTCCAGGCAACCGGGATGACAGGTTCATCATTTCTATTCCTCGGTCCACCATGTGCCGCTACGATAGCCGTAAAGAGATTCCTTCTCCGGTACTTTCACCTTGTCCCACAGCGCGAGCCATTGGTCCGGTTGATGGAAGAGCGGGATCATGTAGGCACCTGACAACAATACGCGGTCGAGCGCGCGAACGGCAGCGACGAAATCCTCATGCGCGCGCGCTTCAAGCATGGCTTCGATCATCGCATCTATCGCCGGTTCCTTCGCACCCATGTAGTTTCGCGTACCGGGCGCGTCGGCCGCGGCGGATCCCCAATAGAAACTCTGTTCGTTTCCCGGCGAGAGAGACGAAAACCAGCTGTTGAACATCAATTCGAAATCGTAGTTGCTACGCCGCTCCTGGTACTGGCTCGGATCGACATTACGCACCGCAATGACAATACCGATGCGCCGGGTCATCGTCGCGTAGGTCAGTGCGAGGCGTTCGTCGTCGGGCGTCGCGACGAGTATTTCAAGCGTCAGAGGACGTCCGGTCGCAACCTCGGTCATTATTCCGTTGCGCAGTTCATAGCCCGCCTCTTTCAGCAGCGCGATTGCCGCCGCACGGTTTTGTCGATCCTGGCCGGCGGGATCTCCCGCCGGTGCATGCCAGCCGCGCTCCATGATCTCCGGTGACACGGCGCCGGGGAAGGGGACCAGCAATTCGCGCTCGCGGGCGCCCGCGGGGCGACCGTGCGATCCCAATTCCGAATTGTCGAAGAAGCTCTGAGTACGAACGTAAAGGCCGTGATAGAGATTGCGATTGACCCATTCGAAATTGAAAAGCTGAATCAGCGCGAGGCGGACATTCTTCTCAGCGAATACGGGCTTGCGCGCATTGAAAACGAGTGCGCGCATGCCCGACGGCATGCCGCTCTCGAATGTCTTCTTGCGTACCTTGCCTTGACGCACTGCGGGAAAATCGTAGCCATTGCTCCAGCGGCCAGGGTCATCCTCGGCTCTTGCATGGTAGAGCCCGGCCTTGAAGGCCTCGAAGGAGGCGTTGGCGTCGCGGAAATACTCATAGGTGATCCGGTCGATACTGTTGTGGCCTGCGTTCACCGGCAGGCCGGCGCCCCAGTAGTTCTCGTCGCGCCGGTAGACGATGCGGGCGCCCGGCGTAAAATTTCCAACGACATAGGGACCGCTGCCAACAGGTATTTCGAATCCCGAGCGGTCGAAATCGCGCCTCTCGTAAACATGTTTCGGAATGATCGGCATGAGACCCAGGATCAGGGGAATTTCGCGGTCGCCGTTGTCTGCAAAGGTGAACTTCACCGTGCGGGGACCAGGTCGGTCGATGCGCTCGACCTTGGAATAGTAGGTTTTGAAGTTCGGGCGGCCTTTGTCGCGCAGTGTTTCCAGCGAATAGATCACATCTTCAACCGTCACCGGCGTGCCGTCCGAAAATCGGGCCTGCGGGTTCAGCGTGAATGAAATCCAGCGGCGATCGTCCGGCATCTCGACCTTCTCGGCGAGTAAGGCGTAGAGCGTGAACGCTTCGTCATGGCCTCGCGCCAGCAGGCTTTCGAAAACATGCTCGCGCAGGCCAATGGCCGATGTGCCGCGCACGATGAAGGGGTTGAGGCTGTCGAAGGAACCCGTCGCACCGTAGGTTATCGCGCCGCCTTTAGGAGCTTCGGGATTGGCGTAGGAAAAATGCGTGAAGCCATCGGGGTAAAGCGGCTCACCATGCATGGCAATTGCGTGATCGGCGGCGGGAGCCGCGAAGGCCGCCAGGACAAAGGACATGACCGCAAGCAGCGCGAGCCATGGCCGAAGCGGGGCGGACGAGGGGACGGACAAGATATATTCCTTCGAATTTTCCGGACACGGCACATGGCGGTTCCCGGTCCTGTCTACAGCGTTAAGCAAATTTGATGGTTTTTCAAAGATTTCCAGTGCCTTCTTTATGCCGAAATGCGAGTCTATCAGGATACGGCGCCGGCGGCCTCGCACCGGAAACGGAAGCGGGATCTTCGGCAGTCATTTCCGATTCGAAAAGGAACTTCGCCATGTCCCTTCGACGCTTGCTTTCCAGCGTCGCCGCTGCCGCGGCTCTGCTGTCCATAGTCGGTATCGTTCCCGCCGGCGCTCAATCGGATGCGCCGGAGCCCACGGTTGAAAACTTCGGGACATGGAGCACGCGCTGCGACGAAAACGAGAACACGGCCAAGCGGTGTCATGCCTTCGTCAACGTCGCGATCGGCGAGGACAAGCAACGGCTGCTCTATCTCGGCATCACCTACGGTCCGCAGGACAGCGATGCCGACGGCGAGAACGAGCTGTTCCTCTTTGCGATAACGCCGCTCGGCACGTTCCTGCCGGCGGGCATCGGCTGGTCGATCGACGGTAAGGAGAATTTCAGTCAGCAGTTCATGTTCTGCATTCCCGGCGGCTGCCAGACCGAAATCATGCTCACCGACCAACGGCTGAACGCGCTGAGGAACGGCAAGGAGATGGAGGTTATGTTCCGGCTCGTTGGAAAAGGCGATGCGAAGATTCCCCTGAAGCTCGACGGCATCACCAAGGCTATCGCCGCGATACCGGCACCCAAGAAGTCCTGACGCTAGTCGTCGCGCGTCGGCGCGACGATGCTGCGCATCCAGCCGAGAACGGTGTTGTCTCGCGCGAGATAGCGCGTCAGCTTGTCCATATCGCGCTTGAGGCGTTCATAGTCGCCAAAGAGTTCAGCTCGCGTGCGGAACGTGCGTGATGGATCGAGTTCACGCACGACGCGCGCAGGGTTTCCTGCCGCTATGCAGTTCGCCGGAATATCGCGCGTTACCACTGCCCCCGCACCGATAATGCTGTTGTCGCCGATCGACACACCCTTGCCGACGATTGCCCGCACGCCAAGCCAGACATTGCGGCCGATAACGATCGGGCGGTGCTTGTCCAGTTCGGCGGTGCGATTGTAAGTGTCGTGCCAGTCGGAATCCGAGATATAGCATTGGCTGGCGATCATCGTATCGCTCCCGATGACGATGTGGTCGGAGGCAACGATATGCGTCCCCGGACTAATCAGTACATTGTCGCCGATCTCGATGCAGCCCTCGCGGTCGCCGGTGCGCCACGTTGCGATGCGCACGAAATTTCCCTTTGCTGCGTGAAGGTGAAGATGCGATCCGGCTGAGATGCCGCCGCCCCACAACTCGATGTTCCACGGGCTCGTAACGTCAAGGCCGGGGCCAAGTGCGTCGAATCCCGGCACCAGAAAACGTTTCGCGTAGGATCCTGTCCAGCCGTTGAGGATCCGGCGGATAAAATAAGGTCTTCGATCGCGCCGCAACGTCGTGAGCCCTTCCCCTGACGAGACGCCACCTCTTCGGCGGGCGGCGTACGCTATCTGATTAGCATGGAGGCAAGCGCTAATGTGCGGATTTCGCGCGGATCGCGTAGACGCCGCCTTGCAGCGTGCCGAAAAGCTCGTGGACTTGGGGATGGCGTATCGGCTCGCCCGATTCGTCGGGCAGCAGGTTTTGCTCCGATACATAGGCGACGTATTCGGTCTCCGCATTCTCGGCCAGCAGGTGATAATAGGGCTGGTCCTTGCGCGGACGCACTTCCTCGGGAATCGACAGCCACCATTCGTCGGTATTGTTGAAGGTCGGGTCGACGTCAAAGATTACCCCACGAAAAGGGTAGAACCTGTGGCGTACAATCTGGCCGATGCGAAATTTGGCTTGCCGGTTAACTTCCATCACGTCGTCGCACTCCCCGGTACATTACACAATTCTAGCAGGTGAAACGCCGGCACGAAAACCCCGCAGCCGAAGGGTTCTGGTTTCACGAGCGGCATTGCCATTCGTCGGTAAATTCCCAATATGGCGAGCATCGACATTCACCGCATTCAGGAGACCTTCATGAGCCGTTCCGTCGCGCCGTTGTTTGAGCCCTTCACGCTGAACGGGCTGACTCTGCCCAACCGGGTCGTCATGGCCCCCATGACCCGTTCCAAGTCGCCTGGCGGCATTCCTGGGCCGGAGGTCGCCGCCTACTACCGCCGCCGCGCCGAGGCCGAGTGCGGTCTTATCGTCACCGAGGGCACGACGGTCAACAGCCCGGTCGCGACGGGCGATCCCAACGTGCCGCAATTCTGGGGTGACGCGGCGCTCAAGGGCTGGAAGCGTGTCGTAGAGGAAGTCCACCACGCCGGCGGCAAGATCATGCCGCAACTCTGGCATGTTGGCATGATGCGCAATCCGGCCAAGGCCACCAACACAGACCTGCCGAGCCACGGCCCCTCGGGCCTCACGAAGCCCGGCAAGCCGCTTTCAGAACCGATGACGAAGGCCGAAATCAAGGCAACCATTGATGCCTTCGCCCGGGCAGCCGCCGACGCTCGCGAACTGGGCTTCGACGGCGTCGAGGTTCATGGCGCGCATGGCTACATCATCGACCAGTTCTTCTGGGAAGGAACAAACCAGCGCGAAGACGAGTATGGCGGCGACATGGTCGGCCGTACCCGCTTTGCGGTCGATATTGTCGAGGCAATACGCCGCGAGGCCGGCAAGGACTTCCCGCTGATCCTACGTTTCTCGCAGTGGAAGCAGCAGGACTACACAGCGAAGCTCGCACAGACACCGGACGAACTGGCGGCCTTCCTGAAGCCGCTGTCCGACGCCGGCGTCGACTGTTTCCATTGCTCGCAGCGTCGCTTCTGGGAGCCGGAATTCGAAGGCTCGGACCTCAACCTCGCAGGCTGGACCAAGAAGCTCACGGGCAAGCCGTCGATCACGGTCGGCAGCGTCAGCCTCTCCGGCGAATTCATCGGCTCCTTCATGGGCGAGGCGTCCGAGGCAACCGGCATCGACGACTTGCTCGACAGGCTGGAGCGCGGTGAATTCGACCTCGTGGCCGTCGGCCGGGCGCTGCTGGTCGATCCCGCATGGACCCACAAGGTCCATCAAGGGGCGTTCGATCAGTTGCTGCCATTCAAGCCGGAAGCGCTAGCGACGCTTTCCTGAGGCGGTTCAGAGCTCGTAGGCTTTGGCGAGGTCGGGGTCTTTGGCCCCGACCTTCTTCGCCAGGTCGACGATGACCTTGGCCTGTTTCCAGGTTGCGTCGTCCTGCATCTTGCCGTCGATCATGGCGACGCCGGTTCCGTCGGGCATCGATTCGAGGATGCGCTTGGCAAAAAGCACTTCGGCCGGATCGGGGCTGAAGACGCGCTTTGCGATAGCGATCTGGTTCGGATGCAGCGACCAGGCGCCGACACAGCCCATCAGGAACGCATTGCGGAATTGCTGCTCGCAGGCCTCCGCGTCCTGAATGTCGCCAAAGGGACCGTAGAACGGCCTTATGTCGTTGGCGACGCAGGCATCGACCATTTTGGCGAAGGTGTAGTGCCAGAGGTCCTGTTGTGCGGCGATGCGCGGGCTGCCGTCTTCCTTTGGATCCTCCAGCACCCGGTAGAAGGGATGGCCGCCTCCGACGCGCGTGGTTTTCATGCGGCGCGAAGCGGCGAGGTCGGCGGGACCAAGGCTCATGCCGTGCATACGCGGGCTCGCACAGGCGATTTCCTCAACGTTTTTAACGCCTTGTGCGGTTTCGAGGATCGCATGGATGAGGAGTGGCTTCTTCAACCCGTGCTTCGCTTCAAGCTGCGCCAGCAACTGGTCGAGATAGTGGATGTCCCACGCACCCTCGACCTTTGGCAGCATGATAACGTCGAGCTTGTCACCGATCTCGCCGACGAGTTCGGTGATGTCGTCGAGCGCCCACGGGCTGTTCAGCGGATTGATCCGGGTCCAGAAACCTGTCTGACCGAAATCGTGGGCCTTGCCGACTTGGATCACGCCCTTTCGAGCCTCCTCCTTGGCATCCGCCGGGATGGCGTCTTCCAGGTTGCCGAGCAGCACGTCGACCTGCGGGATGATCTCACCGATCCGCGCACGGAGCTTTTCGTTGTGGCCCGGGAAGAAATGGATCATCCGTTCGAGCGCCACCGGCAGCTCGCGATAAGGGGCTGGCGCGCCGATGGAGAGCGGCTTGTAAAAGTTCGATGGCAGTTTCATGACAGTTCCGTGACAGAAGGGGAGTCGCATGTCAGTCTAACTATACGTGCAGGACGAATCCATTAATGCTTTCAAGATAGTACGGCCTTCTTCTCAGCCTCGATCAAAGCCCGCACCGGTCCGGCGGCCAACAGACAGGCAAATCCGAATACGGGCGAGAGGGTAATCACAAGATAGGCCGTCTTGTAACCGCCCGCCGCGACATACAAAAATCCGAGCAGAGCCGGACCCGCCGCATTCGCGCAGGTCGTAACCATCTGCGAGACAGAGAGAATGCGTGCATAAGCTTTCAGTCCAAAGGCTTCAGCCATGATCAGCGGCTGCATCATTTGCATGTTGCCGACAGTCGCGCCGAACATGACCGAGGCGATCAGCAGCGCAGCCACAGCATCTGCAAAGGCGAATGCCGCAAAGGACAGGCCTTGCAGCACAAAGATGCCGAAGAGATAGGTGCGCGATGATATCCGCGATAGCAGCCAGCCGCCGATCAGGCGCCCGGCGATGCTCGCTGCCGCCATGATCGAGACAGCGAGTGCCGCCGTCGATGTGTCGCCGGTGCGCGTGAGCACGAGACGGAACTGATGCGCCAGGCTGCCGACCTGGGCCATCATCGCGAAGACGAAGGCTGCCGTGCACAGAATGAAGAAGCGGCTGCGCAAGGCTTCGGAAAATCCGATGCCGTCCGGCGGCAGGAGGCTGCCATCGGCCGCGCGGCGGGGCGGGTCGCCATCCGGCGACAACCCTATCGCTTCGGGGGTGCGCCGCAAAACCGCCAGCGTCACCGGTATGACGCCAAGCACCATCATCAGCGCCAGCCAGTATGCCGCTTCGCCAAGTCCGAGTGTGCCGACAAGGTTTGCCGAAATCGGCGTGAAGACGATGCCGCCCATCGACAATCCGGTCGAGGCATAGGCAATCGCCTTTGAGCGCTGCCGCGTGAACCAGCGCGCGACAATTGTCATGCCGGGAATGACCGCGACGGCCGCATTGCCGATGCCGAACAGGATGTAAAAGCCGTATAGCTGCCAGAGTTCCGTGACATGGCCGGCGCCGGCGAGTACCAGAGCCGACAGTATTGCGCCGCCGGTAACGACCCAGCGCGGATCGTAGCGATCGAGCAACCAGCCGACGCCAAGCCCGGCTATGCCGGATGAGATAAAGAAGAACGCGGTGGCGTTCGACGCGGCGGAAACCGAGAAGCCACCGCCCGTAACGAATGCCTCAAGGAAGATCGACAGATTGTAGAAGATCAACCCGCAGGACACCGTGTGAACGACGAAAACGGCGCCGACGATATACCAGCCGTAAAACAGACCCGCGCGCGGGGGCACACGCGGCTCATCTGGCGCAGGGCCAGCATTCATAATGTCGAACTCCGGCAAGGCCGATAGGCGAATGACTTGATCTGACCTAGATAGAGGTTCCGGTCAGTTCGCCCAAGCGGAATCTTAGTTGGTCGCGGTCAGGATACGCATTTCCTCGGCCATGGCCTTTTTGAAGGCCTCGCTTTCGGTGACGCGATGATCGCCACGCGCATAGGCAAGCGCGTTTTCGTAGTAGAAACGGGCGTTCATTGCATTGGCAACGCCATTGTCACGGGTCTTGATGACTTTTGCCGGTGAGCCGGCAACGATCGAATTTTCAGGGATGAAGGTACCCTCCGTCACGATCGAATGGCCCGCAACGATGGAGTTCCTTCCAATCTTCGCGCCGTCCATGACCGTGGCGTTGATGCCGATCAGGCAATTGTCACCGATTTTGGCGCCGTGGATCGTGCAGTGGTGCGTGATCGAGCAATTGTCGCCGATGATCGTCGGCGTCTCGTTGCCGACATGGATCATCACGAAGTCCTGAATATTGGTCCGCTCACCAATCCGGACCTCGTGCATTTCGCTGCGAATGACGACATAGGGCCAGAGCGAGGCACCCTCACCAATGAGGACCTTGCCGTAGACCAGCACCGTTTCGTGGATGAAAGCCGGATTGTCGAGAACAACACCGGGGCCGAAATCACGCATGAGATTTTCCATCGATGAGCGCGCGGACCGGGCCCGCAGCCAGGATCAGCAAGAAAGCGAGCAGCGATGCCAACGCCATAGCAAGAAATGCCACTTCGTAGCCGCCGAGCCCTTCATAGAGAAAACCGATCGCCGCAGGCCCCGTCGCTACACCGGCCGTCATGCAGAGCTGTGTCAGCGAATAGATGCGGCCATACGCCTTGAGGCCAAAAGCCTCCGCAACCATCAGCGGTTGCATCATCAGCAAGTTTCCGACAGTCAGTCCGAAGACAATAGTCGTCGCGAGCAGGGCCGGCGTCGATTCCGCAAAGGCGTAGAAGGTGAGGGCGGCCCCTTGCGCGAGGGTAAGCCCAAGAACGAACCCGCGCGAGGGGATCCATCTGAGCGCCTGCCCGCCGATCAGCCGCCCGACGATACTGGCCGCCGCCATGGTCGCGACAGCGAGCCGCGCCGTGCCGCTGCTGTCAGTGCGAACAAAAACCAGACTGTACTGGTGAGCGATAACGCCGACCTGCGCCATCATCGCGAAGACATATGCGGTCGTCATCAAGATGAAAAACCGGCTGCGAATGGCGTTCTCGAAGGAAATGCCATCGGCCGGCAGAGGTGCGCCGCTCGCATCGCGTGCGATCGGATCGCCGTCGGGCCCGAGCCCGATCGATTGCGGCGACGGGCGGATCAACAGCCAGGCGACGGGAACGATGCCCAGAATAAATATCAGCGCCAGCCAGGGTGCCGCACCGCCAAGGCCCATGTTCTCGATCATCCACGCGGAAAGCGGCGTCAGCAAAATACCGCCAAGCGAAAGACCGGTGGAGGCATAGGACAGAGCGACGGAGCGCTGGCGAGCGAACCAGCGTGCCACCAGCGTCGTGCCGGGGATTAGCGCCGCGCCGGCGTAACCAACGCCGAACAGAACGTAAAAGGCATAAAGCTGCCAGAGTTCGGTGACGTGGCCGGCGCCAAGGATTGCAAGCGCGGCGATCAATGCGCCGCCGGTGATGACCCAGCGCGGATCGTAGCGCTCAATCAATGCAGCGACGCCCAGGCCAGCAAGACCCGATGCCAGAAAAAAGCATGCTGTGGCGGCTGACGTTGCGGAAACCGAAAATCCGCCCTGCAGCACGAATGCCTTGAGATAGACCGACAGATTGTAGAAGCCGAGGCCGGCCGTCGTGGTCATGATGACCAGAACAGCGATGACGACATACCAGCCATAAAAAAGGCCCGGTCCCGGGCCTGTCGGTTCGGCGCTTTGCGCGCTCATGATTGGCCTCCCGCATCCGACGCACGGAAAGCGCGCCGGACGACCTACATAATCACCCCGCGCCCAGGCGCCAAGTCGAAAAGCCTGAACGGTGGCGCGGCCAGTACCATTCGGCTAATCATAGGGTCATACCGGCATTCAAGAGACCGGAACCACAGGGAGCCATTCATGAAATTCTACAATTCGATCGGGCCTAACCCGCGCGTCGTCAAAATGTTCATGCAGGAAAAGGGCATCGAACTGCCCTTCGTCGAAATCGATCTGATGGGCGGCGAGAACCGTCAGGAGCCATATCTGGCGAAGAACCCGGCCGGCCAGTCACCGGCGCTGGAACTCGACGACGGTAGCGTGCTCGCCGAAATCACGGCCATTTGCGAATATCTCGACGAGAAGTTACCCGGCGGCTCGCTGATCGGCACGACGCCGGAGGAACGCGCCGAAACGCGGATGTGGACGCGCCGCGTCGACCTCAACATCTGCGAACCGATGGCCAACGGCTTTCGTTTTTCGGAGGGCCTGCCGCTCTTCCAGAACCGGATGCGCTGCCTGCCGGAAGCGGCGGCGGGCCTGAAGGCCATTGCGCAGGACAAGCTCGCCTGGCTCGACAAGCTGATGGCAGGCCGCGAGTTCCTGGCCGGCAAGCGGCTGACGATGGCGGACATTCTGCTGTTCGGGTTTCTTGACTTCGGCGCCAGTGTCGGCCAACCGATCAACCCCGAATTCAAGAATATAGCCGCCTGGTTCGCGCGTATGAAGGCCCGGCCCTCGGCCGCCGCCAGCGCTTGACGTGGTTTTTGTGACGAAACCGGCTCCCCTCAGCGGAGCCGGTTTCATTGCCTTGAATCAACTTGCGGTCGCCGCGAAATCTGCCAAGCTAGTAAAATAGAATTACTAGTTGGGGGGAGCGCCGTGAAGTATCTCGTTCAAATTTGCCTGGCGCTCGGCATTGCATTGACGTTCACGTTGTTTGCCGCACCCGAGCGAGCGCACGCCCAACCTATCCCGGACTGCATCGATTCGGCGGACGGGAAGCCACAGGCGACCGCCGCCTGGTGGGGCCGCCGCACGGCGGAGGAAAAGCGCCTGATCAGCGAACTGGAATGCAAGGAACGCTTCATTCCGATGGTCTGCATCTTCCTTTGGGAGCCCGATCTTCAAGCTTGCACCAACAAAGGTGTCGCCGAATACCGCGCCGACAAGGCGTGTACGGCGAAAGGCCATGCGCTGCTGTCGGAAGCGCATGTCGCCTGCAAGGAAGAATTCAAGCGCAGCTTCTCGCCGCCATTTCCGGGATCGACGTCCTGAGGCAGTATGACCCGGCACGCATCGCCGGGGAGTAGAAGAGATTGAGCCACAGCAAGACTGACACGCCGCCGCTGGACGACGATTGGGAATCGCCGGCGGCCGTCACACTGGGCAAGAGGGTTCTGGAGACGGACCGGACGCGCGGCTATATCCGCGCCTCCTTCGTTGCCGGCGACGGCTTTGTCAACCGCGGCGGACGCATTTTCGGGGGCTTCCTTTCGGCGATGCTCGACGGGCTGTGTGGGCATGCCGTGCGCCTGACTCACGAAAGGCCCGGCACACCGCAGGTCACGCTCGAACTCAAGACCAGCTTCGTCGGACGCGCCGACAAGGGCATACTAATGGGTGAGGGTTGGGTGCGTCATCGCGGTAAGTCGATCGCCTTCGCCGAGGCCGAATTGCGCGACGAGGCAGGCGAGCTGGTCGCCAAAGGAAGCGCTACATTCAAGATCGGCCGGTAAGCGTCAAGCCCCGCATATACTGGAAAACCGCGGATTTCCGAGACCGCAAATCCATCCGTGCACGCCTTGAACGCGGCACAAATGGCGCGTAGCCTTTTCCGATGGGAGACCTGCCGGATTCTTGAACGAGAGCGGGACAGTTCCAGACACATTGCATTCGAACGAACGGAACGTTCCCGTTTCCGGAAGGGAATCCTGAATGGCTGCAATCGTTGACGCCGGCGCACCCGGTATCGGACGTAACGTCAAGAAGAGGCTCCGGCCTCCGTCGCGGCTGCTGACGCTAGCCGAGCCGCGCGCGCTCATTGAGTTTGGGCTCGGCCTTGCGTCGGTACCGTTGTTGATGACGGCGCCGCGCGGCGACGGGCATCCCGTATTGGTGATGCCGGGCTTTCTGGCGTCGGACGGCTCCACAAAAATGCTACGGGCCTATCTCGACAGGCTCGGCTACGCGACGCAAGGCTGGGGGCTCGGACGCAATATCGGCAGCATGATGACGCGGCGTCACCAGCTCTATGAACAAGTCGAGACGCTGCACAAGAAGACCGGCCGCAAGGTCAGTCTGGTCGGCTGGAGTCTTGGCGGTATCTATGCGCGCGATGTGGGGCTGACCATGCCCGAGGCGATCCGCTCGGTCATTTCGCTTGGCAGCCCGTTCGCCAATGACGTTCGGGCAACCCATGCCGGCAAGCTCTACGAAAAACTCGGCGGCGAGGCCGTCGACGATATCGCTGAATCCGAGCTTATTCGTATACAGAGCGATCTCGCCGTTCCGACGACCGCAATCTACACAAAGACCGACGGCGTCGTGAACTGGCGCACCTGCGTTCTGCGCGAGGGCCGGCAGGCCGAGAACATCGAAGTTCTCGGCAGCCACTGCGGCCTCGGCGTCAATCCAGCAGTGCTTTGGGCCGTCGCCGACCGGCTGGCGCAGAAGGAGGGCTCCTTCCGGCCATTCGCGCGGCGGGGGCCGTTCCGGCTCGGTTATCCGGCCACCTGAAACGTTCCGGCGATTTCGCTCGGGGGAGGGGAAGCGCCGCGTATGACATGAATTGAAAAGCGCGAGCCTGCAACGGCCAGCCGGCACGGAACCGGCGCGCTTCACGGGAGGAGGGGATATGGACCAGCTTAGTCCGATGGATGCGTCGTTTCTCTATTTCGAAACGGCGAACGCTCCGATGCATATCGGCGGGTTGACGATCTACGATCAGTCTACGGTCGAAGGCGGCGTACTGGGATTCAAACGTATCCTCGAGAATTACGAGACGCGATTGCACCTCGCACGGTCATTTCGGCAGCGCGTCGTCCATGTGCCGATGAACCTCGACCATCCGTACTGGATTGAAGATCCGAATTTCGACATCGAATTCCACGTCCGGCACATCGCGCTGCCGAAGCCCGGTAACTGGCGCCAGCTCTGCATCCAGGTTGCGCGGCTTCATGCGCGTCCGCTCGATATTTCGCGGCCGCTCTGGGAGTTTACCGTGATTGAGGGTCTCGATCAGGTGGAAGGACTGCCGCCGGGAAGTTTCGGCATCATGTCGAAAATCCATCATGCCGCGATCGACGGTGTGTCGGGCGCCGAAATCGTTGCGGCCATTCACGACATCGCGCCAGATGCTCGGCCCGCACCGCCGGAAAAGCCCTGGGTGCCTGAACGCGACCCCAATGTTCTCGAGTTGCTGTCGCGCACCTACATCAACAATTTGCGCCAGCCGTTCAAACTGGCGGGCGTCGTGGCATCGTCGGTGCCGGCTCTCGCGAAGGTCGGTATTGGCCTCACAGCGGGCAAGCTCAAAACGGCGGGGCCCGTACCGCGCACACGCTTCAATGCCAGCATCTCGCCGCATCGCGTCTTCGACGGCCGGTCGTTCTCGCTCAGCGACATTCGGGCGATGAAGAGCGCCATCGAGGGTGCGACCGTCAACGACGTGATCGTTGCGGTTGTCGGCGGCGCCATGCGCAAATACCTCGAAGCGAAAGGCGAGCTGCCGAAAGAGTCGCTGATCGCCATGGCACCGATTTCGGTTCGCTCGGATGACAAGAAGAAGGCGGCCGGCAATCTCGTCAGCGGCATGATGCTGTCGATCCGCACCGACATCGCCGATCCGGCCGAGCGTCTGCGGGCCGTTTTCCAGGCGACCAAGAGCTCGAAGGAACTGACCAACGCTATCGGCGCCAAAACGCTGTCGGACTATTCGCAGTTCATCCCGTCGACACTTTCCGGGCTCGCGGCGCGGCTCTACTCCAATCTGGGTATCGCCAACCGCATCCGGCCCTTCTTCAACACCGTCATCACCAATGTGCCCGGTCCGCAGATTCCGCTCTACATGACGGGGTCGCGCATGGTCACGCATTACGGGCTGGCACCGATCCTCGACGGCATGGGCATCATCCATCCGGTCTTCAGCTATTGCGGCCAGATCACCGTGTCGTTCACGTCCTGCCGCGAGATGATGCCGGACCCCGATTTCTACGCCGCCTGCATCCAGGAATCCTTCGACGAGATGAAAGAGACGATGCTCGCCGAGGCAACAGCCAGCGGCATCGAAACGATCAACGCCAAACCGAAAGCCAAAGTGAAGGCGGCAACGGGACCGCGGCGCAAGCAGTCCACGCCAAAGGCTGCGAAGGCCAAGACAGGCGCAAAGGCGGCGGGATCTCTGGCTTGAGATAAACGCCGACTGGCGGATGGGGTGGGATTCGAACCCCCCAAGCCGCGCTGCGCGCGGCGTTGGTTCATGTTTCTGTGGATTCGATCCCACCGGAACAAGTGAAATTCATCGGCTGGCGGATGGGGTGGGATTCGAACCCACGGTGGGCTTGCACCCACGCCGGTTTTCAAGACCGGTGCCTTAAACCACTCGGCCACCCATCCAGTCGCACTGGTTAGCCGTTGTACCGGTGTGACTCAACCGGGAAGATGCGCGAAACCGGTCTCCGGTGCGATGTCTCCGGACTCATTGTCCACGAGGGACGTCCGCCGGCTCATCCGGATCGGAGAAGCTGTGTCTTTTGGGCGCGATCCGGGCGTTCCGCGCCGTTCCTTTATGGTTAACGGCAATTCTCTTTTGCAAGTCCCGGCAATGCTTGCCAAAATGGGACAAAAGCGGACAAGAATGCCGCAGGCGTAGCTTTCGGGGGGAGTATCGTTGTGCCGGTTGATTTAACGTCGCCGTGGATTCCGCTGGGCATCATCATGTTGCTCGGCATTTTTATGGTCCGGCAGTTCCAGGCCGAACGGCGGGAGTCGCGCGAGTTGCTGGCTGCGGAAGCCGCTGCCGCGGCGGCGCCGAAAACGGATGTGGCACCACCGCCGCCACTGGCGACCAAACCCGAAAAGACGAAGCGCAAGCTGCGCTGGCGTACCGTGTGGATATGGATGCCTTTCCTGATCGGGTTTTTCGGACAGGCTTATCTCAGTTTCATCAAGCCGATGGTCGAGAACGCCGCCGGCTGATCTCAGACCAGCGCGAGATCCGGCAGCGCCGCGCTTGCGGCAAGGCCGAGGATTGCGTCGATCAGCGGTTTCGGGTTTTCGATGCCGCCATGGCGTAGAAGCATCGCGGCCTTCTCGATCATTTCGTTGCGGCTGAGCGGCGCCTCCGGGTCGCCCTTGGCGTCGGTTCGTTCGGCCGTGAGTTCCGAGCCGTTCCCGAGGCGCAGGCGGACACGGCCGCCCCAGTTCGCCGGATATGCGGACGCCCACGGGTCATCCACATGGACATGGACCCGCGCGGCAAGCGGCGCACAACGATCTCGCGCCGCGGCGCCGAACGCCGCGAAGTCGACCAGCGGAAAGAGCAGGGCGGCGGCGGCTGTGTGCTGCAGCGAAAACTTGGCCTCGTAGTCGCTTTGGACGACGGGCCGGTCGCAAACATCGATCGCCGCAGCGTAGGTCGAGACTTCGATCGTCTCGATGACGTCGACAGCGAATCCGCCGGCCGCCAGGCGTTCGCGAAGCTCAGAGGCGGCGTCGATGGTCGGATGCGTGTGACGGCAAGACGGCCAGGGCTTGATTGAGGTGCGGACGAGTTGCCACGGCGCTTCCGGCTTGCGCAGGACGGCGGCCGGATCGGCATCCGGGCAGGCGGCACGAAAGAAACCCTTTTCGCCCTCGAGAATTTGCGGCGGGCCTGTGAAACCAAATGCAGCGAGTTCGGCCGCGTTGACACCGGCCTCCGCCGCGTGACCGGCATGGAGATGTTTCGTCATCGCGCCGGTTTCGAGGAATTGCCACAAGCCGGACGATTGCGAACCCGCATTGCCAAGGGCGTGGACGGTGGCCTCGTCGGAGAGGCCAAGCAGAGAGGCGGCCGCCATGGCCGCACCAAAGGGGCCGCAGGTCGCCGTGTTGTGCCAGATGCGATAATGCGCAGGCCCAACCGCCATCCCGACGCGCGTTGCCGCCTCGAAGCCATGAAGCACCGCCCCGAGAAATGCGTGACCGGTCGCGCCGCGCGTGCCCGCGAGCACCCATGCGGCCGGCACGACCACACAACCCGGATGGACGACGGATTCGCGGTGCAGATCGTCTGTTTCCAGAATGTGGCAGAGAGCACCCATCAGGAACGCGCGGCGAGCCGGCTCCGGCGCCGCGTTTGAAGCGCCGCGTGCCTGCCACCAGTTCATCAAGACGCGGCCCGGCTCTGAGTTGCGTCCGGCAAGGCTGTTCGCAACGGCATCCAGCGTGAAAATTGCGGCGGCGTCGAGATCGGCGCTCGTGATCGGCTTGCCGCGGATCAGGCCGGTCAGGCCGGCGGTCAGGGAGGCGGGCGCGGGGTGGCCGGAAAGATCGTTCATTTGTCTCTTCCATCGCGGGGAGCGGGCGGTTCGACCTTATATGATTTAACCTCATGACGCCGGAAGCGAATTCGGGCTGCGGACCCGGTCCCGCTTGCCGCAGAAAGCCCGGCTCACTATAAGAAAAACGATTGCATTCGAGGAGTGATTCGCCGCCGACGGTGCGCGGCAACCGCCTCGGAGAGGGGTCTCCAATGCCTGTTCGAGCTTCCGAAACGGTCCGCGGCGCGGTGTTCGCCCTGCTGGCGCCGTTGGCTCTCGCCTTGCTGCTGGCAGGCTGCGGAACGGCCGGCAAACCCTCCGCGCCGGGATCCCCAAAAACAGGCGGCGGATACTACAAGGTTGGCAATCCCTATCAGATTGCCGGGATCTGGTACTACCCGCGCGAAGACGACAAGTACGATTCCACCGGCATCGCCTCGTGGTACGGGCCGCAGTTTCACGGCAAGCAGACGGCCAATGGCGAAATCTTCGATCAGAACGCGATGACCGCCGCGCATCCGACATTGCCTATGCCGACGATCGCGCGCGTCACCAATCTCGAGAACGGCCGCTCGGTGGTCGTTCGCGTCAACGACCGTGGGCCGTTCGCCGCCGGGCGCGAAATCGACATGTCGAAGCGGGCCGCCGAAGAACTTGGCTTCATGACGAAGGGCACCGCGAAAGTCCGTGTACAGTATATCGGACGGGCGCCGCTCGATGGCGGCATCGGCGACGGACGCGCCGTTGCGGAAACTTTTATTGCGCCGAAGGTCGAAACTCCGGCTGACGAACGCCGCGTGGCGGCGGCCGCTCCGATAACCTCGGTCGCTGCCGTTTCGGCTTCGCAACTTGCGCCGCCCGCGGGCGCCGTGAGCGCGCCGCCACCGAATGTCGCGCCGGCGCAATCCGAGCCCGCTGCAACCATGGAGCCCGTCCGCGACGATCCAGGCGCAACGCGGCAAGTCCCGGTCACCGGGACCGGAAATCTCTATGTTCAGGCAGGATCGTTCCAGAACCTGCAAAACGCCGAAGCCGTGCGCCAGCAACTTGCCGGACTCGGACCGGTCGAGATACAGACGACAATGGTCGACGGCACGCCGTTTTACCGGGTGCGTGTCGGGCCGCTTTCCGACGTTGCCGCAGCCGATACTTCGCTGCAAGGCGTCATGCAGCGCGGACACAACGGCGCGCGTATCGTCGTCGACTAGACGACACAAATTCCGGCAGACAAGATTTTTCGTTGCCGAAGAGGACAAGAATACACCATGAAAAGCGCCGCTTCCTTCCTGTTCCTTTGCGTGGCCTTGTTTGGCGCGGTGTTTGCCGCACCGCGCGCGGCGGAGGCCGCCTTCGACACGTCGGCGAAATTCGCGGTCCTGATGGACTACGAGACCGGCGAAGTGCTGTGGGGCAAGAACGAAAACGAGACGATGTATCCGGCCAGCATGAGCAAGCTGATGACGCTGGACGTGCTCTTCGGCGCCATTCGCGACGGTAGCGTCAGCCTCGATGACGAGTTCATCGTCAGCGAATACGCTTGGCGTACAGGAGGCGCCGCATCGGGTTCGTCGACGATGTTCGCGGATCTCAACTCGTCGGTTCCGGTCAGCGCGCTGCTCAAGAGCATCGTCATTCAGTCCGGCAACGATGCCTGCATTGTGGTTGCCGAAGCGCTGAGCGGATCGGAGGAAGCCTTCGCGATCCGCATGACGGAGCGGGGCAAGGAAATCGGCCTCAAGAATTCCACCTTCAAGAACTCGACCGGCTGGCCGCATGACGAGCATGTGATGACGGCGTACGATCTCGCGCTTCTGGCCCGCCATCTCATCATGGAATTTCCGGAGTTCTATCCGATTTTCAAGGAGCGGGATTTCACCTGGAACGGTATCCGGCAAGGAAATCGCAATCCGGGGCTCTATCTCGATTCGTCGGTCGACGGTTTGAAGACCGGACACACGGAAGCGGCCGGCTACGGCCTGACCGCATCGGCGAAGCGCGGCGACAGACGATTGATCCTTGTGCTGAACGGCATGGAGAACGAGAGGATGCGGGCCGACGAGACGGTACGCGTCCTCGATTGGGGCTTCCGGTCGTTCAAGAACTACAAGCTTTTCGCCGCCGGAACGCCCGTCGAAAATGCGCCGGTGTGGCAGGGTGTCTACCGCGAAGTGCCGCTGGTCAGCGCCTCCGACATCAATGTCGTTCTTTCCGTCGATCAGCGCCGCGACATGAAGGTGACCGTCGCCTATGAAACGCCGCTGATCGCGCCTGTCGCGACGGGCCAGAAAGTCGGTGTACTGAAGATTGAAACGCTGGGCGCGCCGGTGCGCGAATATCCGCTGCTGGCCGGTGGAAACGTCGAGAGACAGGGCATTTTCAGCCGCGCGCTCGGTGCACTGACACATCTCGTCTTCGGAAGCTGACCTTGGCGCGGGCGCGGTTCATCACGCTGGAAGGCGGCGAGGGCGCCGGAAAATCGACGCAGATTCAACGACTTGCACAGAAATTGCGGGATCGGGGCGAGACGGTTTGCGTGACGCGGGAGCCTGGCGGCGCGCCCGGCGCGGAGGCGATCAGGCAGCTGCTGGTGACCGGCGAAACGACGCGCTGGAGCCCAAAAAGTGAGGCTTTGCTTCATTTTTCTGCACGGGCAGAGCATCTGGAGCGGACGATCCGGCCGGCGCTGGAACGCGGCGAATGGGTGATCTCGGACCGGTTTGTCGATTCGACGATGGCTTATCAGGGGCCGGGGGTCGGGGCCGAATTCATTAATGAACTCAAGGCGTTGGTGGTTGGCGGCGACATGCCGGCGCTGACGCTGATCCTCGATCTGCCGGTCGAAACGGGGCTGGCGCGCGCCAGGTCGCGGCAGGGACTGGATAATTCCGCCGAGGACCGCTATGAACGCATGGGCGCGGCGTTTCACGAGGGTTTGCGCCAAGCCTTTCTAAACATTGCCAAAAACGAGCCGGAGCGCTGTGTCGTCATCGACGCAAGCGGCACAGAGGACACGGTTGCGGCTGCGATCTGGAAAACGGCGGAAAACCGCCTTTTGTCCTGAACTGTCATCGATCTGTCAAAAAACTGTCACATCACTGTCATATATGATCGGCAGGGTTAATCCGGTTTGCCCCCGGAGCGGCCATCAACTATAGAAATCCCCGGACTTGAAAACGGATGGACACCCGGCGACCGCGCCGGCCACGACGAAAAGGATCGCCGGTGCAACGACGACAGCCCAATCAGGTCGCCCGACCTATTTTTTCCGGTGCCGCCTTCCTCCTCTCCTCCGTCCTTTCGCTTTTCCTGCTTCTTCCCTCCACTTCCGCCGGGGCCCGCGGCCTCGACCTTGCGACCGTGCTCGACCCGGTGGCGGCGAATTTCACCCTGCCGCTCGAACGGCCTGCCGCGGCGGCGCCTTCGCTGCCCGACCGGGCGCTTCATTTCGGCGATCCGATCGACCTCAATGTCGCGCGCATGTCGTCCGGGTACGGATGGCGCATTCACCCGGTCCTGAAGGACAAGCGGCTGCATCGCGGTGTCGACTATGCGGCGCCGAAGGGCACGCCGGTTTATGCGACCGAGGACGGCATCGTGACCATGGCCGGCTGGCGCGGCAATTACGGCAAGCTTGTCACCGTCAAGCATGCCGAGAATGTCGAGACCTTCTATGCGCATCTCTCCGGCATCGCGCCCGGCGTCGGCGCGGGGGCGGGCGTGAAGAAGGGCGACGTCATCGGCTATGTCGGCAAGACGGGGCTCGCGACCGGCAACCATCTCTATTACGAAGTCGCGATCAACGACGAGCGCGTCGATCCGCTGGCGGACGATCTCAACGAGCAGGTCAACGTGCTCGCGGTGCGGGTCACGCGGCCCGACGGCCAGATCGCCGAAACGCGCGGGCTGATCGAAGCGCGGTAGAAGCCCGCGCTTTCCGCCCGGCCGTTGCCCGTGCTAACACATGGGCATGGCTGAGAAGGAAATTCCCGAGAGCGACCGGCTGGAGCCGTTTCCGCATCCGCGCGCGGTGGCGGGGCTTCATGGGCATCAGGAGGCCGAGCGGGCGCTTTTCGAGGCGTTCATGGGCGGGCGGATGCATCATGCCTGGCTGATGACGGGGCCGAAGGGCATTGGCAAGGCGACGCTCGCCTATCGCTTCGCGCGGTTCATCCTGCATTACGGAACGCCGGAGGCGGCGCGGGCGGCGGGCGCGCGCGATCTCTCGGTGCCGGCGGAAAGCACGGCGGCGCATCAGGTGGCGGCGGGGAGCCATCCGAACCTTCTGACCGTGCGGCGGCCCTGGGACGAGAAGCTGAAAAAGTTCAAGACCGTGCTGCCGGTCGACCAGGTGCGGCGCATCGGACATTTTTTCGGGCTGACGGCGGGCGGCGCCGGGGGCTGGCGGATCGTCGTGATCGATGCGGCGGACGACATGAATGCGAGTTCGGCCAATGCGCTCTTGAAGGCGCTGGAGGAGCCGCCGCCGCAGGGGCTCTTCCTCGTGCTTTCGCATCAACCGGGACGGCTCCTGCCGACGATCCGCTCGCGCTGCCGGGCGCTCGCGATGAAGCCGCTCGGCGTGGCCGAGATCGTGGCGGCGATGACGGCGAGCGAGACGGCGGCCGTGGCGGAGGCCGAACACGAGAAGACAAAATATGCCGGGCTGAAACTCAAACCCGGCGAGGCCGAGACGATCGCGCAGCTTGCCGACGGCAGCGCGGGGCGGGCGCTTGCCATTGCCTCGGGCGGCGGGCTCGCGCTCTACAAGGAGCTGGCGGGGCTGCTCGGCGGCCTGCCGCGGCTCGACATCGCGGGCGTGCATGCGCTGGCCGAAAAGGCGGCGCGGCGGGGCGCGGACGACGCCTTCGAGACGCTGGGCGAATTGCTTACGCTGTGGCTGCAACGGCTGATCCGCGCCGGGGCGGGGCTCGATCCCGGACCCGATATCGCGGCGGGCGAGGGGGCGGCCATGGCGCGGCTGACCGACCCGGCGCGCGGCGGGGCCAGCCTTGATCGCTGGGTCGAGGTATGGGAGAAGATCGGCCAATCCATTGCCCGTGGCGAGGCGCTGAACACGGACCGGAAACTGACGGTTCTCAACGTCTTTTCGATGCTCGAAGCGGCCGCGAGCGAACGCGCAGGCGCTTGAGGGCGGATCGCCGACGCCGCGCCCCCGCCCCGAAAAATTCTTGCTCCGCCAGAATTTTTCGACCCTCCCCCGAGGGGAGGGTGGGAAGATGCAGATAACATCGGGTAGAACGATTCGAGAGTACAATGAGCGCGCCGAAGGCTTTTTACATCACGACGCCGATCTACTACGTCAACGACGTGCCGCATATCGGGCATGCCTATACGACGCTGGCGTGCGATGTGCTGGCGCGGTTCAAGCGGCTGGACGGTTTCGACGTCAAGTTCCTGACCGGGACGGACGAGCACGGGCAGAAGGTCGAGAAGGCGGCGGCGCTGGCGGGCGTGACGCCGCAGCAATTCACCGACCGCGTGTCGAAGAATTTCTTCGATCTCCGCGAGACGATGAATTTTTCCACCGACGATTTCATCCGCACAACCGAGCCGCGCCATGCGGCGGCCTGCCAGGCGCTGTGGAAGCGCATGGAAGAGAAGGGCCATATCTATCTCGGCTCCTATGCCGGGTGGTATGCGGTGCGCGACGAGGCGTTTTACGACGAGGACGAGCTGACCGCCGGCCCGAACGGCAAGAGGATCGCGCCGTCGGGCGCCGAATGCGAGTGGGTTGAGGAGCCGTCCTATTTCTTCCGCCTGTCGGCATGGGCCGAGCCGCTGCTGAAGTTCTACGAAGCGCATCCCGATTTCATCGCGCCGACGAGCCGCCGCAACGAGGTCGTCAGTTTCGTCAAAGGGGGCCTGCGCGACCTGTCGATCAGCCGGACCACGTTCGACTGGGGCGTGCCGGTGCCGGGCGACGAAAATCACATCATGTATGTCTGGCTCGACGCGCTGACCAACTACATGACCGCCGTGGGCTATCCCGACACCGAGAACGCCCAGTACAAGCGCTACTGGCCGGCCGACCTGCATGTGATCGGCAAGGACATATTGCGCTTCCACACGGTCTACTGGCCGGCCTTCCTGCTGGCCGCCGAGCTGCCGACGCCTCGCCGCGTGTTCGCGCATGGCTGGTGGACCATCGAAGGCCAGAAAATGTCGAAGTCGCTCGGCAACGCCGTCGCGCCGGATCATCTGGTGACGACCTATGGGCGCGACGCCTCGCGCTATTTCCTGCTGCGGGAAGTGCCGTTCGGCAATGACGGCGACTTTTCGCATGCCTCGATCGTGCACCGGACGAACGGCGACCTTGCCAACGATCTCGGCAATCTGGTGCAGCGGGTGCTCAGCATGATCGCCAAGAATTGCGGCGCGGCCGTGCCGGAGCCGGGTCCGTTCAGCGATGCCGACAAGGCGCTGCTGGCGACCGCGCACGGGCTCATCGACCGGGTGCGGACCGAGTTCGACGCGCTGGCTTTCCACAAGGGGCTGGAAGCGATCTGGGGGTTGTGCGGCGACGCCAACCGCTATGTCGACGAGCAGGCGCCCTGGACCTTGCGCAAGACCGATCCGGCGCGCATGGCGACGGTGCTTTATGTGCTGGCCGAGACGATCCGGCATATCGGCATTCTGGTGCAACCGGTGATGCCGGAAGCGTCGGCGAAGATCCTCGACCAGTTGGCCCTCGGGCCGGAGGCGCGCGGTTTCGATGCGCTGGGACCGCAGGGCGCATTGAAGGCCGGGACGGCGCTGCCGGCGCCTGCGGGCGTGTTCCCGCGCTTTGTGGAGCCGGAGGCGGCATCGTGACCCTGCCTGTGCTGATCGACAGCCATTGTCATCTCGACTTTCCCGATTTCGGGGAAGAGGTCGGCGATGTCGTGGCGCGGGCGCATGCGGCGGGGGTCGGACTGATGGTGACGATCTCGACCAAGGTCAGCGAGTTCGACCGGGTGAGGGCGGTGGCCGAGCGTTTCCCGCATGTGTTCTGCACGGTCGGGATCCATCCGCATGTGGCGGCGAGCGAGCCCGAGACCGACACGGCGACGCTGGTGGAAATGGCGAAGCATCCGAAGGTCGTCGGCATCGGCGAGACGGGGCTCGACTATTACTACGAACATTCACCGCGCGCGGCGCAGCAGCGAAACTTCCGCGCGCATATCGCGGCGGCGCGCGAGACGGGACTGCCGCTTGTCGTGCATACGCGCGACGCCGACGCCGACACGGCGCAAATTCTGGATGAGGAAACGGGGAAGGGCGCCTTTCCGGGCTTGCTGCACTGCTTCAGCTCAAGCACACAACTCGCTGAAAAGGCTCTCGAATTGGGTCTCTACATTTCGCTTTCAGGCATTCTGACCTTCAAGACGGCCGATGAATTGCGGGCGACGGCGGCGCAGGTGCCGCTGGACCGGCTGCTGGTCGAAACCGATGCGCCGTACCTTGCGCCAGTGCCGAAGCGCGGCAAGCGCAACGAACCGGCCTTCGTGGTGCATACGGCGGCGAAGCTGGCGGAGGTCAAAGGCGTGACGACGGCACAGCTTGCCGAGACGACGACCGAGAACTTCCTGCGGCTGTTTTCGCGGGTGCCGCGCGAGGCGGTGCTGAGACCATGAAGCTGAAGGCGACGATACTCGGCTGCGGTTCGTCGGGCGGCGTGCCGCGCATCGGGCCCGATGGCGGGCATTGGGGCGCCTGCGACCCGAAGGAACCACGCAACCGGCGGCGGCGCTGCTCGATGCTGGTCGAGCAATGGGACCGCAACCCGGCCGAAAAGACCGTGGTGCTGATCGACACATCGCCCGACATGCGCGAACAGTTGATCGATGCCGGCGTGGGGCCGATCCACGGGGTTCTGTTCACGCATGACCATGCCGACCAGTGCCACGGGATCGACGATCTGCGCATGGTGGCGATCAACCAGCGCCGCCGCGTCGATTGCTGGATGGACGCCGCGACCGGCGAGACGCTGCTCGACCGTTTCGGATATTGTTTTCGCGAGAAGCCCGGGGGCGGTTATCCGCCGATCCTCAACCATCACATGATAGAGGCGCCGGGGCGCGCGGTGCATGTGGAGGGGCCGGGCGGCATAATGGCCGTGATGCCGTTCGACCAGGATCACGGCACGATCCGCTCGCTCGGATTCCGGATCGGGCCGCTCGCTTATTCGGCGGATGCGGTTGGTATTCCGGATGAGAGTTTCGCGCTACTGGACGGCATTCATTGCTGGATCGTCGATGCGCTGCGCTATACGCCGCATCCGACGCATGCGCATGTCGAGATGGCTCTTGGCTGGCTGAAGCGCGCCGGCGCGGACCATGGCGTGTTGACCAACCTGCATGTCGATCTCGACTACCGGACGCTGAAGGCCGAATTGCCGGCGGGCGTGGAGCCGGCTTATGACGGCATGGCGCTGGAATTCGAATTCTAAAAAACGGCGCGGGAGCCGAGGCCTCCGCGCCGCCTGCATGTCACGAAAGACCGATCAGTCGGCCGGCTGTTCGTCGATCACCGTGCCGCTCTGCGTGTCGAGCGTCACCATGACGGACTGGCCGTCGAGATTGGTGGCCGTGAAGGTCGACTGGCCTTCGGCCCCGGCATCGCCCTGGGCGTCGATGGGCTCGATGTCGGTGTATCCGAGCGCCTGAAGCTGGGCGACGGCGTCGACCTCGGGCATCGTGTCCGTGGCGGCCGCGCCCGGCGCGTTGGGTTCGCCGGGCTGAAGCGCATCGCCCTCAGCCAGGGCCGGGGACGCCATCAGCGCGATGCTGGCCGCGCCTGCGAGAAGAGTCTTGCCAAACCGGGTCATTTGAAACCTCCAGTCGTTTGTGCCCCCAAGGCACCCCGACAACCCGTATTTGAAGGTTTGTGGGCCGACGGTCAACCCGATCACAAAATGACCTTATGTAAGGCCATAATATGCGACGATAAAACGAGCTTGCTATTCTGTATTTGTTTTTGATTTTGAGTGTTTTTATTGAGCGTTTCTCGACAGAACACACATGTTACGGGGATTTTCCTGTTGCCGATGCCGCTGACGCTGAGGCCGCCGCCCATGCCGGATGGTCCGGGATATGATCTATTATTACTCATAATATATATTATCGGCGAAATTGATACGGGCGCGGAACAGCTCTCAGCGCTGATATTCCGGAAGCGACAGCGATTCAGAGCCGGACGACGGCCCCCATGAGCATGCCGATGCGGCCCTCACCCCAAAGCGGCAACAACAGCCGCGCATAGCCGCCGGCGCGGAAGTAGCTCGGCGCGGCGGCCTCGACGGTGACGCTCGCCTGGCTGCGGAAGAAATTCAGCGGCGGACGAATGTCCACTTCGTCGGCAAAGCGGCCCGCCAACTCGTGGCCGTATTGGCCGGCAATATCCTTGCCGACGATCTCGAAGCGAAACCGTTCCGGCTTCGCCATGGCCGCGATCAGCATCAGCCTGCCGGTGAGCGCCGGGAGACCGGACAGATCGACATCGTCCCAGTAAGGCATGTCGCTGGCCTTGCCCCGGATCAGACCGCGCCAATGGTCATGGACCTGCGCCAGATCGCCCTCAAGCGCGGACGGCAAGGCAAAAGGGAACGCCGGATCGGACATTTTTCCTCACTGTGTCGGGGGCGGACGGTCTCGGACGATCATCGTCGGGTTCGCGGTCCGGGGCAATGCGGCCAATGGGTGCACCCGCGCCTTTTCGGCCGGCCATCATGTCGACAAGCCGCCGGACGGCCCCTACCTTGCTGGCAAACGCCATTCGCATGCGAGGATATTCCCATGGGCCTCAAAGCCGCCATTCTTCCGGTGACGCCGTTCCAGCAGAATTGCACGCTGATCTGGAACGACGAGAACATGCGCGGCGCGGTCAGCGATCCGGGCGGCGATCTCGACCGGATCAAGGCGGCGGCGGCCGAAGCCGGTGTCACGATCGAGAAAGTGCTGCTGACGCATGGGCATCTCGATCACGCCTCGGCCGCCGGCGACCTGGCGCGCGAACTCGGCGTGCCGATCGAGGGCCCGCACAAGGACGACCTTTTCCTGATCGAGGCGCTTCCCGACCAGGCCGCGAAATACGGCTTTCCGCCGGTGGGCGCTTTCGTGCCCGACCGCTGGCTCGAAAACGGCGACACGGTGGAGGTCGCCGGCCTCACCTTCGATGTACGCCACTGCCCCGGCCACACGCCCGGCCATGTGATTTTCTTTCATGCGCCGTCGCGGCTGGCGCTGGTGGGCGACGTGCTGTTTCAGGGCTCGATCGGGCGCACGGATTTGCCGCGCGGCGATTATGGCGCGTTGATCCAATCCATTCGCGAGCGGCTGTGGCCTCTTGGCGACGACGTGACTTTTGTGCCGGGGCACGGACCGCTGTCGACCTTCGGCGCCGAGCGGCGCGCCAACCCGTTTGTCGCCGACGCCAATTTCGGGTGACGTCGATTTTCGGACGGCGCCGGAACCGGAATCGATAGACAAACGCTGCGTTATCGGTTTCCCTAGCGCCGCTGACAAATAGTCAACAAAAGCCCGGAAAGGGCCACAGGTGCGGACGCAGACGCGAACAGGCGGCGGCGCAAGGGGAGCGGATGCAACAACAAAAGAAAGTCACGAAGTGGCAGATCGGCGCCTTTGCCCTGCCCTCGATTCCGATGGCCGCGCTGGGCCTGCCGATCGTCGTCTACCTGCCGCCCTTCTATGGCCACGACATGGGCCTCGGGCTGACCGTCGCCGGCACGATCTTCATGCTGGCGCGCTTCTGGGACGTGTTCACCGATCCGGTGCTCGGCATGGTGTCGGACCGCTTTCCGAGCCGCTGGGGACGGCGGCGGCACTGGATCGTGCTGTCGACGCCGATCCTTATCGTTGCCGGCTACATGCTGTTCATGCCGTCGCCGCCGGTGACATGGGTTTATCTCGCGACCTGGATGTTCGTTCTCTATATCGGCTGGACGCTGCTGACGATTTCGCACATGTCGTGGGGCGCGGAACTTTCGGGCGAGTATGACGAACGCTCGACCATTCAGGGGGTGCGCGAATTCCTGCTGATCCTCGGCATGTTCGCGGTGCTGGCGCTGCCGGCAATCATCGAGGGCGTTTCCGAAGACGGCGCCGGCGGCCGCGAGAAGGTCGCGGCGATGGGCTGGTTCATTCTCATTCTGCTGCCGATCACCGTCGGGCTCGCGGTGTGGCTGGCGCCGGAATTCAGAACGGCACCGCAGGCGCAGATCCCGTGGCAGAAAGCCTGGAGCATCATCGCGCGCAACCGGCTGCTGCAGCGCGTGCTGGTGGCGGATCTGCTGGTCAACATCGCGCCGGCGATCACAGGCTCGCTCTACATCTTCTTCGCCATCCATGTGATGGAGCTGCCGCGCCATGCGAGCCTGTTGCTACTCGTCTATTTCATTTTCGGCTTTGTCGGCATCCCGTTCTGGATCCGCCTCAGCCACATGGCCGGCAAGCACAAGACGCTCGCCATTGCGATGTGCTACGGCGCGGTTGCCCTGCCGCTGGTCATCTTCTTTCCGCGCGGCGAGTTCTGGTGGCTGTTCATCGGCAATTCGCTTTACGGCATTGCCTATGGCGCCGGTTCCTTCCTACTACGTTCGATCATGGCCGATGTCATCGACACCGACTATCTGGAGACCGGACAACGGCGCACGGGGCTCTATTATTCGTTGCTAACAATGACCGCCAAGATCGGCGCGGCGCTCGCCGTCGGCATCACCTATCCAATTCTCGACTATATCGGCTTCATGCCGGGCGGCGGGAATTCGCCCGAGACGCTCAATCAGTTCATGGGGATGTATGTGACGCTGCCGGCGCTGACCATGCTGGCGGCGGCGGCCGTGATGTGGGGCTTCCCGCTCGGCAAGGCGGAACAGACGCAGTTGCGCGAACGTATCCGTGCGCTCGAGGGCGAGCACAAGCCGCATGACCTCAGCGACGCGGCGGCGGCCGTGGTGCAGGTCGGGTCGGCAGGCGGCATTGTCGACCGCAGCGGCGACTGAGGAGAGCGCCTTGAACGAACGCGCCATCGACCGGCTTCTTGCGATCATGGCGCGGCTGCGCGACCCCGATGGCGGCTGTCCCTGGGATCTCGAACAGGATTTCGCGTCGATCGCGCCCTACACGATCGAGGAAGCCTATGAAGTCGCCGAGGCGATCGAGCGCGGCGACATGGGCGAGTTGAAGGACGAGCTCGGCGACCTGCTGTTGCAGGTCGTGTTTCACGCACAGATGGCAACCGAGCAAGGCGCGTTCGGCTTCGAGGATGGGGCGGCGGCGATTTCCGACAAGATGGTGCGGCGGCATCCGCATGTGTTCGGCGACGAGACGCAGCGTGAGGCCGGCGCCGTCAAGGGGCGGTGGGAAGAGATCAAGGCAGAGGAGCGTGCGGCGAAGGGCGCTGCCGCAACAAGCATTCTCGACGATGTGCCACTTGCCCTGCCCGCGCTTTCACGCGCCGTCAAACTGCAGAACCGTGCGGCGCGTGTCGGTTTCGACTGGCCGGAAACGCGCATGGTGATCGAGAAGCTCAACGAGGAGATGCTTGAGCTATCCGAAGAGATCGCCAAGGGCGGCGATGCCGACCGGCTGGAAGACGAGATGGGCGACCTGCTGTTCGTCTATGCCAATCTCGCCCGACACATGAAGGTCGATCCGGAAGCCGCGCTCCGGCGCGCCAATGCGAAGTTCCGCCGCCGTTTCGGGCGGATCGAGGAAAAGCTTGCGGCGGATGGCCGGACGCCCGAGCAATCGACGCTTGAGGAAATGGATGCGTTGTGGGACGCGGCCAAGCGCGAGGAGCGCGGCTAGAGCGACATGTCGCTCTAACTATTTTGTTTTTGCGCAATTCCGGACGGAAAACCGGATTCCACTTTTCCTGGAGTTGCTTTAGAGATGCGCGCGCATGGCACGGATGCTTTCGGCTGTGCGCTGCCAGCTTTCCTCGTCGCGGGCCACCAGATGCGGGCCTTTCAGGGTACGCGGTGCGTAGTCGAGGCCGGTTTCGAGGTCGCGGACGACGCCGCCCGCTTCGCGCAGGATCAACGTTCCCGGCACATGGTCCCAAGGCAGCATGCGGTAATAGGTGACGAAGTCGTGGCGGCCGAGCGCGACGGAGGTGTAGTCGACGGCCGAGCAAAGCGTCGACTCCTTGCGACCGATGCCTTCGGCGTGTTTCTCGATGCTCGTGCGCCATTCGTCGGGCATGAAGCGGACATAGAAGCTTGCCGATTGTTCGGCGAACTCGGGCGCGGCGCGGCCGGACGCAAGCTGCGCCGACGCGCCGCCCGATGTCCAGAAGGCGCCGGCGCCGCGTTCGGCAACGGCCAGTTCGCCGGCGACCGGGAGATAAATCCAGGCATGGGTCGTCTCGCCCTTCTCGACCAGCGCGACCATGACGCCGAAGGTCTCGCGGCCGGCAACGAAATTGCCCGTGCCGTCGACGGGATCGACGGTCCATAGCGCCTTGTCGTCAGCAAGGCGTTCCAGCAAGGCGGGATCGGCGGCGGCGGCTTCCTCGCCCAGCACATGCGAACCGGCAACGAGCGCTTCGAGGCGCGGCGTCAGCCAAAGCTCGGAGGCGCGGTCGGCAATCGTCACCAGATCGCCTTTCGATTTTTCCTCGACATCGCCTTCCGCCAGCGCCCGAAAGCGCGGCATGATCTCGCGCGCGGCGACTTCCCGCATCAGTGCGGCGACATTGTCGGTAAGGTTTGACATTTCCGTCCGTTACTCGACCGCCTCGATTTCGGCGATGGCGGCCTCGCCAAGACGACGCGCCAGCTCCGGAAAGCGTTTTTCAAAGCGGCCGGTCATCATCGGGGTCATGCCGATTTCGAGATGAACGATGCCGTCCTCGCGGTCCTCGCGCTTGCGAACATGAGCGTTGGCGTGGAGCCATGCCATCGCCTCGCCCTCGCCCGCCGGCATATCGAACGTCACGTGGCGTTCGTCGTCGACGATCAGGCTATCGATCAGCTTCAACAACTCGTCGACGCCCTGCCCCGTCAATGCCGAGACCGCAACGGAGAGCGGCGCACGGGCGGCGGCGTTGAGCGCGGCGGCGCCTTCCTCGTCCAGCAGGTCGATCTTGTTCAATACGTCGACCACGTGCTGACCATTGGCGGTGGCGGATTCTTTCGTCACGCCGAGCGAAGCCAGCACCTGCTCGACGTCCTTTTTCTGGACGGCGGTTTCCTCATGTGCCGCGTCGCGGACATGAAGGATCACTTCCGCCTCAAGCACTTCTTCAAGCGTGGCGCGGAAGGCGGCGACGAGATGTGTCGGCAGATCGGAAATGAAGCCCACCGTGTCCGACAGGATGATCTTGCGGCCGCTCGGCAGCAGCAGCGCACGCATGGTCGGATCGAGGGTCGCGAAGAGCAGATTTTCGGCGAAGACGCCCGCTTCGGTCAACCGGTTGAAGAGCGTCGATTTGCCGGCGTTGGTGTAGCCGACAAGGGCGACGACCGGATAAGGCGCTTCGCGGCGGGTCTTGCGATGCAGTTCGCGGGTGCGCTTCACCGTTTCGAGCTGGCGCTCGAGCTTGGCGATGCGCTCCTGAATCAGACGGCGGTCGGCTTCGATCTGGGTTTCGCCGGGGCCGCCGAGAAAGCCGAATCCGCCGCGCTGGCGCTCGAGATGGGTCCAACTGCGGACAAGGCGGGTTTTCTGGTAATTGAGATGCGCGAGTTCGACCTGCAGCGTGCCTTCGCGGGTGCCGGCGCGCTCGCCGAAGATTTCGAGGATCAGGCCGGTGCGGTCGAGCACCTTCAGGTTCCATGCCTTTTCGAGATTGCGCTGCTGGCCGGGGCCGAGCGGTCCGTCGACAATGACGAGCTCGATGCGGAGTTCGGCGAACTGGCCTTTCAGCTCCTCGACCTTGCCCTCACCGAAGAGTGTGGCGGGCCGCGGATTGGCGAGTGGGACAACAGCGCTGCCGACGACGTCGAGGGCGATGGCGGCGGCCAGGCCGACGGCTTCCTCCAGCCGGGATTCGGGAGAGCGTGCGCTTCCGCCCTCCCCTTTCCTCTCGCCTTTCGGACGAGATTTCAACCAGGGAACCAACACAAATGCCCGCGTCGGTTCTTTCGGCTTGTTGCCGGAACCGCCGGTGCCGCGTTTACGCTCGCTACGGCCGATCTCTATTTCGTCGTTCAATCGATGTCTCTTCAGGCCTCCTCGCCGTTCGTTTCGGGCTCGAATAACTGAACGGGCTGGGCCGGCATGATTGTGGATATGGCGTGCTTATACACGAGCTGCGAGTGGCCGTCCCGGCGGAGCAACACACAAAAGTTGTCGAACCAAGTGACGACGCCCTGAAGCTTGACGCCGTTCACCAGAAATATGGTGAGGGTCGTCTTGTTCTTGCGAACATGGTTCAGGAAGGTGTCCTGGAGATTATGGGTCTTCTCGTTCATGGGTAAACCCCATTTGTCGGTCTGATGGGGCCGGACCTTCGCCGCGCGGACCGGCTTTTTGTTTGCACCCGGCCGAGGGATGACTCGGGGCTGCGGCTCTCACGCATACAGTCGAGTGTTTTCATTTATGCTGCAAGTGCGAAATTACACTTCGCACCTGCAATCGGTACGATTTTGGCCCGGTTTCCGCCGGTTTGGGCGGTTTCCGGGCTCAGGTCAGGCGCCCGACGCGCCCATAGGCTTCGCGCAAGCGAAGCGTCAGCGATCCGGGCTCCGCATTTCCTACGGGCTCTCCGTCGATCCGGACCACCGGAATGATAATTGCCGAGGAGGCGCTTATGAAGGCTTCGCGGGCCGATTTCGCCTCTTGCGGCGTGAAAGGCCGCTCCACCACTTCAATGCCTTCGGCTTTCGCCGCTTCCAGCAACACACGCCGGGTGATGCCATTCAGAATGTCGTGACTGGCTGGCCGCGTGACCAGGCGGCCCTCGCGGTCGACGATCCAGGCGTTGGTCGACGAGCCCTCGGTGACAAAGCCAGCGGCGTCCACCAGCCAGGCCTCATAGGCGCCGGCCTCGCGCGCGGCCTGCTTGGCCAGAATGTTGGGCAGCAGCGACACAGACTTGATGTCGCGCCGGGCCCAGCGGAGGTCGGGCATGGTCGCCACGGCGACGCCCTTGGCGACGGCGGCGGCTATCCGCGCCTCGTTGAGCCGCTTTGCGGTGACGACAAGCGCCGGCGGCACATGGGACGCGGGAAAAGGATGATCGCGCGGGGCGACGCCGCGCGTCACCTGCAGATAGACAAGGCCGTTGGCGATGCGGTTGCGCCGGACGACCTCTCGCATAATGTGGCGGAGCGCGGCGGCGGGCAGCGGCATCTCGATGCGCAATTCGCCGAGCGAGCGCTCAAGACGTTCGAGATGCAGCGCCTCGTCCATGAAGCGGCCATTGCGGATGCCGCACACTTCGTAGACGCCATCGGAGAACTGATAGCCGCGGTCCTCGATGTGGACGGCGGCCTCGGCATGGCGCAGGTAACGGCCGTTGACGTAAGCGATGCGGGACAAGCGCGGGACTTTCAGAAAAATTCGAGGCTAACGCGGAACATCTGCTCGACCTTCTTCACCTGATCGGAACGCGCGAACAGGACGACGCGGTCGCCGGCTTCGATTTCGGTGCCGCCGCGCGGGATGATGACCTCGCCGTCGCGGATGACGGCACCGACCAGGATGCCGTCGGGCAGATTGACCTCGCGCAGCGGCTTGCCGACAAGCGGCGAGGTTTCGAGCGCTTCGGCCTCGATGATCTCCGCCGCGCCGTCATGGACCGACTGAAGACCGCGAATACGGCCCCGGCGCACATGCTGAAGAACCGAGGAGACGGTGGTGCCGCGCGGATCGATGAAGGCGTCGATGCCGAGCGAGCGCATCAGCGGCTGATAGGTGTTGTTGTTGATCAGCGACATCGTGCGCGAGCAGCCTTCGCGCTTGGCGACGACGCAGGACAGGATATTGGCCTGATCGTTGTTGGTCAGCGTCACCAGAATTTCGGTTTCGCCGATACCCGCTTCCTGCAACAGCTCCGGATCGAGGCCGTCGCCATGCAATACGATCGTGCGCTTCAGCCTGTCGGCGACGTAGATCGCGCGTTCGCGATCGCTTTCGATCACCTTGACGCGGACGCCGGGATGGTTTTCCTCGAGCTCATGGGCGACATAGAGGCCGATATTGCCGGCACCGACGATGATGACGCGCCGCGCGGTCTTTTCCTCGTGACCGAATATGCCCAGTGTGCGGCGCACGTCGCGCACGTCGGCGGCGAAATAGGCTTCGTCGCCGACCAGCATCTGGTCATCGCTTTGCGGCACGAAGAGCTCGCCGCCGCGCACGATGCCGACGACGCGCGAGCGCAGATCGGGAAAGAGATCGGTGAGCTGGCGCAGCGGCGTGTTGACGATGGGGCAGTCTTCCTCCAGCGACACGCCGACGACGCTGACCTTGCCATCGGCGAAATTCAGAATGTCGAGGGCACCTGGAACGGCCAGACGGCGCAACACGGCCTTGCCGACTTCGAGCTCGGGCGAAATGACGACGTCGATCGGCAGGTGGTCCTGCGAGAACAAATCCTGAAAGCCCGGCTGCAAATAAGACTGTGCGCGGATACGCGCGATCTTGGTCGGTAGCTGGAACAGGGAATGCGCGACCTGGCAGGCGATCATGTTGACTTCGTCATGGAAGGTGACGGCGATCAGCATGTCGGCCGAGGCCGCCCCGGCGCGTTCCAACACATCGGGATGGGCGCCGTGGCCGACAATCGCCCGAACGTCGAGTGCATCCGAAATCTGACGGACGAGCTGCGGCGACTGGTCGATGACCGTCACGTCGTTCTGTTCGGATGCAAGCTGGCGCGCGATACCGAAACCGACCTGACCGGCGCCGCAGACAATGACTTTCATGGGAGTGCCTCGGTTCGCGAAAGAATCATGCCGGGATGTCGAGCCGGTTGGCGGCGGCGACGCCGAGCGACTTCAGCTTGCGGTGCAAGGCCGAACGCTCCATGCCGATGAACGCCGCCGTGCGCGAAATGTTGCCGCCGAAGCGGCTGATTTGCGCAATGAGATATTCACGCTCGAATGTTTCGCGCGCCTCACGCAGGGGCAAGGCCATGATGTGTTCACCGCCGGTACCGTTGACCGTCATCTGCGCCGAAGCGCCGACCTCGGCCGGCAGCATGTCGGCAGTGACGACCGCGTTCGGATCGCCCGAGGTCAGGATCAGCAGGCGTTCGACGTTGTTGCGAAGCTGACGGACGTTTCCCGGCCAGTCGTGGGCCTGAAGAGCGGCCAGGGCATCTTCCGATATACGACGCGGCGGCAAACCGGTGGCGTTCGAAATCTGTCCCATGAAATACTCGACCAGCAGGGGAATGTCCTCGCGCCGCGACGATAACGGGGGCACCGCGATGGGCACGACGTTGAGCCGGTGAAAGAGATCCTCGCGCAGCCGGCCCTTGGCGATTTCCTCCACCAGGTCGCGGCTCGACGAGGAAACCACGCGTACGTCGACCTTGACCTTCGGGCCACCGCCGACGCGCTCGAAGGTCTGGTCGACCAACACGCGCAGAATCTTGCTTTGCGTCTCGATCGGCATCTCGGCGACTTCATCGTGGAACAGCGTGCCGCCATGCGCCTGTTCGAACACACCGACCTTGCGCGGGCCGGCGGCACTTTCCTCGGTGCCAAAAAGTTCGATTTCCATGCGCTCGGGCGCCATGGTGGCCGTGTTGATCGCGACAAAGGCGTTTGCCGAACGGCGCGAGCGCGCATGCAGCAGGCGCGCCACGACTTCCTTGCCGGAACCCGACGGGCCCGTGATCAGGACGCGGCTTCCGGTCGGCGCCACCTTGTCGATGGTCTGACGCACCTGCGCCATGGCCGGCGAGAATCCGATCAGCGTCGTGTCGTCGCCGGCACGGGCGCGCAGCTCGCTGTTTTCGCGGCGCAGACGGAAAGCCTCCAGCGCGCGGCGCACAATCAGGATCAGCCTGTCGGCCTTGAACGGTTTTTCGATGAAGTCATAAGCACCCTTCTTGATCGCGGACACCGCCGTTTCGATGTTGCCGTGACCGCTGATGATGACCACCGGCAGGTCGGGGTGGCGCTCGCGAATGATGTCGAGAAGTTCGAGCCCGTCGAGCTTGCTGCCTTGCAGCCAGATGTCGAGAATGACCAGCCCGGGGCGGCGCGCCTCGATGGCCGCCAGGGCACGATCGCTGTCGGCGGCACTGCGTGTGTCGTAGCCTTCGTCACTCAGAATTCCCGCGACCAGATCGCGGATGTCGCCTTCGTCGTCGACAATCAGAATATCAGACGCCATTTACAGCCTCTTTCGCTTCACTCACAGCGGTGACGTGGCGCGGAAAAACCAATCGCACGCGCGCTCCCGTATCCCAATCCTCGTTTCGCGGTGCATCCTCGAGGATCAACTGTCCGCCATGCTCTTCCATAACCTTGTTGACGATCGCAAGGCCGAGCCCCGTACCCTTGGTGCGGGTCGTCATGTACGGCTCGGTGAGGCGCGTCCGGTCGGTCTCGGGCAGGCCGCAACCGGAGTCGGTGGCCACAATCTCGGCCCGGTCGTCGTCCGCCGTCAGCCGGACATGTATGCGACCGATCTTTGCGCCGTCAGCCGGCGCCGGGCGGCGATCTTCGTCCTCGTCATCATTACCGCGAATTGCCTCGGCGGCATTTTTCAAGACATTGGTCAGGGCCTGGCTGACCAGCCGCCCATCGCATTCGACGACGACCGCATCGTCCGGCATGTCGAGACGATACTCGATATCGGGATGCCCGACGCGCTGGAGAAAAACCGACTGACGCAAAACCTCGCCGAGATCGACGGGCTTCATCGCCGCCACCGGCATGCGCGCGAAAGACGAGAACTCGTCGACCATGCGGCCGATATCGTTGACCTGGCGGATAATCGTCGCCGTACACTGCTCGAAGACTTCGGGATCCGACTTTATTTCCTTGCCGTATTTGCGGCGCAGGCGCTCGGCCGAGAGCTGGATCGGCGTCAGCGGGTTCTTGATTTCATGGGCAATGCGGCGCGCCACATCCGCCCAGGCGGATGTGCGCTGAGCGCGCACAAGTTCCGTGATGTCGTCGAATGTCAGGACAAAGCCGCCCTGCCCCGCATCCGTCACCTCGCGTGTGATGCGCAAATTAAGCGTCCGGTCCTGCCCTTCGCGGAAGATCGTGATTTGCGCCTGTGCGCGACGCTCGGGATGCGCGCGCGCATCGGAGACTGCGGCCGCCATTTCGGGGACCGCTGTCATGATGTCGCGGCCGATCATGCCGGCTTCCGGCCGGCCGAAGAAATTCAAGGCCGCGCGGTTTGCGTGGCCGATGCGGCCTTCATTGTCGAGACCCAGCACACCGGCGCTAACGCCGGAAAGCACCGCTTCTGTGAACTGCCGCCGTTCATCGAGCTGGTGGTTCGCGGCAACCAGATCGTTGCGCTGGCTTTCGAGCTGGCCTGTCATCCGGTTGAAGGCGCTGGTCAGCATGTCGAGCTCGTCGCCCGTTTGGCCGACATTGACGCGCGCGCGCAGGTCGCCCGCACTGACGCGCTCGGCGGCACGCACAAGCTCGGAAATCGGATCGACGATGCGGTTTGCCGCCCAGAGACCAAGCCATATCGCCGCCAGCAGCATGATCAGCGCGAATATCACGTAGATCAGCGCGAAGGTCACCTGGAACTGGATGCGCCGGCTTTCAAGACTCTCGTATTCATCGACAGCGGCTCGCGTTTCGGCGAGATGGTCAAGTACACGCGCATCGACCAGGCGCGCGATATAGAGATAGGTATCGTCGAGCGTCGGGATCGACACCAGCGCTCTCACCTGGCTGCGGTCCTCGACCGTGAAGAGCGCCGCCTCGCCTTTCCCGGCCGCCTCGAACTGTTCATCCGGCGGCATGCCGAGTTCGACGCTCGCGCGGGCCCTGGTCACGATGCGGCCGTCGGAATTGATCAGGTAAGCGCCGTTAAGCGCGCGTAAATGCATCTGATCGGAAACAAGCTGAAAAAAGAGGCCGGGGTTCGTGGACATCAGCGTTGAATTGCGATTGATATCGTTGGCCATCGCAAGCGCGTCGCCGCGCAGAACATGGTGATGCTCGTTGAGATAAGCCTCGGCGACCATTTCGGCGTTGGAAATGATCAGTTGAACGCGCTCGCTGAACCAGGTGTCAAGGCCGCGATTCAACGTCATTGCCGCAAAGGCCGCCACGATGATCGCCGGCATCACCGCGACGACGCTGAACATGGTAACGAGACGGGCGTGAAGCTTGGCGCCCGTCGTGCCGCTGACACGCGCCATGATCAGGCGAATGACGCGCCAGCAAATCAGTCCGAAGAGCACCAGGACGATGGTGAGATTGGCCAACAGCAGCGAGATCAGAACGGCGCGCGTCGGCGCAAAAGGCGTCAGGCCGGTCAGCAGCATGTAAGTGAACGAGCCGAGCAGAACGGCCGCGACGACCAGGCCCACGGACACGCCGGCCGAAAAGCCCCGACGGCCTGTCAGCTGCCAAAATCGGCCTTCCCACCTTGCCGACCTGTCGATCCGGTCCGTCGTCGCCATGTTGTTTCCCGCGCGGGGTTCAACGCGAGACCATCGGGCCCCGCGCGGCATCGTTCCGGCAGCGGACTTGCACCGCGTTGCACCCGGATATGTGCCTATTCCGCCACGCTCCCTTGCGGCAGGGCGACATTCTGTATCGGCAGGCGATACCGATCAACAACAATGTTGCTGGATTGTGACACTTCCGTATCGGGCCACCGCGGCTATTTCAGCCCTCGAACGACCTGAATGTCGAGCTCGCGGATCTTCTTGCGGAGCGTATTTCGGTTAATGCCCAGAAGGTGCGCGGCCTTGATCTGGTTGCCGCGCGTTACCGCGAGACTCATGCCCAGCAAGGGCCTCTCAACCTCCCGCAGCAGCCGGTCATAAAGGCCGGGCGGCGGCAGGGCATCGCCATGCGCGGCGAAGATGCGTCCAAGCGTACGTTCGACCGCCGCGCCAAGCGGCTCATCGGCGGCAGGCTGCTCGGCCGACCTGCCAAAGTCGGGTTCGGCGAGTTCATTTTCGAGGATCGACGCGCCGATGATTTCCTCGGTGTAGAGCGCAGCCAGACGGCGCACCAGATTTTCCAGTTCACGCACATTGCCCGGCCAGCGGTAACGCTTAAGCAACTCCATGCCGGCGGCGTCGATCGTCTTGGGGGGCAGGCCTTCGTCTTCCGCCTGACCGAGGAAATGGCGAATGAGATCGGGAATATCCTCCGAGCGCTCGCGCAGCGGCGGCAGGCGGATCGGCACGACGTTGAGCCGGAAGAACAGGTCTTCGCGGAAAAGACCCTGATTGATGAGCTGGCGCAGATCGCGGTTGGTCGCCGCGACGATGCGGACATCGGTCTTGATCGGCGTGCGGCCGCCGACGGTCGTGTATTCGCCCTGCTGCAAAACGCGCAACAGGCGCGTCTGCGCTTCCATCGGCATGTCGCCGATTTCATCGAGGAAGAGCGTGCCGCCTTCGGCCTGCTCGAAGCGGCCGGTGGCGCGCTGGCTGGCGCCGGTGAAGGCGCCTTTCTCGTGGCCGAAGAGCTCGCTCTCGATCAGTTCGCGCGGGATGGCGGCCATGTTGACGGCGACGAAGGGGCCATTGCGACGGCGGCCATAGTCGTGCAACGCGCGGGCGACGAGTTCCTTGCCGGTGCCGCTTTCGCCCGAGATCATCACCGTGAGATCGGTCTGCATCAGGCGCGCCAGCACGCGATAGATATCCTGCATGGCCGGCGAACGTCCAATCAGCGGTATCTTCTCGTCTTCCTCCGGCTGCTGGCGGGCGACGGCCGGCTCGCGCGGCGCCGTCATGGCGCGGTCGACGACGCGGATCAGTTCGTTCAGATCGAAAGGCTTCGGGAGGTATTCATAAGCGCCGCGCTCGGCCGCCGTGATCGCGGTCTTCAGCGTGTTCTGCGCGCTCATCACGACGATCGGAATTTCGGGCCGGATGCGCTTGATACGGGGGATCAGGTCGAAAGCGTTTTCGTCGGGCATCACCACATCGGTGATGATGAGATCGCCCTCCCCCTGGCTGACCCAGCGCCAGAGCGTCGCCGCGTTGCCGGTGGAGCGGACGTCGTAACCGACGCGCCCGAGCGCCTGATTGAGAACGGTGCGGATCGCCGCATCGTCGTCGGCGAGGAGAATGGTTCCGCTTGGCATCTCTGTTCTCCTGTCAGTGCGGCAAATCGCCGTCGGCGACGGTTGCGCCGGTATGCATGGGCAACAAGACGCGGAAGACCGTGCCGCGCGGCAGGCTTTCGCATTCGATGATCCCGCCGTGATCGCCGATGATCTTGGCGACCAGTGCGAGGCCGAGACCGGTGCCGGAAGATTTGGTGGTCACGAAGGGATCGAAAAGATGTTCCATGATGTCGAGCGGCACGCCGGGGCCGTCGTCGATCACGCAGATTTCGAGCGGCAGGCTGACGCGGTCGCGGCTGCCGGGCATCGAGAGGCGAACGCCGGGCCGGTAGGCCGTCGTCAGGACGATTTCCCCTTCGGGCTTGCCAATCGCCTCGGCGGCATTCTTGACCAGATTGAGAAAGACCTGGATCAACTGGTCCTTGTCGCCCAATACCGGCGGCAGCGAGGGGTCGTATTCCTCGACGATGCGGATGCCGCTCGCAAAGCCCGTCGCCGCGAGCTGCTTCACATGACCGAGCACCAGATGAATATTGACCGGTTCGCGCGGCACCGGACGTTCGTCGGAGAAGACCTCCATGCGATCGACCAGTTTGCAGATGCGGTCGGTCTCCTCGCAGATCAACCGCGTCAGCGTCTTGTCTTCGGTCGAGGCCGCCAGCTCCAGCAACTGCGCCGCGCCGCGAATGCCCGACAGCGGGTTCTTGATTTCATGTGCGAGGATCGCCGCCATGCCGGTGACGGAACGCGCGGCACCACGATGGGTCAGTTGGCGATCCATCTTGTGCGCCATGGTGCGGACCTGGAGCAGCAACAGCACATGGCCCGGCAATTCGGCGAGCGGCGTTACCTGAATATCGACCTGGCGGTCGCCCATGCGCGGCGTGCCGATCTCGACGCCATATTCGTTGACAGAGACGCCGCGTTCGAACACCTGGTCGATCAGCGCCAATACGGGACTGCCGAAGGCGACGACTTCGCTCAGCGGATGTCCGACCAGCATGGCGGAGCTCGCCGCGAAGAATTCCTCGGTGCTGTCGTTGACATATTGGATCCGGCCATCGCGATCGACGAGGATTACCGGGTGCGGGATCGACTTCAGAATGACGGTCGCTTCGGGCGGCGCGCCGGCCGGAAGAGATTGCGCGGCTTGAGACATCATGCAGCCTCCCTCGACGCGGGGACGGGTTCGCGCCGCGCCGCCTCGCCGTAAAATGCATCAAGCGCCGCAAGCACGTCGTTGGTGTCGTTCATGCGAACGACGGCGCGCCGGGCGGCCAGTGCTTCCTCCGGGAACCGCCGCGAGGCTTCATCGAGATACCAGACGATATGTTTGCGGGCGACGCGCAATCCCAATGCCACACCGTAGTGATCGAGCATGTCGCGATAATGTCCGGTCACGGTCTCGCGCTGCGCGTCCCATGACGGCGACGCGAGCTTGCTGCCGGTCTTCAGGTAGTGCGCGACCTGCGCGGGAAACCACGGACGCCCTTGCGCGCCGCGCCCGATCATCACACCGTCCGCGCCCGAAGCGGCGAGGATCGCGGCCGCGTCCTCCTCGCTCAGAATGTCGCCATTGGCAATGACGGGGATCGAGACGGCGTTTTTGACCTCGGCGATGAAGCCCCAATCGGCGCGCCCCTTGTAAAACTGGCAGCGGGTGCGGCCATGCACCGTCACCATGCGAATACCCGCGGCCTCGGCGCGGGCCGCGAGCTCCGGCGCGTTGCGCGTCGCGTCGTCCCAGCCGGTGCGCATCTTCAGCGTGACCGGCACAGGCGCGGCACCGACGGTCGCCTCGATCAGACGCTCGGCATGGTCGAGGTCGCGCATCAGCGCCGAGCCCGACAGGCCGGTCGTCACCTGCTTGGCGGGACAACCCATGTTTATGTCGATGATATCCGCGCCGGCGGCGGCGGCGAGCTTCGCCCCCTCGGCCATCCAGTGGGCCTCGCGACCCGCCAACTGAATTGCCAACGGCTCGACCTCGCCCGCCCCCGCCGCCCGGCGCACGACATCGGGCCGCTCGCGAACCAGCGCGTCGCTCGCCACCATTTCTGAGACAACGAGCCCGGCGCCCAGCCTGTGGGCCACCCGGCGAAACGGCAGATCGGTGACGCCAGCCATGGGGGCCAGCAGGACAGGGTTTGCCAGCGTGTGCTTGCCGATAGCTATGGTCAAACTTTAGGCACCAATGGAAGTTGCACAAATTTTGTCCAAATTAGCGCCTGCACAATGTTTCGGCAAGGCAAATCGGCAACCGGCAAATCCGCTTGCGAAAGGCCCGTGGGGGTGCGAAACGAGCGGATATGAACGTCGTCGCTCTTATTGTGGCGGCCGGCCGCGGCAGCCGCGCCGGACCGGGCGCGCCGAAACAATACCGCGAACTGGGCGGCGTGCCGGTGCTGCGCCGGACGCTGGCCGCCTTTGCCGCCCATCCCGGCATCGACGGCATTCTGACCGTCGTTCATGGGGACGACCGCGTCGAATACGAGGCCGCCGCGGCGGGCCTGCCGAAACTGCAGCCGCCCTGCCTCGGCGGCGCGACGCGGCAGGCCTCCGTGCTGGCTGGACTCGAGGCGCTGGCCGCGCGGGCACCGGCCATCGTGCTGATCCATGACGGCGCGCGTCCCTTTGTTTCCGCGAGGCTGATCTCGGACTGTATCGAAGCGCTTGCAACGCATCGCGGGGTTCTCGTCGCGCTGCCGGTCACCGACACGCTTCGGCGCTCCGTGGACGGGCAAGCGGGCCCGACGGTGCCGCGCGACGCGCTCTGGCGCGCGCAGACGCCGCAGGGGTTTCGTTTCGACGTAATTCTGGACGCACACCGGCGCATGGCAGACCATGCGTTTACGGACGATGTCGAAGTGGCAACGGCGGCGGGGGTCGATGTGGCGATGATCGAGGGCGACGACGACAATATCAAGATCACGGACGCCGCCGACATGGCGCGTGGACTACGCATTCTGACGCGCGGCGGCGAGGCGCGTACCGGCACCGGATTCGACGTGCACAAGTTCGGTCCCGGCGACCATGTCTGGCTTTGCGGCGTACGGGTTTCGCATACCGCCGGTCTCATCGGCCATTCGGACGCCGATGTCGGGTTGCATGCGCTGACCGACGCCATACTGGGCGCTATCGGCGCGGGCGACATCGGCAAGCATTTCCCGCCCGAGGACATGAAGTGGGAGGGAGCTGCCTCCGACATCTTCCTCGCTCATGCCGGAAACCTCGCGACACGAGCCGGGGCGCGAATTTCAAATCTCGATGTGACGCTGATCTGCGAACGGCCCAAGATCGGGCCGCATACCGAAGCCATGCGCGACCGGGTGGCGGAAATTCTCGGGCTCGAGCGGGAGCGCGTCAGCGTCAAGGCGACGACGAGCGAAGGCCTCGGCTTCACGGGCCGCGGCGAGGGCATCGCGGCACAGGCCGTCGCAACGCTGATATTCGGATGAGCCGCTTCACCCCCCTCCCCGCCGGCCTCGTCTTCCGTCATCCCGTGACGCTTGTCGCGACATGGTTCGGCGCCGGGCTGATCCGTCCGGCACCCGGCACATGGGGATCGCTGGCCGCCGTGCCTTTCGCCTTCATCATCGTCTATTTTCTCGGTGTACCGGCGCTTGCGCTTGCCGCACTCGCGGCTTTTGCCGCCGGCATATGGGCCTCGGCGCGATATTGCGCCGCGGGCGGAACCGAGGACGCATCCGAAATCGTGATCGACGAAGTGGCCGCAATGTGGCTGGTGCTTGCCGCGCTGCCGATGTCGCCGGTCAACTGGCTCGCCGGCTTTGTGCTGTTTCGTCTTTTCGACATCTGGAAGCCATGGCCGGTCGGCGCGGTCGAACGGCGCTTCAAGGGCGGGTTCGGCGTGATGGCCGACGACATCGTGGCCGCGGTCTATGCCGTGATCGCATTCATCCTTTGCGACATTCTGATCGGGATCGTCATATGAGCATCTTTCCGCGCCGTCTCGTTCACCTGGCGGAATTGACGCTGGCCGACGCGCGCGAGGCGAAGCTGAAACTCGTGACCGCCGAATCGTGCACCGGCGGATTGATCGCAGGGTTGCTGACCGAGATCGCCGGATCGTCGGACGTGGTGGAGCGCGGTTTCGTCGTCTATTCAAACGAAGCCAAGCGCGAGATGCTGGATGTGCCGGGCGACCTCATCGCCGATTTCGGCGCCGTGTCGGAACCCGTGGCGCGGGCGATGGCAGAAGGCGCGTTGCGGAACTCGCGCGCGCATGTTTCCGTGTCGGTGACGGGCGTCGCCGGGCCGGGCGGCGGCACGCCGATGAAGCCGGTCGGTCTGGTGCATTTCGGCGCGGCCCGGCAAGGCCGCAGCATCCTTCACGAGATGCAGCGCTTCGGCGATATCGGGCGCGAGGAAATCCGCATCAAGAGCATCGAAACGGCTCTCAATCTCGTGCGGCGGATGATGTGAAGGCCGCTAGTCCGCCAACGTAACGGGTGGACCGAAGGCCGGCGCGGCGCGCTGGCCATACAGTTCATCGGCGCGGTCGATGAAGGCCTGCATCAGGCGGCCGAACGCCTTGGCGAAGACCGTGTTCATCATCTTTTGCAGCATCTGGCTGCGGAACTCGAAATCGATGAAGAAGTGAATACGCGTGCCGCCATTTTCGAGCGGCTCGAACTGCCATTTGTTGTGAAGATGGCGGAACGGGCCTTCGACATAGGCAACGTCGATCAGGCGCGTCGTGCGGTCGAGGGTTACCTTGCTGGTGAAACGCTCGCGGAAGAGCTTGTAGGAAATTATCAGATCGGCAAGCAGCACTTCCCTGCCGTCGACAGTGTCGCGGCGGCGGATGCGCGCGCCGCCGCACCAGGGAAGAAATTCCGGATAGCGCTCGATGCCGGCGACAAGCGCAAACATGTCGTCAGCCGCGTAGGGAACATCGCGGGTTTGCTCGTGGGCGGGCATGGGGCTCTAGGTCCGCGGCTGCGCGGCATTGCGCGCGGCGCTCAGGCGGGCGAAGTCCTCGTCCGCGTGATAGGAGGAGCGCGTCAGCGGACTTGACGAGACCAGCAGGAAACCCTTGGTGCGGGCGATCGTTTCGTAGGATTTGAACTCGTCCGGCGTCACGAAGCGGTCGACCGCCGCGTGCTTGCGCGTCGGCTGCAGATACTGGCCGATGGTCAGGAAGTCGATATTGGCCGAGCGCATGTCGTCCATCACCTGCAACACTTCCTCGCGCGTTTCGCCGAGCCCGGCCATGATGCCGGACTTGGTGAAGATCGTCGGGTCGAGCTCCTTGACACGCTGGAGCAGGCGCAGCGAATGGAAATAACGCGCACCGGGACGGATGTTCAGATAGAGCCGCGGCACGGTTTCAAGATTATGGTTGAAGACGTCGGGACGCGCCGCCACGACCATTTCGAGCGCGCCATCCTTGCGCAGGAAGTCCGGAGTCAGGATTTCGACCGTGGTGCCGGGCGAACGGCGGCGGATCGCTTCGATCACCTCGACGAAATGGCGCGCGCCGCCATCGGCAAGATCGTCACGATCGACGGATGTGATGACGACGTGACGCAAGCCGAGCTTCGCCACGGCATTGGCGACGTTCTCCGGCTCGTCCGCGTCGAGCGGTGCCGGCAATCCGGTCTTGACGTTGCAGAAGGCGCAGGCGCGCGTACAGGTGTCGCCCATTATCATCATGGTGGCGTGCTTTTTGGTCCAGCACTCGCCGATATTCGGGCAACCGGCCTCCTCGCAGACGGTGACGAGATTGTTCTCCCGGACGATACGCCTGGTCTCGGTATAGACCGGCGAGCCCGGCGCCTTGACGCGTATCCACTCCGGCTTGCGCAGGATGGGCGTGTCGGGCCGATGGGCCTTCTCGGGATGGCGCGGCCGCGCTGCGGGCGCCTTCAACGTGTCGATGACGGTGACCATGACCTTGCTCTGGTGTTCCTGTCAGGACATGGATAGACGCTTGGCCCGATTCAAGCAAATCCGCCGGAAAGCGGCGGATTTCAGTCAACCCTGCTGGGCCATGTCGTAAAGGCCGCCAAAGACCTGGAAACCGGTTTCGGCGCGTACCGGCAGGTAGAGGCATTCGAAGCGCGCATATTCCATGTCGACGCCGAGGAAATTTCCGCGCAGCACGACCGGCTTCAAGCGAGCCATGACGCGGTTGTGGATCGCGATCTGGTCGGCGGCCATTTTCGGCTCGTAGCACTCCGAGAAGCGCCGGCCGGTGAAGGGCATGCCGAGGCGCTGCTCGTTCGCCGCGCCGATCAACCGGTAACGCATGTCAGCGCCACCATCGACGGGCTCGACAACGAACATGCCGCCCATCAATGCCGGCATGTCGAGCGGGTTGATGTCGCGACGCGACGCGACATCGCCGTCGACGCAACGCGCACGCCAGTATTCCAGCAATTGCCGGGTTTTCGGGTGCGTCGGTTCCTGCGCCTCGATTGCGTCGTAGCCGATTTCCGGCTGCCCGGTATCTATGTCTGCGCCCAGCGACATTGCCTTACCTCCGTGCTCAAGTATGGAGACCGAGGCGTTAAACAATTGCTATTTTGCCCGTTTTTTCGGCATTCAGCCGAGGCCGAGACGTTCGAACTGGGTGGCTGGCGCGCCCAGTTCGGCCAGCGCCGTCCGCAGGCGTTCCGCGTAATCCTTTTCGAGCGCGGTGCCGGCGAGATTCCGTTCTTCCGACGGGTCGCTTTCCAGATCGTAAAGATGGTGACCGGAGAACTGCGCCCTCGCCCAAAAGGGAATGTGGTCGTCCTTGTCCCAGCGCTGATGAATGACGGGCACCTCACTTCCCGGCATGCGATCGAGAAAGGCGCGCTCGTCCGGTAGCGGCAGTTCCTGTTCGCGGTTCAGGAAATGCGTCGGCATGGTCGACCAGCGGTTCGACATCATCGTCAGCGGCGCATTGTCGCCCGCCGGGGCTCGGGCATATTTGCGAATGCGGTCGATGTAGTGCACCTCGCGACCCCAGACGCCGGTGAGCAGCCAGTCGCGGATGCCAGCGGCCTCGCCCCGCAGCAACGGCAGCAGCGAGCGGCCATGCGTGCGCTGGCGGACATTGACCCCGAAGAACTCCGCCATTGTTGCGAAGAGATCGACGCTGGTGGTCAGCGCGTCGCAGGTGCCGGGCACGATGCCCGGATGGGCGATCATCAGCGGGATATGGCCGATAGGCTCGTAGACCGGTACGCCGGGCTTTCCCCATATGTCCTTTTCGCCGAGGTAGTGGCCATGGTCGGTGCAGAGGATGACCAGCGTGTCGTCCCAGAGATTGTTGCGGTCGAGCTCGTCCAGCACTTTGCCGAACCATTTGTCGATCATGGTCAGCTTGCCGCCGTAGCTGGCGCGGATCTGCCGGGCCTGTTTTTCGTCGATGACACCCTTTTCGATGCCACCATTCACATAAGGCGGCCAGATCAGGTGTGCGCCTTCCCAGTCCCGATCGTACATCGAGGCGTAGGGCTCCGGCGTGTCGAAGGGTTCGTGCGGGTCGAATTCGTCGACGAAGAGCATGAAGCGGTCGTGACGGCCGGCATTGTCGGCCAGCCAGCGCGCCGCGGCGCCCATTGTGCGCGGGCCCGGAAAATCCGCTTCGCTGCGGAAGTATCCGCGCGAGTCGTCATAAGGCATGTGTTTGCGCATGAAATTCGGCGCGCCGGTCCAGCTCGGATCGGCGACCGTCTTCCACGGATCGCCCTCGTGGCCGCGCTGATAGTCCCAGGCGGTGAAATCGATGTGGTAGTTTTCACCGCCGGTCTCGAAAAGATGCGGATGATCGGAGATCAGCTGCGTGACCACGCCGGCCTTGCGCAGCTCATAGGTGATCGCGTCTTCCCAGATTTCAATCGACCCCCAGGGACGCCAGAGGAAATCGAGCGCACCGCAAAGAATGTCGTGGCGCGCCGGCATGCAGGGCAACGAGCCTGTGAAATGACGGGTGAAGCGCGTGGCGCGGGCGGCGAAGCGGTCGAGATTGGGGGTCGCGAACTCGGCGCCGCCATAGGCGCCCAGCATGTGACGGTTGAGGCTGTCCAGAAGAACCACAACCGCGTTCTTCGGCGCGCTCGCCGTTTTCTCCGTCAAGGCAGGCCCCTCCCCAAAATTCAGGCGCGCGCGGCCGACAGGTTAGGTGCTTCGACGGCCATGGAAAAGGCTATCACGAAGAACCCGGAGGCCTTGGGAAAATGGAAACGACGGTCAGTTCTCGCTCATGTCGTACATTCCGGCCAGAACCTGCAGATCGCCGGCCGCGCTCCGTACAGGAAGGAAAAGAGCTTCGAAAAGGGCATGCTCGATGCCGATCCCGACAAACCGGCCGCGAAGGACGGCAGGCTTGCGGGCATCCAGAACCCGGTTGTGCAGCGTAATCAGTTCGCTCGCCATACGGGGTCCGTAGCAATCGGACATCAGCCGCCCCGTGGCCTTGATCCCGAGGCGTTCCTCGTTTCTCGCCCCGACGAGGCGGAAACGGAAATCCTTGCCGTCATCGACCGGCTCGGTCACCGAAATGCCGCCGAGCAAAGGAAGAAGCAGGGCCGGAGACAGCTTCTCCCGGCTTGCCGTGCCGTCCTCGTCACGATGGGCCAGCCAGAGTTCGAGGAGCTTCCTGTTCTTCACATGAAGACAGCTCTCGGCTTCCGTGACTTTGTAATCGATATTGCTGAGTTCGACTTCGCTCATTTCGCATCCCACCGTTTCCTCAAGGGAAACAGACCACAGATCGAATAAATATGCACTAAGGACTGGAACTCAGGTGTGGAGAACACGGCCTTCGGCGTCGAGGACTGCCTCGCCCATCATCTCGGACAGCGTCGGATGCGGGAAGACGGCGTGGATCAGGTCGGCCTCGGTCGCCTCCAGTGTGCGGGCGATGCCAAATCCCTGAATGAGTTCCGTGACTTCGGCGCCGATCATGTGGGCCCCGAGAAGCTCGCCTGTCTTTGCGTCGAAGACGGTTTTGACGAAGCCCTCCGTTTCGCCAAGCGCGATGGCCTTGCCGTTGGCGCGGAAGGGGAAGCGGCCGGTCTTGATCTCGTAGCCCTGCTCCTTCGCCTTCGCCTCGGTGAGACCGACACTGGCAATCTGCGGCGTCGAATAGGTGCAGCCGGGGATTTTCGTCGTGTCGACGGGATGGAGGTCTTTCAGCCCCGCCATGCGTTCGGCAGCGAGCACGCCCTCATGGCTCGCCTTGTGCGCCAACCAGGGCGGGCCGACGAGATCGCCGATGGCGTAGACACCCTTTGCACCGGTCTCCAGCCATTCGTTGACGACGACATGGGTCTTCTCGATCTTGATGCCCGCTTCCTCGAGACCCAGGTTCTCGACGTTGCCGACGATGCCGACGGCCGAAATCACGATTTCAGCTTCGATGGTCTCGTTCTTGCCACCGGTCTTTATCGTCGCGACGACACCCGACTTTTTCTTTTCGACCTTCTCGACCGATGCGCCGGTGAACAGCTTGATGCCGCGTTTCTTGAAAGCGCGCGCCGCCTCTTTCGAGATTTCCTCGTCCTCGACCGGGAGAATGCGGTCGAGCATTTCGATCACCGTCACCTCGGCGCCGAATGCACGATAGAAACTCGCAAATTCGATGCCGATGGCGCCGGAGCCGACGACGATCAGCGATTTGGGAATCGATTTCGGCACCATCGCCTCGCGATAGGTCCAGATGCGCTCGCCGTCCGGTTCAAGTCCGGGAACGGTGCGCGCGCGGGCGCCGGTGGCGAGGATGATGTTCTTCGCGGCCAGCTCGCTTTTCTTGCCGTCTTTCGTTTCGATCGCGACCTTGCCTGTGCCGGCAAGCATTCCGCTGCCCTCGATGACATCGATCTTGTTCTTCTTCATCAGGAACTTGACGCCGTTCGACAGTTGCGCGGCAACCTTGCGGCTGCGCGCGACGACCGCTCCGGCGTCGAAACCGATATTGTCGGCCTTCAGGCCGAATTCATCGAGGCGGTGCAGCGTTTCGTAGATTTCGGCCGACCGCAGCAGCGCCTTGGTCGGGATGCAACCCCAGTTGAGGCAGATGCCGCCCAGCGCGTCGCGCTCGACAATCGCGGTCTTGAGGCCGAGCTGCGCGGCGCGGATCGCGGCAACATAGCCGCCGGGGCCGGAACCGATCACAACGAGGTCGTATTGATCCGCCATCAGAGCAGCATCCTTGCCGGGTATTCGACGAAAGATTTGAAGGCTTCGAGGAACTGCGCGCCGAGCGCGCCGTCGATGGCGCGGTGATCGCAGGACATCGTGACCGTCATCACGGTCGCGACTTCGAGTTTACCGTCATGCACGACGGGCCGCTCCTCGCCCTTGCCGACGGCGAGGATTGCCGCCTGCGGCGGGTTGATGACAGCCGTGAAATGTTTGATGCCATACATGCCGAGATTGGAGATCGAGAAGCTTCCGCCCTCGAATTCGTTTGGCTTCAGCTTCTTGTTGCGGGCGCGCTCGGCCAGCGACTTTGCTTCGGCCGAAATTTCGGCGAGACCCTTGGTTTCGGCGGCGCGGATGATGGGCGTGATGAGCCCGCCGTCCAGCGCCACGGCAATGCCGATATCGGCATGCTCATGCTTCAGCAGCGCGTTGCCCGCGAAGCTGACATTCGCCATCGGCACCTTCACCAGCGCCAGCGCGGCGGCGCGGATCAGGAAATCGTTGACCGAGAGCTTTGCGCCGTCGCCTGCTTCGGCGTTGAGCTTCTTGCGCGTCACCAGCAATTCGTCGAGCGCGCAATCGACCGTCAGATAGAAATGGGGGATCTCCTGCATCGATTGCGTCAGGCGCCGCGCGATGGTCTTGCGCATGCCGTCGAGCGGGATTTCCTCGTAGGTGCCTTCGGCATAAAACGCGCGTGCGTCGATGGCGGATGCCGGGGCCGGAGTACCGGACGGCGCTGCGGCTTTGCGCGCGCCGGGCTTCGCGCTTTCGACATCGGCCTTGACGATGCGGCCGCGCGGGCCGGAGCCCTGTACCGACGAAAGATCTATGCCTTTCTGTCCGGCGATGCGGCGCGCCAGCGGCGAGGCAAAGATACGGCCGCCCTTGCCGTTGGCCGGTTCGGCTGGCGCCGGTTGCTGTTCCTTCTTCGTCTCGGTCTTCGGCGCTTCGGGCGCGGCGGCCTTTTCCGTTGGCTTCGGTTTCTCAGGTGCCTTTGCTTTTTCGGGCGACTTCACGTCGGAGGCGCTTTCGCCTTCCTCCAGCAGAATGGCAATCGGCTTGTTGACGGCGACGCCTTCAGTGCCTTCGGCGACCAGCAGCTTGCCGATGCGGCCCTCTTCGACCGCCTCGACCTCCATCGTCGCCTTGTCGGTTTCAATTTCGGCGATGACATCGCCCGACTTCACCTCATCGCCTTCCTTCACATGCCATTTGGCAAGCGTGCCTTCTTCCATCGTCGGCGACAGCGCGGGCATCAGGATGTCAATCGGCATGGCCCACCTCTCAGCGGTAGCAGACGGCTTTCACCGCCTCCACCACTTCCTCGGCGCTCGGCAGCGCCAGCTTTTCGAGATTTGCCGCATAGGGCATCGGCACATCTTTCTGCGTCACGCGCAGGATCGGTGCGTCAAGGAAATCGAAAGCGTCGGCCTGGACGCGCGCGGCGATTTCGGCGCCGATGCCGCAGACCGGCCATGTCTCCTCGACGGTGACGAGGCGGTTGGTCTTCTTGACCGAGGCGACAATGGTGTCGATGTCGAGGGGGCGAATGGTGCGCAGGTCGATCAACTCGACGTCGATACCCTCTTCTTCCAGCTTCGCCATGGCTTCAAGGCAATAGGCAAGACCGTGGCTGTGCGAAACGAGGGTGACGTCGCTGCCCTCCTTCATCACGCGCGCCGTGCCGATGGGCAGCACATAGTCGTCGAGCACCGGCACCTCGAAGGTCTTGCCGTAGAGCACTTCGTTTTCCAGGAAGACGACCGGGTTCGGATCGCGGATCGCGGCCTTGAGCAGCCCCTTCGCGTCCGCCGCCGAATAGGGCGCGATGACGACGAGGCCCGGAATATGCGCATACCAGGAGGCATAGTCCTGGCTGTGCTGCGCGCCGACGCGGGCGGCGGGACCGTTCGGTCCGCGGAAGACGATGGGACACGACATCTGGCCGCCCGACATGTAGCGGGTTTTCGCCGCCGAATTGATCAGGTGGTCGATCGCCTGCATGGCGAAATTGAAGGTCATGAACTCGACGATGGGACGCAGGCCGGCAAACGCCGCGCCGACGCCGAGCCCGGCGAAGCCGTGTTCGGTGATCGGCGTGTCGACCACGCGCCGGTCGCCGAATTCGGCGAGCAGGCCTTGCGTGACCTTGTAGGCACCTTCGTACTGCGCCACTTCCTCGCCCATGACGAAGACGTTCTCGTCGCGGCGCATCTCCTCGGCCATCGCGTCGCGCAGGGCCTCGCGCACGGTCTGCGTCACGAATTCGGTGCCGTCGGGAATGCCGGGATCTGCCTTGACCTCGATCTTCGGCTGCTTGCGCTCGCTTGCGGTCTTCTCGCCGCTTTCGCGGCTCGTGATCTCGCCCTGTCCGGGTTTCGTTTTCGGCGCGGGTTTTTCGTCCTTCGAAGGCTTCTTCTGCTCGACCTTCGATGCGTCCTCACCCTCGCCAGCGAGCAGCGCGATCACCGCGTTGACTTTCACATTCTCGGTGCCTTCGGGCACCACGAGCTTCGCAACGGTTCCCTCGTCGGCCGCCTCGACTTCCATCGTCGCCTTGTCGGTCTCTATCTCGGCGATGACGTCGCCGGACTTCACCTCGTCGCCCTCCTTCACCAGCCATTTGGCGAGCGTGCCTTCTTCCATGGTCGGCGAAAGCGCGGGCATCAGGATTTCGGTCGGCATCGGCTCAGACCTCCGCCAGCACGTCGGTCCAGAGTTCCAACGGGTCGGGCTCCGGGCTCGATTGCGCAAATTCGGCGGCGTCGTTGACGACGGCCTTGATCTCCTTGTCGATCTCCTTCAACTCGTCTTCGGTGACATGCTTGCCGGCCAGAAGGCGCGCGCGGACCTGCTCGATCGGATCGTGTTCCTGGCGCATCTTGGCGACCTCCTCCCGCGCGCGATATTTCGCCGGGTCGGACATGGAATGCCCGCGGTAGCGATAGGTCATCATTTCGAGGATGTAGGGTCCCTTGCCGCTGCGGCAGAATTCGGCGGCCTTCTCGCCGGCGGCGCGCACGGCGCGCACATCCATGCCGTCGACCTGCTCGCCCGGAATGTTGAAGCTGGCGCCGCGTTTCGACAGGTTGGTCTGCGCCGAAGAGCGGGCGACGCTGGTTCCCATCGCGTACTGGTTGTTCTCGATCACATAGACGACCGGCAGACGCCAGAGCTCGGCCATATTGAAGCTTTCATAGACCTGGCCCTGATTGGCGGCGCCGTCGCCGAAGTAAGCGAGGCAGACGCGGTCGTTGCCGCGGTAGCGGTTGGCGAAGGCAAGGCCGGTGCCGATCGGAACCTGCGCGCCGACAATGCCGTGACCGCCATAGAAATTCTTGTCGCGGCTGAACATGTGCATCGAGCCACCCTTGCCGCGCGAATAGCCGCCCTCGCGGCCCGTCAGCTCGGCCATCACGCCTTTCGGGTCCATGCCGGTCGCCAGCATGTGGCCGTGATCGCGATAGCCGGTGATGACCTGGTCGCCCTGCTCAATCGCCATCTGCATGCCGACGACGACGGCTTCCAGGCCGATATAGAGATGGCAGAAGCCGCCGATCAGACCCATGCCATACATCTGGCCGGCCTTCTCCTCGAAGCGGCGGATCAGCAGCATGTCGCGATAGGCCTGCAACTCGTCCTTCGGCGACAGGGATGCAAATTTCCCGGTCTTCTTCGCGGGCTTTGCCGCGGGTTTTTTGGCCGGCTTGCCGGCGACGGATTTGCTGGAAGTGCGGGACGCCATTCGGGGGCCTCGGCGACATCGGGACGGCTGGGGCGCGTCCGGGAAACAGGATATCTCGAGAGCTAGCGCGGCTCGCCAGCCCGTTCACCATACTTTAGAAGTGGATGATAAAGGTTTGGTTTCAATCGAAAAACGTCGAATTAACTGAATTTCAGTTAAGTGACGCTGGGGCCCGGCGCGGCGTTCTTCCGCTGCTCAGGGGCGATCGAGAAAAATCACCACCTCGTTGTCGCCTGCATAACCGAGCGCCGCGCGGGCGCGCTCGTCCAGCAGGTCCGGATCGAGGCTTTCGGGCCGCAGCAGCGCCACCTGGCGGTCGAGCTGTTCGCGCTGGCCGCGCATTTCGACAAGTTGATGCTCGAGCGTATCGACGCGGTTCTGGATGCCGAGCCAGGCGATAAAGCCGTGGCGGCCATAGACAGCGTGATAGGCGAAATAACCGAGGACGACGAGGCAGACGAGCGGGATCAGCGCCTGTCGGAGGCGCAGCGGCTCGCGGGTTCGAATCAAAAGCTCGTTTTCCATCCACAGCAGGGAATCACATAGCGATTCCAACGGTCAAGCGGCATTTGTGCGGTTCGACGAAAACCGGCACTCAGCCCTTCAAGACGCTCTGTCCGGCATACTCGGCCGAGGGCCCGAGCAGCTCCTCAATGCGGATCAGTTGATTGTACTTTGCCAGGCGGTCGGAGCGCGCCAGCGAGCCGGTCTTGATCTGCCCGCAATTGGTGGCGACCGCAAGATCGGCAATGGTCGCGTCCTCGGTCTCGCCCGAGCGGTGCGACATGACGGCGGTGTAGCGCGCCTTGTGCGCCATCTCGACGGCGCCGAGCGTTTCGGTCAACGAGCCGATCTGGTTGACCTTGACGAGGATCGAGTTTGCCGTACCGCTGGAGATACCGTCGGCGAGGCGCGCCGTGTTGGTGACGAAGAGGTCGTCGCCGACAAGCTGCACTTGTCTGCCGATCCTGTCGGTCAGCGCCTTCCAGCCGTCCCAATCGTCCTCGGCCATGCCGTCTTCGATGGAAATGATCGGGTAGTTGCCGACAAGCTTTGCCCAATAATCGACCATGCCGCCCGCATCGAGCTTCTTGCCCTCGCCTTCGAGGTTGTAGAAGCCGTCCTTGAAGAACTCCGTCGAAGCCGCATCGATCGCCAGATAAATGTCGCTGCCGGGCTTGTAGCCGGCCTTCTCGATCGCCTTCATCACGAAGCCGAGTGCGTCCTCGGTCGAGGCGAGGTTCGGCGCGAAGCCGCCCTCGTCGCCGACATTGGTGTTGTGACCGGCAGCCTTCAATTCGGCCTTCAGCGTGTGAAAGACTTCCGCCCCCATGCGCACCGCGTCGGCCAGCGAACCGGCGGCCACCGGCATGATCATGAATTCCTGGATGTCGATCGGATTGTCGGCATGCTGGCCGCCATTGACGATGTTCATCATCGGCACCGGCAGGATGCGCGCCGCCGGTCCGCCGAGATAGCGGAACAGCGGCTGGCCGAGCGAGGCGGCTTCGGCCTTCGCCACCGCCAGCGACACGCCAAGGATTGCATTGGCGCCGAGGCGGGACTTGTTGGGCGTGCCGTCGAGATCGCACATCGTGCGGTCGATCAGGATCTGCTCGCCGGCGTCCATGCCGCCGATGGTATCGAAAATCTCGCCATTGACGGCGTCGACCGCTTTCAGGACGCCCTTGCCCTTGTAGCGCGGGCCGCCGTCGCGTAGCTCCACTGCTTCATGCGCGCCGGTCGAGGCGCCCGACGGCACGGCGGCGCGGCCCAGTGCACCGTCTTCCAGCAGCACATCTACTTCGACCGTCGGGTTGCCCCTGCTGTCCAGAATTTCCCGGCCGATAATGTCGATGATGGCAGCCATGTCCGCTCCGTCTTTCCGCTTCCCGTGTGGCGGTTTCATAGCGGAGAGGGCGCGGCAGCGAAAGAGGCTAATCGCAGGCGGCGGGCCGCGATCGCCGGTTAACCGCGGCAATGCGCCTCGCCCGCCGCTTGACGCGGCCGGGCCCCTCCTGTTCAACAGCCCCGAACGGAGCGGACAGGCAATGGCGAAACGCGAAACTTCCAAGGCTCTGGTGCTTTTTTCCGGCGGGCAGGACTCGACAGTCTGCCTCGCCTGGGCGCTGGCGCGCCATGAAAGCGTCGAGACGGTCGGCTTCGACTACGGCCAGACCCATGCGGTCGAGCTTGCCTGCCGCGAGACGCTGCGGGCCGGCATCCCGGCACTGTCGCCGGACTGGGCGGCACGTCTCGGCCCCGACCACACGATTTCGCTCCCCGAACTCGGGACCATCAGCGAGACCGCGCTGACCCGCGAGGTCGAGATCGAAATGGGCGAAAACGGCCTGCCGACCACCTTTGTGCCGGGCCGGAACCTGCTGTTTTTCACTTATGCAGCGGCGCTGGGCTACCGCCGGGGAGCTTCGGTTCTGGTCGGTGGCATGTGCGAGACCGATTATTCGGGCTATCCCGACTGCCGCGCCGACACGATCGCGGCGCTCGAACGGGCGATTTGTCTCGGCATGGACCGGGATTTCAGGCTTGAAACGCCCTTGATGCGGATCGATAAAGCGGCCACATGGCGGCTCGCCGAGGAACTCGGCGGCCAGGCGCTTGTCGAGCTGATCGTCGAGGAAAGCCACAGCTGCTACCGCGGCGACCGCTCGAAGCGCCACGACTGGGGTTACGGCTGCAACGCCTGCCCGGCCTGCGAACTGCGCGCCCGCGGATATGCCGCCTATGCCGCCGGCAGGACCTAGAGAACGAGACGATGTATTCGGTGAAGGAAATTTTCTACACGCTGCAGGGCGAAGGCGCGAATGCCGGTCGCGCGGCGGTGTTTTGCCGTTTCGCCGGCTGCAATCTCTGGTCGGGCCGCGAGGAAGACCGGGCTTCGGCCGCATGCAGTTTCTGCGACACGGATTTCGTCGGCACGGACGGCGAAGGCGGCGGCAAGTTTGTTGACGCGGACGCCCTCGCGGAGGCCGTCGAGCGCACATGGAACGGCGCGGCGGCGGATCGCTTCGTCGTCTGCACCGGCGGCGAACCGCTGTTGCAACTCGACGCGACACTGATCGCTGCACTTCACGCGCGCGGCTTCGAGATCGCCGTCGAGACCAACGGCACCATCGCGGCGCCTCAGGGCCTCGACTGGATTTGCGTCAGCCCCAAGGCAGAGGCTGCCTTGAAGCAGACAAGCGGCGACGAGTTGAAACTGGTTTATCCGCAGGCTGCCGCAAAGCCGGAACGTTTCGAGGCGCTCGATTTCCGGCATTTCTTTTTGCAACCGATGGATGGCGACAACACCGAAGAAAATACGCGCGCAGCAACCGCCTATTGTCTCGCGCATCCGAAGTGGCGCTTAAGCCTGCAGACGCACAAGCTGATCGGTATTCCGTAATGAAGATATATAAAGAGTTCCATTTCGACGCCGCGCATTTTCTTCCCTACGCGGAAGAAGGCCATCCGAACCGCCGGATGCATGGCCATTCGTTCCGCGTCGTGGTCTGGCTTGCCGGCAAACCCGCAGCCGACACCGGTATCGTGCGCCATTTCGAGGATGTCGAGCGTGAGGTCATGGCGGTGCGCGAGAAACTCGATCATCATCTGCTGAACGAGATCGCGGGACTTGAGTTTCCGACGCTGGAGCGGATCGCCGCCTGGATATGGAACGAACTCGCAGAACCGCTGCCCGAGATCGCGCGTGTCGAGGTTCATCGCGGGTCTTGCCGCGAGGGCTGCGTCTATGACGGGCCCGAGAACGCGTGACGGAGAGAAAGTGATGGCGAAGAAACCGGCAGACCTGAAGCAACTCGGCAAGGCGGCGCCCCTGCCCGCCTCACCCGGCGAGGCGATGCTGGAGCGCGTCGCCAATCCGCATGCCGACACCGACTATATGGCGCGCTTCACCGTGCCTGAATTCACGTCGATCTGTCCGGTCACCGGCCAGCCCGATTTCGCGCATCTCGTCATCGATTATGTTCCCGGTAAATGGCTGGTCGAGTCGAAGTCGCTGAAGCTCTACATGCAGTCCTTCCGCAATCACGGCGCGTTTCACGAAGACTGCACGGTCGCCATCGGCAAGCGGCTGGCCGACACGCTGAAGCCGAAATGGCTCCGCATCGGCGGTTACTGGTATCCGCGCGGCGGCATCCCCATCGACGTATTCTGGCAAAAGGGCCGGCTCCCCGCCGGTCTCTGGGTGCCGGACCAGGGCGTCGCGCCCTATCGCGGCCGCGGCTGACCCAGCCCGCCCGGTTAACGCCTGGTTTACCGTCCGCCGCGTAGCTTCCCGATTGGGTGGGGCATTTGCGGGCGGCTTGAAGGCCGGATCGCGTCAGTGGAGTTTCTCTGGTGTCGCCACCGGCCCCAAACCGGACGGACGCGGACGACGAACACGTTCAACTTGAGCTGAACGCGATTTTCCGCGATTCCATTTTTCCGATCTCGATCTGCATTGTCGGCCTGTTCGCGCTGTTTGCCGTGCTGCATCTCGTGGCGCTGGTTCCGCCCGCGCGCTTCTGGATGACCGGCCTCGCGCTTGCGACGGCTGCGTCGGCCGGTCTTATCGCGTTTGCGGCGCGCGGCGGACGGTTGCCGCCGCGCTGGGCACCGCTGGCCGGCTTCATTCTCGTCGCATTGTGCATCGTCAACTCGGCCGCACAAATGTATCTGACGGGCGAAGAGCAGCAATCGACGAATTTCGGGCTTCTCCTCGTCGCGATGGGTCTCTTTTTCCTGACGCGCGTTTTCCTCGCGCTTTCCTTCGCGCTGATCCTGTCGGTCTGGGCGGCGACGGCGTATCTGATCGGTGGCCTTCCCGAATACGGTTTCCATTTCCCCGTGATGATGTTCATGGCGATGTCGATTGCCGCATTGGCGCAGGAAATTCGCCTGCGCGCCTATCGCCGTCTCATTGCCATGCGCGCGGAGGCCAAATCCCGCGAAGAAAAACTCGCCGAGGCGCTGCAAAAGGCTCAGCTCTATGCCGAAGCGCAGCGCGAGAACAAGGCCAAGACCGAATTTCTCGCCAACATGAGTCATGAGCTCCGGACGCCACTCAACGCGATCATCGGTTTCTCCGACATGATGTCGAAAGAGATGTTCGGTCCACTCGGCGCCAGGCGCTACCTCGAATATACGCGCGACATTCGCAATGCGGGGCGCCACCTCCTGTCGCTGGTCAATGACATTCTCGATCTCTCGCGCATTCAGCTCGATGACAAGAGCATTCACTATGAGGAAGTCGACCCGCGCGTACTGGCCGAGAATTGCGCGGTGCTGCTGCGCCCGCGGGCCCAGGAAAAGAGAGTTGAACTGTCGACCCATATCGAGCACGGACCTGTCCGTTTCGTCACCGATGCGCGCCGTTTCAAGCAGATCGCGATCAACTTGCTGGCCAACGCCGTCAAATTCACGCCGGCCGAAGGCAAGGTCGCACTGACACTGACGGCAACCCCGGACGGCGGCATGATCCTGCGGGTTGCCGATACCGGCGTCGGCATGACGCCCGAGGAAGTCGAGCAGGCGATCATTCCCTTCTGGCAGGCCGATGCCGGCCTTGCCCGGACGCATGGCGGCGCCGGCCTCGGTCTGCCGTTGACCAAGGAACTCACCGAAGCGATGGACGGACGCCTCGCGATCGAGAGCGAAGCCGGGCGCGGTACCACCGTCAGCGTCTATCTGCCGTCCCGCCGCATCCCTCAGGCGGACGTGGCCTGACGGCGCCGGTATCCATTCCCCGATTGCGAATTGCGGAAAGTCCCTCTTGCGGCCGGTCCTTATTTTTATATAATCACGGTTATGCCAAAAAAGATCGACCACAACGCCCGCCGCCGCGACATTGCCAGAGCCGCCATCTCCGTGATTGGCGCTCAAGGCATCGACAACACGCGGCTGATCGACGTGGCCCGCGCCGCCAATGCGACGACCGGCGCCATCACCCATTATTTCGAGGGCAAGGACGCCTTGCTGCTGGCGGCGCTCGACCGCCTCGCGCAGGACATTCTCCACGCCCTTCGTCACGCATCGGCAGAAGACGATCTTGTCGAGCTGGCGGCGATGCTGCTGCCCGTCGACGAACAGCGCCTGCGCGACTGGCGCGTCTGGCTGAGCTTTTTCGGCCGCGCTGTCGGCGACCCGGCGATGGCCCGCATCAACAAGGCCTATTACGAGGAATTTCGCGACGGCATTGCCGGCCTCATCCGCGCGCAACAGAAACTTGGAAAGCTGAGCCGCGGCATCGCACCCGAAAGTACCGCCGACGCGATCATTTCCGTCGTTGACGGCTTTGGCGTCCGCACCTCGCTCGAACGCGAGGAATGGCCGCCCGAACGCCAGCGGCAACAACTCGAAGCCATGCTGCGCCCGCTCCTGCCGCCGCGCTGAACACAGGAGGAACAACAGAATGCCCAAACTCGAAACGCTGCCCGCCACCGCTTCCGCCGATGAAATTCTGACCGTGCTGAAGCGCGACGGCGCATTGATCCTGAAGGATGCCCTGACGCCCGCTCAGCTTGCACAGGTGCGCGCCGAGACCATGCCCTATATCGAGGCGACCGATTTCGGCCGCGACGATTTCACCGGCAACCTGACAACGCGCACCGGTGCGCTGGTTGCGCGTTCGCCGGCCTGCCGAGACATGGTCGCCAGCAAGACCATTATCGAGGCCGCCAATGCTTTCCTCAAACCCTTCTGCGAGCGCATCCAGTTGCACCTGACGCAGGTCATCCGCATCACGCCGGGCCAGAAGAAGCAGCAGATCCATCGCGACCGCTGGGCCTGGGGCACCTACCTCAAGGGAATCGAACCGCAATTCAACACCATCTGGGCGATGACCGACTTCACCAAGGAGAACGGCGCGACGCAGGTCTGTCCCGGCAGCCTCGACTGGGCGGACGACTATCAGCCCAAGGACGAAGAGATCGGCTATGCCGAAATGAGCGCCGGTTCAGTGTTGATTTATTCGGGCGGCGTCTTCCATGGCGGCGGCGCGAACGTGTCGAATGGCGACCGCATCGGCATCAACATCACCTACACGCTGGGCTGGCTCCGGCAGGAAGAGAACCAGTATCTGTCCTGCCCGCCCGAAATCGCGCGCGACCTCACGCCCGAGCTTCAGGCGCTGATCGGCTATGCGATGGGAAGCTACGCGCTCGGCTATTACACGCCGCCGTTACCCGCCGGCCAGGGCCCGGAAGTCGTGCCGCCGGAATTCGCGCTCGGCAAGCTCGACGCCGCCGCCGCGCAATTCGGCTCGGCCGAGCTACTCTCGGAAGTTCAGGCGCAGATCAGGGGCGAGAAGCGGACGGCCTAGACAGCGATACTTTCTCTAAGGAAGACGAATGCATCAAAAATTTGAAGAGGCGGTGAATTCACTTCATGAATCCTTTGGGCGTCTGATCGATCAGCGCGTGCGGCAGAACGGGGATAAGTGGCCTAAGGAAAAAATTCGGGGCGTATACCTCTTTAGTGAGAACGGACGTCACTTATATGTCGGCCGAACAAACAACGTAAAAAAGCGCTATGCGGGTCATTGCAACGCAAGTTCTAAGCACTATTCATCTCCGTTTGCTTTTCGTCTTGCACGAGAAGAAACCGGAAAGCTGACGCGTAGCTATAGAAATGATGAGAACAGCCGCGCTGCCCTTGAAAAGGATACTGTCTTCGCTGCGGCCTTCGCGGAGGCGAAAGACCGCCTGCGCGCTATGGAATTTCGATGGGTCGAGGAAATCGATCCGGTACGTCAGTGTTTGTTGGAAGTGTATTGTGCTGTTGCACTTGAAACGCCGTACAACGATTTTGACAATCACTAGCCGGCCAGACTTGAAATTGTTGAACTAGTCAGCCCTCTCTTGTCAGACCAACCGGCTCTGCTCGACCGCCGCTTCGACGAAGGAGCGGAACAGAGGGTGCGGCTCGAACGGCTTCGACTTCAGCTCAGGGTGATACTGGACGCCGATGTACCACGGGTGCTCCGGGATCTCGATGATCTCCGGCAGCAGCCCGTCGGGCGAAACGCCTGACATCACGAGGCCCGCCGCCTCAATCCGTTCGCGATAGGTCATGTTGACTTCGTAGCGGTGGCGATGGCGCTCGTTGATGCGCGTCGAGCCGTAAATCCGCGCGACGCGGCTTCCCTCCGCCAGCACCGCATCATAGGCGCCGAGGCGCATGGTGCCGCCGAGGTCGCCATGGGCGGCGCGCTTCACCAGTTCGTTTTCGCGCATCCATTCGGTCATCAGGCCGACGACCGGCTCGTTGGTCGGGCCGAACTCTGTCGAGCTTGCGCCTTCGAGACCGCCGATGTTCCTGAGCGCTTCGATCACCGCCATCTGCATGCCGAAACAGATGCCGAAATAAGGCACGTTGCGGGTGCGGGCGAATTGCGCGGCGCGGATTTTTCCCTCGGAGCCGCGCTCGCCGAAACCGCCCGGCACCAGAATGCCGTCGACGTCTTCCAGGTAATGCGCGGTGTCCTCGGAATCGAAAATCTCCGACTCCACCCATTTGACGTTGACGCGAACCTTGTTGGCGATGCCGCCATGCACCAGCGCTTCCGAGAGCGACTTGTAGGCGTCCTTCAGCCCGGTGTACTTGCCGACGATAGCGATGGTCACGTCGCCTTCCGGCTCGCGGATGTTGTGGGCGATGGTCTGCCACTTGGCGAGATCGGGCTCGCCCGCATCCTTGATGCCGAAGACGGCCAGCACTTCGGCGTCGAGCCCTTCCATGTGATAGGCATGCGGCACGTCGTAAATCGTGTCGACATCCATCGCCTCGATGACCGCGCTTTCGCGGACATTGCAGAAGAGCGCGATCTTGCGCCGTTCGTCCTTCGGGATCGGCCGATCGCAGCGGCACATCAGAATGTCGGGCTGGATGCCGATGGAGCGCAGCTCCTTCACCGAGTGCTGCGTCGGCTTGGTTTTCATTTCGCCGGCCGACGGGATGAACGGCAGCAGCGTCAGGTGGATGAAGCAGGTCTGGCCGCGGTCGAGTTCGTTGCCGAGCTGGCGGATCGCCTCGAAGAAGGGCAGGCCCTCGATGTCGCCCACCGTGCCGCCGATCTCGCAGAGCACGAAGTCGACATCCTGGTTGCCGGCCAGCACGAATTCCTTGATCGCATCGGTCACATGCGGGATCACCTGCACCGTGCCGCCGAGATAATCGCCGCGGCGTTCCCGCGCGATGATGTCCTGATAGATGCGGCCGGTGGTGATGTTGTCGGCGCGGCTTGCCGGCACACCGGTGAAGCGCTCGTAATGGCCGAGGTCGAGGTCGGTCTCCGCCCCGTCGTCGGTCACATAGACCTCGCCGTGCTGGATCGGCGACATCGTGCCGGGATCGACGTTCAGATAGGGGTCGAGTTTCCGAAGCCGCACGGAATAGCCGCGCGCCTGCAGGAGCGCGCCGAGCGCTGCGGAAGCGAGACCCTTGCCGAGGGAGGAAACCACGCCGCCGGTGATGAAGATGTACCGCGTCATGGGCCCCTAGATTACACCAAGCAAAACGATT
>JAVJOG010000032.1:0-2601 GCA_040216885.1 Parvibaculum sp.
CCTGCTGGGCGAAGAGCACAAAGGCATGCGCGCCATGTTCACCATGATGAACGAGGCCCGTATCGGTGTCGGCATGCAGGGCCTCGCGCAGGCCGACGTGGCCTATCAGAACGCGCTCGAATATGCCAAGGACCGGCTGCAAGGCCGCGACGTCACCGGCGTGAAAAACCCCGACGGCCCAGCCGACCCGCTGATCGTCCACCCGGACATCCGCCGCGCGCTCCTGGACCAGAAAAGCTTTGTCGAAGGCGCCCGCGCGTTCCTGCTCTGGGGCAGCCAGATGATCGACCAGTCGCATCGCGGCAATGACGCCGCCGCAGAAGGCATGGTCAGCCTGCTGACCCCGATCATCAAGGGCTTCCTGACCGACGAGGGTTTCGACATGACGATCCTCGCCCAGCAGGTCTATGGCGGCCATGGCTACATCGAGGAATGGGGCATGTCCCAGTTCGCCCGCGACGCCCGGATCGCCATGATCTACGAAGGCGCCAACGGCGTTCAGGCGCTCGACCTCGTGGGCCGCAAACTGGCGCAGGATGGCGGCAAGCACGTCATGGCCTTCTTCGACATGGTCAAGGCGTTCATCAAGGAGAACGAAGGGCACCCGGCGCTGAAGCAGGACTTCCTCGATCCGCTCAAGGAAAGCTCGAAGCACCTTCAACAGGCCGGCATGTTCTTCATGCAGAACGGCATGAAGAACCCCAACGCGGCGCTGTCGGGCTCCTATGACTTCATGCACCTTTTCGGGCATGTCTGCCTGGGCCTGATGTGGGCACAGATGGCCAAGGCCGCGCACGCGGCGATCGAGGCCGGTGATGGCGACACGGCCTTCTACAAGACCAAGATCGCCACGGGCCGCTTCTACATGAAGCGCCGCCTGCCCGCGACCGGGATGCACCTTGCGCGCATCGAATCCGGCGCCGAGCCCGTGATGGAGCTTGAAGCCGAGGCATTCTGAATACCTTGGGGTGGGTTTCAAACCCACCCTACGCACGCCACGATGACTGGGAGGACATCATGCCGAAACGCTTTCGCCTGACCCGCCGCTTCAACGCCGCGATGACCGAGGACGGTTATCGCCGGCTGCGGAAATTCGCGCAGGACTCCGGGCTCGACGAAGGCGAGGCGCTGTCCTTCCTCTTCGAGAATTTCGACAGCGTGATCGACGATGACACGTTCGGTCACCGGTTGCGTATTTTCAATTCAGAACTCGACGCCCGCAAACGCTAGGGAGGCACCTCATGTCCGCATGGATGACCGACGAGCACGAAATGCTCACCGAGATGACGGCCAAGTTCATCACCGAGGAGTGGGGCCCGCATTTCGAACGCTGGCGCAAGGCCGGCATCATGGACCGCGAGATCTGGCAGCAGGCCGGCGCGCTGGGCCTGCTCTGCCCCTCGATCCCCGAGGAATACGGCGGCGCGGGCGGCGATTTCGGCCACGAAGCGGTGATCTGCATCGAGCAAAGCCGAGCCAACCTTGCGAGCTGGGGCAACCCGATCCATTCCGGCATCGTGGCGCACTACCTGCTGGCCTATGGCAGCGAAGAACAAAAGAAGCGCTGGCTGCCCAAGATGGTCTCCGGCGATCTGGTCGGCGCGCTGGCCATGACCGAACCCGGCGCGGGCTCGGACCTGCAAGGCATGAAGACCAAGGCCCTGCGCGAGGGCAATTCCTATCGCCTCACTGGCCAAAAGACGTTCATCACCAACGGCCAGCACGCCGACCTGGTCATCGTCGCCGCCAAGACCGATCCCAAGCAGGGCGCAAAAGGCATCTCGCTCGTCGTGGTCGAAACCGAGGGCGCCGAGGGCTTCACCCGCGGCCGCAACCTGGAAAAGAACGGGCTCAAGGCCGGCGACACCTCCGAGCTTTTCTTCGACAATGTCGAGATCCCGCCGGAAAACATCCTTGGCGGCGAAGAGGGCCGCGGCTTTTACCAGATGATGGAGCAATTGCCACAGGAACGGCTGATCATCGCGTGCGGGGCACAGGGCGCGCTGGAGGGCGGCGTCGCTCGCACCATTGCCTACACAAAGGAACGCGAGGCATTCGGCGCGCCGATCTTCGACAAGTTCCAGACCATTCGCTTTACCCTGACCGAGTGCCTGACCAAGACCAAGGTCTGCCGCGCATTCCTCGACGAGTGCATCGAGGAACACCTGCATGGGCGCCTGAGCGTCGAGAAAGCCGCGATGGCGAAATACTGGCTGACGGACACGCAGTTCGAAGTGCTGGACGCCTGCGTTCAACTGCATGGCGGCTACGGCTACATGGCCGAGTACGACATCGCCGAAATGTGGGCCGACGCGCGGGTGCAGCGCATCTACGGTGGCACCAACGAGATCATGAAAGAACTGATTTCGAGGTCGCTATGAAAATTCGGCCCGCGCGTCTGCCGCAAATCGCCGGACGCCTTCGGCGAGAGTATTTGGGGAACAGTGAAAGAGCACCCCGCCTTTCATCGTTCCAAAAATACTCAAATCCGACGCCTGCCAAGAGAACGAAACTGGGAGTTAGGACATGACGATCAAGCTGCACTGCTTCGGCGAAAGCGGCAACGCCTACAAGGCGGCGCTCGCGCTGGAACTCTCCGGC
>JAVJOG010000034.1:0-32529 GCA_040216885.1 Parvibaculum sp.
AGACGACGCCCTATTTCGACGGCTGCCTGCCGATCGAGGTGATGCGGAACGCGGGGCGGAAACGCTGCGCTTCGGCCCGATGAAGCCGGTCGGCCTGACCAATCCGCACAAGCCCGATGAAAAGCCCTATGCGGTGATCCAGCTGCGCCAGGACAACAAGCTCGGCACGCTCTACAACATGGTCGGTTTCCAGACCAAACTGAAACATGGCGAGCAGACGCGCATCTTCCGCACGATACCGGGCCTTGAAGGCGCCGAGTTCGCGCGGCTGGGCGGTCTGCACCGCAATACCTTCCTCAACAGCCCGAAACTGCTCGACCCGTCGATGCGGCTCGCGACGCAACCGCGGCTGCGTTTCGCCGGGCAGATCACCGGCGTCGAGGGCTATGTCGAAAGCGGCGCGATGGGCTTGCTCGCCGGCCGCTTCGCCGCCGCCGAACGTCTGGGCCGCGTGGTCAACCCACCGCCGCGCACAACGGCGCTCGGTGCCTTGCTGGCGCATATCACGGGCGACGCCGATGCGGCAACCTTCCAGCCGATGAATGTCAATTTCGGTCTCTTTCCGCCGCCTGAAGTACCGCTTGACGAAAACGGCAAGCGCCCGCGCGGCAAAGCCAAGGCGCCGGCGCGCAAACGCGCCTACACCTCGCGCGCGCTCAATGATCTCGACCACTGGCTCCACCCGAAGGCGCACGCGGCCGAGTAGTCAGACGCGGCCGGTGAATTTCGCCCGCAGCAACCGCAACTGACGCCGGAATGCAGGCACCTCGGTCGGCCGGTGGAACGGGTCGAAGCCCGGCGTCGTCATCAGAGCGAGATAATGGTCGCAGAGCGAGACAGGCATAAGCGCCGGCAATGCCGCGCGCGGGATCGGCTCGTGCCGCGCCCCGGCAAGCAATATCCGCGCCCGATCCGCCACATCGCGCATGACGCCGCGCAGGCCCTCGGTCATCCGTCCCGTCAGGATCGTGTGCGGATCGACATCGTAAAGGCGCAACAGATCCGCGGGCATGAAAAGCCGTCCTTGCGACGCATGTAGAGGCAGGGCCCGAAGGAGGCCCGTGAGCGCATAAGCAATGCCGGCGTTGCGAACGACGCTCTCGGGCACGGTCGCACCGAGCGCCCCGGCGGCCAGACGCATGACCGCCGCGGATGTCGCGTCGGCATAGGTTTCGAGCGCCGGAAGGTCTGCAAACGGCTCTTCCGACAGATCGCGCTCCCGCGCATCGATCAGCGCCAGCAGGCCCTCTCGTGAAATATCCGTCGCCGCCAGTGCTTCGGCGACCGCATGACCGCGCGTCTCGCCCCGATCGAGCCCCTCGACGGTTTCGCGCCACCATTGCAGCCTTATCTGGCCCATCATCGGTTCGCTGACCGCTTCGGGAATGCGCGCGATCTCGATGTTGAAGGCATAAAGCGCGAGCAGCGCATCGCGCACCGGCGCGGGCGCCAGCAACACCGTCAGGAAACGGTCGTGATCGTACTGCCGGACTTCCCCGAAACAGGCCGCGAATGCATTCGCCGCTGCCATTTGTGTCATGCCGTATTCCTCAAAGAAAACGGGGCCGCCATCGTGGCAGCCCCGTCCTTGTTCGTTCGCGCTTGCGGATCAGTAGATGTTCTGCGCCGAGACCATCGCGAAGAGCATCGGGATCGAGAGCAGCGTGTTGGTGCGCGAGAAGAGCATCGCGGTGCGCGCCGCCGCGGGCTTCGCTTCGGCCGGACCGTCGACGATCCCTAGCGCAATCTTCTGGTTCGGCCAGATCACGAACCAGACGTTGAACCACATGATCGTGCCCAGCCACATCCCGATGCCGATGGCGATGTTCTTCGGCACCATGAACTCGGTCATCGCGCCGAGCGTGAAGGCATCGAGCAGATAACCGTTCATGTGAGCGACGATGATGCCGGTCACGATGGTCGCCATCGCGCCCCAGCGGAACCAGAACAGCGCTTCGGGCGCGATCACCTTGCCAATTGCCGGCTTCTGGTCGTCCGGAATTTTCGGCATGGACGGGATCTGTACGAAGTTGAAATACCAGAGCAGGCCAATCCACATCACGCCGCTGATGACATGCAGCCAGCGGAAGAAAAACGCCCAGAAGGCATAGTCGCCGAGCGACCCGCCCCAGTTGAGATAGAGCAGCACCAAAATCACCGCCAGCACGAAGCCGGCGATTACCGTGTTGCGGAGCGATGTGAGAATGGCAGCCATGGTGGTCCTCCCCGTCTGATTGCCCGGCGCCGCCTCCGGCCTCTGCCTCGTGGAAGGCGTCCGGATCGGATGTCGATACCGGCGCGACTCAATGCCGCGATACTGGTATGAAAACTAGGAGTTTCCGCCGCAAAAGCCAAGCCCGTGAGGGCCGGCAATCAGGAAACGGCGACCAGCGCTGCGGCAACGCGGCGGTTTTCGGCAAGCATCATGTTGTAGGTCCGGCAGGCCGCCGGGGTCGCCATCACGTCCGGAAAAAGCCCACACGATTCGAGATACCTTTGCGCTTGCGCTGGCAGCCGCGCAAAGGCTTCACCGGAACCGATCAGCAGAAAGTCGAAAGTGCCCGCCGCGTCGGCCAGAACGGCAAGTGACGCCGCCGTGACATCGCCGATCACTGCGACCGACCAGGGGTGGAGACCTTGCGGCATGACGATGATCGATCCTTCGAAACGCTGTCCCTCAAGGCGAAAGCCGCCATCGCCATAAGCATCGACCGGCGGTTGTCCCGAAAAGCGTGGCTTCATGCCCGATGGGCCAACGCTCACGCCTTTGCCCCGGACTTCCCCTCCGCCGCCTTGCCGGCGTTGTTGCCCGACCAATCGCGCGATACGCCGACGGCGAGAATGACGGGAGCGGCAATGAAGATCGACGAGTAGGTGCCGATGAGGATGCCGAAGATCATCGCGAAGGTGAAGCCGCGCAAGACCTCGCCACCGAAAACGAAGAGCGCCAACAAGGCCAGCAGCGTCGTGCCCGAAGTGATGACCGTGCGCGACAATGTCTGATTGATCGAAAGGTCGATCAACTCGGCGAGGTCCATCTTCTTGTATTTACGCAAGTTCTCCCGGACGCGGTCGTAGACGATGACGGTATCGTTCATCGAGTAGCCGACAATGGTCAGGATTGCCGCGATCATCTGCAGGTTGAACTCGATTTGCAGGATACAAAGTATCCCTATCGTCGCGAAAACGTCATGGACCAGCGAAATGATCGCGCCGAGGCTGAACTGCCATTCGAAGCGGAACCAGATATAGACAAGCATCAGCGCCATCGCGAGCACGACGGCCATGGTACCGTTGCGGACAAGCTCGCCGCTGACCTGCGGCCCGACAACTTCGACGCGTCGGTATTCGACAACCACATCGTCGAGCGCAGCGCGAACCTGGTTGACGACTTCCTGCGACGCAGCTTCGCCACCCTCGGCCGGCGACGGTATGCGGATCAGTACATCGTCGGCCTGACCGAATTCCTGAATCTGAACCTCACCAAGTCCAAGACCGCCCATTGTCGCACGCAGCTGCGAAAGATCCGCCGGCCCGTCGGTGGCGATCTCGATCATGATCCCGCCCTTGAAGTCGATGCCGAAATTGAGACCGCGCGCGAAGAAAAGAGCCACCGACGCCGCAATGACCAGCAACGAAAACGCCACCGCGACATGGCGGAACTTGACGAACGGAATATGTGTGTCGTCCGAAATCAGCTTGAGATGTCGCATGTGTCTGGCTCCGTCCTGGCGGTCACAGATAAATCGTCTTCGGACGCCGGCGGCGTATCCAGACCGAAAGCATCAGGCGGTTGACGGTATAGGCGGTGAAAACCGAAGTGACGATGCCGACGCCGAGCGTTACCGCGAAGCCACGCACCGGGCCCGACCCCATCTGGAACAGGATCGCCGCCGAAATCAGCGTCGTGATGTTGGCATCGAGAATGGACGACAAGGCTCTGTTGTAACCGGTTTCGATGGCCGGAACCGGGCTTTTGCCGGCAGCGATTTCCTCGCGTATGCGCTCGTAGATCAGCACATTGGCATCGACCGCCATGCCGATGGTCAGCACGATGCCGGCGATGCCCGGCAAGGTAAGCGTCGCCTGCAACACCGACAAGACCGCGAAGATCATCGCCATGTTGAGCGCCAGCGCCACAACCGCCAGCACACCGAAAAAGCCGTAGCTCGCGATCATGAAGGCAACGACCGCGAGACTGCCGATAACGGCCGCGATCTCGCCGGCCGCGATCGAGTCCGCGCCGAGCCCCGGACCCACGGTCCGCTCCTCAAGCACATTGAGCGGGGCCGGCAGAGCGCCGGCGCGCAACAGGATCGCCAGATCGTTGGCCGCCTGCACCGTGAAGTTGCCGCTGATCTGCCCCGAACCGCCCATGATCGGTTCGCGGATCACCGGCGCGCTGATCACCTTGTCGTCGAGAACAATGGCGAAGGGCCGCCCGACGCTGTTGCGCGTAACTTCGCCGAATTGCCGCGCGCCCGTCGAGTCGAACCGGAAGTTGACCACCGGCGCGCCCGATTGCTGATCGAAGGCCGGCTGCGCATCGACCAGCCGGTCGCCGCCGACCATGACGCGGCGTTCGACCAGCACCGGCACGCTCGGCGCTTCGGCCATGAAAAGGATTTCGGTACCGGTCGGCACTGTGCGCGTCGCGAGCGCCTGCTCGCCCGACATCGCGTTGCTGACCAGCCGGAAGTTCATTTTCGCGGTCTGGCCGAGCAGTTCCTTCAGACGCTGCGGATCGTCGAGACCGGGCACCTGCACCAGAATGCGGCTCGCGCCCTGCTGCTGAATGACCGGTTCCGTGGTGCCGAGTTCGTCGATACGGCGGCGCACGATTTCGATGGACTGCTGAACAGCCGATTGCGTGCGGGCGATGATCGCCGGCTCGGTCAGGACAACGGTGATGCCTTGTCCGTTAACGCTGACCGCGATGTCGCGTTCCGGCAGCGCCGAAAACGCATTGCCGGCAACCGTCGTGGCGACACCCTCGATCGCGTCGCGCGCCTTTGCGACGTCGTCCGGCTGGGTGATGCGAACCGTTACCTCGGAATTGCGAATGCCGAGCCCGGTATAGAGAATGCGCTCGCTGCGAAGCGCCGCGCGCACATCGTTGACCAGCGATTGCAGCCGGTCCTGGATCAGCGAACTCGTGTCAACTTCGAGCAGCATGTAGGAGCCGCCCCGAAGATCGAGACCGAGATTGATCTGCTGGTTCGGCAGCCAGCTCGGGATGCCGTCAAGCGATGCCCGAGGGAAGAAGTTGGGCGCCGAATAAGCAAGCCCCGCCACGCACAGCAAGACGATCAGCGTTATTTTCCAGCGTTCGAAATGCAGCATGTCGGCATGTCCCCCCTCGTCGGGCGGCTCCCGCTAAGGGTGTCAGGAAGGGGTATTGGCGTTGGCCGGCACCGGCTCCGATTTCGAGCGCACATCCGTCAGCGTGGTCTTGACCACGCGCACGCGCACACCGTCGGCAATTTCAACCTGAACCTCGGCGTCCTCAACCTTGGCTACCTTGCCGATAAGCCCCCCCGCCGTCACCACGACGTCGCCGCGGCGGACATTGGCGACCATCTCGCGATGCAGCCTCATGCGCTTCTGCTGAGGACGCAGGATGAGGAAATACATGATCGCGAACAGCGCGATAAACGGGAAGAGCGAGATCAAGAATTCCGAAGTACCGCCGCCACCCATCGATTTCTCCTGTTTCGACTGTCTGTCCTGCGGCGGGCCCGGCCGGCCTGCGCTGGATTGCGGCGGACTATAGCCGCCGTCAGGGCATTTGCAAACCGCCGCCGGGCGCACCCTATGTTTCGCCTAAGCTTCGGCAAGGACAGGGATTTTCGTGCAGGGTCCGAGGTGCTAGGGTCCGCCATCCCTACCTCGTTTTGACCGCTCCCCGGCAAGCTCATATGACCGACAAGTCCAGCATCGAAACCCTGCTCGGCCGCATCGCCGACGCGCTTGACCGGCTTGCGCCGCCGCGGGCCGACGCGGCGGATTTTGCTTCCGCCGATGCCTTTGTCTGGAACGCCGAGAGCGCGATGCCAGAGCCGGTCGCCGAGGTCGCGCGGGTCGACCTGCCGCTTCTGAAGGGTATCGACCGGGTCCGCGATATCCTGCTCGACAATACGCGCCGTTTCGCACGTGGCCTGCCGGCCAACAATGCGCTGCTCTGGGGCGCGCGCGGCATGGGCAAGAGTTCGCTCGTGAAGGCAGCACATGCGGCTGTCAACGAAGAGACGCCGCACAGTCTGATCCTGATCGAGATTCATCGCGAGGACATCGAAAGCCTGCCGCGCCTGATGGCGCTTCTGCGCGGACAATCCCGCCCGGCCATCATCTTTTGCGACGATCTGTCATTCGATCAGGACGACACCAGCTACAAATCGCTGAAGGCGGTGCTCGAAGGCGGCATCGAGGGCCGGCCGCGCAATGTGATCTTCTACGCGACATCGAACCGCCGCCACCTGATGCCCCGCGACATGGTGGAAAACGAGCGTTCGACGGCGATCAATCCCTCCGAGGCGGTCGAGGAAAAGGTCTCGCTCTCCGACCGGTTCGGCCTGTGGCTCGGCTTCCACAATTGCAGCCAGGCCGAATTCCTCGGCATGGTGGAGGCCTATGCGGCTCACTATGGTTTGAAGGTCGGCACGGAACGTCTCCATTCCGAGGCCATCGAATGGTCCGCGACGCGCGGCGCGCGTTCCGGCCGTGTTGCCTGGCAATTTATTCAGGATCTCGCCGGCCGCCTCGGCCAGCAACTCGGCTAGCGGCCAATCACCGTCATCGGGTCGAGCGCCTTGGCACCGCGACGAACCTCGAAATGCACTTGCGGCGTCACGACGCTGCCGGAGTTGCCGGCCTGTGCGATGGTCTGCCCGCGCAGAATCGTGTCGCCGCGCTGCACCAGCAACTTGCTGTTATGCGCATAGGCGGTGATCAGGTCGCCCTCGTGGCGGACCAGCAGCAGGTTGCCGTAGCCCTTCAGCTCGTTACCCGCATAGGCGACGACACCGTTTTGCGCGGCCTTGACGGGCGCGCCCATCTCGGCGGCAATGTTGATGCCGTCATTGTGCAAACCGTTGGCTTTGGGACCGTACGATGAGAGAATCTTCCCTTCGATCGGCCAGACGAAGCCGCCGGTTGCGGCCGGCGCCGCAGGCAGCGGCGATTTCGGTACGCTCGGTGTGGTGCTCGCCGGTTGCACCGCGGCGCTCGCCACCCCGGCAACGGGCCGCGCCACCGGCACCGGGCCGCCTGCAACATCGCGCGTTACGGCGGCGGGTTGTTGAGCCCCACCGCGCGAGGGAAGCTGTAACCGTTCGCCGACCTTGATCGTGTAGGGCGCCCGGATGCGGTTGAGGCTGGTCAGCGACGCCATGTCGACGTTGTGCTGCCGTGAAATGCTGTAGACCGTGTCGCCGGCCTGAACGACGTGAAAGCGTCCAGCCGGGATCGTCAACCGCTGCCCGACCTCGATCGTGTAGGGCGGCCTCAACCGGTTGGCATCGATGATCGAGCGCAACGGCACGTCATGGGCGCGCGCGATGCTGTGCACCGTGTCGCCGCGCCGGACGACATAGGTGCCGCCGGGCGCAACTGCCTGGACGGGACGGGCCATCGGCGCGCGCGGGCCGCCGGTGCCGGACGGTCCGCCATCCCACCACGGGCGCTCGCTGCTGCCGCAGGCGGCGGCGAGCAGCATCGCCGCGAGCGCGCCGGCGAACTTCGCCACCCTTATCCCCTGTCCGCGCCGCATCGTATAAGACCGCTCCCTCTCAAGCGTTCAGGACTCTTTTGCGACACCCTCGACCAGCGGCACAAAGCGGACCGGCAGAAGCTCCTCGCGCTTCACACCTTCGCCCGTCCGCTCGATCCGTACAAGTTTCTGCTCGCCCCGGCCGCCGGAAGCCGCGACGGGCACGATCATCAGCCCGCCTTCCTTGAGCTGCTCAACCAGCTTTTGCGGCACGGCCGGCGCCGCTGCGGTCACGATGATTCGGTCGAACGGCGCCTGCTCGGGCCAGCCCTGCCCACCGTCGCCGACCTTGGCCGTGATGTTGTTGATGTTGAGGTCTTCGAAACGCTTGAGGGCATCTTTCAACAATGTGCGGTAGCGCTCGATCGTATAGACGCGGCGGCAGAGCCGCGCCAGCACTGCCGCCTGATAGCCCGACCCCGTGCCGACCTCGAGCACCTTCATCCGTTCACCGACCTGAAGCTGCTCGGTCATGTAGGCGACGATGTAGGGCTGGCTGATCGTCTGCCCGCATTCGATGGGCAGCGCATGATCCTCGTAGGCTTGCTTGCGAAAGGTGCCGCTGATGAATTTCTCGCGCGGCACCCGCTCAAGCGCCGACAACACGCGCTTGTCGCGAATCCCCTGCCGGCGCAGGCCCATGATCAGCTCGATCTTGCCCTGTTCGATCTCGTCCATGGGCGTCTCGTCGCTCACCCGATCCTCACGATTTCCGTCGCGAACGCTTCACCGGCATCGTCCCGAGCGCGGCGTTGAGCGCATTGGTCGTGCGCGCATGGGTGAGGTCCATATGCAGCGGCGTAATCGAAATGCGCCCCTCATAGATGGCGCGCAAATCCGTTCCCTGCGGCGGATTACTGAGAATGCGCTCGAAACCGAGCCAATAGTAGGGATTGTTGCGCGCGTCGATCCGCTCCTCGACACGAACCAGCGACTGGTCGCGCTTGCCCTGCCGCGTCACCTCGATACCCGTAACCGATTGCGGCACGACATCCGGAAAATTGATGTTGATGAGCACGTCCTCGGGCCAGCCGGCTGCAACGAGTTTTTTCAGAATGTCAGGCGCGAAATGTTCCGCCGTCGACCATTTGAGCTTCATGTTGCCGCCGAAGCCAAAGGCCTGGCTGAGCGCGATCGACGGAATGCCGAGTTGCGTTCCTTCCATCGCCGCCGCGATGGTGCCGGAATAGGTCACGTCGTCGGCGATGTTCTGGCCGCGATTGACGCCCGAAAGAATGAGGTCGGGTGTCTCGTCCTTCATGATGTGGCGCACCGCCATCAGCACGCAGTCGGACGGCGTTCCCTTGATCGCATATTTCCGCGCGGCAAGCTTGCGGACGCGCAAGGGGTTCGCCAGCGACAGCGAATGCGCCGAACCGCTTTGCTCCTCCTCCGGCGCGACGGTCCAGACATCGCGCGTCAGCTTGTGCGCGATCTTCTCCAGCACCTTGAGCCCCGGCGCGTGAATGCCGTCGTCATTGGTGACCAGAATGCGGAGGCCCTTGGACGCGGACTTACCCATGAGGCGCCCCATGAGGCATAATGACCTCCAGCCCGCCCATATAGGGACGCAGCACCTCAGGCACTTCTATCGAACCGTCGCCCTGCTGGTAATTTTCCATCACCGCCACCAGCGTCCGCCCGACCGCGAGGCCCGAGCCGTTCAGCGTGTGCACGAAGCGGGTGTTCTTTTCGCCTTTCGGCCGGTAGCGCGCATTCATCCGCCGCGCCTGGAAATCGCCGCAGACCGAGCAGGATGAAATCTCGCGATAGGCATTCTGCCCCGGCAGCCAGACCTCGATGTCGTAAGTCTTGCGCGCCGCAAAACCCATGTCGCCGGTCGAAAGCACCATCACCCGGTAATGCAGCCCGAGCCGCTTCAAAACTTCTTCGGCGCAGGCAAGCATCCGGTCGTGTTCTTCGAGCGATTTCTCAGGTGTGGTGATCGAAACGAGTTCCACCTTGGAGAACTGATGCTGGCGGATCATTCCCCGCGTGTCGCGCCCAGCCGCACCCGCCTCGGCCCGGAAGCAAGGTGTGTAGGCGGTGAAACGCTTCGGCAGTTCTTCTTCGGAAAGAATGCTCTCACGCACCAGATTGGTCAGCGGCACTTCGGCTGTCGGAATCAGCCAGTATTTTTCCTGGTCGTCGCGGCTCTGTCCCTTGAATGTCGCAAACTGATCATCTGCGAATTTCGGCAGTTGCGCCGTGCCGAACATCGCCTCGTCGCGCACCATCAGCGGCGGCGATACTTCTTCGTAACCAAACGCGCTCGTATGCAAATCGACCATGAAATTGCCGATCGCGCGCTCGAGCCGCGCCAGCGGACCCTTCAGCACAGAGAATCGCGCGCCGGAGAGCTTGGCCGCCGTCTCGAAATCCATCAGGCCCAGCGCCTCGCCGAGATCGAAATGCTCGCGCGGCGCGAAGTTCATCGCGCGGGGGGCTCCGTGCCGACGATGCTCGACATTGGCGCTCTCGTCCGCGCCGACCGGCACCTCGTCGAGCGGGATATTGGGTATCGACGCCAGCGCGGCCTCAAGCTCGGCATTAACCTGCCGTTCTTCTTCCTCGCCCTTCTGGAGATCGCCCTTCAGCGCCGCGACCTCGTCCATCAGCTTCTGCGCGGTCGCTTCGTCCTTCTTCGCCTTGGCCTGACCGATCAATTTCGAGGCGTCGTTGCGGCGCTGCTGCATCTCCTGCAAACGGGTAACGATCTGGCGGCGGCGCTCGTCGATCTCGAGCAGACGCGCAGCCTGCGGTTCGAGCCCGCGCTTCGCGAGCCCGGCATCGAAGGCTTGGGCGTCGTCGCGAATGGCCTTGATGTCGAACATGACACCCCAATGTGATGGGAAATACGAGTACGCCGGTGCCGGCCGAAACCCGAATCGCTCCCGGTCCGCCCGCCCGTTTCGGCGCCTTGTATAGGCGGAAAGGCTCCGACCGTCCAGACAGGGCTCAGGCCTCTGTGGCCTCTTCCTCGGCCGCGGCGGCCTGCCGCTTTTCGGTCCATGCGACGCCGAAAATCGACAACTCGTAGAGCAGCAGCGTCGGTACGCCGAGCGCGATCTGGCTGAAGAAATCCGGCGGCGTCAGAAAGGCCGCGACGGCAAAGACGATGACGATGGCATAGCGCCGTCCCTTGCGGAGTTGAGCCGCGTTGACCACGCCGATCCGCGCCAGCAGCATCAGGATGACGGGCAACTGGAAGCACATGCCAAAGGCAAAGAGCATCGTCATGATCAGGCTGAGATATTCGCTGACGCGCGGCATCAACTCAATGGCCGTCCGCCCCTCGCCGCCTTCCTGCTGCATCCCCATGAAGAACTGCAAGGCGAGCGGCATCACCCCGAAATAAACCAGCGCCGCACCGATCAGGAACAGGATCGGCGTTGCGATCAGATAGGGCAGGAAAGCGTGGCGTTCATCCTTGTAGAGGCCGGGCGCCACGAACATGTAGATCTGCGAGGCGATGATCGGAAAGGCGAGAAACATCGCGCCGAAAAAGGCGAGCTTCAACTGCGTGATCAGGAATTCCTGCGGCGCCGTAAAGATGAAACGCGCTTCCGGCCCCGATCCGACGCTTGCCTCATAGGGCTTGATCAGGATGTTGAAAATGTCGTCGGCAAAGGCGAAACAGATGCCGAAGGCGATCACGATGGCGATCACCGAACGGATCAGCCGCGAGCGCAGCTCGATCAGGTGGTCGATCAGCGGTGCCCGGGAGGCCTCGACATCGTCTTCCGGCTCCGGCATGGCCGCGTTGGCGCTCATTTGTCGTCGCGCTCCGGATCGCTGACGCCAAACGCCTCGACGGCTTCGGCCTCGCGCAACGCCTCCTGCATCTCAGGCGAAATTTCGCCGGCCTCCGGCGGCTCGCCGGCGGCGATTTCTGCCGCCCGTGCTTCCGACGCCGCGGCAGCCGCAGCAGCACCCGCACCGCCTCCGCCCATCTTGACCGGCTTGTCGATTTCCTGCTGAAACTTCTTCAGTGGCGCCGTGGCGGCATCGCGAAGGCCGGTGACTTCCTTGCGCAGTTCCTCAAGCTCGGTCTCGCGCGCCAGATCCTCGAAGGAGCTCTGGAATTCGCGCGCCATCGACCTGACCTTGGTCACATAGCGGCCGATCGTGCGCATCATCCGCGGCAGATCCTTCGGACCGACGAAGATGATGGCGACCGCCGCAATGACGAGCAGCTCTGACCATCCGATATCGAACATATGACTTCTGAAATGCCTCGAGCCGGAGCTCGTCAATCGAACCCGTTAGCTGTTGGTGGCCTTGTTCTTGGCCTCGGCGCTCTCTTCCCGGTTCACCGTCGCGTCGATGGTCTTGGGTTCGGAACTGGCGACATCGGCCTCTTCCTCATCCGAAAGCCCCCGCTTGAAGCTTTTGATGCCCTTGGCAAAGTCGCCCATCATTTCGGAAATCTTGCCCCGGCCGAACAGCAGAAGGATCAGCACCACGACCAGCAGTATTTGTGTCCAACTCGGCATTTCTTTCTCCACCGGCGCGAAGATGCCCGCGCCCCTGTAACCGGCATTACCTTTGCCCAATATGGGCGTTCCGCCGCCGGATTGCGACATCATTCCGGATTTTCCGCACCGCCTGCGCCGTGCGAAGGTTCATGGTTAACAAACCACAATAACAAGATGATATTAAACGAAAATTGTCGCGGATTTCAGGCATTGGACGAAGTTGGACCGGCTACTTGTCTTCCACCGTGTCCTGCGCGAGATGCTCGTCGAGCGCCGCACCATATTCCTCCTCGTCGGCGAATTCGCCATCGCCTTCACCGCCGCCCTCGCTTGGATTGGGAACATCGAAGCCCGGCGGCAGCCGCCCGTCGAGAAGCCCGGCCGCCTTCAACTCGTCGATGCCCGGCAGGTCGCCGACATTCTCGAGCCCGAAATGCACCAGGAAATCCTCGGTCGTTCCGTAGGTCACCGGTCGGCCCGGCGTCCGCTTGCGCCCGCGCAGCCGCACCCAGCCGGTTTCCATCAGCACGTCGAGCGTCCCCTTCGAAACGCTGACGCCCCGGATTTCCTCAATTTCGGCGCGCGTAACGGGCTGGTGATAGGCGACGATGGCCAGCGTCTCCATCGCGGCGCGCGACAAGCGCCGCTGCTCCACCGCTTCCCGCTCCATCAGGAAGCCGAGATCGTCCGCCGTCCGGAACATCCACTTGTTGGCGACGCGGACCAGATTGACGCCCCGCCCCTCATAGGTCTGCTGCAGGTCCTCGATCGCCGCGCCGACATCGGCGCCCTCCGGCAGCCGGCTCGCGATGCTGTCGATGTCGAGAGGCTCGGCGGCGGCGAAGAGCAGCGCCTCGACCATGCGGATCAGCGCTGCATGCTCGGTCGCATTGACCGGAAACCGGACGACGTTCTTGGGCGCATCGCCCGTGCCGCCACCCTCGTCCTCGTCGATTTCCATCTCGATACCGCCCTCGGCTTCGCTGTCCTGTACTCTCTCGTCCGTCATTCTTCGGTCTTCTCTGGGGGGGTCTGTTCGGGTTTGACTTCGCGGCGGCGCAGGAACAACGGTGCGAACGCGCCGGCCTGGCGCAGTTCCATGTGCCCGTCCTTCGCAAGCTCCAGCGCCGCGCTCAGCATGCTCGCCATCGCCGAACGGCGCATCGGCGCGCTCATTTCGTCGACGGGCAGGAAATTGTCGATCCGGCCCCAGTCGAACATCATGCCCATCATCGCCTCGAAGCGCTTGCGCGCTGCCTCGATCGCCATGATCGGCAGCCGCTTGGGCTCCCACTTTGTTTCGTGACCTTTCAGGCGCTGCTCGGAATAGCTCTTCAGAAGCTCGTACAGCGTTCCCTGATAATTGCTTGTCTTGATGACGCGAATGCCTTCCGGTGCGCCGCGCGGGAAGACCTGCAGGCCCATGCGGCACTGACGGCCGAATATCTGTTGCGCCGCGTTGCGCATCGCCTCGAGCCGCTGCAACTGGAACGCAAGCCGCGCCGCCATCTCGGCGCCCGACGGGCCCTCTTCCTCTTCCGGCGGCGGCAACAGCAATTTCGATTTCAGGTAGGCGAGCCACGACGCCATCACCAGATAGTCGGCGGCAAGATCAAGCTCCATCCGCCGCGCATGGGCGATGAAATCGAGATATTGCTCGGCGAGTTTCAGGATCGAAATGCGGGTGAGGTCGACCTTCTGGTTGCGCGCCAGCGTCAGCAGGACGTCGAGCGGCCCCTCAAAACCATCGAGATCGACGATCAGCGTGTCGCCGGGATCGGCGGCGCTTCGCGGCGGCCCTTCCTCGAAGCCCGAAACGGCCTCGCCGGCCGCGGCATCGCCTGCCGGTGCACCGTCGTCAGCTTCGCCTTGTGTGGGCGCCTCGCTCATGGCTGCCTTGTGCATATGACCCGGATTCTTGTAGTCCCCAAGCATCCGCGATCCGATTCTGCCCATCGGCCGGGGACGATTGACCCTTATACCGTGCACCCTCTGGCGCGGGTACCCTGTTTATCGGTTTATCCCCAACGATCTTGCCCGTAAGCCGCCAGAAATTCGGCCAACCGCGCATGATTTTCCGCAGGGTCGAGTGCCTCGGCACGAAGCAGCCGCATTGCCTCCGCTGATTCGGCGCGAGCCCTCGCGGCTCCCGCCAGCGCCGGCGCCTCGCCGGCCACCGCCTCCATCTCCGCCATCCGGCCGTTGCAATGCAGGACGACGTCGCAACCAGCCGCGAGGCTCGACCGTGCCCGCGCGCCCAAATCGCCCGCCAGCGCCTCCATCGAAAGATCGTCGGACATCAGCAATCCGTCGAACCCGATCTGCCCGCGAACGATCTGGCCGATCACTTTCTTCGAGGTGGTCGCCGGCGCATCCGGATCGATGGCCGTGTAGACGACATGCGCCGTCATCGCGAGCGGCAGGTCGCACAGCGCGTGGAAGGGCGGGAAATCCGTTTCCTCAAGTTCGCGCCGGGAGGCCGAAACGACCGGCAGGCTCTTGTGGCTGTCAACGCCAGCGCGCCCGTGCCCCGGGATGTGCTTCATCACCGGCAGTACACCGCCGGCAAGCAAACCCTCCGCCGCCACGCGGCCGAGCACCGCCACATCGTCCGGCGTCTGCGCATAGGCGCGGTCGCCGATCACATCATCCGCGCCCGCCACCGGCACATCGAGGACAGGCAGGCAATCGACCGTGATGCCGAGATCGCGAAGATCCTCTGCGATCAAACGCGCGCCGAGCCGAGCCGCCGCAAGTCCGGCTTCGGGGTTGGCGGCGTGGATCGCACCATAGGCGCGGCCGGGCGGATAACGATGCCAGTGTGGCGGACGCAGGCGTTGAACACGCCCGCCTTCCTGATCGATCAGGATTTGCGCATTGTGACCGGCGGCATCGCGAAGGCTTGCGATCAGACGCCGCACCTGTTCCGGCGTGTCGATGTTGCGTGCAAAAAGAATGAAGGCCCAAGGCCGCGCCGCACGAAAGAAAGCGCGTTCGGCTTCATCCAGCACGAGCCCCGCGCATCCATAGATCGCCGCGGAAACACTCATCGCGGCCGGACGAAGCAGCCCTGCCCTTGCGCTTCGAGTTGCCCGCAAAGCCCGTCGGCCGCAGATTTTTCGAGATAACCGCCGCGCAGCCGGTAATAGATGCCCTGCTCGCCGAGATCGGCGCGCTGAATGTCGATGACGAGCGGGCCGAGCAGATCGGGAAACTTTGCCCGGAGCTTTTCGAAGGCATCGCGCGCCGCCGCCTCGTCACGGAAAGCAGCAAGTTGCACGACATGCGTGCCCACATTGTTGGCCACGGGCGGTTGCGTCACCGGCGCTTGATCCGCAGGTGTCGCTGGCGCGGACGGAACGACAGCTTCGGGTTCCGCCGGGGATGTCCCCGGCGCGATGGGCTCCAGCGGTGCACTTTCGATTGCCTGCGCCAGCCGGTCCATTGCCTGCTGATCGCGCGGCGAGATTTCGGATGACCGGTCGATTGCCAGCGGTTCCTCGGCCGGCGGCAGCAATTGCTCGCTCTCGCCGCGCCCGGCCGCCGCCTCGCCGCCGATGCGATCGTAGATGCCGGCGTCCTGATGCGGAAACGTCTTGCCGCCGGGATTGGCCGGAACCTCCTTGGTCGGCTCGCCGTCCGCACGCAGCAGCGGCGGCATGCCGCCGTCGGTGTCGCCCTGCCGATACGCCAGAAAAACGACGCCGGCAAAGACCACCAGCAAGGCCACAACGCTGAGAAGCATCAGCGGTCCGCGGCGACGCCCCTCCTCCTCGTCATAGACCTCGTAGTCCTCGACGTCGGGATCGAAATCGTATTCCGGATCCTCGTCCCAGTGACCATCCCGGTTCGGCATCAACGCATCTCCTCGGTCGGCTCCACCCCCAGAATCCCCAAACCGGCGGCAACGACATATGCGGCAGCGCGAATCAATGCGAGTCTGGCAAGCGTAGCATCCCTGTCATCCTCGCGGATGAAACGAAGAGATGCGTCGTCCTTGCCCTTGTTCCACAGCGCGTGGAAGGCGGCCGCCAGATCGTCGAGATAGAAGGCGATCCGGTGTGGTTCATGAGCGATGGCCGCCTGCTCGACCTGACGCGGAAAGCCGGCCATCAGCCGAAGCAGCGCAAGCTCCGCCTCGTCGCCGAGACGCGACAGATCGGCGTTGGCGAGCGCCCCGTCGGAGAGATCGTATCCGGCCTCGGCCGCATTGCGCAAAACCGAGTGGATGCGTGCATGAGCGTACTGCACATAAAACACCGGATTGTCGCGCGACTGCTCCATCACCTTGGCGAAGTCGAAATCGAGCGGCGCATCGTTTTTCCGCGTCAGCATCATGAAGCGCACGGCATCCTTGCCGACTTCGTCCACGACCTCGCGCAGCGTCACGAAATCGCCGGCCCGCTTCGACATGCGGACCGGCTCGCCATTGCGGAAGAGCCGCACCATCTGGCAGACCTTGACGTCGATATCGGCGCCATTGTCGGTGATCGCCGCCACCGCTGCCTTGACGCGCTTGATGTAGCCCGAATGGTCGGCGCCCCAGACGTCGATCAGCGTCCGGTAGCCGCGCCGGTATTTGTCGTGGTGATAGGCGATGTCCGGCGCGAAATAGGTCCAGCTCCCGTCGGACTTCTTGAGCGCCCTGTCGGCATCGTCGCCGAACTGCGTCGAACGGAAAAGCGTTTGCGGGCGAGGCTCCCAATCCTCCGGCGTCTCACCCTTCGGCGGCTCCAGCACGCCGACATAGATCAGACCTTTTTCCTCGAGCAACTTCACCGTTTCGTCGATGGCGCCCGACCGGTGCAGCGACAGCTCCGAGAAAAAGACCTCATGCGTGATCCCGAGCACCGCGAGATCGCCGCGGATCAGCTCCATCATCGCGTCGATCGCTGCCTCGCGTGCGATCCGCAGCGCTTCCGCTTCGTCGTTCACGTCGATCAGGTTGCCGCCATGCGTCGCGGCAAGCGCCTGCCCGACTGGTTTCAGATAGTCGCCCGGATACAGGCCTTCGGGGATCGCACCGATCTCTTCGCCGAGTGCCTCGCGATACCGAAGCAGAACGCTGCGCGCCAGCACTTCGATCTGCCCGCCCGCATCGTTGATGTAGTATTCGCGACAGACGCGGTAGCCGACCTTTTCCAGAAGGTTCGCCAGCGCATCGCCGAAAACCGCGCCGCGCACATGACCGACATGCATCGGGCCCGTCGGATTGGCCGAAACATATTCGACATTGACCGCCTCACCGGCGCCCATTTCGCTCGTCCCGTAGGCCGGCCCCGAACGCAGCATCTCGGGAATACGCGCCAGCCAGAAACCCGCATTGAGACGTAGGTTGATGAAGCCGGGTCCGGCAACGGAAACCTCCGTCACCGCTTCCTCGGCCGAAAGCTTCGCGGCCAGACGATCGGCAAGATCGCGCGGTTTCATACCGGCGGGCTTGGCCAGCACCATCGCGGCGTTGGTCGACAGGTCGCCATGCGAGGGATCGCGCGGCGGCTCGACGGCGACGCGCGAGATGTCGATCCCGGCCGGCAGCACGCCCTCTTTCTCGAGCGCCTTCAGGGCAACCTCGACGCGATCCTCGAAATAGCGAAAAATGTTCATTGTTGCCGTCACTTATGGGGCCACCGGGCGCGCACTCTAGCCGCGCCGAAGCTCCGTTTCCAGCCCCGATCAGGCCCTTGAATCGTGGAGGTCGAAAAGCCGGCGGTGCTCCTCGATGGCAAACCTGTCGGTCATGCCGGCGATGAAATCGCAAACCCGCCGTGAGGTTTTGAGCCCGCCCGCCCCGTCGCAGCCTTCCTGCCATTCCGGCGGCAGGAGATCGGGCTCGCGGTGCAGCAGCGCGAAGAGATCGGCGACAATCCGCTGTGCCTTGCTCATCGAACGGTTGACACGGTAATGGCGATACATGCGCTGCATCAGAAAGGTTTTCAGCGCCGCATTGTGCTCGCGCATCGTGGCGCCGAAGCCCACCAGCGGCCGGTCCATCGCCCGGACATCGGCGGCCGACGCCGGCCGTGCGTCGGCGAGCCTGCGCCGCGTCTCGGCCAGCAAATCGTCGACCATCGCGCCGATCAGCCGCCGCACCGCCTCATGGATCACGCGCGTGGTTTCGAGCCCTGGAAATTCGTCGAGAACGCCACGAAAAGCGTCGCCGACCAGCGGCAGCGCCATCAGATCCTCGATCTCGAAAAGACCGGCGCGCAGGCCGTCGTCAATGTCGTGATTGTTGTAGGCGATGTCGTCGGCCAGTGCCGCCACCTGCGCCTCCGGCCCCGCATAGGTCGACAATTCGAGGTCCTGCGTCTCCGCGTATTCGGCAAGGGCGCGCGGCAACGCGGCGATGCCGCGCTTTGGCGTCACCACGGGGCCGTTGTGTTTGACCAACCCTTCAAGCGTTTCCCATGTCAGGTTGAGGCCGTCGAAACGCGCATAGCGGCGCTCGAGCTTGGTGACGATGCGCAGCGTCTGGGCGTTGTGATCGAAGCCGCCAAAACCTTCCATGCAGCGATCGAGCGCCGTTTCGCCAGCATGACCGAACGGCGTGTGACCGAGATCGTGCGCCAGCGCCAGCGTTTCGGCGAGGTCTTCGTCGAGCCCCAGCACGCGGGCGACGGACCGCGCGACCTGCGCGACTTCCAAAGAATGCGAGAGGCGCGTCCGGTAGTTGTCGCCCTCGTGATAGACGAAGACCTGCGTTTTATACTTGAGGCGGCGGAAGGCGCCGGAGTGAATGATCCGGTCGCGATCGCGCTGGAACGGCGTTCGCGTGGCGCTCTCGGCTTCGGCAAAGAGCCGGCCGCGCGTTTCCTCGGCACGGGTGGCATAGGGCGCGGTGGCGGCGGGATTGGCTATCGGCAAGTAAAACCTCAACTTTTCGGCCCCGAGCTCCGGCTTGCGGTTTGAAAACCGGGCAGCGGACGACTACATATCTGCTAAGCCAATTCTGGTATTGTTCAAAGCCGAAAGCACTGTTTCCGGCCCGAACGCAAGAAAGACCGCATGACCGAGATTGCCGAACTCGCCGCGCCCATCACGTTGACGGCCCGCGCCGCCCGCCAGATCGCCAGGATTATCGATGGCGAGAGCAAAGGCACGATGCTGCGCGTGGCCGTGCAGGGCGGCGGATGCTCGGGTTTTCAGTACGGCTTCACGCTGGACGACACCAGGCAGGACGACGATCTGGTGCTTGAGCGGGATGGTGTTACCGTGCTGATCGATGCGGTTTCTGTCGGTTATCTGGCGGGTTCCGAGATCGACTACACGGACGATCTGATCGGCTCTGCTTTCAAGATCAACAATCCTAACGCAACGTCATCCTGCGGTTGCGGCACGTCTTTCTCCGTCTGACGGACGGATATACTTAAACTACTGTGTCATATTGGCACAGTGATGGTTTTACCATAGAGAAAACGCCGGTAATCTCTAACCATATGGGTGATTCTCTGTGGGGGAGGTGCAAGCGTAAACCTATGACCAGTCGCGTACTGACCGAAGCCGGCCAAAAGCTGGCGGACTACTGGAAAGAGATACGAACAGGCAACGAAGTCCCGTCCCGCGCTGCCTTCAAGCTCACCTCCAAAACCGCACCGCTGATGCCGCATATGGTGATCGCCGAACTCGCGGACGGCGACGTGGTTTTCCGTTACGCCGGCACGGGCCTCGTCGAACGGCAGGGGATGAACATAACGGGCAAGCGCTATGGCGACTTCGCCGAACCGCTGCAGGTCGCGCGCGCCGCGGCACGCATCAAGGCTTTCCATGCAACACCTTGCGGTTTCGCGTCGGTGCATCGTGAGGGGTATCAGCGCGGCTTCGCGGCGGAGGTGGAGGTGGTCGGCTTTCCGTTGCGCGCCGACAACGGCGAAGGCCGCTTGATCGTGATGGTCGTGACGCCGCTCGGCACGGTACCCTATACCGAAACCGGCGGACGGCCGATCTTCATGGCGCCCGCGACCCACTTCGAATTCATCGATGTCGGGCAAGGGTTGCCGGACGGTGACGCCATCGTTCAGTGGGCGGAAGGTGCCGTAATGACCGAGGGGAGGCGGGGGGACAGATGAAGATCGCGACCTTCAACGTCAATTCGATCAAGGCGCGCCTGGCGAACCTGACCGCATGGCTGAAAGAAGCCGAGCCCGACATCGTGTGCCTGCAGGAGTTGAAATGCCTCGACGATGCCTTCCCGCGCGGCGACATCGAGGAACTGGGCTACAACGTCGCGGTCCATGGACAAAAGACCTATAACGGCGTCGCGATAATTTCCAAGCTGCCGCTCGAAGACGTGACGCGCGGCCTGCCCGGCGGCGATGGCGACGAACAATCGCGCTATATTGAGGCCGTCGTGTCGACCGCCGGCGGCGCATTGCGCGTCGCTTCGATCTATTTACCGAACGGCAACCCCGTCGACACCGAGAAATTCGAATACAAGCTGCACTGGATGGACCGGCTGATCGACCATGCGCACCGGCTGCTGGCATTCGAGGAACCGCTGGTGCTTGCCGGCGACTACAACGTGATCCCGGCCGCGGACGACGTTCACGACCCGCAAGCCTGGGCGAACGATGCGTTGTTCCGGCCCGAAACGCGAACGAAGTTCCGTGAACTGATCAATCTCGGATTCACCGACGCCTTCCGCGCCTGCCACACCGAGGCCCATCGCTATACCTTCTGGGACTATCAGGCCGGCGCCTGGGCGAAGGACAATGGGATCCGCATCGACCATCTTTTGCTGTCGCCGCAGGCCGCCGACCGCCTGAAAGCCTGCGACATCGACCGCAATGTCAGGGGCCGCGAAAAGCCTTCCGACCATGTGCCGGTTTGGGTGGAACTCGACCTCTGAGGCGTTCAAAAGGGCCGGCTGTCATCGAACTGTCAAAAAACTGTCACAAACCATGTGGCCCGTTCGCCAGCGGACCGCATGCTGTGCAGCGTTGAGCGAAGCCGACGACTTATCCCGCAATTTATCCCCGCCCGGAGTCCGGCCCCTTGACCTTCCTATCATGGGAAGCCTTATCTGTCTTCCAACAGAGGAGCTTTCCATGAGCGGATGCGAACACCACAATCACACTCATCATCGTCACGGAACCGGAACGAAAACCGCGCCCGTGAACGCGCCGGAGGGCGCGCAATGGACCTGTCCGATGCATCCCGAGATCGTGCGCGACCGTCCGGGTTCCTGCCCGATCTGCGGCATGGCGCTGGAGCCGATGATGCCGGCGGCCGGAGATGCTCCGAACCCGGAATATGCCGACATGAGACGGCGCTTCTGGATCGGCCTGGTGCTGGCGCTGCCGGTCGTCGCACTCGAAATGGGGGCGCATCTGACCGGGTTGTCGCATGTCGTCGCGCCGCAGACCAACAACCTTGTGCAGATGGTGCTGGCGACGCCGGTGGTGCTGTGGGCGGGCTGGCCCTTCTTCGAGCGCGGCTGGCAATCGCTGGCCAGCCGCAACCTCAACATGTTCACGCTGATCGCGATGGGAACCGGCGTCGCCTGGGCCTACAGCATGGTCGCGACGCTGGCGCCGGATATTTTTCCCGACGCCTTCCGAAGCGCGCATGGCGCGGTCGCGGTCTATTTCGAGGCGGCCGCCGTCATCACCGTGCTGGTGCTGCTCGGACAGGTGCTCGAACTCCGCGCCCGCGAGACGACCGGCGACGCGATCAAGGCGCTGCTTGGCCTCGAGGCGAAGACGGCGCGGCGCGTCAACGCGGACGGCAACGATGAAGACGTCGCCATCGAGGAAATCGCGGTGGGCGACCTGCTGCGCGTGCGGCCGGGCGAGAAGGTGCCGGTGGACGGCGCGCTGCACGAAGGCGGCGGCGCGGTCGACGAGGCGATGATCACCGGCGAGGCGATGCCGGTGACGAAGCGGCCGGGCGACCGGCTGATCGCCGGAACGATCAACCAGACCGGCGGCTTCACGATGAAGGCCGAAAAGATCGGCCGCGACACGATGCTGGCGCAGATCGTCGGCCTCGTCGCCGCCGCGCAGCGATCGCGCGCGCCGATCCAGCGCCTTGCCGACAAGGTGTCGGGCTGGTTCGTGCCGGCGGTGATCGCGGCCGCCGTGATTGCCTTTGCCGCCTGGTCGGTCTTCGGACCGGAGCCGCGCTTCGCCTTCGCGCTGGTCGCCGCCGTCGCGGTGCTGATTATCGCCTGCCCTTGCGCGCTCGGCCTTGCGACACCGATGTCGATCATGGTCGGCGTCGGCCGCGGCGCCGGCATGGGCGTTCTGGTGCGCGACGCCGCGACGCTGGAGCGGATGGAGCGCGTCGATACACTGGTCATCGACAAGACCGGCACGCTGACCGAAGGCAAACCCCGTGTCGTCGAGATCGTCGTCGCGGAAGGTGTCGACGAGGATGAAATGCTGCGCCTGACCGCCAGCCTCGAACGGGCCAGCGAACATCCGCTCGGCGCAGCAATCGTCAAGGCGTCGGAAGAACGCGGAATGCGGCTCGCCGATGTGAGCGATTTCGATTCACCGGTCGGCCGCGGCGCGCGCGGCACGGTCGAAGGCCGCAACGTAGCCGCCGGCAACGCGAAATACCTGGCCGACCTCGAAGTCGACACACGCGCGCTGGAGGACGCCGCCGAACGGCTGCGCCGCGACGGCGCGACGGCAATCTTCGCCTCGATCGACGGCAAGGCGGCGGGCGTCATCGCGATTGCCGATCCGGTGAAGGAGACGACCCCGGCCGCGCTCGACGCGCTGAAGGCCGACGGCATCCGCATTGTCATGCTGACCGGCGACAACATCACGACCGCCGAGGCGGTGGCGCGGCGGCTCGGCATTCACGATGTCGAGGCAGAGGTACTGCCGGAACGCAAGGCGGAGATCGTGAGCGAGCTGAAGGTGCAAGGCCGCGTGGTGGCGATGGCCGGCGACGGCGTCAATGACGCCCCGGCGCTGGCCGCCGCCGATGTCGGCATCGCCATGGGCACCGGCACCGATGTGGCGATGGAAAGCGCCGGCATCACGCTGCTCGGCGGCGATCTCGGCGGCATCGTCAGGGCGCGGACGTTGAGCCGGGCGACGATGCGCAATATACGCCAGAACCTTTTCTTCGCCTTCGTCTACAATGCGGCAGGCGTTCCGGTTGCGGCGGGATTACTCTATCCTTTCTTCGGTATCCTGCTTTCGCCGGTGATCGCGGCGGCGGCGATGTCGCTGAGCTCGGTCAGCGTGATCGGCAACGCACTGCGGCTGCGACGGGCGAAGTTCGGGTGAGATTTTGCGCGATGCACCCAAAATCGTCATTGCGAGCGAAGCGAAGCAACCCGGAAGCCATGAACTCCGTGTATGACGCTTTCTGGATTGCTTCGCCGCTATCGCTCCTCGCAATGACGGAAAATGAGTGAGACATCCATGAATATCGGCGAAGCGGCAAAGGCCTCGGGCGTCTCGGCCAAGATGATCCGCTACTATGAAAGCGTCGGCCTGATCGACCCGGCCGCACGCAGCGAGAGCGGCTACCGGGTCTACAGCGAAAACGACCTGCATGTGCTGCGCTTCATCAAGCGGGCGCGCAAGATGGGCTTTCCGATGGAGCGCATCGAAACGCTGCTCGGCCTCTGGCGCGACGGCGACCGCAACAGCGCCGAAGTGAAGAAACTGGCGCTCGGCCACATCGCCGAACTGGAAAAGCAGATCGCCGAAATGCAGGCGGTCGCCGGCACACTGCGCAAGCTGGCCGCGACCTGCCACGGCGACACCCGCCCCGATTGCCCGATCCTCGACGATCTTTCCGAGGAACATGCGGCGCCGGCGCGGGCAACGAAGCGTCGGCGGGGATGATCTGGACGATTGCGTTTCCCTCCACCGTCCCACAGGGGGCGGGTGGAGAAAGCAAAGCCGTATTCGTTCCTACCCTCCGAAGCCCGCGCCCATCGGCATCACACGGATGCCCTTGCGCAGGCGCTTGTAGGGGAGTTTCGAGAGATCGGCGATGTTGGGGCCGGGGCTTTCGACGACCAGCACTTCGCGCGCCAGCGGCCCGAAATCGGCGCGGAAATGCACCGAACTCTTGACCACGAGAATGGCGAGGTTGGCCGGTTCGAGGCCAGTGTGGCGCAGCATCTCGCGATCCGCACACTGAGCTTTGCGCGAGGCGACGACGACCTCGACGCCGCCGATGCGGAGCCGCGCCGTGACCCCGAGCGACATGCGCGAGCCGCCGTAAAAAGGGCCGGTGGCCAGAAACTCGCCATCGGTGATGCGCACCACCTCGAATTCGGCATCGATGGGCTTTTCATCCGGCGCGCCGCCGGTTTTGGCGCCGAGCGCGAGGCGCACCTGCGCACCCTCGCCCGCCTGTGCCGCCGCGCCGGCGCTTTCGGGATCGTAGAGGACGCCAAGCGCGGCGCGCGGCGCGCCTTGCGCGATCAGTTCGGCGAGAATGCCGATCGTGTCGCCATTGCCGCCAGCGCCGGGATTGTCCTGCGTGTCGGCCAGCACGATGGGGCCGTGGCCGCCATCGGCATTGGCGATCGCATAGGCGACCGCCTCGCGCGCGCTCCAGAGTTTCTCGCGGAAGCGCGGCTCGGCGGCCGCGACCTCGGCGGCGAGCGCATCGGCCGCGTCGTCGGCGGCGGCCTGCGTGTCGGCATAGGCGATGACGGTGGGCCCGCAATCGGCGATGTCGACCGGCGGAAAACCGGTGGTGAAGGAGGCGGAGCTGACGCGGCCATTGCCGCGCATCTGTCCCTCGATCTTCGCCAGATGCGCATAGAGATGCTGCGCCGGTTCGATCAGCGTGCATTGCGAGGTGAGCGGGATCAGGTAATCGAGCTTGCGCATCGCCTTCGCCTGGCGCGGCAGACCGGCGAAGATGCTGTCGAGATGCGCGGCGGCGCGGGCGCCGGTCTCCGCCATATCGACATGCGGATAGGTGCGGTAGCCGATCAGCGCGTCGGCCTCCGCCACCATTTGCGGCGTCACATTGGCGTGCAGGTCGAGGCTGGCAACCAGCGGGATGTCGGTGCCGATGGCGGCGCGGACGCGCGCCAGCAATTCGCCCTCGCCATCGTCGAGATGTTCGGTCACCATCGCGCCGTGAAGATCGAGATAGACGGCGTCGATGGGCGCCGATCCTTCAAGCGCGTCGAGCGTCATCGCGGCGATGCGCTCGAAGGCGTCCTCGGTGACATGCGCCGACGGCGTCGCCGAACACCAGACGAGCGGCTTGAGCGTGTGGCCAGCCTTCGTTGCCGCGGCGATGAAGCCGGCGACGGGCACGTTCATGCCGGTGAAGGCGGTCAGCAGCGCCGGCCCGCTTTGCAGCGCCGGCCATGAATCGGACTGCGCGAAAGCCGCATAGTCGGCCTTGGACGGCGCGAACGTGTTGGTCTCGTGTTGGAAGCCGCCGACGGCGATGCGCATGTGCTCGATTCCACCCCAAGTATCACCCCGGCCACCGTGAAAACAAAGGAGAGCCGGGGTCCATCTGCCTCACCTATATGCCGCAGCCGCCCATGGTTCCCGGCTTTCGCCGGGATGACACCTTTATATTTGGCGGACGGCAGCGCAGACTCATGCCTACCAGAAAATGCAATGAGCCGACAAATGCCCGGAGGACCGTCATGATCAAACTCACCTTCTGCCTGACCCGCCTGCCGAATTTGACGCTGGCCGAATTCCAGGACTACTGGTGGAACAAGCACGCGCCGCTGGTGAAGAGCCACCGCGAAACCTTGCGCATCAAGCGCTATGTGCAGATGCATTCCGCCGATCCGGCTTTCGCCGATGCGCTCCGCGAAGCGCGGGCCGGCGGGCTCGACCGGGCGCCCGCGATCTATGACGGCGTGGCGCAGCTCTGGTGGGAAAGCATGGAGGACATCGCGGCCGCCACGGCGACGCCCGAGGGCATGGAAGCCGGACGTCAGCTTCTGGAAGACGAAGCGAAGTTCATCGATTTCGCAAAATCGCCGCTCTGGTTCGGCGCGGAGAAGGTGGTGTTCTAGCTGCCGCTGTTGGCGGCCGCCCAGGCGTCGGCCATTTCGAGGGCCCGCTCGCTTTCGCCGGTCTTCATGCGGTTGGCGTATTTCTCGAACAGCTCGTCGACGACGCGGCGTTCGTCCGCTGTGCCGAAGCGGTTGGCCAGCACCAGGAAGGACCAGCCCTCGACGCGGTCGGCGGCAACGCCCTCGCCTTCGAAATAGATGCGGCCGAGCTCCGCCAGCGCCGGCGCATAGCGCTTCTTCGCCGAGAGGATGAGCCAGCGCAGGCCCTCCGTGCGGTCGACCGGCACGCCGAGCCCGGCGCGGTGCATCATGCCGATGTGATATTGCGCGTCGGCGCGCGGCGCGAGCGCGGCCGCCTCGAAGGATTTCATCGCTTCGAGATAGTTGCGCTTGAGGCCGATGGCCTCGTTGCCTTCGAGATAGATGCGGCCGAGCCGGACCGCCGCTTCCGGCTGCCCGCCGCGCGCGGCCTGGAGATAATATTCATAGGCCTTGCCGGGGTTGCGCGAGACGCCGCCGGTGCCGGTGTCGTAGAGATTGGCGAGCAGCCAGGCGGCGCCCGTGTGCCCGCCCTCGGCCGCCACCGCCCACTCGTCGAGCGCGCCGGCCCGGTCGCCGGCATTGTAGGCGGCAAGACCGCGATCGAACGCGGCCTGCGCCTCGGGCAGCGGATCGGCAAGAACGCCGCCCGCCAGCGTGAAGGTCAGGCCGAGCATGGCGGCGAGCGAGGCGAGGCTTCTGCGGGCGGTCATGGGCGTTCCTCGAAATGCAACAGAAGGGACAGTGTGCCGGAAAATTCCATGCGCGTCATCGCAAGCCCCCGCAGGGGGCGCGGCAATCCAGAAAGCCGCAGAATTCCGGGCTTCCGGATTGCTTCGCTGCGCTCGCAACGACGATTATGGTTTATCGAGCAGATCAGATATCGGCGTAGACGTGCTTTTCGGCCTTGCCGCCCGGATGCGTGACGGCACCCTTGCGGGCGGTGCCGACGAGCTGGGCGTATTTCCATAGCGCGCCCGAGGCGTACATGGTCTCGCGGGGCTTCCATGCCTTGCGGCGCTTTTCGAGCGTGCCCTCGTCGACCTCAAGGTCGATTGTGCCGTTCTCGGCGTCGATCGAAATGATGTCGCCGTCCTCGATCAGCGCGATCGGCCCGCCGGCAGCCGCTTCCGGCCCGACATGGCCGATGCAGAAACCGCGCGTGCCGCCGGAGAAGCGTCCGTCGGTGATCAGCGCCACCTTATCGCCCATGCCCTGCCCGTAAAGCGCGGCGGTGGTCGACAGCATTTCGCGCATGCCGGGGCCGCCCTTCGGGCCCTCGTAGCGGATGACCAGAACCTCGCCTTCCTTGTACTGACGTTTTTCGACTGCCTCGAAGCATTCTTCCTCGCTGTCGAAGCAGCGCGCCGGGCCGGAGAACTTCAGATGGTCCTTCTCCATGCCCGCGACCTTGACGATGGCCCCGTCCGGCGCCAGCGAGCCCTGCAAGCCGACGACGCCGCCGGTCGGCGACAGCGGATTGGACAGCGGATAGACGACTTTCTGGTCCGGGTTGAATTTGACGTCTTTCAGGTTGTCGGCCAGCGACTGGCCGGTGACGGTCTGGCAATCGCCATGCAGATAGCCGCCGTCGAGCAGCACCTTGAGGACCATCGAAACGCCGCCCGCCTCGTGCAGATCCTTGGCGACGTAGTTGCCGCCGGGCTTGAGGTCGGTGATGTAGGGCGTCTTCTTGAAGATCTCGGCAACCTCCATCAGGTCGAAATCGATACCGGCTTCATGCGCGATGGCCGGGAGATGAAGCCCGCCATTGGTCGAGCCGCCCGTTGCCGCGACGATGACCGCGGCGTTTTCGAGCGACTTGCGCGTGACGATGTCGCGCGGACGGATGTTGTTGGCAAGGCGGTGCAAGACCGCGCTGCCGCAGGATTCCGCATATTCGTCGCGGCTCTCGTAAGGCGCGGGCGCACCGCCCGAGCCCGGCAGCGCGAGACCCATCGCCTCGGCGACGCAGGCCATGTGTTGGCCGTGAACTGACCGCCACAGGAGCCGGCGGAGGGACAGGCGACGCATTCGAGCTCGTGCAGATCCTCGTTCGCCAGATTGCCCGCCGAATGCTGGCCGACCGCCTCGAAAACGTCGACAACGGTGACGTCGCGGCCGTGGAAGCGGCCCGGCAGGATCGAGCCGCCATACATGAAGACGGAAGGCACGTTCAACCGGACCATCGACATCATCATGCCGGGCAGCGACTTGTCGCAACCGGCAAGGCCGACCAGCGCGTCGTAGCAATGGCCGCGCATGGTGAGCTCGACCGAATCCGCGATCACGTCGCGGCTGGCGAGCGAGGATTTCATGCCCTGATGGCCCATCGCGATGCCGTCCGTCACCGTGATGGTGCAGAACTCGCGCGGCGTGCCGGCCGACATCGAGACGCCGCGCTTCACCGACTGCGCCTGGCGCATCAGCGAGATGTTGCAGGGCGCGGACTCGTTCCAGCATGTGGCCACGCCGACGAAGGGCTGGTTGATCTCGTCCTCGGTCAGCCCCATCGCGTAATAGTAGGAACGGTGCGGCGCGCGCTCCGGCCCGACCGTGACGTGGCGGCTCGGCAGCTTCGATTTGTCGAATTTACTGGCGGTCATGTGATCGCGCCCGTTGAAAGGGCGCCTCCGGCTTCTCGGGGATGAAAGTCGAGCGGATACTAGGGGGAAGGCACCGAAGGATAAAGCCCTGAAATCCGCCGGTTGACCCCGGTTGACCAAAGGCTTGGGGCGGGGGAACATCGGCACAACCGGAACCCCAGAACCACAAAACCCCATTTCCGGACACAGGGAGAAAACGCATGAAGGCCGCAGTTCTGCGCGAGGTCGGCAAGCCGCTCGCCATCGAGGATGTGAAAATCAACAAGCCGGGGCCGCATGAGGTGCTGATCCGCACCGCCGCCGCCGGCGTCTGCCATTCGGACCTTCATTTCGTGGAAGGCTCCTACCCCTACCCGCTCCCGGCCGTGCTGGGCCATGAGAGCGCCGGCATCGTCGAACAGGTCGGCTCCGAAGTGCGCACCGTCGCGCCGGGCGACCATGTAATTACCTGCCTGTCGGCCTTTTGCGGCCATTGCGAGCATTGCCTGACGGGGCATATGTCGCGCTGCGTCAGCCCGGAGACGAAACGCGGCGGCGAAGACGAACCGCGCCTCGGCGCGACGCCGGGGGCGATGAACCAGTTCCTCAATCTCTCGTCCTTCGCCGAGCAGATGCTGATTCACGAACATGCCTGCGTCAAAATCCGCAAGGACATGCCGCTCGACCTCGCGGCGCTGATCGGCTGTTCGGTGACGACGGGCGTCGGCGCTGTGATCCACACCTCGCAGGTGCGTCCCGGCGAAACGGTGGCCGTGATCGGCTGCGGCGGCGTCGGCCTTGCCTGCATCAACGGCGCGGCGATCGCAGGCGCGGGACGCATCATCGCCATCGACACGCAGGGCTCGAAGCTGAACCTCGCCAAGCAGTTCGGCGCGACCGATGTTGTCAACGCCAAGGACGGCGATCCGGTGAAGCAGGTGATGGACCTCACCAATGGCGGCGTGCATCACTCCTTCGAGGCCATCGGCCTGAAGGCGACCGCGGAACAGTCGTTCAAGATGCTGGCGCGCGGCGGCACGGCCAACATCATCGGCATGATCCCGGTCGGCGTAAACATCGAACTGCACGGCGCCGAGTTCCTCGGCGAGAAGCGCATCCAGGGCTCGGTGATGGGCTCGAACCGCTTCCCGGTCGACATGCCGCGCTTCGTCGATTTCTACATGCAGGGCAAACTGAAGCTCGACGAAATGATCTCGCGGCGCATCAAGCTCGAACAGGTCAACGAGGCCTTCGACGAGTTGAAGCGCGGCGAACTCGCCCGCTCGGTGATCGTGTTCGACGCCTGAGTTCGGCGGCACCGAATCGGAAAGGCGGCTCGAAAGGGCCGCCTTTTCTTTTTGCCGAAAATCGGCCTGCGGCGCCTTGACGCAGGCCCCGGCAATATCCACCTACCCTTTGTGTTCAATGCGAACCCCACCGGGAGGACCCCCTCAATGCCTACGGCTGCAATCCTGGACGACCTGCCGAAAGGCGCCTGGATCGCGATGATGGTGATCGGTTTCATCCTCTTCTGGCCGATCGGGCTCGGTATCCTCTTCTACATGATCTGGAGCGGAAAAATGCAGGGATGGAAACGTGACGGCATGCGCGGCTGCTCATCGCAGTTTCGCCGCCACCGGTCGAGCGGCAACACCGCCTTCGACAGCTATCGCGACGAGGCGTTGAAGCGCCTTGAAGAAGAACAGAAGGCCTTCGGCGATTTCATGGAGCGCCTGCGCCGCGCCAAGGACCAGACCGAATTCGACCAGTTCATGTCGGAGAGACGCGGCGGCGCCGGCGCGACCGCCAACTGAGCGGCGGCGCAAGCAAAAGTGAAAGGCGGCTCCATGAGAGCCGCCTTTTTTGTTGGGCTCAGAAGACAGAAAATCGAAGGACAGGAATTACAAAATAAAAGTGTCATCCCGGCGAAAGCCGGGAACCATTGGTTCCCTCAGCAAGCGCGATGGCACACGGTGCAACCGCCATTCATACGATTGAAAGCTGCGGCAAGAGGCGCTGCGAGTGGGCCCGGCTTTCGCCGGGGTGACACTTTTGGGTGGATCAAAGGTGAAACAAATAAGGAGAGAACCTAGGCCGCGCCTTCGAGCCGCTTCAGCGCATCGGTGAATTTCGCCATTGCGGCCTCGGCATCGGCCTTGCGTTCGCGCTGTTCCTCGACGACCTGTTCGGGCGCGCCGGCGAGGAACCTGGCGTTGCCGAGCTTGGCGTCGATCTTTTTTACTTCGTCCTGAAGTTTGCCGACTTCTTTTTTCAATCGCGCGGTTTCGGCGGCCACGTCGATGACGCCCTTGAGCGGCAGGATCAGCGTCGCTTCGTCGAGCACCAGTTGCAGCGCGCCATCCGGGATCGCGGTTGCGACCGCCGTGCTTTCGAGACGCGCGAGGCGCTGGATCAGGTCGCGGTGACGTTCCAGCCGCGCCAGGCTTTCAGCGCTGGCATCCTTGATAAGCAGCGCCAGCTTCGCGCCCGCCGGTACGTTCATTTCGGCGCGCACCGAACGCACTTCGGAGATGAAACGGATCACCCAATTCATTTCGGCATCGGAAGCCGCGTCGCCGAGACCGGAGAGGTTCGGCCACTGGGCCTTGACCAGCATCGTCGCGCGCTTCGGCCCTGTCTCGGCGGTGCGCTGCCAGAGTTCCTCGGTGATGAAGGGCATGAAGGGATGCAGCATCAGCAGGATCTGGTCGAGCACCCATGCGGCGGTGGCGCGCGTTTCGGCTTTCGCGGCTTCGTCCGAACCCATGAGCAGCGGCTTGGCGAACTCGAGATACCAGTCGCAGAAGACATTCCAGACGAAACGATAGGCGGCGCCCGCCGCGTCGTTGAAGCGGTAGGTTTCGAGCGCCTCGGTGATTTCGGCGGCGGCGCGCGCGGCTTCGCCGGCGATCCATTTGTTGACGGTCTGGGTGAGCGCGGCGGGATCGAAACCCTCGACGCGCACGCATTCGTTCATTTCGCAGAAGCGCGCGGCGTTCCAGAGCTTGGTGCCGAAATTGCGGTAACCCTCGACGCGCGAGGTCGCGAGCTTGATGTCGCGGCCCTGCGCGGCCATGGCGGCCAGCGTGAAGCGCAGCGCGTCGGCGCCATATTCGTCAATGAGTTTCAGTGGGTCGATGACGTTGCCCTTCGTCTTCGACATTTTCTGGCCCTTCTCGTCGCGGACCAGCGCGTGGATATAGACGGTGTGGAACGGCACCTCTTCCATGAAGTGCAGGCCCATCATCATCATCCGGGCGACCCAGAAGAAGATGATGTCGAAGCCGGTGACGAGAACGTCGGTCTTGTAGTAGCGCGCGAGTTCCGGCGTCTTGTCCGGCCAGCCCAGCGTCGAGAACGGCCAGAGACCCGACGAGAACCAGGTGTCGAGAACGTCTTCGTCGCGATAAATTTTAACAACACCAGTAGACGCACAGTCGATACCAGATTTGAGTGCCTCACTCGCGTCTTCGGTGATTTCGACCTTATATCCGGCATAAAATTCTTCAGCGTCTTGAAGGGCATCCACCTCAGACGTTGCAACAAAAATTTTGGCTTTCGACAAATCTGCCGGAATCATCCGCTCCTTAGAGGAGACTCCAGAATCAAAATCCGGCCCGTACCATGCGGGAATGCGATGGCCCCACCAGAGCTGGCGCGAGATGCACCAGGGCTGGATGTTGC
>JAVJOG010000009.1:0-60162 GCA_040216885.1 Parvibaculum sp.
CCGCGGATTTCGCCCGCATAGATCTTGCGGTAGTCCTCTTCCGGTCCGCCGTCGCCGATCAGCTTGTTGTTGGTGTATTTCAGTTCAAGCTCGGTGATCGCCGTGTCGTAGCGTTCGACCAGCGGCACACCGGCCTTGCCAAGCGCCGACATGGCCATCAGCGAGGCGCCCTGCGTGATCTTCATGCCGGTGCCGTCGGCTTCCTGCTTGCCGGTATAATCGCGGATGTTGCCCACCGCAACGCGGGTCGCCGCCGTGCTGCCGTACACATGGCCGGCGAGGCAACGCAGCGCGTCGGAATAGGGCGTTTCGTTGGTGATGACGGGCGCGTTGCCGATCGGCGTCGCATAGCGGCCATCCGATCCGGCGTTTGCGCTGACGCAGCCGGTGAGGGCGAATGCCATGGCGAGAGCGCCCAGCGTCCGCTTGGGCAGTCCCTTGTTCGTTGCGATCGACAGAGCCTGAGTAAACACGTTGGCCTCCTGGTGGTCATCGGTCGTCCGGTTGGCGCTGGCGATCGTTGTTTTTTGATTCTGCCGGCGCGCCGCCGACCGTTCGGTTGCCAAGGGGATTGCAACCGCTGTGCCAGCCGTTACGTTTCGTTAAGAAGCGCGGAAATACTGGGGAAACCTGGTTAATACGGTCTCCGGTGCGTCCCGGGCGGGATGTGGCGGTCCGCCGTGAGGATGTAAACGGGACGTTAAGGCCGTCCGGATTTGAAACAAATCCGGCCATGGGAATGGCGGTTGCGAGGCGCTGCCATGCGCGCGACACTCCGGCGCGCAACCGGGTAACCATATTTTCAAGGAGCCGACGCTGTGGCGACGCTTGAGTTCTTTTTCGACTGTTCGAGCCCCTGGACCTATCTGGCGTTCAGCCGCATCGAGACGCTGGCCGGGCGGGCGGGCGTCGATATCGACTGGCGGCCGATCCTGGTCGGCGGCGTCTTCAACGCCGTTAACGAAAGCGTCTACGAGGCGCGGGCCAATCCGCACCCCGTCAAGGGCCGCTACTACGTCAAGGATCTGCAGGACTGGGCACGCTATTGCGGTATCGAGATCGGGCGGCCACCGGTTTTCCCGGTGCGCTCGGTCGATGCGATGCGCGCCGCCATCGTCGCGCAGGATGAGGGCAAGCTGCCGGCGTTCGCCTGGGCGACCTTTCGCAGCTATTGGGGCGAGCTCAGGGATATCAGCCAGCCGGATGTGCTGGAGGAGGTTTGCGCGGCGTCCGGCCTCAACTGGGATGCGGTCAGCCGGCGGATCAAGGATGACGACATCAAGGGCCGCTTGCGCGCCAACACCGAGGAGTTGATCGCGCGCGGCGGCTTCGGTTCGCCGACAATGTTCGTCAACAAGACGGACATGTATTTCGGTAACGACCGGTTGCCGCTCGTCGAGGCGGCACTCGCCAATGGCTGACCCGTGGCAAGGGGAGGCCCCTCCCTATACAGAGCCGCCGGCTTTCAATGTTCCTGGCGCCGTGCTGGCGTTGCTTGTCGCCATTGTCGGGCTGCACCTGCTGATCGAATGGCTGCCGCTTGCCGCGCAACGCGAGGTGCTTTTCCTGTTTGCGCTGTTTCCTCTGCGCTATGCCGGTGTGGACGGCATCGTCGAAGGGCTGCCGGGCGGGTTTGCCGCCGAAATCTGGACGCCGATCACCTATACCTTCCTGCATGGCGGCTGGACGCATCTCATCGTCAACTCGGTGTGGCTGCTTGCCTTCGGTTCGCCGCTGGCGCGGCGTTTCGGCGTGTTGCGATTCTTCCTTTTCTATTTTCTCTGCGGCGCGGCGGGTGCGTTCCTTCATGTGGCCATCTATCCGGCGTCGCCGGTGCCGGTGGTCGGTGCATCGGCCGCGATTTCGGGGTTGATGGGCGGCGCGGCGCGTTTCGTGTTTCTCGGCGACGGGCCGCTCGGGGCGCTTGGCGGCAACAGATCCGCCGGCGCGCCGCAGCGCAGCGCCGGTATCTTCGCCTCGCTGGCCGATCGGCGGACGCTGATATTCGTCGGCGTGTGGGTCGGTCTCAACTTTCTGTTTGGCGCGACAGCGCTCTCGGGCGCGCTTGGCGTGACGGCGCAGGTTGCCTGGGAGGCGCATCTCGGCGGGTTTCTGGCGGGGTTGCTGCTTTTCGGCCTTTTCGATCCGATCCGCTATTCGCCGTCGGGCGGGCCGGGCAATGTCGGCTACGGCGAATGGCTCGGCAAGGATCGCGAGAAATAGCGCCGGGCGTTGACTTTCGTGCCACCATAACCACATCACAAAGACGGCATTTGGGACGGCCTTTGGCGGACCGGGACTTTCAGGAGGAGACGATCCATGAGCGATACATCTGCCCATTCGGACCCCCAGCCGGGCGCATCGCAAGCGGATGGCGCGACGGCGGCGCCGGGGCGCCGCGATCTGTGGATACGGCTGCTTTACATGGTCGTGTTCTGGTTTCTCGGCAATGTCGCCTTTTCGGTGGCGATCTTTCTCGGCGCGATACAATTCGTTGTCATTCTCGTCACCGGCGACAAAAACGAGGAGCTGCGCAGCTTCAGCCGTAACCTCGTGCAATATGTCTGGGAGTGCCTGGCCTTTGTGATCTTCGCGCGCGAAGACAAGCCGTTTCCGCTCGGCAAGTTTCCGTCGGTCAGCGGGAGCGACTGAAGCTTTCGTATTTCTTCAGACCCTTCGGCGTCAGCAGGCCGCGCATGACGGCGCCCGCCGCGACAGCGAAGCGTTTCTCGGCGTCTTCGGCGCTCAGGTGAAAGCCCGCGAGTTCGAGACTGCATAGTCCGTGGACGGTCGCCCACAGGGCATCGGCGACGATCGCCGGGCCGGCGTCGGCCGGCATGCTGCCCTCGGCGATGCAGGCTTCGGTCGCGTCAAGCAGGTTCTGATAAGAAGGATGGCGCGCGATGCTGCGCGCTGTCGGTTCGCACGACGCCGGCTCGTCGTGGCGCAGTGCCGCAGGCAACGGCAATGTGGCGCTGATCATCAACGCATAATAAGAAGGGTTCTTCAGCGCGAAGTCGCGATAGGCGCGCGACAGATTGGCGAGCCAAAGGATCGGTTCGGGATGGCGCGGCACCGCGTTTTGTGCGGCCGCCAGCCGGTCGAAGGCTTCCTCGAACAGCGCCGTGATCAAACCTTCCTTGCCGCCGAACGCCGTGTAGACGGCCATCGTGGAGGCGCCGACCCTGGCCGCAAGTTTCCGCATCGAAATCGCATCCGGGCCGCCATGCATCAGCATTTCGCTGGCGGCATCGAGCAGCGCCTCGCGTTGCGCGTTGCGGCGTTCTTCGGCGGGGCTTGTTTTCTCTTCGGTGCTCATCGGTTTCTCTATCGAACAGGCTTGACCTTCTGTCCAGTGCTAACTATAACACATCCATAACACTGTTATAGAGCTGATTTTGCCGCCATTCCGGGAGGAGCGCGCCATGTCCAAGCCCTATCCGAACAATCCGTTCCTGCAGAACAATTTCGCGCCTGTCGCCGCCGAATGCGATGCGCCCGATCTTGTCGTACACGGAGAATTGCCGGCGGCGCTGGCCGGCACGCTTTACCGCAACGGACCGAACCCGATGTTTCCGCCGCTTGGCGGCGAGCATCACTGGTTTCTCGGCGAGGGCATGATCCATGCGATCCATGTCGAGGGCGGCAAGGCGCGCTATCGCAATCGCTGGGTGCGCACCGAGCAGTACGAGGTGCAACGCGAGGCGGGCGAGCGGCTGATCTCGACCGGCTTCGGCGGAGCGCCGCTGCCGGGCACCGAAAACATCAAACGGAATGTCGCCAACACCAATGTCGTGTGGCATGCGGGCAAGCTGATGGCGCTGGACGAGGGAAGCTCGCCGGTGGCGATGGACGGCGACACGCTGGAGACGACGGGCCCGTGGACTTTCGAGGGAAAGTACAACGGCCCGATGACGGCGCATCCGAAATTCGATCCGAAGACCGGCGAGATGATTTTCTTCGGCTACATGGCGGCGGGGCCGGCGACGCCCGACATTTCGTACCAGGTGGTCGATCGCGACGGCAAGCTGACGCGCAGCGAAACATTCAAGGCGCCCTATGCCAGCATGGTGCATGACTTCATCGTCACCGACGAGCATGTGATTTTCCCGATTTTTCCGGCAACGATCGATGTCGAGCGCATCATGAAAGGCGGGCCGGTGATTGCATGGGATCCCGATGCCGGTACGCATATCGGTATCATGGCGCGCAACGCCGGGACCGATACGATCCGCTGGTTCAAGGGCGATCCCTGCTATGTCTATCATCCGATGAATGCCTATACGACGCATGACGGCGGGCGCACGCGCGTCGTTGCCGACATGATGAAATACAGCCGCGTGCCGCTGTTCCCGAGCGCCGACGGCAAGAAGGCGCCGACCGATCTTCTCGACGAACAGGGACAGCTGGTGCGCTGGACTTTCGATCTCGACGGAAATTCCGACAGCTATACCGAGGAAGCGCTGACCGATCTCGGCGGCGAGTTCCCGCGTCTGGACGAACGGTTTTCCGGGCATGGCTATCGTCACGGCTATTACGCGGCGACAAAGAGGCCGAAGGTACCGGGCGCGTCCTTCGACACGCTGGTGCATATCGATCTTGCGAGCGGCCAGCGGCACGAATGGGATGCGGGTGCTGGAAACTATGTGCACGAGCCGGTTTTCGTGCCGCGCAAGCAAAGCGCGGCGGAGGGCGACGGCTTCGTGGTATCGCTGGTTTACGACACGGCGCGCAACATCAGCGACTTCATCGTTCTCGATACAGACGATATTTCGAAGGGGCCGGTGGCGCGGGTCGAGCTTCCGGCGCGGGTGCCGTTCGGCTTCCACGGCAACTGGCGGGACGCCGGCTGAGGCACTTATCCCCGGTTTTGGCAGCGACTGTCATCGAACTGTCAAAAAACTGTCATGTAACTGTCACAAACGGATTTCCGGGATCGGGGGCGACGCCAACCGATCCCGGAATCGACTCGAAAACGAGTCGATTTGCCGAGCCGGATTTCCAAAACCGGATTTTCGAGAAAACTTATCCCCGCTTCAGAACAGGGGCTCCTCGTAGACGGGTTCGCCGTCGAGGCGGAGGCCCTTGATGGCGGGGGTGCCGCTGCGGCTGAGCGCGACGTCGACGGTGAGGCTGCCCGCATTGCGTTCGTCCTCAAGGACGCGGCCTTCGCCTTCGGGCACGAAATAGCTTTCGATGCCGTAGAGGACGGTGGCCGTCCTGCAACCGGGGCAGGGCGCGTCGGGCTGTGTTTCCATTTCCGTGCCGTCTTCCGGGAAGCGGGTCATCGGCCGGTCCTCGGCGACATAGACGATACGCCCACGGATGATCTTGTTTCCGCCGGCCGGTTCGGGGCGGTCGCGCCAGGCGGCAATCGCGGTCCATGTCTCGCCATCCGGCGCGAGTTCGACATGGACGGCATCGCCATCGACGAATTCGTCGTCGCCGGCGAGGGTGCCGAGCGGCAATTGCGAAATCTCGTAGCTCAGAATGACGTAGTGACCGCGAAAGATGTCGCGCGGGTCGACGGGCGCGGTCTTCAGGGTTACGATGTCGGGCGAGCGCAGCAGTGTCACCCGGTCCCAGATCATGGCGCCGAGGAAGAGCGTCTGTCCGAGTGCCAGCGCGATCAGCGCCATGCCGAAGCGGGGGCTCATGCCTCGCCTCCCGCCGCTGCGTTGCGGACGATGCGGCGGTGCATGCGCTCGAAGACGACGCTGCCGACGATCAGCAAGACACCGCCGAGCGCAAAGAAGATCGCGGTGTCGAGCAGCGTGCCCAGCGTTTCGAAATAGAGCCAGAGAACTTCGGCGGCAAAAACGACGAAGCCGAAATTGACCGCGAAGCGGCTGCCGCACGCCGCGCCGTAGGCGACGAGCCATGCGGCGAGCGCCAGAACGGCGGCGGCATAGAGCCAGGGCACCAGTGCGGCGTTGCTCGCCGAGAGGAAGGGATAGGCAATCGCCAGCGCGGCGAGGACCGCGACGCCCGCAAGATCGCGCGCCGGCAACCGGCCGCGCGTCAGGGCAAGTGCGGCGAGCGCGGCCAGCAGGATCGCGGCCGCGGCAACGGTGAGCATTCCGGCGGCGCCCTCGGCGGCGCGGTCGTTGGCGGCGGGATCGGTCTGGAAGAAGGCGACCAGCGCGAAGGCGATGGCGATGCCCCATGCTTCGGCGACACCGCCGATGCGAGAGCCCTCGCGCGCAAAGGCCAGCGCCGCCATCCATAAGGCCAATGCTTCAAGTGCGATGAAAACGGCGAACTGCACCGGCGCCATGCCGGAGAGCTCGACGATTGCCTCGGCGTTGATTGCCTGCCACAGGAAACCGGCGATCAGCACCAGATGGAAGGCCGGCGGCCATGAGAGGCGCAGGGCCAGCGCGGCCGATGCCGCCCATGCCGCCCAGAACGCCCAATGGGGCGTCGCGTCGTTCAGGTCGATCGCGAACCATGTCCAGATCACGGCCAGCAGAATGCCGAGCGCCAGCGCCGGGCGCGAGAGCAGCAGCCATGCCGTGGCAAGTGCGGCGACGCACCATGCGAGAACGCCGCCGGGATCGTCGGTGACGATGTGATAGATCTGGGCGATCAGCATGATGCCGGCGCCGAAGAGGCCGAGGCCGATCAGCACGGCGGCCTGCGCGAAATTCGCGTGACCGCGCTTCTGAAGTACGAAGGCCGCGATGTAGGCGCCCCACATCGCGATGAAAATCAGGACGATCTTTGTGAGTTTCGAGATTTCCTGCCAGTTGGCGGCGACGAAGCTCATCACGGCGAAGCCGATCAGGACCGCGCCGAGGATCGCCAGCATGGCCGGCATGCGGCGCGTCGCGGCGCCGGGCTCGCGGGCGGAGGCGAGGATCGCGTCGGCATTGGCGGCTGTCACCCAGCCGCGCTCGATCCAGAGATCGAGGTCGCGCTTCAGCCGGTTCAGATAGGCGCGCTGCCACATGGCGGGGAAGCCGGATTTGTTGCTACGGGACGCGGGGGCGGGACTCGGTAAACGGTGGCGCAGTATCCGGGCGGGCGGGCCGCCAAGTCAAAGGCCTCGGTCTTTACGTCGCGGAAACCGTGGGTTTTTGTCGTTGTCCTTGCCCGATGCGGCGGAATGTCGCATCATTTCCGTCCGGGCGGTTGCCCGCGCATCCGGCCTTTCGGCCGGCGATGACGGGAGGAGATGCCATGAACGTTGCGACGATCTTGAAGGAAAAGGGTTCGGAGGTGGTGACGGTCGGTCCGGACGCCACGCTTGGCCATGTGGCGACGACGCTGAGCGAGCGGCGGATCGGCGCCATCGTCGTGATGCAGGACCGCAAGGTGCTCGGCATCGTCTCGGAGCGCGACGTGGTGAAGGCCATTGCGCGGATCGGCGCGGCGGCGCTGACGACGTCGGTGCGCGAGGCGATGACGTCACGCATCATCACATGCAGCCTCAACGACTCAATCGACGAGTTGATGGATTCGATGACCGCGGGCCGGTTCCGCCACCTGCCGGTGGTCGAGGGCGGCGAGCTTGTCGGGATCGTGTCGATCGGCGACGTGGTGAAGAACCGGATTGCCGAGACGGTGATGGAGACCGAAGCGCTGAAGCTCTACATCGCCACGGGCTGACGGCTAACTCATCAATTCAATCGTCTCGCGGATATGCGGGATCGCTTCCTCGGCGGCTTCCTCGCCGAGGCGGATCAATTCGTCCGCGTGGTCGAAGTCGAGCAGGCTCAGATGGCCGACCTTCGGGGCGATCATCACGTCGGGCGGGTCGCCGGCCATGCGCATGCGGCCGAGGCGGTCCTGGACGATGTTGAGCGAGGCCAGCATCACGCTGACGATGCCGGGGCCGCGTCGCTTGCCACCGATGACGCGGCGCATCAGCTCCTGTTCGGGCGATTTCTTCCAGCGCAGCGATTTCAGCTTTTCACGCAGGCGGGCCGCAACCTGACGGTTCGCGTCGCCGGCAGGGACGAGCGCTTCGTCCTCTTCCAGTTCTTCCGACATGCGTTCGCGCAATTCCTCGAGCAGACCGTCCTCGGGGAGGATCGGCGGCGCGGTGTCGAGATAGCCCGGGAAGCGGGGCGTCGGCCGGGTCCGGCGATGGATCGAGGGGTCGAAGGGATCGTTGTTGAGATTGACCGCGATGACGACGCGGGCGCCGAGCGCGCGGGCGACCGAAACAGGCACCGGATTGACCAGCGCGCCGTCGATCAGCCAGCGGCCGTCGACGGCGACCGGCGCGAAGACGCCGGGCAGCGCATAGGAGGCGCGGATCGCCTGGGTGAGGTCGCCCTTGTGCAGCCAGAGTTCGTGGCCGGTGGTGAGTTCGGTGGCGACGCCGACAAAGGTGCGCTCAAGGTCCTCGATGCGCAGGTCTGCCAACTGTTCGCGCATCAGGGCAGCGAGCTTCGTGTCGCCGATCAGGCCCGAGGAACGGAAGCGCAGGTCGAGCAAGGTCAGCATGCGGCGGCGCGTCAGCGAGCGGGCGAAATCTTCCAGCGGATCCAGCCGGTCCGCCACGAGGCAGCCGCCGACCAGCGCCCCTATGGATGTGCCGGCCACGATGTCGGGCTCGATGCCGGCGCGGGACAAGGCGCGCAGGACGCCGATATGCGTCCAGCCGCGGGCGACGCCGGCGCCAAGGGCGATACCAATTTTCGGTTTGGGGGCGGGCGGCATCAGCGGACCTTTTGTATGCCGGTGCGTTCGAGCGCGGCGGGGAGCTTGCCGAGCGGCACACGGCGGTAGAAGCAGGCCTTGTAGCCGACATGGCAGCAGCCGCCGTCGCCGCCGACGTCGACTTTCAGCCAGACCGTATCCTGGTCGCAGTCGGTGCGGAGTTCCTTCACCGTCTGGATCTGTCCGCTGGTGTCGCCCTTGTGCCAGAGCTCGTTTCGCGAACGGCTCCAGTACCAGGCCTCGCCGGTCTCTATGGTGCGGGCCAGCGCCTCGGCATTCATCCAGGCGACCATCAGCAGTTCGCCGGACTTCGCATCCGTCGTCACGGCGGTGACGAGGCCGTCGCGGTCGAATTTCGGTGCGAAGGCCGTGCCTTCTTCTATTTCCGCTGCTGAACCGCGCGCGGCGAAGGGGGGTGTGGATTCGGATGGCATGGCGCTTTTCTCCCAGTACGTCATGCCTGTCCGTCATTGCGAGGAGCGAAGCGACGAAGCAATCCAGAAAGCGTCGAACGCAGAGTTTGTGGCTTTCTGGGTTGCTTCGCCTTCGGCTCGCAATGACGGAGAAAGACAGACGTGTATGGCCCGAATAAATCGGGCCATGACGCTATTTTATACGAGAAACCTGCTTCCGGACGCGCCGGAAATCAGTATCCGCGGATCATCTGCATGAAACGGGCTTCCATCCGCGGATCGTCGCGGAAGACGCCGGTGAACTGCGTGGTGATGGTGGCGACATCCGGCTTCTTGATGCCGCGCGTCGTCATGCATTGATGCTTCGCCTCGATCAGGATGGCGACGCCCTGCGGCTGCAGCGCGCGGTTGATCGTGTCGGCGATCTGCGCCGTCATGGTTTCCTGCGTTTGCAGGCGGCGGGCGAAGATTTCGATCACGCGGGCGAGCTTCGAAATGCCGACGACTTTTTTGGTCGGCACATAGGCGATGTGCGCGCGGCCGAGAATGGCGACCATGTGGTGTTCGCAATGCGACTCGATGTTGATGTCGCGGAGCATGACCATGTCGTCATAGCCTTCGACTTCCTCGAAGGTGCGGGTCAGTTCCTTGAAGGGGTCTACGTTGTAGCCCTCGAAGAATTCCTCGTAGGCGCGCACGACGCGGCCAGGCGTGTCGATCAGGCCCTCGCGGTCGGGGTTGTCGCCGGCCCATGCGATGAGGGTGCGGACGGCGGCTTCGGCCTCTTCGCGGCTCGGCTTTTCGACGGCAGACAGGCGGTCGTTCTCCGTCCGGGCCCGGAGCCCATCAACTACAGCATTCATGTCCATTCGACCAATCTCGTTAGGGGTTTCCCGGCAGCCTTTCCTCTACGCCGAGGGCCGGCATCCGGTTCAAGTCACAAGCTGAATTCCCCGTCGAAATCCCGAGGAAAGCCGCCCGTTTTGCCCATCAAGCACGGGGTCTTATGCCATGCTGAAGTTGATGTGACATCGTCTCAACCATGCATATAGCCTTGCGGAAACGGCCTATCAAGACCCGGGGGACAGCGAGGCGGCGCAAAATAGGCGGTTCGGCGGGGGCGGTTGGTTAATTCTTAAAGGCTTGCCGGGCAGGATGGGCTCGCTTAATAAAGGCCGAGCTGCCGCCCTGCGCGGCGCGCGATTCGCGGATTCCGGAGCCTCAAAGGCCATGGTTCGCCTGACGGCATGTTGTCGAACTTCGCCGACCACGGGTGGCACGACCACCCGTCGCGCGGCCGGCTGTCCGGCCGCCTGAGGCCCGTCGTCGCACGGGCCGCCCCCGCGAAGCCCTGACGACACAAAGGCCTGCCCGATGAACGCCCAACCCGACCGACACAAGCTTTCGCTCTACAACACGCTGACGCGCAAGAAGGAAATCTTCGCGCCCGCGGACCCCAACCGCGTGACGATGTATGTGTGCGGACCGACGGTCTACAACCATGCGCATATCGGCAATGCGCGGCCGGCGGTCGTGTTCGACGTGCTGGCGCGGCTGCTGCGCCGCCTTTACCCGCATGTCGTCTATGCACGCAACATCACCGATATCGAGGACAAGATCATCGCCGCCGCGAAGGCGCAGGGCGTCGAGATTTCGGTCGTGACCGAGAAATACGCGCAGATCTATCGCGACGACATGGGCGTGCTCGGTGTGCTGGCGCCCGATCTCGAACCGAAGGCGACCGAAAACGTGCCTGAGATGATCTCGATGATGGAGCGCCTCATCGCCAGCGGCAACGCCTATGCGGCGGAAGGGCATGTGCTTTTCAACGTGCCGAGCTTTGCCGGATACGGGAAGCTGTCGGGGCGCGACCGCGACGACATGATCGCCGGCGCGCGGGTCGAAGTGGCGCCGTATAAAAAAGACCCGGCTGACTTCGTGTTGTGGAAGCCGAGCGCCGCCGACCAGCCCGGCTGGGAGAGCCCCTGGGGACGCGGGCGGCCCGGCTGGCACATCGAATGCTCGGCGATGATCGAGAGGCATCTGGGGCCGACCATCGACATTCACGGGGGCGGCATCGATCTGCAGTTCCCGCATCACGAGAACGAGCTGGCGCAGAGCACCTGCACGCATGGTGTGCCGCTGGCGCGCTTCTGGCTGCATAACGGCTTCGTCAACATGGGCACCGAGAAGATGTCGAAGTCGCTCGGCAATGTGCTGCTGGTGCATGATTTGATTAGCCACGCGCCCGGCGAGGCGATCCGGCTGGCGCTCCTGAACGCGCATTACCGGCAGCCGCTCGACTGGACCGAAGAAGGGTTGCAGCAGGCGAAGCGCATGCTCGACCGGCTTTACGGTGCCTTGCGGGGGCTGGCCGACGTCAAATCGGAGCCGACCAACGACGCGGCGCCGGACGAATTCATGGCGGCGCTGACCGACGACCTCAACACGCCGAGGGCGCTGGCGGTGCTGTTCGATCTCGCCAAACAGGCGAATACGGCGACCGACCCCGGCACGCGGGCGCAGCTCAAGGCGGCGTTGATCGGCGCGGGGCGGCTGATCGGGCTGCTGGAGATGACGCCCGAGGCCTGGTTTGCAGGGGCGGGGGCGGCTTCCCATATTGACGGAGAAGAGGTCGAACGGCTGATTGCGGCGCGCAACGCGGCCCGCAAGGCCAGGGACTTCGCGGAAGCCGACCGTATTCGCGGCGCGCTTGCCGATATGGGCGTTGCCATCGAAGATGGGCCGCAAGGCACAAGCTGGAGAGTGGCGGGCTAGATGCTCAACGAGATCTACAACAAGCGCATTCTCGAACTCGCGTCGGATATTCCGTTCAGCGAGCGGCTCGACGCGGCCGATGCGTCGGCGACGGCGGTGTCGAAGCTTTGCGGTTCGAAGGTGACGGTCGATGTCCGGCTCGAGGACGACAAGGTTGTCGCCTATGGCGCGGATGTGAAGGCCTGCGCGCTGGGGCAGGCGTCGTCCTCCATCATGGCGCGGCATGTGATCGGTGCCAGCGCCGAAGAGCTGCACGAAGTCGGCGCCGCGATGCGGGCGATGCTGAAGGAAAGCGCCGCGCCGCCGCGCGAGATTTTCGGCGGCAAGTGGAAAGACCTCGAAGTGCTGGAGCCGGTGCGCGACTACAAGGCGCGCCATGCCTCGACGCTTCTGGTGTTCGACGCGGTGGAGGAGGCGGTCGAGACCGCGCTTGCTGCGAAGCGGGGGGCCGCCAAACGGGGGAGTGGGACTGCCGCGCAGACCGGCACCGCCACTAGCACCGGCCCGGCCGCCTGAAGCGCCGGGCCCTGCCGCTCCCGCGTCTCCCGTCCGGGCGGCCTTTTTCCAGACGAATCAATCGGTCGCAGGCAACCTTGTCGCCTCTCGGCGCTTGGTTGTGCCTCTTGCGATTAGAAGCTAACAAGTGCGTGTCATAACGACGTGGTTTCCCATGCGGCGCGACCTCCTTTCGCTCCCGATGCGCGGCCTGATCCGGTTCTATCAGTGGTTTATTTCGCCGCTGCTGGGGCCCTCCTGCCGCCATCTGCCAACCTGCTCGGACTACACGATGCAGGCGATCGAGCGGCATGGGGGGTGGCGCGGTTTCTGGCTGGGGCTCGCGCGCATCGCGCGGTGCCATCCTTACGGGAGCCACGGGTTCGACCCGGTGCCGGAGCGGCTGGACGACCAGCCCTTCTGGGCGCCGTGGCGATACGGATGCTGGCGGATGCCGCCGGCGCCATCGGAATGCACGCACGGAACGCATTGAGAGAAAGACGATGATCAAACTGAAACTTCCCGACGGTTCCGCTCGTGAACATGAGAAACCGCTCGACGGGCTCGCCTTCGCCGAGAGCATTGCCAAGTCGCTGGCCAAGAAGGCGGTCGCGATCAAGCTCGACGGCGAGATGAAAGACCTCTCGACGGTCATCGACCGCGATGCCGCGATCGAGGTTGTGACGCGCGAGACGCCGGATGGCGTCGACCTGCTGCGCCACGATGCGTCGCATGTGATGGCGGAAGCCGTGCAGGAGCTTTTTCCGGGCACGCAGGTGACAATCGGGCCGGTGATCGAGAACGGCTTCTATTACGACTTCGCGCGCGCCGAACCCTTCAAGGCGGAAGACCTCGAAAAGATCGAGCAGCGGATGCGCGAGATCGTCGACCGCGACGAAAAGATCACGCGCGAAGTGTGGGACCGCGACGAGGCGGTCGAATATTTCAGGAAGATCGGCGAGATCTACAAGGCGGAGATCATCGCCTCGATCCCCGGCGACGAACCCGTCTCGGTCTACCGGCAGGGCAACTGGCTCGACCTTTGCCGGGGGCCGCATCTGCCGTCGACGGGAAAGCTCGGCAAGGCGTTCAAGCTGACCAAGCTTGCGGGCGCCTATTGGCGCGGCGACAGCCGCAACGAAATGCTCCAGCGCATCTACGGGACGTGCTGGGCGAACGACAACGACCTCAAAGCCTATCTGACGATGGTGGAGGAGGCCGAGAAGCGCGACCACCGCAAGATCGGGCAGGAGATGGACCTCTATCACTTCCAGCCGGAAGCGCAGGGCTCGGTTTTCTGGCACCCGAAAGGTTTCGTCATCTACAACCAGCTTGAGGCGTATATCAGGCGGCGGTTGAACGCGTCCGGCTACAAGGAAGTGAAGACGCCGCAACTGATGGCGTCGAAGTTCTGGGAGCAATCCGGCCACTGGGGCAAGTACCGCGAGAACATGTTCGTGGTACCCGACGAAATTCCGAATACGGAGGATGACGCGCCTGTGCTGTCGGGCAAGGCCGACCTCATGGCGATCAAGCCGATGAACTGCCCGGCGCATGTGCAGATTTTCAACCAGGGCATCAAGTCCTATCGCGACCTGCCGATGCGCATGGCGGAATTCGGCTGCTGTCACCGCAACGAGCCGCATGGCGCGCTGCACGGGCTGATGCGCGTTCGCCAGATGACGCAGGACGATGCGCATATTTTCTGCACGGAAGAGCAGATCCAGTCGGAGACGGAGCATTTCGTCAACCTGCTCTATGCCGTCTACGAGGACATGGGCTTTTCCGACGTCGTCATCAAGCTCGCGACGCGGCCGGAAAATTTCGGCGGCACCATCGAGCGCTGGGATGCGGCGGAAAAAGCGCTGGGCGACGCGTTGCGCGCCACGGGGCACGACTTCGTTGTCGCGGAGGGCGAGGGCGCCTTCTATGCGCCGAAGCTCGAATTCCACCTCAAGGACGCGATCGGACGCTCCTGGCAGGTGGGCACGCTGCAGCTCGATTATGTGTTGCCCGAGCGGCTGGATGCGACCTACGTCGCGGAGGACGGGTCGCGCAAACATGCCGTCATGCTGCATCGGGCGATCCTCGGCACGCTGGAGCGCTTCATCGGCATCATGATCGAGAGTTGCGCCGGCCGGATGCCGATGTGGCTCGCGCCGGTGCAGGCGGTGGTGGCGACGATCACGTCGGATGCGGACGATTATGCCGAGAAGGTCGCGGCCGGGCTGCGCGCGGCGGGCTTGCGCGTGGAGCTCGACCTCCGCAACGAGAAGATCAACTACAAGGTGCGCGAGCATTCAGTGGGCAAGGTGCCGGCGATCCTCGTTGCGGGCAAGCGCGAGGCGGAGGAGGGCACGCTCTCCGTGCGCCGCCTCGGTTCGCAGGACCAGAAGACGATGCCGCTTGGCGATGTCGTGAAGTCGCTTGCGGAAGAAGCGACGCCGCCGGATCTGCGGCGTTAGGGCAGGTTCAACTGCCAGGAGACGCCGAAGCGGTCGCTGAGCCAGGTGAACCTTTGGCTGAAGCCATAATTGTCGAGCGGCATCATCACCGCGCCGCCTTCGCCGAGGATGGCGGCAAGCCGTTCGAGTTCTTCGCCGGTTTCGAGATCGACGAAGAAGGAGAAGGACGGCGTGAAGGCGAAGGCGTGCTTGGCCGGGCTGTCGATGCACATTACCGTCTGGCCGGCCAGCGTGAAGGTCGCGAGTTGCACCGTGCCTTCGGGGCCGGGCTCGCCCGGTCCGTATTTGACGATGCTGTCGATGCGGCTGCCGGGGAAGAGCGAGACGTAAAGGTTCATCGCTTCCTCGGCGGCGCCTTCGAACATCAGGAAGGGGCGGATCGCGGTGCCGGTCATTTGTTCGCCTTTCCGGTGTAGCGCTGCCGGTATTCGTCTTCGATGCCGTCGAAGGCATCCCAGAAAGGCGTTTTCGGATTGCCTTCAAGCTGCTCTTCGAGCATCCGGAGATGAGTGTGCCAGCCGCCCGAGAAATTGATCGCGTCGCCGATGCTGGAGACGCGGCGATGGGTGAGGACCAGGCGGACCTTTTCGCCTTCCGCCGTCAGTTCGATTTCGACCACCGATCCCTTCGGGTCCATGTCGTCGTCCCAGGTGAAGCCGAGGCGATGCGGCGGTTCGTAGATCGTCACGATATGCTTGCTGTCGAAGGTGCCACCATACTGCTTGAAGCGTTCGGGCGGCGACGACGGATGGGGGCCCAGATTGTTGTTGTCGAAGACGATATTCATGGCACCGCCGACACGCGGCTCCATCGGACCGCCCGCGAACCAGAGCCCGCGCAATTCAGCATCCGTCAGATATTTCCAGACGCGCTCGATCGGGCCCGGCAACAGGCGCTCGAAGCGGACGGTCTGGTTGTCGATCAGTTGGCCGTGGGCTTTTGCATCCTTCATTGCTGTTTGTCCTTTTCGGCTGCCGCCTTCAACGCTTCTTCCAGTGCGTCGAGTTTCGGGCCCCAGAAGCGGCGGATGTTGGCGAGCCAGTTTTCCAGTCCTTCGAAGCCCGACGGATCGAGCGAATAGATGCGCCGTTGCGCGTCGATGCGCATGCGCACCAGCCGCGCCGATTTCAGCGCTTTCAGATGCTGCGAGACGGCGGGCGCGCTCATCTCGAAGCGGCGCGCGATCTCGCCGGCCGGCATTTCGCCGGCGCCGAGCATTTCGACGATCTGGCGGCGTGTGGGGTCGGCGAGGGCGGTGAAACTTTCCATGGCTCTTAATTTGCGTATCTACTTAATTAAGTCAAATCAAAAATGATAATGCACCGATCAGCGGCGCAAAATCGCCGGTTTCGCCTGACAAATGAGGGGGTCTTGTGGTTAGACTCCGCTTCGGGGTGCTGAATTGGATGCTGGTGGAGCCTCCAGAATGAATTTTCGGAAATGGCTGCCGGGCGCGCTGGCCGCGGCCGGGCTGGCCATCTGCACAAGCGGGGCGGCTGCGGAGACCTATGCCTCTGTCGACACGGCAACGATGGCGCCGGTGGCGAGCGGTGCGGAGCATGTCGATCCGGCATTGACGCGGACGCCGGAAGGTTTCCGCTGGCGCATCACCCGGCTCGCCTGGACCGAAAGCGACGAGCGCGCCTTCGGCGAGTTCGTGACCGCGATCGGCGACAGCAATTGCCGCACCTATGACGAGTGCCTCAAGGGCCCGTGGAACATCTACCGGGCGAGCGACCCGCGCGGTATCTATTTCTATGCCGATTGCGCCGACCTGCCTTATGCGCTGCGCGCATACTTTGCGTGGAAGAACGGCTTGCCGTTTTCCTATGTCAGCGGCGTTGCGCCTGTCGGGCAATCGCGCGACCTCAGATATTCCCGCTACGGCAATTATGCGGTGCGTCGCACCGATGTCGTGCCGCAGGCCGAAGGCGTGTTTCCGAATGCGCGGACCGTTCTCGCGGCGATCAACAATGCCGTTTCAAGTGCGATGTTCCGCTTCGCGCCGGAGCGCATGCGCGGCGAGCTCTTCGACTTCTATCCGGTGAAACTGCAAAAGGGCAGCATTCGGCCGGGCACCGTCATCTACGATCCGAACGGCCATGTCGCGGTCGTCTACAGCGTCGACGACGAGGGCCGCATCCGGTTCATCGACACGCATCCCGACAATTCGCTGACACGCGGCAGCTACGGCAAGCGCTTCGTGCGCGCGTCGCCGCCGATGGGGGCGGGTTTCAAGAACTGGCGGCCGATGAAGCTCGTCGGCGCGCAACAGGGCGCGGACGGCACGTGGTATGGCGGGCGCGCCGTCGTTGCCGGCGACGGCGAGCTTGCCGACTGGTCGGACGAACAATTCCACGGCACCGAGAGTCCGCGCCCCGCGGGCTGGTCGTCGGCGGCCTTCGTCTATCAGGGCGAGCGGCTCGATTATTACGATTATGTGCGGCAGGCCGTTGCCGGGCGCGACGTGACCTACGATCCCATCGTCGAGACGCGGGCAATGGTGCGCGAGCTTTGCGACGATCTCTACTATCGCGCGATCTCGGTCGACATTGCCGTCAAGGCCGGGCTTCACCAGCGGCCGCAGCCATCGCGCCTGCCCGACAATATCTACGGCACATCCGGCGACTGGGAGACCTATTCGACGCCGTCGCGCGATGCACGGCTGAAGGCTTCCTTCGCCGAATTGCGCGATCAGGTGGTGCGCTTCGTCGCGATGGCGGAAGCCGGCGACGCGAAGCTCGCCTATGCGGGCGCGGATCTCGCCGGCGACCTGAAGCAGGCCTATCGGGAAGAAGCGGGTGCCTGCAAGGTTGCCTATGTCGCCAGTGACGGTTCGGAGCGGGTGTTGAGTTTCGACGCGGCGCGGGCGCGCGTGTTCGATTTTTCGTTCGACCCGCATCATTGCCCGGAACTGCGCTGGGGCGCGCGTTCGGAAGCCGAGCTTGCGACCTGTCCGGACGGGGAGACAAAACTCGCCTGGTACGACGCGCAACAGCGGCTCAGGAACCAGACCGAACGCACCTATGACGCACACATGGGGTTTTCGCTTGCCGACCTCAAGGCGCGCGCGCCTGGCAGCGGGCAGGATGCGCCGCCCGACACCGATGCGATGGCGGCGCTCAGAGCTTTGGCGGTGCGAGACGAGAACCTTGAGACGGCCGATGTGCCGGCGCTTCGGGGCAGCGACCTAGAAGCGCCGCCAGACGGCGAGGCGGAGCGTGCGTTCGAGGATGGCGTCGCGGCCGAGGACTGAATGTTCCATGCCGGCTTCGAGCGCCCAGCCGGGCGCGACATCGTGGACGACCGACAGCGCAAGCTTTCCCGACTGATATGTATCCCCGGTGGCCGTGGCGGATAGTGCGGCGGCGTTGAGGCTCTTTGCCAGAAACATGACACCGGGCCAGGGCTTTGCGCCGAAGGTGATGTCGGCGCGGACTTCGTCGGGGCGTCCGCGATCGCGGTAGCGCCAGGCGACTTCCTGCACCGAGAATGCGTCGATCCCGAAGAGCTTTTCGTTGCGCGCAACGACCAGCACCAGTTCGGCGTCGATGTCGCCCTTGGCGGTGGCGGCCGGATTGTTGGCGGCGCCGGCGAGATGCAGCGTTGCGAGCGGCTGCACCGAGAAATGCGTGCCGGCCCATGTGCCGAATGCAAAGCGCGCGCCGGCCTTGAGGCGCGTCAGTCCTTGCTCACGGAAATTCATGCCGAAGAAGTCGGTCTTGTCGGTTACCCAGGCAGCCTCGCCGGTCAGTGTCAGGCGCGGGGTCAGTCCGTATTCGGCATAGGGCGCGATTTCGATTTTCGTGTAGCGCGGCTTCCACTGCTTGTTGCCGCTGCCATCATATCGTTCGCCGGCCGTCATGTGGGTCATGGGCACGATCAACTCGCCGGTGCCGGGCGCAAGCGGCCAGCCGCCGGCTTCCGCTTCGCCCGCGACATGCAGGAGAATGGACGCCAGCACTGAGACAGCCGATTTTCGATGGTTCCGCGGATGCCCCAGCCGCAATATGTCCCCCTCGCCCTGCGCGATGGTGGCGGACGGTCTTGCCCCTGTAAAGCGATGGACCTAAGTAGAGGGCCGGGCACGATAATTTTTCTGTGCCCGTATTGCGCAAAGGATGCCGCCTTGTCCCGTTCGCCCGAAACCATCGAATTGCTGCTGACGCGCCGGTCGGCCAAGGCGCTGACCATGGTCGAACCGGGCCCCGACGAGACGGAGCTGCAAACGATCCTGCGGATCGGCGCGCGCGTGCCCGATCACGGGAAGCTCGCGCCATGGCGCTTCGTCGTCTTCCAGGGCGAGGCGCGGCGCGCCTTCGGCGCGATACTCGGCCGCGTCTACGCGAAAGTTCAGCCGAATGCCGGCGACGACCAGATCGAGTTCGAGACCAATCGTTTCATGCGGGCGCCGGTGGTGGTGGCCGTGATCTCGCGGGTGACGCCGGGGATCAAGATTCCCGAATGGGAGCAATTGCTGTCGGCGGGCGCCGTCTGTCAGAACATGCTGGTCGCGGCAACCGCGCTTGGATACGGCGCCCAGTGGCTGACCGAATGGTATGCGTTCGACCCGGAGGCCGGGCAGGCGCTCGGCCTCAAGGACAATGAGCGCGTCGCGGGCTTCATTTATCTGGGCAGCGAGAGCGTTGCGAAGGACGAACGTCCGCGGCCGGAGCTTTCCGAGATCGTATCGGTGTGGCAAGGGCAGGCGGAATGAACGCCGAGGATGCCTTGCGCGGCGTGTTGTTCGACAAGGACGGGACGCTGTTCGAATATCACGGCACATGGGCGCCGATCCTCGCGGAAGCCGCGGAGGTGGCGGCGCGCGGGCAGGCCGCACTCGTGCCCGAAATGCTCGAAGCGATCGGCTACGACACGTCATGCCACAGGATCAGACCTGGCAGTATTGCCGGCGGCGGCGACACGTTCGGTCTTGTCGACGCATGGCTGACGATTGCCGGCGGATGGGAGCGGGCGGCGCTGATCGCGGAAATGGACGGTCTGTTCGTTCGCCTCGCGCCCGAACGGTCGCTACCGGTTACCGAGCTGCCGCCTTTCTTCGCCGGTCTGAAGGACAGAGGTTTTGTGCTCGGCATTGCCACCAACGATGTGGAGGCGTCGGCGCGCGCCAGCCTGACGCGTTTCGGTATCGACGGCTTCGTCGACTTCTCGGCCGGTTACGACCGCGGATACGGACAAAAACCCGGACCGGGCATGGCGCTGGCGTTCTGCGCGGCGACAGGGCTCGCCCCGCATCAGATCGCCGTCGTCGGCGACAACACACACGATCTCGAGATGGGGCGCAGCGCCGGCGCCGGCCTCAATATCGGCGTGCTGACCGGCACCAGCGGGCATGACGATCTTGCGCCGTTTGCCGATCACGTGATCGAGAGCATTGTTGCGCTGCCGGCGCTTCTCGACGGCCTCACGCGCTAGGCATCCCAGATCGATTTGAAGTCGCGGTGCTCGCCGAGCAGGCGCTGGGCCGGCGTCTTCTTGTCGATGTGGCCGATCAGGTTTTGGTAGGTGCCGAAACCGCAAAGGTCGCGCAGGCGCGGTTCGAAGGACCTCACGAGATCGAGCGGGATGCCGAGTTGCTGGTTCTCCTGCTGGCGGATGTAACCGGCGCAATAGTTCATCGCGATGCCGACGCGGCGTTTGTCGGACTTGTTGGCGCCGCCGCCATGCCAGAGGCTGCCATGCCAGATCAGCACCGAGCCTTTGGGCATTTCGGCGGGGATGCTGTCGTAGTGCTGGCCGTAGGTGGGCGAGTGGTCCCATTTATGCGTTTCCGGAATGATCCGCGTTGCGCCGTTCTCCTCGGTGAAATCGGTCAGCGCCCACATCGAGTTGCAGACGAAAGGTGCGTGCGGTTTCGCAACCGGCATCACCTGGTCGTCGGCATGGATCGGCTGGCCGGTTTCGCCGGGATCGATGGAGATGGAGGAGAGCGAGGAAACGAGACATCCTTCGTCGAGCAAACCTTCAATGACGGGCAGGACGTTTGAGTGGACCGGAATGCGCTGGAAGACCGGGGCGAGCGCCAGCAGGTTGTAGATGCGGACCGTTTTGTGACCCTCGAAGGTGTTTTTGGCCGGTACGACGTTCAGGTCGCGTTCGAGGCGGAGCAGGGTGCCGTTCAACTCGTCGATCAGGCCGGGTTCGATCGCGTTCTCGACGATCGTATAGCCGTGGGTCTCTACCGCCGCGACATGGCGGGTCTTTTCATCCTCGGTCATGCGTCTCTCCCGGCGTCTTCTTGCTTGCCGGGCATGATACGCGACCGGCGGGCGCGGTCCATACCGCGCCTCCGCGGCGTCAGTCGCGCCAGCTTGTGGGCTTGACGTCGAAGGCGAGGCTGATGCGCTGCACATCGCCCGAGAAGGGCAGCGTACGGTGGAAGAGATAGGACGGGAAGAAGAGAGCGTCGCCTTCGCGCGGTTCATAGGCGATGGTCCGGGGTTCGAATTTTGCGTCGAATTCCGGCGGCGGGTGGCCGAATTCGATCCAGCCGTCATGCGCGTCGTCCTTTCCCATCGTTGGCGGGAGCGCGACGTAGTAGACGCCGCTCATCCAGCCACCGACATGGATGTGCGAATGCTGGTGGCCGCCCTCCGAAAGCAGCGTGCCCCAGAGGTCGATCTGGTAGGTGCGCGGCACCTGGCGCCGGTAGGGGTGGCCGGGCTCGCGTTTGATGCTGTCGAAATGCGCGTCGATGGCGCGCCGCAGCGTCTTTTCGAAGGCGATGAAGGGTTCGCGCGGATTGTCGAGCAGAAGTCCGGTCTGCCCGCCCTTGCGCGTCGCCTTGCCTTGCGGTTCCCACATCAGCGTCGGGTCGTCGCGCAGCGCCGCGGCCAGCGCCGCGTTGAGCGCCTTGATGCCGTCGAAGCCTTCCGGCGGCGTCAGCGCCACGCGCGAGACGAGATTGCCGATCTCGGCGCGGTAGCCGGCCGGCATTTCGCCGAATTCCTGCGCGCGGGCGAAGGGCAGCCATGCGGCGGCGCGGCGCTCCGGCCCCATCCGGGCCAGTGTGCGCTCGAAAATCTCGGTTGCCTGCCGCGGCTGGCCGAGCCGCAATTGTGCAAGGCCGAGACTGACATAGGACATGCTGTCCTGCGGGTTGAGCGCGACGGCCTTTTCGTAGGCTGCGGCAGCCGCTTCGATGTTGCCGCGTTTCTGTTCGGCGTTGCCGAGATTGCCCCAGGCGGCCGAAAGGTTCGGGTTGCCGGCGATGGCGGTCTGGAAGGCCGCGATCGCTTCCTCGATGCGCTCCTGCCGGAGCAGCACCATGCCGAGGGATACGTGGTGGACGGGCCTCGGATCGGCTTCGAGCGTGCGGCGGTATTGCGTTTCGGCCTCGGCGAAGCGGTTGGCCCGTTGCAGGAGCTGACCAAGCGTCGCGGCGATGGCGGGATTGTCGGGGAAGACCTGCACGGCGGCTTCATAATGCGTGAGCGCATCGCCCCAGCGCCGCCGCTGCTGGAAGAGCCGGCCAAGATTGAGCCAGGGCGTCGGCTCCATCGGCGTCAGCTGCAGCGCGCGCGTCAGGAGCCGCTCGGCCTCGTCGAACTCGCCCCGCTCGACGACGATGGAGGCGAGCAACGCCATTGTGTCGCCGTCTTCAGGCGTTTCGGCCAGCATGGCGCGGGCCTGCTTTTCGGCGATCCCGCGTTTGCCCTGCTTCATCAAGTCGAGGACTTGCCGGTAGCGTTCGGGAATTTCGGGCGCGGCTGGTTGTTGGTCGGCCAATATGCTTTCCGGTTTCTGCTGGTCGCGTTCAAGGGCGGGCTCAACCTGCACAGACAGGCCACGCCCGTCAATGCTGTCTTGGGCTGTACCTTGGCCCACAGGGTGGCATAGTCGGGCGGTTCGTCCCATTCGCGATTCACAGGCACGATTAACGATATGGCCAACCTGCCCGCCGTTACCTTCGCAGAAGCCTTTCGTGTCTGGACGAGGATCGGCTTTCTGAGCTTCGGCGGCCCTGCGGGGCAGATCGCGCTGATGCACCGGATTCTGGTCGAAGAGAAGAAGTGGCTCAGCGAGCCGCAATTCCTGCATGCGCTCAATTTCTGCATGTTGTTGCCGGGGCCGGAGGCGCAGCAGCTTGCGACCTATGCGGGCTGGCTGCTGCATGGCATCAAAGGCGGGCTCGCGGCCGGGCTGATGTTCATTCTGCCCGGCGTCGCGGTGATGCTGGGTTTGAGCATTCTCTATGCGGCTTATGCCGATCTCGGGCTTGTCGAGGCGTTGTTCTTCGGCATCAAGGCGGCGGTCTTTGCCGTCGTCATCGAAGCGCTGATCCGCATATCGAAACGGATGCTGAAATCCGCCGCGCTTTATGGGTTGGCGGGCGCGGCATTCGCGGCGATCTTCTTTTTCGACGTGCCGTTCCCGCTGGTGGTCGGCGCCGCGGCCGCTTTCGGGCTTGTCGCGGCGCGGGCGGCGCCCGGCATTTTCGGTTCGCTGCTGGCGGCGAAGGAGGACGGCGAGACGGAAGTCGAAGCGCCGGCGCATACGCGCATCACGGCCGGTCGCACGATTGCCGTTGCGCTGGTGGGCGGGTTTGTGTGGCTCGGGCCGGTCGCCGTGCTGTTGTTCACGCTTGGCGCCGGGCATGTATTCGCACAGGAAGCGGTTTTCTTCAGCAAGATGGCGGTTGTCACTTTCGGTGGCGCCTATGCGGTACTTGCTTATGTCGCGCAGGAGGCGGTGCAGTTTTACGGCTGGCTTGCGCCGGGCGAAATGCTGGACGGGCTCGGGCTTGCCGAGACGACGCCCGGGCCGCTCATTCTGGTGTTGCAATTCGTCGGTTATCTCGCCGCCTATCGCGAGGCGGGCGGGCTCGACCCGGTGGCGGCGGGCGTCATCGGCGCGACCATCACGGTCTGGGTGACGTTCGCGCCGTGCTTCCTGTGGATTTTTCTCGGTGCGCCCTACATCGAGCGGCTGCGCAAGGTCGCGTTGCTCAACGCCGCTTTCGCCGCCATTACGGCGGCGGTCGTCGGCGTCATTCTCAATCTTGCGCTCTGGTTCGGCCTCCATGTGCTGTTCGGCACGGTGGCGGAAGTGCGCGTGTCGGTGTTGCGGCTCTGGGTACCGGAACTTGCGACGCTCGACCCGTGGGCGCTGGCGCTGAGCGCAGGGGCGCTCGTCGCCATGCTCAGGTTTCACATCGGCATGCTGCCGGTGCTCGGCGTTTCCGCCGCGCTCGGGCTTGCGATCAGGCTTGTCTGACGTTCACGCCACCGTGACCGGGTTCGGCAGCGGGCGGCCATCGAAAAAAGCGTCGATATTGGCAATGACGGCATCGCCCATGGCCTTGAGTGCTTCCGACGTACCGCCGCCGATATGAGGCGTCATCACGATGTTGGGCAGCCCCGCAAGGTCGGGGCGGATTTGCGGTTCGTCCTCGAAGACGTCGAGCCCGGCGCCGGCGATGGTGCCGTCTTTCAGGGCGGCGATGAGTGCGTCTTCGTCGATGGCCGAGCCGCGCGAAATGTTGACGATGTGGCCGGTGGGGCCCAGCGCCTTCATCACGTCGGCATTGACGATGTGGCGGTTCGTCTCGTCGGCGCGGTGGGCGACCATCAGAACGTCGGCCCATTCGGCGAGACCGGCCAGCGTTTCGAAATAGCGCCAGGGCGCGTCCGGCTTTTTCGAGCGGTTGAAATAACCGACTTCCGTTTCGAAGGCGGCGCAGCGTTCGGCGATCCTGCGGCCGATGGCGCCGAGGCCGAGAACGCCGACCTTGCGGCCGGTGAGGCCGCGGGCGAAGAGAAGCGGCGCCGGGTTCTTGCCGCGCCATTCGCCGGCGCGGGTGAGCCGGTCGCCGGTGACGACATGGCGGATCGAGGCGAGCAGCAGGGCGAGCGCCATGTCGGCGACGGTCGACGCGTTTGCGCCGACGGTGTTGGTGACCGCAATGCCGCGCGCCGTGGCGGCGGCGACGTCGATGCCTTCATAACCAGAACCGAGGCAGCAGATGATGCCAAGCTCCGGCATCGTGTCCATATAGGCGCCGTCCGCGCCGTGCGTGCCGACGGTGATGATTGCTTTGGCGGATTTGCAGAGTGCGGGATCGGCGATCACTTCGTAACGCTCGGCAAGCTTTTGCTGAAAGGCCTTGCCGAGCGACAGGGCGAGGAACACGGGCGGCTTCATTGGGACTCCGGAAACTCAGTTCGCCTGGGCGGCGCGGGTGAGCAGCGCCTTTGCCTGTTTCAGGTGCGGGATGTCGAGCATCACGCCGTCGAGCGCGACAACGCCGACATCGCCCGCTTTCTCGAAAGCCTCGATAACCGCGCGAGCATGGGCAAGGTCGGCTTCGTCCGGCGTGAAGACCTGGTTGATGATCGGGACCTGTGCCGGATGGATCGCCATTTTGCCGGTGAAACCGTCGCGGATCGCGGCGCGGGCTTCGGCTTCAAGCCCGGCCTCGTCACGGAAATCCTTGTAGATGCCGTCGATGGGCGCGACGCCGGCCGCGACCGCGCCGAGCAGCGTCAGCGTGCGGGCAAGTCGATAGGGGCCGGTGTAGTTGCCGTTCTCATCCTTGTTGTCGCGCGCGCCGAGTGCGGCCGCGAGGTCTTCGGCGCCCCAGGTCAGGAAGGCGAGGCGGGGATGCGCGCCTGCATAGGTGCCGAGCGTGAAGAGCGAGGCCGCCGTTTCGGTGGCGACGCAACCGATGCCGATGTCGCCGCCGCCGAGGCGGTCGATCCTGTCGCCGACTTTTTTCACGCAGGCGCCGGAGATGGTTTTCGGGACGACGATCATGTCGGGCTTCGCGGGGACAACGGCTTCGAGGTCCGCCTCCCAGAAGGGCGTGTCGAGCGCGTTGATACGCAGGACGAGCTTCGGGCCGGCGCGGCCGGCGGTTTTGAGATAGGCGACGGCGGATTTGCGCGCGGCCTCCTTGTTGGACAAGGCGACGGAGTCTTCGAGATCGACGATCAATGCGTCGGCGCCGGAGCCCGCGCCTTTGGCAAGTTTCTTCTCGCTGTCGGCCGGGACGAAGAGGAAGGAACGCATCTGTCAGGCCTCTTCCGTGCCATGGGCGTGCATATAGGCCTGCCGCGTGCAGGAGGCGACTTCCTCGTCGCGCTGGTTGTAGGCCTTGTGCAGGAAGGTAACGATGCCCGCCGTCGGGCGCGATTTCGAGCGGCGCTTGGCCATGACCGTCGTTTCGATGCGCAGCGTGTCGCCTTGAAAAACCGGCTTCGGGAAGACAACATCGGTCATGCCGAGATTGGCGATGGTGGTGCCATGCGTCGTGTCGTGGACCGAAATGCCGATCATCAGGCCGAGGGTGAAGAGGCTGTTGACCAGCGGCTTGCCGAACTCGGTTTCGGTCGCGGCATAGTGGTGGTCGAGATGCAGCGATGCCGGGTTCATGGTCATGGTCGAAAAGAGCACATTGTCGGTCTCGGTGACCGTGCGCCGGATAGCGTGTCTGAAGACCTGGCCTTCCTTGAATTCCTCGAAATAGAGTCCCGGCATTTTCTCCCGATCCCGTTGTCATGCCCGGCAGTGACAGGCAGATGAGATGTGGCTAGCTTATAGCGCGGGAGGGCGGAGGGAGAAAGCGTTGGAGATCAGGCGTGCCGAGCCCGAGGACGTGGCCGCGATCCGGGCGCTGGTCGATGTCGCCTATGCGCGTTATGTGCCGCTGATCGGCAAGCCGCCGGGCCCGATGCTCGACGACTACGCGGCCAGAATTCAGGACGACCTGGTTTTCCTTTTCGGGACCGGGGCGGAGTTCATGGCGGTTCTCGTGTTGATCGAGAAGGACGACCACCTGCTGCTCGACAACATCGCGGTCGGGCCTGCCGCTCAGGGGCGCGGCTATGGCGGTCGCCTGATCCGGTTTGCCGAAGAGGAAGCAAAACGGCGTGGCTTTGCGGAAATCCGCCTCTACACGCACGAGGTCATGCGTGAAAACATCGGCCTCTACGAGAGATTTGGGTTCGCGGTCACGCATCGCGCGCGGGAGGCGTGCTATGACCGCATCTACATGAACAAGAAACTTTGACGGCGGCGAGGGGACGGATGGATTTCAGGTTCAGCGAGGAACAGCAGGCGATCCGCGATGCGGTGGGGCGGGTTTGCGCGCGCTATGACGACGCCTATTGGCTGAGGCGCGACAAGGAAGGCGGTTTCCCGGACGATTTCGTGCGCGACATTGCGGGCGGCGGCTGGCTTGGCATCGCGATGCCGGAGGCTTATGGCGGCGCCGGGCTCGGGGTTACGGAAGCGGCCATCGTCGCGCAGACCATCGCCGAATCGGGGGCCTGTCTGTCGGGCGCTTCGGCCATTCACATCAATCTCTTCGGGCCGATGCCCGTGGTGGTGTTCGGGGCCGAGGAACAGAAGCAGAAGAACCTGCCGCCGCTGATCCGGGGCGAAGACCGCTGCTGTTTCGGCGTGACGGAGCCCGATGCCGGGCTCAACACGACGGCGATCTCGACCAAGGCGGAATGGGACGGCAAGGCCTATGTGGTGCATGGCCGCAAGATGTGGACTTCGACCGCGCAGACGGCCAACAAGATCCTGCTGCTGGCGCGCACGACGCCTAAGGAACAGTGCCGGAAGGCAACCGAGGGGCTGTCGCTTTTCTACACCGATCTCGACCGCGGCGGCGCGACGGAGGTGCGCGAGATCGAGAAGATGGGCCGCAAGGCCGTCGACTCCAACGCGGTGTTTTTCGACGGGCTTCGCGTGCCGAAGGAAGACCTGATCGGCGAGGAGGGCAAGGGGTTTCACTATCTCCTTCACGGGCTCAATCCGGAGCGCGTGCTGATCGGCGCGGAGGCGGTGGGCGTCGGACGCATTGCGCTGAAGAAGGCGACCGATTATGCGCGAGAACGCGAGGTGTTCGGCCGGCCGATCGGACAGAACCAGGCGATCCAGCATCCGCTGGCGCGGGTCTGGGCGGAGCTTGAGGCGGCGAACCTGATGGTCTTCAAGGCGGCGGCGCTTTACGACGCCGGCGAAAATTGCGGTGCGGAGGCCAACGCCGGCAAGTATCTGGCGGCGGAGGCGGGCTTCCGGGCCTGCGAGACCGCGGTGATGACGCATGGCGGCATGGGATATGCCAAGGAGTTCCATGTCGAGCGATACATGCGCGAAATCATGATCGCGCGCATCGCGCCGGTCAGCCGCGAGCTGATCCTGAGCTTCATCGCCGAGCGGGTGCTCGATCTGCCGAAGTCTTATTGAGGCCAGAGATGTCCTTCGAACTTCACGAACGGTTGGCCGCCGATACGTTGCGAGTCGTGGACCTGACGCTGTGCCGGGTGCTGCTGATGAACGACCGGCGGTTTCCGTGGCTGATCCTGGTGCCGCGGCGCGAGGGGTTGCGGGATTTCGACGATGTGGCGGCGGCCGAGAAGGCGCATTTCCATTCGGAGATCGATCTTGCCTCGGCGGTGCTGCGGGTGGCGACGGGGGCCGAAAAGATGAATGTCGCGGCGCTGGGCAACATGGTGCCGCAGCTCCATGTGCATGTTATCGCCCGCTTTGCCGGCGATGCCGCCTGGCCGGCACCGGTCTGGGGGGTGGGCAAGGCCGAGCACTATGCCGAAGCCGAGGCGGCGGCGCTGGCGGCAAAGCTGGCGCAGGCGCTGCACGGTTAACGATTGGTTTAAGACTCGGGTCCTAGTCTTGCCGGCGAACGTGATCGATTCACGCTGGAGCTGGGACCTTGACCGCCGCCCTTGTCGCCGATCCGTCAGCTGCCATGCGGCTGGCTGCCTCACAGATGCTTGAAAGCCTCGGTTTTCGGGTCGCGACGGCGTGCGATGCGGCCGAAGCGCTGGCGCTGGTGCGGGAGCTTGCGCCCGGTCTGGTGCTGGCCGATGCACGGCTCGAAACGGCGGATGGCGGGCTCGCGATCGCTGCGATCCGCAAAATCTCCAATGCGTGTCTATTCCATGTCAGCGCCGATGGCGGAGCCGCCGGTGTGCGCGGGGCGATGGAAGCGGGGGCGGACGATTATCTGGTCAAGCCGTATGACGTGGCACTGCTGGGCTTCAAGCTGGCGCAGGCGCGGACGCGGGGGCGGCTGAAGCTCATGCCGCGGCTGGTGCAGGACAATGCCGCGCCGGAGGCCTTTGGCTGGCGGCTTCAGGCGTTTGGCAAGGCTGTTTGAGGCAAACCTTTCATATGGCCGCGCAAGCGGTTGACTCCACTATATATTGTGACCTGACCCAGATGTAGCGAAGGCGGCCGAGGCCGCCTCCACATATTGATGTTTCACGTTGAACAATTAACCTAATCTACTGATTTCGTTAATCATTTCTCGTGTTGAGCGCTCCAGACCTTCAGGTAGTCGAGGCTGCCAATATAGGACCGCAGGCCGAGAAGGCCGGCGGTGATGGCAAGGGTGAGGACGACCGCCGGCACGAATGCCAGCGAGTAGCGCAACATCATTTCATCGCCATAGACATAGTCGGTGACCAGTGCGATCGAGGTGGGCCCGAGCCCGAGGCCGATGATCGTGACGACGAAAATCAGGACGGCGGAGGCAAAGCCGCGCATCTGGTTGGGCATAAGCTCCTGCAGGGCTGAGGGGCCGGCGCCGGTGGTAAAGGTGGCGAAGAAGGTCGAGGGGCAGAGCAGCAGCAGGGCGATCCAGGGGTCGTCGAGCAGCGGATAGGCGACCGTGAAGGGGAAGGCGGCAAGGCCGGTGAAGGCGCAGACCATCATGCGGCCGTTGCGGATGCCCCTGCTCGTCAGGAAATCGCCCATCCAGCCGCCAGCGATGACGCCGGAGGTGCCGAAAATCACGATGACGAGGCCGTACCAGAAACCGGCTTCCGGATAGGACCAGCCATGGGTGCGGACGAAGAGGGTCGGAATCCAGGCCGCGACGCCGTAGGCCATCATGGCTGAAAGCGCGTAGCAGAGATTGAGCGGCACCATGGTGCGCCAGTTTTTGCCCATGTAGCCAAAGACTTCGGCGACCGGGACCTCGACGCGGCGGCTGACGCCGTCGGCGCCGATTTCCTGACGGATGTGGCCGCGGCGCTCCGGCTCGCGCAGCGTCCAGACCCAGAGCGCAACCAGAATGCCGGGCAGCCCGACGACGAGGAAGGTGATCTGCCATGCGTAGATTTCGCCGATGAGGGGCAGGGTGGCGTTGCCGCCCTCCGAGACCAGCGCGATGACGGCGGCGCCGATGATGAGGGCGAGGCCGGCGCCGATATAGACGCCCATGCCATAGACGCCGAGCGCAAAACCCAAGCGTTTCGGCGGAAAATAGTCGGCGATGATCGAATAGGCGGCGGGCGAGAGTGCTGCCTCGCCGACGCCGACACCGGCGCGGAAGATGAAAAGCTGCAGAAACGAGCGCGCCGTGCCGCAAAGCGCCGTCATCACGCTCCAGATGAAGACGCCCAGCGCGATGATGTTGAAGCGGTGGTAACGGTCGACAAGGCGGCCGATCGGCAGGCCGGCCACGCAATAAAAGGCTGCAAAAGCAAAGCCTTGCAGCAGGCTCATCTGAGTGTCGGAAATGCCGAGGTCGCGTTTGATCGGGACGACCAGCACTCTCAGGATCTGACGGTCGATGAACGAGAAGGTGTAGGCCAGAACCAGGACGGCGACGACATACCAGGCGTAAATGGCTTTGGGATAAGGCTTTTCGACGACATCCCTTTTCGGATGATGAATCTCCTCCTCGACTTCCGCCGCGACGTCGACCTCGCTCATTCGGCCGTTCCTCCCCTGAAGCATCCCTCCGCGCGCTTCAAACGCGCTTTTGAGCAAGCTTAACGCGGATGCGGAGAAACGCTCCTTAAAAAAATGCCGGAAACCCGCCGAAAGCGCGTGGCACGGGGCTTGCGACCTCGTTGGCGAGACGAAAGAGGAATGGCCTGATGAGCCTTGTCGAAATCATTGGCGGACCGCAGACGATCCATGCCGCGCTTGCCCAGGCGAGCGAGCGGACGGGCGCCGATTTCGACTATCTGCTGAAGACCGCGATGCGCGAGTCGAGCCTCGATACCCAAGCAAAATCAAGTACTTCCTCGGCCTCCGGCCTGTTCCAGTTCACCGAACAGAGCTGGCTCGGCACGCTGAAGAAATATGGCGCGGAGCTCGGCCTCGGGCGCTATGCCGAGGCGATCTGCTGCAATGCCAATGGCCGCTATGTCGTGGAAAATGCTGCCGAAAGGCAGGAAATTCTTGCCCTGCGGTTCGATGCCGAGGCTTCGGCGCTGATGGCGGGCGCCTACACGCAGGAAAGCGCGGATTTGCTCGAAAACCGCCTTGGGCGGACGACCAGTGAGGGCGAACTCTATATTGCGCATTTCCTCGGCGCGGGCGGGGCGGCGAAGCTGATCTCTGCTGCGGAGGACACGCCAAGTGCCCGTGCCGACACGCTTTTCCCCGCTGCGGCGGCGGCCAACAAGTCGATCTTCTATGACCGGTCTGGACAGGCGCGCAGCGCCGCCGAGGTTTATGCGAACCTGATCGGAAAACACGAGAATACCGACGCGACGCGGCTGGCTGCGGCAGCCGAAAACCGGCCACTGTCATCGAACAGTCACAAATCTGTCACAAACCGCCCCGAGGGGCATTTCGAGGCGCCGGCGGCGCGCCCGCGGCCGGGCTATGCGACGCGCGGTGCGAGCCTGCCGACACCGACTTATCCCGCAAATGCGGGGACAAGTGGAACGCAGCGCTACGGTGCGACGCTGCACCTGACGCCGGCGGTGGTCGAGATCCTGGCGTCGCTCGATCCGATCCCGGAAGGCCGCGACAGTTTGCGGACGAGCGACCGCAGCGATGAGCGGCGCGACGAGGTGCGCGCCGACGAGCGGCGCGAGCGGGCACGGCTGTTGCCGCGATCGGGCTTTGCCTACGGCTGACCTTCAGGCGGTGAGCGCCAGCAGGCGGCGGAGCGGCTTCGGCTTCTCGACGAGGTCGGCGAGCGTCGCGCTGCCCAGCACTTCCATGTAAGCCTCGAGCGCCTCGCGCAGCAGGCGTTTTAGCCGGCAGGACGGGCCGATGCGGCAACGATCCGTCTGCGGATCGAAACATTCGACCAGCCGGAAATCCTCCTCCATCGCGCGCACGACCTTGCCGATGCCGATGGCTTCGGCGGGGTGGGCGAGGCGCAGACCGCCGCCGCGACCGCGCAACGTTTCGACGAAGCCGGCGCGTCCGAGCTCATGGGCGACCTTGACCAGATGGTTGCGCGAGATGCCGTAGGTTTCCGCCACCTCGCGGATCGTCGCGCGTCCGTCGGGCTTGACGGCGAGATACATCAGGAGGCGTAACGCATAATCGGTGTGGAGAGTGAGGCGCATGGCGGTGTCCCGCGTGGATTGCCGACGATATGCCGCAGGCGGCGGCGCCGGCGGAGTATTGCCTTCGGGGTTCGGCCTGTCCAGATTTAAGATATATTTCTAATACATGTTATGGAGGCGGCGATGACGGACAGCCAGGGCGTGTGGTGCAAGGATGACGACCGGCCGGTGACCGACGAGGCCGAGATCGAACGTCTGGTGCGCGCCTTCTATACGCGCATCCGGGCGGACGCCGTGCTCGGGCCGATTTTCGACGGCGTCATCGGGGATAACTGGGAGCCGCATCTTCTGAAGATGATCGACTTCTGGTCGAGCGTGATGCTGACGACCGGGCGCTACAAGGGGCAGCCGATGCGGGCGCATCTGAAGCTGAAGCAGGTGACGCCGAAGCATTTCGACCGCTGGTTGATGCTGTTCCGCGAGACGGCGGAACAGGTCTGCGCGCCGGAGGCCGCCGAACGCTTCATCGAGAAGGCGGGGCGGATCGCGGAGAGCCTGCAGCTCGGTATGTTCTTCAAGCCGGTGCTGCACGATCCGGAGCGGAAGGAGCCAAGGTTGGTGGGGTGAGGAGAAGGACGGCGCTTCGCGCCCGCCCCAAACGGCTTTCAGCCGTTTGAACCTCCCCAAGGGGAGGGTGGGCTATTTTATCAGTATACAGATTAATGTTCAGGCTCTGTTGCAAGGCGCTCTAACGCGCCGCGCGTTGGGGTTCGCTGGCGAGGGCGGATATTGCCTTGTCGAGTTCGCGGCCGAAAGCGGGGGCCAGCGTTCGGGCGTAGGTGGCGGTGAAGTGGTGGTAGTCGCGCCAGACGGTGACGTTGCCGATGGTCATGGGGCAGGTGCCATCGGCGCAGAAGGCGTGCGTCATGTCGATCAGCGGCACGGCGGGGTCGCCTCCGAAGGCAGCCGGCATCGGGTCGGGCAGCGGGAAGGCATCAGCCTCGTCCGCGGCGCAGGCGGGATCGGACGACAGGCAGGCCGGCGGATCGAAAGGGAAGCGCGGCGTGTCGCGCATCACGATCACCGCGGTGTCTTGTTCGTGCAGCGCCGCGACCGTCTTGCGCAGCGCGGCGATCAGCAAGGGCAGGCGCTCCTCGCGCGAGCCGGAGCCGATGATCATGTTGTCGCTCGACATGACGAGCAGCACGAGGTCCGGCTTTTCGCGGGCCACTTCCTTCAGCATGTTTTCGCCCCAGCTCCAGCAGGACGGATCCTTCGCCAGCTTGCCGAGCACCATCGGACAGGCCGATTTGGTGTGCGCGGTCATGCGCCAGCGGCGCGTTTCGGAAAGCGTTTCGAGCGCCGGCAGCCAGCTTGCGCCATGCGAGTCGCCGATCAGCATGATGTGAAAGGCGCCGCCGGACACGCCGTAGCGGCAGGCGCGCGGTTCGCTCTCGTCGAGATCGAGATGGCAGCCATTGGTATAGGCGGCGGCAACGTCGTCGAGGACGGAGGAGAGTGGCGGCGCCGGCGCGATGCCGGAGGGGACGGCGGCGCCGTCGGTGAAGGCGGCGGCGCCGGGATAGTTCCGCGCCGTCAGTTCGCCGGGGCGCTGGCTTTCGATCACGGCAAAGACCACGGCCGCCGATGCGAGACAGAGCAGGATCGTCGCGAAGCCGCCCGCGAGGCTGCGGCCGATGGCGGGCGTCGCGCCGCGCTCGCGAAAGCGATCCTCGACATGGTGTTTCGAGAGTGCAGCGAGGAGAACCGAAACGGCGATCAGCCCCAGTCCGTCCCAGAGACCCGGCACGTTGCCGGTCCATGCGCGGTAGAAAACGATCGCCGGCCAGTGCCAGAGATAAATCGAGTAGGAAAGGTCGCCGATCCACATGGCGGCGCGGTTTTCGAGCAGGCGGTGCGGGGCGAAACGCGCCGCCGCACTGCCGCTCATCAGCACCAGCGCGGTGCCGAGCGTCGGCAGCAGCGCGGTGTAGCCGGGAAAGGCGGTGGCGCCGGAATAAAGCATCGCCGAAGCCGCGATGGCGGCGAGGCCGGCAAGCGCCGCGAGGATTTTCGCGGCTTCGCCCGGGATCGCCGCGCGCGCGCCTGCGACCGCGAGCAGGCCGCCCAGCGCCAGTTCCCAGAAGCGGGTGTGCGAAACGAAATAGGCGGCCTGCGGCGCGTGGACGGTTTCGTAGACCGATAGCGCCAGCGAGACGGCGAAGACCGTGCCGAGCGCCGTGCCGAGAGCGGGGCGCAACGGCCAGTTGCGGCGCCGGCAGAGCGCGGCGGTCGCGATCATCAGCAGCGGCCAGACGAAGTAGAATTGCTCCTCGATGGAGAGCGACCAGAAATGCTGGAGCGGTCCCGGTGCATTGTCGGCACCGAGATAGTCGACCGATTGCGCGGCCAGCCACCAGTTTTCGAAGTAGAGCGCACTGGCGACGACTTCCGACGCGACGCCGCGCCATTGCGACGGCGGCAAGGTGAAGGTCAGCAGCGCGACGGCGACGAGGACCAGCGTCGAGGCCGGCAGCAGGCGGCGGACGCGGCGCGCATAGAAACGCGCGATGCCGATGGTGCGGTCGCGCTCAAGCTCGCGCAGCAAGAGGCCGGTGATCAGGTAGCCCGAAATGACGAAGAAGACATCGACGCCGACATAGCCGCCCGGCATGACGGCCGGCCAGACGTGAAAGATCAGCACCGTCAGCACGGCGACGGCGCGCAGGCCCTGAATGCCGGGACGGAAGGTTGCTGAACTCATCGAGGGGGAGATTCCGCTGGCTGCATGAACGACAGGACGGGCTATGGGGCGGCACGGGGCGCGTGCCGCCCCGGTGCCCGCCGAGCGTTCTGTCACGCGATTGAGCCGAAAAAGCGGCGGGGGCGGTGGCTTGTCCGTGACCGCCGCCTTTCCGGCGTGTTGCGTCAGGCCTTCTCGCCGGCCTTGTCGAAATCGGATGCGTCGTGGCGTTCGGGGAGCTGGCTTGCGGGTTCGCCCCAGACGCGGTTGACCATGCGGCCACGCTTCACCGCCGGGCGTTCGGCGATTTGATCGGTCCAGCGGTTGACGTGCTTGTATTCGTGGACGGCGAGGAATTCGCCGGCTTCGTAGAGCAGGCCTTTGGCCAGCGCGCCGTACCAGGGCCAGATCGCCATGTCGGCGACGGTGTAGTCGGGACCGGCGATGTATTCGCTTTCGGCAAGCCTGCGGTCGAGGACGTCGAGCTGGCGCTTCACTTCCATCGCGAAACGATTGATCGCGTATTCGCTCTTGAAGGGCGCATAGGCATAGAAGTGGCCGAAGCCGCCGCCGAGATAGGGCGCGGAGCCCATCTGCCACATCAGCCAGGAGTAAACCTCGGCGCGCTTCACGAGGTCCTTCGGCATGAAGGCGCCGCCGAATTTCTCCGAGAGATAGAGCAGCATCGCGCCGCTTTCGAAAATGCGGGTCGGGGGATTGGTGCTGCGGTCCATCAGCGCCGGGATTTTCGAATTCGGGTTGACGGCGACGAAGCCCGAGCCGAACTGATGGCCTTCGGAAATGTTGATCAGCCAGGCGTCGTATTCGGCACCCTTGTGGCCGGCTTCCAGCAGTTCTTCCAGCATCACCGTCACCTTGACGCCGTTGGGCGTCGCCAGCGAATAGAGCTGGAAGGGGTGCTTGCCTACGGGAAGTTCCTTGTCATGCGTCGGACCGGCGACGGGCCGGTTGATGTTGGAGAAGCGGTTGGCGTTCTTGTCGGTTTCCCAGACCCAGACTTTCGGCGGCGTGTACTCGGTGTCGCTCATCAGGCGTTCCTTTTTTCCAATCCGGCTATGCGATGGCGCCGGCCTTGCGGAGATTTTCGATTTCGGTGTCGGCGAAGCCTGCCGCCTTCAGCGTTTCGATCGTGTGTTCGCCGAGTACCGGCGCGGCGGCGCGCGGGCCTTCGGGTTCGGCGCCGGGGAAGCGGATCGGCGAGGCGGGGGCGATGTAGGTGCCGTTGCCACCTTCCTCCATCACCTCGACATAGGCGCCGGCGGCATGGGCCTGCGGATCGGCATAGACATCGGCGGGGCGCATCAGCGGCGCCCAGATCATGTCTTCGGCGTCGAGTTTGGCGCGCCAGTATTCGGTGTCGTGTTCGGCGAAGGCGGCGTCGAGGATGCCGACAAGTTCGGCGGCGTTGGCGCGGCGGGTTTTCGGGCTGCCGAAGCGCGGATCCCTTTCGAGGCCCGGCTGGCCGATGACGCGGCAGACGGCGGTCCAGTCGACCGTGCCCTGACGCGGCACGATGACGATCCAGCCGTCTTTCGTGTGGAAGAAGTTGTTGAGGGGCGCGACGGTTTCGAGGCGGGGCTTGGTGGAGCCGAGCTTGCCGTAGCGAAGCTGGACGGCGGTGTCGGACCCCGCCGCATAGACGCCGACGCGCAGCAGCGAGGCCTCGACGAGGCGGCCCTTGCCGGACTTCTCGCGTTCGAAAAGGGCGGCCAGAATGCCGCCGACGGTTGCCATGCTGGTGGTGTGGTCGCCGATGCCGGTGCGGAGCGTTGTCGGCTCGGCGCCTTAGACGGTTTGCAACCAGCCGACGCCGGAGCGGGCATAGAAGGCGGCGATGTCGAAGCCGGGCTTGTCGCGGTCGGGGCCTTCGAGGCCGTAGCCGGTGACGCTGGCATAGACGAGGCGCGGATTGACCTTGGCGAGCGCCTTGTAGTCGAGGCCGGCGCGTTCGAGGCCGCCGGGGCGGACATTGGTGATGAAGACGTCGGCGTCCTTCACCAGACGCTTCACGGCCTCGACGCCTTCGGGCGTCGCGGTGTTGATCGCGAGGCCCTTCTTGCCGCGGTTGTCGAGATCGAAGATCGGCGAGCCCTTCAGGTGGTCGGCGCCCATGTTGGCCATGGTGTAGCGCATGGGGCAGCCGGCCAGCGGCTCGATCTTGATGACGTCGGCGCCCCAGTCGGCCAGAATCCCGCCGGCGCCGGGCGCGGCAATGTAGGTGGCCATTTCGATGACCTTGAGGCCCTCAAGCATGATGTCCGATCCCCGTTTCGCTGAATTTCTTGTTGGGGCGGATCATCCATGAAACGGCGGGGGAGTCAAAAAAGCCGCCGGTCTGCGCCCGATTCCCGTTGTTCACAGCCATTAACGTAAACCGTTCATTAAGCGGTTCGGCCTAGGCTTGGTTATGGAATTGCGCCGCTCCCTCTTTTCGGGGCGGCGCCGACCGTCAAGGTGGGGCCGGGGGCCAGATGAGCGACAAGAAGCTGACGATCGCCGATGTGGAACGGCTCCTTTCGGACCCGTCGGAAGACGCGCGGGCCGAAGTCGCGGCCAAGGTTGCGACGCAGTTCAAGGACATCGAGCTGGCGCCGCGCGAGCGCGAGCTTGCACATGAAATTCTCGGCTATCTGGTGCATGACGTCGCCGTCAATGTGCGCGAGGCGCTGTCGCGCTGCCTCAACGACGTGCCGGAAGCGCCGCGCAACATCGTGCTGCAGCTGGCGCGCGACATCGATGCGGTTGCCATTCCCGTTCTCGAACGCTCGCCGGTGCTGACCGATGAAGACCTGGTGGGCCTCGTCTATTACGGCAGTCCCGCCAAGCAATGCGCGATTGCCGGGCGGCCGCAGGTGGCGGCACCCGTTTCGGAAGCGCTGGCGCTGAAAGGCGACCGCACGGCCGTGCTCAGGCTGATCGCAAATGCGGGCGCCATCATCAACGAGGAAGCGGCGACGATGCTGGTCGAGCGCTATGCGGACGACGCCGATGTGGCCGCGCCGCTGGTGCAGCGCAACGAATTGCCGGCGACGCTTGTCGAGCGGCTGATCGCGATGGTTTCCGAGCAGATGCGCGAGTATCTGATCGAGCATCACGAGATGGACGGCCGCGTGGCCGCGACGCTGGAAGAACAGGCGCGCGAGCGGACGACGACCGATGCGATCACGCGCATGAGCGACGACGACATGCGCGCGCTGGTGAGGCAACTGGTCGAGAACAACCGCCTGTCGGCGACGCTGATCCTGCGCACCGCCTGCACCGGCAACATGAACTTCGTCGAGGCGGCCTTCGCCGAACTGACCAGCGTTCCGCAGGAACGCATCTGGCGGCTCATTCACGATGTCGGCGCGCTCGGTTTCCGCGCCGTCTATGCGCGGGCGGGCATGCCCGAGGCGCTTTATCCGGCGTTCCGCACCGTGCTCGACACGTTCCATGCGGTGCGCAGCAGCGACGGGTCGCTGGACCTGCCGCTTTTCCGGTTCCATGTGCTGGAGGGCGTCAAGGAGGCGTTCGAGCAGGTCGAGGCCGACGATCTCGATACGATGATCGACAAGCTCGGGCGGCTGGCTGCGCCGGCGCCGGCGGTCCGGAACCAGAACGTCGCCTGAGGGCGCGGCGTTTTCCTTCGCGATAAAATAGACTAGCTTGCGGCCTCCAGCTCACGCGGAGGACCGCCGATGACCCATCAGATCAAGGACGCTTTCATTTGCGACGCCGTCAGGACGCCGATCGGGCGCTATGGCGGGGCGCTGGCGGGGATGCGCGCCGACGACCTGGGCGCGGTGCCGCTGATGGCGCTGATCGAGCGCAATCCGGGCGTCAACTGGGAACGGGTCGACGATGTGGTGTTCGGCTGCGCCAACCAGGCGGGCGAGGACAACCGCAATGTCGCGCGGATGTCGTCGCTGCTGGCGGGGCTCCCTGAAACAGTATCGGGCACGACGATCAACCGGCTCTGCGGCTCGGGCATGGATGCGGTCGGTACGGCAGCGCGGGCGATCAAATCCGGCGAGGCGGCGCTTGCGGTTGCCGGCGGCGTCGAGAGCATGTCGCGCGCGCCCTTCGTGATGGGGAAGGCGACGGCGGCCTTTTCGCGCGATGCACAGATCTACGACACGACCATCGGCTGGCGCTTCGTCAATCCGCTGATGAAGCGGCAATATGGCGTCGACTCGATGCCGGAGACGGCCGAGAACGTTGCCGAGGATTTCCAGATATCCCGCGCCGACCAGGACGCGTTTGCGTGGCGGAGCCAGCAGAAGGCCGGCAAGGCGATGGCGTCGGGCCGCTTCGCCGCGGAAATCGTGCCGGTGACGATTGCCGGCCGCAAGGGCGAGACGGTCGTCAGCGCGGACGAACATCCCCGTCCCGAGACGACGCTCGAAGCACTGGCGAAATTGCCGGCGCCGTTCCGCGAGGGCGGCAGCGTGACGGCGGGCAATGCGTCGGGCGTCAATGACGGCGCCTGCGCGCTCGTTCTTGCTTCGGCGGAAGCGGCGGAGGCGCATGGGCTGACGCCGAGGGCGCGGATCGTCGCGATGGCGACGGCGGGTGTGCCGCCGCGCATCATGGGCATCGGTCCGGCGCCCGCGAGCCGCAAGGTGCTGGAAAAGGCCGGGCTCAATATCGGCGATATCGACGTGATCGAACTCAACGAGGCGTTTGCGTCGCAAGGTCTCGCGGTGATGCGCGATCTCGGATTGCCGGACGATGCCGAACACGTCAATCCGAATGGCGGCGCGATTGCGCTCGGGCATCCGCTCGGCATGAGCGGGGCGCGGCTCGTTGCGACGGCGATGTACGAACTCGAAAAGCGCGGCGGGCGTTATGCGCTGTGCACGATGTGCATCGGCGTCGGGCAGGGCATTGCCATGGTGATCGAGCGGGTCTAGAAGCCGAGCGCCAGCTGGAGGAGGCTCGGGCGGGTTACGAGATCCGCGGGCGCGCGCGGACGGCGCGGTGCGGGCTTTGGTCGCGGTTCCGTCCGGGCAAGCGGTCTCTTTTTCGCGGGTTCAGGTTTGCGCATGTGCGCGAGGCGGCGGGGCTTGCGGATCAGCGCCACCAGCCAGCGGTCAGGCGAGAGGCAGACGCGGTCGAGACGCCAGGCGACGCCGCGCACTTCCTCGCCCGGCACATGAAAATCGACATCCTCCCATGAGAGACAGAGGACGGGCTCTTCGGCTGGCGGTGCGGTTTGCGGTGGGGACGTTTCGCCGGGTGCGTCCTCTTCGACCGGATCGGTGAGAAGGAGAACGTCGTTCTCCGTATCGTCGACATATTCGATTACGACATGGACGTTTCGTGGCGGCGCGGTCCAGCCGGCGAGATCGGCCGGTGCGAGGGGACGGCAGATATGCGCGCCTTGCGCGGCGGTGAAGCCGAGCGCGGGAAGGGCCGCGAGCGTTGCCCCGTCCTCGACACCGACGGCGGTTGCCTCAAGGCCGCGCGACGCGGCGAGTGCAACGCGGCGGCCAACAAAGCCGAGGCCGGCATGACGCAGGCGGCTTGCGAACTGGATGATCGCCGTGCCGCCGATTTTCACTTCGTCGAAACAGTCGCGGGCCACGAATTCGTCGGGAACGATGACGGCGCCGCCGCCGTCGAGCGCGGTGCGGAAGCCAAGGCGGCGCAACTCGCGGATGATCTGCGCGGCCGCTTCGCCATGGCGGACGAAAGCCCCTTCCGGCACTTCGAGGATCAGGCGCGACGGGTCGAGGCCACGTTCGCCGAGGATGCCGTCGAGGTCGCCGGGGAGGCGCTTGTCGGCGAGATCGGCGGCGCCGAGATTGATCGAGAGCGGCCATGCCGATTTTCCGGCATCTTCCGTTGCCGTCCATTCGGACAGTATTTCGGCGGCGGCGGACGCGACGTAACGTGTCAGTTCGCCGGCGCGTTCCCTGCGTTCGAAGAAGGACAGAAAGAGGCCTGGCGGCAGCAAGCCGTAGTCCGGATGGTTCCAGCGGATATAGGCTTCCGCTCCCAGGCCTTCGCCAGTGGCGAGTGCAATTTTCGGCTGGCAGACCAGAAACAGGTGGCGTGCCTCGAAGGCGAGGTCGATGTCGCGGTTGGTCAGGCGGAAGGAACTGCTGTACATCTTGATCCCGGACGACACGCATTCTGCGATGAGTCCAGACTGGCGGGGGCGGGTTTACGAGCGCTTAACCGGTCGACGGAAGCGATGAACAACGTCGCCAAACGATAAAAACAACGCTTCGAATTGGAGCAAACGGGAGAGTGAGAATGAGCAAACCGGCAACCGACGCGCTGATTCCGGCGGCGACAATCCTGCTTGTGCGCGACGGCGCGGAGGGGATCGAGGTTTTCATGGTGGTGCGCCATCACCAGATCGATTTCGCTTCGGGCGCGCTGGTTTTTCCGGGCGGCAAGGTGGATGCACTCGATCGTGCCGAAGGCGTGCGCGGACGCGTCGATGGCGCGGAGGGGCTCGACGACTGGGAATTTTCGATGCGGGTGGCGGCGATCCGCGAGGCGTTCGAGGAATCGGCGGTGCTGCTGGCGCGTGAGGAACGCACGGGGCGGGTTGTGGACGCGGCGCGGCTGAAGGCGCTCGACCCCTATCGCGATCCGCTGAACAAGGGCGAGATCGGCATTGCCGATTTTCTGGAGCGGGAAGGATTGCGGCTCGCCGGCGACATGCTAACGCCGTTCGCGCACTGGATCACGCCCAACATGATGCCGAAGCGTTTCGACACGCGGTTCTATCTTGCGGCGGCGCCGGAGGATCATCTGGCGGTGCATGACGGCTACGAATCGGTCGACTCGGTGTGGATACGTCCCGATGTGGCGCTACAGGAAGCGGATGCCGGCACGCGCACGATCATTTTTCCGACACGGATGAATGTCGCGAAGCTTGGCTACAGCCCCAATGTCGCACATGCGATGGAGGCGGCGCGGGGCAAGCCGGTTGTGACGGTCGAGCCGGTGGTGACCAAGAACGAGGCGGGGAAGCCCGTGTTGCGCATTCCGGCGGAAGCAGGTTATCCGGTGACGGAGGAGCCGCTGGAAGCGATGGCGAACGCGGCGCGACCGAAGGCCTAGGCGCGGCGGCTGCGCGTGTGTTGCCGGTTATGCGCTGAGGTTCCACGCTTACCCCTCCCCAAAATTTGCTTTGCAAATTTTGACCCTCCCCCAAGGGGAGGGTGGGAAGAAAAGCAACCGCCAAGAGTTCAGTACAAGAACTGCTCGGTCAGGATGCGTTCGTCGAGGGAGTGGTCGGCGTCGAAGAGCATCAGCAGGTCGATCGAGGCGTCTTCCTCGACTTCGACGTCGCGCACGTTGCGGAATTCGGTGTGGTCGGCGACGGCGCTGACGGGGCGCTTGCCCTGTTCGAGAATTTCGATGCGGACATGGGCGCGGTGCGAGAGCAGCGCGCCGCGCCAGCGGCGGGGCCGGAAGGCGCTGATCGGCGTCAATGCCAGCAATGCCGCGTCGATGGGAACGATGGGCCCCTGCGCCGAGAGATTGTAGGCGGTGGAGCCCGCCGGCGTCGCGACCAGCACGCCGTCGCAGACAAGCTCTTCCATGCGCGTCTTGCCGTCGATGGAGATGCGGAGCTTCGCCGCCTGATAGGTTTCGCGAAAAAGCGCGACCTCGTTGATGGCGAGGGCTTCCTTTTTCTCGCCGGTCGCGAGCGTCGCCTTCATGCGCAGCGGATGGAGCGTCGCGAGCTCGGCGGCGTCGAGGCGCTCGATCAGGCTGTCGTCCTTGTATTCGTTCATCAGGAAGCCGACCGAGCCGCGGTTCATACCGTAGATCGGGATGCGGCGTTCCATGTGTTTATGCAGCGTTTGCAGCATCAGGCCGTCGCCTCCCAGCGCGACGATGATGTCGGCTTTTTCGGGGGCCACGTCGCCATAGCGCGCGCGCAGATTTTTCAGCGCCGTCTGTGCCTCGGGCATTTCGGTCGCCACGAAGGCGATCTTCTCGAATTTCATTCCACGTCCCTCGTCAGGCGGCATAATAGCGGCGGGGCCGCAAGGAGGTAAGCATATGGGCGGAGATACGCAAGAAGGAGAATTCGTCTTTATCTACACGACCTTGCCTTCGATGGCGGCGGCGGAGGCGCTGGGCCGGGCTCTGGTGGCGGAGAAACTCGCGGCCTGCGTCAATATCCATCCGGGGCTCCGGTCCGTTTATGTATGGGAGGGAAAGGTTGCCGTCGAGGACGAGGTCGCGGGGTTCATCAAGACGCGGGCGGCGCTTGTGAACGAGGCGATGGCGCGACTGAGCGCGTTGCATCCCTATGACGTGCCGGCGCTGCTGGTGCTGCCGATTCTTGCGGGGAACACGGATTATCTGGAATGGGCGCGGCGGCAGATGAAGGCGTGAAGGGACGTGCGGTGTGGTGGAACTGGTTATGCGCCGAGATTTCACGCTTACCCCTCCTTTTCACCCTCCCCCAAGGGGCGGGTGAAAAGGAGGGGGCGCGGCAGAACCTTCAACCGCCGGTCAGCGACATGTGGCGGGCGACGGCGGGGCGGTTGTGATCGCGGTCGATAATGAAGTCGTGGCCTTTTGGCTTGCGGCCGATCGCTTCGTCGATGGCGGCATTGAGGATGTCGTCGCTCTCTCCGGCGCGGACGGCGGCGCGGAGATCGGCGGCGTCGTCCTGACCGAGACACATATAGAGCGTGCCGGTGCAGGTGAGGCGGACGCGGTTGCAGCTTTCGCAGAAGTTGTGTGTCAGCGGCGTGATGAAGCCGAGCTTGCCGCCGGTCTCCTTCACGCGGACATAGCGTGCCGGACCGCCGGTACGGAAATCCATTTCGTCGAGCGTCCAGCGCGTCGCGAGCGCGCGGCGGACCTCGGACAGCGGCAGGTATTGATCGGTGCGGTCGCCGTCGATGTCGCCCATTGGCATGGTTTCGATCAGCGTGATGTCGTGGCCCTCTTCATGCGCCCATTCGATCAGCGACGGGATTTCGGCCTCGTTGACGCCTTTCAGCGCCACTGTGTTGATCTTGATTTTCAGGCCGGTGGGTTGTGCGGCCTCGATGCCGGCGAGCACCTGGGGCAAGCGGCCCCAGCGGGTGATTTCGGCGAAAAGGTCGGGCTTCAGCGTGTCGAGCGAGACGTTGATGCGGCGCACACCGGCCGCGTAAAGACCGGCGGCATGGCGCGCGAGCTGGCTGCCATTGGTGGTCAGCGTCAGTTCGTCGAGCGCGCCGGTTTCGAGATGGCGCCCGAGGCTTTTGATCAGCGTCATCACATCGCGGCGGACCAGCGGCTCGCCGCCGGTGAGGCGGAGCTTGCGGACGCCCTTGTGGACGAAGGCCGAGCAGACGCGGTCGAGCTCTTCCAGCGTCAGCAATTCCGTCTTCGGCAGGAAGTTCATGTGCTCGGACATGCAATAGACGCAGCGGAAATCGCAGCGGTCGGTCACCGAGACGCGCAGATAGGTGACGGCGCGGCCGAAGGGGTCGATCATCGGGGCCGAAGCGGCAGAAAGGGGGCGGTCGAGGTCCATGACCGGAATATAGCATCCGGTCAGTCGGATTTCGCCCCCTGAATGGGAGGGGTTTTGCGGCTTGCCGGGGCGGGTTAGCCTCGCGGTCCACGGGATCAAGGGGAGTGGCCGATGGCGGCGGGCGACGCACGTTACATTCTGTCGATCGATCAGGGGACGACCAGCACCAGGGCGCTGCTCTTCGACGCGTCGGGCTCGCCGATGCGGGTCAGGCAGAAGGAACTTCGGCAGATCTTCCCGCAGGACGGCTGGGTGGAGCATGACGCCGCCGAAATCTGGGCGGCGACGCTGGAGGTCTGCCGCGGCGTGCTGACGGGGGGCACGACGGCGGCCAATATCGCGGCCATCGGCATCACCAATCAGCGCGAGACGACGGTGCTGTGGGAGCGGGCGACCGGCAAGCCGCTGCACAATGCGATCGTCTGGCAGGACCGGCGCACGGCGGCGCTTTGCGCGAAGCTGAAGGCGGAGGGCAAGGAAGCGGTCGTGCAGGCGAAGACGGGGCTGCTGCTCGATCCCTATTTTTCCGGCACCAAGCTTTCATGGCTGCTCGACAATGTGCCGGATGCACGCAAGCGCGCGGCGGCAGGCGAGCTCTGCTTCGGCACCATCGATGCGTGGCTGATTTTCAACCTGACCGGCGGCAAGGTGCATGCGACGGATGCGACCAATGCTTCGCGGACGCTGCTCTTCAACATCGACGAGCAGGAATGGGACGAGGAAATCCTCGGCTGGTTCGACATTCCGAAAGCGCTGCTGCCGGAGGTGAAGGATTGCTGCGCCGATTTCGGCGTGACGGTGAAAGATCTGCTCGGGGCCGAAATTCCGGTGGCGGGTGTGGCCGGCGATCAACAGGCGGCGACGGTGGGACAGGCCTGTTTCGAGCCGGGGCTGATGAAATCGACCTATGGCACGGGCTGTTTCGCGGTGGTGAATACCGGCGCGCGGCGGGTGACAAGCCGCAACCGGCTGCTCGGCACGGTCGCCTATCGTCTCAACGGCAAGACGACCTATGCGCTTGAAGGCTCGATCTTCATGGCCGGCGCCATCGTGCAATGGCTGCGCGACGAGATGAAGCTTGTCGACAGTTCGGCCGAGAGCGAGGAAATGGCGCGCGAGGCCAACCACAGCAGCCAGGCCGTACTGGTGCCGGCCTTCACCGGGCTCGGCGCGCCTTACTGGGAGCCCGATGTGCGGGCGGCGCTGTTCGGCATGACGCGCGACACCGGCGCGAAGGAGATCGTGCGGGCGGCGCTCGAAAGCGTGTCGTTCCAGACGCGCGATCTGATGGATGCGATGGGCGACGACATGAAGACGGCGGGGCTGACAAGCCCGCAGGCGCTGCGCGTCGATGGTGGCATGGTCGCCAATAACTGGTTCATGCAGAACCTGACCGACATTATCGGGCGGCCGGTGGAGCGCCCGGAAGTGACCGAGACGACGGCGCTGGGCGCGGCCTATCTCGCGGGCATGCAGGCTGGATTTTACGGCGACGCGGCGGATGTGGCGCGGCACTGGCGGCGCGAGCGCGGCTTCGAGCCCGAAATGGCCGAAAGCGAGCGGGCGGAGCGCTACGGGCGGTGGCAGGCCTGTGTGAAGCGGGTGATCGGGTAAGGCGCGCGGGTACCGCTTTCGCGCTATAGTCCTGCACAAGAACATGATCCCCCGGGAGGATGACATGGCATCGGACGATCTCATTGCGAAGCTGAAGGCGGCGCTGGGCGATCAAGGCGTGCTGACGGGCAAGGATGCGGAGGAGAAAGCAGTCGGCGGCTGGAGCAAGCTCGGCGTGCCGGCGGCCGTGCTCAGGCCTGCATCGACGGAGGAAGTATCGAAGGCGCTGAAGATTTGTCATGCGGCGGGCGAGGGCGTGGTGCCGTGGGGCGGCAAGACCGGGCTTGTCGAAGGCGGCGAGGCGCAAGGCCATATCGCGCTGTCGCTTGAACGCATGAACAAGATCGAGGAGATCGACGCGACCGGCGGCACGATGAGCGTGCAGGCGGGCTGCGTGTTGCAGACGGTCTGCGAGGCGGCGGAGGCCAAGGGGCTGATGTTCCCGCTCGATCTCGGGGCGCGCGGTTCGGCGACCATCGGCGGCAACATTTCGACCAATGCCGGCGGCAATCGCGTGATCCGCTACGGGATGACGCGCGACATGGTGCTGGGGCTTGAAGCGGTGCTGGCCGACGGCACGGTGATGACGTCGATGAACAAGCTCATCAAGAACAATGCCGGCTATGACCTCAAACAGATGTTCATCGGCTCGGAAGGGACGCTCGGCGTGGTGACGCGGGCGGTGCTGCGGCTGCGACCGAAGCCCGCATCGCAGGATACGGGGTTCGTGGCGGTCGAAAGTTTCGAACAGTTGCCGGCGTTCCTGCGGCATATGGAGCGCGTGCTTGGCGGCGCGCTATCGGCCTTCGAGGTGATGTGGGAGGATTTCTACAAGCTGGTGACGATGGAACCGGCGAAGGGGAAGCCGATCGTGCCGCATGGGCATCCCTATTATGTGCTGGTGGAATCGCTGGGTGGCGACCAGGAAGCCGACAGTGCGCGCTTCGAGGCGGTGATGATGGCGGCGCTGGAAGAGGGCATGATTTCGGACGCGGTGATCGCCAAGAGCCAGGCGGAACGCGACGCGATGTGGGCCTTGCGCGACGATGTGGGGCAGGTGGTGCACACCTATCCGATGTTCACCTTCGATGTCAGCCTCAAGATCGCCGACATGAAGAGCTATATCGGCGAAGTGAAGAATGCGCTGGCCGCCAAATGGACCGGCAGTTCGCTGATGGTGTTCGGGCATCTGGGCGACGGCAACCTGCATGTCATTCCGGGGCGCTTTCCGGATGCGGGCCCTGAGACGCGGCGCGGCGTGGAAGCCATCGTTTATGGCGAGTTGCGCGAGCGGCACGGCTCCGTTTCGGCGGAGCACGGGATCGGGCTTGAGAAGCGGCCCTACCTCGACTGGTCGCGTTCGGCGGAGGAAGTGGCGCTGATGCGGCTTTTGAAGCGCACGCTCGATCCGAAGAACATCCTCAATCCGGGCAAGGTGCTGGCGCCGGTTCCACAGGCGAAGGCGGCGGAATAGGACCGCGTTTGCGCAGTGCCGCCGCGCATGGCAGACTGACCGGAACAGAGAATCCGGTTTTCAAGCATGCGAAGGAAGGCGGGCCCCATGTCGGTGGCGGAAGATTTCGGCGCTTCGGTGCGCAAGCAGGTGTCGGCGGATGAGTGGCAGGTGCGCGTCGATCTTGCCGCGACCTACCGGCTGGTCGCGCATTATGGCTGGAGCGACCTCATCTACACGCATATCTCGGCGCGCGTGCCGGGGCCTGAGCATCACTTTCTCATCAACCCCTATGGCATGAGCTTCGACGAGATCACCGCGTCGAGCCTCGTGAAGATCGATCTCGACGGCAATATCGTCATGCCGACCGACTATGCGGTCAATCCGGCGGGCTTCACCATTCACAGCGCGGTGCATATGTCGGTGCCGGATGCGAATGCGGTGATCCATACGCATTCGGACGACGGTGTGGCGGTGTCGGCGCAGGCGGACGGGTTGCGGCCGCTGTCGCAGACCGCAATGGTGGTGCTGGAAGATCTCGCCTATCACGATTACGAGGGCATCGCGCTCGAACATGACGAGCGCGAGCGGCTGGTGCGCGACCTCGGCAACAAGCATTGCATGATCCTGCGCAATCACGGGCTGCTGGCGGCGGGCGCGAGCTGCCCGGACGCGTTCCTCCGGCTCTACTTCCTGGAGCGGGCCTGCACGATGCAGGTGCGCGCGCTGGCGGGCGGTGTCAAACTCACCATGCCGAACCAGGGCGTGCCGGAGAAAACCGCCGAGCAGGGCATGTTCCACAAGAAGCACGGCATCGGCAATCTCGCCTGGCCAGCGCTGCTGCGCACGCTCGACCGGATCGACACGTCCTATCGGCACTGATCCGGCTCACGCGCGCGCTTCATCGAATTTTCATTGGCAATGCGGGCGGCGGGACGCCATCTGCGTTGCATCAGCAATCTGCATCTCGTGAGGTCCGTCGATGGTGAAATTCGGTGTGGGGCAACCGGCGCGGCGCGTCGAGGATTTGCGGCTGATCACGGGCACGGGGCGCTATGCCGACGATATGTCGCTGCCCGGACAGGCGCATGCCTTCATGGTGCGCAGCCCGCGCGCCCATGCGCGGATTACCGGCATCGACACGACGGACGCGAAGGCGGCGGCGGGTGTGATCGCGGTCTATACGGGCGAGGACGCGGCGAAGGCCGGGCTCGGCACGGTCTATTCGCCGGCTGCCGACATGCTGAAAAACAAGGACGGGACGCCGATCTACAAGACGGTTCGCAATCTCATCACGCGCGACCGGGTGCGCCATGTCGGCGACACGGTGGCGATGATCGTCGCCGAGACGGCGGCGCAGGCGCGCGACGCGGCGGAACTGCTGATCATCGATTATGCCGACCTGCCGGCGACGGCCGACACGGCGGGCGCCATTGCGCCGGATGCGCCGGTGATCTGGGAGGAGAACGGCAGCAACCTCGCCTATGACTGGTCGGTCGGCAAGGCCGATCAGGTGGCTGAGGCGATGAAAGCGGCGCATCATGTGACGCGCATCAAGCTCGTCAACAACCGGATCGTCGTCGCGGCGATGGAACCGCGCGCGGCGCTCGGTGCTTATGATGCGGATCGCGACCACTACACGCTTTATACGGCGAGCCAGGGCGTGCACGGGATGCGCAACAACATCGCCCTGCACTCGCTGAAGATTCCAGTCGAGAAGCTGCGCGTGATCACGGAAGATGTCGGCGGCGGCTTCGGCATGAAGACGTTCGTGTACCCTGAATATCCGCTGGTGCTGTTTGCCTCGAAGATGCTGGGGCGGCCGGTCAAGTGGGTCGGCGACCGCTCCGACAGTTTCGTCACCGACAGCCAGGGCCGCGACCATGTGACCGAAGCGGCGCTGGCGCTCGACAAGGACGGGAAGATTCTCGCGGTCGAGGTCGACACCATCGCCAATCTCGGCGCCTATCAGAGCCAGTTCGGGCCGTTCATCCCGTCGCTCGCGCCGCGTGGTATGCATGTCGGCGTTTATGTGGTGCCGGCGATGTATAATCATGTGCGCGCCGTCTACACGAACACCGTGCCGGTCGATGCCTATCGCGGCGCCGGGCGGCCGGAAGCCTCCTATGTCATCGAAAGGCTGATGGAAAAGGCGGCGAAGGAGATCGGGCTCTCGCCTGCCGAGTTGCGCAAGCGCAATTTCGTGCCGCAAAGCGCGATGCCGTTCAACGCGCCGCCGTCACTGCCTTTCGATTCCGGCAATTTCGAATTCAATCTCGACGATGCGATGAAGCGCGCCGACCATGAGGGCTTCGAGGCCCGGCGCGCGGCGGCGGCCAAGGACGGCAAGCTGCGCGGCATCGGCTTCAGCTATTACGTCGAGCGCACGGCGGCGGGCATGAGCGATTATGCGCGCATTGCGGTCGATGGCGCGGACGGCACGGTGCATGTGTGGACCGGGCAGCAGACCAACGGGCAAGGTCACGAGACGGTGTGGACGCAGCTCATTTCGTCGCGGCTCGGTGTCGATGCCGAGAAGATCAAGGTGCATCTCGGCGACTCGGACATTCTGCCGGGCGGCGCGGGCACCGGCGGCTCGAAGGCGCTTTATCTCGCCAATGGCGCGATGGCGGATGCTTCCGACAAGCTGATCGAGAAGGGACGCGAGATCGCGGCCAACGAGCTTGAAGCGGCCAAAACCGACATCGAATATCGCGGCGCCGACGGCGAGCCGGTGTTCGCGGTCGCAGGTACCGACAAGACGATCGATCTCTTCGCCGTGGCGCGCATCGCGGCGACACAGGCCAATCTCGGCGAGCTGGCGGGCGACGGCGAATACAAGCAGGACAAGAACACCTTCCCGAACGGCGCGCATATCTGCGAAGTCGAGATCGACGCCGATACCGGGCAGTTTCGTATCGTCAAATTCACGGCGGTCGACGATTTCGGTCAGATCATCAATCCGTTGATCGTCGCGGGGCAGGTGCATGGCGGCATCGTGCAGGGGCTCGGGCAGGCGATGGGCGAACACGCGCTTTACGACGCGGCGGGGCAGCTGGTGACGGGCTCGTTCATGGATTACTGGATGCCGCGCGCTGACGACGTGCCGTCCTTCGATGTCAGCTATAACGAGTTCCCGGCGCTCTCCAACGCGCTTGGCGTCAAGGGCGCGGGCGAGGCCGGGACGGTCGGCGCGCCGGCGGCCTTCATTAACGCGGTGATCGACGCGCTGAAGCCCTATGGCATCGACGAGATCGACATGCCGGTGACGCCGCTGAAGCTCTGGCAAATCATTGCGGGTGGGCGGAAGGCGGCCGAGTAGGCCGGCGGGTGCATAAAATCTCCACAAACTGCGTCGGGGTTTATTGACATTTTGTCATTTCGGGGCAACGCTTTCTCCATGACCACGGAGGAAACGGGCTCCGGGACCCGAGAAGCCGCAGAAGCGGCCGTCCTGGAAAACGAGGAAGAGGTGCGGGCGCCCATCGCCGGGAAGGCGGAGGGCGGCATGTCCGGTGCGGTCCGGCGCAAGCTCGAAAGCCGCCGCAAACTGATGGCCGCGGCGCGCAAGCTCTTCGTCGAGCGCGGCTATCACGAGACGCGGCCGCAGGACATTTCACGCGAGGCCGGCGTCGGCCACGGCACGTTCTACCTGCATTTCGAAGACAAGCTCGACTGCTTCCTCGCCTTTACCGAGGAGGCGGCCGAGGAACTTGAAGTGTTCCTCGAACAGCATCACGCCGGCGCCGGGACGCTGGAAGACGGCATTCGCGAAATCCTGCTGGCGATCTTCGAATATTCGGACGCCAATCCCGGTGTGCTGGCTGCGACGCTGACCGATGTCAGCGTGCTGTGGAAAGGCGATACCGGCCGGAAGATGCCGGCGGATCGCTGGGCCGAAGGCTGGATCAAGGCACTTGAGCACTGGAAGGGGACCGGCGAGGCGCTGACCGATCTCGACAGCCGGCTCGCAGGGTACCTCATTGTCGGTGCGATCAAGCAGGGCGGCGCTTACGGCTTTCGCCAGAAGCTCGACCGCGACGCGATGATCGACGGGATGACCAGACTTTTCGTTCGCGCACTGAAGAAATAGCAGCGGCCCGCAAAAGAGGCCGTACCGGAGGAAGACAGGATGACGAAGCTCTCCTATACGCGAGACGAGCTGATGGCCACGCACGACTATGCGCGGCCGCATGTGGAGGCGGGATACAAACTGCATGGCGGTTTTTTGGCGGACGGGACTTATGTCTCGCCGCGGGTGCTGCATCGCTGGCCGGCGGTGAAAGCATGGGCGGCGGCGCTGGAAGCGCGCGGCTATCCGCTGATCGATGCGACGGTGCAGCTTCTGACGCGCGGCAACTATCCCAATATTCCGCAGGAGAAATGCCTGTTGCGTCACGGTGTCGGCATTCCGTTCTGGAATTCGCTGACGATTACGGGCGTCATCGAGGCGCGCGGCAAGCTGCTTTGCGACCTCGATGCACCCGATTTCCAGTCGATCATCGAGGACGATATTTCGCAGACCTGCACGGGACACCTGCACAAGGGCCTTCTCTATGCGCATGGCGCGGATGAGGGCGGCGATCCGGCGGCACCCGAATATGGCGCGCACGACCAGATGTGGTATGCGGCGCGCGACCTATGCTTCGGCAAGGACCGCTATCCGCTGCCGGAAGTGCCGGCGAGCATCGGGCGGCCGGATACGGGGCGGCTGATGCCGCAACTTCCCGCCGGCTTCGAGCAGTTGATCCTGATGTTGATGAACGTGCTGATGATCGAAGTTCGCGCCGAGAGCTTCTTCACCTTCTGCTGCCAGATCATGCGCGATCCGGATGCCTTTCCCGACAGGCGCGAGGCGGCGGCGCTTGCGGCCGAGATGGTGGAGCGTATCCGGACCGACGAAGCCATTCACGTCGGTTATCTGCAGACGACGATTTCGGAGATGCGCAGCTTCACCTTCAAGGGTGTCGACGGTTCTCGCGTCAAGGGCAGCGATCTCATCGATCCGATCTGGGAAGGCATGGTGCACTGGCATGCGGTGACGCAGGCCGATCTCGGCCGGGAGCAGACGCGCGAGGCGATCCGGACGGGACTCGAAAAAGCGCCGAACGGCACAAAAATCTTCGCCGAGTTCGATGCGCTCGACGATGTGAAAAAGGCGGCGTGATGAAGGACCTTGCGGGCAAGACCGCTTTTGTGACGGGCGGTGCGAGCGGCATCGGGCTTTCGATGGCGCGGGCTTTCGGCGCGGCCGGCATGAACGTGATGCTGGGCGATATCAACGAGGACGACCTTGCAACGGCGGTGGCCGAACTCAAGGAACGGCAGATCAAGGCGGCGGGTGTGCGCTGCGACGTCGCCGAGCGCAAATCGCTCGAACGCGCCGCGGAAGAGACGGTTGCGACGTTCGGCAAGGTGCACGTCGTCTGCAACAATGCCGGTGTCGGCGCGGGCGGGCCGATCGGCACGCTGAAGCCCGGCGACTGGGACTGGACCATCGCCGTCAATCTGTTGGGCGTCGTGTACGGCACCGAAGCGTTCCTGCCGCATATCCGCGCACATGGCGAGGGCGGTCATTTCGTCAACACGGCGTCGATGGCCGGGATGATTTCGATACCGGGCATGGAGCCCTACACCGCGTCGAAATATGCCGTGGTCGGCATGTCGGAAGGATGGGCCGGGCAATTAGCGCCGGAGAATATCGGCGTGTCGGTGCTCTGCCCGGGTTTCGTCAGGACGCGCATTCATGAAAGCGCGCGGGCGCGGCAGGAGAAATTCGGACCGGCGGCCGACGACCGCGACCCGGAGCGTGTGGAGGCGGCGAAGCAGCTCATTCTCGGCGGGCTCGACCCCGACCGCGTCGGCGCGCGGGTGGTGGAAGCCGTGCAGGCGGGCGAACTCTACATTTTCACGCATCCGGACATGGCGCCGCTTTTTGCCGAGCGGGCCCGTAACATCGAGGCGGCCTTTGCGCGCGCCGCGGAAAGCCCTGCACTGGCAAGCTCCGGCTACAAGACGCCCGGCGAGATCAAGGTATTCGACTAAGAAGAACAAACGACACGGGAGATGCGCCATGCGGTTCGGCATTTTCTATGAGCATCAACTACCACGGCCCTGGCATGAGGGCGACGAGCTGAAGCTTTTTCAGGATGCGCTCGACCAGGTGGAACTTGCCGACAGGATCGGCATCGACCACGCGTGGGAAGTTGAGCATCATTTTCTCGAAGAGTATTCGCATTCGTCGGCGCCCGAAGTCTTCCTCGCGGCCTGCTCGCAGCGGACGAAGAATATTCGGCTCGGCCACGGCATCACGCTGATGCCGCCGAACTACAACCATCCGGCGCGTGTGGCGGAACGCATTGCGACGCTCGACCTCGTGTCGAAGGGACGCGTCGAATGGGGAACGGGCGAAAGTTCGGCGCTGCTTGAGCTCGGCGGTTATCGCGTTCCGGTCGACCAGAAGCGGTCGCAATGGCGTGAGGCTGTGGAGCAATGCGCCAACATGATGGCGATGGACCCCTATCCCGGATATGAGGGCGAATTTTTCTCGATGCCGTGCCGCAACGTGGTGCCGAAGCCGGTGCAGCGGCCGCATCCGCCGCTCTGGGTGGCGTGCTCCAATCGCGAGACGATCAAGCTCGCGGCTCGGCTCGGCATCGGCGCGCTGACTTTTTCTTTCGTCGATCCGGCGGAAGCCAAGCAATGGGTCGACGATTATTACCGTATCTTCAAGGAAGAGGCGGTGCCGATCGGCCATGCCTGCAACCCCAACATCGCGATGGTGACGGGCTTTTCGCTGCACAAGGATGCCGAGGAAGCCAAGCGCCGCGGCATGGACGGGTTCCGTTTTTTCGGCTATGCGCTCGGTCATCATTATATTTTCGGCGAGCACAAACCGGGACGCACGAATATCTGGGAAGCGTTCGAGAAGGCGCGGCCGCACCTGCCCGAAGAAGGCGGCAACCGCGGCATCGGTACGCCGGAGCAGATGCGCGAGCATCTGCGCGGATTTGCAGATGCCGGCGTCGATCAGGTGTCGTTTATCCAGCAGGGCGGACGCAACCGTCACGAGCATATCTGCCAAGCGCTGGAAATGTTCGCGAATGACGTCATGCCGGAATTCAAGGAGCATGAGGACGAACGCCAGAAGAAGAAGGCGGAGGAGCTCGCGCCCTATATCGAAAGGGCGATGAAGCGGAAGCAATATATGAAGGCGCTGGCGGACGACGAGATTCCGAATGTCGTCGCGCTGGGACGTCAAATCACCGACCAGGCCGCGCGGACAAAATAAGAAGAGGCGGCGCGGAAGCGTTTTTCCGAGCAAGGACAGGTGCCGCCCGAGGATCCGCTGAAGAAAACCACAAGCGCCGACTGACGCTGAAACAGGATGCAAGGACAAAAGGACCGTTTTGCCGAGCGGTCCTTTTTCCATCTGCGCCGTATCGTCGCGCGTCACCGGTTGACATGCGAGCCAGAAAAATCAGGTTCATAGTAGGTAACGTCAACAAGAGGGAGACCGACATGAAAAATGTCAGCAAAGTTGCCGTATTGGTGGTGGCCGCGTCGATGCTGCCGGCCGGCTTTGCGCTGGCGCAGGCGCCGCGCATCACCACGGGCGCAGAGCTCGTGTCGGCATGCACGGCGGCGGCGAGCGACAGCACCACGACGGACCACCGTATTGCGCGGGCGTCGTGTCACCAGTTCCTTGCCGGACTTGCCGCGGGCGTCTATGCGTCGGTCGAGCGTGGCGCACCGCTCGTCGTGCGGCGCATGGGTCCGGGCATTGATGAGGAGGTATGCTTCCGGCTGCCGGACAGCCTTCCGTTCGAGACATTTGCGCAGCAGGTCGTCGAGTTCGCGCCGGAACATCCCGAGCTTTACGACAGAAGCGCCTTCGAGATGGGCGCGCGGACGCTTGCGGCGAATTATCCCTGTCTGGACTAGGCAGCGCAGTTCAGGCGTTGCGCAGATACCAATCGAAATCGACGTCGGAGATTTCGGCGAAGAAGCGGTCGCATTCGACTTCCTTGATGGTCAGGAAGATGTCGACGAATTCCTCGCCGAGCCGTTCACGAAGAAATTCGGAACGACGCGCGGTTTCGAGTGCTTTCCACCAGTTCATGGGCAGCGTCGCTTCGCGCTTTGAATATCCATCGCCAGTCACCGGCTCGCTCGGCTCAAGTTTCTTGTCGATGCCCTCGTCGATGCCGGCGATGACGGCCGCGAGCGCCACGTAGGGGTTGGCGTCGGCGCCGCAGACGCGGTGTTCGAGATGGCGCGTGGCGGCGGGGCCCGATGTGACGCGCAACGGTACCGAGCGATTGTCGATGGCCCATGCGGGCGCGAGCGGTGCATAGGTGTTGCGGCGGAAGCGGCGAAAGGAATTCGCGTTGGGCGCGAAGATGGCCATGCTGTCCGCCATGGTCGCTTCGAGGCCACCAATGGCGTGGCGGAGCATCGGCGTCAGCGACGGATCGTCGCCGGCAAAGAGATTGGGGCTCTTGTCGTCGGCCAGCGAAATGTGCACATGCAAGCCGCTGCCCGACATGCCGGCATAAGGCTTTGCCATGAAGGTGGCGATGTAGCCATGGCGATCGGCGGCGCCCTTGACGAGACGCTTGTAGAGGATTGCGTCGTCCGCGGCGCGCATCGCATCGTCGCGATGCGCCAGCACAATTTCGAACTGGCCGGGCGCATATTCCGAAATCAGGGTACGGGCGGGAAGGCCCATCTTTTTCGCGCCGGCAAAGATGTCGTCGAGCACGGGAGCGAAATCCTCGACGTCCTGCATCAGATAAGCTTGAAGATGCGACGGCGTGAAGCCGTTGGGCGCGGTGGGCGGCTTCGGCTTTCCCGACTGCGCGGCAGCGCGATCGATCAGAAAGAATTCGAGTTCGATGGCAACGACGGGCTTCAGCCCCTTGCTTTCGAGCGAGGCTACGGCGCGGGCCAGCGCGTGACGCGGATCGGCGGGCGTCGGCGCGCCATCGCGCTCCCAGGAGGCAAGGATCAGTTGCGCTGTCGGCGTGTCGTGCCACGGCGCATGGGTCAGGGTTCCGGCGATCGGAAAGCAGGGGCGGTCGCTGTCGCCTTCCTCCCAGACGAGACCCGTTTCCAGCACGTCGGCGCCCAGCATGTCGAGCGACTGGATCGAGCAGGGAAGCGGGCGGCCGTCGCGATAGGCGGTCAGCATTTCTTCCGGGCGCAGGACCTTGCCGCGCGCAACGCCGGACGGATCGGTCAGAAAAGCCTGTATCTGCACGATCTCCGGATGAGCCGCGAGAAATTCCGCCGCTTCTTTTTCGTCGGCGCGAGTCATGCCGCGATCTCCTTTTCGCCGCAGAGCAAGCCAAGCGCTTCATCGAAATTGTGTACCAGCTTGTCGATATCGGCTTGCGTCGTCGAGGGCGCCACGAGGGTCATGTTGTGGAAGGGCGTCACCAGCACATCCCGGTTGAGCAGGAAAAGGTGGATGGCGCGTTCGACTGTGTGATCGATCGCAGCGGCCGCTTCGGCGCCGTTGCGAAGGGGGCGGGTGCTGAAAACGAGTTCGGCGCGGGCGCCGAGCTGTGTCACCGTCCATGGCAATTGGCGTTTTGCGACGCCGACGCGCAGGCCGTCGGCGAGGCGCGAGGCAAGCGCCGTCATGTGCGCATAGGCATCGCCGGTCATCACCTCGATGAGGCAGGCGCGCATCGCCGCCAGCGTCAGCATATTGCCGGAAAGCGTGGTGCCGATGCCGGAATAGCCGGGTGTCTTCGTTTCGAGTACACGGCGCATGGCAGCTTCGACCGCCGAGGTGAAACCGAAAACGGCGGCGGGGAGTCCGCCTGCAACCGGCTTTCCCAGAACAAAGAAATCGGGCGCGAGATCATGGGCGCGTGTGAAGCCGCCGGGTCCGGCCGAGATCGTATGCGTTTCGTCGAGGCAGACGAGCGCGCCGTGACGCCGCGCGGCGGCGAGCAAGCCTTCGATGAAACCGGGCTCCGGCAGCACCATCGCCGTGTTGGTCAAGGCCGGTTCGGTGAGGATCAGCGCGATGTCACCAGCCGCAAGAAGACGCTCCACGGCGTCGAGGTCGTTGAAGGGGGCGGCAACGCTCGTTTGCGCGACATCGTTTGCTTGACCGAGCAAGCTCGGTTTCATTTTCGTTTCGCCATCTTCGAGCTTCACGAAGGCATCTTCGACCTGTCCGTGATAGCAACCATCGAAGACCAGCACTTTCCGGCGGCCGGTCAGCGCGCGCGCCCAGCGCACGACCGCGCGGTTGGCGTCGCTCGCCGTCGCCGTCACCTGCCAGAAGGGCAAGCCGAAGCGGGAAGCCAGCAGTGTGCCGACCTCGGCGGTCAACGACGAAGGCAGCATGGCGGTCAATCCGCGTTGCGCCTGTTCGGCGATCGCGCGGGCGACGGGTGCCGGCGAATGACCGAACATCGCGCCGGTGTCGCCGAGACAGAAGTCGGCATAGCGCCGGCCATCGATGTCGGTGACGGTCGAACCGTTCGCTTCGCGGACAAACAGCGGGAAGGGCGTTTCCCAGTCGAGCATCCAGTGCAGCGGCACGCCGCCCGGAAAATGCTCACCGGCATTTGCCGCCATCTGCCGCGAGAGCGGATGACGATCGGCGAAGCGCAAGCGCTCCGTGGCGATCAGCGCTGCAGCGCGCGCCCTGACTTCGGTTGGCATGGACATGGGAACGCCCCGAATGAATCGGTGCCCCCGGCAGGATTTGAACCCGCGACCCCCTGATTACAAATCAGGTGCTCTACCAACTGAGCTACAAGGGCGACCGTGGGCCGCAAGATAGTGGCGGGGCGGCCCCGCGGCAAGCGGCGCCTCGGCGCATGTGCCGGTGTGGTCCGCATCGTTTGCTGGAATTGGACCCTGAAAAGACGTGCGGCGGCGCCCAGTTATGAGCCTCCGGTCATTAAAAATTCTGGAGGGTTTCATGAGGCTGCTTTCGGGTCCGCTCAGCATGTTCGGCGCCAAGGCGCAGATCGCCGTTGCCGAAAAAGGGATCGCATGCGAAATCGAGATGGTGCCCTTCTCGATCAAGGATCGCTATTCGCCGACGCATCCGGATGTTGCGCGGGTCAATCCCAAGAATCAGATTCCGGTGCTGCTGGACGGCGCGGTCGAGATATTCGATTCGACGCAGATATTCGAATATCTCGAAGACAAGTTTCCGGCGCCAGCGCTTTGGCCCGCATCCGCCGAGGCGCGCGCCTTTGCGCGATTGATGGAACTAAAGTCGGACGAGAGTTTCTTTCCGTCCTTTGTCGTACTGTTGCAGACGCTCGGCGATCCGCAAAAGCCGGAGACGCAATCGGCGCTTGCGAAGATCGCGGCCTACCGTGCCGAAATGGACGCCTTGCTGGTGGACCGCGACTACATTGCCGGCGACTACAGCTATGCCGACATCGCCTTCATGAGCGCCAGCTTTTTCACCTCGCTCATGGGAGGCGTGCCAGATCCGGAATTGCGGCATCTCGCGGCTTGGCGCAAGCGCATGATGGCGCGGCCGGCCGTGGCGCCGGTCATTCGCGCACTCGCAGGATATCTGACGGGGAACGGGTTGAAGGCGCCGGCGATTTAGCCCGGATGGCGCGTGTCATGTGGCCCGGCGGAACAGCTCGTAAAGGGCGACGGCGGCGGCGTTGGAGACGTTGAGGCTTTTCATGGCGCCGGCAGCCGGCAGGCGGGCCAGCAGGTCGCAATGTTCGCGGGTGAGGCGCCGCAGTCCCGCTCCCTCGGCGCCGAGCACCAGCGCCACGCGGGGCGAGAGCTTGAGATCGGGCAGGGCGGCTTCCCCGTCGCCGTCGAGACCGATCACCTCGAAGCCCAGTTCCTTCAATTCATCGATGGCGCGGACGAGGTTGGTGACGCGGGCGATGCGGACCTGTTCGAGGCCGCCCGAGGCCACCTTGGCCAGCGCGCCACCGAAGGGTGGGCTGTTGCGGTCGGTGGTGATGAGCGCTGTTGCCCCGAAAACGGCGGCGGAACGGAGAATCGCTCCGAAATTATGCGGGTCCGTGACCTGGTCCAGTACGACGACGCGGGTAGCACCCTCGCAAGCCTCGGCGACGTCGCGCTCGGGCAGGGGCGAGGCACGGAGCGCGATGCCCTGATGGACCGCGCCCGGGGGCAGCAGGGCCGCGAGATCATCATTCTCCATAATTTCCGGCCGGACATCGAAGGCCGTGACGGGGTTGATCCCCTGGCGGGTCAGTTCGGCTTCGGCGTTGCGGGTCAGGCAAAGGCGTTCGGCGGCGCGAGCCGGGTTGTGTAAGGCGGCCAAAACTGCATGAAAACCATATAGATAGCTGTCATCGCCGGGCCGGGCGCCCTTGCCGCCGCCATGTCCGCGGCCATGTTTTGGCGGACGGGAGCCGTGCTGGGGCGCGCCGGAAGGACGGGAACGGGAGGGTTGCTTGCGTCTGCTCATGGAGGCGCTTATATTTCGCGCCTCGGGCTCATGCAAACGCCCCCGAACAGTACGCCTTGCCGGACGATACGGCTGGAGGCGCGCTGCGGGGGTGTTCACGCTTTCGGGACCGGGATTTTAGTTGACACAGCGGCGGCAAACCTGAATAAAGCCGCGCGTGTCCCACGAGACCGCACGACCAGTCACATCCGCGAACTTATTGGGATTTCACAACATTTGACATCGGACACGGAGGGGTGCCCGAGTGGCTAAAGGGGACGGACTGTAAATCCGTTGGCTATGCCTACGTTGGTTCGAATCCAACCCCCTCCACCATCCAGCGCAGG
>JAVJOG010000010.1:0-18497 GCA_040216885.1 Parvibaculum sp.
TTCCGCGCGCTCTGGATCCAGCGCATCAATGCTGGCGTCCGCGAGCACGGCCTGACCTATTCGCGATTTATCGACGGCCTCGGGCTCATGGGTGGCGATGTCGGAGAGAACCTTGCGGTCCACCTCGATGCCAGCCTTGGCGAGGCCGTCGATAAATCGCGAATAGGTCAGGCCGTGTTCGCGGACGCCGGCGTTGATGCGCTGGATCCAGAGAGCGCGGAAGTTGCGCTTCCTGGTGCGGCGGTCGCGATAGGCATATTGACCGGCCTTCTCGACCGCCTGGTTGGCGGTGCGGAAGGTATTCTTGCGGCGGCCATAATAGCCCTTCGCCTTCTTGATGATCTTGCGGTGGCGGGCGTGTGCGGTAACGCCCCGTTTGACGCGCGACATGTGCTCAATTCCTCTTCAGGGTGTTCCGGTTCACGCGTAAGGCATGAAGTTTTTCAGCACGCGCGCGGCGTCAACATCCGCCATGATCGTCGTGCCGCGCTTGTTCCGGATCTGCTTGTTGGTCCGCTTGATCATCATATGGCGTTTGCCAGTCTGACCGCGCTTGACCTTGCCTGAAGCGGTAAGCTTGAAGCGCTTCTTGGTCCCGCTCTTGGTCTTCAGTTTGGGCATTTCGCTCTCCGTATCTTCAAGGGAACCCGCGCTTGAAGACCTTGAATTCGTTGAAGAATTCCGGATTTTGGCGGGTTCGGGTCATGGCATTTCGGACGGCCACGGCATGCCCTACAGGCCGGACCGCCCCGAAGGCGCGGATTTATAAGGGAAAAAGGCGGCAGGTCAAGCTCAGGCGAAAGGGTTATAAGACCGCCTGAAAACAGGAAAGGACCCCCATGAGCCGCTTTTTCGGGAAAGTCTGCCAGAACGGTTATGTGGTGCGCGACATCGAGGCGGCGCTGAAACACTGGACCCAAGTGCTCGGCGTCGGGCCCTTTTTCTATATCGACCGGGTCAAATGCGACTGGTTCACCTATCGCAGCGAGCCCTCGCCGGTCGAGATGAGCATCGCGCTGGCGAACACCGGCGACCTGCAGATCGAACTGATCCAGCAGCGCAACGACGCGCCGTCGATGTATCGCGATTTCCTGAATGCGGGCCGCGAGGGGCTGCAGCACATGTCCTACTGGACGGTCAACTACCAGGCCGACTACGACCGGGCGCTGGCCGCCGGCTACAAGGTCGGTCACGAAGGACAGATCGGCGGCGAGCAGGGACGCTTCGTCTATTTCGATACCGAGACGCATCCCGGCACCGTGATCGAGATGTCCGACATCAGCGGCGCGAAGGGCAAGTTCTTCGCCCATATCCGCCGCGCGGCCGAAAGCTGGGACGGGACGGACCCGATCCGCCCCGTCAAATAACCGCTCAGCCGCAATAGACGCGCATCACGACGTCGTCTTCGTCGAGTTCGACATTGAGGCGGTCGGTGCGGTAGTCCTTCGTCACCATGTCGCCCGGCCGGATGACGCGGATCGTCGCCACATTGCCGCCCGTCACCATCTCTTCGGCATCGGCCCAGGGCCGCGCGGTCCAGATCGCCAGCGCGTCGGCGGCGGCGCGGCAGCCGGCCTCGGCGCGTTCGAATTCGGTTTGCGGATCGCCGGCATCGCCCTCGTCCGGTGCCGTGAAGACCGGCTCGCCCGCGGTTTCCGCGGCGCTTTCCTCTTCGTTCTGGTCGCAGGCGGCGATCATCAACAAGCCGGCCAGCGCCGGAACGGCAAGAAAATATTTCATGGGTCTCCCTCGTCGGCTGCTGTCCCCGCGCCGCAAGAATGATCCCCGGACGGCCCCCGCTGCAAGCGATTTTCGGCCCCGCGGTACCCCGGCAAAAACCGCCGCGCAATAGCCTGCGCGGCGGATCCGTCGCTTGAAAACGTCTACTCGGCCGCGCTGCCCTGATTGACCTGCGCCTTGGCAACGGAGGCGCGGACGACCGGAATTTCGTTGTCGGCGAGCGGCTTCATCCAGTTTTTCCGCTTCAGCGCCGCTTCGATCCATGGCGCAAGGTCGGCCTGCTTTTTCGCCTCGCGCGCGGCAAGCTCGGCCTTGAACTCCGGCATGACTTCCTTCGCGAAAAGCTCAAGCGAGGCGCAGATGTCGGCGTGCTTGTTGCGGCCGGCCTGCTGCATGAAGATCACCTGGTCGACGCCCGCCGCCTGGAAGGCGCGCAGATGTGCGCGCATGTCGTCGGGCGTGCCGATGCCGGTCGCGATCGCATCGGCGCGCTTGCCGGCGTCGATGATCTCCTGCGTGCGATTGCCGCGCGCCTTGATGTAGTCGCCCCACATGTCGGTACGGCCGGGCACCGTGTCGTGCGCAACCAGCGCGTTGAGCGCATAGCCGAAAAATTCGAAACCCTCATGGCCTCGGCGGATCGCCTCGGCACGGTCCTCGTGCAGCGAGAAGTTCGAGACCATTGCGATGTTGGCGTTGACCGTGTGGCCGATCGGTTTGCACTCATCGGACTTGATGGTGCCGTAGTAGATTTCCGACCAGTGATGCGCTTCTTCGGGATCGAGAAACGAGAAAGCCAGCGCGCCGACGCCGAGCGACGCGGCCACGCGGATCGTGTCGCGATTGGTGCAGGCCATCCACATCGGCGGGTGCGGTTTCTGCACGGGCTTGGGCAGCACGTTGCGGCAGGGCATCGAGAAATACTTGCCTTCAAACCCGGGATAGGGATCGAGCACCATCATGTTGGCGATCTGCTCGCCGGCCTCGATCGCCATGGCGCGCTTTTCCTTGGCCGGAATGTTGAAGCCGCCAAGCTCGAGCCGCGTCGCGCCTTCGCCGATGCCGAACTCGACGCGGCCATGTGACATGATGTCGAGTGTCGCGAGGCCTTCGGCAGTGCGGGCGGGATGATTGTAGTTGGGGATCACCTGACGGATGCCGTGACCGAGGCGGATGTTCTTCGTCAGCGAGGCGGCGGCGGCGAGAAAAACCTCCGGCGAGGAGGAATGGGAATATTCATCGAGAAAATGATGCTCGACCTCCCAGGCGTGGTCGAAGCCGAGCCTGTCGGCCAGCACGATCTGCTCCAGCGCCTCGTGAAACAACCGCGCCTCGTCGCCCTCGTTCCAGGGCTTCGGCAGCTGCAATTCGTAAAACACGCCGAACTTCATGACGTTCCTCCCGCTTGTTTGTTTTCTTGTTGGGGAGAGTATCGGCCATCGTGCCGCGACAATGCAAAGGGTAGCGCACAGAGGGTCGGCGCAAATTTTCGCCGCCCGGGACCGTCAGCGCGTACCTGACGCAGGGGAACGGCGGGATGCCGCGCGCCGGGACTGCTCGCGCTCGATCGTCCGGCGCCGGGCAGTGTCGGTTTCGGCGGCAAGGCGCTGCCGCAGCCGCTCATCGTCGAGCCCGCGCAGCTCTTCTTCCAGCGCGGCCAGTTCGACGGCGCGGCGCATCACATCCTGTGTCTCGTAATAAGAGTGCCTGGTGCCCTTGCGCCTGAACCGGCGCCATATCGACGCGATCGGCATGTCATCACCCGTTTACCCGTGAACCGTCACGCGAGGGCCGCCGGGCGCTCGCGCTTCGCTATGTTCGATCCGCCGCACGGTTGCCGCAAAAGCCCGGCCCCGCGCGATCGCTCTTCTTGGTGATACGCCCGATAGTATAATCACACATCGGCGCGATTTCAGCGCCTGACATACGTCCATGACGCCGCTGCGACGCCGTTTCATTTTGACGCGGGCGGCCGGAGGGGGTCACATGGCGGCCAGGATTTTCGGAGTCTACCGGGCGGTTTCCGGCGGCGCGCGATGGAAAAATGGGGGACGGGATGCGGAAGCCGTTACAGATCGCGCATCGCGGCGGCGCGGGGCTCTGGCCCGAGAACACGATGGCAGCCTTCGAGCACGCCATCGCCATGGGCGCCGACGGCATCGAACTCGATGTGCATCTGAGCCGCGACGGGCAGCTCATTGTCCATCACGACGAAAGCCTGAAGCCGGCCATCGCCCGCGGGCCGGACGGCCAGTGGCTGACCCGGCCGACGCCGCTTCTGAAGGAAATGTCCGCCGCCGAACTCGCCGCCTATGATGTCGGCCGGCTCCTGCCCGGCGCCGGCTATTCGGCACGCTATCCCGAACAGACGCCGATCGACGGCGCGCGCGTGCCGCTGCTCGCCGATGTCTATGCGCTGGTCAAGCACACGGCAAAGCCCGGCTTCCGCCTTTATGTCGAACTGAAGACGGCGCTGCTCGATCTTTCGCAATCGGCCGATCCTGTCGCGCTTGCCGATGCGGCGGTCGCGCTGACGCGCGCCCAGGAGCTTTCGCAAACCGTCACCTTCGTTTCCTTCGACTGGCGCGCACTCAAACGCGCCAAGGAGATCGCGCCCGACATTCTCAATGCCTTCACGACCTTGCCGTTCTACCAGCTCGACCCGGAAGATGCCTCGGCGGTGCGCGACGTGCCGGGCTCGGAGGACGATCTCGTTCGCCGCGCCTCGGCCGGCGGCGCGCCCTGGGCCGCCGGTTTCGACTGGCGCGCGCATCAGGGCGCGACTTTCGCCGAGCGCATGCTGCGCGCCATCGCATCCGGACCGGCCGACGGCTGGTTCTCGTGGCATGGCGACGTGACATCGGCCACGGCAACGCTCGCAGACGAACTCGGTCTTGCCGTTTCCTGCTGGACGGTCGACGACGAAGTGGAAATGCAACGGCTCGCGGCGCTCGGCGTCGAGGCGATCCTGACCGACCGGCCGGACCGGCTGAAAAAACTGTTCCCCTGACGAAAAAAGGCCCGGCGCGCAATCGGCCGGGCCTTCCTGTCTTCGCGTCGGCTGCCGTTATTTCGGCGCCAGCACCATAATCATCTGACGGCCTTCGAGCCGGGGGTAGAGCTCGACCTTCGCGATCGGCTCGACCTCTTCCTTGACCTTGTTCAGAAGCAGCATGCCCAGTTCCTGATGCGCCATTTCGCGGCCACGGAAGCGCAGGGTCACTTTCACCTTGTCGCCTTCCTCGAAGAAACGAAGCATTGCGCGCATCTTCACGTCATAGTCATGCGTGTCGATGTTCGGGCGCATCTTGATTTCCTTGACCTCGACGGTCTTCTGTTTCTTGCGCGCCTCGTTGGCCTTTTTCTGGGCCTGGTATTTGAACTTGCCGTAATCGAGAAGCTTGCACACGGGAGGCTTCGCGTTCGGCGATACCTCGACCAGATCCAGTCCGGCCTCTTCGGCCATCCTGATTGCTTCGTCGGTGGGGATGACGCCGCGTTTTTCGCCCTCGGCGTCGATCAGCAACACGGTCGGCTCATCGATCATGTCGTTTATGCGCGGGCCCTCTCGCGTGGGCGGCGCCTGCATCGGTCTGCGCGCTATGAACTCTTCTCCTTCAATCTGGCCCGTCCGCCGGCGTTGGCGCTTCGAGCGGTGGCCGGTGCCGGCGCGACGATGCGCGGGGCTTGCGGCAACCGCCCGACGGAACCCGGCTTCGGGCTCCCTGACGGGCAATCCAAGGTGACAGCTATAGATTTGAAGGCCGCCGCCCGCAAGTCAAGAAAGCGGCGGGATTTCCCCGCCTCGCGCGACAAGCCGCCATTGTGGCCTCGGCCACACACAAAAACGCAGAAAGCGCGTCGCCCGGCTCCCTTCCAGATCGTAGACGATGGCGGGGCCTGCCCATGAAAGACGGCGGGCCCGCGCCAGAAATGCCGCCGCACCGCGCGCCGCGCCATCGCTCCAGATTTCGTCGGCAAGGCCTTCGGCGGCCCGCGCACCCTCCGGCGTCGTCAGCAGGATCAGCGGCAACCCGGCATGGCGGGCCCGCAGCCCGGCCAGCGCCGCCCGCCGCGCCGGGCCGCCCGCACCGAGCCAGATGGCAATCACAGGCCTAGCGGGCGAGGAGGCGGGCATAGATGCCGAGCGTCGTGTTGCACATCGCCGCAACCGAATAATGCGCCGCCGCATGGGCGCGGCCACGGGCGCCCATTGCCGCGCGCCCCTCGGGCCCGAGCGCTATCAGTTGCGCCATCGCATCGGCAAGCGCGCCCGCATCGCCCGGCGGTACGCAGAGCCCGGTCGCCGCGCCTGCCGCCGTCAACACCGTTTCGCGCTGGCCGCCCGCATCGCTGACGATGACGGGGCGCGCCGCCGCCTGCGCCTCGACTGCCGTGCGTCCGAACGGCTCGGCCTCGATCGAGGGCGAGAGCACGACATCGGACAGCGCATAGGCGGCCGCCATGTCGTCGCAGTGACCAACGAGACGCACATGGGCTTCGAGATCGGCCAGCAGGATTTCCTGCCGCAGCCCGGCCGCATAATTGTCGCGGCCTTGCGCGTCGCCTGCCAGCAGCACCGAAAAGCCCGTGACGCCGCGCGTACGCAGAAGCCGCGCCGCCTCGATCGATACCGACTGGCCCTTCCATCGCGTCAGGCGCGCCGGGTGAAGGAAGACCGTGCCCGCGTCACCGTCGAGCCCCCAGCGGCCGCACAGCGCCTCGACGCGGCCGGGCGCGACCGCTTCCGGCGCAAGGCCGTCGATGTCGACGCCGCGCGGCACCGTGAAGATGCGCGCCTCGTCCGGCGCGTGGATGGCGCGGATGCGGCCAGCGGTGAATTGCGAATTGGCGATCACCGCATCGCCGCGCGTCATCACCGAATTGTAGAAAACCTTCAGGCGCGGCTTCTCGTGGACGCGCGAATGATAGGTCGTCACGAAGGGAATTTTCGCGCGGCGCGCGGCGGCGAGCGCGCTCCAGGCCGGTGCGCGGCTTCGGGCGTGAACGAGGCCGACTTTCTCGCGCGCGATCAGCCGCGCCAGACGCTCGACATTGAGCGCCATCACCACCGGGTTCTTCGAATGAACCGCCATTTCAAAATGCGTGCCGCCCGCCGCCTCGAGTTCGGCCACCATCCGGCCGCCGCGGCTTGCGACGATGGCGCGGCCGCCCGCCGCGACGACGGCGCGCGCGACATCGACCGTGGTGCGCTCGGCGCCGCCCGTTTCAAGGGCCGGCACGACCTGCAGGATCGCCGGGCGCGGTGCGATATTTTCAAAAGGGTTGGACACGCGGACATCTCTGTTGGATGTATGACGTTGCCGGAAACGACGAACGACGCTCACGACAATGACCGACACCTCCCTCGCCCGCAAGCTCGACCGCCCCGGCCATGACGGCAGCGCGGGCGAGAGCCTTGCCTGCCTGATCGACACGCCGGCGCGGGTCGCGGGCCCGACCGGCCTTACCTGGCTCGGCGGTTTCAAATCCGACATGGCCGGCACCAAGGCCGAGGCGCTCGGGGCGTGGGCACAGGCTGCCGGCCGTCATCTGCTGCGCTTCGACTATTACGCGCATGGCGCCTCCTCCGGCGACTTCCGCAAGGCAACCGTCGGCCGCTGGCTCGACGATGCGCTGGCCGCCATCGACGCGCTTGCGGCGGGCCCGCAGGTTCTCGTCGGCTCCAGCATGGGCGGCTGGATCGCGCTCCTCGCCGCGCTGGCGCGGCCCGGGCGCGTCAAGGGCCTGATGCTGATCGCGCCGGCACCCGACTTCACGCAGGAGCTGATGTGGAAAGGGTTTTCGGACGAGATCAGGGCAACGCTCGAACGCGACGGCATCTATCGCGCCCCGTCCGAATATGACGCCGAACCCTACGAGATCACCATGAGGCTGATTGAGGAGGGACGTAACCATTTGCTGCTTGATAAACCGATCCCGCTCGACATGCCGGTGCGCATCCTGCAAGGCATGAAGGATGCCGACGTGCCCTGGCAACATGCGATGCGTCTCGTCGAGGCGCTGACCGGCGCCGACGTCACGATTCATCTCAGCAAGCATGGCGATCACCGCCTCTCAACACCGGCCGACATCGCGCGGCTGACGCAGACGATCGAAACGCTGCTTTCGGAAATCGAAAGCTAGTCGATCTGCGGCAACATGCGGTCGGCCTTGCCGAAATAGGCGCGCGCAAACTTCAGCAATTCGCCGTCACTCGGGTGGTCGACCGTTTCGACGCCGACGACCTTGTCGGCCAGCGGGGCATGTTTCGCCTGCAGCCGCTTCAGGAAACCGAGCTTCGCATTGGCCGGGCCGACGATCAGGATTTCGCCGAGGCCATCGAGCTTTCCCGCCACCTCGTCGAAGAAGCCGGTGTCTTCCGACGCGCGCCAGCTCGACCGTCCGCCGAGCTTGCTGTGGCCACGGCTTGCCGCATGTCCGAGCGTCACCGCCGTTGCATGGGCGTCGTCGGCATTGAAGTCGAGAATGCGCGCCTCGTGATGGTCGATCCAGACGACGGCGTGAAAATGTTTCGGCATGAGGCCCCTCCGGGTTTGCGGTACCAGTATAGCCACGCCGCCCCGTCGCCGCCCTGCGGCACAATCGCTCTTCTACAATCCGGCCAGCAGCGCCTTCAGTCCCTCGCGATAGGTCGGATATTGCAGGGTCACGCGCAGTTCCTCGCGGATGCGCCGGTTGGAAACGCGTTTCGAATCCGCGTAGAAACTGCGCGCCATCGGCGTCAGTTCGGCATCCTTGAACGGGATTTCGGGCGGCGGATCGCGGCCGAGCAGCTTCGCCGCATAGGCGACCACCTCCTGCGGCGGCGCCGGTTCGTTGTCGCAGACATTATACGCGGCACCGGGGCGCGGATGCGCGATCGAGGCTTCAAGCACGCTTGCAATATCCTCGACATGAATGCGCGAGAAGACCTGACCGGGTTTGACGATGCGTTTCGCGGTGCCGTCGCGAACGCTGCGAAGCTGGTTGCGGCCCGGCCCGTAAATGCCGGCCAGACGAAAGATATGCAAGGGCGCGCCGTTGCGTTCGGCAAAGGCACACCAGGCTTCTTCGGCCGCAAGGCGGCGGCGGCCGCGCCTCGTGCCGGGCGCCAGCGGCGTTTCATCGTCGACCCAGCCGCCTCCCTTGTCTCCGTAAACGCCGGTGGTCGAGAGATAGCCCATCCATTCGAGCTGCGGCGCGATGCGGGCGATGTCGGCTTCATGCGCGGCGAGTACCGGATCGCCGGTCTCGGCCGGCGGCACGGAAAGCAGCAGATGCGTCGTGCCGGCCAGTGCCACGGCCGGATCGGCGAGGGGCGCCTCGCCGAAGACGTGAGCCTCGACGCCGCTTGCGCGCAGATCCGCCGCCTTGTCCGCCGTCCGGCAGGTTCCCGCCACCGCGAAGCCGCGCGCCGCCAGCCGCCGGCCCAGCGCCGCCGCGCTGAAGCCGTAGCCGAAGCAGAAAAGTCGCGGATGCAGGTTCATGCGCCTGTCTTGCCGTTGTTTCACTTGCCAGATTGTACAGCCTGAACGAGGCTCATGCGCATGAAAGCCACATTGATCGTCTTTTTCCTCGCCGCCTTTGCCGCCACCGCGTCCGCCGTCCGGGCCGAGCCCGGTTATGAGGCATGTGTCGACCTTGCCGCCACCGATCCCGAGGCGGCGCTGAACATGGCGCAAACGCTGAAGCTGATGCACGGCGAGGAGGAGGCCGGCGGCATGCATTGCGAGGCGCTGGCGCTGATGGCGCTGGACCGTCCGGCCGATGCCGCGCCGGTCTTCTACCGTCTCGCCGAGCGCATGCTGGGGGCGAGCGACGATTTGCGCGCGCCGGTCTATGCGCAGGCCGGCGATGCTTTCGCGCTTGCCGGCAATCCGGCGCAAGCGCGGCGCTCCTACGAACAGGCGATTGCGCGCGTACCCGGAGATCCGCAATACCGCGTCGGCCGCGCGCGGATGCGGGCACTGGAAGAAAACTGGGAGGGCGTGCGCGAGGACGCTGCCGAGGCGCTGGCGCTCGATCCGCATCTCATCGAGGCGATGCTGTTGCGCGCCGCCGCCAATCGCGTCCTCGGCTATCCGCAAGCCGCGCTTGTCGACGCCAACCACGCGGTCGATCTCCGTCCGCACGATCTTGAGGCGCTGGTCGAGCGGGGCCGTGTGCATCTGGCGCTGGGCGACCGCAAATCGGCATGGGCCGACTGGGAACGCGCGCTCGACTATGCGGAAGCAACCGGGCGCGGCGACGATCCGGCGGCGGCGGCCGCGCGGCACTATCTCAGCCGGTAAGACGCCGCCACTCGGCGCACACGCCTTCGTCCGCTTCTTCGTCCAGCGCCGTCGCGGCGCGCGCGCGCAATTCGTCGCCCGCGCCCAGTTCGTCGAGCGCCCACAGCGCCATGGCGCGCACCAGCGGCGAGGCATCGTCGAGCAAGGGCCACACAATACCGGCAAGCGCCGGTGCTTCGGAATTGCCGATCGCGATCAGTACGTTGCGCAGGAAACGGTCGCGGCCGATGCGCTTGACCGGCGAACCCGAAAATCGCGCGCGAAAGCCCGCATCGTCGAGACCCGCCAGTTCCGCCAGCAGCGGCGCGCGCAAATCGTCGCGCGACACGAAGGCCGCCTCGCGCGCGGTTTGCGCGAATTTGTTCCACGGGCAAACCGCCAGGCAGTCGTCGCAACCATAGATGCGATTGCCCATTGGTTTGCGAAACTCCAGCGCGATATGCCCCTTGTGCTCGATGGTGAGGTAGGAGATGCAGCGCCGTGCATCGAGTTCGTAGGGCGCCGGAAATGCCTTTGTCGGGCAGATGTCGAGGCAGCGCCGGCACGCGCCGCAGCGGTCGTCGTGGCGCGCATCGGGTGCGAAATCGAGCGTCGTGAAAATCGAGCCGAGGAAGAACCACGAGCCGAGATTGCGCGAAACGAGATTGGTGTGCTTGCCCTGCCAGCCGAGACCGGCGGCTTCGGCGAATGGTTTTTCCATCACCGGCGCGGTGTCGACAAACACCTTCACCTCCGCGCCGCTCGTTTCGGCCAGCCAGCGCGCCACTTCCTTCAGGCGCTTCTTGACGAGGTCGTGATAGTCGCGGTTTCTCGCATAGACCGAGATCGCGGCGCGGTCGCGCCGTTCCAGAAGGTCGAGCGGATTTTCATCGGGCCCGTAATTCATCGCCAGCATCACGATGCTTTTCGCTTCCGGCCAGAGCGTCGTGGGCGCGGCGCGGCGTGCGGCGGTGTCCGCCATCCAGTCCATGTCGCCGTGGCGGCCCTGCGCCAGCCAGCCGCCGAGACGCGCGGGGAGATCGCGCCGCGCATCGGCGCGCGCAATGCCCGCATCGTCGAAACCCGTTTCTTTCGCGCGCCGGAAAAGTTCGGCGCGCAATTTGTCGAGATCGATTTCCGCGTCAGAAGTCGAGATTGGCATAGAGTTTCGGCGGCGGCATGCCGGGGATGTGGTCGGCGAGGATCTGCCGGAAGCCGGGGCGCGACTTGATGCGCACATACCAGTCCTTGGCGCCCTGGTACTGGTTCCACGGAACGTCGCCGACATAGTCGAGACAGGAAAGATGCGCGGCGGCCGTCAGATCGGCCAGCGTCATTTCCTCGCCGGCAAGCCAGCTCCGCGTCTCCATCAGGTATGAAATATAATCGAGGTGATAGCGCAGATTGTGAAGCGCGGCCCTGACCACCGGCATTTCCGGCGCGCCGCCGCCCTCGCCCGCGCTCAGGAAGCGGCGCGTCACTTTTTCGAAAATCAGCCCGTCGCTGACTTCGGTGGCGAACTTGCGGTCGAACCAATCGACGAGGCGGCGCGTCTCGGCGCGCTCATGCGGGTCTTTCGGCAGCAAGGGCATTTCGGGCGCGGTTTCTTCGAGATATTCGGCAATCGCGGTCGCGCCGCAGATCGGATCGCCCTCGTCCTCTACCATTACCGGAACTTCGCCCGCCGGATTGAGCGCCAGAAACTCATGGCGGCGCTCCCAGTCGCGCTCCTCGACAAGCTCAAAGGCGAGGTTCTTTTCGGCCAGCACCAGACGCACCTTGCGGCAGGCGGGCGAAATCGGAAGATGATAAAGCTGGCGCATCGGCTCTTTTTAACTCGCGCTGGCGCGCTTGAACTGTCCGGTGCGGCGGAAGCGATAGAGATAGGATTGCAGGATCGCCGCCATCCCGGTCGGTGCGATACCGAGACCTTCGAGCGTGCGGCCCTCCGCCTTTGCCGCATCGCTCACGACATTGTCGACGGCGAGCATGCGTACCTGGTCGACGGTCAGCAGCGGCGACGGCAGCATTTGCAGGAACATCGCCTGCAACCGCGCCAACGCAAACGGGATCGGAACCAGCAGCCGCGTACGGCCGATCTCGCGCAGCATGCGCTCCATCAGTTCACGGAAGGTTTCGATCTCCGGTCCGCCGAGCTCGTAGACCAGGCCGGTTGCGCCCTCGCGCGTCAGCACGGTGACGATGGCTTCGGCGACATCCTTCACATAGACGGGCTGAAAGCGCGTTGCGCCGCCGCCGATCAGCGGCAGCGCCGGCGACAGCCGCGCCATCGCGGCGAAGCGATTGAAAAAATCGTCTTCCGGCCCGAAGACGATCGACGGGCGCAGGACGATCGCGCCCGGCAGCGCGGCGCGCACGCCCGCTTCGCCTTCGGCTTTCGAGCGCGCATAGGCCGACGGGCTATCCGGGTCGGCGCCGATCGCCGAAACATGAACGAAGGTCGCAACGCCGGCGGCCGCCGCGGCGCGGGCGACACGGCCCGCCCCCTCGGCCTGCACGGCATCGAATTTCTGTTTGCCGCTTTCGTGCAGAATGCCGACCAGGTTGACGACCGCGTCGGCGCCCGCAATCGCCGCCGCCACCGAGGCGTCGTCGCGGATATTGGCCTGCACCGGCTCGACCTGACCGACGACACCCATGGGACGCAGAAACTGGGCTTCGTTCGGGCGGCGCACCGCGACGCGGACGCGGTAGCCGCGCCGGGCCAGCGCCTGAACCGCGTGACGGCCGAGAAAGCCCGAGCCGCCGAAGACCGTGACGGTGGCGCCTGCGCGCAAGACCGGTCCACCGCCGGGCTCGTCCGTTCCGCCGGGTTTCATGCCGTTATCCGCGCCGTCTCCGCTCATTTTGCCTCTCGTCTTCCGCTACATCTTCCGCTTCCGGCCCGTTTTGCCGATAACCGCCCGTCAACCGCTCCCTAGATAACCTATCGGCGTCCGGCGGCAAAGGGTTTGCCGGGCGGTGGAGAGCGGCGCGTCCCGGTCCTCCTCCCGGTCCTCCTCCCGGTCCTCCTCCCTTGACCCTCCTCCATTGACAATGCGTGAGGCCCTATTTAAGCAACGCAGCAAGTGCCCAGGTGGCGGAATTGGTAGACGCACCAGCTTCAGGTGCTGGCGCTCGCAAGGGCGTGGAAGTTCGAGTCTTCTCCTGGGCACCATTCTTTTCTGGCGGCGGCCACTCTCCTTCGCGCCCGCCGCCCGCCCCTTCGGGGCCAAGCGGAGCCAGCATATGGCGGTCACGCTGCACAAGGGCGATCTGCCCGACGGGCTTTCCTTCGGCGCCAGCGTCGCCGTCGACACCGAGACGATGGGCCTGAACCCCGAGCGCGACCCGCTCTGTCTCGTGCAGCTTTCGGCCGGCGACGGCAACGCCCATATCGTCCAGCTCGACCGCGCGACCTATCGCGCGCCAAACCTCCGGGCGCTGATGGGCGATCAGAACGTGCTGAAGATTTTCCATTTCGCGCGTTTCGACGTCGCGACGATCCAGCGCCATCTCGGCGTCGTCACCTCGCCCGTCTATTGCACAAAGGTCGCCTCGAAGCTGGTGCGCACCTATACCGACCGCCACGGGCTCAAGGATCTCGCCCGCGAGCTCGTCAACATCGACATGTCGAAGCAGCAGCAAAGCTCGGACTGGGGCGCCGAAAAGCTCAGCGAGGCACAACTTGCCTATGCCGCTTCCGATGTCCTCTACCTGCATGAGATCAAGTCGATCCTCGACGGGATGCTGGCGCGCGAGGGCCGCACCGAGCTTGCCAAGGCGTGCTTCGCCTTCCTCCCCGTCCGCGCCGCGCTCGACCTTGCCGGCTGGCCCGAAGAAGACATTTTCGCGCATTGAAGCGCTTATTCGGCGGCGATCGTCGGCACCGACTTCAGGTGCCGCCTCATTTCCTTTTCGGCGGTCTTGAGATCGTGGGCGGCCTGCAGATTCATCCAGTATTCCGGCGATTGTTCGAGGGCCTTGCCGAACAGAAGGGCAAGTTCCGCGGTCACCGGCCGCATTCCGGCCTTCGTTGACGCTTTGCGGGCCGGGCGCGCATACTCGCGGTCGTGAGGGGCTTCGGGCTCGGGCGATGTGGAGCGAAATTTTATGAGCCAGGGGTCCGGCGAGACCGACACCGGGAGGCGGCAGGGACGCCCGCGTCCGGTCCGGCCCTATGCGGCGCCCCGCGCCGAGGCGCCGCCGCGCAGCCGCTACAGTTATTTCGTGGCCTGGATGAAGGTGGCGCTGCCGCTCGGGGCGGCGCTGCTGCTCGCGGTCGTCCTCTATTATTCCGGCGTTTTCAGCCGCAACGACCGGCTCGATGTGGCTTTCCGCGAAATCGAAACCAGGCCCGACGATCTTCGGATGGTCAGCCCGCGCATTGCCGGCGTGACGGGGGACGGACGGCCCTATTCGATCAGCGCCGACAATGCGACGCAGGACGCGACCCGGCCGAACTTCGTCGTGCTCGAAAACATCAATGCCGAAATGACGATCGACGAAGCGGCGGGCGACGAGGCCGAGTGGATTTCGCTCGCGGCAACGGACGGACTTCTCGATTCCGAAAGCCAGACGCTCGAGCTGATGCAATCCATCGACATCGAGACGGCACAGGGCTACGTCTTTCACGGCAGCCGCGCCGTGGTCGATTTCGACGCCGGCACGGTGACGAGCGACAGCGAGGTGACGGGCGAGGGGCCGCTCGGCACGTTGCGCGCCGACCGCATGACGGCGGATCATAGCGGGCGCGTCATGCGCTTCGAAGGCAAAGTGAAACTGCTGATCCATCCCGATCGGCCGAGCGAGGGGGACTGACATGGGGGCGAGAACGGGGCGGCTGGCGGGCATGCGTGTCCGCGGCGCGATGCTTGCGGGGCTGGTGTTCCTGCTCGGCTCCGGAATGGCGGCGGCGCAATCGTCGGGCATTGTCGGCGGCGGCTTTGCCAACGATCCGAAACAACCCATCGAAATCGAGGCCGACGCGCTCGAAGTCGAGGACGCCAAGCAGAGCGCCACCTTCAGCGGCAATGTGCTGGTCACGCAGGGCGCGCTCCGGATGCGCGCCGACCGGCTCACCGTTCACTACGCCTCGCGGCGCGGCGGCGACAGCGGCTCGGGCATCGAGCGGATCGGGGCGGCCGGCAATGTTCACATCTCGGCGCCCGACGATCAGTCGGCCAGCGGCCAATGGGCCGATTACCATGTCGATACGCGGCGGATCGACATGGGCGACAGCGTCGTGCTGCGGCAGGGCGAGAACGTCATCCGCGGCTCGAAACTTCATGTCGATCTGAACAGCGGCCGGGCGCGTGTCTCGGGCGGCGGCGATGCGACAAGCGGCGGTACGGGCCGGGTTCGTGGCCTCTTTCACCCCGACGGGAGCTGATCTCGCCCAAAATCGCTTGGTTAAACGCTTCACTTCATACAATTTTAATGCCAAGTACGTTTGATGGCATGGATTGACGGAGTGGGGACCGTATGACGGGCGAAACGGGGCTGGGAAAAGAGGCGGGCAGCGCGGAATCGCGTCCGCATCTTGTCGCCGACAATCCGGGGCTCTGGGTCGAGAAGATCGGCAAGAGTTTCAAGGGCCGGCCGGTCGTGCGCAGCGTCAGCTTCCATGTGCAGCGCGGCGAGGCGGTTGGCCTGCTGGGCCCCAACGGCGCCGGTAAAACCACCGTTTTCTACATGATCACCGGGCTGATCCAGCCCGATTACGGCTCGATCCTGCTCGACGGACAGGACGTGACGGCGCTGCCGATGTATCGCCGGGCGCGCCGCGGCGTCGGCTACCTGCCGCAGGAGGCTTCGATCTTCCGTGGCATGACGGTCGAACAGAATATCCGCGCCGTGCTTGAAGTGGTCGAGCCCGACCGCGACCGGCGCGAGGCCGAACTCGACGATCTGCTCGCCGAATTCTCGATCACCCATCTCCGGCGCACGCCCGCCATCGCACTTTCGGGCGGCGAGCGGCGGCGCGTCGAGATCGCGCGCGCGCTTGCCACGCAACCCTCCTTCATGCTGCTCGACGAGCCCTTTGCCGGCATCGACCCGATCGCCATCGGCGACATCCGCGATCTCGTCGCGCATCTGAAGGATCGCGGCATCGGCGTGCTGATCACCGACCACAATGTTCGCGAGACGCTGGAACTCATCGACCATGCCGTCATCATCCATGACGGCGCGGTGCTCATGGAGGGCGAGCCCTCCGACATCGTGGGCAACGAAGATGTGCGCCGGCTCTATCTCGGCGAGCGGTTCAGTCTGTAGGCGGCGGGAGGGCATCCATCATGGCGCTCGCACCGCGACTCGAAATGCGCCAGGGCCAGTCCCTGGTGATGACGCCGCAGCTCCAGCAGGCGATCAAGCTGCTGCAGCTTTCCAATCTCGAACTAGCCGAATATGTCGACCAGGAACTCGAGCGCAACCCGCTGCTCGAAAACGGCGTCGCCGAGGCCGACCGTGCGGGCGAGCGCGAGGCGCCGGCCGAAACGCATGATCAGGTGACGACCACCGAAACCTCGCTGACGCTCGCCGATGACGGACCGTTGCCCGACCGCGGCGGCGATCTCGACACCGATTACGACAATGTCTATGCCGACGAGGCGCGTGCCGACACGCAGAACGCAACCGCCGCCGAAACGCCGGGCGCGCCGGGTTCGGACTGGCAGAACATGCGCACCAGCGGCGGTGGCGGCAGCGGCGACGGCGATTACGACTTCGCGGCGACGCTGACGCGCGAGGCGACGCTTGCCGAACATCTGACCGATCAGATGATGATGGCGCTGAAGACGCCGGGCGACCGCATGATCGGTGCCTTCCTGATCGATCAGGTCAACGAGGCCGGCTACATGACGGCCGATCTCGCCGAAGCCGCAGAACGCCTTGGCGTCGATATCGAGGATGTCGAAGCCGTGCTCGGCGTGTTGCAGACCTTCGAGCCGACCGGCATCTGCGCACGCAACCTCAAGGAATGTCTCGCGTTGCAGCTCGGCGAACGCAACCGGCTCGACCCGGCGATGCAGGCCTTTCTCGACAATCTCGAACTTTTCGCGCGGCGCGATTTCGACATGCTGATGAAGCTCACCGGCGCCGACCGCGAGGACATCGCCTCGATGGTCGAGGACATTCGCACCTGCAATCCGAAGCCGGGCCTTGCCTTTGGCGGCGAGCCCGTCGTGCCGGTCATTCCGGACGTCTTCGTGCGTGCGCGGTCGGATGGCGGCTGGGGCATCGAACTCAACACCGAAACGCTGCCGCGTGTGCTGATCAACCAGCAATATTATTCGGAAGTCTCGAAGCTCTCGCACGATCCGACGGCCAAGGCCTACCTCTCCGAATGCCTCAACAACGCCAACTGGCTGGTCAAGAGCCTCGACCAGCGGGCGCGCACGATCCTGAAGGTCGCGTCCGAAATCGTACGCCAGCAGGACGGCTTCCTCGTTCACGGCGTCCAGCATCTGAAGCCGCTCAATCTCAAGACCATCGCCGAGGCGATCTCGATGCACGAGTCGACGGTCAGCCGCGTTACGGCGAACAAGTACATCGCGACGCCGCGCGGCATTTTCGAGATGAAGTATTTCTTCACCTCCTCGATCGCCTCGTCGGAAGGCGGTGCCGCGCATTCGGCCGAGGCCGTGCGCCACCGCATCAAGGACCTGATCGACCGCGAATTGTCGGACGCCGTGCTCTCCGATGACAATATCGTCGACATCCTGAAGGGTCAGGGCGTCGACATTGCGCGGCGCACGGTCGCCAAGTACCGGGAAGCACTCAACATTCCGTCTTCGGTGCAGCGCCGGCGCGAAAAAAAGGCCTATGCGTGAGTCGCGCCCAAGCCCTTCAAAGACCCCCCACACAAGCTATATATTATTGAAAGACAAGGGGTTTTCGCCCCGTTCCGGCATCCGGCCGGCATCCGGTTGACACCCATGATGCAGCCCACTAGTTTCCCCTCGCTCAAAAGACCCCCGGGGCATTTCCGGGGCGAGGCGGTGGATCACGGAGCAAACGGTTTCCGGAACGCACCGGGTCCGGGCAACCCCATCAAGCAACCGTCGTTTGTAGCGTAGCGACCCGGAAAGGTCTTTCATGCAGGTTCAGGTCAGCGGTCATCATCTCGATGTTGGAGATGCGCTCCGCGCCCATGCGACCGAGCGTCTTCAGGCGGCGGTAACGAAATATTTCGACCGCCCGGTGGACGGCCAGGTCACGTTCAGCAAACAGGGCCACGAGTTTCGCGCCGATGCGTCGGCGCATCTGAGTTCCGGCATGCGCGTCAACGCGCAGGGTGCCGCCAACGAAGTCTATGCCTCGTTCGAGGCGGCGCTGGAGCGCCTCGAAAAGCGCCTGCGCCGCTACAAGCGCAAGCTGAAGAATCACAACAACAACAACAAGCCGCCGCTGCCGGCCGAAAGCTTCCCCTCCTTCGTCATCGAGGCGGGCGACGAGCATGAGGAAATTCCGGAAGACGCGCAG
>JAVJOG010000017.1:0-257308 GCA_040216885.1 Parvibaculum sp.
CAGCGGCGGCAGCCTCGTCAAGACCGGATTCGGTACGCTGACGCTGACGGGCACCAACACCTATACCGGCGGCACCACGATCGCGGGCGGGAGCCTCGTCGGCAATTCGGCAAGCCTCGCCGGCGATATCGAAATGGCCGCGTCTGGCGTCCAGCTTCATTTCGATCAGTCTACAGATGGATCGTTCGCGGGCGCCATCGGTGGCGGCACGGGCTATGTTGCGAAGATCGGCGCTGGCGTCCTCCTTTTCGAGGATTCCGATATCGACGTGAACTTCTTCCACGCATCCGGCGGCACCACCGTCTTCGATGGCGGCACGATTGCGGTCGAGACCCTTTATTCGGGCTTCGTGGATGATGCCGGTCACGCGGCGGAGGCGGCTGATTTGCGGATCGAAGGTGGCGCGCAGGTGACGAGCGATGGCGGATTTCTCGGCGGCGGCGACGCGGATTTCGGCACGACGGTCGAGGTTTCGGGGGCCGGTACGAAATGGTCGGTCGGAACGGAGCTTGCACCGGCAACATTCTACATCCGAGGCCGCGGCGATGCGGACCTGCGAATCGAAAATGGCGGCGTCGTCGAGGTCTTCGGCGATGTGGTGATTTCGTCGGTGGAACCGGGAAAGACTGCCGCCCTCACGGTCAACGGCGCGGGTTCGGCTTTCCTGTCGAGCACGGACATTGACCTCGGCAGCATCGTCGATGGCGATGGCCGCATCGCGGTGTCGAATGGTGGCGTCGTCCGCGTCGCCGGCGGGGCCGGCGTCATAATGGTCGCACAGCATGAAGACTCGGCATCGGTCGAGGTCAACATCGGTGCCGCCCAGGGCGCCGCCGCCATCGGCGCGGGAACGCTCGATGTCGCCTCGGTCGATTTCGGCGGTGTCGATGGCGGCGACGGATCGCTGATCTTCAACCACACCGCGCTCGATTACATTTTTGCCCCCGTCGTTTCGGGCTTCGGGACCATCATGCAGCTCGCCGGCGTCACGCGGCTGACGGGCGACAATTTTGCCTTCGAGGGAACGGCGCAGATATCGGGCGGCACGCTCGTCGTCGACGGCGCATTGGGCGGGCACATTCAGGTTTCCGGCAGCGGACGCCTCGGCGGCTCCGGCAATCTCGAAAACGTGACGATCGGCAATGGCGGCATCTTCGCACCCGGCAATTCGGTCGGCTCGATGATCGCCTCTGGCGATTTCATCTTTGCCGCGGGCTCGGTCTACGAAGTCGAGGTGAATGACGGCACGGGGCTTCCTTTCATCGACCGGCCCGGCGTCAACAACGACTATATCGATGTGTACGGTTCGCTGACCATCGATGGCGGGGCGTCGGTCTCGGTCACGCCCGAAAACGGCACCGATGACGGCACGACCTACACGCCGGGCCTCGTCTACACGATCCTTTCGGCGACGGGCGGCGTCACCGGCGCTTTCGGCGCGGTAACCGCAAGCTTCGCCTTTCTGACGCCCGAACTTTCCTACGACGCCAACAATGTCTTTCTCGAACTCCTTCAAAACGATGTCGACTTCGTCGATGTCGCGGAGACGCCGAACCAGCAAGGCGTATCGAATACAGTTCAGACTTTCGGCCCCGGTCATCCGCTCTACGACGAGATCATCCTGATGACCGAGGAGGAAGCCCGCGCCGCTTACGACGCGCTTTCGGGCGAGGCCCATGCCAGTTCCGCGACCGCGCAATTCATGACCGCCGGCGAGATACGCCAGCAATTGCTCGACCGTCTTGCCGCGATCCTCGGTTCGGGCGGCGGCGGGTTTGCGGGGCTTGCCGGGGCGCCTGCGGCCGGCGATGCGGCGCCGGGCGCCGTCTCCGTCTGGGGCCAGCTCTTCGGCGGTTGGGGCCGTACAGACGACAACCGCAACGCCGCGACCATCGCCCGCGATGTCTATGGCTTCATCGGCGGCATCGACCGCGAGATCGCGCCCGGTGTCCGCGCCGGCATCGCGGCGGGCTACAGCCGCTCGGGCTACGACGTCGCGGCGCGCTCGTCATCGGGCGACAGCGACAATTTCCACATCGCCGGTTACGCCGGCACCGCGCTTGGCGTCTTCGACCTGAAGGGCGTCGCCTCCTATGGCTACGGCCGGGTCGACACACGCCGCACCGTCATCGTCGGTGGGCTGACGAATGACCTCTCGGCCGGCTACGCGACGCATACTTTTCAGGCGGGCCTCGAAGCCGGTCTCGATCTCGATCTCGGCCCCCTCGTGCTGACCCCCTTCGCCGGTCTTGCCGGTGTCCATGTCGAGACCGAAGGCTTCACCGAAACGGGCGGCCCCGCCGCGCTGACCTTCGGATCGACCTCCAGCACCGTCGGCGTCTCGACCCTCGGCTTGCGCGCCCGCCGTCAGGCCGGCAGCGTCGGCATGACCGGGGCGCTCGCCTGGCGCCATGCCTTCGGCGATGTCGAGCCCACCTCGCGCGCCGCCTTCGCCTCCGCGCCTGCCGCCGCCTTCGCGGTCCGGGGCACAGCCGTCGCGGAAAACGCGCTCGCCGTCGACGCCGCCATCGACGCGAAGCTCGGCGCCGACACGACCCTCACCTTCGGCTACTCGGGCCAATACGCATCCGGCGCCCGCGACCACGGGGCAAGGGCGGAGCTCAGGATCGAGTTCTGAGAAGCGCGCGCTTGCGCCGCGGCTACGCGGGGGTGACTATCTTCTCTGGCAGGGGCCGCCAGATGCCGAGCCGCGCCGTCGTCCGCTTGACGAGATAGTTCAGCCAGGCAAGGTCCATGGCGACCCAGCGCTCCACGAGATCGACGAATTCCGGCGTGAAGCGGATGCGATGGCCTCCCTTCCCTTCGCTGACGACAAGGCCCTGCCGCTCGGCCAGGTCGAGAAAGTTGCGCACCGTGGCGCGCGACATGCCGTATCGGCGGGACATCTCGCCCGCCGGCGCCGAGCCGAAAACATCCGTCCCCTCCTGCGCCTGCATGGTCTGGATGAGATGCGCGAAAATGAGATAGCCGAAATCCTGCTTGAACAGCGCTTCGGTCTCGGGGAACGGCTCCAGCATGCTGAACCGGTGCGCGAGATAGCATTCGACAACCTCGCGCGCGAAGCCGGTGAGAACGCCGGGCTGCCGCGCCAGTTCCGCCGCCGGCATCGGCAGCGGCCGCACGAAGGCGAGCGACTCCAGAAAGATCGCAATGGATTCCTGCCCCATCTCGATCAGTTGCGGCGTCGGATAGAAAGGCCGCGTCCGGCGGTCGGGGCCGGGCGGCGCATATTCGATCAGCCCGCACCGGTGAAACACGCGCACCATCAGCTTCGCCCAGCTCACGCTCGCAAAGGGCGTCCGCCCGATCGCCGCGATCACCTTGCCGACGGTGGCGCCGCCTGTGCTGTCGCCCTCGGTGTTGAGATCGTCGAGGCAGAGGATCAGCGCCATCGTCGCGTAGCGCGACGTCTGGCAGATTAGCTTGGCGACGACGGGGTGTCCTTCGGCGACCGTCAGCCCGATATCGGTGTGCCGGCGCATCGCCTTCCGGAATTCGGGATGTACACGGATCGATGCCGCATCGGCGAACAGCGCTTCCCGGTTGAATTCATTGTTCATCGGCCGCGATCCGAAAAAATAGGGTCAAACTTTGCCAAACGCGCGTCCCGCGCCCGGTATACATCTGGTCTCGGAATATAACAGTTTCCTGTGGGCAAGCGGGGGCGCTTACCAGCGTTTCGGTACGGATGAGTTCAACACGACCGCGGAAAGCTTTTCCGCGGCGCTGGAGGTGCTTGCCTTCAGTTCCGGCCGAAAACCACGCAGCCCCCCGCGAAGCGGCAGTTAGTGAGCAAATAAGGGCTGAACATGATTAACCAGGCGGCACATCCTCTCCTGTCCAACGAATTCCGGCATCCGCCGACGCGCCGCGTGGGCAGGGCTTTCCTGCGCCTCCTGCTCGCCTCCACCGCGCTCGGCGCCCCGATGCACGGAACCGCGCTCGCCGCAAATTTCGTGATCGAAGGCGGCGCCGCGGAAACGGTCAATGGCGACGGTTCAGGCACGAAACCCAGCCCTTGGAATATCGGCGGCGACCTCTTGGTCGGCTCTTCCGGAGACGGTACACTTAACATCATGAATGGCGGCTCCGTCAGCAACACCGATGCTACCGTCAGCGCGGTGCCGGGTGCGAGAGGCTCTGTACTTGTTTCGGGCGGGGATTCCTATTGGTACAGCTCTGGCGTTCTCCGCGTCGCGCGCGACTACGTGGGCGTACTTCTCATCTCCGACGGCGGCACCGTCGAAACGGATGGCGGCGTCATCATTGCCGATCTGGCGACGTCGGGCGGCAGGATCGTCATCGGCGACGAATACTGGAAGACACCCGTCGCGCCGGGAGCGCTCATCGCCGGCGAGGTGAGCTTCGGAGCGGGATCTGGCGGTCTCTTTTTCAATCACACTGCCGATGACTATGAGTTCGACGCCGGCATTTCCGGCCGCGGTGATATCCGGGTCGATAATGGCACAACCATCCTTCTCGGCGACAGTTCGGGCTTCAACGGCACAACAACGATCTATGGCGGCTCTCTCTTTGTGAACGGTCTTCTGGGCGGAAGGACAATCGTCGATGGCCTGCTCGGTGGCTCGGGAACCGTCGGCGGCGCCATGTCCGGCACCTATATCCGCGCCGCCGGCAGGCTCGCGCCCGGCAACTCGATCGGCCGGCTCGCCGTTGCCGGCGATCTCGTCTTCGAAGACGATTCCACCTATGAGGTCGAGGTCAATGACGGCGGCAACAAGGGGGGCGTCAACAACGACTTCACCAGTGTCGGCGGCATGCTGACGATCGGCAGCGATGTCATGGTCAACGTTCTTGCGGCGAACGGCACCGATGACGGCTCGACCTACGCCCCGAGCACTCTCTACACGATCCTCACGGCGAATGACGGCATCGCTGGAACCTTCGCCCTGGCCAAAACGAAAATGGCTTTCCTCACGCCCGAGCTCTCCTACGATGCCAATAACGTCTATCTCACGCTGGCGCTGACAGGCGGCGGTGGTGACGGTGACGGCGATGGCGATGGCGACGGCGACGGCGATGGCGACGGCGGTGGCGATGGCGACGGCGGTGGCGGTGGCGGTGGCGACGGCGACGGCGATGGTGGCGGCGGCGGAGATGTCGGCTTCGGCGATGTCGGCCATTCGTCGAACCAGAAGGGCGTCGGCAACGCGCTGGAGAACTTCGGTCCCGGTCATCCGCTTTACGACCAGATCATCATGATGACCGAAGAAGAGGCGCGCGCCGCTTACGACGCGCTGTCGGGCGAGAGCCATGCCAGTTCCTCGACGTCGCAGTTCCTGACCGCCGGCGAAATCCGCCAGCAATTGCTGGACCGCCTCGCGGCAACTTTCGGCACGGGCGGCGGCTTCGCGAGCCTCGCCGGTGCGCCGGCCGCGGGTGACGCCGCGCCGGGTTCGTCCTCCATCTGGGGGCAGCTCTTCGGGTCCTGGGGCAAGACCGACGGCACCGGCGGCGCCGCCTCGATCGACCGCGATGTCTATGGCTTCATCGGCGGCATCGACCGCGAGATCGCGCCCGGTGTCCGCGCCGGCATCGCGGCGGGCTACAGCCGCTCGACATATGATGTCGCCGCGCGGTCGTCCTCCGGCGACAGCGACAATTTCCACATCGCCGGCTATGCCGGCACAAAGTTCGGCGCTTTCGACGTGAAGGGCGTTGTCTCCTATGGTTACGGCAAGGTGCAGGCGGAACGCACCGTGATCGTCGGTCTGCTGACCGATGACCTCTCGGCCGATTACGCGACGCATACTTTTCAGGCGGGCCTCGAAGCCGGTCTCGATCTCGATCTCGGCCCCCTCGTGCTGACCCCCTTCGCCGGCCTCGCCGGTGTCCATGTCGAGACCGGGGGCTTCACGGAAACAGGCGGCCCGTCCGCGCTGACCGTCGGCTCGACTTCCAACACCGTCGGCGTCTCGACCCTCGGCTTGCGCGCCCGCCGTCAGGCCGGCAGCGTCGGCATGACCGGCGCCGCTGCCTGGCGGCATGCCTTCGGCGATGTCGAGCCCACCTCGCGCGCCGCCTTCGCCTCGTCCCCCGCCGCCACCTTCGCGGTCAGGGGAGCGCCCATCTCCGAAAACGCCCTCGCTCTCGACGCCGCGATCGACGCGAAGCTCGGCGCCGATACGACCCTCACCTTCGGCTATGCCGGCGAACTCGCCTCCGGCGCCCGCGACCACGGGCTCAGGGCGGAATTGCGCGTCGAGTTCTGAAAATTGAACGCACGCCAAACCGGGGATTACTTTTTTAAGGCAGCACCCCTGTCCGAAGCGGGGATAAGTGAGGCTTGTCCCCGGCCGCGAGGCGGGGATAAACCCGGGGACAAGTTCCCAACCGGACCATTTGTGACATTTTTTTGACAGTTCGATGACAGTCGGCCCCTTTTTCTGCGAATCGTTCTTATCTGCCGGGGATTGCCTTCACTTCGCGTCCGCCGCATAAACCCTCCGCATGCCCGTTTCGGGGCGCGCGCGAGACCACGGATTCGAGCGATGGAACAGCCCCACAACCGCGTTTTTTCGGGCGTACAGCCCACCGGCAACCTGCATCTCGGCAATTATCTTGGCGCGATCCGCAATTTCGTTGCGCTGCAGGAGACGCATGAATGCATCTATTGCGTCGTCGACATGCACGCGATCACGGTCTGGCAGGAGCCGAAGGAACTGGCGTCGAACACGCGTGAGGTCGCTGCCGCCTACATCGCCGCCGGAATCGATCCGTCCACGAACATTATCTTCAACCAGTCGAAAGTCGCGGCCCATGCCGAGCTTGCCTGGATTCTGAATTGCGTCGCCCGCATCGGCTGGCTCAACCGCATGACGCAGTTCAAGGACAAGGCCGGCAAGGATCGCGAAAAGGCGAGCGTCGGCCTCTACGCCTATCCGGTGCTGATGGCAGCCGACATTCTCGCCTATCGCGCGACGCATGTGCCGGTCGGCGACGACCAGAAACAGCATCTGGAGCTTGCCCGCGACACGGCGCAGAAGTTCAACAACGATTTCGGCGCGCAGAATTTCTTTCCGCTGCCCGAGCCCCTCATCATGGGTCCGGCAACGCGCGTGATGAGTTTGCGCGACGGCACGAAGAAAATGTCGAAGTCCGATCCGTCCGATCTCTCGCGCATCACCATGCGCGACAGCGCCGACGACATCGCCAGGAAAATCCGCAAGGCCCAGACCGATCCCGATCCCTTGCCGGAAGCCGTCGAGGGCTTGAAGGATCGCGCCGGCGCCGACAATCTGGTCGGCATCTATGCAGCCCTTGCCGGCATTTCGAAAGCGGACGTGCTGAAACTTTTTCCGGGCGCGCAATTCTCGGTCTTCAAACCGGCGCTCGCCGATCTCGCGGTCGAAAAGCTCTCGCCCATCACGAACGAAATGAAACGCCTGATGGCCGATCCGGCTTACATCGACAAGGTGCTGGCCGCGGGCGCGGAACGCGCCCGCGCCATCGCCGATCCGGTCGTCGCCCGCGTCAAGGAGTTCGTCGGTTTCATCTGAGGCCGGATGAATTTGCCCGAAGAACCTGGCCGAAGAACTTGATTGCGTGGGGCTTCCGCCCCATCTGGATTGGACCCGCGCAACGCCAACCCGACGGAGCCATGCAAGATGTCCTTCCGTGACCGCCTCGCCGATATGTGGGACAGGCTGCGTCACCGCTGGATGTATCGGCGCGGCGACGGCAGCGCGCCGGCTTCCGCCGCGCCCGCCCGCCGCCTTTCCTTCGCCGGCATTGCCGCCGCGCTCAACCGTCCCGGCATGGGCGGCATCCTGCGCCGCGCCGCCATCGCCGTTGCGGTCGTCATCCTGCTTTATTATCCGATCGGCATGATCTGGGTTCACGCGGTCGACGACGACGCTGATTTCGTTCCAGACGCCGCCGATTTCGTGCCCGGCGGCAGCGAGGCGGTCGCGGTCGCCGCCGCGCTGATCGACCGCGAGGTCAACCGCCACAGCTGGGTCGCGAACGATCCTTTCTTCATGCCGGGCACTTTGCTCGACAACATGCCGAACTATCAGCAGGGCATCATGTCGGCGCTGGCGCGTTTCGGTTTCGAGCTGACCGATCAGCTCGGCCGCTCGCGCGGTTCGTCGGAAGCCGATCGCGATCTTCAACTCGCCGCCGGCCTGCTGCAATATCCGGGCAATGTCTGGATCTGGAATCCGACGGTGTCGCTGGCGCCGCGCGCAAGTTCGGAATCGCAATACCGCGAAGCCCGCGCCCGCCTCCTGAACTACAATCAGCGTCTGGCGCGCGACGCGGCGAACTTCGATGTCCGCTCCGACAACCTGCTCGCGACCATCGATCGCTTTGCGGCCGATCTCGGTTCGTCCTCGGCGATGATCGACCGGCATATTGCCGAGAACGCCGGAAGCTGGATCGACAGCGGCGCCGACGACGTTTTCTATCTCACCAAGGGCAAGCTCTACGGCTACTACATGATCCTGAATGCGCTCACCGCCGATTTCGCGCCGGTCATCGAGGAACGCAACCTGCAAAAGCCGTGGACCGAAATGATCGCCACCTTCCGCAAGGCGGCCCTCCTCGATCCGCTGGTCGTGATGAACGGCGCGCCCGATGCCCAGTTTCAGCCGAACCATCTGGCGGCCCAGGGCTTCTATCTGCTGCGCGCCCGCACCCAGTTGCGCGAAATCAGCAATATCCTTTTGAAATAGCGCGGCGATTCCGCCGCTTGCTCCGCGCCGCCGCCGGTGGCAGCATCGCGCCCATGAGCCAGAGCAAGACAGACCGGACCGGCAAGGCGACCACGAAGCGGCGCAAGTTTCTCGTCGTCGTCGACGGCACGCCGGAATCGGAAGTCGCCATTCACTTCGCCAGCCTTCGCGCCACGCATACCAACGGCGTCGTCACGCTGCTGGCCGTTCTCGAACCCGGCGAAGCCTCGCAGCAATGGCTCGGTGTACAGAACATCATGCGCGAGGAAGCACGCACCGAAGCCGAAGAGCTGCTTCACCGCCTCGCCGCCCATGTCAATGAATATGCCGGCATCGTCCCCGAACTCGTGATCCGCGAGGGCCGGCGCCCGGAGGAAGTGAAGCAGTTGATCGAGGAAGATCGCGACATCGCGATCCTCGTGCTCGCCGCCGGCACCGGCAAGGAAGGTCCGGGCCCGCTGGTTACCATGGTCGCCGGTGCCTCGGACAAGGCGTTCCCGATCCCCGTGACCGTCGTGCCCGGCAATCTCACCGAAGAGGCGATCCGCGCCCTCGCTTGATCTCGCCTTGGCCTGATCCCGCTTTGGCTTGATTCCGGAGGCAGGCGGGTCCATCTATAGCGAAAGCATGCGGCCCTGCGCCGCCCGCCCACAAATTCAACAGGGTTTTACGATGTTCATCCAGACCGAGGCGACGCCCAATCCGGCGACCTTGAAGTTCCTGCCCGGCCGCGAGGTTCTGGGCGAGGGACGCGCCGCCGATTTTCCGACCCGCGAAGCCGCCGAGCGTTCGCCGCTCGCGATGCGTCTTTTCGCGGTCGAGAATGTCGCCGGCGTTTTCTTCGGTTCGGATTTCATCACCGTCACCAAATCCGCCGGCGAGTGGCAGCACCTGAAGCCGGCGCTGCTCGGCGCGATCATGGAACATTTCACCGGTGGCGCGCCGATCCTCTTTGCCTCGGCCGATGAAAGCGCACACGCCGAAGGCAATGGCGAGAACGGCGAGATCGTCCGCGAGATCAAGGAAATTCTCGACACGCGCGTCCGCCCCGCCGTCGCGCAGGATGGCGGCGATATCACGTTCCAGGGTTACGAAGACGGCATCGTCTTTCTCAACATGCAAGGCGCCTGCGCGGGCTGTCCGTCCTCCACCGTCACGCTGAAGCGCGGTGTCGAGAACATGCTGAAACACTACATCCCCGAAATCGTCGAGGTCCGGCAGGTCTGAACGCTCATCTGACGCGCGCGGGGCTGGCGCGGGCCCGCGAACGCGCTATCGTGTTGCCCATATTCATTCCGGCACTTTTCACGAAGGAGACAGGGGCCATGACGATGCTCGACGGCGAGGCGCTCGACACAATCTTCCGCAAGGCGCGCACGCAGAACGCGTGGAAGGACGAGCCTGTTTCCGAGGCGAAGCTGAAAGAGCTTTACGACCTGATGAAGTGGGGCCCGACCAGCGCCAACATGTCGCCCGCCCGGATCGTCTTCGTGACGTCCAGGGAAGCGAAGGCAAAGCTCGAGCCCGCACTCACGGAAGGCAATCGCGCAAAGACCATGTCCGCGCCCGTCACCGCGATCCTCGGTTACGACGTGAAGTTCTACGATCGCCTTCCCGAACTCTTCCCGCATGCGCCTGAGGCCAAGACCTGGTTCAACTGGTCGGACGAATGGGCGGAAATGAACGCCTTCCGCAATGGCTCGCTGCAGGGTGCCTATTTCATGATCGCCGCCCGCGCGCTCGGTCTCGATTGCGGGCCGATGTCGGGCTTCGACATGAAGAAGGTCGACGAACTCTTCTTCGCCGGGACAAATGTGAAGTCGAACTTCCTCTGCAATATCGGACATGGCGACCCCTCGGCGTTGTTTCCGCGCAGCCCGCGTCTTCCTTTCGACGACGCCTGCCGGATCGTCTGACCACGGAGCGGCCTTGATCGTCCTCGCCTTCGACACCGCGCAAGGCGCGCTCTCCGCCGCCGTTCACGACGGCGAGGGGCCGCTTTCCTCCGCCTTCGAATTGCGCACGCGCGGTCATGCCGAGGAATTGCTGCCGGTGATCGAGACCGTACTGGCCGAGGCCGCTCTCGGCTTTTCCGATCTCGACGCGCTCGCCGTCACCATCGGTCCCGGCACCTTCACCGGCTTGCGCGTCGGCCTCGCCGCCGCGCGCGGCCTGGCGCTGGCGCTTGAGCTTCCGCTTGTCGGCATCACGACGCTCGAAGCGATCGCCGCCGATGTCGTTGCGAACGAGGGCGAGGCCGTCGTCGCGGCCTTCGATGCAAAGCGCGGTGAAGTCTACCTGCAGGCCTTCGACGCCGAAGGCGCGCCGCTCGCCGAACCTGCGCTGGTCGCGGTCGCCGATGCGGGTCTGCATCTGCCGCGCCTGAAGCTGTTGCTGGTCGGCACCGGCGCGGCGCTTCTCGAAGAGGTGCTGCACGGTTTCGAGCGCCGCCTCGCCGATGCGCCCGCCCAGCCCCAGGCCGACGCGGTGGCGCGGCTTGCCTTGAAGCGCCTCGAAGCCGAAGGTGCCGCCGCTTTCCGCGTCGCGCCGGCGCCGCTTTATATCCGGGCACCCGACGCGAAGCTTCCCGGCGGCCGCGATCCGGGCGAGGCGGCGTGAGCGCGCAATCCATCCGGCCGCTCGCCGCCGAACGGCTTGCAGAGGCGGCAGCGCTTCACGCGCTTTGTTTCGACACGCCCTGGGACGAGGCGACATTGGTGCGCCTCCTCGCCATGCCCGGCACATTTGCACGCGCCGCCACGGAGGCGGGCGAGGTCGCGCCGCTTGCCGGTTTCGTCCTTGTCCGGATCGCCGGCGGCGAGGCTGAAATCCTCACCCTCGCGGTCGCCCCGCCGCGGCGCGGGCAGGGTCTGGGCCGCCGCCTGATCGAAGCCGCCGCCGCGACCGCCCTTGCCGGCGGCGCCACGGCGCTTTTTCTCGAAGTGGCGGAAGACAACGAACCGGCGCTTGCGCTCTATGGGCGTCTCGGCTTTCGCGCGGTCGGCGCGCGGCCGGATTATTATGCGCGCGGGCAGGCCCGCGTCGCGGCGCGCGTTCTGAAACTCGATCTCGGCGCCACGGCGCTGTCGTAAATCCTTGATCTTTGAGGGGTCATATGGGCAGGGTCGCGCGATGCCGCCGGCCACGCGCTAATGACAACGAGGCGTCTGTTGGCCTATGATGCTGGCGATGACCGACAAGACCATCATGACAGCCGCCTTGCGCCCCGAAGACATGCCGAGCGATCCCGACCGGATCGAGAATCTCTGCGTCGAAAAGGGCATGCGCATGACCGATCAGCGCCGCGTCATCGCGCGCGTACTTTCGGTCGCGCACGACCATCCCGATGTCGAGGAAGTCTATCGCCGCGCCTCCGGCGTCGACAGCAAGATTTCGATCGCCACTGTCTACCGCACGGTGCGCCTGTTCGAGGAAGCCGGCATTCTGGAACGCCACGACTTCCGCGACGGCCGCTCGCGCTACGAGCAGGTGACGGAAGATCATCACGACCATCTGATCGATCTCCAGACCGGCGCCGTGATCGAGTTTCACAACGACGAAATCGAGCGCCTGCAACAGATCATCGCTCGCGAGCTCGGCTTCGAGCTTGTCGATCATCGCCTCGAGCTTTACGGCGTGCCGCTCAACCGCGGCAGGAAGCCGGACGGCAAGGGCAACAAGGCGTGAAGCCTCACCGCTGCTGAGAACCGGCGGGAGGCGTGGAGACGCACATGGCAACGGCACGGGCCGCCCTTTTGCTGGCCGGCTTTATTTCCTCGGCCATCCTGCTGATGCCGGCGCAATGGCTGGGGCTGAAGCTCGGCCTGCCTTATGCGCGCAAGCTGCCCAATCGCTATCACCGTTTCCTTTGCCGCCTGATCGGCATCCGCGTGACACGGCGCGGCGAGCCGCATGTCGGCAGCGCCTGCCTGATCGCCGCCAACCACACCTCATGGCTCGACATCCCGGTCATCGCCTCGCTCGAGCCCTGCTCCTTCGTCGCCAAAAGCGAAGTCGCGGGCTGGCCCTTCTTCGGCACATTGGCGAAGTTGCAGCAAACCGTCTTCGTCGAGCGCGAGCGGCGCACCCGCACCGCCCATTCGCGCAACGAGATTCATGCCCGCATCGCCGCCGGCGACCGGTTGGTGCTTTTTCCGGAAGGCACCTCCTCGGACGGCAACCGCGTGCTGACATTCAAGAGCGCGCTGATGAGCGTCGCCCAGCTCACCGTCGTTAACGGCGAGGAAGACCGCGAGGCCGATCTGGTCGTTCAGCCGATGTCGGTCACCTATGTGCGTCTGCACGGTCTGCCGATGGGCCGCTATTTCCGGCCCTTTTTCGCCTGGTACGGCGATATGGAGCTTTTTCCCCATCTCTGGGAGGCTTTCTCCCTCGGCCCCATCGAGGTGGTGGTCGAGTATCACAAGCCGGTGACGATCCGCGAAATCGGCAACCGCAAGGCGCTGGCCGTCTATTGCGAGAATTGCTGCCGCGAGGGCCAGACCCGCGCGCTGACCGGCCGCTGGCCCGAGGCCGAGCCCGCGGCGGCCGCGCCGGCCGAAGCCGCAGGGGCCATCCGGCGCCTCGCCGGCGCCGGCGCCTAGATGTCGCTCCCCGCCGCCGCCCATTACATGGTAGGGTGGCCTCCGATATAGTCGACCGCCACCTGCCACCGAGTTTGAGAGCGTCCGAAGGAGACGAGCGCACATATTGCCCAATGACACAGCGCCATCCCGTTCCGCCGCGCCCGGTCCGGCTTCGATGACCGAACCGAAGCCCCGCGCGCCGCGCAAGAAAATCTTCGTCAAGACCTATGGCTGCCAGATGAACGTCTACGACTCGGCGCGCATGGTCGACGTCATGGCGCCCGAAGGCTATGCCGAGGCCGCGACGCCCGAAGACGCCGACATCGTTCTGCTGAACACCTGCCACATCCGCGAGAAGGCGGCCGAGAAGGTCTATTCGGAGCTTGGCCGATTGCGCGCGCTGAAAAAGGAAAAGGCCGGCCGCGGCGAAAGCCTGCTGATCGGCGTCGCCGGTTGCGTCGCCCAGGCCGAAGGCGAGGAGATGCGCCGCCGCGCGCCGATGGTCGATCTGATCGTCGGGCCCCAGACCTATCATCGGCTGCCGGAATATGTGGCGCGTCTCGCCAATGGTGGACCGGCCATCGTCGAAACCGAGTTTCCGGCCGACGACAAGTTCGACAGCCTGCCGGCGCCCGAGCGGCGCAAAACACTGGCGCGCGGCGCCACCGCCTTCCTGACCATCCAGGAAGGTTGCGACAAGTTCTGCACCTTCTGCGTCGTGCCCTATACGCGCGGGTCGGAATTCTCGCGGCCGCTTGCGCGCATCGTCGACGAGGCCCGCGTACTTGCCGATGCCGGTGTGCGCGAGATCACATTGCTCGGCCAGAACGTGAATGCCTGGCACGGCGAGGATGCGCAGGGCCGTCCGGCGACGCTTGGCCGTCTGATCCGCGCGCTCGCCGAAATCGACGGACTGGCGCGCCTGCGCTACACGACCAGCCATCCGCGCGACATGGACGACGAGCTGATTTCGGCCCATGCCGAGGTGCCGGAGCTGATGCCCTATCTGCATCTGCCGGTGCAATCCGGGTCGGATCGCATTCTGGCGGCCATGAACCGCCGCCACGACGCCGAAACCTATCTGCGCATTATCGGGCGCGTTCGCGCCGCACGTCCCGACATCGCGCTGTCGTCCGATTTCATCGTCGGTTTTCCCGGCGAGACGGAGGCCGATTTCGAGGCGACGCTGGCGTTGATCCGCACCGTCGGCTTCGCGCAGGCCTACAGCTTCAAATACAGCCCCCGTCCCGGCACGCCGGCGGCAAACGAGGAAGACCAGCTTCCCGACGCCGTGAAGGACGAACGCCTGCAGGCGCTGCAGGCGCTTCTCGGCGAACAGCAGCTTGCGTTCAACGCGTCCTGCGCGGGCCGCATCATGCCGGTGCTCTTCGACCGGCGCGGGAAGGGCGAGACGCAGCTCGTCGGCCGCAGCCCCTATTTGCAGTCGGTGCATGTCGAGGATGCGCCGCCGCATCTCTTCGGCAAGCTGGTCGATGTCGAGATCGAGGACGGCCATCGCAACAGCCTGCGCGGCCGTCTCCACGAAAACGAATTTGTCCCGGCGTAACGGTGTCGCCGCGGCCGCGAAACGAGCAAGGTGAAAGGACAGGGTGCAGTTGAGCGCAACGGGCAGGACCAAGACGGCCGACAACGCCGACAGTCTCGTGATTGCTTTCGACGACAACCGGTTGCTGACCGAACTGTTCGGCGCCAACGACCGGCATCTGGCGCGCATCGAGCAGGGGCTCGGCGTACTGGCGACGTCGCGCGGCAACAAGCTGGTCATCACCGGCACCGCCCATGCGCGCAATCAGGCCGACCGTGTGCTGAAGGATCTGTATGCGCGCCTGAAATCCGGCGAGGAGGTCAATGCCGGCGAGGTCGACGGCGCGATCCGCATGGCGACCGCGCCCGACGCCGATCTCGACAAGCCGCAGGGCGGTGCGGGCGGCCCCCGCATCCAGACGAAGCGCCGCGTCATCGGCCCGCGTTCGCAGACGCAAGGCACCTATATCGACGCGCTGATGAACCACGAGCTTGTCTTCGGCATCGGTCCGGCCGGCACCGGCAAGACCTATCTCGCCGTTGCGGTCGCTGTCTCGATGCTGCTGCAGAAGCGCGTTGACCGCATCATTCTTTCACGCCCCGCCGTCGAGGCGGGCGAGCGCCTCGGCTTTCTGCCGGGAGATCTGAAGGAAAAGATCGATCCCTATCTGCGTCCGCTCTACGACGCACTCTACGACACGTTGCCCGGCGAACAGGCGATGAAGGGCATCGAATCCGGTGAAATCGAAGTCGCGCCGCTTGCCTTCATGCGCGGCCGCACGCTCGCCAACGCATTCGTCATTCTCGACGAAGCACAAAACTGCACGCCGGTGCAGATGAAGATGTTCCTGACGCGGCTCGGCGAGAACAGCCGCATGGCGATCACCGGCGACCCGAGCCAGGTCGATCTGCCGCTCGGTGCGAAGTCGGGTCTGAAGGATGCGCTTGAAGTTCTGGACGGTGTCGAGGGCGTCGCCACCGTGCGCTTCAGCGACGCCGATGTCGTGCGCCATCCGCTCGTGACGCGCGTCGTCAAGGCATATAACAGCCGCGACCGCGGTTTGCTCGGAGACGGCACCAAATGACAGCGGCCGCGCAACCATCTGGCAGTCCCGTCCGTCCTGCGCCGGCGACAGGACTTGAGGTCGATATTCTGCATGAAGCGGGCGACTGGAGCGCGGCCGCCGCGGACGTGGTGCGTGCCGCCGCCTCGCGCGCCTATGGCGCGGCGCGCGGCGCGGCGCCCGCCGAACTTTCGATCGTGCTCGCCGACGATGCGCGCATCGCGGCTCTCAACAAGACATATCGCGGCAAGGAGGGCCCGACCAACGTCCTGTCCTTTCCGAGCGCCGCCATGGCCGGCGTGGAGGCGGTGCTGCTCGGCGATGTGGTGCTGGCCCGCGAAACCATCGCCCGCGAAGCGCAAACCCAGGGCAAGCGTTTCGACGATCATCTTGCCCATCTCACCGTTCACGGCGTCCTGCATCTGCTCGGCCACGATCATGCGAGCGATGCCGAAGCCGACGAAATGGAAGCGCTTGAGCGCGAAATATTGCAAGACCTCGGCATCGCCGACCCTTACGATGCAGACCGCGCGAGCCGGGACGCCTGAACGACAATGACCGAAACGACCGACCGACCCTCTTCCCCTGCCGCCGCCTCGTCGCGGGCGCGCTTCGGCTGGCTGCGTGCGTTGCTTGGCGGAAGCAATGGCGACAACACGCTGCGCGAAAGCATCGAGGAAGTGATCGAGGAGCATGACGGCGCGCGTCGCAGTCTGACCGACGAAGAGCGCCACATGCTGGTCAACATCCTGAGCTTCGGCCAATTGCGCGTCGACGACGTCATGGTGCCACGCGCCGATGTGGTCGCGGTGGAGGAGAACGCCACGTTGGATGAGGTTTTGCGCCTCTATCGCGAATCGGCGCATTCGCGCATGCCGATTTTTCGCGAAACGCTGGATGACCCGATCGGCATGGTTCACATCAAGGACGTGATGGCTTTCTTCGCGCCGCTTGAAACCGATGCGGGCACCCGCCCGCCCTTCTCGCTGAAGGCGATTCGCCGCGACGTGCTGTTCGCGCCGCCGTCGATGCCGGCTCTCGATCTTCTGGTCAAGATGCAGGCGACGCGCATCCATCTCGCGCTGGTGATCGACGAGTATGGCGGCACCGATGGCCTTGTGTCGATCGAGGATCTGGTCGAACAGATCGTCGGCGAGATCGAGGATGAGCACGACACCGACGAGGGCCCCTCGCTGCTGCGCCGCGAAGACGGCACTATCGATGCCGACGCGCGCTGCCCGATCGAGGAACTTGAAGAGATGATCGGCTTGCAGCTGATCGAGAACGGCGACGAGGACGATGTCGACACGTTGGGGGGGCTGGTCTTTTCGCTTCTCGGCCGCATTCCGCTGCGCGGCGAAATGGTGCGTCACCCGGCCGGAATCGAATTCGAGGTGAAGGAAGTCGATCCCCGCCGCATCAAGCGCATGCGCGTCCATCTTCTGCCGTCCGCCGGCACCGCGGCCGCCCCCGCCTCGACCGGGAGCTGAGCGCGTGCGGTTCGAGAACGGCCTCGCCGCCGCCGTCTATCGCATCGAAAGGATCGCCGCCGAGCTTGCCGAACTTCGCGGTTGGCGGCGCGCGCTCGCGGCCTGTTTGGCCGGCGCCCTGAGCACGCTCGCGCTGCCGCCCTACGGCTTCCTGCCGATCCTCTTTGTCACCTTCCCCGTTCTCGTCTGGCTGCTCGACGGCGTCGGCGAGCCGACCCGCTCGCGCCGCCGCCGCGTCATGTGGCGCGCCGGCCTTCTCGGCTGGTGGTTCGGCTTCGGATATTTCTTTATGGGGCTCTACTGGGTCGGCCACGCCTTTCTGGTCGAAGCTGAAAAATTCGCTTTCCTGTTGCCGCTGGCCGTCACGCTGCTGCCGGCGGGGCTCGCGCTCTTCACCGCCGCCGCTGTTGCGCTCGCGCGTCTGTTCTGGTTTCGCGGCTATCGCCGCGTCGCGGTCCTGGCGATCGCGTGGACGATCTTCGAATGGCTGCGCGGCCATGTGCTGACCGGTTTCCCATGGAACATGATCGGCCAGAGTTTCACCGCCTCCGACGCCTTGATGCAGGCGGGCGCCATGGTAGGTGCTTATGGACTGACCTTCATCGCTCTGCTGGTCATCGCCTCGCCCGCGGCATTCGACAGTCGCGTCCGCGCGGCGCAGCGCGGGCCGGGCGTCGAACTGTTTGCCGCGCCCGCGATTGCGCTTGCCGGACTGGCATTGATCTGGCTCGGTGGCGCCGCACGCATTTCGGCTGCCGACTTCGCGGCGCCCGCCGAAAGCGGCACGTCGATCCGCATCGTCCACCCCAACACGCCCTTCGCCGACAACTGGAACGATTCCGATCGTGTCCTCGCCATCATCGGCCAATTGCTCCGCATGTCGCGCGAACCGACGCCGGACCGCCCGGACGGCATCGACGGCGGCACGATTGTTGTCTGGCCTGAAAACGCGGTGCCGGTTCTGCTGGCGCGCGAGCCCTATGTGCTTTCCGCCATCGGCCGCGTCCTGCCGACAGGTGCAAAGCTGATCGTCGGTTCCAATCGCGGCGAGGCGGACGCCGAAGGGCCGGCCAATCATCTGCGTGTTTTCTACAACAGCCTCTATGTCGTCGATTCCGCCGGCGCGATTGCCGCGACCTACGACAAGCATCATCTGGTGCCGTTCGGCGAGTATGTGCCGCTGCGCCATTTGCTCGGCCGCCTCGGACTGCGCAAACTGGTGCAGTTTCAGGGCAGCTTCGAAACCGGCCCCGGGCCCGTGACGATCGAACTGCCGGACACGCCGCCGGTCAGCCCGCTGATCTGTTACGAGGTGATTTTCCCGGGCGGCATCGTCGCCCCCGGCACGCGGCCGCAATGGCTGGTCAACATCACCAACGACGCATGGTTCGGCGGTTCCATCGGCCCGCATCAGCATCTTTCGCAAGCAAGGCTCCGCGCCGTCGAACAGGGTTTGCCACTCGTCCGCTCGGCCAATAGCGGAATTTCGGCCATGATCGATCCTTACGGCCGGCTGGTGAAGAGTCTGCCGCTCGACACGCAGGGCGTCATCGACGCGACATTGCCGGCGGCCCTGCAACCGACGCTTTATGCGCGGCTCGGCGATGCCTTTCTGGCCCTGTTGCTGATCGCGACCGCCTTTGCCGCCGCCTTCGGGCGCGAGCCGCTGAAACGATAGCCGCCGTAAAGCCACCGAAAGGTTGTATCCGATTTGGTGTTCCTGCCCGGAATCTGGCCGTTTCTGTCGCATGATAGGGCCGGATGCGGCACGTCGCTTGCTGCGGCTGCCGACTTGAGGTTGTAATCTCGGCATTCCGGCAGTCGTTCCCGCCGCGCTTCAGACAGGCTTTTCCGTGCCGCGCAAATTGCCAAACCCGATCGATGTCCATGTAGGCGGCCGCGTCCGCATGCGCCGCATGCTGATCGCCATGAGCCAGGAGAAGCTCGGCGACGCATTGGGCCTGACCTTTCAGCAGGTGCAGAAATACGAAAAGGGCGCCAATCGCATCGGCGCCAGCCGCCTTTTCCAGATCGGCCGCGTGCTCGGCGTGCCGATCGAATATTTCTACGAAGGGCTCGACGGCGACGATGGCGGCGTCGTCGCGGCCGATCCGGTACATTTTGCGATGGATCGCTTGTCGACGGCCGAGGGCATTCAGCTCAACAGCGCCTTCTTCGCGATCGAGGATCCGAAGCTCCGCAAGCGCATTCTCGACCTGATCAAGCAGCTCGCGGGAGAGAACGAGGCCGATGAATCCGGCATCAAACCGCCCCATACCTGAGTATTACGGAAAACAAATCATCAATATGCACTTATGTGCATATCTTTTTGCCGCTGGCTGTTGACCCCGCTCCCGATCCTTGCAAAAACCTTCTCGCCGGACGGCAGGGCGCCGTTTCCGGACATAAAACTCATCTCAGACCCATGAGGGAGATCAAGTTGGCACGGTCAAATTTCCTGTTTACGAGCGAATCCGTTTCCGAGGGCCACCCCGATAAGGTGTGCGACAGGATTTCCGATGCCGTCGTCGATCTCTATCTGGCGGGCGATCCGTTTTCGCGCGTCGCCTGTGAGACGCTGACCACGACCAACAAGATCGTTCTGGCCGGCGAAGTGCGCGGACCGGCATCGATCACCAAGGACCAGATCGAGGAAACCGCGCGTCAGGCCGTGAAGGCGATCGGCTATGAGCAAGCGGGCTTTCACTGGAAGAATGCGAGCGTCGACGTGCTGCTTCACGCGCAGTCGGCGGACATCGCGCAGGGCGTCGATGCCAGCGGCAACAAGGACGAAGGCGCGGGCGACCAGGGCATCATGTTCGGTTATGCCTGCACCGAAACCGACGTGCTGATGCCCGCACCGATCGTTTACGCGCATCGCATCCTGAAGCGCATGGCCGAAGACCGTCATTCCGGCAAGCGCCCCGAATTCGAGCCCGACGCCAAGAGCCAGGTCACGCTGAAATACGAAAATGGCAAGCCCGTCGGCATCACCTCGGTCGTCGTTTCGACGCAGCACAAGGAAGGCGTCGAGCAGAAGGATTTGCGCGAACTCGTACGCGGTGTCGTCAAGGACGTGCTGCCCGCCGGCTGGTTTCCGCCGGAAGAAGAATTCTACGTCAACCCGACAGGCAAGTTCGTCATCGGCGGCCCCGATGGCGATGCGGGTCTCACCGGCCGCAAGATCATCGTCGACACCTATGGCGGCTGGGCGCCCCATGGTGGTGGTGCCTTCTCCGGCAAGGACCCGACCAAGGTCGACCGCTCGGCCGCCTATGCCGCGCGCTACCTTGCAAAAAACGTTGTTGCGGCGGGCCTTTCCGAGCGCTGCACCATTCAGCTTTCCTATGCGATCGGCGTCTCGAAGCCGCTCTCGATCTATTGCGATCTGCACGGCACCGGCAAGGTCGAGGAAGAAGCGGTCGAGCGCGCCGTGGCGAAGGCGATGGATCTCTCGCCGCGCGGCATCCGCGAACATCTCGGTCTCAACAAGCCGATCTACGAGCGCACGGCGGCCTACGGACATTTCGGCCGCACGCCGGATGCCGATGGCGGCTTCTCCTGGGAAAAGACCGATCTCGCGGACAAGCTGAAGGCGGAAATCCGCTAGAGCGCTTCTCGAAAAAGTGGAATCCGGTTTTCCGAAAAGAAGCGCGACCAAACAACAACTTGGAGTCTTTCAGTGTTTCTACGAAACACTGAAAGACTCCAGAGAGAAGCAACGGCGGCATGAGCCCGAGAAGTTCACATCTGGGCAGTGCCGCGGAAAAGTCCCGCCGTCACGTCTATGGCCGGACCAGGGGCAAGAGCCTGCGCTCCCGTCAGGCAAATTTGATGGAGACCCTGTTTCCCGGGGTCTCCATTTCGCTTGCCGGGCCCCGCATCGATCCGCGTGACCTGTTTGACGATGTCGACGAGATCTGGCTCGAAGTCGGTTTCGGCGGCGGCGAGCATCTCGCCCATCACGCGGCGCTCAATCCGCGTATCGGGTTTCTCGGCTGCGAGCCCTTCATCAATGGCGTCGCCAAGCTGGTTGCCGCGATCGAAGAACAGGACCTCGCCAATGTCCGCATCCTGGCCGACGACGCGCGCTTTCTGCTCGAACGGCTGACGCCGGCCTCCCTCTCGCGCGCCTTCGTTCTCTATCCCGATCCCTGGCCGAAGAAGCGCCACAACAAGCGCCGCTTCATCAACGTGGAGACACTCGGGTTTCTGGCCTCCGCGCTGCGTCGGGGCGGCGAACTGCGTTTTGCGAGTGACATTCCCGACTATGTCGCCTGGACGCTGGCTCATGTGAGCCGTTTCAACCGCGAAAGCGGTGAAACCTTCCGCTGGACGGCCGAACAACCCGCCGACTGGCGCACGCCCTATGAGGGCTGGCCGGGCACCCGCTATGAGGCCAAGGCCATCCGCGAGGGCCGCGTCCCGGCCTATCTGACGTTCTTGCGGCTTTAGTCCCAGAGCCCTTGCCCCGGCCCCCCGAAAGGGTCTATATAGGCCCCGATTAGTCAGCGATGCTCTCTAGAGTGGGCTGTCTCCGGAAACGGGGGCCCGCTTTTTTTGTTATTGGGGCCCCGCTATTCGGAGCGTGCAATTGACGGCGACAGGTCTGGACAGGAAAGAGGCGAACGGGGCGGCGGATGCCGTGCTCGACACGCCGCTTGTCGCCGCGCCCGGTCCCGCCCGCCGCATTTTCGAGTTGCTGCGCGGTCCGGCCGAAGGCATCGGCTTCGAGATCGTGCGCGTGCGTTTCGGCCTGCAGGACGGCCACACGCTGCAGATCATGGCCGAGCGCCCCGACGGCACGATGTGCGTCGCCGACTGCGAGGAACTTTCGCGCACAATTTCGGCGCTGCTCGATGTCGAGGATCCGATCCCCGGCGAATACAACCTTGAGATTTCCTCGCCGGGCATCGACAGGCCGCTGACGCGCCCGAAGGATTTCGAGCGCTGGTCGGGTTTCGAGGCGAAGATCGAACTGACCGAACCGCTTGCCGGCCGCAAGCGCTTTCGCGGTCTGCTCCAGGGCGTCGAGGACGGCGAGGTTCTCGTCGAATGCGAGATCGAAGGATTTTCGGAGCCGCAGATACTCGGGCTGCCGTTCCGGCAGCTAAGCGAGGCGAAGCTCACAATGAGCGACGACCTTATCAGGGAAAGTCTCAAACGACAGGGCAGGGCGACAACCGCCGACAGTCCCTCCGACGGAGAATAAAGAGAATGGCAACGGCAGTTAGCGCCAACCGGCTTGAACTGTTGCAGATCGCGGATGCGGTCGCACGCGAGAAGTCGATCGACCGCGAGGTCGTCATCGAGGCAATGGCGGAAGCGATCCAGAAGGCGGCGCGCTCCCGCTACGGCGCCGAAAACGAAATCCGCGCCCGTATCAATCCGACGACCGGCGAAATTCGCCTGGTGCGCCTGCTCGAAGTCGTCGACACGATCGAAAACGACGCCATCCAGATCGACATCAAGTCGGCGCAGAAGCGCAATCCGGCCGCCCAGCTCGGCGACCTGATCGAGGACGAATTGCCGCCGGTCGATTTCGGCCGCATCGCCGCCCAGACCGCCAAGCAGGTCATCGTGCAGAAGGTGCGCGATGCCGAGCGCGAGCGTCAATACGACGAGTATCGCGACCGCATCGGCGAGATCATCAACGGCATCGTCAAGCGCGTCGAATACGGCAATGTCATCGTCGATCTCGGGCGCGGCGAAGCCATCGTGCGCCGCGACGAATTGCTGCCGCGCGAAACCTTCCGCAACGGCGATCGCGTGCGCGCCTATATCTACGACGTGCGCCGCGAACAGCGCGGTCCGCAGATTTTCCTCTCGCGCTCCCATCCGCAATTCATGGCCAAGCTCTTCGCGCAGGAAGTACCGGAAATCTACGACGGCATCATCGAGATCAAGGCGGTGGCGCGCGACCCGGGCAGCCGCGCCAAGATCGCGGTGCTGTCCAACGACAGCTCCATCGATCCCGTCGGCGCCTGCGTCGGCATGCGCGGCAGCCGCGTTCAGGCGGTGGTGAACGAGTTGCAGGGTGAAAAGATCGACATCATCCAGTGGTCGCCCGACGCCGCCACCTTCATCGTCAACGCGCTGGCCCCGGCCGAGGTAGCCAAGGTCGTGCTCGACGAAGATGCGCAGCGCATCGAAGTCGTCGTGCCGGACGATCAGTTGTCGCTCGCCATCGGCCGTCGTGGCCAGAACGTGCGCCTTGCCTCGCAGCTCACCGGCTGGGACATCGACATTCTGACCGAGGCCGAGGAAAGCGAACGCCGTCAGGCCGAATTCCAGTCGCGCAGCGCCACCTTCGCAGAGGCGCTCGACGTCGACGAGATGATCGCCCAGCTTCTGGCTTCCGAAGGTTTCTCCTCGGTCGAGGAAGTCGCCTATGTCGATCTCGACGAAATCGCCGGCATCGAGGGTTTCGACGAAGACACCGCGCAGGAAATCCAGAACCGCGCGCTCGAATATATCGAACGCCAGAACGCGGAGTTCGACGAGAAGCGCCGCGCGCTGGGCGTCGCCGACGAACTGGGCGAAGTACCGGGCATCACGCCGAAAATGCAGGTGGCCTTCGGCGAAAACGAAATCAAGACGGTCGAGGATCTCGCAGGCTGCGCGACCGACGACCTGATCGGCTGGAACGAAACGGTGAACGGCGAGCGCAAGCACCAGAAGGGTATTCTGGAAGACTTCGATGTCTCGTCGGAGGATGCGAACGACATGATCATGCAGGCACGTCTGCGCGCCGGCTGGATCACCGAGGCCGATCTCGCACCCGCCGAAGAACCGGCCGAGGAAGCGGGCGAGGTCGGTGAAGAGGAATAAGGAGGACGATGAGGCCGAACGCCGCTGCATCGTTACCGGCGAAAGCGGCACGAAGGCGGACCTGATCCGCTTCGTGCTCGATCCCGAAGGCCGTGTGGTGCCGGATCTGGCCGGCCGGCTTCCGGGTCGCGGGCTCTGGGTCCGGGCGAGCCGCGCCGAGGTTGCAAAAGCGGTGGCCAAGGGCCATTTCTCGCGTGCCGCCAGGGCCCCGGCGAAGGCCGACCAAGGCCTCGCCGATCTCGTCGAGCATCTGCTGGCGCGCCGCGCCGCCGATGCGCTCGGTCTGGCGCGCAAGGCAGGCGCGCTGGTCACCGGTTTCGAGAAGGTGACGACGGCCATCGAGAAGGGCCGGATTGTTTGCCTGATCGAGGCCCGCGACGGCGCCATGGATGGCCGCCGCAAGCTCGAACAGCGCCTCCGGGTGGCCAAAGAGCTCGACATTCTGGCTGATGTGCCCGTTTTGAGCCCCCTTTGGGCAGATGAAATGGGTTTGGCATTGGGCCGCGGAAATGTGATACATGCAGCCCTGATCCAGGGAGGCATGCAGGCGAAAGTCGTGGCGGATCTCGCCAGGCTGGAGCGCTATGGGCGGAAGGACCGCCCGGAAAATACCCGTGCGGGTCCTCAAGGCCCGGCGGGCGAACGGGTAACCGAAGGACCGGAATGACCGATCAGGCCGATACGAGCGAACGCAAACCGAAAGCAGGCGGCAAGACGCTGAGCCTGAAGCGGACGGTCGAGTCCGGCCATGTGCGCCAGAATTTTTCGCATGGCCGCACCAAGACGGTTGTCGTCGAGAAGAAGAAGAGCCGCACGCTGAAAACCGGTGCGGCCGCCGCCGAAGAACCGGCAACGCCGAAAAAAGCCCCCGCCGCCGCGAAACCGGCGGCAGAGCCGGCGCCGGCCGCTCCTGCCGAAGTCGAAGCGCCGAAGCCTGCAAGGAAGGCCGCGGCACCGGCCGCCGCCGCGCCGGCCGCCAAGGAAAAGCCTGCCAGCCGCGCCCGTTCCGGCGTCGTCTTGCGCACGCTGACGGAAGAGGAAAAGCAGGCCCGCGCGCTTGCCCTCGACAGCGCCCGCGAACGCGAGGGCGAAGATCGCCGCCGCGCCGAGGAAGAAGCGCGCCGTTTCGCCGACGAGGACGAGCGCCGCGAGCGCGAACGCGCGGAAGCCGCCTCGCGTGCCGCCGAGGAAGCCACGCGTCTCGCCGCCGAACAGACGACGCGTTCGCGTGCTGCCGAGGAAGCCAAGCGCCGCCTCGATACCGATGCACCCGCCGTCGGCCGCGTCGCCAAGGACATGAAAGGCGACGACGTCGAGGACGACGACAAGCCGAAGCGCGGCGCGGGCCACACGCCCGCGAAGCCGCCGGTCGCTCGCCGCACCGAGGAACGTCGCCGCGGCAAGCTCACCATCACCAAGGCTTTCGACGACGAAGGCGAGCGTCAGCGCTCGCTTGCCTCGATGCGCCGCCGCGTCGAGCGCGAGCGCAAGAAGCATATGGGCATTCAGGAAGCCCCGCAGAAAATCATCCGCGAAGTCGTCATCCCGGAAGTCATCACCATTCAGGAACTGGCGAACCGCATGGCGGAACGCGCGGTCGATGTGATGAAGATCCTGATGAAGCAGGGCATCATGCTGAAGATCACCGACGTGATCGACAGCGACACCGCCCAGCTTGTCGCCGAGGAACTCGGCCATTCGGTGAAGCGCGTCGCGGAATCGGACGTCGAGGAAGGTCTCGTCGGCGAGGACGACACGACCGAGACGAAGAAGGCCCGCGCGCCCGTCGTCACCGTCATGGGCCATGTCGACCACGGCAAGACCTCGCTGCTCGACGCGCTGCGCAAGACCGATGTGGCCGCCGGTGAAGCCGGCGGCATCACGCAGCATATCGGCGCCTATCAGGTCAATCTGAGTTCGGGCGAGCGCATCACGTTCCTCGACACGCCGGGTCACGCCGCCTTCACGTCGATGCGCGCGCGCGGCGCGAAAGTTACCGACATTGTCGTGTTGGTCGTCGCCGCCGACGACGGCGTCATGCCGCAGACGATCGAAGCCATCAATCACGCCAAGGCTGCCGGTGTGCCGATGATCGTCGCCATCAACAAGATGGACAAGCCCGAGGCCGATCCGTCCCGGGTCAAGAATGAACTGCTCCAGCATGAAGTCGTTGTCGAGGATTTCGGCGGCGACGTTCTGGCGGTGCCGATTTCGGCCAAGACCGGCATGGGCCTCGACAAGCTGGAAGAGACCATTCTTCTCCAGGCTGAACTCCTTGACATTCGCGCCAACCCCGACCGCGCCGCCGAAGGCATCATCGTCGAGGCGAAGCTCGATCGCGGCCGTGGGCCCGTCGGCACCGTGCTGGTGCAGCGCGGCACACTGAAGGTCGGCGATATCATCGTCGCCGGCGCCGAATGGGGTCGCGTCCGCGCGCTGATCAACGATCGCGGCGAAAACGTCGACACTGCCGGCCCGTCTGTGCCGGTCGAAGTGCTCGGTCTCGGCGGTGCGCCAGAAGCCGGCGACGTGATGAGCGTCGTCGAAAGCGAGGCGCGCGCCCGCGAAGTCACCGCCTATCGCCAGCGTGTCCAGCGCGACAAGCGCGTCGGAACCGGCGGGCGCACCTCGCTTGACCAGATGCTCTCGCAGCTGAAGGAGCAGGACAAGAAGGAACTGCCCATCGTCGTCAAGGCGGACGTGCAGGGTTCGGCGGAGGCCATCGTGCAGGCGCTTGAGAAGCTCGGCACCGACGAGGTTACGGCACGCGTCATTCATGTCGGCGTCGGCGGCGTCACCGAGAGCGATATCACGCTGGCGACCGCTTCGGGCGCGCCGGTCATCGGCTTCAATGTCCGCGCCAATGTCCAGGCCCGCGATGCTGCCCGTCAGGCCGGCGTCGAGATCCGCTACTATTCGGTGATCTACGATCTGGTCGACGACATCAAGGCGGCGTTGTCCGGTATGTTGTCGCCGGAATTGCGCGAAACCTTCCTTGGCAATGCCGAAATTCTCGAAGTGTTCAACATTTCGAAAGTCGGCAAGGTTTCCGGCTGCCGGGTCACCGAAGGCGTGGTGCGCCGCGGCTCGAGCGTCCGCCTGATCCGCGACGATGTCGTCGTGCACGAAGGAAAGCTCTCGACCCTGAAGCGCTTCAAGGACGAAGTGAAGGAAGTGCAGTCCGGTCAGGAATGCGGCATGGCCTTCGAGAATTATCAGGACATGCGCAAGGGCGACATCATCGAGTGTTTCGATGTCGAGGTGGTGAAGCGCAGCCTCGCGTAATGCGCGAGGCCGCCACCCGCCCCGGCGTGCCGGCCGGGCGCGATTGCCGGCGCAACTGCCGGCGCGATTGAAAGACGCCGTCATGGCCAGAAAACATACGCACGCCTCGAAAGGTCCAAGCCAGCGCCAGCTGCGTGCCGGCGAGCTGGTGCGCCGTGCGTTGGCCGATATCGTCGCCCGCGGCACGATCCGCGATCCCGAATTGATCGAGCGCACATTTTCGGTCACCGAGGTGCGTATGAGCCCGGACCTGCGTCATGCGACCTGCTTCGTCGCGCCGCTGGGGCAGGGCGATGCCGCCGCGCTCGCCGCCGCGCTGACCCGGGTGCGCGCTTACCTGCGCGGCCAGCTTTCGCGCGAGGTCACCTTCAAGTTCATGCCCGATCTCACCTTCGAGCCCGACACTTCCTATGACAAGGCGAGCGAGATCGACCGCTTGTTGCACAAACCGGAAGTCGCGCGCGACCTCTCGAAATCCGATCAAGAGGACTGAGACCGATGTCCCGCCGCAAATCGGGCGAGGCGGTGACGGGCTGGGTGATCGTCGACAAGCCGTCGGGCCCGACCTCCTCCGACGTCGTCAATCGCGTCCGCCGCCTCTTCAATGCGCGCAAGGCCGGTCATGCCGGCACGCTCGACCCGCTGGCGACCGGCATCCTGCCCGTGGCGCTCGGCGAGGCGACGAAAACCGTCCCCTTCATCATCGACGCCGCCAAGGGCTACCGTTTCACGATCCGCTTCGGCGAGGCGACCGCCACGGACGACGCCGAGGGCGAGGTTACGGCGACAAGTCCCGTCCGGCCTTCCGCCGCCGAAATCGAGGCGATGCTTCCCCGCTTCAGGGGCCCGATCGAGCAGGTCCCGCCGGCCTTTTCGGCGATCAAGGTCGATGGCGAGCGCGCCTATGCGCGGGCGCGGGCCGGCGAGGCGGTCGAAATGAAGCCGCGGCCGGTCACGATCCACGAAATCCGTTTGCTGGGCTGCCTGGACGCCGGCCATCCCGAGCTCGAAATCCTTTGTAGTAAAGGTACTTACGTCCGGTCTCTGGCCCGCGACCTGGCGCTGGCGCTGGGCACCGTCGGCCATGTTTCGGCCCTCCGGCGCACCCGTCACGGCCCCTTTGCCGAGGCGGCGGCAATTCCGCTGGATAAACTCTGCGCCTTGGGCCATATTGCGCCCGCTCCCGACCTTGGGGCCCATTTGCTGCCGCTCGAGACCGCGCTGGACGACATCCCGGCACTGGCCGTGAGCGGCGAGGATGCGGCCCGACTGAAACAGGGTCAGGGGGTTTTGTTGCGCGGGCGCGACGCACCCATCCTTTCCGGATCGGTTCTGGCGACCCATCGGGGAGACCCGGTGGCGCTCACCGAATACGAGAAAGGCGAGCTTCGTCCCGTGCGCGTGTTCAATCTCGCATCATAGGAGATACCGATGTCGATTACGCCGGAACGCAAATCCGAGCTGATCAAGGAATTTGCCGGCAAGGACGGCGACACGGGTTCGCCCGAGGTACAGGTCGCCATCCTCACCGAGCGCATCGTCAACCTCACCGAACACTTCAAGGGCCACGCGAAGGACAACCATTCGCGCCGCGGCCTGCTGAAAATGGTGAGCCAGCGCCGCAGCCTTCTCGACTACGTGAAGAAGAAGGATCAGGCGCGTTATGAAAAGCTGATCGCCCGTCTGGGGATCCGGCGGTAACGGGGTGCGTTTTATCGCCCCATCGGTCTCGCAAGGCGCGGCGCCTGCCCGTACGGTCTCCGGACCCGACGGGCGGGCGTGCGCTTTTGTGGGGCCCGGAGCGTTTCCAAGCGAAGTCCCGCCTTTAAATCAAAGGGCCGGTTCGCTGTCCGGAAACGCGACAAGATAAAGGAACGGGAACCGTTTCGCGATTCGAAGAAGAGCGAAACGGCGTCCGAAAAGAGACAATCGTCCGTTAGCGGATGACTGTGAAGCGGCTGGACCTTTCGCCTTCGTCTCGTGGCGTCCGGTCCTGCGTCGAGTTTGCGTAGCGCACGGTTCGCGCACGCCGCGCCAGTCCTCCAATTTGTCCGGCCGCCGGGAAGGCGGCACAAAAGCGCCCGCCGCATGATGGTGGAAATGAACGCATGATGAGCGGCGGCGCGGAACAGGAAACCGATATGTTTGAAATTACACGCGAAGAAATCGAATGGGGCGGCCGCCCGCTCATCCTTGAAACGGGCAAGATCGCCCGTCAGGCCGATGGCGCGGTGCTCGCGACCTACGGCGAAACGACCGTGCTCGCCACCGTCGTCGGCGAACGCAAGCCGAAGCCCGGGCTCGATTTCTTCCCCCTGACCGTCAACTACCAGGAAAAGACCTATGCGGCCGGCAAGATTCCCGGCGGCTTCTTCAAGCGCGAAGGCCGTCCGAGCGAAAAGGAAACGCTGGTCTCTCGTCTGATCGACCGTCCGATCCGCCCGCTCTTCATCAAGGGCTTCAAGAACGAAACCCAGGTCATCGCGACCGTGCTTTCCCATGACATGGAAAACGATCCCGACATCGTCGCGATGGTCGCCGTGTCGGCCGCGCTGACGATTTCCGGCCTGCCCTTCATGGGTCCCATCGCCGCCGCCCGCGTCGGCTATATCGGCGGTGAGTACAAGCTCAACCCGATGATCGACGAAATGATCGAAAGCGATCTCGATCTCGTCGTTGCCGGCACGACCGATGCCGTGATGATGGTGGAATCGGAAGCGAAAGAGCTTTCCGAGGACATCATGCTCGGCGCCGTGATGCACGGCCACAAGCATTTCCAGCCGGTGATCGACATGATCATCCGTCTGGCCGAGAAATGCGCCAAGGAGCCCCGCGCCATCGACGTGAAGGACAACTCGGCGCTTGTCGCCAAGGTGCGTTCGCTGGTCGAGAGCGATCTGCGCGCCGCTTATGGCCTCAAGGACAAGGGCCAGCGCCACACGGCGATCTCGCAGGCGAAGGACAAGGCCAAGGCCGCGTTCTGCAATCCCGACGATGAAAACGCCGTGCCGGAAACGGAAATCGGTGGTGTCTTCAAGGAAATCGAAAGCGACATCGTCCGCAATTCGATCCTCGACACCAAGAACCGCATCGACGGCCGCGATCTCGAAACGGTGCGTCCCATTGTCTCGCAGGTCGGCCTCCTGCCGCGCACCCACGGTTCGGCGCTCTTCACGCGCGGCGAAACGCAGGCCCTGGTGGTCGCGACCCTCGGCACCGGCGACGATGAACAGTTCATCGACGCGCTGGAAGGCACCTACAAGGAAAACTTCCTGCTGCACTACAACTTCCCGCCCTTCTCGGTCGGCGAGACGGGCCGCGTCGGCTTCACCGGCCGCCGCGAAGTCGGTCACGGCAAGCTCGCCTGGCGGGCGCTGCGCGCCGTGCTGCCGCCCAAGACCGAGTTCCCCTACACGCTGCGTCTCGTCTCGGAAATCACCGAGTCGAACGGTTCCTCGTCCATGGCGACCGTTTGCGGTTCGTCGCTGGCGATGATGGATGCCGGCGTGCCGGTCAAGCGCGCCGTCGCGGGCATCGCGATGGGCCTGATCCTCGAAGGCGAGCGCTTCGCGGTGCTTTCCGACATTCTCGGCGACGAGGATCACCTCGGCGACATGGACTTCAAGGTGGCGGGCACGTCGGAAGGCGTGACCTCGTTGCAGATGGACATCAAGATTGCCGGCATCACCGAAGGCATCATGAAGCAGGCGCTCGCCCAGGCGAAGGGCGGCCGCATTCATATCCTCGGCGAGATGGCGAAAGCGCTCGACACGGCCCGCCCCGAAATGGGCGAGCATGCGCCGCGCATCGAAGTCATCAACGTGCCGACCGACAAGATCCGTGAAGTCATCGGCACCGGCGGCAAGGTGGTTCGCGAGATCGTCGAAAAGACCGGCGCCAAGATCGACATTTCCGACGACGGCACGATCAAGGTGGCAAGCTCCGATGGCGAAGCGATCCGCAAGGCGATTGCCTGGATTCAGGGCATCGTTGCCGAGCCGGAAGTCGGCAAGATCTACGAGGGAACGGTTGTGAAGGCGGTCGAGTTCGGCGCCTTCGTCAACTTCTTCGGTCCCCGCGACGGTCTGGTGCACATCTCGCAGATGGCGCCGACCCGCGTCGAGCAGGTCTCCGACGTCGTCAAGGAAGGCGACAAGGTCAAGGTCAAGCTTCTGGGCTTCGACGACCGCGGCAAGGTCCGCCTGTCGATGAAGCATGTGAACCAGGAGACGGGCGAAGAGATCGTCTACGAAAACGAGCCCGCCGAGCAGCCCCGCGAAAAGCGCGAAGGCGGCGGTGGCGGCCGCGGCCGCCGGCGCGAACGCGACTGACGCTTCGCCACAATACAGCTAGGATTGCGGGGTCAGCTGATGCTGGCCCCGTTTTCTTTTGGGAGAAATCCATGCGCCGCATCGCCGCTCTTTTCATCGCCCTCTTCTGGATCGCGCCGGCGCTTGCCGGCGAAGCCGCGTCCGGCTGGGAGGCCCATGTCACGGCGCATGACCGCGACCGCCTCGAGCGCTACGAGGATGCGGTGACGCAAGGCATGATGGAATCCCGCGTCGCCGGCGAAGAGCATGGCGCCTACAACGAGCTTGTGAGTGTGATGGAGGCGACGCTCGCTCCTGCCGACCCGGAAAAACTGAAGGGCCGGTGGAACTGCCGCACCATCAAGGCGGGCGGACCCTTCGCGGGCTTCGTCGTCTATGGCTGGTTCCGCTGCGAGATTGTCGAGAAGGACGGTCGCCTCTTCTTCGAAAAGCTCACCGGCTCGCAGCGTCAGTCGGGCTTCTTCTATCCGCGCGACGAAAAAACCTGGGTGCTGCTCGCCGCGCCGAACGAAGGCCATTCCGGCCCGCTCCGCGCCTATTCGGGCCCGGCAGGTGGCATCACGGATCCGCAGATGATCGACCAGCCCGCCGTCGCCGCACTTCTCGAAGATGGCCGCGCCCGCATCGTCTTCCCCTGGCCGGCGCTCGAATCGACCTTCAACGTGCTGGAGATGACGCGCCGCTAGCGCGCTTTTTCTGCGTGCTCCAGATAAGTCTTCAGCGCTTCCGTGACAACCGTGTTGAGATTGGTGTCGCGCCGCCGCGCGAGGATCATCGCCTTGCGGTGAAGATCGGGCCGGTCCGTACATTGAAGCTGCCCTTGAGCGGCGTATCGGGTTCGCGCCCGGTTTCCGTGCAGAGTGCGATGTAATCGTCGACCGCTTCCTTGAACGCGCGTTTGAGGCCCTTCGTATCGTGGCCTTCCTCCGTCAGCACACGCATCACTTCATCGACTGCATACATCTTCACAATATTACCCGGATCAGGTTTGTGCAGACTGATCGTCGGTGCGTCGCGATGCACAAAGCGCCGGCGCGATCCACCGGTCTTGCCGGTTCGGTGTTCCTTGTAGCCGAGGCTTTCCAGAAGCCGCACAAGCTCGTCCCAAGTAAAATCCGATGCAACTGATTTTAGTTACAATGAAGCGCCGCTAGCCCGCCATCATATATCTGTCCCGGAAGCCTGCGGCGGGTTCGATCTGTTCCACCACATCGACCCAGAGCCCGGAAGGATCGTGAAAGCCGAAGCGCCGCTGGCCGAAAGGCTCGTCGGTCAGCGCCAGCGTGACCGGGAGCCCGCGCGCCGAAATTTCAGGCGTGACCGGCGAAGAGGTGCCACCCTTCGAGGGCCTCGTTGCGGGCTCGCTCGCCTGGCTTGATCACACCGCGAAGCCGGATGTGAACCGCATCCTGATCGTCGAGGCGCCCGCCGTGCTTGGCTGGGGGCGCTGGAACGCGCTCGACCGGACGCATGGCTTCGGTGAATTGATGATCGGCGTCGAGGCGGCGGTAAAGGCGCGCGCGATCCGGCCCATCGGCGCGGAGGAACTGGCGGTGCTGCTCAACGGCGCGATGATTGCCGGCGTGTTATGGGCGGCAAACGCCGGCGCGCGCAATCTTCAGCGCATGAAAAAAGCCGTGCGCGAATTGCTCGAAGCTCCGCGCCTCTAGCTCTCGCCGTTCTCGGCCTGGCTTGCCTTCAGCTCTTCCGCCCTCGGCATGCCGATGATGTTGAAACCGCCATCGACATGATGCACTTCGCCGGTCACGCGCTCGGAGAGGTCGGACAGCAGGTAGAGGCCGGCGCCGCCCACATGATCGAGCTCGATCGATTCCTTGATCGGCGCATGCGCCTTGTTCCACTTGAACACATAGCGCGCATCGCCCACCGCCGACCCCGCCAGTGTCCGCATCGGTCCGGCCGAAATCGCATTGACGCGAATGCCGTGCCGCCCGAGATCGACCGCGAGATAGCGCACGCTGGCTTCCAGCGCCGCCTTCGCCACGCCCATTACATTGTAGTTCGGCATCACCCGCGTCGAGCCGCCATAGGTCAACGTCACCATCGAGCCGCCCCGCGTCATCATCTTGGCGGCGCGCCGCGCCACATCGGTGAACGAGAAGCAGGAAATATCCATCGTCCGGAGGAAGTTTTCCCGCGTCGTGTCGACATAGCGGCCCTTGAGTTCGTTCTTGTCGGAATGCGCGATCGCATGGACAACGAAGTCGAGAACGCCCCATTCCTTTTCGAGCGTCTCGAACGCGGCATCGAGGCTTGCGGCGTCGGTCACGTCGCAGGGCAGCAGCAGTTTCGATCCGGCCGATTCCGCCAGCGGCTTGACGCGTCGCCCGAAACTTTCGCCCTGATAGGTGAAGGCGAGTTCCGCGCCATGCGCCGCCAGTGCCCGCGCGATGCCCCAGGCGATCGAATGATCGTTGGCGACGCCCATGATCAGGCCGCGCCTTCCGGTCATCAGCGATCCCGTCAGTATCGGCCGCCGCTCTCCCGGCTTTTCGTCAGACCCGTGCATGAATTGCCTGTTCCCCGATTTGCTTCCGTTTCAACGCCGGTGCCCCCGCACCGTCACCCGTTGTGACGCTGGAAGGTCAGCGTTGCGTTGGTGCCGCCGAAACCGAAACTGTTGGAAATCGCCACATTGATGTCGGCGCCGTCGATGCGTTCCCGCGCGATATTGGCATCCGCCACCGCCGGGTCGATCTCGTCGATATTGGCGCTGGCAGCGACAAAGCCGGCCTGCATCATCAGCAGCGTATAGATCGCCTCATGCACGCCGGCCGCGCCTTGCGCGTGTCCCGTCAACGATTTTGTCGCGCTGATCGGCGGCATCTTGGCGCCGAAGACTTCGCGGATCGCGTTGATTTCGGGAATGTCGCCGACAGGCGTCGAGGTTGCATGCGGATTGATGTAGTCGACCGGCGCCTTGACGTTTTCAAGCGCCATCTTCATGCAGCGCACCGCGCCCTCGCCCGAAGGCGCCACCATGTCGGCGCCGTCCGCGGTTGCGCCATAGCCGACGATCTCGGCATAGATCTTGGCGCCGCGCGCCTTCGCGTGTTCGAGTTCTTCCAGCACCAGAATGCCGCCGCCGCCCGAAATCACGAAACCGTCGCGGTCCTTGTCATAGGCGCGGCTGGCTTTTTCCGGTGTATCGTTGCGCTTGGCCGACATCGCGCCCATCGCGTCGAAGAGCACCGACAGCGTCCAGTCGAGTTCCTCGCCGCCGCCGGCGAACATCATGTCCTGCTTGCCCCATTGAATGAGTTCGGCCGCATTGCCGATGCAGTTGGCGGAGGTCGAGCAGGCCGAGCTGATCGAGTAGTTGACGCCCTTGGTCTTGAACCAGGTCGAAAGATTGGCCGAGCAGGTCGACGACATCGCCTTCGGCACCGCAAAGGGGCCGACTTTCTTCGGACCTTTGACGGGCTCCGTGCGCGCCATGTCGGCCGCCGCGACGATCGCCTTGGTCGAAGGTCCGCCCGAACCGACCACAAGCCCCGTGCGCGGATTGCTGATGTCGCTTTCCTCAAGCCCCGCGTCGCGGATCGCCTGATCCATCGCCGCGCAGGCATAGGCCGCACCATCGCCCATGAAGCGCCGCGCCCGCCGGTCGACCGCCTGTTCGAGATCGATCTTCAGGCTGCCATGCACCTGGCTCCGAAATCCCATCTCGGCATAAACGTCGGATTTGACGATGCCGGATTTTCCCTCACGCAAGCTCGCCAGCACTTCCTGGGTGTTGTTTCCGATGCTGGAAACGATGCCCATGCCGGTGACGACCACTCGCCTCATGGCAGCCTCTCTTTCACTGCGAAAATTCCGTACCCGTGCGGCCGTGGTGTCAGGCTGCTTGCCCCGCGGCTTGCAGCCCGACTTTCATGTCGGTGATGGTGAAGGCCAGTTCGCCATCGGCCAGTATGGTGCAGTCCGCGACGCCGACGACCAGACGGCGGTTCACGACCCGCTTGAGCTGAATAATATATTCGATCTTCTTGATCGCAGGCGTGACCATCGCCGAAAATTTGACTTCGCCCACGCCGACGGCGCGGCCCTTGCCCTTGCCGCCGATCCACCCCAGAAAAAATCCGAGAAGCTGCCACGCGCCGTCGAGGCCGAGGCAGCCCGGCATGATCGGGTCGCCCTCGAAATGGCAGGGGAAGAACCAGAGCTCCGGCTTGATATCGAATTCGGCCTTGATCAGGCCCTTGCCGTGTTCGCCGCCTTGATCGGAAATATGCGTGATGCGGTCGATCATCAGCATCGGCGGCAGAGGCAGTTGCGCATTGCCCGGGCCGAACAGCCGGCCATGGCTGCATTCGAGCAAGTCTTCGTAGGAATAGGACGCTTTCTGGTCCGCCATTCGGGTCCGCTCGCTTGGGGCCGCGCACACCCTTCGGGCACCGTGCCGGCCGGTCTCGTTCCTGGGCGGTCTTGGATGCCGCCTCCCTTGGCCGCTTCGTAACACACCGCGAGGTCCGCGCAAACCCTCGGACCCCGGCGCACAGCGCGCCGGCCGGTGGGCGCTAACCCCCTCCCCGCCCTTGACAAACGGGTGACAGACACCCTATTTATTGTTTGTAACGATTACAAACTGCATTGAATGAAGGACAGTGGAGTGACGCAGGAAAGGCCATATGCCCAGACGCTCGGCAGGCTGCGCGAGGCGGGGTTGCGCCCCACCAGGCAGCGCCTGGCGCTTGGCCGTCTGCTGTTCGATGGCGGCGACCGCCACGTAACGGCCGAAGCGCTCCACGACGAGGCGCAGCGCGCCGGCGTCAGCGTCTCGCTGGCCACCGTCTACAACACGCTGCACCAGTTCACCGGCGCCGGTCTCCTGCGCGAGGTCGTGGTGGATTCCTCCCGCACCTATTTCGACACCAACATCGACGACCACCATCACTTTTTCGTCGAGAAGGACGGGACGCTGATGGATATTGCCGGCAAGGACGTCACCATCGGCGCGCTGCCCCCCTCGCCCGAAGGCATGGACATTGCGCGGGTCGATGTGATTATCCGCCTGCAGGATCGCTCGGATCGCTGACGATTTGAATTGAGAATTCTTCGCAAAAACAAACGCTAGAAAGTTTGTTTGGAATTTCTCCAGACTGTTGACCGCAACGCGCGGCAATCCTAGTCTCTCGTCCAACCCCCCGAACGATTCTTTTCGAAGTCACGACGGGCGTTATTCCCCAACGGGGCGCGACAGTGCTGGCTGCCAGGCCGGCATGTTGGTCCTGTCCATTGCATAACGGGTAAGGAGCACGAGCACATGCCATTGCTTTCCGGTTCGAAGACCATGGAAAACCTCAAGGAGGCGTTTGCCGGCGAAAGCCAGGCCAATCGCCGCTATCTCTATTTCGCGCAGAAGGCCGACGTCGAAGGCTACAACGATGTCGCCGCCGTCTTCCGCTCCACCGCCGAAGGCGAAACGGGCCATGCGCATGGCCATCTCGAATTCCTCGAGGAAGTGGGCGATCCGGCGACGGGCGAGCCCATCGGCGCCACCGACCAGAACCTGAAGGCCGCCATCGCCGGCGAGACGCACGAATACACCGACATGTATCCGGGCATGGCCCGCACGGCGCGCGACGAAGGCTTCGACGAAATCGCCGACTGGTTCGAAACGCTGGCCAAGGCTGAAAAGAGCCATGCCGGCCGCTTCCAGAAGGCTCTCGACAGCCTCGGCAGCTAACCGCGACTCGGATGGCGGGAGATCGCGTATCTCCCGCCGCCTCCCTCCTGCCGTTCACATTCGATGTCGGAGACCCGTCGATGAGCAGCCCGAAAGAAGGCAGCACCGAAGCCCCCACGCGCCATCCGCTCGACTGGCACAATCCCGATTTCTACGATCTCGAAAAACTCGATGCCGAGTTGCGCCGCGTCTTCGACATCTGTCATGGCTGCCGCCGCTGTTTCAATCTCTGCGACAGCTTCCCCCGCCTCTTCGACCTGATCGACGAGAGCCCGACGGGCGAACTCGACGAAGTGAAGTCGCAGGACTTCGGACCCGTCGTCGAGGCCTGCACGCTTTGCGACATGTGCTTCATGACGAAGTGTCCTTACGTGCCGCCGCATGAATTCAATCTCGACTTCCCGCATCTGATGCTGCGCTACCGCGCGGCCGAAGCGAAACGGAAGGGTTCCTATCCCTTCGTCCCCGGTCAGCTTGCCGAGACGGATCGCAATGGCAAACTTGCAGCACCCGTCGCGGCTGTTGCGAACTGGGGCTCGAAGCGGGGCAACAAGCTGACGCGGCCGGCGCTCGAAGCCGTGACCGGCATCGACGCCCGCGCCGAGCTGCCGAAGTTTCACGGGAGCACATTCGCGATGCGTGCGAAGAAGCAGGACGAGCAGGGTCTTGCCGCGCCCAAAGAGGCGCCGGCGAAAGGCCGCAAGGCGGCGATCTTCGCTACCTGCTTCGTCAACTACAACAATCCGAAAGTCGGCGAGGCTGCGCGTCTGGTGCTGGCGCATAACGGCGTCGAAACCGCCGTCGCCTATCCCGGCTGCTGCGGCATGCCCTTCCTCGAACAGGGCAACATCGAAAAAGTTGCCGCCCAGGCCGAGAAAGTTGCGCGCGACATGTGCGCCTGGATCGACAAGGGCTACGACATCATCGCGCTGACCGCCTCCTGCGGGCTGATGTTCAAATTTGAATGGCCGCTCATCCTGCCCGACAGCGAGGATGTGAAAAAACTCGCCGACGCGACCTTCGACATCGACGAATACATCGTCGACATCGCCAAGAAGGAGGGCCTCGCACCGGGCCTGCAGCCGGTCGAGGGCGGCGTCACCGCGCATCTCGCCTGTCACGCCCGCGCCCAGAACATGGGCGCGAAATCGGCCGAGATGCTGCGCTACATTCCCGAAATCAAGCTCGACGTCGTCGAACGTTGCTCCGGACACGGAGGAACATTCGGCGTGATGAAGGACACATTCGACGCCGCGATGAAAGTCGGCAAGACCGCTGCCCGCAACGTCGCGAAGACCGGCAACAAATATGTGACGTCGGATTGCCCGCTGGCCGCCAAGCATCTGGTCCACGAGATCGAGACGATGGGCGAGCCGCAGCGTCCGGCGCCGCAGCACCCGGTCGAGATCATGGCGCGCGCCTGGGGGCTTGTCTGAAAACCTGCGATGAAGAGGGGGTTTCACTCTTCGAAAGGCACTGAAAGATGACGGCGATGAAGAAGCAGATCACTCCCGGCGACATTCTCCCCTACGAGACCTATGCGAAGGAGCACAAGGAGCGCCGCGCGGCGGTGACGGCGATGAAGAAGAACCGCCGCGTGTCCGTCGGCCCGCACGCGACCTTCTATTTCGAGAATTACGACACGATGTTCCAGCAGATCCACGAAATGCTGCACATCGAAAAGGGCGGCGCCGAACAGCTCGCCGACGAACTCTCGGCCTACAATCCGCTGATCCCGCAGGGAAACGAGCTTGTCGCGACGGTCATGTTCGAGATCGAGGATCCGGTCCGCCGCGACGGGTTCCTGCGCTCGATCACCTGGGTCGAGAAGCATCTCTACATCGATGTCGGCGGCGAACACATCATCGGCGAGGCCGAGACCGATGTCGAGCGCACCAAGGCCGACGGCAAGACCTCATCCGTCCACTTCGTCCACTTCCGCTTCACCGCTCCGCAGATTGCGAAGTTCCGCGACCCCTCGGTGCCGGTCATGGCCGTCGTCGCCCACGAGAACTACCACCACATGGCGATGCTCTCGCCGGCGGCGCGCGAAGCGCTCGCGAAGGATTTCGCCTGAGGAGCTTTGGCTAGCCAGCTATTGTTCCGCATGCGTTGTGTTATGGTGTATCTGTAAAATTCACCGTCATGGCCCGGTTTATCCGGACCATCCACGTCTTCCTTCATGGAGGCTGAACGACGTGATCCCGCTTGTTCTCGCGCTTGGAGGCTACAGCGAATCGGGAAAGTCTTCTTCAGCGCGGTATCTTTCAACGTGTGGCTTCGCGCGCATTAAAATCGCGGCGCTTTATAAAAGAATTTACGAGCAGGCGAATACCGGTCTCGGCTTTGTCGCGTGGTCGAGCTGGATCGACACCGAGAACCCCGAATGGATCGGTGAACGCTTCGCCGATGAACTGCGTGCCGAGGTGCAGCTCCGGTCGGCGGATCGCTGCACGATTGAAAGCCTCTACGGGGATACCCTCGCCCGCGAACTCAAACGCCACTTCGGCGATCGCTTCAAAGTGGTTTTCATCGATCTCGACCGCGACACCCGGCTGAAGCGCCAGATGGAGCGTGAAGGGCTTTCGACGCTTGATGAGGCACGCGCAATGATGGAGCCGCGGGACGAAATGAAGCGCCGCTGGGGCGTCGGCAGGGTGAGGACGCTCGCCGACATCGTCCTTCGCAACGATGGAACCGTGTCCGACCTTCACCTGAAGCTGGATGGCCTTGTGGCAAGCTACGCCTGACCTACTCGAATTCCTCGCCCGGATAGACGCCCCATAGCGCGTCCTGCTGCGTCCAGCCGCTGTGACCGCGCGCCTCGAGCCGGCACCAGCCGTCTTTGCAGGCGCGCACCGAAGCGACGATGCCGGGCTCCAGCAGGGCGACGACATCGGCCGCCTCATCGGGCTTGTCGTGCAGCGGCTGCGGCTCGCCGCCATCGCCGGTCACGATGGCGCTGCGCGCGCCGTCGAGCATCGTGTGCCAGATCCAGCCCCCGTCGCCTTCATGGTCGCGCACGCGCCGCCAGTGCTCGGATTCTGCCGTCACCTCCAGCGGCACGCCGCGTTTGGTGTAGACCCAGTCGATCGGGAAATCGGTGCCGGGCCCGCGCCGCACATTGGCGCGTCCGGCTTTCAGGCTGACATAGCGCGGCACCGGCAGCCCGGTCACGCGCCCGCGTTCGGCCGCATTGTCGGCAGGCGCCTGCGCCAGCGTCGCGTGCCGCTCCGTCGCGGGCTCGGCGCGCGCCGGCAATGCCGCCCACAGCGCGCTCGCCAGCAGCGCGGCTAGCCCCGCCCCGGCAATCGATCGCATCTCCCGCATCTTTCTCCACCTTCCGCGGACGCATGGCCCCGCCCCGCGACTCAGCCGATTTTGCCAGAAAATGCGCCAACGGAGGCGATAAAACCTGCTAATAAGGGCTGTTCGCCACGGAGTCCCCCGCATGTCCGCCAAAAAGCCGCTCGTCGTCGTCACCCGCAAACTGCCCGCCCCCATCGAGGCGCGCATGGGCGAGCTTTTCGACGTCCGCCTCAATGCCGGCGACCGCCCGATGAGCGCCAACGAGCTTGCCGCCGCGATGCGCGAGGCCGATGTGCTGGTCCCCACCGTCACCGACCGCATCGACGCGAAGCTGCTGGCCCAGGCCGGCGAAAATCTCCGCCTGATCGCCCAGTTCGGCACCGGCGTCGACAATATCGACGTCGAAAGCGCCCGCCGCCGCGGCATCACGGTAACGAACACCCCGGGCGTCCTGACCGAGGACACCGCCGACATGACCATGGCCTTGATCCTCGCCGTGCCGCGCCGCCTGAGCGAGGGCGCGCGTTACCTGCGCGAGCATGAGGGCGCCTGGCCCGGCTGGTCGCCGACCTGGATGCTCGGCCACCGCATCACCGGCAAGCGCCTCGGCATCATTGGCATGGGCCGCATCGGCCAGGCGGTCGCCGCCCGCGCCCGCCCCTTCGGCCTCGAAATCCACTACCACAACAGGAAGCCCGCCAACGCGGTGATCGAGCGCGAACTCGAAGCGACATTCTGGGAAAACCTCGACGACATGCTGGCCAAGGTCGACATCGTCTCGGTCAACTGCCCGCTGACGCCGCAGACCTTCCACCTCATCGACACGCGCCGCCTGAAACTGTTGAAACCGGACGCCTATATCGTCAACACGGCGCGCGGCGAAATCATCGACGAGAACGCGCTGCTGCGCGCGCTGGAAGCCGGCGAGCTTGCCGGCGCCGGCCTCGACGTCTTCGAGCGCGAACCCTCGGTCAGCCCGCGCCTGGTCGCGCTGCCCAATGTGATCTCGCTGCCGCATATGGGTTCGGCCACCATCGAGGGCCGCGTCGAAATGGGCGGCAAGGTCATCGTCAACATCAAGACCTTCATGGACGGCCACCGCCCGCCCGACCGCGTCATCCCGGCAATCATGTGAGTGCGGGCCTTCCGCTTCACGCATGCCCCGACAGATCGGTGATCGTCGGGTTCTCCCCCGTCAGCGCATTCTTCGGATCCCACTTGAGCGTCAGCGTGCGGAAGCGCGTGTCGAGCGCGTCGTAGATCAGGAGCTTGCCGGCAAGGCTCTCGCCCGCGCCGGTAATTTCCTTGATGACTTCGAGCGCCTGCAGCGAGCCGACAACGCCGGTCAGCGCCCCCATCACGCCGGCCTCCTCGCAGGTCGGCACCGAGCCCGGTGCCGGCGTTTCGCCGATGAAGTCGCGGTAATTGGGTTTCGGCTTGCCATCGTTGCCGCGCTCGAAGGCGCGAAACACCGCCACCTGTCCCTCGAACTGGCCGACAGCGGCCGAGACCAGCGTCACCTTCGCGAAATAGCAGGCATCGTTGACCAGAAACCGCGTCGCGAAATTGTCGCAGCCATCGGCCACGATGTCGTACCGCGAAATAATCTCCAGCGCGTTCGCCGCGGTCAGCCGCTCGCGATGCTCGATCACGCGCACATCCGGGTTGATGCGCCGCGCCGCCTCCGCCGCACTTTCTGTCTTCGGCCGCCCGACATCCGCGGTCCCATGCGCAATCTGGCGTTGCAGGTTTGAAAGCGACACCTCGTCATTGTCGATAATACCGATCGTGCCGACGCCCGCCGCCGCCAGATAGATCAGGCAAGGTGAGCCGAGCCCGCCCGCGCCGACGACCAGCACCCGGGCCTTCAGCAGCTTCTGCTGCCCCGGCCCGCCGATCTCCTTCAGCACGATATGCCGCGCATAACGCTCGAGTTGTTCGTCGCTCAATGCCATGCGCGCATTCATAGCATGCCGGCCGCTGTCATAGAATTGCCCCCATCGCCCGCTACCGTTCTCGCTGGTTCCCTTCCACGAGTGAGGTAACGAGATGGCCGATACCCCCCGCGAAATCCCCGATATGTCGAAGGACATGATGAACGCCTTCACGTCGAGCGCCGTTGCGGCCGCCGAAGCGGCAAGGCGCATCAACGACGAGTTGCTGGAGTTTGCCCGCCAGCGTTTCGAAAATGACGCCAGCGTCGCCGAAGCGATGTTGAAGGCCGAGTCCCTGGCAGATGTCGTCGCGCTCCAGCGCGACTTCCTGGTCTCGACCTTCGAGAGTTATGCCGAGGAAACCGGCAAGCTCCGCCAGATGGCGATGGACATGACGAAGGACGTGACCGGCCCCGTCGCCGAGCGCGTCTCGAAGCGCGCCGCCTGACCGGCGAAGATTTGCGATGGCGGTGGCCGCGCCGCCTCTGCTATCGTCAGACATCGCCGCACGCGAAAAGGGAAGCGTTCATTCGCGTGCGGCGCTCCGGCCTTTGCCGGGTCGCGGCTGCGCATCGGCCTGCGGTAACGCGCTTCCCATCGGCCGCCGGCCGCGTTCAGCTTTCCGCCGTCGACAACGCCCCGGGGCAAGGCCCTGCGGGCGCAAGCAGGGTTTGTGCGTCCGGCTCCCGCGCGGCGGACGATCCGGTTTCGGTCTTCTGCAACAGAACCCGAAACAGAGGAGGTTACGATGCGGATAAAGGAACTGATGACCAACCACGCGGAGTGGATCGAGGCGTCGACGCCCCTGCGCGATGTTTCGCGCACGCTGCGCGACAAGAATATCGGCTGCCTGCCGGTCGGCGAAAGCGATCGCCTGATCGGCATGATCACCGACCGCGACATCTGCTGCCGCGGCGTCGCCGACGGGCTCGACCCCGACAAGGCGACGGCGCGCGACGTGATGACCGACGGCATCGTCTGGTGCTACGACGACCAGACCGACAAGGAAGCCGCCGAACTGATGGAGGAAAAAGGCATCCGCCATCTGCCGGTCTTGAACCGCAAGAAGCGCATCGTTGGCGTGCTCTCGCTCGGCGATCTCGCCTTCCGCGCCGGCAAGTCGCTCACCGCCGATGTGATCCATCTCGTCTCGCGCGACGCCGAGCGCCACGCCAAAAGCGCCTGACGGGCAATGGCGAAACGAAAAGCGGGCGGGACAAAGTCTCGCCCGCTCTCTTGTCGTGGCAGCCCCCCAAGCTCCCACCCACCCCTTGCGGAGGGTCAAACGGCCGAAGACCGTTTGGGGCGGGGGCTCCAAGGCAGGCGCCGCACTCCGGCGTTATCGAAGAGGAAACCTATAGCGCCAGCAGCACCGCGCTCTGGCACGAGCGGCCGATGCGCCCGTAAACATCGAAGATTTCCGATTCCGTCAGCCCCCGCCCGTCGCCGCGCCAGTCGCCGCGCTGCGCGACGCCGATCCACTCGCCGATGGGATCGCGCGACAGATGCAATGAGAGGTCCGCATTGGGCCACCCGCTCGCATTCGGTCGCTCGCCGGCATCCGTCACCGTGAACAATGTCGAGACGTCGGCCACCGCCATGGCGCGCGAAAACGGCGTCGGCGTATCGTGGAACGGCTTCTTCAAGCGGAACCATTTGGCGCGCGTTCCGTCTTCATGGGTCGTGTCGCGAATGTCGCAAAGGTCGAGAAAGCCGTGATTGACGTTTGAGGCACGGAAGGGCGCGGGCCGCTCCCATTTCGCAAATCCCTCAGGCTCGAACAGCACGCCCTCCGGCGCGTCCGGCAATCCGTCGATGGTCACGGGCTTCTGGAAACAGGCGCTGGCCTTCGCCTGCAACTTGCCGCCCGCCCACAATTCATTCTCGATGACGGCGACGCGCCCGCCCTCGCGCACCGGCGTCACCCGGCTCGAAATACCGTCAAGCGGCAGCGGCCGCAGCAGATAGAGATTGGCGGAAACGAGCGCCCCCCATCCCTTCTCCTCGGCCATCGCTTCCATCTCGCCGACCGCAAGTGCGGCCACCGCACCGCCATGCATCCCGCCAAAGGGGCCCTGCGCTTGCGGTTGCGCACGCCACACATCGCCGTCGCGGCGAAAGACGGGGAAAAGGCCGGTCGATATGTTCATTTTTTCAATCACCGGGTTGACGTCAGCCAAGGATCGCCTCCTCGACATCCCTGAGCCGGTCCTTGCCGAAATAAATCTCGCCATCGACGAAGAAGGTCGGAATGCCGAAGGCGCCGCGCGCCACGGCATCTTCCGTGTTGGCGATCAGCTTGGCCTTCACATCCGCGTCCTGGATACGCGCCAGAATATGCGCGCCGTCGATGCCGCCCGCGTCGAGCGCCGCCTTGATGATCTCCGGATCGTCCATCTTCAGCGACTGTTCCCACATCGCGGCGGCGACCACCTCGAAATATTTTGGCAACATGCCGTCCATCTCGGCGGCGATCGCGCCCCGCATGATCTGCAGCGTGTTGACCGGGAAATGCGAATTGAATTTGAACTTCGTCAACCCGTGCTTCTTGATGAAGCGCTGGATTTCGAGCGCCCCGTATTGCGGCTTGTTCTTGATGCCGGCTTCCGAGATGGCGGGCGACACGTTCCCCGTCGCCTTGAAGATGCCGCCGAGCAGCACCGGCACATACCGGAATTTGACACCCGAGCGTTGCTCGATCGCCGGCAGCGCCTTGCCGGCGAGATAGGCGTTGGGGCTGCCGAAATCGAAAAGATATTCAACCTTCTTGCTCATCCGCGCATTCCCTCTGTTTCCGGTTCAGAATTTTTCGGTCCACGGCCGCAGGTCGAGCTCATGCGTCCAGGCGCTGCGCGGCTGGGTATGGAGATGCCAATAGGCATCGGCGATGTGTTCGGGGTTGAGGATCCCGTCCTCCTCCTTGAGCTTGTAGCGATCGGGAAAATTGTCGCGGATGAACGCCGTGTCGATGGCGCCGTCGATGATCGGATGGGCGACATGGATACCCTGCGGTCCAAGTTCACGCGCCATGCTCTGCGCCAGCGCCCGGAGCGCGAACTTGGCGCCCGCGAAGGCGCTGAAGCCCGGCCCGCCGCGCAAGCTCGCGGTCGCGCCGGTAAAGATGATCGTGCCCCGCCCGCGCGGCGTCATCGCGCGCGCCGCTTCGCGTCCGGTCAGGAAGCCGGCCAGCGCCGCCATCTCCCACACCTTGCGGTAGACGCGCTCGGTCATCTCGCGGATCGGAAAGTTCACATTGGCGCCGATATTGAAAACCATCACCTCGACCGGCCCGACCTCGCGCTCGATGGTCGCGAAAAGCTCCGTAACCTGACTTTCGTCGCGCGCATCCGATCCGAAGCCGCGCGCCCGGCCTCCCTCGGCCTCGATCTGTTGGGTCAGGGGAACAAGTTTTTCGGCGTCGCGCCGCGTCACGCAGGCGACATATCCTTCGCGCGCGAAGCGCCGGGCGACGGCGCCGCCGGTCGCGTCGCCCGCGCCGATGACCAGGGCAACTTTTGCGGCGTTATCGCTTCCCATAATCTTGTCCTTTGCATCGCGACGGACCGCAGAGGAGGGTCCTGAAATCGCGTGTGACAGTTTTATGACAGTTCAGTGACAGTACGATGACAGAACGGTCGGTTCCATTTTCGAACCCTTATGTTACAATGGGTTCCGAAAAAGAACTTGTCAAGCTATACTGGCGCGAAAAGGAGCTCCGATGCGCTGGGAAGAACTCGACCGCGAACCCTGCTCGCTCGCCCGTACGCTCTCGGTCGTCGGCGACCGCTGGACGCTGCTGGTGCTGCGCGAGTGTTTCCTCCGTATACGGCGCTTCGAGGAATTCGAGCAGCGTCTCGGCATCGCCCGTCATGTGCTGGCCGACCGGCTGAAAAAACTGACCGAAGCCGGCGTGCTTGAGAAAATTCCCTATCAGGAGCGCCCGCGCCGCGAGGAATACCGTCTCACCGAAAAGGGTCTGGCGCTTTATCCGGCGCTGCTGGCGCTGCTCGACTGGGGCGACAAATATATGTCCGGCAAGGAAGGCCCGCCGCTGCTGCGCCGTCACAAGACATGCGGCCATATCGTGCATGCCGTGCCGTCATGTTCCGAATGCGGCGAGCCGCTCGACGCGCGCGCAATGACGGTCGAAGCCGGTCCCGGCGCGCCGGCGGGCTTTGTTGCCCCTCAGAGACCGTCGAAGAGCGCCGTCGACAAATAGCGTTCGGCAAAGGACGGGATGATCGCGACAATCGTCTTGCCCTTCATCTCCGGCCGCGCGCCGACTTCAAGCGCCACCGCGATCGCCGCTCCCGACGAGATACCGCAGGCAATCCCTTCCATCCGCGCCACCTTGCGCGCATGTTCGAACGCCGTCGCATTGCCGATGGTGATGATCTCGTCGATCAGCGACTTGTCGAGATTGCCCGGCGCGAAACCGGCGCCGATGCCTTGAATCATATGCGGTCCCGGCTGCCCGCCTGAAAGCACAGGGCTGTCTTCCGGTTCGACCGCGATCATTTTCACGCTCGGCTTGCGCGCCTTCAGCACCTGTCCGACGCCGGTGAAGGTGCCCGCCGTGCCGACACCGGAAATCACCGCATCGACCTTGCCGTCGGTGTCGTTCCAGATTTCCTCGGCGGTCGTGACGCGGTGAATTTCCGGATTGGCCGGATTGTCGAACTGCTGTGGCATCACCGAGTTCGGATACTGCGCCAGCAATTCCTCGGCGCGCGCGATGGCGCCCTTCATGCCTTTTTCCTTCGGCGTCAGTTCGAGCTGTGCGCCGAGCAACGCCAGCATCTTGCGCCGTTCGATCGACATGCTTTCCGGCATGCAGAGACTGAGCTTGTAGCCGCGCGCCGCGCAAACGAAGGCAAGCGCGATGCCGGTATTGCCCGATGTCGGTTCGATGATGACGGTGTTCGCGGTGATCTTGCCCTGGCGCTCCAGCGCGTCGATCATCGACACGCCGATGCGGTCCTTGACGCTCGACAACGGATTGAAGAATTCAAGCTTCAACAGAATGTCGGCGACGACGCCGGCTTCCGCGGCCATGCGCTTGATGCGCACCAGCGGCGTATCGCCGATGGTTTCGGTGATGCTGTCATAGACGCGTCCGCGTCCGGGCTTCTTGCTGCTCTGGCTCATGCTGGCCTCCCGGGCCTTCTGTACCGTTTCCGTTCGCCCCTTCGAAGGAGCGTATCAGATCGTGAAGTCGGCTGTCGGTTTCGAATTACCGACACCGGCCTCATCCGCCTTCCGGCAGAGATCCTCCACCGTAATGCCGTCGAGCTTTTCCATCAGGTCGCGCTGCACTTCTTCCCACAAGGGCGCGATCACGCGCTCGCCAAGTTCGGACGGCCCGCTGCTCGTCGGCTCGTCGGACGCTTCCATCGCGCCAACCACGCGCACCACCTCGCCAACCGCGATGCGCCGCCGCTCGCGCGCCAGCGTATAGCCGCCGCGGGGCCCGCGCACGCCTTTCAGGATACCGGCATGCACGAGCTGCTGCATCACCTGTTCGAGATAGCGCTGCGGAATGCCCTGCCGCTTGGTGATCTCTTTCGACTGCACAGGATCGGGCCGCGCATTGATCGCGACGTCGACAACGGCTTCGAGCGCCAGCCAGGTCTTCTTGGAAAGTCTCAGCATCGCCCCTCGGCCCTCAAACCCCTGTAGCGCCCGAAATTCCCGTCGAGCCGAAGCCGCCTTGTCCGCGCGCCGTTTCGTCGAGCGTCTCGACTTCGCTGAGCCGCGCCTGCGTCACCGGTGCCACCACCATCTGCGCGATCCGCGCGCCGCGCTCGATCAGGAAAGGCTCGGCGCCGTGATTGACGAGGATCACCTTCACCTCGCCGCGATAGTCGCAATCGACGGTGCCGGGTGAATTGAGAACCGTGACGCCGTTCTTGGCGGCAAGGCCTGAGCGTGGCCGCACCTGCGCCTCGAAACCTTCGGGCAGCGCGATCGCAAGTCCGGTCGGCACCAGCGCCCGCGCGCCGGGCGCAAGCGTCAGCGGCGCATCCTCGGGCAGCGCCGCGATCAGGTCCATGCCGGCAGCACCCGCCGTTTCGTAGCGCGGCAGCGGCAGCCCTTGCGCATGCGCGAGCCGCTGCACACGAACGTCGATCAACGGATTCATTCGGCGGCCTTCGCGGTTGAAAAATGATCGGCAATGCGCCGCGCCAGCCGTTCGGCGACCGCCTGCTTCGGCAAGAGCGGCCAGTCCTCCTGGCCTTCGCGCGTGATCAGGTGAACCGTGTTGAGATCGCCGCCCATCACACCCGTTGCCGGCGACACATCGTTGGCGACGATCCAGTCGCATCCCTTGCGCGCGCGTTTCGAGACCGCGTGTTCAATCACTTTTTCGGTTTCGGCCGCAAAGCCGATGACGAGCCGCGGACGGTTGGCGGTCAAATGCGAAAGTGTCGCCAGAATGTCGGGGTTCTCGACCAGCATCAGCGCCGGCGCCTGTTCGCCCGGCGCCTTCTTGAGTTTCTGTTCGGCATCGCTCGCGACGCGCCAGTCGGCGACGGCGGCCGCGCAGATCGCGATGTCGGCGGGAAGTGCCGCCTCGCAGGCGCTCAGCATTTCGCGCGCCGTCTCGACGCGCGTCATCGTCACGCCGGGCGGCGAGGGCAGGTTGGTCGGACCCGAAACCAGAACGGTCTCGGCGCCGAGCCGCGCCACGGCCTGCGCGATCGCATAACCCTGCTTGCCGGACGAACGGTTGGCGAGATAGCGCACCGGGTCGATCGGTTCATGCGTCGGCCCCGATGTGATGAGCACGCGCTTGCCTTTCAGCGGACCGCCGCGCGGGAATGCAAGCTCGGAGAAATGCGCTTCGATGGCCGCGAGAATTTCGGCTGGCTCCGCCATCCGCCCCGGCCCATATTCGCCGCAGGCCATGTCGCCTTCATTGGGGCCGACGAAATCGACGCCGTCGGCAAGCAGCGTTTCGAAATTGCGCTGCGTCGCGGCATGCGTCCACATCCGTACATTCATCGCCGGCGCGATCAGCACCTTTTTGTCGGTGGCGAGCAGCGCCGTGCTGGCCAGATCGTTGGCGATACCGTTCGCCATCTTCGCCATCAGGTCGGCGGTCGCCGGTGCGACGACAAGCAGGTCCGCGTCGCGCGACAATTCGATATGGCCCATCTCCGCCTCGTCGGTGAGATCGAAGAGATCGGCATAGACCTTGTCGCCGGTCAGGCTCGACACCGAAAGCGGCGTCACGAACTCATGCGCGGCTTGCGTCATGATCGCACGCACCGATGCGCCGCGCTCCTTGAGCCGCCGGATCAGCTCCAGGCATTTATAGGCCGCGATGCCGCCGCCGATAACCAGCAGCACGCGCCGTCCGCTCAACATGCTCTCGGCCAAGCCCGTCTCCTCGTGTCGCCGTCGCGGCGGAAGACCTCGATCAAGGTTCCGCCGTGTTCCGCGTGAAAATATAAGTATTCACGCCCAAGATTTGTAGATCAAAACCATCGACAGGGAAAGAAAGGAAATAAGCCTGGATTTTTCTTTGTTTATATAAGGTTGGCGAGCAGCAGCGCGCCCAGTGCGCCAATGGCCACCCACAAAAGCGGCCGTGCGTAGCCCGAGCGCCGCTCCTGCGCGCGGGCGATGGCGTCGGCCGAAGAGGGGTGAATGCGCACGCCTTCCTCGTCGACATTCTCGGCCAGGAGGCGCGCCGTGCGTTCGGCGCGGTCGAGCACATCCGGCAGATGGCTCATCATGCGGCCGAGCTGCAACGCACCGGCCGCCGCTTCCTCGATGCGCGTTTCGGGCGCCATGCGCTCGATCATCCAGGCTTTCAGGATCGGTTCGGCGCTTTCCCAAATGTTGTGATCGGGATCGAAATGCCGCGCGACGCCCTCGACGACGACCATGGTCTTTTGCAGCAGGATCAGTTCGGGCCGCGTCTTCATGTCGAATTGTTCGGTCACCTGGAAAAGCTGCGCCAGTAGCTTCCCCATAGACACTTCCCGCGCCGGCCTGCCGAAAATCGGTTCGCCGATCGAGCGCAGCGCCTGCGCAAAGGCATGAATGCTTTTGGAGTTCGGTACATAGCCGGCTTCGAAATGAATTTCGGCGACGCGTGTGTAGTCGCGGGTGATGAAGCCATAGAGAATTTCGGCGAGAAAGCGCCGCTCGGTCGCGCCGATGCGCCCCATGATCCCGAAATCGACCGCGACGAGCACGCCGTCCGCATCGACGAAAAGATTTCCCTGATGCATGTCGGCATGGAAAAAGCCGTCACGCAGCGCATGCGTCAGAAAGGACTGGATAACCTGTCGCCCGAGCCGCTTCAGATCGTGCCCGGCAGCAACGAGCGCGGCGCGGTCGGAGGCGGCGACGCCCTCGATCCATTCCATCGTCATCACGCGTCGTGCGGTTCGCTCCCAGTCGATCTGCGGCACGCGAAAGCCCGTGTCCTTCGCGGTATTCTCGGCCATCTCCGACATCGCGGCCGCCTCGAGCCGGAGGTCCATTTCGATCTTCACGCTGTCGGCAAGCGTCTGCACCACCTCGACCGGCCGCAGGCGGCGTGCCGGCGCATAGACCCGCTCGACGGCTTCGGCCGCCCAGAAAAAACTGTCGAGATCGGCGGCGAAGCGCGTTTCGATGCCGGGCCGCAACACCTTCACCGCGACATCGCGGCTTTGCCCGTCCTCTCCCTCCGGCAAGGTTCGCGCGCGATGCACCTGGGCGATCGACGCTGCGGCGATCGGTTCGCTGAAAGAGCTGAACAATTCCTCGACCGGCTTGCCGATACCTTCCTCGACGATGGCGCGCGCTTCTGCCATCGAGAAGGGCGGCAGCTTGTCCTGCAGCGAGGTGAGGTCCTGCGCCAGTTCGACGCCGATAATGTCGGGTCGCGTCGCCAGAAACTGTCCGAGCTTGATATAGGAGGGCCCGAGCGCCGCCAGCGCGGTTGCGAGCCGCTCGCCCGCGCTCCCGGCCAGGTCCTGCGGCGGCGCTTCCCAGGGGAAACGGATTTTCGCCAGCGGCAGCAGCGCAAGCAGCGCCGCCGGCATCTCGCCGCGCAGCTCAAGCGGCATCAGCGCATCGTGACGGCCGAGAATGCGCGCCGCGCGGGCCAGCCGGCCGATGGAGCGAAGGGTGCGCAGCATCGTCAGAGACGCCAGCCGGAATGCAGCGCCGCCACGCCGCCGGTGAGATTGCGGTAACTCACCTGGCCGAAACCGGCCTGTGCGATCATCCGTTTGAATGTCTCCTGATCGGGAAAGCGCCTGATGCTCTCGACGAGATACCGGTAGGGCGCGCCATCGCCGGTCACCCATTCGCCCATGCGCGGGATCGCGGCGAAGGAATAGGCATTGTAGATTTCCTCAAGCCCCGGCACGGCGACATGGGAAAATTCGAGACAGAGAAAACGCCCGCCGGGCTTCAGCACACGCCGGGCATCGGCAAGCGCTTGTTCGATATGCGTCACGTTGCGGATGCCGAAGGCGATGGTGTAGGCGTCGAACGAACGGTCGGGAAAGGGCAGGGCCTCGGCGTCGCCACAGGCAAACTCGACCCGGCCTTCATAGGCCTTCGCCTCGGCGCGGGCCCGGCCGACGCCGAGCATGTGCTTGTTGATGTCGCAAACCGTCACTTGCGCGCCGGTGCCGGCACGGTCGAGAAAACGGAAAGCGATGTCGCCAGTGCCGCCGGCCACGTCGATCAGGTGGAAGGGCCGTGGCGTTCGCGGCGGATTGAGCCAGTCGATCATTGCCTGTTTCCAGGCGCGATGAAGCCCGCCCGACATCAGGTCGTTCATCAAGTCGTAGCGTTCGGCGACCTGCGCGAAGACCTCGTGGACGAGCTTTGCCTTCTCGCCTTCGCGAACGGTCCGGAAGCCGAAATGGGTCTCGCCGCCCGAGGCTCCGGAAGCACCCGTTTCGGTCCGCTTTTTTGCATCTGCGCTCATGCGCCGGACCATAGCGCGCCGCCGCCGGGGGCGCTACTTTGATCCCCCGCTTCTGTCGAAAGCCGCCATGCCCGAACTTCCCGAAGTCGAAACCGTCCGCCGCGGCCTCGCGCCCGCCCTCGAGGGCCGCCGCTTCGCGCATGTGACGCAGCGCCGGCCGGACCTGCGGTTTCCGTTGCCGGAACGTTTCGCCGCGCGGTTGAAGGGCCGGCGCGTCGCCCGCCTCGAGCGTCGCGCCAAATATATTCTGGTGCATATCGATGCGGCGCCGAAGGCTCCAGAGGAGGTGCTGATCATGCATCTCGGCATGTCGGGCCGGTTCACCATACATGCACCCGATGGCGCCAGCATGCCGGGCCGCTTTCATCACGGAATGCCGGGCGCCGGGCGCCACGACCACATCGTCTTCGACATGGAAGGCGGCACCCGCATCGTCTATGCCGATCACCGCCGTTTCGGCTTCATGGACCTCGTGCCGGAAACCGAATTGACGGCATGTACGCACCTTGCGGGCATCGGACCGGAACCGCTCGGCAATGAATTTTCAGGCCCCGTTCTCGCCGAACGCCTCGCCGGCCGCCGGGCGCCGATCAAGGCGGCGCTGCTCGACCAGCGCACCGTCGCGGGCCTCGGCAATATCTATGTCTGCGAGGCGCTGTTCCGCGCCGGTCTCTCGCCCCGGCGCATCGCGGCTACCGTAGCGACGCCCGCGCGTTCCGCGCGTCTCGCCGCCGCTATTCGCGATGTTCTGGAAGAGGCGATCCTGGCTGGCGGCTCGACCTTGCGCGACTATGCGCATACAGATGGCGAACTTGGCTATTTCCAGCATTCGTTCGCCGTTTACGGGCGCGAAGCCGAAGCCTGTTCAAAGCCGCGCTGTGGCGGTACCGTGGCCCGCATCGTGCAATCGGGCCGGTCGACCTTTTTCTGTTCATCCTGCCAGAGGTGATGACGCAAATGACGAAAGCCCCAATCTTCTGGCGATCTGTCTTCCGGCGCGCAGGTTTTGCCGCGCTGCTGCTATGCGCACTGCCGATGATGGCGCTTGCCGAGGGCGGCTATCTCGCCGATGTCGACGACATGCCATTGATGGCGGGCCTGAGCGAAACAGGCGACAGCGGCATCATCTTCGACAAGCCCGGCGGCCGCATCGTCCGTGCAGTGGCGCAGGGCGATGTCGCGCCCGGCGACGTCGAAGCATTCTATGTGGAGGCCTTGCCGAAGCTCGGCTGGACGCGCATCGAGGAACTGGAGTTGATCGGCGGATTGCTGCTCTTTCGCCGTGAGGGCGAAAAACTCGAAATCCAGATCGTGTCGTTGTCGGGTGATGCCGCAACGCGAACGGAAGTGCGTTTCTCGATCGCGCCCGAATAAAGTCGCGCTCGCGACGCCCGTACAACTCACGTCCCGCAACAGGAGAAATTAATGGCCTACGAGAACATCCTGGTCGAAAAGAAAGGCGCGGTCGGCCTGATCACGCTCAACCGCCCGGATGCCCTGAACGCGCTCAACAAGGCCTTGATGGACGAGTTGACGGCGGCGCTGGATGCCTGGGAAACCGACGACGATATTCATTGCATCGTCCTCACCGGCTCGGCGAAAGCCTTTGCCGCCGGTGCCGACATCAAGGAGATGCAGCCGAAATCCTACATGGATGTCTACAGGGAGGATTTCATCACCGCCAACTGGGAGCGCGTGACGCGCTGCCGCAAACCGGTGATCGCGGCGGTCGCCGGCTATGCGCTCGGTGGCGGCTGCGAGCTTGCGATGATGTGCGATTTCATCATTGCGGCCGAAACGGCGAAATTCGGCCAGCCTGAAATCAAGCTCGGCGTTATGCCGGGCGCGGGCGGCACCCAGCGTCTCACACGCTTCGTCGGCAAGTCGAAGGCGATGGAGATGTGCCTGACCGGCCGCATGATGGATGCCGAGGAAGCGGAGCGCGCGGGGCTCGTCAGTCGCGTCGTGCCTGCCGATGACTTGCTCGACGAGGCACTGAAGACGGCGGCGAACGTCGCCGCCATGTCGCTGCCGATCGCGATGATGACCAAGGAAAGCGTCAACCGCGCCTACGAGACCACCCTTTCGGAGGGCGTGCGTTTCGAGCGCCGCCTGTTCCATTCGATGTTTGCGACCGACGATCAGACCGAGGGCATGGCCGCCTTTGTCGAAAAGCGCCAGCCGCAGTTCCGGAACCGCTGAAAAAAGGCGGTTTTGTCGCGTTTTTGCGCGTTTCCCGGCCTGTTGACGAATGATGGGTGGGCGCGTATAACCCCCGCTTTCATGGGGCCAGGCCGCATATTTCTGTATTGGCGGGCTTTTCTTGAACGGCATTTCCGCAGGTCCGAAACGGGCCCGGCGAGACACGAAGGTCCGAAGATCGATGGCGAATACAACGTCCGCAAAAAAGGCAATCCGCAAGATCGCGGCGCGCACCGAAGTCAACAAGGATCGGCGCAGCCGCATGCGCACCTTCGTCCGCAAGGTCGAGGAAGCGTTGGCGAGCGGCGACAGGAAGGCGGCCGAACTCGCGCTCCGCGCCGCGCAGCCCGAGATTATGCGCGCCGCGCAAAAGGGTGTGATCCACAAGAACACCGCCTCGCGCAAGGTGTCGCGTTTCGCGCAGCGCGTGAAAGCGCTTGCCTGACAGGCACTTCTTGCGCGCAACGTCGCGCATTATCGCACGTCTGCGAAGTGTGAAAAGCTGAAAGCCCGCGATCGAATGATCTGCGGGCTTTTCGTTGTGTGCGTGCGCGTTTCATCGCGGGACGGGTGCACTGCAAGACTTGCGGCCGAGGAAAAACTCGGCCCGCATCGGCACTTGCGGATACGTCTGTGTGTTTGCATTGCGATGGCCACAGGATGTTGCGTGCGCGTGCCAACACACTCGCGAACTTTTTTTGACAGAGGCGATTCTTCCGCTTGCCTCACCCCGTCCCAGCCGGTATGTTTAACAACCTCAGAGGGGCCCACCAATACTGTGTTTTTATAGTCAAGATTTAAACAATACAGTATTGATGTTTGCTCAATGGGGCAAAAAGCAAGTATCCAAACATAGCTTGATTGACGAGCCGGGGCGGTTCCGTTATTGCCCCTGCCCGGGTTGCTATGTCTCGGGCAGAGAGTGGCGGTGCGGCCATGACGAACGGGGGCGTTGTGCCGGAAGTGATCGGGAAACAGCCGGATGACTATGCGGGCGACGTAACGCCGGAAGAGGCGTTCCGGGTGCTCGGCGCCGATCCGAAAGCGACACTCGTCGATGTGCGTACGCGGGCCGAGTGGTCCTTTGTCGGCCTGCCCGACCTTTCAGGTCTCGGCAAGGAGCCGATGCTTCTGGAATGGCAGGCGTTCCCCGCCATGGAGCGCAATCCGCGCTTCGCCGACGATCTGGCATCGGCTTTGGGCCCGGACAAGAAGGATGCACCTGTCTTTTTTCTGTGCCGGTCGGGCGCGCGCAGCCGGGCGGCGGCGATTGCGCTGACGGCGGCGGGTTTCGGGCGTTGTTTCAACATCGCCGGCGGGTTCGAGGGGGATCTCGACGGCGCCCGCCATCGCGGTGAGCGCAATGGCTGGAAAGCGACGGGTCTGCCCTGGGCTCAATCCTGAGCGGGACGGACTTGAGGGGGTGGCGGATCGGGACACGAGAATCCCGGCCGCGCGAAAATCCGGTGCCGCGATGTGGGCCGGCAAGAAAACGGGGCCAAGGTTTTGAACGAGGAAGACATGGGTGCATCTCCCGCGGAGAAAGGCGTTCCCCGCCATCCGGTCGCGGCGGCTGGCGAGGAACGGGCTTCGGTTCGGCGGACCGCGGGTATGAGCCTCAACGATCAGTGGCGCCGTGTGCGCGCCCGGTTGCAGGCCGAACTCGGCGAAGCGACATTCAACAGCTGGTTCAAGCAGATCGATCTGATCGGCGTCGGCGACGGCCGCGTCATGCTGAGCGTACCGACGCGCTTCATCCGCAACTGGATCGTCTCGCATTATGCCGACCGGCTGACGAAGCTTTGGGCGGACGAGGACGAAGGCTTCGCCCGTGTCGACATTCTGGTTGCGGCAGGCGAGCCCAAACCGGAAAGCGTTCCCGAAAGCATCGAAGAACCGTCGCGCGGCGTGCGGCCGGCCTCGGCGCCGGCTGAAAGTCAGGCTGCCCCGAGCGCCATACCGTCGGGCCTCGAGGATGCGGGCGTCGGCGCGCCGCTCGATCCGCGCTTCACCTTCGACGCATTCGTCGTCGGCAAGTCGAACGAGCTTGCGCATGCCGCGGCCCGCCGCGTTGCCGAAGCGACGGATGTCAGCTTCAATCCGCTCTTTCTCTATGGTGGCGTCGGCCTCGGCAAGACGCATCTGATGCATGCCATCGCATGGGAAATCCGCACCCGCCAGCCCGAGCGCAAGGTGCTTTATCTCTCCGCCGAAAAATTCATGTACCAGTTCGTGCGGGCGTTGCGCTTCAAGGACACCATGGCCTTCAAGCAGCAGTTCCGTTCGGTCGACGTGCTGATGATCGACGACGTCCAGTTCATATCCGGCAAGGATTCGACGCAGGAAGAGTTCTTCCATACTTTCAATGCGTTGATCGACCACAATCGGCAGGTCATCATCTCGGCCGACCGCTCGCCTTCCGATCTCGACGGTATTGAAGAGCGCATTCGCTCCCGTCTCGGTTGGGGGCTTGCCGCCGACATTCACCCGACCGACTACGAGTTGCGTCTCGGCATCCTTCAGGCCAAGGCCGACGATATGATGCAGAAGAACGGTCCGGTGACCATTCCGCCGGGCGTTCTGGAATTTCTCGCCCACCGTATCGTTTCAAATGTGCGCGAGCTTGAAGGCGCGCTGAAGCGCGTCGTCGCCTATGCTTCCTTCGTCGGCCGCCCGATCACGCTCGATATGTCGCAGGAAGTGTTGCGCGATCTGCTGCGCTCCAACGACCGCAAGATCACGATCGAGGAAATCCAGCGCCGCGTGGCCGAATACTACAACGTCCGCCTAGCCGACATGCTCTCGGCCCGCCGCGCCCGCGCCGTGGCGAGGCCCCGCCAGGTGGCGATGTATCTCGCCAAGCAGCTGACCTCGCGTTCCCTGCCCGAGATCGGGCGCAAGTTCGGCGGCCGCGACCACACGACGGTCATCCATGCGGTGCGCAAGATCGACGAGCTTTGCCACCTCGATTCGGGTATCGAGGAGGACGTCGATCTCCTGCGCCGGATGCTTGAGGGCGGACACGCCCCCAACTGACGGACCCTGCGGCAAGGCTCCTGAAAACCCTTTGAAAATCAGTGTGTTGAAGGACCGTCGGCGGGTCCCGAAATCCGTCGAAAAACGTGCATCGCGCGAACGTTCTGATATACTCGTGGCGCGAATTCCCGTGGAATTCCGGCTGCCGCCGGAATGCGCCCGGCCCGGCCTCCGGCTCTCTCGATCCGGGTTGTCCGAGCCGGCCGCGTCCGACCCCCTGTTCGCGAGAGGTCCTTGAGGAAACGGCGTGTCTGCAGAGGCGCGCGCGGCGTCCCCGGACACTCCGGAAAATCTCCGGCGAGAGGGGCAAGACCCGCGAAATATCGCGTGAGGCACGGATTGTCGGGCTCTGGGCCGCGATCCGCGATGCTGAACGGGCCACACAAGCGAACCCAACCGGGGGGACCGAAGAGAGACCATGAAGATCACGATCGAACGGGGCGCGCTGCTCAAGTCTCTCAACCATGTGCAGTCGGTCGTCGAACGCCGCAACACAATTCCCATTCTCTCCAATGTGCTGATCAAGGCCGCCGACGGTCAGTTGAGCCTGACGGCGACCGATCTCGACATCGAGGTGGTGGAGGCGATCGATGCCGACGTCGCGCAAGCGGGTGCGACCACGGCGTCAGCTCACACGCTCTACGACATCGTGCGCAAGCTGCCGGAAGGCGCGCAGGTGGAACTTTCGACGGGCGCCGACGAAGGTCGCCTGCAACTGACGGCCGGCCGCTCGCGTTTTGCGCTGCAGTCGCTGCCGCAGGAAGATTTCCCAGCGATGGCCGCGGGCTCCCTGCCGCATCGCTTCGAGATCCCGGCCGACGCCATGCGCCGCCTGATCGACAAGACGCGCTTTGCGATCTCTACCGAGGAGACGCGCTACTACCTGAACGGCATCTATGTGCACGCGGTCGAGAGCGGCAAACAGAAAGCCCTGCGTGCGGTCGCGACGGACGGCCACAGGCTCGCCCAGGTCGATTACGACCTGCCGGACGGCGCCTCCGGCATGCCCGGCGTCATCGTGCCGCGCAAGACGGTGCTCGAGTTGCAGAAATTGCTGGAAGGCGACACAGGCTCGCTTTCGGTCGGCGTGTCGGAAACCAAGATCCGCTTCGAGTTCGGCGGTATCGTGCTGACATCCAAGCTGATCGACGGCACCTTCCCGGATTACGGTCGCGTCATTCCGGCGGGCAACGACAAGATGATGCAGGTCGACGGCAAGCGGTTTGCGGAAGCGGTCGACCGCGTCTCGACGATCTCGACCGAAAAGTCCCGCGCCGTGAAACTCAATCTCGACGAGGGCAAGCTGACGCTCTCCGTCACCAATCCGGATTCGGGCAGCGCGACCGAGGAGCTTTCGGTCGCCTATTCGAGCGCACCGCTGGAGATCGGCTTCAACGCGCGCTACCTGCTCGACATCACCGGCCAGATCGACGGCGCGGAGGCGACGTTCGCCTTTGCCGATTCCGGCTCGCCGACGCTTGTGCGCGACAGCGAGGACGGCATGGCGATCTATGTTTTGATGCCGATGCGCGTCTAGGCCGAACATTAGAGGATCGGGAGTGCATCCTACGGGTGAGTTGATCGCTGTCGAAAGGCCGGCGGCCCATGCGCGCATCGGCCTGAGCCGTCTTGTGGTCACGGACTTCCGTTCTTACGCGCGCGCCGAACTTGCGCTGGATGGACGGCCCGCCGTGCTGACGGGCGAAAACGGCGCCGGCAAGACGAATATGCTTGAGGCGATTTCGCTGCTCTCGCCGGGCCGCGGGCTTCGCGGCGTTCCCTATGTCGAGATCGCGCGCGACGGCGGCGCGGGCGGCTGGGCCGTCGCCGCGACGCTCGAAACCGCGCAGGGGCCCTTGCGCATCGGCACCGGCATTGAACCGGGCGTGGAGCCTTCCGCGCGCAGCCGCATGGTCAGGATCGATGGCGAAGTCGCGGGCCCTGCGGCGCTGGCGGCGCATGTTCGCACCGTCTGGCTGACGCCGGCCATGGACCGGCTCTTTCTCGATGGCGCGAGCGACCGCCGCCATTTTTTCGACCGTCTCGTCATGGGCTTCGATCCGGCGCATGGCGCGCGCGTCAACGCCTACGACCGGGCGCTGCGCGAACGCAACCGCCTGCTCGCCGACGACGTTTTCGACGATGCCTGGCTGTCGGGTCTCGAAACCCAGATGGCCGAGCATGGCGTCGCGATCGCGGCGGCGCGCGTCGAAACGCTGGCGCGGCTGCGCGGTGCTTTGGATGCGGCCGAGACGCATGCCTTTCCGCGCGCTGGCGTGGCGCTCGACGGTACGTTGGAAGCCGCGCTCGACAGCGAAGCGGCCGTCGATGTCGAAGACGCTTTCCGCCGCGAGCTTGGCGCCATGCGGGGCCGCGACGCCGGCGCCGGGCGCGCGCTCACCGGTCCGCATCGCACCGATCTTGCGGTCCGTCACGCGGCGCGCGATCGCGAGGCGCGAAGCTGTTCGACGGGCGAGCAGAAGGCATTGCTGATCGGCATCGTGCTGGCCAATGCGCGCCTGCTGGCGGCGCGCGGCACGCCGCCGCTGCTGCTGCTCGATGAAATCGCGGCGCATCTCGACGGCAAGCGCCGCGCGGCTCTATTCGACGAGATCGTCGCTTTGGGCCTGCAGGCCTTTTTGACGGGCGCCGACCCGTCGCTTTTTGAAACTCTCGGCGTGCGGGCACAGAATTTCCGTGTCGCGCGCGGCGCCATCGAAAATGCCGGCTAGGCCCGGCGCAAAGGAATGACCAGGATGAGAAACGACAACGAGACACCCGACGTCGACGCGCTGAAGAACCAGTTCACGCCGCTGGTCGAACATGGCCTCTTCAAGTCGCGCACCATACTCGTCACCGGCGAGATCAACGACCGCCAGGCCCGCACCGTTTCCGAGCGGTTGCTGGCGATGGCAGGCGAGAGCGACGATCCGATCACGCTGATCGTTTCCTCGCCCGGAGGCCATGTCGAATCCGGCGACATGATCCACGACATGATCAAGTATATCAAACCGCGCGTCCGCACATTGGGCACCGGCTGGGTCGCAAGCGCCGGCGCGCTGATCTATGTGGCGGCCGACCGCGAGGACCGCTACTGCCTGCCGAACACGCGCTTCCTGCTGCACGAACCGCGCGGCGGCATCGGCGGTTCCGCGACCGAAATCGACATTCAGGCGCGTGAAGTTCTGAAAATGCGCGAGCGCCTGAACCTCATCTTCGCCGAAGCGACGGGCCAGCCGCTCGAAAAGATCGTCAAGGACACCAATCGCGATCATTGGATGAACGCCGAGGAAGCGAAGACCTACGGTGTCGTCGGCAAGATCGTCCGTACCGCCGCCGAAATCGCCTGAAGACTTGCCCGCTAAGGGCAGGCGAGAGACCACGAAGGAAGAAACAGATGTCCACGCCAGTCGAAAATGCGCCCGAGGAATACGGCGCGGAATCGATCAAGGTCCTGAAGGGTCTCGATGCGGTCCGCAAGCGTCCGGGCATGTATATCGGCGACACCGACGACGGCTCGGGCCTCCATCACATGGTCTACGAAGTCGTCGACAATTCGATCGACGAGGCGCTGGCCGGCTATTGCGACGCGGTCAATGTGCGCCTCAACGCCGATGGTTCCTGCACCGTCTGGGACAATGGCCGCGGCATTCCGGTCGAGATCCACAAGGGCGAAGGCGTGTCGGCGGCGGAGGTCATCATGACCCAGCTTCACGCCGGCGGTAAGTTCGACCAGAACTCCTACAAGGTGTCGGGCGGTCTGCACGGCGTCGGCGTGTCGGTGGTCAACGCGCTTTCCGACTGGCTCGAATTGCGTATCTGGCGCGTCGGCAAGGAACATCTGATCCGTTTCCAGCACGGCGTCCCCGATGCGCCGCCGGCGATTGTCGGCGATGCGCCGAAAGGCGCCGACGGCAATCCCCTCAGCGGCACCGAGATCACGTTTCATCCCTCGTCCGGAACCTTCACCCAGACCGAATTCGATTTCGGGACGCTCGAACACCGCCTGCGCGAACTGGCTTTCCTCAATTCGGGCGTCCGCATCAATCTCACCGACAATCGCGGCGTCGAGCCGAAATCGGTGGACCTGATGTATGAGGGCGGTCTCGAAGCCTTTGTCCGCTTCCTCGACCGCACCAAGGCACCGCTGATCCAGAAGCCGATTGCAATTTCCGCCGAGCGCGACGGCATCACGGTCGAAGTCGCGATGTGGTGGAACGACAGCTATCACGAGAACGTGCTCTGCTTCACCAACAACATCCCGCAGCGCGACGGCGGCACGCATCTGGCGGGCTATCGCGGCGCGCTGACCCGTGTCATCAATGCCTATGCGAATGAAAGCGGCATAGCGAAAAAGGAAAAGGTCACATTGACCGGCGACGACGCGCGCGAGGGCCTGACATGCGTGTTGTCGGTCAAGGTGCCCGATCCGAAATTCTCCTCGCAGACCAAGGACAAGCTCGTCTCTTCCGAAGTGCGTCCCGTCGTCGAGGGACTCGTCAACGACGCGCTTTCGACATGGCTCGAGGAACATCCCGCCGAAGCGCGCCAGATCGTCTCCAAGGTCGTCGAGGCCGCCGCCGCCCGCGAGGCCGCGCGCAAGGCCCGCGAACTGACGCGGCGAAAGGGTGCGCTCGACGTGTCGAGCCTGCCCGGCAAGCTCGCCGACTGTCAGGAGCGCGACCCGGCGAAATCCGAACTCTTCATCGTCGAGGGCGATTCGGCCGGCGGCTCCGCCAAGCAGGCGCGCGACCGTTCCAATCAGGCGGTGCTGCCGCTTCGCGGCAAGATCCTCAACGTCGAACGCGCGCGTTTCGACAAGATGCTGTCCTCCAACGAAATCGGCACGCTGATCACCGCGCTCGGCACCGGCATCGGCCGCGACGACTTCAACATCGAGAAGCTGCGCTATCACAAGATCATCATCATGACCGACGCCGACGTCGACGGCGCGCATATCCGCACGCTGCTTCTGACGTTCTTCTACCGGCAGATGCCGGAAGTGATCGAGCGTGGTCATCTCTATATTGCCCAGCCGCCCCTCTACAAGGTGCGCCGCGGAACGTCGGAGACCTATCTGAAAAACGAAAAGGCGCTCAACGATTTCCTGGCGGCGACCGGCATCGAGGACATGGTGCTGACGCTTGCCGACGGTTCGCAGCGCGCCGGCCCCGACCTTGCCGACATCGTGTCGAAGGCGCGTGCGGTCAGGACCGTGCTCGACGGCCTGCCGGGAAAGTATCCCCGCTTCGTGATCGAGCAGGCCGCGATTGCCGGTGCGCTTAATCCGAAAGCACTGGCCGAGGAGGCGCACGCAAAGGAAGCCGCCGCCTACATCGCGCGGCGTCTCGATCTGCTCTCCGAGGAGACCGAACGCGGCTGGACCGGCGAGACGACGCCCGACGGCGGGTTGCGTTTTGCTCGCGAAGTCCGCGGCGTGCGCGAGGAAGTGTCGATCGACGGACCGCTGATCGCCAGCGCCGACGCTCGGCGTCTTGACGGGTACACACCGCACCTTCAGGAAGTTTATGGAAAGGCGGCAACCTTGCGCCGCAAGGACGAAACGCATTTCATCCGCTCGCCCTCGCAGCTCTTCGACGCCATTCTGGCCGCCGGGTCCAAGGGCAATTCGGTCCAGCGCTACAAGGGCCTCGGCGAGATGAATCCCGACCAGCTATGGGAAACGACGCTCGACCGTGAGGCGCGCTCGCTGCTGCAGGTCAAGATCCGTGAACTCGACGAGGCCGACGATCTCTTCGTCAAGCTGATGGGCGACGTGGTCGAGCCGCGCCGCGATTTCATCCGCGAAAACGCCCTGAACGTGGCCAATCTCGACATTTGACCCGGCCGCCAAAGCGTTAACAGCGCGTTAACTATCGGTGTCTAGCTTCGGGACGAAATCCCGTGCGCGGCGCAGGCGCGCCGGCGTGGCAGGACGAGGTTCGAGGCCCCATGGCATCCCGCAAGCCGACAACAGGGTTCGCGCGGCGCGGCGCGGCTGACGATGGCGACTGGACGGTTGTTCGTGTCGCCGGCCTGCGTCCGGTGCGGCTCGGGGTCGGCGCCAATGCCCCCGCCGGCGATTATGATGAGGATGACGGCGAGGACATGGCGCGCTGGGAAGACGATGCGTTCGAGGATCGCGGCATGCGCCGCCTCGAACCGTCGTTCAAACCGCGCAAGAAGCCGGCGCCGACGCCGCGCAAGCCGGCGCCAAAGCCCAAGCACCCGGCGAAAAAACCGTCATCCGCCAAAACGCCGCCCAAAGCCGCGCGCCGCAAGCCGGCCGGTAAATCGACCGCCGCCCGCAAGCGCCCGCCGTCGCGCCGGGGCGCTTTGCTCGGTACCGTGTTCTACTACGGCTCCGTGCTGGCGCTGTGGGGCGTCATCGCTTTTGGCGGTCTGCTGTTCTGGTACGGCCTCAACCTGCCCGACACATCGAGCCTTTATAACGTCCGCCAGGCGCCGTCGATTTCGATCCGCGCCATCGACGGTCAGGTGCTGAGCCATCGCGGCGACCTGAAAGGCGGTTACACGCTGCTGGCCGATCTGCCAGCGCATGTGCCCGCGGCAGTGCTGGCGACCGAGGACCGCCGCTTCTACTGGCATTTCGGCGTCGACCCCGTCGGCCTCGGCCGCGCCATGGTTGCGAACTATCGTGCCGGCGCCTATGTGCAGGGCGGCTCGACGATCACCCAGCAACTGGCCAAGAACCTGTTCCTGAAACCCGACCGCACGATCGCGCGCAAGATCGAGGAAATGGTGCTGGCGGTCTGGCTCGAACTGCGGTTCACCAAGGAAGAAATCCTGACGCTCTATCTGAACCGCGTCTATTTCGGCGGCGGCGCCTATGGCATCGAAGCGGCCTCGGAGCGTTATTTCCGGAAGCCGGCCCGCGCCCTCACGTTGCCGGAGGCGGCGATGCTGGCCGGGTTGTTGAAGGCGCCGTCGCGCTATTCGCCGACCAACGACATCGATCTGGCGCGCGGCCGCGCCGCCATCGTGCTGAGCAACATGATCGCCGCCGGCTACATCACGCCTGACGAAGCGCATCTGGCAAATGTCAGCCCCGCCTCGCTCGAAGGCTATGCGGCGCGCGGTTCGATCAACTATTTCGTCGACTGGGTGGCCGAGGCCCTGCCGGACTACGCCGGACGCTCCGCCGCCGATGTCGATGTCGTCACCACCATTGATCCGGTTCTTCAGCGCGAAGCCGAGCTTGTCATTGCTTCCATCCTCGCGAATGACGGCGACGCGATGAACGCCGGCCAGGCAGCGCTTGTTGCCATGACCCCGGACGGTGCGGTGCGCGCCATGGTCGGTGGCCGCTCCTATGCGCTGAGCCAGTTCAACCGCGCGGTCCAGGCCAAGCGCCAGCCGGGTTCGGCCTTCAAGCCTTTCGTCTATCTGGCGGCCATCGAAAAGGGCATGAGCCCCGACACGATGCGTGTCGACCGTCCGGTGACCTATGGCGGCTGGTCGCCGTCGAACTATACCGACCGCTTCGAGGGCGAGGTCACGCTGCGCACCGCGCTGGCGAAATCGATCAACACGGTTGCCGTGCAGGTGGCGCGCGAGGTCGGCGTGCGCAACATCGTCTCGGCGGCGCGCCGTCTCGGCCTGCAGGAGGAGCTGCCGGCGAACCTTTCGCTGGCGCTCGGCTCGGGCAGCGCCACCCTGATCGAACTGACCGCCGCCTACGCGACTTTCGCCAATGGCGGCTACGGCGTCATTCCGCACGGCATCTCCGAGGTCTATGGGCAATCGGGCGAGGAACTTTATCGCCGCCACGGTTCCGGCCTCGGCCGCGTCATCGACGAACGCACCGCCGGCGCGATGAACAACATGCTGAAGGCCGTGATGATCTACGGCACGGGCCGCAATTCGGCGCTTGGCGAGCGGCCGTCGGGCGGCAAGACCGGCACCAGTCAGGATTTCCGCGACGCCTGGTTCATCGGCTACACCGCCGATCTCGTCGTCGGCATCTGGGTCGGCAACGACAATGGCGCGCCGATGAAGAACGTCACCGGCGGCACTCTGCCGGCGCGCATCTGGCACGATTTCATGACGCGCACACAAGGCGAAGTACCGATCGCCGAGCTTCCCGACATGGTGGTCGCGGAAGTGCCGCAGACAGCCGTCACGCCGGCATCGGCGACGGCGGGCGATACGCTCGAATATGAATGGGAAGAACCCGGCTTCTTCGACCGTCTCTTCGGCCGCGGCGAGCCGCGCCGGCCGGCCTTGCAGCCGGGCGGCCGACGCTAGGCGGATATTCGCCTGAAAACCGTTACCGCGAATGTCAGCAATCCGGTCGCCGCGATCGTGCCGACCATTGGCATTGCGCTCACGCCGACGCCGTGGCCCACATAAACGCCGACGCCGGCCGCCGCCGCCGCTTGCAGGAAGCCCAGCAGCGCCGACGCCGTGCCGGCGACTTCGGGAAATGGCGTCAGCGCGCCGGCCATCGCCTGCGGCATGGTGAGTCCGACCGCGAAACCATAGAGCATGACGGGTATCACGATGGCGAGTGGCGAGGCGGTGGCAAGAATGCCGGCAAGCATGGCAAGTCCGGCGACGCCAGCCGAAGTGCCGCCGATTTTCAGCGTACCGTCTATGCCGAGCCGCCTGACCAGCCGCCCGCCGGTCAGCGATCCGGCGATATAGCCCGTCGCCATCAGTCCGAAGCAAAGACCGTAGACGATCGGCGACAACCCGTAGAGCCCTTGCAGCACGAAGGACGAACCGGAGATGAAGGCAAAGAGGCCCGCGAAACAGGTGCTGGCGATCGCGAGATAGCGCAGGTAGCGCCGGTCGGCGATGAGCCGCCGGTAGTGGATGAAGATCGCGCGCGGCGCCGCGCTTTGCCGTCGCGCCGGCGGCAGCGTTTCGTCGAGGCTGGTCAGGACGATCACAGCGAGCACGGCGCCAAAGGCGCCCATCACGACGAAGTTCATCTTCCAGCCATAACTGGCTTCGATGACGCCGCCAAGCATCGGCGCCAGCGCCGGCACGATGCCCATGATCGCCGCCATGCGCGCGAGCATCTGCCCTGCCGCTGGCCCGTCATAGAGATCGCGCACGACGGCGCGCGCGAGAACCACCGAGGCGCCGCCGCCGATTGCCTGGAAGAAACGCGCCGCAATCAGCTCCTCGATCGAACCGACAAAGAGCGAGGCGAAGCAGCCGGCAATGTAGAGCGTGAAGCCCGCCAGCAGCACCGGCCGCCGCCCGTAGCGGTCGGACATCGGCCCGTAGAAAAGCTGCGAGCCGGCAAAGCCGACGAGATGCGCGCTCAAGGTGAGCTGCGTCGCGCCGGTATCGGCCGCGAAGGCGAGCGCGATTGCGGGCAGCGAGGGCAGGTACATGTCGGTCGACAGCGGACCGACCGCCGTCAACGCACCGAGAAAGACGGTGAAGAGCGCGGTGCCTGGTGAAAGCTTCATCGTTCCGCGAAAATGCCGAGCGGATCGGCGCCGTAGCGGTGAAGGCCCGGGCCGTTCACCTCCAGCCAGCGCTTGGCCATCTCGTAATTCGGGATCGCGTCGGCGACGAGGTTCCAGAAACGCGGCCCGTGATTCATGTGCCTGATATGCGCGACTTCATGGGCCGCCACATAGTCGAGTACATAGGACGGCGCGAGGATCAGCCGCCACGAGAACGACAGCGCCCGCGTCGGCGAACAGGAACCCCAGCGGGTTGTCGTGTCGCGCACCGTGATGCGCGACGGGCGGACGTCGAAAAGATCGGCATAGAACAGCGCTTGCTCGTTGAGCTCGTCGCGCGCCTTGGCCCTCAGCCAGTCGGTGACGCGGCGCTGCACGAAATCGGGATGGCCGGTGACACGGATCTCGGGCATGCCGCCGGTGTCGGCGCTGCGCACACGCCAGACCGGACCCCGCTCGAGCGCATCCTCGCGCCGCGCGCCGACATAGCGCACGATATGCTCCTTGCCGCGATAGGGAATGCGGGCCCCGTTGCGGAATGGCACCGGTGCCGGAACCTGGTGCAGTCTCTCGGCGATCCACTCGCGCTGCTCGCGGGCAAACAGAAGCGCCTTGCCGAGGCCGCGCTTCGAGGGCGTCGTGACCTGGACCGAACCGGCGGCGAGGTCGACGCGGACGATGACGCGCTTGGCGCGCGGATTGTGGCGCACGGTCACCGGGACGGTGCGCCCGCCGATCTGGAGATGATCGAAATGGAGCGATACGGGCTTCAGCGGTTTGTTCATAATGCGGTCGAACTCAATGCCCTCCGGGGCGGCCGGCGGGGCGATGACGGCGGTCTGGTCGTTTCTGTTCGAGGGTAGAAAAGATAGGCTCGAATCATGTCAAGGATGCCACGATTTCATTTCGCTTTCGCGGTCGATGATCTTGCCCGGGCCAGAGAATTTTATGGCGGCCTTCTCGGCTGCCCGGAAGGCCGTTCGTCCGGCACCTGGGTCGACTTCGACCTTCGCGGCCATCAGATTGTCGCCCATCTGGCGCTGCCGCGCGAGCGTGCCGATGTCGCATCCAATGCGGTCGATGGCGACGACGTGCCGGTGCCCCATTTCGGACTGATCCTCGAATGGGCCGACTGGCACGACCTGGCCGCCCGCCTGCGCGCCGCGGGCACGCCGTTCGTCGTCAAGCCGCATATCCGTTTCAAGGGCGAGGCCGGCGAGCAGGCGACGATGTTCTTTCGCGACCCGGCCGGCAACGCTCTCGAATTCAAGGCCTTCCAGGACGAGGCGCAGATTTTTGCGCGTACCCTCTAGCTTTTCGCCGGCCGCGAACCATGCGCGGCAATGAAGTCGCGCACCCGGGGCGCGATTTCGCTTTTCCAGCGCGAGCCGTTGAAGACGCCGTAATGGCCCACACCAGGCTGTTCCCAATGGGTCTTCATCGAGGCAGGCAGGTTGGTGCAGAGCTTGTGCGCCGCCTTCGTCTGCCCGACGCCCGAAATATCGTCCTTCTCGCCCTCGACCGTCATCAGCGCGGTGCGGGTGATCGCCTCCGGTCGGACCGGCCGGCCGCGATGCATGAACGCACCTTGGGGCAGCGAATGCTTGACGAAGACCTCGTCGACGGTCTGGAGGTAGAACTCCTCCGTCATGTCCATGACGGACAGATATTCATCGTAGAACTCGCGGTGTTTTTCCGCCGAGTCGCCGTCGCCCTCGACCATGTGGTCGAAATAATTCCAGTGCGCGTCCATGTGCCGGTCGAGATTCATCGCCATGAAGCCCGACAACTGCACGAAGCCCGGATAGACGCGGCGCATGACGCCCGCATGCGGCCAGGGCACCGTCATCACGACATTGCGCTCGTACCATTCGGTGCCGCGCTCGGTCGCAAGGCGATTGACCTCGGTCGGGCTTTCGCGCGTGTCGATCGGCCCGCCCATCAGCGTCATGCTGAGCGGCAGGCAAGGATCGTCATTGTCGTGCATGACCGCAACGGCGGCGAAAACCGGTACCGAAGGCTGGCAGACGGCCAGCAGATGCACGTCCGGCCCGAGCAGGCGGCACATGTCGATCACATAGTCGATATAATCGTCGAGATCGAAAGAGCCTTCCGTCACAGGCACTTTTCGCGCGTCGATCCAGTCGGTGATGTAAACCTCGCAATGCGGCAGCATCGCCTCGACGGTGCCGCGCAGGAGCGTCGCATAGTGGCCGGACAGCGGCGCGACGATCACGAGTTTCGGCTGCGGCGCGATGTTCTTCAGCGCCGAAGGCTCGCGCTCGAAATGGACCAGTTTGCAGAAAGGACGTTCCCAGACGATCTTCTCGACGACCGGAACGGGCTTGCCGCCGATCTCCGTTTCATGAAGGCCGAACTCGGGTTTGCCGTAGCGCCGCGTCGTCGTCTCGAAAACGTCGAGAGCCGCGGCGAGCGTCTTGCCGGCAACCGTTTCGGCGAACGGATTGAGCGGATGCCGGAGCGCCCACAGGCCCATTTCGGCGGCGGCGCGGAACGGCGCGACGGCCGCATGGTTCATTTCGTAGATGTGATAAAGCACGCGGTACCTCGCATCGAACGGCCTCCGGCGCCCCACTTATGTTGCGGCGCAACATCAAATGTAGGCCCTGACGCGGCGCCTACCAAGGTCTTTTTTGCAGGGCATTAAGACCCATAATGCAGATTCTGTCATCGAACTGTCAAAAAACTGTCACAAACAGAATTCGATGGGTCGGCGGCCGGATGTGATGAAGGTGCGACGGAGGGGCGGCGACAAGCGCAAAAAAACTTGTCCCCGCCCTTGTCCCCGCTTGATGCCGGAAGCGGCGTTCGCCTCAGTCCTGGAGACCGCAGAAGCGCCGCCGCTCAGGCTCCGGCAGACGCTTCGCGGCCCGGTTCGCCCCGCCGATCAGCGCCCTGAAGGAGGCGGTGATGATGTTGGGGTCGATGCCGACGCCGAAAATGTCGCCGGCGCCGGCCGGGTCCGCGACCTCGATGAAGGCGACCGCCTTGGCGTCCGAGCCCGAGCCGATCGAGTGCTCCTCGAAATGGCGGAACTGGACGCCGAGCTTCAGCGCGTCGACCACGGCGTCGATCGGGCCGTTGCCGAAGCCGGTGAGCTCCTCGTCCTTGCCGAAACGGCGTACACGGAGCTTTACGCCCTGCTTGCCGCCCTCGTCGAAGAGCGAATGGCTGCGGTATTCGATGGGCTCGACGATTGTCAGATATTCGTTCTCGAAAATCCGCCAGATGTCCGCCGCGCGCACTTCCTTGCCGCTGTCGTCGGTGACGCGCTGCACGGCGGCGCTGAATTCGACTTGAAGCCGGCGCGGCAGCTTCAGGTCGTATTCCGCTTCGAGAAGATAGGAGACGCCGCCCTTGCCCGACTGGCTGTTGACGCGAATGATGGATTCGTAGGAGCGCCCCAGATCCTTCGGATCGACCGGCAGGTAGGGCACTTCCCAGATGTCGCCTTCCTTGCGCGCGCCGAAACCCTTCTTGATCGCGTCCTGATGCGAGCCCGAAAAAGCCGTGAACACCAGATCGCCCACATAAGGGTGGCGCGGATGGATCGGCAGTTGCGTGCAATATTCGGACGTGCGCGCGATCTCGTTGATCTGCGAAAAATCCAGACCCGGATGAATGCCCTGGCTGTAGAGATTGAGCGCCAGCGTGACGAGATCGACATTGCCCGTGCGCTCGCCATTGCCGAACAGGCAGCCTTCGACGCGGTCGGCGCCGGCCATCACGCCGAGCTCGGCGGCCGCGACCGCCGTGCCGCGATCATTATGCGGATGCAGGCTCAACACGATGCCGTCGCGCCGTTCGAGATTGCGGTGCATCCATTCGATCTGGTCGGCATAGACGTTCGGCGTCGCCATTTCGACGGTTGCCGGCAGGTTGATGACGACCTTGTTGTCGGGCCGCGCGTCCCAGACTTTCGTCACCGCGTCGACGACTTCCTTGGCGAAGTCGAGCTCGGTACCGGAAAAGACCTCCGGGCTGTACTGGAAGGTCCAGTTGGTCGCGGGCTGCGTGGCCGCGAGCTCCTTGATCTGATGCGCGCTTTCGGTGGCGATGGCTTTCACGCCCTGCTTGCCTTGGCCGAACACCACTTCGCGGAAATTCGGCGCGGTGGCGTTGTAGACATGGACGATGGCGTTCTTGGCGCCGCGCAAACTCTCCATCGTGCGCGCGATCAGTTCGGGCCGGGCTTGCGTCAGCACCTCGATATGCACATCGTCGGGCACGCGGTTTTCTTCGATCAGCTTGCGGATGAAGCCGAAATCGGTGTCCGATGCGGAAGGAAAGCCCGCCTCGATTTCCTTGAAGCCGATCTTCACCAGCAATTCGAACATGCGCAGTTTCCGTTCCGCGTTCATCGGCTCGAAAAGCGCCTGATTGCCGTCCCGGAGATCGGTGCTCATCCAGATCGGCGGCGTGGTGATGGTCTTCGACGGCCATTGCCGGTCCGGCAGGTCGACCGGCCGGAAGGCGCGGTATTTCACGGACGGATTCTTCAACATCGGTTTTCTCGCATCTTCAATACGGGAGCGCACAGGCCAATGTCGGCGTGTCGCTCGCGCGGCGCAAAGGGAAATTCAGGTATCTATGGGTGAGTGGATCTGTTTTCTGCGCTCAAGCGCAGAGAAGCGCGCCCCGAAGAGCGAGTTCAAGGCCAAGCTTGCGGCCGAAATCGATATGCGCGTCGCGATCCATGCGCGGAACATAGGCGGATGTCCGAAAACCGTCAAGACACGGATAAACAGGACAGCGTCGCTGACGGGTCTTACAGAAATTCCGCAATCCCCTCGGCCATCTTGTCCGGGCTTGTGCCGGGCGCGAAGAGTTTCAGATATTCGCCGTCGGGGCCCATCAGGAAGACGATGGAGGAATGGTCCATCGTGTAGTCCTCCGACGAGCCGTCATCCGCCACCTTGCGGTAGAAGACATGCCAGGCCTTCGCCGCCGCGCCGACCTGTTCGGGCGTGCCGGTGAGGCCGGTCAGGCGCGGATGGAAAAGCGCGACATAGCGCGCCATGACGTCGGGCGTGTCGCGCTCGGGATCGATGGTGATGAAGACCGGCGCGATGTTCTCGCCGCGCGCACCCAGCGCCTCGATGGCGCTCGCCATCACCTGCAGCTCGGTCGGGCAGACATCGGGGCAGAAGGTGAAGCCGAAATAGATCAGCATGTAGCGGCCGCGAAAATCGGCCTCGGTGACGGTCTCGCCCGCTTCGTTAACCAGCGTGAAGGGCCCGCCGACGCGCGCTTCGGCCGATGCCGGAGCGTCGCGGTTTTCGACATTCGAGATCACGAGGCCGGAAATCCAGATACCGGCCGCGATGGCGACCGCGACGCCGGCCACAAGTGCGATGATGCCGTTGCGTGTCATGGTCGTTCTCCCGTTCCGGCGGCCTGAAAAGCGGACGCCGCCCGCCGCATGGGTTATACTGATATTTCCGGACGGGACCCTTGGGGCGCCGCCTTGTCCGGGCATCTGTTTAACGCCAAACGGGCCTGCCGCAAACCGGTGGTGGCCTTGCGAAAGGGCTTCGGGGCGACAAAATGACACGTATTGCCGCGCTTCCGGGCGTTTTTCTGACCTTGTTCTTCCTTGCCGGCGCCGCCTTTGCCGTGCCGCCGGGCGGGCCGAGCAATTACATGATCGACAACGAAACGGTCCACGCGGCGCGCACCGGCAACATCGAGAAGCTGCGTACCGACCTGATGAAGGGCGTCACGCCGAACGAGGCGGGCCGCGACCGCATTCCGATGCTGATCCTCGCGGTCGGCAATGGTCATCTGGCGGCGGTCGAGCTGCTGATCGAAAAAGGCGCCGACCCCAACAGACGCGCGCCCGACGGCACGACGCCGCTCAGCATGGCCGCCACGGTCGGCCGCGCCGACATCGCCGAGATTTTGTTGAACGGCGGCGCCGATCCGAATCTTCTCGGCAACAATCGCGACGCGCCGCTGCTGATCGCGACGCGGGCGCGCAACGCGGCCTTCGTCGAGGCGCTGCTGCGCCACAATGCCGATCTCGAGGAGACCGACGTCACCGGCCGCACCGCGCTCGACCTGGCGGAGGAAAACCACTACCGCGAAATCGTCTCGATCCTGCGCGCCGCGGGCGCCTATTGACCCGCCGCGCCGCATCTTGTTGAGAGCGGCCCCGCGTCCTATCTCCTTATGTGACATGACAGATCGCAGACCTCCCCCTGGCGCCGGCGCGAAGCCCTGGCATCACATGCCCGACGGCACCTTTCGCAACCCGAAGGGAAGCCCGATGCGCGGTCAGGCGCGCCTGAAAACGGCCGCGCCCTTCTTCCTCGAAATGCTGCGCATGGGCCGCCGCAAGGTCGAGATTCCCGAAAACCATGTCGTGCCCCGCGATCTGGCGACGCGCGCCCTCAAGACGCATGTCGAGGATGGCGGCGATTTCATCACCTGGCTCGGCCATGCGTCCTTTCTCATTCGCATCGGCGGGCTGACGGTTCTGACCGATCCCTATCTCACCAGCTATGCCGGGCCGGCGGGGCTCGGCCCGCGCCGCTATGTGAAGTGCGGCGTGCCGATGTCGGCCTTGCCGCCGGTCGACCTGCTCGTCGTCAGCCACAATCACTACGACCATCTCGACGAACGCGCGCTGGCGCGGCTGCCCGGCAAGGACCGCATGACGGTCGCGGTGCCGCTCCGGCTTGGCGGCTTTTTCCGCGAGCGCGGCTTTGCCAATGTCGTCGAACTCGACTGGCACGAGAGCCACGACATCGCCGGCGTGACGGCGACCGCGCTGCCGGTGGTGCACTGGTCGCGGCGTTCGGGCTTCGACACCCACCGTACGCTCTGGGCGGGCTTTGCGCTGAAAAGCGCGACGCATCATCTCTTCTTCGGCGGCGATTCGGGCTATGGGCCGGTCTTCAGCGAGATCGGCGAGGAATACGGCCCCTTCGACACCGCGCTGCTCGGCATCGGCGCCTATGAACCGCGGGTGATGATGAAGGCCTCGCATGCAACGCCCGAGGAGGCGGTGCAGATGGGCCGCGACCTGAGGGCCAAACGCGTCGTCGGCATGCATTGGGGAACCGTGCTGCTGACCGTCGAGCCGCCTTTCGAGCCGCCGGAACGCTTCCGCGCCGCCGCCGCGGATGCCGGCTACCCGGCCGCCGATGCCTGGATCATGGCCATCGGCGAAAGCCGCCCGCTGACCGGCTGGCCGTCCAACGCCTGAGGGAGCGGGTACTTATCCCCGCGGGCTGAAAGACGCGCTAGAATGGCCGCCGGACAAATCGAAAGCGGCATTTCATGGCAATGATCGTCGACAAGGGCAGCATGCGCTGGCTGCGCCGGAACTTCCTCGCCGGACGCATCGCGCCGGCGGGCGACGCGAGCGGGCGGGTGCGCCTGCAGACGCTGGTCATCCTGCGCTGGCTGGCGATCGCCGGCCAGCTCGCCGCCGTGCTGATCGCCAATCTGTGGATGGGCTTTCCGCTGCCGCTCGGCCTCTGCCTCGCGGTGATCGCGGCCTCGGCCTGGCTCAATGTTTTCCTGACGCTGCGCTACCGCTCGACGACGCGCCTGCCCGAATGGCAGGCGGCGGTCTATTTCGCCATCGACCTGATGCAACTCGCGGTGCTCTTGTTCCTGACCGGCGGTCTGCAAAATCCCTTCGCACTGCTTTTCATGGCGCCGGTGACGATTTCGGCGACGACGCTTTCCCTGCGTTCGACGGGGCTCTTGCTGGTGCAGGCTTTCGTCTATGTGACGCTGCTGTCCTGGTTTCACATGCCGCTGCCCTGGTATCCGGGCGAGACGCTGGTGCTGCCGTCGCTCTACATCACCGGTCACTGGGTCGCGCTGCTGCTCGGGCTCGGCTTCGTCGCTGCCTATGCCTGGCGCATCTCGCAGGAATCGCGTCGCATGTCGGCGGCCTTGTCGGCGACACAACTCGTGCTGGCGCGCGCGCAACGCCTGTCGGCGCTGGACGGACTGGCCGCCGCCGCCGCGCATGAACTCGGCACGCCGCTCGGCACCATCTCTCTCGTCTCGAAGGAACTGGTGCGTGGCGGCATGAGCGAGGCGGAAATGAAGGAAGACCTCGCGCTTCTCAACAGCCAGGCCGAACGCTGCAAGGAAATTCTCTCGCGCCTGTCGCGCCGCCCCGAGGACGGCGACGCCGTTTATTCGCGTCTGCCGCTGAAGGCGCTGCTCGACGAGGTGACGCGCCCGCATCGCGACATGGATGTCGGTTTTCGCATGGAAGTGGTGGCGCAAACCGAAGGCGCGGCCGAGCCCGAAATCTGGCGGCGGCCTGAAATTCTGTACGGCCTCGGCAATTTCATCGAGAACGCCGCCGACTTCGCGCGATCGGAAGTTGCGATCTCGGCGCATCACGACCGCAACCGCATCACCGTCACGATCGTCGACGACGGGCCGGGCTTCGCGCCCGACGTGCTGGAAAAACTCGGCGAACCTTATGTGACGACGCGGCCGCGCCGCAGTGCCGGCAAGCGTGGCGCGGCTCTCGCCGCCGACGGCGCGCATGAGGGCATGGGTCTCGGCTTCTTCATCGGCAAGACGCTGCTGGAGCGCACCGGCGCGACCGTCGCGATCGCCAACCGGCGCGATGCAAAGCCCGGCGCCGAGGTGACGATCGCCTGGCCGCGCCGCGCTATCGAGGCGGAGCCGGCCTGGCCGGAAGGCGGCGGGGTGGCGCCTGCGGGCGCTTCGGCCTAGGATTGGACGAACCGTTGGAGACCCAAAAAGTGCAGAAAACAGCCGCCGCGCCGGAAGGCGACCGCCCCCATATCCCCGAAGACCGCACCCTGCTGCTTGTCGACGACGACATCCCGTTCCTGACCCGCCTTGCCCGCGCGATGGAAGGGCGCGGCTTCGAGGTCTCGACCGCGAGCACCGTGAAGGAAGGCAAGGAGCTGGCGCGCACCAGGAAGCCGGGCTTTGCGGTAGTCGACATGCGGCTTGAGGACGGCAACGGCCTCGACGTGGTGGCGGCGCTGGAGGAAGCGCGGCCCGAGGCCCGCATCGTCGTGCTGACCGGCTATGGCAACATCGCGACGGCGGTGACGGCGGTGAAGCTCGGCGCCGCCGACTATCTGGCCAAGCCCGCCGATGCCGATGCCATCGAGGCGGCGCTTCTCGCCACCGGCGCCGACAAGGCCGGCCCGCCCGAAAATCCGATGTCGGCCGACCGCGTGCGCTGGGAACACATCCAGCGCGTCTACGAACTCTGCGACCGCAACGTCTCGGAAACGGCGCGCCGCCTCAACATGCACCGCCGCACCCTGCAACGCATCCTCGCCAAGCGCGCGCCGAAATAGGGCTCAGGCCGGTTCGATCATCTTGATTGCGGCGAGTTCTTTCCTGTCGGCATGATCGCGCGCGGTTTCGAGATCGTAACGCGCCTGCAGATTGAGCCAGAACTCCGCCGAGGAACCGGAGGCACGCTCAAGCCGAAGTGCCGTGTCGGGCGAGACATCCCGCTTGCCGCCGACAATGGCGCTGACGCGGTTTGCCGGTACACCGAGCCTCTTTGCCAGCGCGTTGGCGCTGAGGCCGAGCGGCGCCATGAAGTCCTCCACCAGAACTTCGCCGGGGTGAATGGGTCTGTGATTTTTCATTTCAGTATTCTCGCCCAAGGCGACTCATTCAGCATAGCTAAATTTGGACCGGCATCATGGTTCGGACCACCTGCATGGAAATCTTCTGTTGGCGGTGCCTATCCCCACATTGGTCACCCCCGGACTTGATCCGGGGGTCCAGAAGCCGCCGCGAGGCGGCGTCTCGCTTCAAAAAAACTAACTGCGTCAACCCGACCGTTAGAAGTTGGAGTCTTTGTGAAGAGAGACGGCGCGTACCGCGCCTTCTGGATTGCCGGATCAAGTCCGGCAATGACAACTTTTGGTGAGAGGTGCGGGTACTTCGACTAAATTCCTCGCGACACAATTCAACTTTGTTCCCGCACCGATGCCACATGCCGCCTCACTCGGGATCGAGAAACCGGATGACGCGCCGGGCCGAGACGCGGGCGGCATGCAGCGTCAGTTTCTTGCGGCGTGCCGGCGGCAGCGGCGTCACCGGGCCTTCGCGCAGGATCTCCGCGCCGAAACGGTCGGCGACGACGAGACCGACTTCGTCCGGAATGATTTCGCGCGGAAATTCCGGCGGCACCGCGAAATAAAAGCGGTCGCAGAAATCGAGATACTCCTCCCACTTCGCATCGGTCCTGTAGTCGATCAGGCTCGACTTGATTTCGAGGACGACGATCTCGCCTTTCGGCCCGAGCGCGATGATGTCGACGCGGCGTCCTGTGGCGAGCGTGAGTTCGGTGATCGCGGCATAGCCCATTTGCGCCAGCAGCCGGCAGCAGCCGCGCTGCACATTGGCCGCCGTTTGCGACTGCCGCCCGTCGAAGAGGCGGAACTCGTCTTCTTCCATGCCGGGCAGGTCGTCGCTCATGGAAGCCCCGCCGCTTCGAGACAATGTTCGAGCTGGCCGCGCCGCCTGATCGCCTCGCGCGGATGTCCCGACGCGCCTTCGATGGCGATGGTGCAAAGCGCGTTGGCGGCGGCGGCAAGCGCGATGCGGCGCCGGTCGGGTGCGGCCCCGGCGCGCGCCGCATAGCCGCGCATCACCGCGTCGCTGAGCGGCCCATAGGCATCGAGATGCCGGAAGTCGGCTTCGGCGAGGCTCCAGCCGCTCTCGGCGAAATCGACGAAACCGAGCGGCGCGTTGCGCCCGGCGTCGAGCAGGTTGGACAGGTTGACGTCGCCATGCGCGAAGACGAGCGGGCCTTTGGCGCATTCTTCGCCCCAGGCGGCGAGCACCGCATCGGCGGCGTGGTGATCGGCGGGCTGGCTGAAGCGGTCGCGCGCCAGCGTCAGCCCGCGCGCAATGCCGTCGCCGAGCTTGCTCCCGGCGGCGCTTGCAAGCGGTGTCGCCCCGGCGTGGAAATCGGCAATCGCGGCGCCGAGCCGTTCGCCGAAACCGTCGCGCGTTGCGGCATCGGCATAGACGAGGCGGTCCTCGCGCGGCGCCGTGCCGCCAAGACGCGCGACGCGCAACCAGCCGGCGCAAGACCCGCCGTCGAACGCGCCTTCCGCGACGAGCGCCGGCACTGAGACGCGCGCGGTTGCGAGGCCATCGAGCGCGGCGAGCGCCAGCACCTCGCGCCGATGGATCGCGACGCCCGAGCCGAGGCCCGATGTCTGGCGACGCACCAGCTTCAGCACCGTGCCGTCGCCGAGATCGTGGACAGAGGACCACAAGCCCTCGCCGACGAGCGGCCAGGGCGGCACCGGAAGGCCGGGCATCGCGTCGCGCAGCATGTCGTGAATGTCGTTCATGGGAGAAGTGTAGCAGAGCGGCGCGCGGTCGCGAAAAAAGGGCGGCTCTTTTTACGAAGCCGCCCTTCAAGTTTATCCCGTCGGTGAGGACCCTTCGGGGAATTTATTCGGCCGCGACGCTCGCCATCGGGTTCTTCTTGGCGAAGTTGACCGTCTTCAGGAAGTCGATGCCCTGTTCGGCGATGTCGTCGCCGACCATACGGTCGTCCTCGTTCTTCAGTTCGTCCATGTCGACATAGACCGCGTAGAAGGCCCTGGTGCGGTCGGTGATGATGCCGGCCTTCAGCAGCGTCTTGATCAGCACACGGAAAATATTGGCCGCGTCCTTCATGCCCTCGCGCCGCTCGTCGTCGGTGACGGCTTCGAGCATCTGCGCCTGCACCTCGCGCCAGTCGAGGCCGAAATCGGCATAGATCAGTTTCTTCTGCTCGGGGTTCACGAGGTTGAAAAGCAGCGTCTGGAAGACGCTGGCCGCCCAGTCCTCGATGATGTCGCGCTCGTCCTGGGCGAGTTTCGGGATCGTGCGGTCGGCCCAGATCTTGCCGAACTTGTGGTGGAAGGCCTCGTCCGTCATTGCGAGCTGGCAGAGCTTGACCAGCAGCGGATCGCGCGCGGTGTTGAAGAAGGTCGCGAAAGTGCCCATCGCCAGCCCCTCGACCAGCAACTGCATGCCGACGATCTTCTTGTAGACTTCCTTGGCGTTGACCATTTCGGAAAGCAGGCCGGCCAGCGTCTCGCCGCAGGGCAGGGGCTTGCCGAAACGGGCCTCCACATATTTCGCGAACGCCGTGACGTGCCGCGCTTCCTCGCGCGCCTGGTTGGCCGCATATTCCTGCGCGCCCGGATCGAGAAGGATGTGGCAGAGCGAGGCCGACAGGTTGAGCGCGCCCTGCTCGCCATGCAGGATCGCCGACATCATCCAGCGCGCCGTCTCGTTGACGAAGCGGACCTTCTCCTTTTCCGGCAGCGCCTCGAAACAGGCGAGCCTCAGCTCCGGCACGAGCTGCGGATCGATCAGCATTTCGTTTTCGATGTCGAAGGGCTCGCTGTAATCGATGTAGCGCTTGTCCATCGGATCCCAGAAATGGTCATGCGTCGCCGAGATGATCTTGTCGAAGGCCGAGGAGCGCCGGTTGTAGCGCTCGGTGTTCATCATCGCCTCGAAATCGTCCGGCGAGACGGCGTCATAGGCATTGTCCTTGGTGATCTGGCGAACGGCGGTCATGGGCTCTCTCCACGCTGGACCGGCGGGACGTCCACGCCGGAAAATTGTCACAATTCGAGTGTGGGTATTAATGCGCCGCACAACAATCCAAAAATGACGCCTGCGTCATTTTGCACATGAGGCGGCGGCCCGGCGCCGGACTCGACAAGCCCGCGCCGGGCCTGTATTTCTCGCGGCCCTTTCGCCCCGAAAATCCCGAACGCAATCCCGATTTCCCTCAGATGTATTGCCGTGGCCCCTTGCCGGGGCCAGACGGATACGAGGTATCCCATGTTCATCGGTCTCGATTTCGGGACGACCAACAGCGCGCTGGCCGTCGCTCCCGAACACGGCGCGGCACGGCTGGTGCCCGTCCGTCACCGGGAGGAGTTGCTCCCCACCTTCCGCTCGATCCTCTACTTCGACGACGAGGAACGCGATCCGAACGGCCGCCCGCATGCCTTTGCCGGTCCGGCCGCGATGGATGCCTGCCTGATGGCCGGCGCCGAGGGCCGGCTGATCCAGTCGATCAAATCCTGGCTCGCCAATCCGACCTTCACCGCGACCAGCATTTTCGGCAGCCGCTTCACGCTCGAAAATCTTGTCGGCTTCGTCGTCGCGCGGCTGGTCGATGCGACGGCTGAGGCCGGCGCGCTGGCGCAGGCGATGCTGGACGGCCCGGTGGTGGTCGGACGTCCGGCGCGTTTCGTGCGCAACAGCCTCGGCACGCCCGACAGCGATCACGACGATCTTGCCGTGTCGCGCCTGCGCGAGGCGCTGGCGGGCGTGCGCATTCCAGACGTGCATTTCGAATTCGAGCCGGTGGCGGCGGCCTATGCCTATGAGGCATCTCTGGCGCGCGACGAGCTTGTGCTGATCGGCGATTTCGGCGGCGGCACCAGCGATTTCTGCCTGCTGCATGTAGGGCCGGGCCTGCGCGGGCTGAAGGACCGCGGCGAAACGATCGTCGGCGTTTCGGGCGTGGGGCTTGCCGGCGACGCTTTCGACGCGCGCATCGTCGAGCATTGCGTCGCGCCGCGCCTCGGCAAGAGCACGTCCTACGCGAGCGGCGGCAAGAACTTGCCGGTGCCCTCCTGGCTTTATGACACGATGAAGCGCTGGCACCAGCTGAGCATGATCAACACCCGCAAGACGCGGCGAATGCTGGAGGAAATTTCGGCGACCGCCGAAGCGCCGGCCGAGGTGGCCGGGCTCTTGAGCCTGATTGCCGAGGAGCGCGGCTTTGCGCTCTACCGCGCCGTCGAGGCGGCGAAGGTCGCCTTGTCGGATGCGCCGGCGGCCCGTCTCGGCTTCGCGGCCGGGCCGGTGACGATCGATGCCGAGATCGCGCGCACCGATTTCGACCGCTGGATCGCACCGGAGCTTGCCGAAATCGAGGCCTGTGTCGGGCGGCTGCTCGAGGAAACGGGCGTCGCGCCGGTTGAGGTCGACCGGGTCTTCCTGACCGGCGGCTCCTCCTTCATCCCGGCGGTCCGCCAGCTTTTCGCCGATCGTTTCGGACCCGGAAAACTCGCCGGCGGCGGCGAGCTGACCTCGGTGGCGACCGGCCTGGCGCTGGCCGCCCGCCAGCGCTTCGGCGGCTGAACCCGCCTTTCCCCTCCGGCAAAACCGGCTACGCAAAATGACGCCTGCGTCATTTTGCGTATGACAGGTCCGCGTATCCGGCGTATTCTCATCCTAGCGGAACATGAAGCGCCCGGGAGGAAACAAATGAGTGACGCGGCGAGAAAATACGAAATCGACGAAGCGCGCGAGCATGCCTATTCGATACCGATCGAAGAAATCGATGTCGGCCGGGGCGAGCTCTTCAAGACCGATACGATGTGGCCGTACTTCGAGCGGCTCCGCAAGGAAGCGCCGGTGCATTACTGCGCGACGAATGAGGAGTTCGGGCCTTACTGGTCGGTGACGAAATATAACGACATCATGGCGGTCGACACCAACCACCAGGTGTTTTCATCCGAGGACGGAATAACGCTGCGCGACCAGGATGAAGACTTCAAGCTGCCGATGTTCATCGCGATGGATCCCCCCAAGCATGACGACCAGCGCAAGGTGGTGAGCCCGATCGTCGCGCCGGCCAATCTCGCCAAGCTCGAAAGCACGATCCGCGAGCGCGCCGGCAAGCTGCTCGACGAGATGGATACGCAGCAGCCCGTCGACTGGGTGGACCGCATCTCGATCGAGCTGACGACGCAAATGCTGGCGACGCTGTTCGACTTTCCCTTCGAGGAGCGCCGCAAGCTGACGCGCTGGTCGGACGTCGCGACCGCCTCGGAAGAATCCGGCATCATCGAATCGGAAGAGCAGCGCCGCGCCGAGCTTTTCGAATGCGCCGACTATTTCATCGGTCTGTGGAACGAGCGCGTCAACGCGCGCGAGCCGGGCAACGACCTGATCTCGATGCTGGCGCATGGCGAGTCGACCCGCAACATGGACAAGATGGAGTATCTCGGCAACCTGATCCTGCTGATCGTCGGCGGCAACGACACGACGCGCAACTCGATCACCGGCGGTCTCTATGCGCTCAACAAGTTCCCCGAGCAGTACAGGAAGCTGCAGGCGAACCCGTCGCTGATCCCCAACATGGTGGCCGAGATCATCCGCTGGCAGACGCCGCTGGCGCATATGCGCCGCACCGCGCTCCAGGACATCGAGCTTGGCGGCAAGCAGATCAAGAAGGGCGACAAGGTTGCGATGTGGTACGTCTCGGGCAACCGCGACGAGGACGTGATCTCGAACCCGAACCAGCTTGTGATCGACCGCGAGCGGGCGCGCCAGCATCTTTCCTTCGGCTTCGGCATTCACCGCTGCGTCGGCAATCGTCTCGCCGAGATGCAGTTGCGGATCGTCTGGGAAGAGATCATCAAGCGCTGGCCGGACGAACCGATCCGCGTTCTCGCGGAGCCGACCCGCGTGCTCTCGCCCTTCGTGAAGGGTTATGAAAAGATGATGGTCGAGCTGCCGAAGCGCAAGCACTGAGGCAACAGCCGCAACGAACAAGCCGGGCCGGAGAAATCCGCGCCCGGCTTTTCTTTTTACCTCGGCCCATCACCGTCCTGCTCTTCCACCCCCCTGTGGGAGGGTCAAACGGGCGAAGCACGTTTGGGGAGGGGTAGCGGCGGTGAACGGTTCGTTGCCGATTATGCGCCGGGTCTCCTCGCTTGCCCCTCCCCGAAATTTATCTCACTGACGTTCGAAAATTTCGACCCTCCTACAGGGGGGGTGGGAAGAAGGTGGACGGCGCGCGGTGGCGCACAACAAAAAGGGCGGCTCCGGTGTGGAGCCGCCCAGTCTGTGCGGGGGATCGCTTCTTCAGGTCCGGATTGAGGGGAACCGGACCTGCTCACGCAACGGCGGACTTACTCGGCCGCCGAAATCGTCACTTCCTTCAGCGCGTCGATATTGGCGCCGAAGTTGATCTTCTGGAGGTAGCGGATGCCGTCCTCGGCGATGTCGTCGCCGATCATGCGGTCGCCTTCGCCCTTCAACTCCTCCATGTCCACATAGGTGGCATAGAAGGCCTTGGTGCGGTCGGTGATGATGCCGGCCTTCAAGAGCGTCTTGATGAGCACGCGGAAGATGTTGGTGCCTTCCTTCATCTGTTCGCGGCGGTCTTCGTCGCCGAAGGCTTCGAGCATTTCGAGCTGGACCTGCTGCCAGTTGAGGCCGAAATCGCCATAGATGATCTGCTTCTGCTCGGGGTTCACGAGGTTGAACAGCAGCGTCTGGAAGCACTCGGCCGCCCAGTCCTCGATGATGTTCTGCTCTTCTTCCGACAGGTTCGGGATCGTGCGGTCGGCCCAGATCTTGCCGAACTTGTGGTGGAAGGCTTCATCGGTCATCACAAGCTGCGTGAGCTTCACCAGCAGCGGATCGTTGGAGCGCGCATAAAGCGTCGCGAAGGCGCCCATCGCGAGACCTTCGACCAGCATCTGCATGCCGACGATCTTCTTGTAGACCTCCGGCGCGCGGACGATATCGGTGAGCAGCGTCGCCAGCGTCTGGCCGCAGGGCAGCGGCTTGCCCCAGCGCGCCTGGACGTATTTCGCGAAGGCCGTCACATGGCGGGCTTCTTCGCGGGTCTGGTTGGCGGCATATTCCTGCGCGCCCGGATCGCGGAGAATGTGGCAGAGCGAGGCCGACAGGTTCAGCGCGCCCTGCTCGCCGTGCAGGATCGCCGACAAGGACCAGCGCGCCGTCTCGTTGGCGAAGCGGATCTTGTCTTTTTCGGAGAGGTTCTGGAAGCAGGGCAGCCGGAATTCCGGGATCATCTCTTCCGGCATGATCATGGTGTTCTCGTGGTCGAAGGGCTCCGAGAAATCGATGTACTTCTTGTCGAGCGGATCCCAGAAATGATCGTGGGTTGCCGAAATGATCTTGTCGAAGGCGGTGGAGCGCTGGCCGTAGCGCTCGACTTCCATCATCGCCGGAAAATCGTCGGGCGCGACGGCGTCATAGGCGTTGTCTTTGGTGATCTGCCGAATCTCGGTCATCGGGTCCTCCGGAATGACAGCCGGAAAGAGATGTTTCCGGCAAACGTAAAGTGCGACGGATTTTTTGCGATGCAGGCGCATCCGCAAGGGCCGTCTTGTCTGATTGCAATCCAGAATAGGGTGCCTGGTCCCCCGGTCAAGAAGAAAATGACGCTGGCGTCAACTTTATTGATGCGGGATTAACCGTGCCTGCCTAAATTTCGCGGATAACGACTCCGTAACGATACAAGACGCCCGATTTTGTGGTATTTGCTTAGGTCACGAAAGATGACCGTTCCGGACGGTCGCGCGGAGGACAATTCGCGCGCCGCCACAAGAGAAGGGCATCCTGGGAGGGGGCATATATACCCCGAACGACAATGCGCTTGCGCTCCGCCCCAAAAGGCCGGGGCCCGCAAGCCCTGATTATTCGGGAGGGGCGGCTCCAGTGAAGCCGCCGATGCCGGTCCCGGTGCGGAAAGCACAGGGCGCGGCAAACCTCCGCGACGAAATGAGGCCGATCCGTGCCGCCGCGGTTTTGCGCGCACACGGGCGGCAACAAGCACCCGCCGGAGGAACCGGCGGGCGGGGATTTGCAACGGCGCCGTCCGCCGCATGACGCGGCCGCGCGGCCAGGGGAGCGATGAGTAAAGTCCATGATTAAGTTACTTGAGAATGTCGTCTTCGGCCTGCGTTTCTTCATCCTGGCCGGGCTTCTCGCCTTCACGGTCGTGTCGGGCTTCTATGCGACGCAACTGCGCATGGACGCCGGCTTCGACAAGCAGCTCCCTATCGGCCACGAATACATCCAGACCTTCCAAGAATATCGCGACCAGCTTTTCGGCTCCAACCGCATCATCGTGGTGATGGAGGCCAATGAGGGGACGATCTGGACCAAGGAGTTCTTCAAGGTCTACAAGGATCTGACCGACGACATCTTCTTCCTGCCCGGCGTTTCGCGGCACACCGTGACCTCGCTCTGGACGCCCAATACCCGCTACATCGAAATCACCGAGGACGGCATCAGCGCCGACGACGTCATCTCCGGCCGGGTCACCGCCGATACGATGACCGAGCAGAACCTGATGAACATCCAGAACAACGTCATTCGCGGCGGCTTTGTCGGCCGTCTCGTTTCCGACGACTTCCATTCGGCGATGGTTGTGGCCGAACTTCAGGACTACGACCCCTCGACGCAGGCGCGCCTCGACTATTTCGACCTCGCCGCCAAGCTCGAAACCCAGATCCGCGAGAAATACGAAGACGAAAACCACACGATTCGCATCATCGGCTTCGCCAAGCTGATCGGCGACATCGCCGACGGCGCCCAAACCGTGGTGATGTTCTTCTTCGTCGCCTTCGTGCTCACGGCGCTTGCGGTTTACCTCTATTCGCGCTCGATCATGCTGACGGCGGCGACGCTCTTTGCTTCGCTGACATCGGTCGTCTGGCAATTCGGCCTGTTGAATTTCCTCGGCTACGGCCTCGATCCTCTGGCCGTGCTGGTGCCGTTCCTGGTCTTTGCCATCGGCGTCAGTCACGGCGTGCAGCAGATCAACGTCGTTACCGCCGAAATCAGCAACGGCGCCGACGCCGAGACAGCGGCGCGCACCGCTTTCTCGCGGCTCTTCATTCCGGGTTCGATGGCGCTGATCACGACGCTGGTCAGTTTCGCGACGCTTTACCTGATCCCGGTGCCGATGATCCGCGAACTGGCGATCACGGCCTCGATCGGCGTTATCCTGAAGGTCGCGACCAATCTCGTGATGCTGCCGCTGCTGGTCAGCTACCTGAAATTCGACGACAGCTTCGTGCATCGCGTTCAGCGGTCGCGCGCGGTGCGCCTGAAAATCATGTCGTCGCTCGGCTTCGTCGCCAATCGAAAGATTGCGCCGTTCCTGCTTGCCGGCGCAACGGTGTTGTTTGCGATCGCCGTCAGCCAGGCGATGAACCGCCATGTCGGCGCGCTTCACGCCGGCGCTCCGGAGCTTCGCCCCGATGCGCGTTACAATGTCGACTCGACGGAAATCGCCAACTCCTATGCGCTCGGCCTCAACGTGCTGATCGCGGTCGTCGAGACGCCGCCGGACGCTTGTGTGCAATATCCCTATGTGGAATTCCTCAACCGCTTCTCCTGGCACATGCAGAACGTGCCCGACATCACGCTCGTCGTGTCGCTGCCCTTCGCGATCAAGGGTTCGGCCGCCGGCTGGAACGAAGGCAACCTGAAGTGGAAGGACATTCCGCGCAACCGGCCGGCGCTGGCGCAGGCCTCGAACACGGTGCCGGGCGCCTCCGCGCTTTATGACCAGACCTGCACGATCCTGCCGCACTACTTCTACCTGAAGGACGCCAAGGCGACGACGATCAAGGCTGCCATCGCCGCCATCGAGAAGTTCCGCGACACCCACAAGATGGAAGGCGTCACGATCCGCCTTGCCTCCGGCAACATGGGCGTGCAGGCGGCCGTCAATCAGGAGATCACCGAAACCGAACTGCCGATGATCATGTGGGTCTACGCGGTCATCATCGCGCTCGTCGCGCTGACCTATCGCGACTGGCGCGCCGTCATCGCCTGCTGTCTGCCGCTGACCTTCGGCACCTTCTTCGGCTACTGGTTCATGGAGATGCTGCAGATCGGCCTCACCGTCGCCACGCTGCCGGTGATGGTGCTCGCGGTGGGCATCGGCGTCGACTACGCCTACTACATCTACAACCGCGTGCCTTACTATCTGGGCGAGGGCATGAATATCTCCGACGCCTTCCGCCAGTCGCTGCTGGAAGCCGGCATGGCGACATTCTTCACCGCCCTGACGCTGGCGGTGGGCGTGTCGACCTGGGCCTTCTCGGACCTGAAGTTCCAGGCCGACATGGGGCTGCTGCTCTCCTTCATGTTCATGGTCAACATGATCATGGCGCTGACGGTGCTGCCGGCGCTGGCGGTGACGCTGGAAATGCTGTTCCCGCGCTCGCGGCCGGTGGCGAAGATGAAGAACGCGCCGGTTCACTGAGCCGCGCGGGCCTGAAACGGCCTGAAACGCAAAGAGCCGCCGGGCGACCGGCGGCTCTTTTGTTTGGAAGTATCCGGCGTCAGCGTTCCGGTGTATAGCGGACCGGCATTTCTGTCTCGGCTCGCGGCTCGCCGAGCTGCATCGGCATATCGGGCTTCGTGTAGCGCGTCACGTCGAAGCGGTAGGGGTCGTCGAACGCGTCCTCGTCGCGATTGGCCGACGCATACCGCATCACCACCTTGTCGCCCTTCCTGATCCCCCAGAAACCGGCCGCATCCGCTTCCGGGTTCCAGTACACGGGCTCTTGCGCCCGCAACTTGCGGAAAACCGCGTGATGGTCGTCGCGCATGTAAAGGTCGGGGTCTTTCAGATCCGGCTTGCCGCCGAGATCGATCGCCTGCGCCTGCGGCCTGAGCATGGGTTTCGCTCCTCTTGTTCTTTTGAGGAAAAGCTTAGGCCCCTTTGGCGCGGCCGCTCAAGCTCAGGCGACGGGAAAGCCGACAGCGGCCTCCAGCTCCTTCAGCGCCTGTTCGGGCGTCACGACCTTGATCGTCGTCATGCCGAGCATTTTGGCCGGCTTCAGGTTGATGCCGAGATCGTCGAGATAGACGCTTGCCGCGGCGGAAACGCCGAGCGCCTCGCAGGCCATCTCGTAGATGCGCGGATCGGGCTTGCGGATGCCGACCTTCGAACTCTCGATCACATGGTCGAACAGCGACATGACCTCTTGCACGGCGGCGGCCTTGCCGGCGCTGCGCGCCATGCCGGCGCCTTCGCCCGCCGAGACATTGTTGGTGATGCAGCCGACTTTCGCCCGCGCCTTGCAGCGTTTCAGCGCCTCGACCATTTCAGGCTGGATGTCGCCCGACAGAAGTTCGATGATGTCGCGGCCGGGAACGCGCATGCCGCGTGCCTCCGATTCCTCGGCAAAGAGCCGGTCGAAATCGGCCAGCGTGCATTCGCTGCGCTCGAACAGCGCCCAGGCATTGCTGTCGGGATTGGTGGCGTTGATGCCGCGAATGAAATCCTTCGGAAGCCCGCGCTCGCGCTCGTAGCGCGCGAAAGCCTCGAACGGGCTCGTGGTCAGCACGCCCCCGAAATCCCAGATCACCGCCTCGACCATCTCGTCCTCGCCTTTTGAAATTGCGTTTGGCGGGAACCTACAGGGGCCGGGCGGGAACGGAAAGCCTCAGCGCGGACGGACGAGGCAGTCCTGACCGGCGGCCTTGAGCTTGCCGCAGGCCGCGGTCGCCGCCGCCTTGCTGTCGAAGCCGGCGGCGCGGACGCGGTAGAAGACGCCGCGCTCGCCGAGATCGGCGCGCTCCACATCGAGCGCGTGGCCGCCGAGAATGGCGCTGTGCTTGTCCTGCAAGGTCTTGTAGGCCGGCCCTGCGGCCGCTTCCTCGCGCACCGCTGCCAACTGCACGACAAAAGCGCCGCCGCTGGCGGGTGCCGCCGCGGGTGCGGCGGGCGCGGGCGTTGCGGGCGCCGGGGCCGGCACGAGCGCTTCGGGCGCGCCTTCGGCCTCGGCGGTTTCAACCTCCGGCGCCACAGCTTCGGGTACGGCGGCTTCCGTTTCGGCCTCGGCCGCCGGCGGCGCAATTTCGGGCGCAGCGGCGACTTCAGGCTCGGGCGCAGGTTCGGGCTCTGGCGCGGCCGCCTGCGCCGTTTCAGACGGCGTCGGCTCTGACTGCGTTGCGGCGGGCGGGGTAATGATTTCGGATGAAAGCGGCGCCACATCGCCGCCGTCGTTGAGCGACATCGCGACGATGACGCCGCCAAGCAGCGCGATCCCGATAAAGGCGCCGGCAATCAGCCGCGTCCGGCCGCCGGTCTCGTAATCTTCCGGCGTGTAGATGATTTCGGGCTCCGGCGGGCGGGGCCGCTCCTCCTCGTCCATTCCGTGCATCTCCGGCCTCTCCGTGACGGGGCTGGCATATAGCCCCTGGGACGGGCCCTCCGAACGGCCGATACCGCTGAAGTCCGGCTGTCGGCCGCCGGTGAGCGTCACGCGCGATGCCGGGTCGGCCGAGGAAGGCTCCGCCTCACCCTTGCGCGCAAGCAGGTCGCTCGTCAATGAGGCAGGTTTCTTCGACATCAGGCGGCGCCTCTGAGGCTGCGTTCGGTGGTGTTGCCGGTCAGAAAGGCGGCGGTGGCAAGCGGCGCGGTTTCGCGGCCTTTCAGCCGGTCGTCGAGGAAGCGCCAGAGTTCGGCGACCTCTTCGGGCGATTTGGTCTGCGAGGCGATTTCCATGACCGTGCGGCCGTCGATCATGCTGGAGGCGAAATCGATGCGCTGATGCAGGATCGAGGGGGCGACGGGGCCGTGATGGGAAAGCGCGATGACGGCCTCGGTGGTGATGCGGGCCCGCGGGCTGGCGCCATTGACCGCGAAAACCAGCGGTTTGCCGACTTCCTCGCACAGCCGCACGGTGGCCCCGGCGGCGCGCAGGTCGTGCGGGCTCGGGCGCGTCGGGATGACGACGAGGTCGGCAAGCCCGATCACATGGCCGATGGTCGCGGTGATGGCGGGCGGCGTGTCGACGATGACGAGGCGCACGCCGCCATCCTTCAGCGCTGCCAAGTCCGCTTCGAGCCCGGCGCTGGAGGCGCGGGCGAAAAAGGGCCGTTCGGCCTCGCGCGCATTCCACCATTGCGACAGGCTGCCCTGCGGGTCGGTGTCGATCAGCGCGACGGGCCCCGCGCCCTGGCGTTCGGCTTCGACCGCGATATGGCCGGCAAGTGTCGTCTTGCCGGAGCCGCCTTTCTGCGAGGCAAATGCGATGACGTGCATGGCTTTCGTATTCCCGGTGCCCGACCGCGCCGGTGAAGGGCGCGGTTTTGAAGAACATAACGCTTCCGCCGCAGTCCCTTGCGCTCGCGCGCTGGAACCCACCGTCACGGTTGTGAACGAATATCGAAAAGGCCGAATCAGCCCCCGGACGAGAGTACCGGTTGACCCATTTCGGCTCAATATATTGAAGTGAAAAAGCGGGTTCACGCTAGAAAATGTGGTTATGCCGCCACAGCGCGCCCTCAGGCGGCGGCGATTTCTGCCGTGATCTTGAGCATCGCCGCCGTCAGCCGGCCGAGATCGCCGGGTTCGATCGTCAGCGGCGGCGTCGTGTAGACGATATTGCCGAAGGGGCGGATGAAAACGCCCTCCTCGATGAGGCGCCGCTTGATCGTGTTGAGGTCGCCCATCCGCTGAAGCTCGATGACACCGATGGCGCCTTTGACGCGGACGTCGCGCACGCCGGGGATGGCGCGGGCGGGCGCAAGCTCGCGGGTGAGCTGATCGGCGATGGCCGCGACCTGCGCGAGGCGCGGTTCGCTTTCGAAGAGATCGAGCGAGGCATTGGCCGCCGCGCAGGCAAGCGCGTTGCCGGTATAGGTCGGGCCGTGCATCAGCGCGCGACCGCCATCTTCGCCCAGGAACGCCTCGAAGACCGGCGCGCGGGCGACGGTCGCCGCCAGCGCCATGGTGCCGCCGGTGAGCGCCTTCGACAGCGTCACGATGTCGGGCACGATACCGGCCGCCTCGCAGGCGAACATCGTGCCGGTGCGCGCAAAACCGGTGAAGATCTCGTCGAGGATCAGCAGCAGCCCGTGCCTGTCGCACAATGCGCGCAGGCGGCCGAGCGTCGCCGCGTCGTGAAAGCGCATCCCGCCCGCGCCCTGCACCAAAGGTTCGGTGACGACGGCGGCGATCTGGTGCGCGTGTGCCGCGAGGAAGGCATCGAGCGCAGCGGTCTTTTCCTCGTCCGTCGGCAATTCGCAGATCAACTGCTCGGCGATGGCGCCCTTGAAGAGCGTGTGCATGCCCTCGTCCGGATCGCAGACCGACATGGTGGCCAGCGTGTCGCCGTGATAGCCGCCCTTGAAGGCCACAAACCGCGTGCGGCCCTTTTTTCCGTTGTTGATCCAGTACTGCACCGCCATCTTCATCGCGATCTCGACCGAGACCGAGCCCGACTCCGAAAAGAACACATGGCCGAGATCGCCCGGCAGCAGCCTGGAAAGCCGCGTCGCCAGCCGGCAGGCCTGCTCATGCGCCAGTCCGCCCAGCATCACATGCGGCATCTTATCAAGCTGCGCGGTGACGGCTTCGCGAATGTGGGGATGATTGTAGCCATGCGCCGCCGTCCACCAGGACGAGGTGCCGTCGATCAGCTCGCGCCCGTCCGCCAGCGTGAGGCGCACACCGTCGGTCTTGACGACCGGCAGCGCCATCGGCGTCGTCTGCATCTGCGTATAGGGCAGCCACAAATGCGGCGCGCCCTCCGCGAGCCATGCGGGCGGATCGTTGATGAGCGGGTTGGTGGGCGGGACGGACAAGGCTCTGGCCGTCACTTCTCCGACGGGCAGCTATGCGCCGGCATCGGCGAGATGCCGAGCTTGTCGAGCAGGCGCCGGTCCTTGTCCTCTTCCGGGTTTTTCGCGGTCAGCAGCTTGTCGCCGACAAAGATCGAATTGGCACCCGCCATGAAGCAGAGTGTCTGATGTTCTTCCGACATCAGTTCCCGGCCCGCCGCGAGGCGCACGACGGATTTCGGCATGGCGATGCGCGCCACAGCGATCATGCGCACGAAGTCGATGGGGTCGACCTTCTCGCTGCGGCCGAGCGGTGTACCTTCCATCGGCATAAGCATGTTGATCGGCACGCTCTGCGGATGTTCCGGCAGGTTCGCCAGCGTGATCAGCATGCCGATGCGGTCGTCCGCACTTTCGCCCATGCCGACAATGCCGCCCGAGCAGACATTGATGCCTGCATTGCGCACCCGCTCCAGCGTGTCGAGCCGGTCCTGATAGGTCCGTGTACTGATGACATTCGGGTAATATTCTTCCGACGTGTCGACATTGTGGTTGTAGTAGTCGAGGCCCGTCTGGGCGAGGCGGTGGACCTGCTGGCCGGAAAGCATGCCGAGCGTCATGCAGGTTTCCATGCCCAATTCCTTCACGCCCTCGATCATCGCGCAGACCATGTCCATGTCGCGGTCCTTGGGCTCGCGCCAGGCCGCGCCCATGCAATAGCGCGTTGCGCCCGCTTCCTTCGCCTTGCGCGCTTCGGCGAGCACCTTCTCGACTTCCATCAGCTTCGAGGCCTTGAGCCCCGTCTCGAACTTCGAACTCTGGGCGCAATAGCCGCAATCTTCCGGGCAGCCGCCGGTCTTGATCGACAGCAGCGTCGACATCTGCACTTCATTCGCCTTGAACCAGCGCCGGTGAACGAGCTGCGCCTCGAACAGGAGATCGTTGAAAGGCAGATCGAACAGCGCCTGCAGTTCCGCGCGCGTCCAGTCGTGGCGGGTCTCGTCCGGATTGGTGCGCCGGGCAATGCCGGGCTGCGCTGATTTCGGCTCTTCGATGCGGGTCTGGATGCTCATGGGCCGCGGTTCTCTTGCGATAACGACAAAAAGGCTACAATTCCGGCAGCATAAGCGGCCTGAGCCTCAATGCAAGATTCGGGAAGGGTGGGGGTGGCCGCCCGCTCAGTCTTCGCCCCAGCGCCTGAGCAGCGCCCCCTGGATCTTCAGGAGCCGGTCCGTCAGCGTCCGGTTTCCGGCCGCCTCCGCCTGACGTAGCGCCAGCGCGACATCGAACAGTGTTTCGCGCGCTTCGGCGTCGCGGATGCGGCTCCGCACCCAGCCGGCGGCGGCGCGGCGTTCGCCCTTCGTCACCTCGGCGACCCGGTGCAGTGTCGTCGACGGATAAAGCACCAGCGCGCCGGCCTCGAGCTTGATCAGGCGCTCGCCCGCCGGCTCCTCGACCACGAGTTCGCCGCCCTCATAGCTCTCCGGCGGCGCGAGGAAAAGCGTGAAGGAAAGGTCGGTGCGCTGACCCTCGATAAAGGCATCGTCCACATGCAGGCCATAGCCCATGCCGGCCGTGTAGCGCGAAAGCAGCGTGCGGATGAGTTGCCCGGGCTGCGCCGCGGCACGGAAGACATCGTTCTTGAGCAGGCGTTTCTCGATCAGCACCGTCAGATCGGCGGCAAGCCCCGACGGTTTCGCCTGCTCGTTGTTCTTGACGGCGCGGGCGATGCGCCCGGCCGTGCGCGCGCCGCTCTCGAAGGCGTCGGTCTGCGCGAAAACGGTATCGGCAAGCCGCAGGTCGGCCGCCGTCAGAATATTTGCGATCTGGATGAACAAGACGAGGCTTCCATGCGAATGCAAGTCGTTTGCAAAATAGGACAATCCACGCTAAAGGTCGAGGCCGCAAGCAACGAGGACGCGCCATGAAATATCGCATGAAACTATGGACCGGCATCAGCACCGCCGCCCTCATCGCGGCCTCGAGCGCCGTTGCGGGAAAGGTGGGCGCCGCCGCCCATGACGGGCCCGATAATGGCGCCTTCCGGATCGCCGCGATGGGCGAGGGGGAAGGCGGAGAGGGCGGCGAAGGTGGAGAAGGTGGAGAAGGCGGCGTCGATCCGGCGGCCGCCGCGACGGACCCGGCGGTCTATCTCTCGGCGCTCGACATCGTCCGCGCGCATTATCTGGCCGGCATCGCCATGCTCGACGTCGAGGACGGCAGGCGCGCCGCCGGCGAAATGTTCGCGCATCCGATTTCGGAAGTTTACATCGACCTCGAACCGGTCTTCGAAGCCCGCGGCGTCGCGCTCTTCATGGACGAGATGACGGGCGCGGTCGAGCTGGCGCTCGGCGACGCCCCGGCGGCAGAAGCCGGGGCGGCGGCGGCGAAAGTGCTGGCGGCGCTCGACGCGGCGGCCGAAAAGGCTCCACCGGGCGATCGCAGCCCCTTGCAGATCGAGGCCGCGCTGACCGCCGGCATGTTCGACCGGGCGGCGAAACAATACGATGCCGCAACCTCGGCGGGCGGCACGGACGAAGCCTGGCTCGACGGCTATGGATTCTGGAAAGTCGCCGAAACCCGCGCCGCCGCGCTGCTGGCCGCGCTCGATGCACGCGACGACACGGGCGCGCTGCCGCAGGAATTGCGCGAGGCGCGCGAGGTTTTCGGCCTCGCCTACAAGGGCCCGACGCTGCCGGCGGAAGCCGAAATTCCGGCCTCCACGCTGCTCGCCGCCAGTTCGCGCATCCGGTTGAAGACGAGCCGGCTCTAGCCAGGGATCACAAAGCACTTGCGCGGGGCCGCCGCCGCGGCCCATACCTCCCCGGCAAAGGAGAGTGTCATGGCGGCTTCACTGGACGATTTCGCGGGCGGCAAGCTGGCGGCGCTGGAGGCGCGGGCGCTACGCCGCCGCCTTGTCGAGACCGACCGGCGCGAAGGCGCAACCGCGACGCGGGGCGGACGCGAACTGATTTCCTTCTGCTGCAACGACTATCTCAATCTCTCGCAACATCCGGTTGTGAAGCGCGCCGCGATCGAAGCGACCGAAAAATACGGCGCCGGCGCCGGCGCCTCGCGCCTCGTCTCGGGCAATCATCCGCTTTTCGCCGAACTCGAACGCCGTCTCGCCGCCTGGAAGGAAGCGGAGGATTGCGTCGTCTTCGGCTCGGGCTACATGGCCAATCTCGGCATCGTGCCGGCGCTTGTGGGCGCGGGCGATCTGATCCTTGCCGACGAACTCAGCCATGCCTGCCTGATGTCGGGTGCGAAGCTTTCGGGCGCCGAATTCGCGATCTTCCGCCACAACGACCTGCCGCATCTCGAAGCCCTGCTCGCCGCGCGTCGCGGAACCGCGAACCGCTGCCTGATCCTGACCGACGGCATTTTCAGCATGGATGGCGACGCCGCGCCGGTCGAAGCGCTGGCAGCACGCGCCGCGCAACATGACGCATGGCTGATGACGGATGATGCACACGGGATCGGTGTCGTCGGCCGCGAGGGGCGCGGGTCGAGTTTCATGGGCGCGGAAAAGGCGGCGGTGCCATTGCAGATGGGCACGCTGTCGAAGGCCGTCGGTTCCTATGGCGGCTATCTCTGTGCGAGCCGCGCCGTCTGCGACCTGATCCGCACCCGCGCCCGCACGCTGATCTATTCGACAGGCCTGCCGCCGGCCTCCGCCGCTGCCGCCATCGCCGCCCTCGATTTCATTCGCGACAATCCGGAATATTGCCGGCGTCCGGTCGAGAAGGCGAAGGCCTTCACCCGTGCGCTTGGCCTTGCCGAACCCGAAAGCCCCATCGTGCCGCTGATCCTTGGCGACGCGGGAGCAACGCTCGCGGCGTCGGCCATGCTCGAGACCGAAGGTTTTCTGGTCACCGGCATCCGGCCGCCGACCGTGCCCGCCGGCACCGCGCGGTTGCGTTTCACTTTTACGGCCGAACACAAGGACGAGGACATCGCTCGTCTGATCGCTCTCGTCCGTGAACGGATCATGTCGCGCCGGGCCGCCGAGTGACATGACCGCGATCTTCGTCACCTCCTCCGGCACCGAAATCGGCAAGACCTACGTCTCGGCCATGCTGACACGCGAATTGCAGACGCGCGCCATCAAGCCGCTGGTCAGCGGTTTCGACGAAACGACCTTCCCCGAAAGCGATCCGGCGATGCTGCTGGCCGCGATGGGTGAAGAGGTTGTGTTTGAAAATGCAGGCCGCGTCTCGCGCTGGCGTTTCAAGGCGGCGCTTTCGCCCGACATGGCGGCGAAACGCGAAGGCAGGACGATCGATTTCGACGCCCTGGTTGCGGAATGCGTGGACGCCGCGGCAAAGCACGACCCGCTGGTGATCGAAGGCGTCGGCGGGCTGATGGTGCCGCTCGACGCGGCCCACACGGTTCTCGACTGGATGAAGGCGCTTGACGCCCGCGTGCGTCTTGCGCCGCTTCTCGTGGTCGGCGCCTATCTCGGAACGATCAGCCACACGCTGACGACGCTCGCCGTGATGCGCGCGGAAAATCTCCTGCCCCGCGCCATTGTCGTCAGCGAAGCGGCGCCGGGCCCGGTGCCGGTCGAGGAAACGGCGGAGACGATTGCACGTTTTTCGGGCGGCGTGCCGGTGCGCGTCCTGCCGCGCGGCGCGACTGTGCCGCTCGCCGGCCTGTTCTGAACGTCAGACGCGGGGCAGCCTGTCCCTGATCTCGCCAAGCCGCTCGTTCATCGAAACGAAAGTCAGGTACATCTCGCAGATGATGCGCCAGAAAAGCAGGCCGAAGGCGATGCCGACCACCGCCACCACGAGTTGCAGCAGGCCGAGGCCTGGATTGTAGCTCATCGTATTGATCGACCCGGCAAAGGAGCCGAGCCCGAAAAGCACGATGATCGCAATGCCGAGCCAGTAGAGAAACTTGATCGCGGATCCCGCGATCAACTTGTCGAAAGTCAGGAAATCCTGGAAGCGCATGTGATTCTCTCTTCTGAAAAGCGGTTCGCTCGGACGCGCGGGACCAATGTTTGCCTGCCACGCATGTTGCGTCGGTGCGTACGGCAAGACAAGCACGTCCCGCCGCGTCCGCACACGACGCAACGAAGAGAACCCGCGCTTGCGGCGCGGGCCCTTTCCGTATTTTTGTGGAGAAATGTCGGCGTCAGCGTATGCCGATGGCGCCGAGCACGCCGAAGAGCTGCAGCAGCCAGACGATGACGACGATCACGACGACGACGTTGAGGATCTGCTTGATCTTCGGATCCATCGGAATGTAGGTGTTGACGAGCCACAACAGCACGCCCACGACGATCAGTGTGATGACAAGATTGAGAAGCATGCGGGAGATTCCTCTTCTTTCTTGTTTCGAACCGGTCTGCGATGTTCCGGCTCAAGCAAGGCAGAATGAAGGCTGCGCCGTAAAAATTTGTCCGTATCTGCCCTATTTTGGGCCAAACAGCGCCCAGAGGATCAATCCGACGACCGGCACGATGATGACGCCGGCGATCCACACCGCCTTCCAGATCGGATCGGCGCCGCTCTGCGCAATGCGGACGATCGCATAGATGACCGCCACCAGCAGCAACAGGCCGAAAAGGCCGCCGAAAGGTCCGCCGGGCATGGACATGTTTCCTCTCCACACGAAATGCAACAATGACAGCCTAAGGCCTGCCGCCGCACATGCAAACCGCTCAGAGGAGACGCGGGGCGGAAATCCCTTCGAATTCGAGCAGCCATTTCTTGGTCGGCAATCCGCCGCCAAAGCCCGTCAGCGATCCGTCGGCGCCGATCACGCGGTGGCACGGCACGATGACGGGGATCGGGTTGCGCCCATTGGCCAGCCCGACGGCGCGCATGCCTTTCGGATTGCCGATGGCGCGTGCGATGTCGGCATAGGAGCGCGTCTCGCCGAAGGGAATGTCGGCGAGCGCCTTCCAGACATTCTTCTGGAAATCCGTGCCGGCGGCGGCAAGTGTCAGTCCGCTGAAATCCTTCTTCCGGCCCTCGAAATAGAGGTCGAGCGCCTTCAGCGCCTTGTCGCGATGCGCGCGTGCCTTCGCGCTGCCCTCGCGCTTTGCAAAGGCGACATCCTTCTGGTTCGGAAACAGCACCGCCGCTAGGCCGTCATCGATGGCGGCGATCCGCAAGCGGCCGATGGGCGTGTCGAGCGTCGCGGTGGCGAGCGTGTCGTCGTCGGGAAGTTTCATCGTCCTCACCTTTATAATGTCCAGAGCGCCAGCGCCGCATAGCCGCGCCAGGGGCGCCAGTCTTGCGATAGCAGCTCAAGCTCTTTGGCGGTCACGGGTTTGCCGCCGCCGGCCGCCTTGCGAAGCCCGAGATCGGAAGCCGGAAAGGCATCGGGTTCGCCGAGTGCCCGCAGCGCCACATAATGTGCCGTCCATTCGCCGATGCCGGGCAGCGCGGTCAGCTCGGCGATCTTGGCCTCCAGCGTTTCGCGGGGGGAAAAGTCGAGCCCGCCGGAAGCAACCGCGCCGGCAAGTCCCTTCAGCGTCGCGATGCGCCCGCCGGTGAGGCCGAGCCCGGCATAGTCGCCGCGCGCGAGATGGCGCGGCGTCGGGAAAAAATGCGTGATGCCGTCCGCGCCGCTGTCAAAGGCCTCGCCGAACCGCGCCACGATGCGCCCGGCGATGGTCGTCGCGCCCTTCACCGAAATCTGCTGGCCGAGCACGGCGCGGATCGCCAGCTCGAAGCCGTCGAAAGCGCCCGGCACGCGCAGGCCCGGCGCGCGCGCAAGGCGCGGGCCGATCAGCGGATCGTCCTCGAAGGCGGCGGCGATGGCCGAGGGTTCGGCATCGAGATCGAAAAGCCGCCGGAGCCGCGCCGCGATCGGCCGCATCGGCAGCGCCGCGCCTTTTTCGGCGCCGGCGATTTCGATGCGTGCCTCGAGCGCATGTCCCTTCGGCGCCGGCGCAACCGACAACACGCCGCTGACGCCGTCGAGCCGGAAACTGCGCGCATAGCGCGCCGCCGTCACATGCTCGACGCCCGGTATCGCGCGGCCCGCCAGATAGGCGAGCACGCGCGCGAAGTCGAAAGGCGGGCGATAGCCGAGCCGCAGGCGGATCGCCCCGCCCGCCGCCGCTTCTGACGCGCGCCTGACGCCGCCGGGCGCGACGCCGTAAGCATGCAATATCGCATCGTTGAAACGCCGGAGGCTTCGATAGCCGGCCGCATGCGCGACTTCTGAAAGCGGCAGGCCTGTGTCGGTGATCAGTTGCTTGGCGGTCAGCAGGCGGCGATTGGCGGCGACCGCCTGCGGCCCGGCGCCGACATGCGCGAGGAAGAGGCGCCGCAATTGGCGCTCGCCCATGCCGAGGCGCGCCGCGAGATCGTCAAGCTTGCCGTCGTCGAGCGCACCCTCCTCGATGAGCCGGAGCGCCCGCGAAACGCTGGCCGCGGTCCCGGCCCAGGCGGGCGTGCCGGGCGCGGCTTCCGGGCGGCAGCGCAGGCAGGAGCGGAAGCCGAGCGCTTCGGCCGCCGCCGCGCTCGGCACAAAGCGGCAGTTCTCGCGCTTGGGCACCCGCGCCGGGCAGACCGGACGGCAATAGATGCCGGTGGTGCTGACGCAGATGAAGAAGCGCCCGTCGAAGCGCGCATCCTTGGCCTGCACCGCGCGGTAGCACAGATCGGGGTCGAGGCCGGAAGGGGCGCCGGATGGGGATAGGGCGGCGGTCTGTTTCATGGCCAGAGTGTAGGACGGCGCACGCCGCCCCGCTCGCCAAAATCGGACATGGCCGTCGGACCCGATCGAGTAGTTTGAGATCGCCGGGCCCGCGGCTAGAGCGTTTCCAGGTGAAGTGCCTCCTTTGAAATTTACAGGTGGCGGTTCACCGTCCGGAAACGCGACAAAACAGGAATCTGGAGCGTTTCATTGTTTCCGCGAAACAATGAAACGCTCTAGTGTTCTTTCAAGAGGGAATTCGGGAGGACGACAATGACAGATCGTGCCGGCGCCGTTTCGGGCGCCGCGGCTGCAGCTGCGCCGTCGCAGGGGTTTTCGCCCGCCTATCGCAACTACGCGCTTTTCATTCTGATGCTCGGCTATACGGCCAATTACGTGGATCGCCAGATCCTCGCGATCCTGCTCGAACCGATCAAACAGGATCTCGGCGTCAGCGACACGCAGCTCGGCTTTCTGTCCGGCATCACCTTTGCGATCTTCTACGCGACGCTCGGCGTTCCGATCGCCATGCTGGCCGACCGCACCAACCGCCGCAACATCGTCTCGGCGGCCATTGCCATCTTCTCCACCATGACGGTGATGTGCGGTTTCGTGACCAGCTTTGCGCAGCTGGCGCTGGCGCGCATCGGCGTCGGCATCGGCGAGGCGGGGTCGAGCCCGCCCTCGCATTCGATGATCTCCGACATGTTCCCGCCGGAGAAACGCGCCTCGGCGATGGGCATCTATTCGCTCGGCATCAATATCGGCATCCTGATCGGCTTTCTGGTCGGCGGCTGGGTCAGCCAGTGGTATGGCTGGCGCGCGGCCTTCATGGTCGTCGGCGCGCCGGGCATTCTGATCGCATTGCTGATCCGCTTCACATTGAAGGAGCCCCAGCGCGGACACGCCGACGGTACCACCGCGCAGGCCGCGGGCAATGCGCCGAAAGTCGGCGAGGTCTTCCGCCTGCTCTGGTCGCAGCGTTCGTTCCGGCATATTTCCTTTGCCTGCGCGCTGGCGGCCTTTGGCGGCTATGCCGGCGTCACCTGGATACCGGCCTTCCTGATGCGCTCCTACCAGATGTCTCCCGGCGAGATCGGCACCTGGCTGGCGCTGATCATCGGCTTTGTCGGCGGCGCCGGCACCTATGCGACCGCTTGGGCGGCCGACCGCTACAGCAAGCGCGATGTGCGCTGGAACATGTGGGTTGTGGCGATCGTGATGATCGTCTGTTTCCCGCTCTCGGTGGCCATGTATCTCTCGCCCGACAAATACTGGGCGATGTTCTTCTTCCTGGTGCCGGCCTTTGCGGGCGCCGCCTATATCGGCCCGAGCCTCGCAATGACGCAAGGCCTCGTGGTGCTGCGCATGCGCGCCGTCGCCTCGGCCGTGCTCTTTCTGATCCTCAACCTGATCGGCATGGGCCTCGGGCCGCAGGCGGTCGGCCTGATCAGCGATCTCTACGCGCCCAGCTTCGGGCAGGAATCGCTGCGCTATGCGCTGCTGACGGTGATGATCGTCTGGCCCTGGGCGGCGCTGCATTTCTGGCTCGGCGCATCGTCGTTGAAGGAAGACCTCGAAAAGGCGCGCAACCACGGGCTGAAATAGGACGTCACGCGATTGTCGTAAATCTCCGGCATGGCTGGGTGAGGGCAGACCCGCAGCGGAGCGCCGGATGAAAAGATTTGCACCCATTCTCGGCGCCCTGGTTCTGGCCTCGCCGGTACAAGCGGTCGACGAACGCTACCGGCCTTACGAAGCCGCTCCGGGTTTGAACGGCATGGTCGAAGTCGCCGCCGAACCCGCCAATGCGCGGCTGCTGCTGCTCTGGCGCGAGGGTTTTGGCGCGCGCCATCCGGATGTGCGGGTCGCGCCGCTCGCGGGGCAGGGCCCTGGCGTCCTGACCGCGCGTGCCGCCGTCGAGGCGCTGGCCGTCTTCGTCCACAAGGACAATCCGCTCGCCTGCCTGCCTCTTGAAAACCTCGCCCCGCTCTTTGCCGGCAACGTGGCATGGGGCGCCGCCGGCCTCGGGGGCGATTGGGCGTCGCGCCCCGTCATCGCCTTCGACCGGCCGGCGGGCGGCGAACGCGATTTCTTCGTCGCCGCCGCGCTGCAAGGCGGCGCCATCGCGCCGGACGCAAAACCCGTTGCGCGCGCCTCCACATTGATACGCGAGGTCGGGGCGTCGCCGGGCGGCATCGGCTTTGCGCCGGCCGGCTATCGCAGCGACGCCGTGCGCGCGCTCAGGCTGTCCGTCGGAGGCGGCGAATGTGTCGGCCCGAGCGAGGCAAGCGCCCATCGCGCGGCCTGGCCGCTGGCGCGCATCGTCCGCGTTTCGGCGCACGGGCCCGCAGCACGGAATGCGATCGACTATGTGCTCTCGCGAGAAGGCCAGCGTGACGCGGAGATCGCCGGCTACTTCGCGCTGCCTTATGTTTTCGCGGCGCAAGACCGCAAGTCGCTCGGCCTCGACTGACGGTGCACGCGCGCAGGACAGAAGCCCCGGCGGATTTCTTCACCCGCGCGCGCAAGTGCATAAACAAAAACTCCCGGCGGTTGCCCGCCGGGAGTTCCGTCTGACGATCTGCGAGGAAAGCGGATCGATAGAGTTCCTCAGAAGTTGAACTGCGTCCTGAGCGCCACCGCATCGTGGCCGAAGTTCGGGTTCAACACGCCGCCCCGGTTCTTCACATCCACGTTCAGGTAGTTGAGCATGAAGCGCAGGTTGTTGTTGGCGTACCAGTTGAGACCGACCGTGATGATCTCCTGCTGGCCGCCGGCGATGCCGGCGCTGGCATCGTTGAGGTCGGCTTCGCTGTAACGCGCCGCAATTTCCCAGGCGCCCATGCCGCCGCCGCCAAAGCCGAACGGATTGGCCGGCTTCACGCCCGAATAGGCGGCCTTCTTGATGTCGTACCGGTAGGCTTCGCCGGTGAGCACCCACGAGGCCTGCAGATACCAGGCATCGAATTCGGCGCTGCCGCCGCCGATACCGTCGATATCATAGCGGTAATATTCGCCCTGCGCGCGGAAGGGGCCGTAATTGAGGGCGAGTTCCGGGCCATAGACGCTGATCGTGTCGATGCCGCCGATATTGCCGGTGTCGATATAGCGCAGCGGATCGACGCGCAGTTCCGGACGGTCGCGGAAGCGGATCGTGTCGGCAGGCACATTGAAGGAGTGCGAGCCCGAGGCGCCGATATGAACGTTGAGACCTTCCTTCGGCGATGTCGCATAGGCAAGACGGCCGACAACGTTCGACGCGTCATAGTCGTCGAGGCCGCCGCCCGCGGCGGCCGAGCTCATCGTGTAGTAGGCGGCGCCGAAGAAATTGTCGGTGTTGTACGTGCCGCCCGCCGTCATGCGCGCTTCGCCTGCCGCCGGCGTGATGGCGAGATTGACCGCCGTCGCACGCTCGATGAAGGTGATGTCGTTCGACGAGGTCGAATCGTCCAGGGTCATTTTCGGCTTGGTCGCGCCGAGTACGAGGTTGGTGCCCGTGATGCCGGTATAGGTCAGCGCCACTTCATAGATGCGGGCATTCGATTCCGTGCCGCTGTCGCCGAAGTTGAATTCGATATTGTATTTGAAATCCTTTGCGACGGTGCCGTTGAGGCTGACGCGGGCGCGGCGGAAGTTGGCGTTGCCGCGCAAGCCGCCGAAATTCGCCTCGCTGGCGGCGTTCTGGTCATAGGCGCCGACATCGAGATGGGCCCGGCCTGAAATGCCGAAGGAGAAGTTGCCGTCGGCGGTCTTGAAGACCGGGCGGCCGTCCTTCAGGCTCACTTCGACGTCGCTCTTGCGTACTTCCAGCGACTTGATCTTGTTGCCGTGCTGGATTTCGACGTCGTCGATCTTCTTCTGAAGGGCCTCGATCTGCGCCTTGAGGGCGTTGAGTTCGGCCTGTGCGCTGGTCGCGGCGAAAGCCGGACCCGAGAGGAGTGCGGCGGCGCCAAGAGCGGTGCCGGCCAGCAGAATGTTTCGCAACGTCATTTGACGTCTCCGTGTTCTGTGAATGAGCTTCTGTTGCAGGACTGGCAGCCGCGACAGACGCCGCGAACACCCCCCATGGCTTTCGCAAGTAACAGAGCTATGTGACAGATCGGTCGACTTTTTATGACAGTGATATGACAGTCCCGGCCTGTTGCCGGATTGCACCGCTTTGGTGCGGCGCCATTTTTCACTTTTGTGACAAGGACTTGAATGGAAACGGGGCGGCTCCGCTGTTGCAGAGCCGCCCCGCTTGCCCCCTGTCAGGGTGGATCGCCGTCAGAAGCTGAGTTTGACGCCCCCGAGGACCGTCCGCGGCTTGCCGGGCCGGGCGCCGGCGGGGTCGAAGGAGACGTTATAGACCTCGTCGGTCAGGTTCTCGACAATGCCGATCAGCGTCACGCCCGGCACCACGTCGTATTCGGCCGAAAGATCGAAGATCACCCGCTCGTTGATGAGCTGGTTGGCCGGAATGGCGCCCCGGCCGGCGACGGCGCGCGTCTCGTCGACATAGGAGACCAGCAGGTTGGTCCGCCAGGCCTCGCCCTCGAGCCCGGCCGACAGCGTCACCATGTGCTCGGGCAGATAAGGCAGCTTGTCGCCGGCCGTCACCGTGCCCCAGGGGCCGAAGCCGCTGGCGAAGCTCGTCTTGAACTCGCTCGTCGTATAGGTGTAGGCGAGCGCGAGCGGCGCCTTGAGGCCGAGACCGAGAAGCCCGCCCGCGTCGTAGCCGGCCGCGACCTCGATACCCTTCACATCGACGTCGCCGCCGTCGAATTGCGTGCCGACAACGCAGCCGCCGCCGGTCGAGGCCGTGCAGGTGCCCAAGAGGTTCGAATAGTCGTTGAAGAAGCCGATCGTCTCGAACGAGAAATCGCCGGCGCCGTAACGGAAGCCCGCTTCGTAGTTGATCGACTTCTCGGCATCCGACGTCGAGCCCGGTCCGGGCGCCGCGAAGCCGCGATGCACGCCGGCGAGAAGCTGCCATTCGTCGCTGAGATTGTAGGTGGCGCTGACGCCCGGGATCAGCACGTCGACCGAATTTTCGGTCACGGCGAGCGGCGTGGTGCGTGCGGGGTCGGCGAGCCCGTAGTCGGTGCGCCGCAGCTTGATCGTCTCGTAGCGCAGCCCCGGCACGACGGTGAGGTTGCCCCAGTCGATCGTATCGCGCACGAAGAACGCCCAGGCCTTGGCGTCGCCGACGCGGTTCTCCTGGCTGCCCGGCGCGCCGGCGGTCGTCAGTGTCAACTGGCCGCCGGTCATGTCGTAGACGTCCTGGTTCTGGAAGCGGTCTTCCTCGTCCTCGTGATAGCGCGCCGAGATTTCGACGAAGTGAGCGACGTCGCCGGTGAGGAAAGCCGTGCCGAGCACCGACTGGATACCGGCGGTGTAGTATTCGCGGTTGTTGTTGCGCACGCGGATCTGTCCGTTCACAACGCCGCGCAGAATGTCGCGTTCGACGCTGTTGGCGGGGTCCATGATGGCATTGGATATGCCGGTCCATGCCGGCGCGCCGGTCTGCCGCACATCGTTGATCTTGTACCAGGCGCGTGCGGTCTCGGTGTAATAGGCGGTCGTCGTCAGGTTGGTGTCGTTGCTGAAGTCGACGCGATGGGTCGCCTGGAACGTCTTGTGGTCGACATTCATCTCGTCGAGACGGCTCGCCGCATAGCGGCGATAGGGGCTGGCCGCGAAGTCGGCGGCGGTGAGGCCGAGATAGGTTTCGTCCGACGTTTCGTCGGACACCTGAACCTTGAACTCAAACGCCTGACGCAATCCCGAACCGGCCTTGCTGCGGAAGGCGAGCTTGCCGACATAATCCTGCACGACATAGCCGGTGTCGCCGCCGCCATCGACCGTCTTGAAGCCGTCCGTGCGGTCCTGAAGCGTTTCGAGCAGCACGCCCACGTCCCACGCTTCGCTGAGCGGCATCCAGCCGCCGGCATGGCCATGCGCGCGCAACGTGTTGTCCTCGCCGCCCAGCACCGTCAGCGCACCCGAAAGGCTGCCGTCTTCGTTGTCGGGGATCGAGGTCGACAACATGTTGATCGCGCCGCCCACCGTCGACGGCCCGTATTTGATCGCCGCCGCGCCTTTGGTGATTTCGATCGCTTCCATGCGGCCGGTGAACGGGAAGTAATAGGCGGCGGGCGCGGCGTAAGGAGCGGGCGCCATCAGCACGCCGTCTTCCATCACGACGATCTTGTTGTTTCGGTCGTTGCCGGAGCCGCGAATGCCGATATTCGGACGAAGGCCGTAGCCGTCCTCTTCCTGGATCTGCACGCCCGGCGCCACGCGCAGCACCCGGTTGATATCGGTATGGGAGAACTTCTCGAGCTCTTCCTTGTCGATGAAGGTCACGCCGCCGCCGACTTCCGCCGTCTCTTCGGCGGTGCTGGTGACGAGCAGCCCCTTCAGGATGTGAACCTTGCCTTCTTCGGCCTGCGCCGTTTCGGCGGCGGGCTCGTCGGCCAGGGCGGCCGGTGCGGCCATCAGCGCCGTGGCGAGCGCCAGGCTGCTGCAGCCGCGCATGAGAAGGGCGGTGGTCGAAAATCGCGAGCGCATGAATTTCCCCTTGAGACGTCCAGCCGGGCCGGGCCCGGCTCTTCTTGCGAATGAATATCAAGGGTAGTCATACAAATTTCATCGCGGCCTGTAAATGCAAGTGACTCGCATTTCTAGTTGCAAGAATGTCGCAGATAAGGAGGAAAGAAGGGCGCGTTCCCTGTCCTTCCCATCCGCCCCCAAGGGGCGGATGGGAACCCCTCATTTGACCCCCCGTGACCCCGCCCCCTATCTTGCCGCCAGCAAAATTTGGGGAAGAGACGAAGACAATGACGCTGAAAACCGGCGCGGCGGCCGCCGCATGAGCATCCGCAAGCTGCTGATCGCCAATCGCGGCGAAATCGCCATCCGCATCGCCCGCGCCGCCGCCGAACTCGGCCTCGAAACGGTCGCGATCCATGCCGAGGACGACGCGGCCTCGCTGCATGTGAAAGCGGCCGACGAGGCTCATGCGTTGAAGGGCCAGGGCGCCGCCGCCTATCTCGATCAAGCGGCGATTGTCGCGCTGGCCAGAGCCACCCATTGTGACGCCATCCATCCGGGCTACGGCTTCCTCTCCGAGAATGCGGATTTCGCGCGCGCCTGCGCCGCCGCCGGCCTCGTCTTTGTCGGCCCGGCGCCGCAAGCGCTCGACCTCTTCGGCGACAAGATTGCCGCCCGTGCGCTCGCCGAAAAATGCGGCGTGCCGCTGCTCCCCGGCACCGACGGCCCGACCGGCCTCGACGACGCCAAGGCCTTCTTCGCGTCGCTTGGGAAAAATCCCGCCATGATGATCAAGGCGGTCGCCGGCGGCGGCGGCCGCGGCATGCGCGCGGTGACGGACGCGGGCGAAATCGACGAAGCCTTCGCGCGCTGCCAGTCGGAAGCGAAATCCGCCTTCGGCCGCGGCGATGTCTATGTCGAACGATTGATCCGCAAGGCCCGCCACATCGAAATCCAGATCGTCGCCGACGGCAAACACGTCACCCATCTCGGCGAGCGCGAATGCACGCTGCAGCGCCGCAACCAGAAGCTGGTCGAGATCGCGCCCTCGCCGACGCTCGACGGGGCGATGCGCGACCGGCTCTGCGCCGCCGCCATCCGCCTCGCCGGGGAGGCGCATTATTCAAGCCTCGGCACGTTTGAATTCCTGCTCGACGCATCGGCGCCGGGCGACGCCGCCACCTTCGCCTTCATGGAGGCGAACCCCCGCCTTCAGGTCGAACACACGGTCACCGAGGAAGTCACCGGCATCGATCTCGTCAAGACGCAGCTCCGCCTTGCCGGCGGCGCGACGCTGGCCGAACTCGGCCTCTTGCAGGCCGACGTGGCCCCGCCCCGCGGCTTCGCGATCCAGCTCCGCATCAACATGGAAACCATGACCGCCGACGGCGCGGCAAAGCCCGCCGGCGGCGTCATCACCGCCTTCGAGCCGCCGTCGGGGCCCGGCATCCGCGTCGACAGCTTCGGCTATGCCGGCTACCGCACCAGCCCCAACTACGATTCGCTGCTGGCGAAACTGATCGCCCATTCGCCCTCGCCCGACTATGCCGCCGCCGCGGCCCGCGCCTACCGCGCGCTCTGCGAATTCCGCCTCGAAGGCGTCGCCAGCAATATCGGCTTCCACATGAACCTGTTGAAGCGCCCGGAATTCGTGGCGAACGACGTCTACACGAAATTCGTCGAGGACCATGCGGCCGACCTCGCCCGCCCGCCCGCGACCGGCCACCGGCAACTCTTTCATGGGCAGGCCGGCGGCGCCGCCCCCAGCGCCCCCGCCAAGGCCGTCGACGCGCCGCCCGGCACGCGCCCCGTCGCCGCGCCGATGCAAGCCCGCGTTGTGTCGATCGACGTCGCCGAAGGCGCACTCGTCAGCGCCGGCGAGCAGGTGGCGGTGCTCGAAGCGATGAAGATGGAGCATGTGGTGACGGCGCCCGAAGGCGGCTACATCCGCAAGCTCGCCGCGCGCCCCGGCGACAATCTCTTCGAGGACGAGCCGCTCCTCTTCATCGAACCGTCGGCGGACGCCGCCGCCCGCGCCGCCGAAGCCGAGACCGAGATCGACCCCGACTTGATCCGCCCCGACCTCGCCGAAGTGATCGAGCGTCATTTCATCGGGCTCGACGAAGGCCGCCCCGACGCCGTCGCCCGCCGCCGCAAGCGCAACCAGCGCACGGCGCGCGAGAACATCGCCGACCTGGTCGACGAAGGCAGCTTCATCGAATATGGCGCGCTGGCGCTCGCCGCCCAGCGCCGCCGCCGCCCGATGGACGAGTTGATAAAGATGAGCCCCGCCGACGGCATGATCGCCGGCATCGGCGCGGTCAACGGCGCGCATTTCGGCGAGGAGAAGTCGCGCGCCATGATCCTCGCCTATGACTTCACCGTCTTTGCCGGCACGCAAGGCGCGATGAACCACAAGAAGAAAGACCGTATGCTGACGATAGCGGAGGACTGGCATCTCCCCATCGTCCTTTTCGGCGAAGGCGGCGGCGGCCGCCCCGGCGACACCGATGTCGCGGGCGTCGCCGGCCTCGACACGCCGAGCTTCGTCAAGTTCGCGAAGCTCTCCGGCGAGGTGCCGCTGATCTCGGTCGTCTCCGGCCGCTGCTTTGCCGGCAACGCCGCGCTTGTCGGCTGCTCCGACGTCATCATCGCGACGAAGGATGCGAACATCGGCATGGGCGGCCCGGCGATGATCGAGGGCGGGGGCCTCGGCGTCTACGCGCCGGAAGACATCGGCCCCATTAATGTGCAGACGGCCAACGGCGTCGTCGACATCGCGGTCGAGGACGAGGCCGAAGCCGTCGCCGCGGCCAAAAAATACCTCTCCTACTTTCAAGGCAGCCTTCCGCAGTGGGACGCCGCCGACCAGCGCGACCTCCGCCGCCTGATCCCCGAAAACCGCCTGCGCGCCTACGACATCCGCACCGTCATCGACGCGCTTGCCGACCGGAACTCGGTGCTGGAACTCCGGCCCTCCTTCGGCATCGGCATCCTCACCTGCCTCGTCCGCATCGAGGGCCGGCCGATGGGCCTCATCGCCAACAACCCGATGCACTTGGGCGGCGCCATCGACGCCGAAGCGGGTGATAAAGCCGCCCGCTTCATGCAGCTCTGCGACGCCTTCGGCCTGCCCATGCTGTCGCTCTGCGACACGCCGGGCTTCATGGTCGGCCCCGAGATCGAGGAGCGCGCGCAAGTGCGCCATGTCAGCCGCATGTTCGTCACCGGCGCCTCGATGCGCGTTCCCTTCTTCACGGTGGTGCTCAGAAAGGGCTACGGCCTCGGCGCGCAGGGCATGGCCGCCGGCTCCTTCCACGCCCCCTTCTTCATCGTCTCCTGGCCGACCGGCGAATTCGGCGGCATGGGCCTCGAAGGCGCGGTGCGGCTCGGCTACCGCCGCGAAATGGAAGCGATCGACGATCCCGCCGAGCGCGACGCCTTCTACCGGAAAATGGTCGCCCGCTATTACGAAAACGGCAAGGCCATCAACATGGCCTCCTTCCTGGAAATCGACGCCGTCATCGACCCGAAGGACACAAGAGCCTGGATCATGCGCGGGTTAAAATCCGCCGGCCCCCCGCGCGAGAAAAAGGGCAGGGGGTTTGTGGATACGTGGTGATGCTCCGTTAACGGAACAAAAAAATTCGTCTTTGCCGGGCTTGACCCGGCAACCCAGAAGGCGCGCGCTTTGCGCGCCGTCTCTCTTCACAAAGACCCTTCATCCGCCTGAAGATTTGCCCACGACGCCCACCCAAAAAACAAACTGTCATCCCGGCGCCTGTCCCGGCGAAAGCCGGGAACACCGGGAACCATGGGCGGCGCGACAAACGCAGGCGCCGCCTTCCCCTCAACCCCCAACCCATAACCGTCACGGCCCGCTTTATGCGGGCCATCCACGTCTTGCTTCCTTTCTCCGTCATTGCGAGGAGGCCGCAGGCCGACGAAGCAACCCAGAAACCGTAACCTCTGAATCTGCCGCTTCTGGGTTGCTTCGCTTCGCTCGCAATGACGAGGAAAGAAAACCCCCCTCTTCGCGCCTTCGCGTCTTCGCGTGAATCTCTTCCCTTCTCTTCCCCTTTGCATCCCCGCCCCCCATGCGCCACCATCGCCCCATGCCGATGAGCTACCGCGAATTCAACGCCTTCTGCGCCGCGCTCCCCGCCACCACCCATGTCGTGCAATGGGGCGGCGCGCATGTCTGGAAGGTCGGCGGCAAGGTCTTCGCGATCGGCGGCTGGCAGCGCGGAAGCCATCCCGGCATCACCTTCAAGGTCTCCGACATCGGCTGGGAAATGCTGCGCGACGCGCCCGGCTGCCGCCCGGCGCCCTACCTCGCCTCACGTGGCATGAAATGGATCCAGAACCACGAACCCGGCCTCGGCAAGCGGGAGCTGAAGCAATATCTGAAAGCCTCCCACGCCCTGGTCGCCGCCGGCCTCAGCAAAAAGAAACGCGCCGAGCTTATGCTCTCTGAATGACCGCGAGGTGACTCCGGATCGCACGTAACCCCTCCGTACACAGACAAACCCTCACCCCTCCGGCCGCGTCCAGATCCAGCTTCCGCCGATCGCCGCCGCGGCGATCGGCGCCAGCGACCAGGGGAACGGCGCGAAGAGGAGCGCGGCGGCGATGCTGACCGCGAAGGCCGCCAGCGCCGCCTGCTTGCCCCGGCGCGAAATGGCGCCGCGCTCCCGCCACAGCCGGATATGGACGCCAAAAGTCGGATGCGTCAGCAGCCGCTGCTCCAGCGCCTTGTTGCTGCGCGCAAAGCAGAAGGCGGCGAGGATCAGGAACGGCACGGTCGGCAAGAGCGGCAGCGCCACGCCGAGCCCGCCCAGCCCCAGCGCCGCGAACCCGGCCATCAGATAGAACGTCTTCGTCAAGGGAGGCTCCGGAATTGTCCGCCGCGCCGCGCCCCGGGGATAAGTCCGGGGATAAAGCGGGGATAAATTGGCCGATAATCCGTACACAGACCATCGACATCGCGGTTTGTGACAGTTTTTTGACAGTTCAGTGACAGCACGATGACAGCGGGCCCTGTTATGGCAAATATACCGGGGATAAGCTGCGGGATAATGTGCGGGACAAGTTGCGGGACAAGTGGTGCACCCGAGAGGATTCGAACCTCTGACCTCTGCCTTCGGAGGGCAGCGCTCTATCCAGCTGAGCTACGGGTGCGGGCCGCCGGGGAAGGCCCCGGCCGAAGCGCGCCGCAAGGTAGAACAAAGTGCGCGCCCTGACAATCGGCGGATCGCGCTCCCTTGGCGGGCCTCTCGAATCCGCCTATAGGAAGGAACCCGCTATTTCCGCGCGATGCGCGTTCAAAGAGTTCTGCGTTCCATGCCGGAGGCCCTGCGGCTCGCGCCCCTCGATCTGTTCATCGATCCGCTCCTGTCGTTTCAGGATGCCCGTCTCCGCGACATGCTGGCCTATTGGGAGCGCCAGCGCGGCACGCGGCCTTGTCCGGCGCGCGCCGATGTCAGCCCCGCCGATATCGTCAGCCATCTGCCGTCGGTTTTTCTGATCGACGCGGCGCCGCCGGCGCTGTCGCTCGCAAACTTCCGTGTACGTCTGATGGGAACGGCGCTGAACGAACTTTTCGCGCGCGACTTCACCGGCCGCACGCTTGAAAACGATATTTCGGAAAGGCCCGCCGCCGCCGTCGCCAAGGTGCTGGGCGTCGTCTGCCAGTTGCGGCGGCCCTTGCGCGTTTATGGCGCGGCGGTTTTTTCGGCGTCGGCCCCGGCGACCGAGATCGAGGCGGTACTGTTGCCGCTGTCGGCCGGCGCCGGCGTCGACATGGTGCTGGGCGAGCTCGTCAAACGGGCATCGGCGTAACAGGCACTATTTCGTCGAGGTCAGTTGCAGGAAGACGTCTTCGAGGTCGGATTCCTCCGTCGAGATGTCGCGGATTTCAAGGCCCCCGGCGCTCAGTGCACTGAGGATCTGCATGGCGCCGGTTTCCGCCGGGTTGTATTGCACGGCGATCGCGCCGTCGGGCCGGAGTTCCGCCTTCAGGCCGGCAAGCGCCGCGGGCAGCGCGGCGGCGGGCCGCGCCGGGCGCACGATCATCTTCTTGTCGCTGATCCGCGCCAGCAATTCTTCCTTCGGCTCGCAGCACACAACCTCGCCCTTGTCGATGATGGCGATGGTGTCGCACAGCGCCTCGGCCTCTTCGAGGTAATGCGTCGTCAGCACGATGGTCGTGCCGCGCGCATGCAACCCCTTCACATAGTCCCAGAGCTGGCGGCGAAGTTCGATGTCGACGCCCGCCGTCGGCTCGTCGAGGATCAGCACCGGCGGGTTGTGCACCATCGCCTTGGCGACCAGCAGCCGCCGCCGCATCCCGCCCGACAGCGTCCGCGCATAGGCGTCCGCCTTGTCCTCGAGCCCCATGGCCGCGAGAATTTCCATCGTCCGCCGCTCGCGCTTCGGCACGCCATAGAGCCCGGCCTGCATTTCCAGCACCTCGGCCGGCGTGAAAAAAGGATCGATGCTGAGTTCCTGCGGCACCACGCCGATCGAGGCCCGCGCCTGGCGCGGGTTGACGTCGATGTCGAAACCCCAGACCGACGCCGACCCCGACGTCTTGATGACGAGCCCGGCCAGAATATTGATGAAGGTCGACTTGCCGGCACCGTTCGGTCCGAGCAGCGCGAAAATCGAACCGCGCGGAATAGCAAGGTCGATCCCCTTCAGCGCTTCCTTGGCCGGCTGGTTGCCGCTCGCCTTGTAGACCTTGCGCAAGGTCTTCGCCTCGATGGCGTATCGCGCGGCGGCCTGGCGCGCGGGCTCGGCCGGCATGCGGGCTTCGACGGTCGGGTCTGTGTCGGCAAGCGAATGGGCCATGACGCGGGGCTCTTTTGAAGGCTTCGATGCGGGTTCTGTTGCCGGGCGGCGAACGCGTTATAGTGGCGTCCCGCCGCGAGGCGGAGGGCAAGCATAGGCCTCATAGATAGGGAAGGCGAGGCGCGTGGCAAGCGGCAAAACGGAAAAGAAATCGGCGGCGGGAAAGCCGCTGAAAAAAGGCGACCATCTCTTTCTGGTGGACGGGTCGGGCTATATTTTCCGCGCCTATCACGCGCTGCCGCCGTTGACGCGCAAATCCGACGGCCTGCCGGTCGGCGCCGTCGCCGGTTTCTGCAACATGCTCTACAAGCTGATCGAGGACACCAAGGACGAATTCGAGCCGACGCATCTCGCGGTCATCTTCGATGCCTCGTCCAAGACCTTCCGCAACGACATCTATCCCGAATACAAGGCCAACCGCGCCGAACCGCCCGAAGATTTGCGTCCGCAATTCGCGCTGGTGCGCGATGCGACGCGCGCCTTCGGCGTGCCTTCGATCGAAATGCTGGGCTATGAGGCCGACGATCTGATCGCCACTTATGCGCGGCTGGCGCATGAAGCCGGCGCCCGTGTCACCATCGTTTCTTCCGACAAGGATCTGATGCAGCTCGTCAACGACCGCGTCGACATGCTCGACACAATGAAGCTGAAGACGATCGCCCGCGACCAGGTGATCGAGAAATTCGGCGTGCCGCCCGAAAAAGTCGTCGATGTGCAGGCGCTGGCCGGCGACTCGACCGACAACGTGCCGGGCGTCCCCGGCATCGGCATCAAGACGGCGGCGCAGTTGATCGAGGAATATGGCGATCTCGAAACGCTGCTTGCCCGCGCCGGTGAAATCAAGCAGAACAAGCGCCGCGAAAACCTGATCGAGTTTGCCGGGCAGGCGCGCATTTCGCGCAGGCTTGTAGAGCTCGATAACAACGTCCCCGTCGACGTCGATCTCGACACGATGGGCGTCCGCGATCCCGATCCCGAAACACTGATCGGCTTCTGCAAGGACATGGAATTCTCGACGCTGACGCGCCGCGTCGGCGAACGTTTCAACATCGATGTCGATGCGATCCCGGCCGCGGGCGCGCATCCACCGCAGGCGGATGAAGCAGCGGGTGCCGGCGGCAAGCCGGAAAAGCAGGTCGCCACGCGCGGCGTGCGCGGTGGCGTTCCCGGCGCGACGCCGAAAGGCGTCGATGCCGATTTCGCCGAGGCGAAATACACCGCCGTGACCGAACTCGCCGATCTCGAAACCTGGGTCGAAAAGGCGCGCGAACAGGGCCATGTCGCAGTCGACACCGAAACGGATTCGTTGAACCCGATGCAGGCCCGCCTTGTCGGTGTTTCGCTGTCGCTCGTGCCCGGCACCGCCTGCTACGTGCCGCTGCAACACGGCGCCGGCGATGGTCTCGACTTTGCGGATGCCGGCGCGCAGACCCAGATCCCGCTGAAGGACGCGCTGAAGGCGTTGAAGCCGCTGCTCGAAGATCCCTCCGTCCTGAAGATCGGCCAGAACCTCAAATTCGATATGCTGGTCTTCCGCCAGCACGGCATCGAACTCAAGCCGCTCGACGACACGATGCTGATGTCCTACGCGCTCGACGCCGGCGTCCACGGTCACGGCATGGACGAGCTTTCCGAGTTGCACCTCGGCCACAAGCCGATCCCCTTCTCGGAAGTTGCGGGCAAGGGCAAGTCGCTCATCACTTTCGATCGGGTGCCGATCGACAAGGCGGTCGCCTATGCGGCCGAGGACGCCGACGTGACGCTCAGGCTCTGGCACATATTGAAGCCGCGTCTTGCCGCTGAGCGCCGCATGACGGTTTACGAAACGCTGGAGCGGCCGCTGGTGCCGGTGATTGTCGAAATGGAGCGCGCCGGCGTCAAGGTCGACAAGGCGGTGCTGGCGCGGCTCTCATCCGACTTCGCGCAGAAGATGGCGCGCTTCGAAGACGAGATTTATGTGCTGGCGGGCGAGCGCTTCAACATCGGCTCGCCCAAGCAGCTCGGCGAAATCCTTTTCGACAAGCAGGGCATCCCCGGCGGCCGCAAGACCAAGACCGGCGCCTGGTCGACCGATGCCGACATGCTGGAAGCGCTGGCCGCGCAAGGCCACGAGCTGCCCCGCGCCGTGCTCGACTGGCGCGGTCTTGCGAAACTGAAAAGCACCTACACGGATGCGCTGCCCGAATTCATCGACAAGGATACCGGCCGCATCCACACCTCCTACTCATTGGCCGCGACCTCGACCGGCCGTCTCGCCTCGACAGAGCCCAACCTGCAGAACATTCCGGTGCGCACCGAGGACGGCCGCAAGATCAGGACGGCCTTCGTCGCCGAAAAGGGCAACCTGCTGATCTCGGCCGACTACAGCCAGATCGAACTCCGGCTGCTGGCGCATATCGCGGACATTGAGACCTTGAAAAAAGCCTTTGCCGACGGCCTCGACATTCACGCGATGACGGCGTCGGAAATGTTTTCCGTGCCGCTGAAGGACATGGACCCCGGCATCCGCCGCCGCGCCAAGGCGATCAATTTCGGCATCATCTACGGCATTTCGGCTTTCGGTCTCGCCAACCAGCTCGGCATTTCGCGGCAGGAGGCGGGCGACTACATCGCGCGCTACTTCGAACGCTTCCCCGGCATCCGCGCCTATATGGACGACACCAAGGACTTCGCCCACAGGAACGGCTATGTCGAAACCATTTTCGGCCGCCGCATTCATTTGCCGCAGATCAACTCGAAAAATCCGGCCGAAAAAAGCTTCATGGAACGCGCGGCGATCAACGCCCCCATTCAGGGATCGGCTGCCGACATCATCCGCCGTGCCATGATCCGCATGCCGGACGCACTCGCAAAAGCAAAACTTTCGGCCCGCATGCTGCTGCAGGTCCATGACGAACTGATTTTCGAGACGCCGGAAAAGGAAGCCGAAAGGACCTGCAAGGAAGTGGCGAAGATCATGTCGGGCGCCGCGGCGCCGGCGCTCGAACTGTCCGTGCCGCTCGACGTCGACGCCCGCGCTGCCAAAAACTGGGACGAGGCGCATTAGACGGCGCGACTGGCCGCGCGTTGTTTTCGGCCTATATGAATCCGGGATGCGCCGTTAACAGCCGGAGGACCGCCGATGCCGACGCCGAAGGAGAACAGGAAAAAAGTCGACGAGGCCGACAAGGAAAGCTTCCCGGCTTCCGACCCGCCCGCATGGACGAGCGGTGCGGCGTCGCCCGAAGCCGATGCGAGACGCGCCGAAAAGGCGGCCGAGAAGGCCGGGAAGGAGCGCGAAGCCGAGGAAGAGGCCGTCGACGAAACGCTCGACGAAAGTTTCCCGGCCTCCGACCCGCCTTCATGGACCGGCACCCATGCCGGCGACGGGCATGACAGCGCCAAGAAGAAGAAATAGTTCGCCCGCATCATCCGCATAAAAAAGCCCGGAGGTTTCCCTCCGGGCTTTGCCGTTTCGTATGAAGCGCGCGCTTACTCGGCGGCGCGGGCGGCGGCGGGCGCCGCGGCACGGACATCCGGATCGACATGCGCCTCGAACTTGGCGAAATTGTCGATGAACATTTTGACGAGCTTCTGCGCCTGCGCGTCATAGGCGGCTTTGTCGGCCCAGGTGTCGCGCGGGTTGAGGATCTTGTCGTCGACGCCCGGCACGCTGACCGGCACTTCGAAGCCGAAATTCGGATCGGTGCGGAAAGCGACATTGTTGAGCGAGCCGTCGAGCGCGGCGGCGAGCAGCGCCCGCGTCGCTTTGATCGGCATGCGCGAGCCCGTGCCGTAGACGCCGCCGGTCCAGCCGGTGTTGACCAGCCAGCACGAAACCTTGTGCTGGGCGATCAGGTCGCGCAAGAGATTGCCGTATTCGGTCGGATGGCGCGACATGAAGGGCGCCCCGAAGCAGGTCGAGAAGGTTGCTTCGGGCTCCGTCACGCCCTTTTCGGTGCCGGCCACTTTCGCGGTGTAGCCCGACAGGAAGTGATACATCGCCTGGCTCGGCGTCAGGCGCGCCACCGGCGGCAACACCGAGAAGGCATCCGCCGTCAACATGATGATGTTTTTGGGGTGCGGCGCGCGGCCCGTGGCGCTGGCATTCGGAATGAAGGAAAGTGGATAGGCGCCGCGCGAATTTTCGGCGAGCGCCGCGCTGTCGAGATCGAGTTCGCGGCTATCGTCGTCCATCACGACGTTTTCGAGCACGGTGCCGAAACGCTTGGTGACGGCATAGATTTCCGGCTCTGCTTCCGCCGACAGCTTGATCATCTTGGCGTAGCAGCCGCCTTCGAAGTTGAAGACGCCGTTTTCCGACCAGCCATGCTCGTCGTCGCCGATCAGCGTGCGCGTGGCGACCGCCGAAAGCGTCGTCTTGCCGGTGCCCGAAAGGCCGAAGAAAATCGCGGTGTCGCCTTCCGGTCCGACATTCGCCGAGCAATGCATCGGCATCACGCGCTTCGGGGGCAATTCGTAGTTCAGCATCGAGAAGACGGACTTCTTGATCTCGCCGGCATAGGACGTTCCGGCGATCAGCACGATGCGCTTGGCGAAGTTGCAGGCGATCACGGTGCCCGTGCGCACGCCGTACTTGGCGGGGTCGGCTTCGAAGCTCGGCAGGTCGATGATGGTGAATTGCGGCTCGAAATTGTCGAGCTCTTCCGGCTTCGGTTCGATCAACAGGTTCTGGATGAACAGCGAGTGCCAGGCATATTCGGTGTAGACGCGGGTCGCGAGGCGGTGGGTTTCGTCGGCGCCGCCGAAAAGGTCCTGGATGAAGAGTTCCTTGCCCTCGGCGTGTTTCAGCATGTCGGCATGGAGAAGGTCGAAAGCTTCGGAAGTCATCGACTTGTTGTTGTCCCACCAGACGGTCTTTTCGGTGGAGGCGTCGCGGACGATGAACTTGTCCTTGGCGGAGCGGCCGGTGTGAACGCCGGTCTTGACGACGAAGGGCCCGTTGGCGGCAACATGGCCCTCGTTCCGTTTTATCGCTTCTTCGTAAAGCGCGGCGGGGCGGTAGTTCCAGTGCGCGGCGGCAAGATTTTTGAAGCCGCTTTTGTCGGCGCCGAAACGGCTGATGATGGGCCCGGTCTGTTTCACAATTCTCTCCTCGTGATCCCGAGAGGCCCCCGCGGGCCGTCTGGCTTGTTCGCTTCCCCGCCGCCCGGTTCCGGAAAATCCGTCGGGCGATTATTGTCGCGCCGGCTCGGGCGCCTCGGTCATCCACCGGAAATATAGCAAAACTGGGGCCAGATGCCCCGGTCTCTCTCCAGAGGGTCGGAAATTCGGCGCCAACATACTGGCGGCCCCTCCCCGGCGCAACCGCTTTGCGAGCCGCTTGCAAAGGGTGCGGCGAAGCGCCCCTCTTGCCCGGCAAAGCGGCTTCGCTGGCGCGAAAAGCGGCAGCCTTAACCCTGAAAACGGCCTTACTCGGCCGCCTCCATCGTTTCCATCAGCCGGACATAAAAGGCCACCGCCTCCCCCATATTGGCCACCGACACGCGCTCATTGGTGCCGTGGAAGCGCGCCATGTCGTCCGGCCCCATGCGGATGGGGATGAAGCGGAACACATTATCGGTGATCGGAAGATAGTGGCGGCTGTCGGTACCGCCGACGACCAGATAGGGCGCCGTGATCGTGCCCGGAAAACTTTCGCCGATGACGCGGGTCAGGAATTTGTAGCCGTCGCCTTCGATGTTCGACACCTGCGAGGCCTCGCGGATGCCGGGCAGCGGTTCGACCTTGACCTCCGGATCGTCGATGGCCGCGCGCACATGCGCGATCACCGTCTCGGCATTGTCGCGCGGATGAATGCGGAAATTGACGACGGCGCGCGCTTCCGGCGGCAGCACGTTTTCCTTGTTGCCTCCCTCGATGATCGTCGGCGCGATCGTCGTGTGGATCTGCGCGGCGCTGGTCGGGCTCTTTTCCATCACGCCGCGCACCACGGGCTCGAAGAGCCAGAGATTGGCATAGACCATGCGCTGCAGAAACGGCGCGGCCCGCGCCAGCCCCTCGATCATGCCACGCGTCGCACCGTCGACGCGCGAGGTGAACGGCGCATCGCCGATGCGTTCCAGCGCCCGCGCCAATCTTCCGATGGCGGTTTCGGCGGCGGGCGAGGGCATCGACGAGTGTCCGCCGCGCGAATAGGCGACGATGTCGAGCGAGATCGAGCCCTTCTCGGCAACGCCGATCATCGCGTCGGGCGTGGTGACGCCCGGCAGCAATCCGTGGCCGATCACGCCGCCTTCGTCCTTGACCCAGGCCAGCCGCGCGCCGCGCGCCTGCAGCAGTTCGGCCAGTGCCTTGTTGCCGTTGGCCCCGCCGATTTCCTCGTCATGGCCGAAGGCGAACATGACGGTGCGCACCGGCCGGAAGCCGCGTGCCGCCAGCAGTTCGGCCGCTTCCACCATCGCGATCAGCGAGCCCTTGTTGTCGATGGTGCCGCGCCCCCACACATAACCGTCGGCGATGACGCCCGCGAAGGGCGGATGCTCCCACTGATCTTCCGTACCCGGCGCAATCGGCACCACGTCGATATGAGACATCATCAGCACCGGGTCGAGCGTGGCGTCGCTTCCCGCCCACGTATAAAAGAGCGTGTGCCCGCCGGCGATCTCGCGGGTCGTCGCTTCGGTGAAGGCCGGGTAGGTCCGGTCCATCCAGTCGCGAAAGCCGGTAAAGGCCGCGTCCGAGCGGGCGATGGCGGCGGCGTCCGCGCCGCGCTGATGGGAAATCGTCTCGAAGCGCACGGCTTCGGCCAGACGCGCCGCGGCGCCTTCGGCGTCGATGCTTGCCGCTTCCCCGGCCGCATCGACATCGAGCACCGGCACCGCCAGCGTCCGGCCGACAAGCACCGCGATGAGCAGGATGATGAGCCCGGCAAGCCCGGCCAGAACGCGCTTCAGCATGATATTCCCCCCCTCGGTGGCCGTTCCCCGGCCCTCTTGTGTCCGCCTACTCATGGCCGCCCGGCCGCGCGCTTGTCAAATCGGCACAAGGCGTGCCGCCTGGGGCATGGCATGTGAAGCATCGAGCCCTTATACTGCCGCCACATTTTGGGCCAAAAGCATGCCTAAGCCTCGACGCCGCGCTGGGTGGCGTTCGAGAGCGGGGTATGCCGATGCCAGAGGTCCGGAACGAGGAAGAACTGAAAGGCCAGACCGGCCAAAGGGGCCAGGCTGAGAAAGTACGGGGGCCAATGCCGACCATTGCGCTGGTCGACGACGACCGCAACATTCTGACCTCGGTGAGCATCGCGCTCGAAGCCGAGGGCTATCACGTCCAGACCTATACCGACGGTGCGGCGGCGCTGGCGGGTCTGTCGGCCAATCCGCCCGACGTCGCGGTCTTCGACATCAAGATGCCGCGCATGGACGGTATGGAGCTGCTGCGCCGCTTGCGCCAGAAATCCGACCTGCCGGTGATTTTCCTGACCTCCAAGGACGACGAGATCGACGAATTGTTCGGCCTCAAGATGGGCGCCGACGACTACATCACCAAGCCCTTCTCGCAGCGCCTGCTGGTCGAGCGCGTGAAGGCGGTTCTGCGCCGCTTCAGCCCCAAGGTCGAGGGCGCGCCGGCCGAAGGCGCCGTCAATCAGGTGATGGAGCGCGGCCACCTGCTGCTCGACCCCGAGCGCCACACCTGTACCTGGAGCGGCAAGCAGGTGGTGCTGACCGTCACCGAATTCCTGATCCTGCAGGCGCTGGCCCAGCGCCCCGGCTACGTCAAGAGCCGCGACGCGCTGATGGATGCGGCCTATGACGATCAGGTCTATGTCGACGACCGCACCATCGACAGCCACATCAAGCGGCTGCGCAAGAAGTTCAAGGAAGTCGACGACGATTTCGATGCCATCGAAACGCTATACGGCGTCGGCTACCGCTACCGCGAGGCCTGAAGCCCGTCCGCGGGCCTCGGCGCGCGGCACGAGGCCACGGCATGAAAAGGCCGAAGAGATGTCATGGCCAGCCTGATCGAAAATGAAAGCGAGCGCGCGGCGCAGGCCGGCCCCGCGCCTCGCGCCGCATCGGCATCAATATCGACATTGTCCGCGCGCTTCGCGGCATGGGCGGCGCGTTTGCTTGGCGCATTCCGCGGTTTTCTGGCGCGCGGCCGGTTTTCGAGCCTGACGCGCCGCATCGTCGTCTTCAATGTCGCGGCGCTTTTTGTCTTGCTGACCGGCATTCTCTATCTCAACCAGTTTCGCGAAGGTCTGATCGATGCCCGCCGCCAGAGCCTCCTGACGCAGGCCGCAATCATCGCCGGCGCTATCGCCGAAGGCGCGACATCGACGCCGGATGCACAGGTGATCGACCCGCTGGCCGGCAACCGCGATGCGCCCTCGTCGATGGATGCGGCGCTGACCGACCGGGCATTGCCGATCGACCCGGAAACCGCCGCCCCGATCCTCCGGCGCCTCGTACTGCCGACACAGACCCGCGCCCGCCTCTACGACAAGGACGGCTGGCTCGTTCTCGATTCGCGCCGGCTCTCGGCTTCCGGCCAGGTCGTCGCCTTCGAATTGCCGCCACCCGAAGGTGCCGACGACCCGGACTTTCTGGAGAGCGTCGCCGGCTGGGTGCTTGGCCTGTTGCCGGGGCGCGACCTTGAACGCTTTCGCGAAGCCGGCAGTCAGAACGGTACCATGTATGCCGAAGTTATCGGTGCGCTGACGGGGACGCCCTCCAGCATGGAGCGCGTCAACGATCGCGGCGAATTGATCGTCTCGGTCGCCGTGCCGATCCAGCGCTACCGTGCGGTGCTGGGTGCGTTGATGCTGTCGACGCGCGGCGGCGACATCGACGCCATCGTCCGTGCCGAACGTTTTGCCATCGTTCAGGTCTTCCTGGTCGCGCTCGGCGTCACCATTCTTCTGTCGGTGGTGCTGGCCGGCACTATCGCCGAGCCGGTACGCCGTCTGGCGCAGGCCGCCGAGATCGTTCGCCGCGGCAAGAACGCGCGGGCGCAAATTCCCGACTTCACCGGCCGCCGCGACGAGATCGGCGAACTGTCCGGTTCGCTGCGCGACATGACCAATGCGCTTTACAATCGCATCGACGCGATCGAAAGTTTCGCCGCCGATGTCGCGCATGAACTGAAAAATCCGCTGACCTCGCTCAGGAGCGCCGTCGAAACGTTGCGGCTGGCCAAAGACGATGCCGGCAAGGAACGTCTGATGCAGATCATTCAGGACGATGTGCGCCGCATCGACCGCCTGATCAGCGACATCTCCAACGCCTCGCGGCTTGATGCCGAATTGTCGCGCGAGGAAATGGAGGACGTGAACATCCCGACGCTGCTCGAAACGGTTTGTGGTCTCTTCACCGAAACCGGCGTCGCGGGCGATGCCCGCGTCGTGCTCGACATCGACCCCGGCACGCAAGGCCGTCAGCACATGACGGTCAAGGGTTTCGACATGCGTCTCGGTCAGGTCGTGCGCAATCTGGTCGACAATGCGCTCTCGTTCAATCCGCCGGGCGGTGTTGTCCGCGTTTCGGCGGCGCGCGTGCGCGGCCGCATCGTCATTCATGTCGATGACGAGGGACCCGGCATTCCGCCCGACAGTTTCGAGCGCATCTTCGACCGTTTCCACACCGACCGTCCCGACAGCTTCGGCAAGCATTCGGGTCTCGGCCTCGCCATTTCCCGGCAGATCGTCGACGTGCATGGCGGCACCGTCCACGCCGCCAACCTGATGGACGGCGACAAGGTGCGCGGCGCGCGCTTCACCGTCGATCTGCCGGCCACGGACTGACGATGTCCGACGCGTTCTACATGCACGGCACCTGCGTTGTCTGCGGCGCCCGCGCGCTACTGCTGCGCGGTCCCTCGGGCGCCGGCAAGTCCGACCTGGCCTTTCGCCTGATCCGCGCCGATGCCGCTGGCGAAACCCGCCTTGTCGCCGACGACCAGGTGCGCCTCGTTCGCGACGGCGCGCGCCTTGTCGCCTCCGCACCCGAAATGCTGGCCGGCCTCATCGAATTGCGCGGTCTCGGCCTTGTCGAAGTACCGGCGGCGGCGCGGGGCGACGTAATGTTGATCGTCGATCTGGTACCGCGCGACGAGGTGCCGCGTCTCGCCGAGCCGCGCCACGAGGAAATCGCCGGCCTCCGCCTGCCGGTGCTGGCGTTTCACGCCTTCGATGCGACGACACCGGAAAAGCTCCGTCTCGCGCTGGCCGTTATTCCGGAGAATGGTTTTCCGGGTCCCGACGGCCGCCTGTAGCCCGAAATCCGCAGCCACCGGACATCCCCGAAGCGATGCCGATTGTTGCGTCGCAACACTTGTCATTGACGCCGGAATGAGGTCACGATACGCCCCTCGCAGGGGCACGATACGCCGCCCGGCCGCTTTACGGTCCGGATGCGGCCAAGAGGGCGGTCGATGATCGGATTGGTACTTGTCACACATGGTCAGCTGGCCAGCCAGTTTGTCGCTGCGATGGAGCATGTCGTCGGCCCCCAGACGCAGGTCGCGGCCATCAGCATCGGCCCGGACGACGACATGGAGCAGCGCCGCAAGGACATATTGAAGGCGGTTGCCGCGTCGGATTCCGGCGACGGCGTCATCCTGCTGACCGACATGTTCGGCGGCACGCCCTCGAACCTCGCAATTTCGGTGATGGACAAGGCCCGGGTCGAGGTGATCGCCGGCGTCAACCTGCCCATGCTGATCAAGCTTGCAAGTGTCCGCGACACCGCGAACCTCGGCGAGGCCGTCGATCAGGCGCAGGAATCCGGCCGCAAATACATCTCGATCGCGAGCCGCGTGCTTGCGGGCGACGGCGCGTGACAGTCGAAGCCGGCGGGGCACCGCGCCCCGCATCCCGCCTCCTCAACATCGTCAACACGCGCGGCCTCCACGCCCGCGCCTCGGCAAAATTCGTCCAGACCGCCGAACGCTTCGACGCCGACATCCGCGTTTCCCGCGAAGGCCAGACGGTGCCCGGCACCTCGATCATGGGCCTGATGATGCTGGCTGCCGCGCCCGGCTGCTGCATCCTGATCGAAGCCGAGGGCCCCGAGGCCGGGGCCGCCCTCGACGCGCTTGCCGCCCTCGTCGAGGACGGCTTCGGCGAACGCGACTAGGAGCGGCCCCGCGGGGCCATTTTCCCGGCCGAAACAACGATATAAAGATTTCTTTATATCGACCTTGCCCCCCATCCCCTCCCTTGCTATAACCGCCCCCGAACCGGCCGCCCCGCGAGCCGCGGCGCCTCGGCGCGCCGCCCGCGCCGGCCCGCCTGAAATCACGCCCCGCAAAGGAGCTACCGCCCCATGAGCCAAGCCGCCAAAGCCGATCCGCGCGATTACGCGATCAAGGACATCAATCTCGCCGATTGGGGCCGCAAGGAAATCGACATCGCCGAAACCGAGATGCCGGGCCTGATGGCGACGCGCGAGGAATTCGGCGCGCAGAAGCCGTTGAAGGGCGCCCGCATCGCCGGCTCGCTGCACATGACGATCCAGACTGCCGTGCTGATCGAGACGCTGGCCGAACTCGGCGCCGACATCCGCTGGGCCTCCTGCAACATCTATTCGTCGCAGGACCACGCCGCCGCCGCCATCGCCGCGCGCGGCATCCCGGTCTTCGCGATCAAGGGCGAAAGCCTCGAGGATTACTGGGAATACACGCACCGCATTTTCGAATGGTCGGATGGCGGCACGCCCAACATGATCCTCGACGACGGCGGCGACGCGACGCTGCTGATCCATCTCGGCAAGCGCGCGGAAGATGGCGACGTCGCCTTCCTCGAAACGCCGGGCAACGAGGAAGAGGAAATCCTCTTCGCCGCCATCAAGCGCCGTCTCAAGCACAAGCCGGGCTGGTACAACCAGGTCGCCAAAAGCGTGCGCGGCGTGACGGAGGAAACCACCACCGGCGTCCACCGTCTCTATGAAATGCAGAAGAAGGGCACGCTGCTCTGGCCGGCGATCAACGTCAACGACAGCGTGACGAAATCGAAATTCGACAACCTCTATGGCTGCCGCGAGTCGCTGGTCGACGGTATCCGCCGCGCCACCGACGTCATGATGTCGGGCAAGGTCGGCGTCGTTGCCGGCTTCGGCGATGTGGGCAAGGGTTCGGCCGCCTCGCTGCGCCAGGCCGGCTGCCGCGTCATCGTCACCGAAATCGATCCGATCTGCGCGCTCCAGGCCGCGATGGAAGGCTATGAAGTGACGACGATGGACGAAGCCGCGCCCCGCGGCGACATCTTCGTCACCACGACCGGCAATGTCGACGTCATCACCGTCGATCACATGCGCGCCATGAAGCACCGCGCCATCGTCTGCAACATCGGCCACTTCGACAGCGAGATCCAGATCGGCGGATTGCGCAATCTCAAATGGCACAACGTCAAGCCGCAGGTCGACGAGATCGAGTTCCAGGACGGCAAGCGCATCATCCTGCTCGCCGAGGGCCGTCTCGTGAATCTCGGCTGCGGCACCGGCCATCCGAGCTTCGTGATGTCGGCTTCCTTCACCAACCAGACGCTGGCCCAGATCGAACTCTGGACGAAGCCGGACGACTACGAAAAGAAGGTCTATGTGCTGAAGAAGGAGCTCGACGAAAAGGTCGCGCGCCTGCATCTCGCCAAGATCGGCGTCAAGCTCGAAACGCTGAACAAGAAGCAGGCCGACTATATCGGCGTCTCCGCCGAAGGCCCCTTCAAGCCCGAAACCTACCGCTACTGATCGGCGGCCTCGCGCAAACGAAAGAAAGCCCGGCGGAAACGCCGGGCTTTTTTCTGTCTTTGCCTTTTTCACCGGCCCCGCTTTCACCCCGGAGTCGCCAATGGTGTAGTATCTGCCGGGGTCAGGTGATTTGCGTCCGCGCCCGCGAAACGGGGGGCGGAACGCGATGGGGATTTGCGTGATGAAGGCGGCCGGAAGCCGGAATTTGACGAGAGCCTTGCGTGCCGCCGCCGCGCCGTCCGCCCTGCTCGCATTTTGGCCGGCCGCCGCCACCGCGCAGGAAATCGTGCCGAAGGGCCTGATGGACCGGCTGGTTGCCATCGGCCTGCCGCCCGAGGCCGCGGCCGATCCCGCCGTCGCCACTGCTTATGCCGTTGCCGCCGGCATTGCCGTCGCCGGCGCCCTTGCCGGCATTGTCGGCCTGCGCGCGGCCCGCGCCGCGCGCCGCGTGGCGCTCGCGCGCGAGGCGGGCCTCGGCGCGCTCGAAGCCCGGCTCGACGCGGCCGAGGCGATCCTCGCCGCCGAGCCCGACGCCGTCTTCATCTGGACGCCGGAAAGCCTGCGCGCCGCTCCCGGCACCTTTCAGGCCCGCCCCCGCATCGTCGGTTCGACCGCGACGCTGGTCGATCCGTCGTCGGGTGATCTCGATTTCAGCTACCTGCTGACCCGCCTCGAACCGGAAAATGCCGGCCGCCTCAACACCGCCGTCCAGCGTTTGCGCACGCGCGGCGCCCGCTTCTCGTTGCATGTGCAATCGACCGATGGCCGCACTTTCGAGGCCGAGGGCCGTCCGGCGGGCGCCCTTGCCGTGCTGTGGCTGCGCGACGTCACCGGCGAACGCGCCGAGGTTTCGCGCCTGAAGGATCGCCTGCGCGCCACCGAGGCTGCGCGCGCCCGCTTCGAGGAACAATTGATGACGGCGCCGCTGCCGGCCTGGCGCCGCGACGGCGAGGGCAGGCTCGCCTGGGTCAACACGGCTTATGCCGAAGCGGTCGATGCCGCCTCGCCGGAAGAAGCGGTGATGAAGGGCCTCGAACTTCTGAACGAGGAAACGCTGTCGGCGCTCCGCCGCGCGCTTTTCGACCGTCCCCGCGCCCGCGAGCGCAGCCACGCCATCATGGCCGGCGAGCGACGCGCGCTGGACATCGTCGAACAGCGCATCAGCGACGGCGTCGCCGGCGTTGCGATCGACGTCTCGGCGCTCGACGAAGCCGAGGGCGAGCTTCGCCGTCACATCGAAAGTCACGCCGCGACGCTCGACCGCGTGACGACGGCGGTGGCGATCTGCGGACCGGACAAGCGCCTCGCCTTCCACAACCGCGCCTTCGAAACGCTGTGGGGCCTCGATCCGCAATGGCTCGACCAGGGCCCGGCCGACGGTGAAATTCTCGACGAGCTGCGCGCCCGCCGCCGCCTGCCCGAACAGGCGAACTTCCAGGCCTGGAAGCTGTCGCGCATGGAGCTCTACACCTCGCCCGATCCGATCGAGGAATACTGGCATCTGCCCGACGGCCGCACCGTAAAGATGGTCGGCCAGGCGCATCCTTTCGGCGGCGTCGTCTATCTCTATGAAAACGTCACCGAGCGTCTCAATCTCGAAAGCAGCTACAACACGCTGGCCCGCGTTCAGCGCGAAACCATCGACAACCTTTATGAAGGCGTCGCGGTCTTCGGCTCCAACGGCCGCCTGAAGCTGTCGAACCCCGCCTTCGCGCGCATCTGGAATTTCGCGCCCGACGACCTTGAGGGCGAACCCCATGTCAACGACCTTGCCGAGATCGCCCGCGCGCTGATCGACGGCGTGCCGGAAGTGCCGGGCGTCATCGCCGCCATCACCAATGCGTCGGCCACCCGCGCCCAGACGACCGGGCGTCTCCGGCGGCCGGACAACACCGTCATCGACTATGCACAGGTTCCGCTGCCCGATGGCGCGACGCTGGTGACCTTCGTCGACGTCACGGATTCGATCCAGATCGAAAGCGCTCTGCGCGAACGCAACGATGCGCTGGAAACCGCCGACCGGCTGAAATCGGAATTCATCAGCCACGTCTCCTATCAGTTGCGCACGCCGCTCACCAACATCCTCGGCTTCGGCGAAATTCTCGAAACCGAAATGTTCGGCACGCTCAACCCGCGCCAGCACGAATACATGCAAGGCATCCTCGAAAGTTCCGAAACGCTGATCGACGTCGTCAACGACATTCTCGATCTCGCGGTCATCGAGGCGGGCGCCATGACGCTCGATCTTTCCGATGTCGAATTGTCGGAAGTGATCTACGCGACCGAGGAATTCGCGCAGCGCCCGGCGCAGAAAAACAAGGTCGTGCTGAAGGTCGAATGTCCGAAGGACATCGGCATCGTCCGCGCCGACGAAAAGCGCATCAAGCAGATCATGATCAACCTGCTGTCCAATGCGCTGGCCTTCACCAGCCCCGGCGACACCATCACCATCGGCGCCATGCGCTTTGAAAATTCGGTCGAGCTTTTCGTCGCCGACACCGGCGACGGCATCAAGCCGGAATTCCAGTCGAACGTCTTCGACCGTTTCGAGGCGCATGGGTCCGGCGACCGCCGCCGCGGTGCCGGCCTCGGCCTCTCGCTCGTGCATTCCTTCGTGGAACTGCATGGCGGCTGGGTGACGCTGGAATCGACGCCCGGCATCGGCACCCGCGTCGCCTGCCACCTCCCCGTCCGCGCCGCACCGCCGGCCCGCATCTCGCCCGCCCCCGACGCCCCGACAAGGCTTGAGGTGGGGTAGGGTCTTATAATTTCCGTATACGAACTATAATAATCCGTCATTGCGAACGCGCAGCGCGAAGCAACCCAGAAGCGGCAATTTCAGCATGTGCGGCTTTCTGGGTTACTTCGCTTCGCTCGCAATGACGATGCGAAGAATTTGGCCGCCTATAAAAAATCCGGTAAGGCACGGCCACCCCGTCCGGTCCCTTGACCTGGAATTCGGCGCCGCGTTCGGCCTCGCCGATCAGCGCCTCGTAAAGCCGCAGCGCATTGCGGATCACCTCGGCGTAAGACGCGGCCTCCGTCTTGTCCTTCAACTGCTGCAACCGCTCCATCGTCTGTGGCGGCATTTCGAGCCGCACCCGCATCGTCTCGCGTTCCGCCGCGCCAATCCGTCCGTGGCGTCCATGCCGCCGTCCGCGCGAAAGCAGCAGCAACACGGCCAGCACGCCGAGCGTCGCCAGCCCCCACAGCGCAGACCTGCCGCCAATGCGCCCGCGCCAGCGACCGCTTTCCTCGCGCCACCGCGCCTCCCCGTAGCGGCAGCCGCGCTCGAATTCGCGCTTCAGCCGCTCGGCCATCGGAAACGCCTCGCCGACGCCGACCCGGTAGCGCGTCATCTAACCGGAAAATATATGACCTATTCGGCGCGCTCCAGCACCGCGCAGGCGATGCGCGCCCCGGCGCCGCCGATCGGCTGGCTCGCATGGTCGTCGGCACCTTCATGGATCACGATGGCGCTGCCATCGGCATCGAACAGCGCGGCGCGCTCGCCCTGGCCGTCGAAGCTGACCAGGCCTGAAAACATCTCGGCCTTGCCCGTCCCGTCTTCCGCCACATAAAGGTTCGGCAGATCGCCGAAGTCCGGGCCTTCCGGGTTGAGCAGCCCATGCGGCGCCTTGTCGGCTTCCTGCGCATGGTTGATGTGCCCGCCCGACGACATGAACTTCGCGTCCGAACATTCGCCCACGGCGTGGAAGTGAACGCCGTGCCACCCCGCATCGAGCCCTTCCACCTCGATCCGCAACAGCACGCCCGTCGGCCCCTCGCTCAGCGTTGCCGTTCCGGCCGCGCTCCCGTCATTGGTCTGGAAGGTGGCGGCGGCTGTCGGTTGCGCCAGCGCCGCCCCCGCCGGCAGGAAGGCGGCGAGCAGCAGCGCGGCGGTGAAGGGACGAGCGAACATGGAAACCTCCGGAAATGTCGAGACAACGATACCCGGAAGATAGATCGCACCGCCGGACCTGCCCACTGCCCCTTCACAAAACCGTGACCCGGCAATCGGCGCTGGAAACCGAATGACCGAAATGGTACAATCGGTCAGTCACGCCCCGAAACCGCCGGAGGAGCCCCCATGTCCATCACGCTGCGCGTCAACGGCAAGGCTCATGCGCTCGACATCGAGCCCGAAATGCCGCTTCTCTGGGCCCTTCGCGACGAGATCGGCCTCACCGGCACCAAATTCGGCTGCGGCGTCGCCGCCTGCGGCGCCTGCACGGTCCATGTCGACGGGGTTGCGATGCGAAGCTGCGTCACCCCGGTCGAGGCGGTCGATGGCGCGGAGATCACCACGATTGAAGGCCTCGCCGCCGTCTCCGGCGCCGCCGAGGGCATGCTGAGCGAGCTTCAACAGGCCTGGATCGAGGCGCAGGTGCCGCAATGCGGCTATTGCCAGTCCGGCATGTTGATGGCCGTTTCGGCGCTGATCGCCGAGAACCCTCAGCCCACGGATGAAGATATCGACGCGGCGATCACCAATGTCTGCCGCTGCGGCACCTATCCGCGCGTCCGCGCCGCCATCCGTTCCGTCACCGCCGCCTGAGGGAGAACAGCATCATGGCCATCGAACTCAAAAAGCCCTCGCGCCGTCAATTGCTGGTCGCGGGCGGTCTCGTCGGCGGCGGCCTGCTGCTCGGCGTCGCCGTGTCGGGCCCCTCGCGCCGGAACCTCGCCGACAAGGCGGCGGCCGAAGGCGGCGAACGCTTCGTCACCACCTGGCTGAAAATTTCGCCCGACAACATCGTCACGGTCTACGTGCCCCATTCCGACATGGGCCAGGGCCCGATCACCGCGCTCGCGATGATGGCGGCCGAGGAACTCGAGGCCGACTGGTCGCTGGTCCGCGCCGAACAAGCGCCGGCCGAGAAGGTCTTCGCCAACGAGGCGCTGGGCAATCGTTTCGTCGCCGGCGACGCCGTGCCGCCGATGTTGAAGGGCCTCAATGCCGCCACTTGGACGAAAGTCGCGCAGTTCATGAACCTGCAGGTCACCGGCGGCTCGATGGCGGTGCGCTACACCGGCCATCACGGCATGCGTGTCACGGGTGCCGCCGCGAAAGACATGCTGGTCAAGGCCGCCGCCGCGCGCTGGGGCGTCTCGCCCGCCGATTGCACGGCCGCGATGAGCATGGTCAAGGGCCCGGCCGGCCAGTCCGCCACCTATGGCGAGCTTGCGGCCGAGGCGGCGGACTATTCGCCGTCCGCCGCGCCGAAGCTGAAGGCGAAAAAGGACTACACCATCGTCGGCACGGCCCGCCCCCGCTTCGACATCCCGGCCAAGGTCGACGGCTCGGCAATCTATGGCGTCGACGCGCGCCCCGAAGGCCTGCTCTATGCGGCGGTCCATCTCGGCCCGGTCTTCGGCAGCAGCGTCGCCTCTTACGACGCAACCGAAATCCTCGCCCGCCGCGGCGTCAAAAAAGTTGTCGACTTCCCCGGTGGCGTCGCCGTCATCGCCGACAATTACTGGCGCGCCAAGGAAGCCGCCCTCGCCCTCGATGTGACCTTCGACACCAAGGGTGGCGAGGCGATTTCCTCCGAAACCATTTTCGCCGGTCACGACGCGGCGCTCGATGCCGGCGGCAGCGAGGAAGACCGCGAGCTGGGCGACGCGCCCCGCGCTTTCGAGGGTGCAACCCGCGTGGTCGAGGCCGCCTACCGCGTGCCTTATCTGGCGCATGCCTGCATGGAGCCGATGAACTGCACCGTCTGGATCCGCGACGGCAAGGCCGATGTCTGGCTCGGCGTGCAGGACCCGCTCGGCGCCCGCGCCCGCATCGCCGAAGTGGCCGGTCTCGACTTCGACAATGTGACGCTGCATCCGCGGCTGCTCGGCGGCGGTTTCGGCCGCCGCATTCCGATCCGCGCCGGCTTCTTCGATTTCCCGAGCGAGATCGATTTCGCGGCGATGATCGCCAGGGAAGTCGATGCCCCGGTGAAGCTGATCTACACCCGCGAGGACGACATCCAGCACGACGCCTACCGCATCGCCTCCTCCGCGCGCCTGCGCGCCGCGCTCGACGATGCGGGCATGCCGACGGCTTGGGAAAACCGCTACGTCCACAAGGACGAACCCGGCGAGGCGCCGCACATTCCCTATGGCGTCGCCAACCAGTCGATCCGCTTTGTCGAGATCGACAATCCGGTGCCGCGCGGCCCCTGGCGTTCGGTTGCCCACACCCAGCACACTTTCTTCAACGAGAGCTTCGTCGACGAGCTGGCGCATCAGGCGGGGCAGGACTCCTTCGAATATCGCCGCACCCTGCTGAAGGACCAGCCCCGTCATCTGGCGGTGCTGGAGCTCGCGGCCGAAAAAGCCGGCTGGGGGCGCCCGCTTCCCGCCGGGCGATCGCGTGGGCTAGCCATCCAGGAAAGCTTCGGCTCGATCGTCGCCGAGGTCGCCGAAATCTCGATCGTCGAGCCCGGCGCGGTCAAGGTCCACCGCGTCGTGGCCGCGGTCGATTGCGGCGAGGTCATCCACCCCGACACCGCCACGCAGCAGGTCGAGAGCGCCATCATCTACGGTCTCACCGCCGCGCTTTTCGGCGAAATCTCGATCGAGGGCGGCGCCGTCGCGCAGACGAACTTCACCGACTACGAAATGCTGAAGCTCGCCGACACGCCGCAGATCGACGTCCACTTCATCGAAAGCGGCGCCCCCGTCGGCGGCCTCGGCGAGCCCGGCACTCCGCCCATCTCGGCCGCCGTCGCCAACGCGGTCTTCAGTCTCACCGGCCAGCGCATCCGCCAGTTGCCGCTGAAGAACCACAAACTCTCCCCCGCCTCCGGCCAGTTCGCGCAAGCAGCGGACTAACCGGCGCCAACAAACCCGTGTCACCCCGGCGGAAGCCGGGGTCCATGGGCGGCGCGGCAAAACAATCCGCCAACGGAGGAACCCCCCATGTCCACTGTCCTCGTCACCGGCGGTTCGGGCTTCATCGCCGCCCATTGCATCCTGCAACTGCTGGCGGCGGGCCACGACGTCCGCACCACGGTGCGCAATCTCGCCCGCGAGGCGGATGTCCGCACCATGCTGAAAGCGGGCGGCGCCGGGACCGGCCCGCGCCTCTCCTTCTTCGCCGCCGACCTCACGGCAGACAAAGGCTGGGCCGAGGCCGCGCAAGGCGCCGACTATGCGCTCCATGTCGCCTCGCCCTTTCCCTCGGGCGTGCCGAAAGACGAGAACGAGTTGATCGTGCCCGCCCGCGACGGCGCGTTGCGCGTGCTCCGCGCCGCGCGCGATGCCGGCGTCAAACGCGTCGTGATGACGTCGTCCTTCGCCGCCATCGGCTATGGCCATGAAGTCCGCAAGAAGCCCTTCGACGAAACCGACTGGACAAATCTCGAAGGCGGCGGCGACCTCACCCCCTACACAAAATCGAAAACCATCGCCGAACGCGCCGCCTGGGATTTCATCGCCCGCGAGGGCAACGGCCTCGAACTGAGCGTCGTCAATCCGGTCGGCGTGCTCGGGCCCGTCCTCGGCCCCGACTTCTCGACCTCGATCCAGATCGTGAAAGGCCTGATCGACGGTTCCGTGCCCGGCATGCCGAAGCTCTCCTTCGGCCTTGTCGATGTGCGCGACGTCGCCGACCTTCATCTGCGCGCAATGACCGACCCGGCCGCCGCCGGCGAACGCTTCCTCGCCATCTCCGGCGACTATGTCTGGATGCGCGACATCGCCCGCGCGCTGAAGGCGCGCATGGGCAAGGCTGCGGCCAAGGTGCCGGCGCGGCAATTGCCCAACTGGCTGGTCTTCATCGCCGCCATGCGCATGCCCGAGCTGAAGCTGGTGCTCCCCGAACTCGGCAAGGAAAAACACGCGACCGGCGAAAAGGCAATGCGTCTCCTCGGCTGGAACCCCCGCCCCTGGGAACAATCCGCCGTCGACACCGCCGAAAGCCTGATGAAGCTCGAAGCCTGACCCGTCTCATCCCTCTCCCCTGTGGGGAGGGTGGGGAAGAAATCAGTGCTGGCTCTTCGGCATCGACACCCGCATCCCGTCGATTGCCGGCCCGGCCTTGATCTGGCACGACAGCCGCGAATTCGCCTCGGCGTTCTCGGCAAACTCGAGCATCGTCTCTTCCATGTCTTCCTTGGGCGGCAGCTTGTCCCACCATTCTTCGGGCACAAACACCATGCAGGTGGCGCAGGCGCAGGCGCCGCCGCAATCGCCGTCGATGCCGGGGACGCTGGCCTTCACCGCCGCTTCCATCAGCGTCGTGCCGTCGGCGACGTCGAGCGTGTGTTCCTTGCCGTCATGTTCGATATAGGTGATCTTCGCCATTGCGCCGCGCGCCTCCACTTGCACTTGTTGTTTGTTGTCGTTCCGGCTCTCAGCCGGCAATCTCCTTGACGCCGATGCTCTCGTCGGCGATGCGCGCCGGGTCGAGCTTCGTGCGTTTCGCCGTCAGCATTTTCGCCATCATGAATTCGGGCGCCCGGTTGATCGCATCGACCGCGATCAGCACGCCGTCTTTCAGGTAGAAAACCGCGAAGCTGCGTCCCGCCGCCGGGTCGCCGCGCACCACGGCCTCGGTATAGCCGGTGGACAAGCCCACGATCTGCAGCTTGAGGTCGTACTGGTCCGACCAGAACCACGGCACCTGGTTGTAGGGCTTTTCGTGGCCGGCCAGCGCCGCCGCCGCGGTCTTTCCCTGTTCGATCGCGTTATGCACGCTTTCAAGCCGGAGCCGGTGGCCGTAAATGCCGTTCGGATGGCTGGTGCAGTCGCCGGCGGCGCAGATGTCGGGGTCCGACGTGCGGCAGAACTCGTCCACCGCGATGCCGTTCTCGACCTTCAAGCCGGCTTCCGCCGCAAGCTCCGTGTTCGGAAGAATGCCGATCCCGACCACCACGACGTCGCAAGGATAGCGCCCGCCCTCGCCGGAAACCACGGCCTCGACCTTTGTGTCGCCCTCGAAGCCCGCCACCGTCACCCCGGTCTCGATTTTCACACCCTCTTCCCGGTGCACGCGCTCGTAGAAATGCGAGACGATGGGGTCCACCACGCGCGCCATCACGCGGTCGGCCGTCTCGAGCACCGTCACCGCGATGCCGCACTTCGCCGCGACGGCTGCCACCTCAAGGCCGATATAGCCGCCGCCGACCACGACCATCTTCGCGCCCGGCTTGAAATGCGCCTGGATCGAGGTCACATCGTCGATGTTCCTGAGATAATGCACGCCTTCGAGGTCGAAGCCCGGCACGTTGATCTCGCGCACCCGGCTGCCGGTCGCGATGAGCAGTTTGCCGTAAGGAAACGCCTGCCCGTCGCCGGTGAGCAGGCGTTTGTTTCGGCGGTCGATTTCGGTGACGCGGGTCGAAAAATGCGTCGTGACGCCGACGGAGGAATAATAGTCCGGCGCCTTCAGCTCCACCCGGTCATAGCCGATTTCGCCGGCGAGGAATTTCTTGCTCAAGGGCGGCCGCTGATAGGGCGCGTAGGCCTCGTCGCCGAACAGCCGGATCGGGCCCTCAAAGCCCTCGGCGCGCAAACTCTGCACCGCCTGCGCGGCGGCCTGTCCGGCGCCGATAATGATGATCTCGTCCGACATACCCCTCCCGTTCCTCCGCCCACGGACCTTTATCCGCGACATTTCTTACCCACCCTCCCCTGGGGGAGGGCCAAACCGCTAAAGGCGGTTTGGGGCGGGGGCGCGGCCAATCGAATCCGCACCCGCCCAAATTTTACGGACTTTTACTACGCAATAAGCCGCCTGTCCCCACCTTTATAGGGCAAAACAGGGCGCCGCCGCGCGACCCGTCGCCGCGCCCCCACCTCGCCAAAAAATGACGCCTGCGTCAACTTTTTTGTGGCCGGCTCCGAATCGCTAGGTCCGGATTCCGCGGCGCCGCCAGACCGGGGATAATTTGCCCGGCCGTCCGTACACGGAGAGAAGTTATCCCCGTTTGTGACAGATTTGTGACAGTTCGATGACAGCGGGCTGCCGGCGGGGGCAGGGCAGTGCCGATTCGCTCGATGCCCGGACCACCGCATAGTCGAAAACGAAGGCCGACAGGATCATGTTGCAGGTCGTGTCGTCGTCGGAGAGCGGCAGGTAGATCGTCGTGAAATTGTCGTATCCTTCCGCGAGCCACGCGGCTTCGCCATGCGCCACCACCGGCACGCGGTCGCGCGCGGTTTTCCGGTGTATGGCGAGCACGCCTTTCACAGCGCCGGTGCCGAACGGCCTGAAAGCCTCGGAAACCGTCCGTCCCGTCGAGTCGCTGCCAAAATAGCGCGCCACCTTGGTGCCGGTCAGTCGATCGCGGAAATCGGAAAGATCCGGCAGCACGTCGAGCAGGATGATCCAGCCGGGATGTTCGCGAAGCTCGGGCGGGTTGATGTCGGCCCGCGCCGGCATCGTCCGTGTGCCGCGCTTTTCGCTCCAGTAGGAATAAATCGCGGCGAGCGGCGGATGCTCGAAATGTGTCGGGCAAATCCCGACCGTCGTTCCTTGCAGCCTGCCGGTCATGGGACCACCCCTCCATCCGGGCGGGAATCTGGGCGCTCCGCGTTAAGAGGCGCCTAAAGCCGCGCCATTTTGCTGTTATCTCCATCGATGCCGCGCTAGAAAAGCGGCCATGAGCGCCGATTTTTCACGCGATATCGATCTGCGCGACGCCGCCGCCACGGCCCGCCTCGGCGCCGCGCTGGCGCCGCTCTTGGCCGCCGGCGATCTGATCCTGCTCAGGGGCGATCTCGGCGCCGGCAAAACCGCGCTCGCCCGCGCCCTGATCGGCGCCCATCTCGCCGCCCACGGCCTTGCCGAGGACGTTCCCTCGCCAACTTTCACGCTGATCCAGACCTATGAGAGCCCGGCGCTCCTGATCGCCCATGTCGACCTCTATCGCGTTGAAAACACAAATGAATTGCGCGAACTCGGTCTCGCCGAAATCGTCGATGAAGGCGTCGCCATCGTCGAATGGCCGGAGCGCGGCGGCGAAGGCCTGCTGCGCCTGTCACCGTCCCGTCTCGACATCGCCCTCTCTCTCGTGCCAGAAGGCGGGCGCCGCGCCCGCCTCACCGGAACGGGAAGCTGGGCCGCGCGGCTCGAGGGGCTGACGATTTGACGACCACGCGAGACGAAACGATCCGCGCCTTTCTGGCCGCTGCCGGCTGGGGCGAGGCCGCGCGCCGCCCGCTCGCCGGCGACGCCTCGACGCGCCGCTACGAGCGTCTTTCGCTCAACGGGCGTCCCGCCGTGCTGATGGACTGGCCCTCAGCCCCCGATGCGCCGGTTGCCGCCGGCCGCGCCGCCTACCGCCGCATCGCGCATCTCGCCGAAGACGTTCGTGCCTTCGTCGCGGTCGGCGAATATCTGCGCGGCCTCGGGCTTTCGGCGCCGGAAATCTACGCCGCCGACATCGCGCAAGGCCTGCTGCTGCTCGAGGATCTCGGCGACGACGTCTACGGAACATTGATCGAGAAGGGCGCGGGCCCCGCCGGCGAACCGCTCGACGAGCTTTATCGGGCGGGCATCGAAACCTTGCTGCGCCTGCAAGTCTCGCCCGCGCCGGCGACGCTGCCTGTCGGCAACGGCGAGATGCATGCGGTGCCGCATTTCGACGACGGCGTCTTTCGCGGCGAGCTCGACGTGCTGCTCGACTGGCATTTCCCGGTGGTGCTCGGCCGCGAGGCCGCGCCGGACGAGCGCACCGAATTTCATCGATGCTGGAGCGAACTCAGGCCGTCGATCGATGCCGGCCCCGCAACGCTTTTCCTGCGCGACTATCATTCGCCCAACATGCTCTGGCTCGGCGCGCGCCAGGGCGCGGCCCGCGTCGGCCTGATCGACTATCAGGATGCGCTGATCGGCTCGCGTGCCTACGACGTCGTATCCTTCCTGCAGGACGCGCGCCGCGACGTGCCGCCGGAACGCGAAGCGGCCATGCGCGCACTTTATATCGAGCGCGCCAAAGGCGAGCTGCCGGATTTCGACGAACAGGAATTCCTTGCCGCTTATGCAACGCTTGGCGCCGAGCGCGCGCTGCGCCTGATGGGTCTCTGGCCGCGCCTTCTGAAACGCGATGGAAAGCCGCAATACATGGCGCATATGCCGCGCACTGTCGACTATCTGCGCCGCAACCTTGCCCATCCCGCGCTCGCCGCGCTGAAGACGTGGCTGGAGGCGCATGTGTTGCGAGAGCACGCATGAATATCCGCAAGGCAATGGTCATGGCGGCGGGCAGGGGCACGCGCATGCGGCCGCTCACGGAAACGTTGCCGAAACCGCTGGTGCGCCTTGCCGGAAAACCGCTGATCGATCATGCGCTCGACCGGCTGGCGGACGCCGGCATTGAGGAGGCGGTCGTCAATGTTCACTATCTCGCCGACCTGCTGGTCGCGCATCTCGCCGCGCGCACGCATCCGCGCATCGTTGTCTCCGACGAGCGCGCCGCGCTGCTCGACACCGGCGGGGGCACAAAAAAAGCCCTGCCGCTGCTCGGCGACGATCCGGTTCTGACGTTCAATTCGGATTCCGTCTGGGTCGAAGGCCTCGGCGCCAATCTGCGCAATCTGATGGCGGCGTTCGATCCTGGGCGTATGGACGCGCTGCTGATGATCGCCGACGCCGCCCGCACTATCGGCTATGTCGGCCGTGGCGACTTCACGATGGATCCGGCGGGCCTGTTGGCACGGCGCGGCGAGAGCACGACCGCGCCCTACATGTTCGCCGGCGTCCAGATCATCAAACCCGGCCTCTTCGCCGACGGCCCGGACGGCGCCTTCTCGACCAACCTGATCTGGGACCGCCTGATCGAGCGGGGCCGGCTCTATGGCCACCGCATGGGTGGCACCTGGATGCATGTCGGCGCGCCGGACGATCTCGCCGAGGCCGAAGCCTTCCTGCGGGATTTGTGAGCGCCGACCCGCTACGATAGGGCCCATGCCCGTCGATTCCCGCACCCTTTTCACCATGCCGCCCGGCACGCCCTTTCTGGAGCGGCTGGCGGCAACGCTGCTGGCCGACACGACGCTGGGCGGCCGCTTCGGCGCAAGCGAGCTTGCGGACATCACGATCTTGCTGCCGACCCGCCGCGCGGTGCGCGCGCTCGGCGAAGCCTTTCTGCGCGCCGGCGGAGGCACGGCGCTGATCCTGCCGTCGATCCGCACGCTCGGCGACGTCGACGAAGACGATCTGATCCTCGATCCGAAAGGCGCCGGCGCGGACGCGCTCGATCTTCCACCCGCGATGCCGCCGCTCGAACGGCAATTGCATCTTGCCCGCATGATCGTCGCCGGACGCGGCGAAGACGAAGCGCGCGCGCTGGCGCTCGCCGCCGACCTCGGCCGTTTCCTCGACATGGGGCTGACCGAGGGTGTCGATCTCGCGACGCTCGCGCATCTCGTGCCCGACGAATTTGCCGATCACTGGCAGATCACGCTCGAATTTCTGAAGTTATTGACCGCCGCCTGGCCCCATGCGCTTGAGCAAATGGGTTACATGGAGCAGGCCGAGCGCCGCAACCGGCTGATCCGCGCGCAGGCCGACCTCTGGCGCGCGCATCCGCCCGCCGCGCCGGTCATCGCGGCGGGATCGACCGGTTCGATCCCTGCAACAGCGGATTTGTTGAAGGTCGTCGCCTCGCTGCCGAACGGCGCGGTCGTGTTGCCGGGTCTCGATCTCGATCTGGATGAGGAAAGCTGGTCGGTCATCGGCGAACCGGGCACCGCTTCGCATCCCCAATACGGCATGTCGAAACTGCTGCGTCATCTCGATGCGGCGCGCGAGGACGTCGCGCTATGGCCGGGATGCGAGACGGAAACCGCTCCCCGCGCGCGGCTTCTCTCCGAGGCGTTGCGCCCCGCCGAAACGACGGAGCGCTGGCGCGCTCGACTAGCGGCGATGAAGAAAGACGCGGGCGCCGCACTTGACGGCCTGACCATGATCGAGGCGGCGGGCGAGCGCGACGAAGCGGGCGCGATCGCGCTGCTGATGCGCGAGGTCGTCGAAACGCCGGCGAAGACCGCGGCGCTGGTGACGCCCGACCGCAAACTGGCGCGTCGGGTGGCGATGGAGCTTCGGCGCTGGAAGATCGAGGTCGATGATTCCGGCGGCGAGCCGTTGGCGCAAACGACGCCACTGGCCTTCATGCGTCTGGTCGCCGCGATGATCGCCGAGGACTTCGCGCCGGTCGCACTTCTGGCTTGTCTCAAGCATCCTCTGGCAGCGGCGGGCGAGGAGCCGGCGTATTTCCGTGCCCGTGTGCGGGCGATGGAGCGCATCATCCTGCGCGGACCGCGCCCGGCGCCCGGCATGGCGGGCCTGCGTATGGCATGTGCGGCCGAAAAACAGGCCCGCAAGGAGTCCGGAAGGGCGACCGCCGCTTTCGAGCGCGACCTCGCCGAAACCCTCCACTTGCTCGATACGGTCGAGCGTGATGTTTCGCCGATGGTTGGGACGTGGCGCGATGCCGCGCCGCTCGACGCGCTTGTCCGCGCCCATGTCGAGACGGCCGAACGCCTGTCGGCGGCCGCCACGCAGCCGGGCGCGAACCGCCTCTGGGCGCGTGAGGAGGGCGAGGCGGCAGCGGATTTCATCCGGGAACTGATTGATGCCTCGCCGGCCTTCGGACCTCTCGATGCAAAGTCCTGGCCCCGCTTTTTCGATCAGCTGGCGGAAGGCCGTGTGCTGCGCCCGCGCTGGGGCCGCCATCCGCGGCTTTTCATCTGGGGTCCGCTCGAAGCGCGGCTGCAGCACGCCGACCGGATTATTCTGGGCGGCCTCAACGAAGGTACATGGCCGGCCGAAGCCGGCATCGACCCCTGGCTCAACCGGCCGATGCGCGCCGCGCTTGGGCTCGATCCGCCGGAGCGTCGGATCGGCCTTGCCGCGCATGATTTCGTCGAAGGGGTGAGCGCGAAGGAAGCGGTGCTGACACGGGCCGCGAAGGTCGAAGGCACGCCGACGGTCGCCTCGCGCTGGTGGCTGCGGCTGGCAAGCGTGTTGACCGGCCTTGGGCACGAAAATGCGCCGCGCGCGCCGCATTGGGCGGTCTGGGGGCACGATCTCGACAAGCCGGCTATGAAGATCGATCCGGTTCGTCCACGGCCTGCGCCGCCGCTCGATGCGCGGCCCGGCCGTTTCTCCGTCACTGAGATCGAAACGCTGATCCGCGATCCTTATGCGATCTACGCGCGGAAGGTGCTGAGCCTGCCTGTCCTCGACCCGCTCGATGCCGACATCGCGGCTGCCGAGCGCGGCACGATCGTTCACAAGGCGCTCGAAAAATTCGTCGCGGCCTTCCCGGAAAAGTTGCCCGATCATGCGCTTCAGAAGCTGCTGGAGATCGGTGAAGGCGTCTTCGAGAACGCAATGGAAAGACCGGGCGTCGCCGCCTTTTGGTGGCCGCGCTTCCGGCGCATCGCGCGCTGGATGATCGAGTATGAGCGCGAGCATCGCCTTGGCGTCTCGCGGTCCTATGCGGAGACATTGGGCGAAATCGAAATCGGCGGTTTGCAGCGTCCTGTCGTCCTGCGCGGCAAGGCCGACCGCATCGATCTGATGAAGGATGGCACGCTGAGCATCGCCGATTACAAGACGGGTAGCGTACCCAGCAAGAAACAGGTCGAAATCGGCCTGTCGCCGCAGCTGCCGCTCGAAGCGGCGATGGCGGCGCGCGGCGGCTTCCGCGACAAGGGCGTGCCCGAAGCGCTGGCTTCGCGGCTTGTCTATCTGCGGCTGACCGGCGGCGAGACGGCGGGCGAGGAACGTGTCACTCTCGATCCCGGTGGCGATCTCGCCGAGGAAATCTTCGCGCTGCTGGTCGCCCTGTTGAAGCAATACGAAGACGAGGCAACGCCCTATCTCTCGCGGCCACGTCCGATGTTCACGGGGCGCTATGGCGACTACGACCATCTGGCGCGCGTCAAGGAATGGTCGGCTTCCGGCGGTGACGGCGAATGACCAAAGCGCGCGCACAATCTCCTGGAAAATCGTCAGGCGCCGACGACGCCCAGCGCCGCGCATCCGATCCCGAAGCCTCGGTCTGGGTGTCGGCCAATGCGGGCTCCGGCAAAACGCACGCATTGACGACGCGCGTGGCGCGGCTGCTGCTGGCCGGCAACGCGCCCGAACGCATTCTCTGCCTCACTTTCACCAAGGCGGCGGCGGCCGAAATGTCGGCGCGTCTTTACAAGCGCCTCGGCGACTGGGCGATGATGGACGACAGGGCGCTCGCGGCGGAGATTCTGGGTATCGAAGGCAAGGCCCCCGACGCCGCGATGCTCCGGGAAGCACGCAAGCTTTTTGCTCGCGCCATTGAAACGCCGGGTGGGCTGAAGATCCAGACGATCCATGCCTTTTGTGAGCGCCTCCTCGGCCGATTTCCGCTGGAAGCGGGCGTGCCACCGCATTTCGATATTCTCGACGAGCGCGCTGCCACCGAGCTGATGGCAGACGTTCGCGACGCCGTTCTGCGTCGCGCTGGAAGGGAAGAAGGCACCGCCCTTTCGGCGGCGCTGGCGCATGTCGTGGCGCGCGTCGACGAACTGGCCTTCGGAAATCTGCTGAAGGAGATCACGAGCCAGCGTGGAAACTTTTCCGAACTGATGGAAGGTTTTGGCGGCCTCGACGGCATCCGCGCCGCGCTGCGTCACGCGCTGTCGGTCGGTCCGGATGAAACGGTCGAGGGTCTGCGCGCGGCGATTGCGAGCCTCCCCGAAGCCGCAATGCGTTCGGCCGTCGCGGTGCTTTCCGGCGGCACCAAAACCGATGTCGAACGCGCGGAAATACTCTTCGGCTATCTCGAGACATCCGAAGATCGTACCGATGCCCTGGAAGACTATCTTTCCGTTTTCTTGACGCAGAAAAACGAACCGCGCAAAAGCCTGATGACGGCGAAGCGCGCCGGTGAGCATCCGCAGGCGGCGGAGGCGCTCTATGCGGAGCAGCAGAGAGTACTCGGTCTTTACGGGCGGATGCGCGCCGTTGCTGTTGCCGAAGCGACGGAGGCGATCCTGACCCTGGCGGTCGCCATTCTCGACACCTTCCGCGAGACCAAGCGCGCCCGCGCTTTGCTCGACTATGACGACTTGATTTCGGCCACGCGCGACTTGCTGACGCGCAGCCGCATGGCCGCCTGGGTGCTCTACAAGCTCGACGGCGGTATCGATCATATTCTGGTCGATGAAGCGCAGGACACGAGCCCCGACCAGTGGGATGTGATTGCCGCATTGGCGGACGAATTCCTGGCCGGTCATGGCGCGCGCGAGCGCGTGCGTACGATCTTTGCGGTCGGCGACGAAAAGCAGTCGATCTTCTCGTTCCAGGGTGCTGATCCCGCGCGCTTCGACGCGATGAAGCGTTACTTCGAGAAGCGCGTGAAGGCGGCCGAACGGAAATGGGACTATGTGCCGCTGACGCGCTCGTTCCGCTCCGTACCGGAAGTTCTGTCGGCGGTCGACAAGGTGTTTGCGCTCGCGCACGCCCGCGACGGGTTGACGGCCTCGGGCGATATGGACGATCACATCGCCTTCCGCGCGAAGGACGCCGGGCTTGTCGAAATCTGGCCGTTGGAAGTAAAAGACGACAACGACGATCCTCCTGTCTGGGACGCGCCGCTCAACTACATGTCCGAAACCGCGCCGATGGCGAAGCTCGCCGCGCGCATTGCCTCGACCATCAAGGGTTGGCTCGTCAACGAGGAACCGCTCGCCGGGCGCGGCCGCCCGATCCGGCCCGGCGACATCCTGATTCTCGTGCGCCGCCGCAACGCCTTCGTTGCCGAAATGGTGCGGCATCTGAAAGAGCAGGGTATCGCGGTCGCCGGCGCCGATCGCATGGTGCTGACCGAGCAGCTCGCGGTGATGGACCTGCTGGCGCTGGCGCATTTTGTGTTGCTTCCCGATGACGACCTGACGCTGGCGACGGTGCTGAAAAGCCCGCTGGTCGGTCTGACCGAGGATGAGCTTTTCGATCTTGCGTTCGATCGCAAGGGACGGCTCTGGCGAGCGCTGCAGGAAAAAGCCAAGGGCAATGCGCGCTACGCCGCCGCCGAAGCGCTGCTTGCGGACCTCTTGGCGCGCGCCGACTTCGAGCCGCCCTATGAATTCTTCGCCCATGTTCTGGCCGAGAAGGGCCGCGAGCGCTTGCTGGCGCGGCTCGGGCCGGATGCCGCCGATCCGATCGACGAGCTGCTGTCGCTGGCACTCGAATTTGAACGCCGCCATGCGCCCTCGCTCGAGGCGTTCGTGCATTGGGTCGAGCGCGGCGCCGCCGAGATCAAGCGCGACATGGATCAGGGCCGCAACGAAGTGCGCGTGATGACGGTGCATGGCGCGAAGGGACTCGAAGCAGAGATCGTCTTCATGCCCGACACCTGCGCCACGCCGGGCGGTGCCCACGATCCGGCACTGCTCGAATTGCCGCTGCCCAACGATGGCCCGAAGCTTTTGCTCTGGCCGGTGCGCAAGAAGGACGAGGACGATGTAAGCGCCATCGCGCGCGAAGGCCACCGCCGTGTGCAGGCCGACGAGTATCGCCGCCTCCTCTATGTGGCGATGACGCGCGCCCGCGACCGGCTCTATGTGGCGGGTTATCGCGGCGTCAATCCGCCGCCGCCCGATTGCTGGTACGAACTCGTTTGCGAGGCTCTGCTTCCGGAGGCGCGGCAGGCTCTGCATGCCGATGGCGGCACGGTCTGGCGCATTGAAGGCAGGCAGCAGCGTAAACCTGAATCAGAGACGGAAGCGGCGGGTGAGCCGCCGCCGGCGCTTCCGGACTGGGCGCGACGCGCCGCCGTCGCCGAGCCGCGGCCTTCGCGGCCGCTCGCCCCGTCGCGTTTGCCGCCCGAGGGCATGGCCGAGCCCGCGCCGGTGTCGCCGCGATCCGGCGATGCGGCACGCCGCTTCCAGCGCGGCAGCCTGATCCACCGCCTGCTCGAAACGCTGCCCGAAATTGCCCCCGAAAAACAGCGTGAGGCGGCGATGCGCTATCTGGCGCTCCCCGCGCACGGGCTCGACAGGCCGGCGCGCGAGGAGATCGCGGACTCGGTTTTCCGTGTACTGAACGATGAGAGGTTTGCCAGCGTCTTCGCGCCCGGCAGCCGCGCCGAAGCGCCGGTCGCCGGCATGATCGATTTCGGCGGCGAGGCATTTCCGGTGACCGGCCAGATCGACCGTCTCTGCGTCGCGAACGATCGGGTGATGATCGTCGACTACAAGACGAATCGGCCCCCGCCCGCGGCGCCGGCAGAGGTCGCGCCCGCTTATGTGGCGCAAATGGCCGCCTATCGTGCGGTGCTGGCGCGCATCTATCCGGGCCGCGAGGTGCGTTGTGCGCTATTGTGGACGGACGGCCCGACGCTGATGGAATTGCCCGCCGAAATGCTGGAGGATGCCCTGAAACCAGCGGCTTCTGCGGCAAAGCGCACGCCTTGACCTTGGCGGGGTGCGTTCCTAGATTTGATGTTACGTAGAACTTATGCCCCTCGTATCCGCGCCCCGGCGGCGCGCAGGCTCGCCCCGGTAAAACGGGGAAGGGCCAGGAAAGGAAGAAGATGGCGACCAACAAAGTGACCGACCAATCCTTCGAGAGCGATGTGCTGGATGCGTCCGGCCCCGTTCTGGTCGATTTCTGGGCGGAGTGGTGCGGCCCCTGCAAGCAGATCGGCCCGGCACTGGAAGAGATCGCCAAGGATTATGGTGGCAAGCTGACCATTGCGAAGATCAACATCGACGAGAACCCGAATGTGCCGACGAAGTATGGCGTGCGCGGCATCCCGACGCTGATGATCTTCAAGGACGGTCAGGTGGCCGCAACCAAGGTCGGCGCGCTGCCCAAGGGCAAGATCGTCGAATGGATCGACAGCGCGCTCTGATCGCTTCCACGAGAACTTTGAAAGGCCGGTTCGAAAGAACCGGCCTTTTTATGTGTGGTCGCGAAGGATGTGTCCGGCGAGATAAAGCGAACCGCAGATGAGTACGCGGGGGCTCGCACGTCCGGCATCGACGGTTGCCCGCGCGACGGCGCTCTCGAGCGAGGCGGCGGGCGTTGCGTCGAGCCCCGCGGTGCGCGCGGCCTCGGCAAGCTTTTCGGCCGGCAGTGAAGCCGGCGCATCCGGGATCGTTACTGTCTCGACATGCGCGGCAAGCCCCGCGAAAGGCGCAAAGAAGCCTGCCGCGTCTTTCGTGTCCAGCATGCCGGCGACAAGCACCAGCGGTTTCGGATCCCGCGCGGCGAGATCGGCCATGGTCTCGGCGACGGCACGCCCGGCGGCGGGATTATGCCCGCCATCGAGCCAGATATCGCTTTCCTTCGGCAACAGCTCGATCAGCGGTCCGCGCGTCAGCCGCTGCAGGCGCGCTGGCCAGTCGGCATGGGTAAGCCCGTCGGCGATTGCCGCGCGGTCGAGCGGCAGGATACCGGATTGGCGTAGCGCGCAGATCGCAGTGCCCGCATTGTCGATCTGGTGACGGCCGGCAAGGCGCGGCAGCGGCAGGTCGAGCAGGCCCGCCTCGTCCTGATAGACAAGCGCACCGGCCTCCTCATGCGCGGTGAAATCCTGACCGTGAATGAAGAGCCTCGTGCCGGTTTTCTCGGCCGCCATTTCGATGGCGACGCGCGCCTCGTCGGGCTGCGGACCGATGATAGCGGGCACCCCGCGCTTCAGAATGCCGGCCTTCTCCGTCGCGATCAGCGCGATCGTGTCGCCGAGAAACGCCTGGTGGTCGAGATCGACCGGCGTGATGACCGATACGGCCGGCTTCTCAACCACATTGGTCGTGTCGAGGCGCCCGCCCATGCCGACCTCCAGGATCAGCGCATCGGCCGGCGCGCGTGAGAAAGCGAGCAGCGCCGCGCAGGTGGTGATCTCGAAAAACGTGATCGGCTCGCCATTGTTGGCGCGTTCGCATTCGTCGAGCAAGGCGGCAAGCGCCGGTTCCTCGATGAAGGCGCTCTGCGGCCGGCCGGCAAGACGGATGCGTTCGTGAAAGCGCACGAGATGCGGCGAGGTGTAGCTGTGAACGGCATAGCCGCCCGCTTCAAGGCAGGCGCGCAGATAGGCGGCGACCGAGCCCTTGCCGTTGGTTCCGGCGATGTGGAAGACCGGCGGCAAGGCGCGCTCCGGATGGCCGAGTGCCGCGAGCAGCCGCCATGTGCGGTCGAGCGAGAGGTCGATCAGCTTCGGATGAAGCCCGGTCAACCGCTCGAGAATGGTGTCGCTGGCTGCGAGGATCTTTTCGTTCACGGCGCCGGCGCGGGCAACGTCACCGGCACATTGGTGCCGGCCTGCCGCGTGTTGCGCGGCCGGTGCGTCATCAGCCGGACGATGCGCGCCAGCGTCTCCTTCATCTTGTGGCGATGGACGATCATGTCGATCATGCCGTGCTCGAACTGGAATTCAGCGAGCTGGAAGTCGGCAGGCAGCTTTTCGCGGATCGTCTGCTCGATGACGCGGCGGCCCGAAAATCCGATCAGCGCTTTCGGCTCGGCGATCTGAATATCGCCCAGCATCGCATAGGATGCGAGCACACCGCCGGTCGTGGGATCGGTCAGCACGACGATGAACGGAAGCCCCGCCTCGCGCAGGAGCTGGATCGCAACCGTCGTGCGTGGCATCTGCATCAGCGACAGGATACCTTCCTGCATCCGCGCGCCGCCGGCGGCGGTGAAGAGAATATAGGGCGCTTTCTTTTCAAGCGCTGTCTCGGCGCCGCGAATGATCGCTTCACCGGCTGCCATCCCGAGCGAACCGCCCATGAAGGAGAAATCCTCCACCGCAACCACAGTCTCGACGCCGTCAAGCGGTCCATGCGCAACCGTCACGGCGTCGTCGCGGCCGGTCTTGCTGCGCGCTTCCTTCAGGCGATCCGGATATTTCTTCTGGTCGCGGAATTTCAGCGGGTCGAGCGTCACGCCGTTCACCGGCACGATCTGGTAGTCGGCATTGTCGAAAATCGAGGCGAGGCGCTCCTTGGTGCCGAGGCGCAAATGATGATCGCATGAGGGACAGACGCGCATTGCCGCGTCGAGATCGCGATGGAAGATCATCTCGCCGCAATTACCGCATTTGTGCCAGAGATTGTCGGGCGTCTGTTCGCGCTTCTTGAAAACCCGCTGGATTTTCGGCCGGACGACATTGTTGATCCAGTTCATGGGCTTTCCCTCTTATTCCGCAGCGGTGGCGCGTGCGCCGTGAACGCCGTCGGCAAGCTTGCGCACGAAATCGAGAACGCGGTCGGCCGCACCCGGTTTCACCCGGCCCTGCGCGTCGATTTCGGCGGCAATGGCGTCGACGATGGCCGAACCGACCACGGCGCCGTCGGCATTGCGGGCGATTTCGGCGGCCTGCTCGGGTGTGCGGATTCCGAAGCCGACAGCGACCGGCAACGAAGTGTGGCGCTTGATGCGTGCCACCGCAGCCGCGACGTTGCGCGCCTCGGGGCTCGCCGACCCGGTGATACCATTGATCGAGACGTAGTAGACAAAGCCCGACGTGTTGGCGAGAACGGCCGGCAGGCGCCTGTCGTCGGTCGTCGGCGTTGCGAGCCGGATGAAATTGAGGCCCGCCCGCATGGCGGGCTCGCAGAGCTCGTCGTCTTCTTCGGGCGGCAGATCGACCACGATCAATCCGTCGACGCCGGCCTCGGTGGCGCGGGAAAGGAACAATTCGACGCCCATGTGGTAGATCGGATTGTAGTAGCCCATCAGCACGATCGGGGTGTCGCTGTCGCCGGCGCGAAACCGGCGCACGAGTTCGAGCGTCTTCATCATGCTGGCGCCCGCTTTCAGCGCGCGCTGTGTCGATGCCTGGATCGCCGGCCCGTCGGCCATCGGATCGGTGAAGGGCATGCCGAGTTCGATCACGTCGGCCCCGGCGCCAGGCAGGCCTTTCAGGATCGCCAGCGTCGTATCGAAATCGGGATCGCCGGCCGTGATGAAGGTGATGAAGCCCGCGCGGGCTTCCGCTTTCAGCCGCGCGAAGCGCTTGTCGAGCCGCGTCGTCACAGCGTCACCCCCAGATGATCGGCAACCGCGAACACGTCCTTGTCGCCGCGTCCGCACATGTTCATCACCAGCAGATGATCCTTCGGCAGCGTCGGTGCGAGCTTCGAGACGAAAGCCAGCGCGTGCGAAGGTTCGAGCGCCGGAATAATGCCTTCGAGCCGCGAACAGAGCTGGAAGGCCTCAAGCGCTTCCTTGTCGGTCGCCGACACGTATTCGGCACGGCCCGTCTCGTGCAGCCATGCGTGTTCCGGCCCGATGCCCGGGTAGTCGAGCCCGGCCGAAATCGAATGCCCGTCCTTGATCTGCCCGTCATCGTCCTGCAGCAGATAAGTGCGGTTGCCATGCAGAACGCCGGCCGAACCGCCTTTCAGCGAGGCGCAATGCTCGCCGGTTTCGATGCCCTTGCCGGCTGCCTCGACGCCGTAGATTTTCACCGACGGGTCGTCGAGGAAGGGATGGAACAATCCCATCGCATTGGAACCGCCGCCGATGCAGGCGACGAGCGAGTCGGGCAGGCGGCCTTCGCGCTCCAGCATCTGTTCCTTCGTTTCGCGTCCGATCACCGACTGGAAGTCGCGCACCATCGCCGGATAAGGATGGGGGCCCGCGACCGTACCGATCAGGTAGTAGGTGTTCTCGACATTGGTCACCCAGTCGCGCAGCGCCTCGTTCATTGCATCTTTCAGCGTGCCGGTGCCGGACGTGACCGGCACGACCTCGGCGCCGAGCAGTTTCATGCGGAAGACGTTGGGTTTCTGCCGTTCGATGTCGGTGGTACCCATATAAACGACGCAGGGCAGGCCGAAACGCGCGCAAACCGTGGCGGTTGCGACGCCGTGCTGGCCGGCGCCGGTTTCGGCGATGATGCGCGTCTTGCCCATACGCATCGCAAGCAGGATCTGCCCGAGGCAATTGTTGATCTTGTGGCTGCCGGTATGGTTGAGCTCGTCGCGCTTCATGTAGATTTTCGCGCCACCGTCGCGCCCGGCCGCCGCTGCCTGTTCACGAAAGTGTTCGGTCAGGCGCTCGGCGAAATAGAGCGGGCTCGGACGGCCCACATAGTCGCGCTGCATGAAATCGATCTGCGCCTGGAAGGCTGGGTCGTTCTTCGCGGCGGTGTAGGCCTTGTCGAGGTCGAGCACCAGCGGCATCAGTGTTTCGGCGACGAAGCGGCCGCCGAAAATGCCGAAGCGGCCGCGCTCGTCGGGACCGTTGCGGAAGGAATTGGCTTGCGATGCGCTCACGCTCGAACTTTCTCTTTCAACAGCCGGCGCTGCCGTCAGGCGGCTTTCGCCGCGCGAATAAAGGCTTCGATCGCCGCCGGATCCTTCTGTCCCGGCGCGCTTTCGACACCGGATGAAACATCGACCGCTTCGGCGCCGGTAATACGGATTGCCTCGGCGACATTGCCGGCGTTGAGGCCGCCTGAAAGCATCCAGGGCATTTCCGGCCGATGGCCCGCAATCAGCGACCAGTCGAAGGCCAGACCATTCCCGCCCGGCAGCGCGCCCGCCATAGATTTAGGTGGTTTGGCGTCGAACAGCAACAAATCGGCGGAATCTCGGTAAATAACGGCGCGAAGCGGGTCTTCGGGTCCGGCGACGCCGATCACCTTCATCAGGGTCAGACCGAAGCGCGCCTTGAGGTAAATGAGCCGCTCCGGCGTTTCCTCGCCATGAAGCTGCAACATGTCGGGCTTGAGCGCCTCGACGACGGCATCGAGCGTCCGGTCGTCGGCATCGACGGTGAAGGCGACCTTGAGCACGGACGACGGAACATGTGGCGCAAGCATTGCGGCCTGTTCATATGTCAAATGGCGCGGGCTCTTCGGATAGAAGGCGAAACCCAGATAGTCGGCACCGGCTTCGACCGATGCCCGGATGGTTTCCGGTGTCGAGAGGCCGCAGATTTTTACGCGGACGGTCATCGCTGGTCACGCCGCCAGCGAACGGACGATCTCATCGGCCGCCGCGCGCGGATCGCCCGCACCGGTGATCGGGCGGCCGATGACGAGCACGTCGGCACCGAGTGCCAGCGCTTCGGTCGGCGTCATCACGCGCTTCTGGTCGCCGATGGCGCTTCCGGCAGGACGGATGCCCGGCACGATCAGCTTGAAATCCGGGCCAAGATCGGCCCGCAGCGTTTCGATCTCATGCGCCGAACAGACGACGCCGTCGAGGCCCGCATCGGCGGCGAGGCCCGCGAGCCTGCGCACTTGCTCCGATGCCGTGCCGCTGACGCCCGTTGCTGCGAGATCGGTCTCGTCGAGGCTGGTCAGCAGCGTGACGCCGATGATGAGCGGACGGCGATCTCCGGCTTCGCGTGCGGCTTCGGCCGCAGCCCGCATCATTGCGCTGCCGCCTGCCGTATGGATGTTGACGATGGCAGGTTCGAGCGGCAGCACCGCACGAATGCCGCCCGCGACGGTGTTTGGAATGTCATGCAGCTTCAGGTCGAGAAAGATCGGCAGGCCTGCCTCGGCAACCGCCCGGTAGCCGGCGGGCCCGTGTGCGTTGAAAAATTCCATGCCGATCTTGGCGCCGCCGACGCTGCCCTTGAGCCCGCGCGCCAACGCCACCGCACGGTTGACGTCGGTCGTGTCGAGGGCACAGAAAATCGGATTTCCGGGTATCATTGAAACTTGTCCATGTCTTTGGCCGCCTTATAGCAGATCGGGGCGGCGAGGGGACCGGATTTAGTCGCCGTCGGCGTTCCTGAGCGCCGGCAGGCCGCCCGCCGGGGCCGCGCCCCTGGTCCGCGCCGCCTTTCGCCGGGCCTGCGCCCAGGCGCCGAAGCCGCCCGCCAGGATACCGACAAGCATCGAAACCAGTACGATCAGGAAAAGCGGAACGTCGATGCCGAGCGCCGGGGTTTCGGGGTCGAACGGGTCGAGGCTGAAGGTCACAGTCGACCGGTTGGCGACCGCCAGCGCCATCGCAAGAAGAACGACGGGCGGCAGCAATATCCAGCGCAGGAGTTTCACGCGTTCTGTCCCGAAATCAGGGCGTCGGCCGGCGCGGACGATGCTGGGGTCAATCGTCGTCGCCGTCGTCCGCCGCCATCAGCTTGTCGTCCGAAATATCGGCATTGTTGAGGCGCTCGCGCAGTTCCTTGCCCGTCTTGAAGAAGGGCACCGACTTTTCCTCGACATGGACCGGCTCGCCAGTGCGCGGGTTGCGGCCGGTGCGCGCCGGGCGGCTCTTGACCGAAAAGGCGCCGAAACCGCGCAGTTCGACCCGGTCTCCGCGCGCCAGCGCCGCACTGATCTCATCGAAAATCGTGCTGACGATACGCTCGACGTCGCGCTGGTAGAGATGCGGGTTGGCCTGGGCCAGACGGGCGACGAGTTCCGATTTGATCATATGCTTGCGTCCCCCGGCATGCCTCGCGCTGCGTCGTCGACCGCCACCGGAAACGGTCAGGACTCTCCCCTTATTGGCGGTCAGGTTGCCAAACGCTTGTCAGACCGTCAAGTGTAAGTCTTTTTGTTTGCTGTGTTTTTCCGGCCACGACCTCACCAGCAACAATGACGGCCTCGCCCAGCGCCCGTCCTGCAAAGCCGGCGAAGCCGAGCTCGGGATAGGCCGGTTGCCACGTCTGAACCGGCAGGTCTGCGGCGAGCCCGTGCGTCTCGGAAAGCCAGGCGATCGCCTGTTCTTCGCTGCCGATCTCGTCGACCAGCCCGTTTTCGACAGCCTGCCAGCCGGTATAGACGCGACCGTCGCCGATACGCCGCGCCGTCGCCTCGTCCATGCCGCGCCGTTCGACGACGAGGCGCAGGAACCAGTCATAGGAACTGTCGATGAGGTCCTTGGTCACGCGCAGCGATTCCGGGCTCGCACGGTGAAAGGGGCTCGGCTCGGCCTTAAGCGGCGCCGATTTGACCTCGCGCATCTCGATGCCGACATATTTCAGCAATTCCTCGAGCTGCGCCCACTGGAAGATCACACCGATCGAACCCGTGATCGTGTTGCCACGGGCGACGATGCGGTCGGCCGACATGGCGACGATATAGCCGCCGGAGGCCGCGACCGTTCCGAGGACCGCGACGACCGGCTTTTCGTCGGCGACCCGGCGGACGGCTTCGTAGAGCGCCTCGGCGCCGGTCGTCGTGCCGCCCGGACTGTCGATGGCGAGGATCACGGCCTTGACGCGCGTATCCTTGGCGATCTTGTCGAGCATTTCGCGTTGTATGCGATCGTCGACGACGATGCCGCCGATCTCGACGCGGGCGATATGCGACCGGGCGGGCCAGCCGCGTTCGGACATCAGCGCCACCAGCGCAACGACCACGGCGAGAACCGCGCCGGCGCGCCAAAAAAACAGGCGGCGCTTCAAACGCCGCCTGTCCGTCAATGTATCTGCATCGAGCGACACGAGGTTTGCCCTCCGGACAGGACGAAATCAGGGCCGGAGCTTAGCGCGGCGGGCGGGGCTTGTCGCCCCGCCCGTTGCCTCATTTGTCGTCCGTATTGGCCTTGTTGAGCGCGGCACCCAGAATGTCGCCGAGTGACGCGCCGGAATCCGACGAGCCGTATTGTGCGACCGCTTCCTTTTCCTCGGCGATTTCGAGCGCCTTGATCGAAAGCTGGATCTTGCGGGCCGCACGGTCGAACTGCGTGACGCGCGCGTCAATCTTGTCGCCGACCGAAAAACGCTCCGGCCGCTGGTCGGCACGGTCACGCGCAAGCTCGGCGCGGCGGATGAAGGCCGACATGTCGTCGGCGCCGACGGTGACCTCGAGACCGTTCTCGGTGACGCCGGTCACGGTGCAGGTCACGACCGCACCCTTCCGGATATCGCCGAGCGCTTCCATCGGGTCGCCCGAAAGCTGCTTGATGCCGAGCGAGATGCGTTCCTTCTCGGTGTCGACGTCGAGCACGACGGCCTTCACGACTTGACCCTTCTGGTAGTCCTGCATGGCTTCTTCGCCCGGACGGTTCCAGTCGAGATCGGACATGTGCACCATGCCGTCGACATCGGCGTCGAGACCGATGAAGAGACCGAACTCGGTGATGTTCTTGATCTCGCCCTCGACCAGTGTGCCCGCGGGATACTTCTCGGCGAAGGTCGTCCAGGGGTTGTCCATGCAGTGCTTGAGGCCGAGCGAAATGCGGCGCTTCACCGGATCGACTTCCAGCACCATTACTTCGACTTCCTGCGAGGTCGAAACAATCTTGCCCGGATGCACATTCTTCTTGGTCCAGCTCATTTCGGAGACATGGACCAGGCCTTCGACGCCGGGCTCCAGTTCAACGAACGCACCGTAGTCGGTGATGTTGGTGACGCGGCCCTTGAAGCGCGCCTCGAGCGGATACTTCGCCTCGACGCCTTCCCAGGGATCGGCCTCGAGCTGCTTCATGCCGAGCGAGATGCGCTGCGTGTCGTGATTGACCTTGATGACCTGCACTTTCAGCGTCTGGCCGATCGAGAGCACTTCGGTTGGATGGTTGACGCGGCGCCACGCAATATCAGTGACGTGCAATAGGCCATCGACACCACCGAGATCGACGAAAGCGCCGTAGTCGGTGATGTTCTTGACGACGCCCTCGAGCACCTGGCCTTCCTTGAGGTTCTCGACCAGTTCCTGGCGCTGCTCGGCGCGCGTCTCTTCGAGCACGGCGCGGCGCGAAACGACGATGTTGCCGCGGCGCTTGTCCATTTTCAGAATCTGGAAAGGCTGCGGGATGTTCATCAGGGGGGTCACGTCGCGTACCGGGCGAATGTCGACCTGGCTGCCGGGAAGGAAGGCGACGGCGCCGTCGAGATCGACGGTGAAGCCGCCCTTCACGCGGCCGAAAATCTGGCCGTCGACGCGTTCCTGCTTCTCGAAGGCGACTTCGAGGCGGATCCAGCTTTCTTCGCGCTTGGCCTTTTCGCGGCTCAGCACCGCTTCGCCCATCGCGTTCTCGATGCGCTCGAGATAGACCTCAACGGTGTCGCCGACATTGATGTTGGCGGGCTTGCCGGGGGCTGCGAATTCCTTGAGGGCAACGCGGCCCTCCGTCTTCAGGCCGACATCGATGATGGCGAGATCGTTCTCGATGGCGACGACCGTCCCCTTGATGACGGAGCCTTCCTGCATATTGCTTTCGGAAAAGGACTGCTCCAGCAGGGCGGCGAAATCTTCGCGGCTCGGATTGAGCGCGCTTGCGGTGTTAGCCAATGTAAAAGTCTCCTGACGATGCTTTTATTCCGGCCGGCGGTTGGGTCCGCGGGTCTTCCCCCGAGATCGTGAAACGTCCGGGAGCATGTGGATTTGGGCGGTGTCGGTTAGAGGTTGAAACAACGCACGAAACAGCCTGTGCGATTACCTTCAAACCAATGCGGAAAAGCTGCGCCGCCCGGAGGGCGAAACCGCACTTAACCCATTGCTTTGTCAATGATCGCGACGGCTGCGTCGAACGCCGCTTCTATACTCAAATCGGAGGTGTCGAGCAAGTGTGCGTCGGCCGCTCGCTTCATGGGGCTGGCCGCCCGCTCGGCGTCACGGCGGTCTCTTTCCCGAACATCTTCAAGGACTTGTGCCTCGGAAGGACCCGACCCCGAATTGTTGAGCTCGAGCCAGCGCCGGTGCGCCCGGATTTCGGGGCTGGCCGAGACGAAAAGTTTCACATCGGCGTCCGGGCAAACCACCGTCCCGATGTCCCGCCCGTCGAGCACCGCACCGGGCTTTTGGGCGGCAAACCGCCGTTGCAGGTCCAGTATGGCGGCCCGGACAGCCGGCATGGCGGCGACGACGGAAGCCGCGTGGCCGGCCTCGGCGGTACGGATCGCCTTTTCGTCGATCCGGGCTGCGTCGAGCGCCTCGGCGGCGGCGCGCGCCGCTTTTTCGTCGGCCGGGTCGCCACCGGCCGCCAGCACCGCCTGACCGACGGCCCGGTAGAGCGAGCCGGTGTCGAGATAGTGAAGGCCGTAATGACGGGCGAGCGCACGGGCGAGCGTGCCTTTGCCGGAAGCGGCGGGACCGTCGACCGCGACGATCATTGAGCCTCGCCCGCGAAGGTCGCGCCGAGCCCGCGCATCATCGGCACGAAGTCGGGAAAGCTGGTCTCGATCATCGAGGCGTCGTCGATGGTGACGGGCTTATGCGCGGCGAGGCCCATCACGAGGAAGGACATCGCGATGCGGTGGTCCATATGGGTCGCGACATGGCCGGCGCCCGCAACCTCGCCGCCCCGGCCCTCGACCGTCATACCGTCCTCGCTCTCATGCACCTTGATGCCGTTGGCCCTGAGGCCCGACGCGGTGGCGGCGATGCGGTCGCTCTCCTTGACGCGCAATTCGTGGATGCCGAGCATTTTCGTCGTGCCCTCGGCGAAGGCGGCGGCGACGGCAAGCACCGGGTATTCGTCGATCATCGACGCCGCGCGTTCCGGCGGCACCTCGATACCGCGCAACCGGCTCGAGCGAACGCGAAGATCGGCGACCGGCTCGCCGCCTTCCTCGCGCTGGTTCATGACCTCGATATCGCCGCCCATTTCCTTCAGCGTCGTATAGAGCCCGGCCCGATGCGGGTTGAGGGTAATGCCCTGCACCACGATCTCCGACCCCGGCGTCAGCAGCGCCGCGACGACCGGGAAGGCGGCAGATGAGGGGTCACCCGGCACCGCGATGGCGCAGGGCCTGAGTTCGGGCTCGCCGGTGAGCCGGATCGCCAGCAGGCCGCGCGGCCCGGTTTCGATCTGGACGTCGGCGCCGAAGGCCTTGAGCATCCGTTCGGTATGATCGCGGGTCGGCGTCGCCTCGATGACGGTGGTTTGTCCCGGTGCGTTGAGACCGGCCAGCAGCACCGCCGACTTGACCTGCGCCGACGCTACCGGCAGCGGATAGGCAATCGGCATGGCGCGCCGGGCACCGATCAGCGTTAGCGGCAGGCGGCCGCCGGTACGGGCATGAAATGTCGCTCCCATGTCGGTGAGCGGCGCGATCACGCGACCCATCGGGCGGCGCGACAGAGAGGCGTCGCCAATGAAGGTTGCCGTAATCGGGTGCCCGGCGACGAGACCCATGACGAGCCGTGCGCCGGTTCCCGAATTGCCGAAATCGAGCGGCTGATCGGGTTCCCTGAGGCCGCCGACCCCGACGCCCTGCACCGACCACGAACCATCGGCATGGCGCTCGACATAGGCGCCGAGACGGCGCATGGCCTCGGCGGTCGCCAGCACGTCGGCGCCCTCCAGAAGCCCCATAATGCGTGTCTCGCCGACCGCCAGCGCGCCGAAAATCAGCGCCCGGTGCGAAATCGACTTGTCGCCCGGCACCCTGACGGTGCCCGACAGGCGGGCCGAAGGTTCGGCGGTGAGGGGCTTCGCGGGGGAATGGGCCAAGGCACTTTCGCTGCTGGTGTTGCCGGGAAGCGCCGGCGAGGCATCCCGGCCCGCTCCGGGCAGGGCGACGGTGGGCAGGCGCGGCGCGAATAGGTTTTGACAGGAGCAACTTAACGTGGCAATGGGAAAATCCTTCAAGGCCATATGCCGCGCGCCGGGTCGAGCCTGGGCGCGCAAGACGCGGATAGACGCGGGGGAGTGCAAGCTTGTCGAAACCGGAGTTGGGAACCAAACGCGATTGCCCGAGCTGCGGCGCGAAGTTTTACGACCTGAACAAGAACCCGGTCGTTTGTCCCAAGTGCAAGCACGAGTATGTGCCGGACACGGGCGCCAAGGCCAAGCGCGCCAAGCCGGCCGAGAAGCCGAAGGAAAAGCCGCTGAAGCGCGTGGTGGCCGATGACGGCGACACGGTTTCGCTGGATGCGATGCGTGACGACGAACTGGCGGCCGATGTCGATGATGACGATATCGATGTCGATGTGGATGTCGAGGTCGATGACGACGACGCGGACGACGCCTTCCTGCCCGACGACGAGGACGAGGACGCCGACGTCACCGGCATCGTTCGTGGCGGCAAGGGCGACGACGACTGAATTGACGGCAAGGCGGAACGCCGCGGCTGTGCGGCCTGTCAGGCATCAAGTTTTTCTTGATCGCCGGGGGGAGCAGCCCTAAGTTCCGCCACCGCTGGCGCGAGGACCCATCCCCGCGCCGGATACAAGGCGGGGCCATAGCTCAGTTGGGAGAGCGCTTGCATGGCATGCAAGAGGTCGTCGGTTCGATTCCGTCTGGCTCCACCAATCCTCCTCCGGAAAATCTGAACGCGCCCATCAGGTCGCACTACAGCGGCGGCACGCTGCGGCTGCTGGCTTTGCGCGCCCGCGCCGGGGACATGCCGAGCAGACGAAGGATGCTTTCGCAAACCCGCGACGCCAGCGACGGATCCGGTTTGCCGCGGAGGCGTGCGCGCACGGCGACCGCGACCAGCGCGACGACCTGGTCGAGCAGGAAAATGTCGACCTCGACATCGAATTTTCCCTGGGCGACGCCGCGCTCGATATCGCCGCGCAGATATTTGTAGAGGTCCTTGCGTACTTCCGGCAGGTGATCGGCGCCGTCGAGCAGCACCGCCGCCCAGTCGGGCGCCGCGGCAAGGATGGCGATGAAGCGCGATGTCGCGGTGACGACGCGCGCCGCCGCGTCCTCGATCTCGTCCATTTCCGCGTCGATCTGCCGGCTGACTTCGAAGGCGATGCCATAGGCGGCTGTACGCAGAATTTCGTCCTTGTCGTTGAAGTGATTGTAGAACGTGCCGTTGGCCATGCCTGCGGCCGTGGTGATGTCGGTGATCTTCGCGCCGTCCATGCCTTTTTCGGCGACCACCGAAACGGCGGCGTCGAGCAGCGCCGAGCGCGTGCGTTCCCGCTTGCCCTGGCCGGTGCTCAGTTCCTGAAAATGTGCGTGACGCAAAGGTGGCTCCCGTTTCAACCGCACAAGAATAGCCCGGCAGAAGGATTGACAAAAGCTATTTTTTGAGATGTATCTCAAATATGAGATTACTCTCATTTATGGATTTTGCATGCCCGCAACCCCTGTCCTGATCGTCGGCGCCGGCCCCGTGGGCCAGCTTGCGGCACTGCTGTTGTCGCGCCACGGCATCGCATCGCGGCTCGTGGACCGGCGCCGGGAGCCCTCGACCGCGCCGAAGGCCCATGCGGTCAACCCGCGCACGCTCGAGATTTGCGACAGCGTCGGTGTACCCGCGGCACGGTTGCGTGCGGCGGGCGCGAGTGCCAACGATGCCGGCTGGGTGCGGTTCGTCGGTACATTGGCGGGACCGGAATTCGGCGTGCTTCCCTATGAACGTCAGGACGACGACGCGCTCGTCCACACGCCTTTTCCGCTGACCAACATTCCGCAGCCGAAATTCGAGGCGGCGCTCGCCGAGGCGATCGCGGGAGATCGCAACATCCAGTTCACGCGCGGCGTCTCATGCAAGGGGCTTGCCGAGGGTGCTTCGAGTGTGACGGCAACGCTCGAAGCCGAGGACGGCGCCACGAGCACGCTCGATTGCGGCTATGTGATCGCCGCCGACGGCGCCGGCTCGCCGCTGCGCGAGATGCTCGGCATCGCAATGGAGGGTCCGGCATCCCTGCAACACTACGTGATGATTCATTTCGAAGCCGATCTGCGCGCGCTGACCGATGCGCGGCCGGGTGTTCTTTACTTTCTTTTCGATCCGAAGACCGCCGGTGTCTTCATTGCCTATGATCGCGCCGATACCTGGGTGCTGATGCAGCCCTGCGATCCTGGCGCTGAAACGCGCGAGAGTTTCGACGACGCGCGTTGCCGCAAGCTCATCGAAGCGGCCATCGGCATGACGCCGCCGCCACTCGAGATCAGCAACATCAGTCCCTGGACGATGTCGGCCCAGGTCGCGGAGCGCTACCGCAAAGGCCGCGTCTTCCTGGCGGGAGACGCCGCGCACCGCTTTCCGCCCACAGGCGGACTCGGGCTCAACACCGGTGCGGTTGACGCGCAGAACCTCGCCTGGAAACTTGCCGCCGTCCTGAAGGGCGAGGCGGGCGCGGCCCTTCTCGACACCTACGAGATCGAGCGGCGCCCGGTGGCTCAGGTGAACTGCGAACAAAGCCTTGCCAATGCGGGCAAACTTTTCGATCTGCTTTTCGCGCTCCACGGAACGGACCCGGCACGAACCGAAAAGCACTATGCGGCCGTGGAAACGGCATCGCGTCCACCCGCCGAACTTGCCGCCGCCGTCGAAGCGCAACGGCCGCATTTCGACAGTTTCAATCTGCAACTCGGCTACCGCTATGCATCCGCAGCGACAATCGGCGCGCCCGATCTTGCGGCCGCGCGCGATGTCGACATCAGCAACTACGAACCGTCATGGGACGCGGGCGCGCATGTGCCGCATCGCTGGGTGATCCATAGGAGCGCGCGTGTGTCGCTGCTGTCGTTGCTCGGCCCCGATCGCTTCACGTTGCTGGCAGGTCCTGCCGGTTCCGCTTGGCGTGCCGCAGCCGAAGCTGCGGGGGTCGGCGCGCTCACCGCCGAAAGCGACTTCAGCGACATGGAAACCGATTGGTGCCGGTTGACCGGACTGCCAGCCGATGGCGCGCTGCTTGTGCGGCCCGACGGACATATCGCCTGTCGTTTCGGTGCGGCGACACGTGTTCCCGCGGACTTTCTGAAACGGCAGATGGCGCAAATTCTCGCCAGATAAGGAGCGGATACGATGGATCTCGGACTGACCGGACGCAAGGCCATCGTTTGCGCATCGTCGCGCGGCCTCGGCAAGGCATGCGCGGCGGCACTGGCGCGCGAGGGCGTCGATGTTGTGATCAACGGACGCAACGCCGAAACGCTCGACGGGGCGGCGCATGAGCTTGCGCGCACCGCCAAAGGCTCGGTGACGGCTGTCGGTGCCGACATCAACACCGCCGAAGGTCGCGCCGCATTGATTGCCGCATGTCCCGAGGCCGACATTATCGTCAACAACAATGACGGTCCGCCGCCCGGCGCCTTTCAGCAATGGGACGAAAGTCACTGGCAGGCGGCGCTCGAAGCGAACCTGCTGGCGCCTGTCTTCATGATCAAGGGCGTGATCGAAGGTATGAAGGAGCGCCGCTTCGGCCGCATCGTCAACATTACCTCGGCGATGGTGAAGGCGCCGCGCTCGGCGATGGGGCTCTCGACAGCGGCGCGCTCCGGTCTCACCGCGATGGCGAAGGCGCTCTCCATCGATGTCGCGCCTTTCAATGTGACGATCAACAACATGTTGCCGGAACGCTTCGACACCGACCGGCAGAAGCAGATGGCGAAGCTTGCCATGGCGTTCAAGAAAATTTCCTACGAGGAAGCCCGCGCCGAAATTGCCGCATCGATTGCCGCCAAGCGCATGGGCGACCCCGCCGAGTTCGGCGATGCCTGCGCCTTTCTGTGCAGTGCCCAGGCGGGCTTTATTTCCGGACAGAACCTGCAGCTCGACGGGGGCTCCTACCCCGGTCTCATCTGAGGAAACGAGAAAATGGAAACGGTATTCGATCAAACGCTGGTTTCAAGACTGCTCTTCACGCTGGTCGCCGTCATGATCAGCGTCGGGCCGATCTTCGCCGACTTCAACAAGACGCATGCGACCAATCCGCTATGGACGCCGCATGCGCGTTTTCATGTCGTGTGGCAGGTGTTGAGTCAGACCGGTATTTCGCTGGTCATCCTTTACCTGCTGTGGTGGGATGCCGCCGACTACCTGATGCACATCTGGGTGGCGGCGACGCTCAACTATGTGTGGCTTGCGAGCTTTTACGCGACGCTCGCCTCAATGCCGGTCTATGGCGGCTCGCTGAAAGACGTCAATGGCATCAAGCCGTTCCGTTTCAATATTTTCGGGACGGTCTATCTTGTCGATACCAATCTTTTCGGCGCGACCGTGCTGACGATCGTCAATACGATCGGCGTGATGTTGCTGATCCAATGAGGAAGAACGAATGGACATCCTACGGTTTGCAGGACTTCTTGCCATGACGCTGCTTGCGGCGACGGCGGCACGCGCCGAATTCGGATCGGTCGAGATCGCGCCTGTCGCGGAGGCGCTGACATTCGCCCGAGCGGAAGGCGGTGACGGGCCGAGTCTGATCCTTGTTTCATCGTATGTGAATGGAACAGTGAGTGGCATCGACGTGACGGAAGCGCTCGGCACCGACGATCCGGTCGATGCCTATCGAAGCCACGGCTACGACGTGCTGGCGGCACTGACCGGCGCAATCGTCAGTGTGCCCTTGGCAGAGCTCTCGCTCCCCGCGCGGCTGACGGCATCGCATATCGCGGTCGGCACAAATTTTCCCGAGCATGCCGAGGAGGCGACGGTGACCGACGGGCCCTTCCTCTTTCCCAAGGAGGTGGTGCCAACGCGCTTCAATGCGGAGATTCCGGCCGGAGACGCTCTGCTCGACTATGAAGTCGAGCTTTGCTTCGTGGTGCTGGAGGCGATCGACCCCGGTGCGCCGCCGGCGCGCGCGGGTTTGATGCTGTGCAACGACGTCACCGACCGGGCGGCGCTGATGCGGCATGTCGACCCGAACGATGTTACCTCGGGCAAGGGCTTTACGACAGGCAAGAGCGCGCCGGGTTTCTTGCCGGTCGGCAATCTCTTCGTCATTCCACGCGACCTGCGGGCCTTCGCCGCAGCGGTCGAACTACGGCTCTACCGGAACGGCGAGCTGAAACAATCGGCGCGGCAATCGGAAGCGATCTGGGATTTCGATGAACTGCTGCGCCAGACAAAGGCGCGCGAGAGCACGATCTGGGCCTATGACGGCCGCATGGTCGGGCTGCCGCTTGTCGATGGCCGCGTTCCGGCGCGCACGGCGCTTCTCGCCGGCACACCCGACGGAACGATTTTCAAGGGCATCGACAAATCAGCGATGGCGCTGGGCGCCTGGGATTGGATCGCGGGTGGTTGGGACCAGCCGGTCACGGCGCATGTTGTCGAACGGCAGATCGCAAAGGAACGCGCCGCCAAACGCTATCTCCAGCCCGGCGAGCGCGTGCGGATTGCCGTAGGGTTCCTCGGCGAGATCGACAGCACGATCGCACCCTAGAAACACCCGGCGCAAACGCTTCCCTTGTGTGCGCCTCCGTCCGGGCTACAATCCACTCAACAAAAAGAACTGGGAGGATGGGTCATGGCGCAGGAAACGAATGCATCCGCGCGAGCGGAAGCGAAGGAGTTCGACGCGGTTATCGTCGGCGCGGGTTTTGCCGGCATGTACATGCTGCACCGCTTGCGTGAACTGGGCCTTACCGCCCGCGTCTTCGAGGCCGGCGACGGCGTCGGCGGCACCTGGTACTGGAACCGCTATCCGGGGGCACGCTGCGACGTCGAAAGCCTCGAATACCAGTACGGGTTTTCCGACGAGATCCAGCGCGACTGGACCTGGACCGAGCGCTACGCGGCACAGCCCGAAATCCTGCGCTATCAGAACTACGTCGCCGACCGCCTCGACCTGCGCCGCGATATCGAGTTCTCGACGCGCGTCGCCTCGGCGACCTATGACGAACGCGCCGGCATGTGGACCGTTGCGACGGAACGCGGCGCGAGTGTGCAGGCTAAATTCTTCATCATGGCGACGGGCTGCCTGTCGGCCGCGCGCGTGCCCGATTTCGAGGGCATCGATGAATTCGAAGGTCCCTGGTACCACACCGGCGACTGGCCGAAGGAAGGCGTCGACTTCACCGGCAAGCGCATCGGCGTCATCGGCACCGGCTCGTCGGCGGTGCAAAGCATTCCGCTGATCGCCGCCGAGGCAAAACATCTGACGGTTTTCCAGCGCACGGCGAACTTCACCCTTCCCGCCGGCAACCGGCCGCTGCCGAAGGAAGAAATCGATAAGTCGAAAGCGACGCTGATGCAGGACCGTCAGCACGCGCGCACGACGGCCGGCGGGATCATCTGCTTCGAATATAACAAGACGCCGGCCGCGAAGATGACGCCGGAAGATCGCGAGCGTGAGCTCGACAAGCGCTGGAATATGGGCGGCTTTGCTTTTCTCGGCGCCTTCGGCGATGTGATGGTGACGCATGAGGCCAATGATTGCGTGGCCGAATTCGCGCGGGCGAAGATGCGTTCGGTGATCGAGAAGCCGGAGGTCGCCGACCTGCTGCTCCCGAACGATCATCCGATCGGCGTCAAGCGGCTTTGTCTCGACACGCACTATCTCGAAACCTTCAATGCGCCGCATGTCGATCTCGTCGATGTGCGCAAGGCGCCGATCGAACGCATCACGCGTAAGGGAATCGTCAGCGGGGGCAAGGAATACGAGGTCGATAGCATCGTCTTCGCGACGGGTTTCGACGCGATGACGGGCGCGATCCTCGGCGTCGACATTATCGGTCGTGGCGGCACGAGCCTGCGCGACAAATGGTCGGCGGGTCCGCGCACCTATCTCGGTCTCGGTTCAGCCGGCTTTCCCAATCTGTTTTTCATCACCGGCCCCGGCAGTCCGTCGGTGCTTTCAAACATGATCGTTTCGATCGAACAGCATGTCGAATGGATCGCCGATTGCATCGGACGATTGACGGCAGGAAACATTCGTTCGATCGAACCGACAAAGGATGCCGAAGACGTTTGGGTCGATCACGTCAACGAGGTTGCGTCGACGACGCTCTATCCGCAGGCGAACTCGTGGTACATGGGCGCCAACATTCCCGGAAAGCCGCGCATCTTCATGCCTTATGCGGGCGGTGTCGGCGTCTATGGCGAGAAGCTTGCCGAGGTCGCGGCGAAGGATTACGAGGGCTTCGCGCTCGGCGCCTGACAGGCGAATGACAGGCAAAAAGGCCCCTCTGTCACCGAACTGTCAAAAAAATGTCACGAATCTGTCACAAACCGCTTTTGCGGGATAAAGCGCGGAACTTGTCCCCGCTTTATCCCGCAACTTATCCCGCAAATACATCGCCCGGCGACCGCCGCGCACGATGCGCGCCGAAGCCGAGCCGGACCCTTTTTTCGACTTCGAGGATGGCGAAGAGCGCAACGCCGACCGCGACGATGACGAGCCCGTCGGCGAAGGCGACCGGCGCCGTGTCGAAAGGGATCGCCATGAAGGGCGCGTAGGTGAAGGCGAATTGTAGCACGATGACGGCCGCGATGCCGCCAAGCACGGCCGGCGTGCCGAAGAAGCCGCGCAGCGTCAAAGATGTTCCGTATGCATATCGAACGCTGAAGAGATAGAAAATTTCCATCACGACGATCGTGTTGACGACCATGGTGCGCGCAACCTCGGGCGGCAGTCCTCGGCCGATCGCCCAGGCGAACATGCCGAAGGCGCCGACAAGAAAGAGGGTCGAGATGAAAACGATCCGCCAGACGACGTCGCCGCGCAGGAACGGTTCGTCCGCCGCACGCGGCTTCTGCCGCATCGTGCCGGGTTCGGTCGGCTCGAAGGCGAGCACCATCGCCAGCGCGACCGAGCTCACCATGTTGACCCAGAGAATCTGCACCGGCGTGATCGGCATTTCGAGGCCGGCGAGAATGGCGAAGACGATGGTCATGGACTCGCCGCCATTGATCGGCAACAGAAAGAGAATGGTCTTCTTGAGGTTGTCGTAGACGGTGCGGCCCTCGCGCACCGCGGCGACGATCGAGGCGAAATTGTCGTCGGCGAGAACCATCTCGCTGGCTTCCTTGGCGGCCTCGGTGCCCTTGCCGCCCATCGCAACGCCGACATCGGCGCGCTTCAGCGCCGGCGCGTCGTTGACGCCGTCGCCGGTCATCGCGATCGTCAGCCCGTCGGCCTGCAGGGCTTCGACGAGGCGCAGCTTGTGTTCCGGCGTCGTGCGCGCAAAGACCTGCGTTTCGAGCGCGGCTTTCTTCAAAGCCTTGTCGTCCATCGCTTCGATATCGCGTCCCGTCAGCACATGCGGGTCTTCAGCGAGTCCGAGCGCACGGGCGACGGCCTTCGCGGTCAGCGCATGGTCGCCGGTGATCATGACGACGCGGATGCCGGCCGCCTTGCAGGCCTTGACCGCCTCAATCGCCTCTTCACGCGGCGGGTCGATGAAACCCATCAGGCCGAGCAGGACCAGCCCCTCTTCCATGTGCTCAACATCGACGGAGCCATGGCTTTCGGAGACGCGTTTCATCGCGAAGCCAAGAACGCGCTCGCCGCGCCCGGCCAGTACCTCGACCTGTTTGTGCCAATGTGCGCGGTCGATCGGCCTCGCCTCGCCTTCCATCAGCACACCCTCGGCCATGTCGATCAGCCGCTCCGGCGCGCCTTTGACGAAAATCACGCGGCCGCTGCGGGTCTCGTTCAGGGTCGCCATGTACTTGTGTGCGGAATCGAAGGGAATTTCGTCATGCCGCCGGCAGTCCCGCCGTGCCTTCGCCGGATCGAGGCTGGCCTTCATCGCCAGCACCAGCAGCGCCGCCTCCATCGGATCGCCGGCAAAACCGGCTTTCTCGCCGCCTATTTCCGCATCGTTGCAGAACATCGCCGCATCGAGAATGGCGGCAAGCGCCGGCGAGATGTCGGCGGTCACTTCGCGACCGTCGCGCGTCAGTGTTCCCTCGGGCACGTAGCCGGTCCCCGACACCTCGACATCGCCGTCCGCCGTTGCGACCGAGCGCACGACCATTTCGTTGCGGGTCAGCGTGCCTGTCTTGTCGGAACAGATGACAGAGACGGCGCCGAGCGTTTCGACGGCGGGGAGGCGGCGAATGATCGCGTTGTGGCCGGCCATGCGCTGCACGCCGATGGCGAGCGTGATGGTCATGACGGCGGGCAGGCCTTCCGGGATCGCGGCGACAAAGAGACTGACAACGGCCATGAATGCCTCCGCGAGCGCGAAGCCGCGGAGCCAGAAAGCAATGGCGAAAACGATGATCGCCGCGGCCAGCACGGCAAAGGTGATGTGGCGCGTGAAGCGGTCCATCTGGCGCACCAGCGGTGTCTTCAGTTCGATGACATGGGCGAGCATGCCGCTGATGCGGCCAAGCTCGGTCCGCGTACCGGTCGCCACCGCGACACCGATGCCCTGGCCGGCAACGGCGATGGTGCCCGAAAAGGCCAGGCTGCTGCGGTCGCCGAGATCGGCGCCGGCGGCCACCGCCTCGACCGATTTGTCGACCGGCACGGATTCGCCCGTCAGCGCCGCCTCGTCGAGCTTGAGGTTGCGGGCGCGGATGAGCCTGAGATCGGCGGGCACGCGGTCGCCAGCCTCGATCAGCACGACGTCGCCCGGCACGACATCCTCGGCCCTGACGGTCGTTCGGTGTCCGTCGCGACGCACGCTCGCCTCGGGATCGATCATGCCGCGGATCGCCTCAAGTGCGTCTTCGGCCTTGCCTTCCTGAAAGAAACCGATGCCCGTGTTGACGACAATGACGGCGAGGATGACGGCCGCGTCGATCGTATGGCCGGTCAGCGCCGAAAGGGCGGCAGCGGCAATCAGCACATAGATCAGCAGATTGAATTGCGCGAGAAGCCGTTTCAGCGGCCCGCGACGTGTGGCGGTCGCGAGCCGGTTGGGACCGAAGCGGGCGAGACGGCTGGCCGCTTCCGGCGCCGCGAGCCCTTCGCGCGTACTCTCCAGCGCATCGAGCGTCTCATCCGCCGACAGGGCGGCCCAGCCCTTTTCGTCGGACTGCGGGAGGCGTTCGGTCGCAGGCATCGGTCACCCGTTTTCACACGGAAGGCATGACGCATGGACATGCGCCGCCAAGCCGGGAGAGACACGATAGCAAAGCGGGCCGCTGCCGTCGCCGGGACGCCGCGCGGCGCGACATTTCGCGCGGGCAACGCGCACTTTGCGGATGCCTATTCCTCGACATCCTTGTAGAAAAACGACGCCGTCACGACGCCGATGACAAGCGCAATGCCGAGAAAATCGACCCACGCCCATGCGGGATCGAAGGGGAGCGGAATGCCGGCGAGACGCAGCAGCGCCTCGATGCCGACGACCACGCCGGCGCCCGCCGCGCATGAGACGACATGCGCGGCGATGCGGCCATGGGTGACACGCCAGGCCATGCAGGCGTCAGGCGACCAGCTTGTCGAGCCGATGGCGAATGATCTGCTCGGCTTCGGCCATCATCCGGTCGATCAGCTCCTTGCAGGTCGGGATGTCGTGAATGAGCCCGGCGACCATGCCGCAGCTCCAGGCGCCCGCATCCATTTCGCCGCCCTGCATGACGCGCGGATAGACGCCGCCGACCAGCTCCCGGATGTCCTCGATGGTGGTCGCCGCGCCCTTCGTACGCTCGATCTCGACGATCTTGTCGACGGCGGCGTTCGCCAGCACACGCTCGGTGTTGCGCAAGGGGCGCATGATGAGGCGCGTGTCGAGCTCGCTCGCCGCGATCAGCGCCTGCTTGACGTTGTCATGCACCGGCGCTTCCTTTGTCGCGATGAAGCGCGTGCGCATGTTGATGCCGTCGGCACCGAGCGCCAGCGAGGCGACGAGCTGCGAGGCAGTTCCCATGCCGCCCGAGGCGACGAAGGGGATTTTCAGCTCCTCGGCCGCGCGCGGCAGCAGGATCATGTTTGGAATGTCGTCCTCGCCCGGATGGCCGCCGCATTCGAAACCGTCGACGCTGACCGCGTCGCAGCCGATGCGTTCGGCCTTCAGCGAGTGACGGACGGAGGTGCATTTGTGGATGACCTTGATCCCCGCCTCCTTCATCGCCGGCATATAGGCTTCGGGGCTGCGGCCCGCCGTCTCGACGATCGTGACACCGCCGTCGATGATCGCCTTGATATATTCAGGATACGGAGGATTGGCGAAGCCCGGCAGGAATGTCAGGTTCACGCCGATCGGCTTGTCGGTCATCTTCTTGCACCGGGCGATCTCGTTGGCGAGATCCTTCGGCGTCGGCTGGGTGAGACCGGTGATGATGCCGAGCCCGCCGGCATTGGAAACCGCCGCGGCCATTTCGGCGAGGCCGACGAAATGCATGCCGCCCTGAATGATCGGATGCTGGATGCCGAAAAGTTCGGTAATGCGCGTCTTCATGTCTGTTGCCTTCGTTTCGATGGAAGTGAATAAGGATGCCGTTTAGCCGGCGAATTTCGGGCGGCGCTTTTCGAGATTGGCCATGATGGCTTCTTTCTGGTGCGCGCCGCCGATCAGCTTGTCCTGTTCGACGGATTCGGCGAGCAGGATCGCACCGGCATCGGCGTCCGGCGCATCGTTGAGAATGCGCTTGGCCGCGCGGATCGCCGACGGGCTCTTGTCGGCGATCTCGCGCGCCACCGTCAGCGCCTCGGCGTAAGGGTCGTTGCAGATGCGGGTGACAAAGCCGTGTGCCAGCGCCTCGTCGGTCTCGAAGATGCGGCCGGTATAGGTGAGGTCGCGAATGACGTCCTCGCGCGCGAGGCCCCGCATCAGATACATGCCGGCCATGTCGGGCACGAGGCCCCATTTGATTTCCATGACCGAGAAGCGCGTGCCGGGCGCCACAAATCGCATATCGGCGCCGAGCGCGACCTGAAAGCCGCCGCCAAAGGCGACGCCGTGAACGGCGGCAATGACCGGCACCGGAATGTCGCGCCAGACCAGCGCCGCATATTGCGCCCGGTTGGCGATGCCATGGGTGCGCTGCCCGAGGCGGCCGGTGACGTTCGATTTGCCGGCTTCGTTCTTGTCGCCGCTGGCCATGCGGCCGAAATTGCCCATGTCGAGGCCGGCGCAGAAGGCGCGGCCCTCGCCGGAGATCACGACGGCGCGCACCGATTTGTCGGCTTTCAGTTTTTCGCCGGTTTCGAGCAGCGCCGTGAACATCGCATCGTCGAGCGCGTTCATCTTGTCGGCGCGGGCAAGGCGCACATCCGCGACCCCCTCGGTTATCGTCGTTTTGATGCGTTCTTCCATGAGCCCGCCTCCCGGTTGTTTTCGGTCTGTTTCGGTTGCAAGAGTCATAACGGCCCGGCGCACGAATACAAGGCCGCGGCAGCGTCGGCCGGCTCTGCAGAAATGAACCGCCGCCCTGACGCAACGGCGCTACCCGAAAGGGGGAAGGCTGACATTCCGTCAGTTGCGGTGCGACTCTTTTTCGATGAAACGGTCCGATTGGAATTGATCAGCGCGCCCATGTTTCTCTAAGTCTGGCGTTCCTTTCGCCACCATTTCTCTGGCTTTCCGGTTTCCTGGACGGGGCCGGGCTGACGCCTTACCTGCAACAGGCGGTGAGCGGCACGGCCAATGGCTGCGTCTATGCCCTTGTCGCGCTCGGCATCGTGCTGATCTACAAAGCGACCGAAACGATCAGTTTCGCCCAAGGCGAGCTGATGACGGTCGGCGCCTTTCTCGCCTTCACCTTCATCCATACGCAGATGGGCTTCGGCGTCATCTTCAAGGCTTTTCCGGCCGCGTCGTCGTGAAGAAAGTGTGAGGGCGGCATGCGTTTGCTCTTCAAGACCGGCTACGCGCAGGACACCCGCCTCTTTCCCTTCGGCGGCACCAAACGCTTCCGGGCGGGCCTCGCGCTTTATGCGGCGATCCGCGTCGCGTTGGCGCACTGGTCGCCGGTCGCGCTGACCGGCGGCAATATGGGCTTCGTGCTCTCCGACCCGTCGATCCTCGGCTACACCTTCGACAGCGAACAGAAGATGTATTACCTGGCGCTGGTGCTGTTTGGACTGACACTGCTGGCCGGGCCGATGTCGGTCGAGGCGGACGGTTGACGGCTCAGTCGCCGGTGTCCTCGGCGCTGGCGATGAGTTGCCGCCCGTCGATGCTGGCATGGGTGAGGTGGGCGACGGCGTCGAAATAAGCCGAACTGATCTGCAGCCGAACCGGCAGCAGGAAGCTCTGCGTCTCGCCGGCGCCGTTCTCCGCACCGTCGAAACGCGCCAGCCACACCGTTGCCGGCTTGAGCGGATCCTTGGCCCGCCGGATATGCCACTCGCGCGCGTAGCCGGACTTCGGCTTGTAGACGACCGTGCAGCGCCACGCCGTGCCCGCGAATTCGCCGGCGACGCGAGGCTCAAGGCTGTCGGTTGCCTGCATCGAGAAATCGAGATCATAGACGCGTCGCCCGTCGAAGACAGGAACCGTTGCGGCGCATGGCCTTTCGGCGCCCGACAGCACCGCATGGATCGAGGCGGTCAGCGGGTCGACCGCGCCGACGGCCGCTTTCGGGTCGAGCACACCCTGCTCGATGGCGCCGCCGTCCTCGGGCTTCGCCTCGACATCGTATGTGCCGTCAGCGGCGAGCGTCATGTCGATGGAGCGGTCGCCGAAGCGGCCTTTATAATCCTGAACATAGCGCTCCATTTGCGGGCCCGTGCCGGTCAAAGCCCCGTGCGCGCGCGAGGTCAGACGTCCGTGAAACAGCCGGTCGACAAGGCCTTCGGTGGCGACGTTGGAGGCGATCTTGTAGCGCCCGCCGCCAAGCTCGGCCTTGGTGTCGAGCGAGAGGATCAGCAATCCGCCACCATAGACCTTGTAGGTGAGATCGACGGTGGCGGGTTCGCCGGCAGGCGTCGCGGATGCCGGCACTGCAAACGCCAGGGCGGCGAAGAGCAACGGCACGGCGCGCCTCGTCCGGCGTTCCGGCAACCGCGACGGCACCGATGGATTTGCCATAATTTCACCCGTTGAAGACAAGACCCCCGACACCGGAGACCGGATAGGAGGGTAGCGCGACCGGGCCGCGGATCAAGCGGCCGAAGCGCCGCTTTCATGGGCCCGGATGGTCGCAAGGAAGATGCCGGCGAAATCGCGCAGCTTGGCCGCGCCGACGCCGTTGACGACGGCGAACTCATCCTCGGTGCGCGGCTGCTTTTCGGCCATGTCGGCCAGCGTCCGGTCGGAGAAGATCACATAGGCCGGCACCTGCCGTTCGCGGGCGAGGCGCAGGCGCAACTCCTTGAGGGCGGCGAGCAAGGCCGAGGCCTCGTCGCTCATCGGCGCCGCCGCTTCACCCCGGCGTGTCTCGCGCCGCCGTGTCACATGATCGGCGCGGTAGAGGAAAACCCCCTCGCCGCGAATGAGCGCCTCGCCCTTTTCGGCGATCATGAGTCCGCCATAGCCGCCGATATCGACGGCGAGAAAGCCGGCCGCCGTCAATTGCCGGATCAGCGCCTGCCATTCGGGCTTGCGCCGCGCGGCGCCCGCGCCGAAGACCGCGAGATCGTTGTGGCCGCTTGTGGCGATTTTTTCGGTCTCCGATCCGCGCAGAATGTCGATCACATGCGCTGCGCCATAGCGCTCGCCGCTCTGGCGGATCGCGGCCAGCACCAGCTTCGCTTCCGCCGTGCCGTCGGTGAGCTCGGCCGGGTCGAGACAGGTGTCGCAATTGCCGCAAGGCTCGGACGCTTCGCCGAAATAGGACAGCAGGATCTGGCGGCGGCAGGCGGGTGCCTCGCAAAAGGCGAGCAATGCGTCGAGACGGCGATGCTCGCGGCGGCGGCGCTCCTCGCCCGCCGCTTCCTCCTCGATGAAGGAGCGGCGCATACGGATGTCGGCAAGGCCGAACAGCATATGCGCCTCCGCCGGCTCGCCGTCGCGCCCCGCGCGCCCGATCTCCTGATAATAGGCTTCGAGGCTGCCGGGAAGATCGGCATGCACGACATAGCGCACATCGGATTTGTCGATGCCCATGCCGAAGGCGATGGTCGCGACCATCACGATGCCGCGCTCGGTCATGAAACGGTTCTGGTTGGCCTCGCGCGCTTCCTTGCTCATGCCGGCGTGATAGGGAAGCGCCTTGAAACCTTCGCCAGCGAGAAACTCGGCCGTCTCTTCGGTCTTGCGCCGCGACAGGCAATAGACGATGCCGCTCGCGCCCGCGTGACGCCCGGCGGTGTCGAGGATCTGGCGCTTCCATTCCTTCTTCGGCGAGACGGTAAGGCGGATGTTCGGCCGGTCGAAACCGAGCACCAGCGTTTCGACGTCGCCGCCGAAAAGCCGCGCGGCGATGTCGGCCCGCGTCGCCTCGTCGGCGGTCGCCGTCAGCGCCGCGATCGGTACATCGGGAAAAATGTCGCGCAGCCGTGCAAGGCCTTCATATTCCGGCCGGAAAGCCGGGCCCCATTGCGAGATGCAATGCGCCTCGTCGACGGCGATGAGCCTGACATCGAGCCGTTGCAGCGCCGCCAGCATACGCTCCGTCATCAACCGTTCGGGCGCCAGATAAAGAAGCCGCGTTTCGCCGGCGGCGGCGCGCCGCCACGCGGCCACATTGTCGTCGCGCGAGAGCGAGGAATTGATGCTGTCGGCGGCGACGCCGGCGAGCCGGAGCGCCGAAACCTGATCCTGCATCAGCGCGACAAGTGGCGAGACGACGATGGTGAGCCCGCCCCTGACAAGCGCCGGCACCTGGAAGCAGAGCGACTTGCCGGAACCCGTCGGCATGACGGTAAGCAGGTTGCGGCCGGAAAGCAGCGTCGCGACGGCCTGCGCCTGTCCGGGACGGAAGGCGTCGAAACCGAAAACGTCTTTCAGGATTTGCCGCTCGGGAGCGCGCGTCGCGGCGGGGGCATTCATCGGCAGGCGCAATCCGGGAAGAGGAAGCGAATCGAAGCCCTACCGTCGCATGTGCGGTGCGGGATGGGAAGACACGCAAGGGCCGGCCGCTCACAGGGTTTTGATGACCATGCGGCCGAAGAAACAGGCGCAATTCTTCAATGCACCCGGAAAGAACATCGCTATCGTCCTGGACGAAGTTCCGGTACCGGGAGGTTTCGATGAAGCTCAATGTCAATGGCGCGGCGATCGGCTCGGCCTGAGCGGCGCGAAATTCGGCTGTGGCCTCGGCGGCGGCCATCGGCAATGCCGTCGCCGACGCGACTGGACGAAGGCTGACATCGCTGCCGATGACACCGGATCGCGTTATGGATGCTCTTCGGACCTGACATCTGGCGCGCATCTCCTCCCCGTGAGATAAAGTCGCGGATATGGGGGCACGGGAGGGTGATCAATGCGGTTTGTGACATTCGAAGCGGCGGGTGTGGCGCGGCTCGGGCTGGTGGAGGGCGGTGAAGTTGCCGATCTCGGCGCCGGCGCGCTGATCGACGCGATCCGCGGCGCCGCCGCGGGGCTCGCGCAAGCGGCAAAGGCGACAACGGGCCAGCGCCTGCCGCTTGACGGTCTGACGCTGCTGCCGGTCATCCCGCGGCCCGGCAAGATCATCTGCCTCGGCCTCAACTATGCCGAACACGCGGCCGAGGGCGGGCGCGAGAAACCGGACTATCCGAACTTCTTCATGCGCTGCGCAACGTCGCTGGTGGGGCACGGGGCCCCGGTCGTCCGGCCGCGCGTTTCCGAACAGCTCGATTTCGAGGCCGAGCTTGCGGCCGTCATCGGCCGGACGGTGCCGCGTCATGTGGAGCGCACCAGCGCGCTCGATTATGTGGCGGGGTATAGCTGCTTCAACGATGTGTCGGTGCGCGACTATCAGCGGCGGACGCCGCAATGGACCATCGGCAAGAATTTCGACGGCAGCGGACCCTTCGGCCCGGTCTTCGTGACGGCGGATGAATTGCCGCCGGGCGCGACGGGCCTCGCCATCGCCTCGCGCCTCAACGGCGTGACGATGCAAAGTGCCAACACGCGCGACATGATTTTCCCGATCGACGAAACGATTGCGCTGCTGAGCGATTGCATGACGCTCGAAGCCGGCGACGTCCTGGTGATGGGCACACCGGCCGGCGTCGGCTTTGCGCGCAAGCCGCCGGTCTGGATGAAACCCGGCGACCGGATCGAAGTCGAGATCGAGGGCGTCGGCCTTCTCGCCAATCCGATCGCCGCCGAATAGAGGCTTCTATTCGGCCGGATGCGCCGCCGTGCCGGATCGCGCTGCGCGCCCGCGCCGCGCCCGCAGCGTCGACGGCGCGGCCAGCAGCACCGGCACCAGCAACAGCGTCAGCAGAGTCGAAAAGCCGAGACCGAAAATAATCGCGGTCGACAATTGCACCCACCACACCGCGACCGGGCCGCCGAGGACGATCTCGCGGGCCGCAAAGTCGAGATTGATCTGCAGCGCCATCGGCAACAGGCCGAACATCGTCGTGATCGTGGTCAGCATGATCGGCCTGAGGCGCTGGCCCGCCGTGCGCAACACCGCCTCGCCCGCCTCCATACCCTCGCCGAGCAGCCGCTGATAGGTGTCGATCAACACGATCGAGTTGTTCACGACGATGCCGGCCAGCGCGACGATGCCCGTGCCCGTCATGATGACGGAGAAGGGCTGGCCGGTGACCATCATGCCGATCAGTACACCGACGGTCGACAGCACCACGGTCGAAAGCGTCAGCACCGAGTGGTAGAAGCTGTTGAACTGCGTCAGCAGGATCACGAACATCAGGAACAGCGCACCGATCAGCGCCCCGCCGAGGAAGCTCGCGGATTCTTCCTGTTCCTCGCTTGCGCCGCGCAACCGGATGCGAACGTCCGGCCCGAAATCCTGCGCGTCGACCCATTCCTGTATCTCGCGCGTTTTTTCGTCGACATTGATCTTGGTCTCGGTCTCGCGGTCGAATGCGGTGTTGGCCTTGACCGTGATCTGCCGAAAGCCATCGATACGCTCGATGGAGCTGACCTGCGGTTGCGCCGCGCGCCTGACGAAATTCGAGATCGGCACGAGGCCGCTCTGCGTCTGGACGCGCAAATGGTCGAGCTGGTCGAGCACACGGTAATTGTCCGGAAAGCGGGCGCGGATGTCGACTTCATCCTGCGCATCGTCGGGGCGGTATTTGCCGATCAGGATTCCGTTGGTGACGAGCTGGATCGTCGCGCCGACCGAGGTCACGTCGGCACCGAAGCGGCCGGCGAGCTCGCGGTCGACCGTCATCACCCACTCGATGCCGGGCAGGGGACGGCCGTCCTCGACATCGATCAGCCCGTCGACATTCCGGTCGAGATGCTCGCGGACTTTCGTGGTTGCCGCGAGCAGCTGCGTGAAATTGTTGGATGTCAGCTCGATCTGGATGTCCTTGCCGGTCGGCGGACCTTCCTCCTGCTTGCGGAGTTCCACCTTGATGCCGGGAATCTTGTCCGTCTGCTGGCGGATGCCATCGAGAATAACCGCGCCCTTGGCGCGTTCCTCATAGGGCTTCAGTTCGATCATCAACTGCGCGATGAGGTCCTTCGGCACATCGCCGCGACCGACCGGACCCGAACCGAGGCCGGGTCCGGTGCGCGTGAAGACCGTACGCACGCCATCCGTCGACAGCACGATGTCCTCGACGTCGCGTGTCAGCGTCAGCGTGTCCTGTGCCGAAAGGTTGCCACGCGCGCTCACCAGGACGATCGCCTGCTCCGGCTCGGTGTCGACGAAGAACTCGACGCCGTTGTTGAAATTCGAGAAGAGAACGATGGTGCCGACCAGAACGACCGCAGTCCCGGCAAGCACACGGCCCGGGAATTGAATCAACCGGTCGAGCATGCGGACATAGGCGCCCGTCAGTCCGGGCAGCGAACGGATGTCGCCTGTTTCCGTGCCTGCCAGAAGTTTCAGCACGTCGCTGTTGGCATTTTCGGCCTTGCCGACGAGGCCGCCAAGAACCGGAAGGAAGACGAGCGCGGTAAGGAGCGACGCGGAGAGAACGACGATCAGCGTGATCGGCAGATAACTCATGAACTTGCCGCTGACGCCCGGCCAGAGGAGCATCGGCAGGAAGGCGGCGAGCGTTGTCGCCGTCGAGGCCGCGACGGGCCAGAACATGCGTTTGGCGGCGAGCCCGTAGGCCGCCCGGCGCTCGAGCCCCTCCGACATTTTGCGGTCGGCGAACTCGACGACCACGATGGCGCCGTCGACCAGCATGCCGACCGCGAGCAGCATGCCGAACATCACCATCATGTTGACGGTGTAGCCGGTGACGGAAAGGAACAGGAAGCCGATCATGAACGAGGTCGGAATGGCGATACCGACCAGGATCGCCGAGCGCAGGCCGAGCGCGGCGACGACGACGATCATCACCAGAACGATGGCGGTTGTGATCGAGGATTGAAGCGAGCCGAGCGAACGGTGAATCCAGCTCGACGCGTCGAGCGTGAAATCGACATGGATGGCATCGGGCCAGTCGGCCGTGAATTCGTCGACGACGGCGCGCACCTGCGTGTTGTTGTCGACGATGTTGGTGCCGATGCGCTTGGTGATTTCGATGGCGATGGCGGGATGGCCGTTGAAACGCGCATAGCCGTCCGGGTCCTTGAAGGTCCGGCGAATGTCGGCGACGTCCGAAAGCGTCACGATACCGTCGCCGGAAACCTTGACCGGCAGGGTCAAAACGTCTTCGCGCGTTTCGAAAAGACCGGGTACCTTGATCGAGAAGCGGCCCTGACCCGTATCGATGTTGCCCGCCGCGATGAGGCGGTTGTTCATCTGCACGATATTGATGAGTTCGGACTGCGAGATGCCGTAGGATTCGAGTTTCGCCGGATCGATCACGACTTCGAGCAATTCCTCGCGGTGGCCGATAAGCTCGGCCTCCAGCACGGTGGGAACCGCCTCGATTTCGTCCTTCAGCCGGCGGGCCGCCTCGTAGAGTGTCCGCTCCGGCACTTCGCCCGACAGCGTGACGATCAGCACCGGAAAGAGCGCCGCGTTGAATTCGCGCACCGTCGGCTCGTCGGACTCGCTCGGCAGCTCGGCGCGCGCCATATCGACTTTCTCGCGCACGTCCTGGAGGGCCTTGTCCTTGTCGAAGTTGACGTCGAACTCCAGCACGATGCCGGCATGGCCCTGTGACGCGGTGGCCCTGATTTCCTTGAGCCCCTCAAGCGAGCGCAGCTCCGTTTCCATCGGACGGATCAGCAGGCGCTCGGCGTCTTCCGGCGAAATGCCCTGATGCGTGATCGAGACGTAGAAGATCGGGATCGGAATGTCCGGATCGGCTTCCTTGGGGATCGTCACATAGGCAATGAGGCCGGCAATGACCATCAGCACCATGGTCGTCATGGTGGTGCGGGCGCGCCCCTGAACTGCGTCGATAAATCCGTTCACAGGCCGGCTCCAAGTGTGGCGGCGGGAATCGCTTCGACCTTCTGGCCTTCGATGACGTAGTCCTGGCCGACGGTGATGAGTTTGACCGTCTGCGGCAGCCCGGCGACCCAGAGGCCGTCGGGCGTGTCGTCGACCAGTTGTACCGCGTCGAAACGGACACGGCTGTCCGCGTCGACCGTGCGGACGCCGATCACGCCCTTGTCGTCGAGCGAGATCACCGAACTCGGAATGCGATGTGCCTGGATTTCCTCGCCCGGCACGACGATTTCGGCCGTAATGCCGGCGCGTATCGCAAAATCGGGATTGGGAGCTTCAAGCTCGACGCGGAACGTCCGGGTCGCCGGATCGGCCGTCTTGGCGACGAAGCTGACCGTCCCCGAAACCGTTTCGCCGGTGATCAGGCGCGCCCGGCCCGGCTGGCCGATCTTGAGCATGCCGACACGGTCTTCGGAAACCTGGCCGACGACAAGCAGTGGATCGAGCTCGACCACAAGGCCGCATACGTCGCCGACGCGCAGATAGTCGCCGACCTCGACGCGCCGGTCGTCGAAGACGCCGTCGAAGGGTGCGAGAATTTTCGTCTGGCTGACTTCGATCTGCATCTGTTTCAGCCGCGCCTGCGCGGCATCATGTGCGGCCTTGGAGGCCGCAGCGACGGTCGGTGCGCGGTAGCCCTTCTCGGCAAGCTGGCGCGAGGCGTCGTATTCGAGCTGACGCTGGCGCGCCAGCGCGCGAGCTTCGGCAAGCTGCGCGTCGCGGGCATTGAGATTGATCGCGCACAAGACGTCGCCCGCCTTGACGCGCGCGCCTTTCTCGACCGGAAGTTCCGACACCGTTCCTTGCGTTTCGGCGCGCACTTCGACGGCGCGCTTCGCCATCGTGCGTCCGCGGATGGCCACCATCCCTTTCCGGGCTGTCGCGGTCGACGTCACGATGCGCACCTGCGGCACGACCGCGTTTGCCGCGTCGCGCTCGGCCGCCGTCCGGTCGTCGGTGATGCCGTTGCCGCCGTTGAAAATGCCCGTCAGAAACCAGATCCCGATCACGGCAGCGATGCCGATGGCGATCAGATGCGAACGATGAAGTTTCGATGCGGCTTGTTCGATGGTATTCCGCTGGCGCTCAAACATGCGTGTGTACTTCTCTGGGTGCTTCCTGCGGCTTGTCGTCCACCGCGATGTCTTCGATCAGGTGCCGGTTGTTCTCGAGAAAGGAGACGGACGCCGAATAGACGGCGTGACCGTAGAGACGCGCGAAGTCCATGCCCGGGGTGTCGCCCGGATCCTTCGTCGCAAGTTCCTCGGTCTTCGCCTTCATCGCGGCAAGACGCTGATCCACGAGCTCGACCACGCGCGAACGCGGCAGCAAATGGGCAAACAGAACCGCGAAGAGGAATTCCGACCTGAATTTGTCTTCGGCCAGCGGCGTATGCAGCGCATCGCGCAGGCTCTGCCGCCCCCTGTCGGTCAGGGCATAGATTTTCTTGTCGGGGCGGCGCTCCTGCTGCTCCGCCTTGCAGGTGACAAGACCCTCATCCGTCAGCCGCGTCAGTGCCGGATAGATCGAGCCATAGCTGGCGTCGAGGAAATGGCTGAAAGGGCCGTCCTCGAACATCTTGTTGATCTCGTAGCCTGTGGCTTCGCCGAAAACCAACGCGCCGAGACAGAGCGTTGTGACTTGCATCGGGGGGTATCCTTGCCGCGCCGGCCGGTTGTGTTGCGGGCGTATATGCTGGGCCGATATATGGGAGCGTATATAGGACCGATATATGGAAATCCAAGAGGCGTGAGCCTGTTTCCCGCATTTCTTCCTGTATTTTTTTGCACTGCGGCAAACACGCAACACCAGCGTGACGCGGGGGATGTGACCGCGTCTCAGGCGTCCGGCGCCGGGCGGGCGCGCTGGTTGTAGAGCATCTTGCGGACCTTCTCCTGCTCTTCAGGCGTCATTTTGGAGAGGTCCATCGACAGGTCGCTGCCCGCCGCCATGCCGCGCTTGACGGCCGGCCGCTCGCCGATCTCCTCAAGCCAGCGCCTGAAATGCCTGAATTCCTCGATGTCCTGTCCCTGCGCCTTCCAGTTGACGGCCCACGGGTAGCAGATCATGTCGGCGATCGTGTAGTCGTCGCCCGCCATGTAGCGCCGGTCATAGAGACGGTTGTTCATCACCCCGTAGAGCCGGTTGGCCTCGTCGGTGAAGCGCCGGATCGCGTAGGACTGGTCGCCCTCGCGCTCGCCCAGACGCCGGAAATGGCCGCATTCGCCGAGCTTCGGACCCTGATTGGCCATCTGCCACATCACCCATTGGGTGACTTCGTATTTGCCGTGCGGGTCCTGCGGGAAGAACTTCCCGGCCTTCTCGGCGATATACATCATCATCGCGCCGGATTCGAAAATGCCGAGCGGCGCGCCGCCGCCCATGGGTTCATGGTCGACCAGGGCGGGCATCCGGTGATTGGGGTTGAGCTTCAGGAATTCGGGGCTGAACTGGTCGCCGCGGCCGATATGCAGCGGGATCAGATTGTAGGGAAGCCCGCATTCCTCCAGCAGGATCGTCACTTTCTTGCCGTTGGGCGTCGGCCAGTAATAGAGATCGATCATGGCGGGCGTCCTCCCAACGCGCGTGATGACAATCTCCTAGTTAGGGGCCGCGAGCGCCGCCAGCAAGAGGCGGCGATAAAGCCTTTCGCTGAATGATGACGGTTTTGCGAGCCCCATCCGCTCAAGGCCCGCATCGGCCGCCGCATTCGAGGGGCCGCCCTTCAGCGCGAGGCGCGCCAGCTCCCGCTTCGAGGCGCGCGACAGACGCCCGAGCGCCGGCATCAGCGCCTGCTCGACTTCGGTGAAGTCGCTGCCGAAGGGAAAGAGTGGCAACAGACCCTGCGCCCTGGCGTCCGCGAGCCCCGCCGCGATCCGCTCGGGACGGTTATTGCGCCGCGGCTGCGGAATCTCGTAATCCGCCGCGATCTTGCCGGCCTTCTTCGCTCGCGCCAGCAGCTCCGCCTGAAAACGCGAGTCCGTTATGTCGAGCATCGCCGCCACGACCTCGGCATCCGGCTTGCCGCGCAGATCGGCGATGCCGTATTCGGTGACGACGATGTCGCGCAGATGGCGCGGGATCGTCTGGTGGCCATAGGAAAAAACCACGTTCGACAAGGTCTCGCCGTCCTTCTCGCGCGTGGCGCGCAGCGCGATCACCGAACGGGCATCGGGAAGCGCAAAGGCCTGCGAGACGAAATTATATTGTCCGCCGACGCCGCTGACGATGCGTCCATCATCGAGCCCGTCGGAGACGACGGCACCGAAAAGCGTCGCCATCATGGCGGTATTGACGAAGCGTGCGCCCTTGCGCGCCGCGCGCTTCCCCGCCTCGTCGCCGTATAGCTCGTTGACGAAGGACACCGGCACCATCGCGATACGCCGCCGCGCTTCCGGCGTCATTTCCTTCAGCCGCGCATAAAGGCTTTGCGAACCGAGAAAGAAGCCCGCATGGATCGCCGCGCCGTCGACCTCGCGCTTGACGATCCCGGCTTCCATCAGGTCGAGAAAACATTCGACCAGCATCTCGCTGGCGCCGTAAAGCCCTTCCTCGAAGCGCGCCGTCTCGCGCGGCGGGCTGCCGAGGCGTTCAAGCGTTGCGCGCCAGGCCGCGTTGTCGCGGTGCCGGAGCACCAGCCCCTGCCCGACGGCATCGCCGATGGAGCCGATGCCGATCTGCAACGTGCCGCCGTCGGGCACGAGCCCGGCGATGTTGACGCCGATCGCATAGTCTGCCTGCGTCACGGGCTCGCGCGGCGGCGCGAACAGCGGAAAGCGGAATTCGTCGCCCTCAAGCAGGAAATCGAATTCTTCCGCCGGCACCTCCGCCTGCCCGTCCATGAAAGGCAGCGCTCCGTTGACCTGTCCGGCGAAGACGATGTCCGATTGCCCGGCGCGCCGGGCAGCGAGAAAATCGGGCGTGATGTCGGGATTGCAACTGAGGCTGTAGCCGCCGCCCGCGCACTCCGGCGGCGCGACAAGCTGCGCCAGCACATTGACGCCGCGTTCGAGAATGTAGCGGCCCGCATGGGTGTAGTTGGCCGAGATGTAGTTCTGCTGCTGGCGCGGCGAGCCGAGCCAGCGTCCCGCCATCAGGAAAAACTCATGGACCTCGATGTTGCGCGGCAGCGTTCCCTGCCGCAGCGCCGTCGCATAGAGAAGCTCGGGATAGCCCGTAAAGAGACGCTTGGAGACCGGCTCAAGAAAGCGCCGTTCGAGATCGCTCGACGCGCGCGGGACTTCAAGCGTCAGTGCCGTCAGGATGCTCAGGCTGATCGACGGATCGTCGATGGCGCGCGCCGTCAGTGCATTGGCGATGTGATTGGCCTTGCCGAGTCCGAGCGGCAGCGCCAACACGATCTTGCGGCCGACCCGCGCGACAATAGCTTCCGCCAACCGCCCGGCATTGTCGAAACATTCGGGTTGCCGTCGCATCGAAATCTATTCCGCGCCTTCCATGGGGCGCGGCCGCAAGCCCGCGCCGTCGACCCGTTCGATCTCGTCCTCAAGCCGGCGCTGCGTGTCGCCCGGTGAACCGGTGCGGCGCGCCATCGCCTGATAGGCGACCGGCACCACAAAGAGCGTGAAGACGGTGGTGGAGATAACGCCGGAGAAAATCACGACGCCGATGGCGGTGCGCGTCTCGGCGCCGGCGCCGAAGGAAAGGATCAGCGCCACCGACCCCGCGATCGTCGTGATCGCCGTCATCAGGATCGGCCGCAGCCGGATCGCCGCCGCCTCGATCAGCGCCTCGCCGAACTCCCGGCCCTCGTCGCGCAACTGGTTGGCGAATTCGACGATCAGGATACCGTTCTTGGCGGCAAGCCCGACCAGCATGATGAGGCCGATCTGCGTGTAGAGGTTGATCGTCCCGCCGGTGATCCAGATGCCGAAGAGCCCGCCGGTGATCGCGAGCGGCACGGTGAGGATGATGACGACAGGATGGACGAAGCTCTCGAACTGCGCCGCCAGAACCAGGAAGACGACGACGAGCCCGAGCACGAAGATGAAGCCGAGCGCGCCGCCGGCCCGCACGTAGTCGAGCGACTGACCGCGATAGTCGATGGCGACATTCGGCGGCAGGTGCTCGCGCGCAAGATCGCGCAAATGGTCGAGCGCCGCGCCCAGCGAGTAGCCATCGGCAAGGCTCGCCTCGATGGTGATGGCGCGCATGCGGTTGTAGCGATTGAGGCCGGCCGGCCCCGCCGCTTCGTTGACGGTGACGAGATTGGCAAGCGGTATCAGCTCGCCCGTCCGCTCCGAGCGCACGAAGACGTTGCTCATGTCGCTCGGCGTGCGCTGCGCGGAACGCTCGCCTTCGACGATAACGTCGTATTCCTCGCCGCCATCGGCAAAGGTCGTCACCCGGCGGGAGCCGAATACGGTTTCCAGTGTCCGCCCGATATTGCCGACCGTCACGCCGAGATCGCCGGCATTGTTGCGGTCGATCTCGACGCGAAGCTGCGGCTTGGTTTCCTTGAAGTCGTGATCGATGTTGACGAGGCCTGGATTGTCGGCCTCGACCGCCGCGATCAGGATGTCGCGCCACTCCCGGAGTTCCTCATAGGAGCCGCCGCCGATGACGAACTGCACGGGCTTGACCGCGCCGCGCCCGAAGCCCTGCCGCATCATCGGCGAGGCTGTGACACCCGGAAGATCGGCGACGCGCGCCCGAACATCGTCCATGATCGCCCATGCCGAGCGGCGCTCGCTCCAGTCGGCCAGCACGATGACAGCGACGCCTGTGTTGAAACTCGACAGATTGCCGAACGAACGCGGCGCGCGCACCAGCAGCCGGTTGATCTCGCCGCTGTCGACCAGCGGCATCAACCGGTCCTCGATTTCGTTCATGTAGTCCTGGATATAGTTGAACGACGCACCTTCGGGGCCATTGACGATCACGAAAAAGATGCCGCGATCCTCGCGCGGCGCATACTCGGACGGAATGACGATGAAAAGTCCGAGCGCGGCAATAACAAGCCCGCCGAAGGTCGCCGCCGTAATCGACGGCTTGAGAAGCGCGCGCGCCAGCGCCTCGCGGTAGCGGGCCTTGAGTTTCTCGAAGCCCTCGTCGACGGCGAAGTTGAACTTCGTGCGATTGGATGTCGGCTGCAGGATTTTCGACGACAGCATCGGCGACAGGCTGAGTGCGACAAGGCTCGAAAAGGCGACCGCTGCCGCCATTGTGATCGCGAACTCGGAAAAGAGCCGTCCGATCGCCCCTTCGATAAAAGCAAGTGGCACGAAGACCGCGATCAGGACCACCGTGGTCGCGATGACCGCGAAGCCCACCTGCCGCGCGCCTCGATAGGCGGCGACCAGCGGCGTCTCGCCTTCCTCCATGCGCCGGTAGATATTTTCGAGCACCACGATCGTATCGTCGACCACAAGACCGATGGCGAGCACCAGCGCCAGCAGTGTCAACAGGTTGACCGAAAAGCCGAGCGCGAAAATCACGAGAAAGGGCGCGATCAGCGACACAGGGACGGTGACGGCCGGCACCAGTGTCGCCCGCGCACTGCCGAGAAAAACGAAAATCGTCAGGATGACCAGGACGATGGCGATGACGAGCGTCTTGTAGACTTCGTTGACCGCGCCTTCGATGAAGACGCTGGTGTCGTAGCTGCGCCTGATCTCCATGCCCTCGGGAAGTCCGGGCGCGAGCCGTTCGGCCTCGGCCTTGGCGGCGCGCGCCACCGTCAGCGTGTTGGCCTGGGATTGCTTGACGATGCCGATGCCGACCATCGGTATGCGGTTGCCGCGAAAGAACGTTCGTTCTTCGGCGGCCGCGCGCTCGATGCGCGCGACATCGCCGAGCCGCACCAGATAGCCGTCCGCACCCTGACCGAGCACGAGCTGGCGGAAATCCTCTTCGCTGCGAAAGCCGCGTTCGACTCGCGCGGTAAACTGCCGTTGCACGGATTCGATGTTGCCGGCCGGTAGTTCGACATTCTCCGCGATCAACGCCGCTTCGACATCGCCCACCGTCAGCGCACGCGCCGCAAGCGCGGTGCGGTCGAGCCAGATACGCATCGAATAGCTGCGCGCGCCGCTGAGCCTGACCCGCGCCACGCCGTCCTGCGTCGAAAACCGGTCGACGAGATGGCGCTCCACATAGTCGGTCAGCTCCAGCATCGACAAGCGGTCGCTGACGACGTTGAGCCACATGATGACGTCATCGCTGGAATCGGCCTTCTGGATGTCCGGCGGATCGGCCTCTGTCGGCAGGACGTCGAGAATGCCCGACACGCGGTCGCGAATGTCGTTGGCGGCGGCGTCGATGTCGCGGCCCGGACTGAATTCGATGGTGATGCGCGAGCGTCCGTCCTCGCTCGAGGATTGCACGAAGGAAATGCCTTCGATGCCGGCGATGCGCTCCTCGATGACCTCGGTGATGCGTGTCTCGACCACGGCCGCGGCCGCACCGCGATAGTCGGTGGTGATCGAAACGATCGGCGGGTCGATGTCGGGGTACTCGCGCAAGGGGAGCCGATCGAAGGCAACGAGACCGAAGGCCACCAGCAACATGCTGATGACGGCGGCGAAGACGGGTCGCGTAACCGAAACGTCGGAAAGTTTCATCGTCTCCCCCGCGTCCTACTGGACGACCGTCGTGCCGAGCCGTCCGAGTGTCTGCTCCGGCGTTTCTTCCTTGACGATATTGACCGTCATTCCGTCGCGCACCTGCATCGTGCCATGCGTGACGACGAGTTCGCCGCGCTCGAGCCCGCTGACCACCTCCACGGCGCCCGGGCGCCGGCCGCCGGTTTCGATCTCGCGGCGCTCGGCCTTGTTGTTGGTGCGGTCGATAACGAAAACGAAAGTTTGTGTGCCAGACGGTACCAGCGCTTCTTCCGGGATCACGATCGCATCGCGGGGGTTTTTCTGAAGCCGGACCGTCATCAGCAGGCCCGGCTTCAGCCCGTGGTCCTCATTGGCGATGAAGGCGCGCGCCGTGATCGAGCGCGTCACACGGTCGACCTGCGTCGCGACGCTGCGAACGGCGCCGCCAAATTCGCGGCCCGGAAGCGCCGTCGTCGTCGCGCGGATTTCGAGCCCCGGCCGTATGTTGGCCAGATAGGCCGCCGGCACCGTGAAGTCGAGTTTGATCGGATCGAGATCGTCGAGCGTCGTGATGACGCTGCCGGGCGTTACCAGCGTACCGGGGCTGATGTTGCGCAGGCCCACCACGCCCTCGAACGGCGCGCGGATCTCGCGGTCGTCGAGCCGCGCCTTCGCGCCGTCGCGTTCGGCCTCCGCCTGGCGCAGCGCCGCACGCCGCTCTTCGAGTTGGGCGGTTGCCGTGTATTGCCGCCGCTCCAGCTCGCTGGCGCGGTTATAGGCGGTCCGCCGCTCGGCCAGAATGGCCTCCGCCGCTTCCAGCGCCGCGCGCTGTTCGTCGCGCCGGAGCAGCACCAGTACCTGGTCCCGCTCGACCTGTTGTCCATCGTCGAAAAGAATTTCCTCCACCTTGTCCGACACATTGGCGGTGATGGTGACGCTCTCATTGGCGAAAGTTGTGCCGAGCGCCTCGACCTGGTCGACGAAACGGTCGATGACGGCCGGCGCGACGATGACATTCTGCGCGGCGCCCTCCTGCGCGCGAAGGCCCGAAAGGCCGGCGCTCGCGAACAACACGGCAAAAAACGCGGCAGCGAAAATCGGCAGGCGCATGAAAGCTCCGGTTGGGGGCGAAGAACGTTGGGATGATCCCGTCATCATCCGGCTGAATTGTGACAGCAAGTCAAGTTTGGCCGACGGGACGGCGATTTCAAGCAAGACCGGCCACTTAAGGGCCGTTCAGACGGCTGGGGGCGTCACATTTGCGTGTGCAGCCTCGCTCAGCGCCGCCGGCGGGCGGATGCCCGCACGCGCAATCGACAGGCTGAGCAGGATTGTCGGCAGGAGCCCGAGCGCGACAATGGTCAGCGCCGCCGTCGAGGCTTCGGCGAGCCTCTCGTCGGAGGCGAGACGGTAGGTCCGGGTAGCCAGTGTCTCGAAATTGAAGGGCCGCAACAGCAGCGTCGCCGGCAATTCCTTCATCACGTCGATAAAAACCAGCAAGGCGGCGCTCGCCAGCGCCCCGCGCAGCAGCGGAATGTGAACGGCGCGCAAGACGCGGCCCGGCGCCGCGCCGAGGCTGCGCGCGGCGGCGTCGAGCGAGGGATGGATTTTTTCCAGACCGCTATGGGTCGCGTTGAAGGCGGCGGTCAGGAAGCGCGCGACATAGGCGAAAACGAGACCGGCTACCGAACCGGTGATGAGAAGGCCGGGCGCAAAGCCGAGATAGGTTTCGGCAAAACCCGCCAGCGCGCGATCGACGCCGGTCGTCAATGTCAGGATGCCGATGGCGATCATCGCCCCCGGCAGCGCATAGCCGAGCGTCGCGAGGCGTATCGAAATGCGGTTAAAGGGCGTCGGATGCAGGCGCTCGCCATAGGCGAGCAGCAGCGCGAGCGCGGTCGCGAGTACCGCCGCGACACCGGCGACGAAAAGACTGTTGGAGGCGAAATCGAGAAAGCTGCGCCCGACCAGCGGATCGCCCTCGATGAGGGCATAGCGGACGAGCACGATGGCCGGAACGACGAAGCCCAGCAGCACCGGCAGCGCGCAGGCAATCGTCGCGGCCGCGGCCCGTCCGCCTTTGAGCGGCGCCGGACGCGCCGCCATGTCGCGCGCCAGCGGATTGGCGACGCGGCCACGGCGGCTGATCAACTCGATCGACACCAGCGCCAGCGCGAAAAGAAAAAGCCACGCGGCGATCTGAGCCGCGGCCAGCGCGTCGCCGAGGCTGAACCAGGTGCGAAAAATGCCGGTCGTCAGCGTCGGCACCGCAAAATAATCGACGACGCCGAAATCGGAAATCGTTTCCATCAGCGCCAGCGCGAGGCCGCCTGCAATCGCCGGCCGCGCGCAGGGCAGCGCCACGCGAATGAAAGCGCGCCACGGCCGCGCGCCGAGCATGCGCGCCGCCTCGAAGAGCGCCGCCGATTGCCGCTGAAAGGCAGTGCGCGCCAGAAGATAGACGTAAGGATAGAGCACGAGGCTCAGCATGATCGCCGCGCCGGGCAGCGAGCGGATATTCGGAAAGGCATAGTCGCCGCCGCTCCACCCCGTCAGTCCGCGCAACGCCCCCTGCACCGGCCCGGCGAAGGCGAGCAAGTCGGTATAGACATAGGCGATGATGTAAGCCGGCGTCGCCAGCGGCAGCACCAGCGCCCAGTTGAAAATGCGCTGGCCCGGAAAACGCGCCGCGACGACGAGCCATGCCGTGCCGACCCCGATGACGCCCGCCATCAGTGCCACGAGCAGCATCAGCCAGAGCGTGTTCGCGACGTAGGTGGGCAGCACGGTGGCGCGCAGATGCGCCCAGTTCTCGCTGGCGGGCAGCACGAGGCTCGCCAGCACCGTCAGCGACGGCGCCAGCAGTACCAGCGCAACGGCCAGCGCCGCCAGCGTCCAGCCCGATGCGGCGCGGCGTCGCGCACCGCCGGCCACCCGATCTTTTTCCGTGACTGCCATGTGGCCTTTGTGACAAATACGGGTCCCTGCGGCAAAGTAATTTTGCTACGCATTTGCAAGAGTTTCCGAGGGAAAAGGCCGGGTGAGGCGAGGATGACGCTGGCGTTCCGCAATGTCGGACACAGATATGGCAACCAACAGGTGCTGTCCGGCGTATCGCTGGAGGCGCGGGCGGGCGAGATTTTGTGCCTGCTCGGACCGTCAGGCAGCGGCAAGACGACGCTGCTGCGGCTGGCGGCCGGACTGGAAATCCTGCAGGAGGGATCGATCGATCTCGGCGGCGCGGTGCTGGCGATGCCGGGACGCGCGCTGCCGCCCGAAAAGCGGCCGTTCGGCATGGTTTTCCAGGACAATGCGCTTTTTCCGCATCTGACGGTGGCCGAGAATATCGCCTTCGGCCTGAGCCGCCGTCCGAAGGAGGAGCAGGCCCGCATCGTCGCGCAAAGGCTTGCCGCCGTTGGACTTTCCGGCTTCGAACCGCGCTACCCGCACACGCTGTCTGGCGGCCAGCAGCAGCGCGTGGCGCTGGCGCGCGCGCTGGCGCCGGAACCGGCGGCGATGCTGCTCGACGAACCCTTTGCGAGCGTCGACGTGACACGGCGGCGGAGCCTGCGCGAGGAAGCGCGGCGAACGCTGAAAAGCGCTGGCGTTATTACACTTGTCGTTACGCACGACCCAGTGGAGGCGCTCGAAATCGCCGACCGGATCGCGGTGATGGAAGGTGGCCGCATCGCGCAATGTGCGACACCCGAGGAGCTTTACGCTAAACCCGCAAGTGCCCTTGTGGCCTCGCTTTTCGGCGAGGCGCAGCGCTTTCCCGCCACCGTGTCGGCGGGCCGGGCGGTGACGGCTTACGGATCGGTGCCGGCGCCGGATTTTCACGACGGGGCGGCGGTCGACGTCATCATGCGGCCCGAAGCGGTGACACTCGGCGCGCCGAACGGTGCCGAAAATACGTTCCTGGTCAATGACTTGCGCTTCCTCGGTCGCGACTGGCTGGTGCTGCTCTCATCCGCCGCCGCACCGGCGCTGGAGCCGCTGCGCGCCCGTGTGACGGATCCCGGCGCCCTGAAAATCGGCGCCGCCGCCAGCCTCGATTTCGACCCGCACGGCACGTTCGTTTTCGCCGCGAAGCCCTGACTGTCATCGAACTGTCACGAAACTGTCAAAAATCTGTCACATGACGGGTTGGGTGCGCGACTGATAGTCGTTATCAATACTCCGATGTCCCTCCATAAATCCGGAACAGCCATGTCACGCCTCCTCGCCGGCATACTTATCCTCGGTGTTGTCCTCGCCATCGTCGTCGGGTCCCGAATGGGCTCGAACGAAACGGCGGCGCCGACCGCCACGTCGCTCGAACTCAACATCTATTCGGCCCGCCACTACGACACCGACCTCGCGCTTTACGACAAGTTCACCGAGGAGACCGGCATTGCGATCAACCTGATCGAGGGTGACAGCGACGAACTGATCGCGCGCATCGAACGCGAAGGCGCGCAAAGCCCGGCCGACCTGCTGATCACGGTCGATGCGGGGCGGCTGTGGCGCGCCGAGGAGAAGGGCCTCTTCCAGGCGGTCGTCTCCGAAACGCTGGAGACGCGCATCCCCGAACATCTGCGCCATCCGGACGGATTGTGGTTCGGCCTGTCGAAGCGCGCCCGCATCATCGTCTACAACAAGGCGAAGGGCCGACCCGAAAAGCTCGAAACCTATGCCGACCTCGCGGACCCTTCGCACAGGGGCGAAATCTGCATGCGCTCGTCGTCGAACATCTACAACCTCTCGCTGCTGGCCGCGATCATCGAACATCTGGGTACGGAGGAAGCCGAAAACTGGGCGAAGGGCGTCGTCGCCAATTTCGCGCGGCAGCCGCAGGGCAACGACACGGGCAATATCCAGGCGGTTGCTGCCGGCGAATGCCGCATCTCGCTGGTCAACACCTATTATGCCGGCCGGCTGATGGGTTCCGGCAACGCCGAGGATCGCGCGGCCGCCGATGCGGTCGAACTTGTTTTTCCCGATCAGGAAGGGAACGGCACGCATGTCAATATCGGCGGCGCCGGCGTTCTCGTTCACGCGCCGAACCGCGCCAACGCGGTGCGCTTCATCGAATTCCTGACAAGCGACTGGGCGCAGCGCGCCTTCAGCGAACAGAACCACGAATATGCAGCCGTCCCCGGCGTCGAGATCGACACCCCGCTCAACGCTTTCGCCTTCCGGGAAGACGCGCTGAACGCCAGCGCGCTCGGCCGCAACCAGTCCGAAGCCGTGCGCATCTTCGACCGCGCGGGGTGGAAGTAGGCCTCATCCCACCAGCGGAAAGGCCCAGCCGAGCAGCGCATAGGCCATGGCCGTCACGACCACGATGGCGAAGAGGTTGAGCCAGAAACCGGCCTTGGCCATTTGCGGGATCGTGACATGGCCGGCGCCGAAGACGACGGCGTTGGGCGGCGTCGCCACCGGCAGCATGAAGGCGCAGCTCGCGGCAAGCGCGGCGGGCGCGCAGAGAAGGAGCGGGTGGATGCCCGCGCCGACCGCGACACCGGCGAGCAGTGGCACCATGGCGGCCGTCGTGGCGATATTGCTGGTGAGCTCGGTCAGGAAGACGATGGTGGCGACGATCAGCAGGATGACAAGGATCGCTGGCAGCCCCGCCGCCGCGCCGAGCCCGCCCGCAAGCCAGAACGCAAGGCCGGTTGAGCCGAAAGCGGCCGCCAGGCTCAAGCCGCCGCCGAAAAGCAGCAGCAGCCCGTAGGGCACGCGGCTCGCATGCTCCCAGTTGAGCGCGGGCTTGCCGCCGCCCGCCGGGACGATGAAGAGCGCCAGCGCCGCGAGGATTGCGATGACGGTGTCCGACAGGTTCGGGATGACGGTTGCGATCAGCGGTTGCGCGATCCAGGCGAGGGCGGCGAGCGCGAAAACGACAGCGACGGTCTTTTCCGGCCGCCTTGTCGGCCCGAGATCGTCAAGCGCCCGGCCGAGCGTCGCCGCGACGCCGGCGATGGGCCGCCCGTCGAGCCGGAAGGCGATGCGGGTGAGCGTGAGCCAGCAGCAGGCAAGCATGACGAGCGAGAGGGGCAGCGCGAACATCATCCATTGCGCAAAGCCGATTTCGAGGCCGTGTTCCTGCGCCATGTAGCCGGCGAGGAAGGCGTTGGGCGGCGTGCCGATCAAGGTCGCGATGCCGCCGATGCTGGCGCCATAGGCGACCGCCAGCAGCAGCGCCACATCGAGCCCGCCGCGCGGCGCATGAACGCCGTCGTCCGCAACCGTGATCGCGATGACCGACATCGCGATCGGCACCATCATCACGGCGGTCGCGGTGTTCGAGACCCACATCGACAGGAAGGCGGCGGTCAGCATGAAGCCGCCGACAAGCTGGCGCGAGCCCGTGCCGGTGCGCGCCAGCACATGGAGCGCGATGCGCGCGTGAAGGCCGGTCGCCTGCATCGCGGCGGCGATCAGGAAGCCGCCGAGAAAAAGAAAGATGATCGGATTGGCATAAGGCGCGGCGGCCGCGCCGACGGTGGCGATGTCGAGCAGCGGAAAGCCGACAAGCGGCAGAAGGCCGGTCGCATAAACCGGGATCGCTTCCGTCACCCACCAGATCGCCATCAGCGCGACCAGCGCCGCGAGCCGCCAGCCTTCGGGCGAAAGCCCGTCCGGCGCGGGCAGCGCCAGCATCGCCCCGGAAACGGCAAGGCCGGCGACAATGGCTTTCGGATTGTAGGAGACGCGCTCGGCCTCTGTCGTCTCCGTCGTCACGCCCCGCCCCCGCTCAAACCGTCAAACTTCCCGACAGTCTCGCAAAAGCGGGCGCGGCATCCAAGTGGCGATTTGGCAAGCGGCGACTTGGCAAGCGGCGATTTGGCAGCCGTCTATTTGACCGTTTCGTGCGCGCGCATGGCGGCGAGATTGGTCTCGGCGAAATCCCAGTTGATGAGGTTGTCGAGAAAGGCGTCGATATAGGCGGCGCGTTTGTGCTGGTAGTCGAGATAGTAGCTGTGCTCCCAGACATCGGTTGTGAGCAGCGGCACGTCGCGCGTGCCGGCAATCGGGGTTTGGGCATTGGCGGTAGCCTGGATTTTCAGCTTGCCGTCGGCGCCGAGCACCAGCCAGCAATAGCCCGAACCGAACTGGCCGGTCGCCGTCTCCTTGAAGCGCGCGCGGAATTTTTCGTAGCCGCCGAGATCGCGGTCGATCCTTTCGCCGATATGACCCTTCGGCCTGCCGCCGCCTTTCGGCGCCATCGAGCGCCAGTAGAAATCGTGGTTCCAGACCTGCGCGGCGTTGTTGAAGAGGGATTGTTGCGCGGTGTCGTTGGCGAGTTTGCGGATCAGCGGCACCAGCGCGAGATCGTCGAGCTCGGTGCCCTCGATCGCCTTGTTGGCCTTGTCGACATATCCCTTGTGGTGCTTGCCGTAGTGAAAGGAAAGCGTCTTCGCGGAGATATGCGGCGCGAGCGCATCTTCTTCATAGGGAAGAGGAGGGAGTTCGAGCATGGTCCGGGTTCCTTTCGCGTCCTTGGCCCCTTCCGTCAGGTTGACCGGCGATGCGGTGATTTCAAGGCGGCGCGCCGCCGCCCGCCCCATAACCCCGGGAAATGAGGGGATTTCCGTGGCGTTCCCGCGACTTGCAACATAAACGGCGAATCCCCACATAGTTTCCAACGGCGCCGGAAACGGGCCGGAATGCAAAGTCGCTTGGCGAACAGGACTTTGGAGACAGGACGCATGATCCAGTTCAACAGCCCGTTCCTTCTGGGCTTCGAGCAGATGGAGCGGTTGCTCGAACGGGCCGCGAAGGCCTCGGACGGCTATCCGCCCTACAATGTCGAACAGCTCGCCGCGACGGCGGGCGAGGCGCTTCGGATCACGCTGGCGGTCGCCGGATTTTCGCGCGGCGAGCTATCCGTGACGGTCGAGAACAACGAACTCGTCATTCGCGGGCGGCAGCGCGACGAGGAAGGCCGCACCTATCTGCATCGCGGCATCGCGGCGCGCCAGTTTCAGCGCGCCTTCGTGCTGGCCGACGGCATGGAGGTGACGGGCGCGGTTCTGGAGAACGGCTTGCTGAAAGTCGATCTGGCGCGGCCGGAGCCGCAAAAGACCGTGCGGCGGATCGAGATTGTCGAGGAAGCGCCGGAGACCGATCGCCGCCCGCAGCGCGAGACGCGCCGCGCCGAAGCGACGGAGTGAGCCCTTTGCTTCGTTGATGAAGGAAGGGCGGAAAGGAGTAAGTACCATGCGTAACGAAGCCGACAACGAGACGTTCGAGAACGAGGCCGAGGCCTCGGGCTGGGGCACAGAGGATTTCCGCGGGCTGACGCCGGAAATGTTCGCCAATATCGGCGTTCCGAACATCGTCTATGTCCGCGAGGTGCTGGCCGGCGAGATCGAGAGCGAGATCGGCGAGGAAATGAACCTGCCCGCCGGCACGCGGCTCTATGCCGTGCATGCCGCCAACGGCCAGCGCATGGCCGTGCTCGACAACCGCGACGCGGCCTTCGCCGGCGCGCGGCAGTACGATCTGGAGCCTGTCAGCGTGCATTGAGGAAAGCGCACACTCTTCCACCCTCCCACAGGGGGAGGGTGGGAAGATGAGGTGTCGATCGTCGAAGGCCATCCACCCCCACAAAAAAAGCCCCGCTCTTGCGAGCGGGGCTTTTTATTTGTGAACGGACGAACTCATGCGGCGCTGGTGGTGGCCGGTTCGGTGAGGATCGCGAAGAGGGCGGCGGCGTCTTCGGAGGCGCGCAGCTTTTCGACGACGGCCGGATTGCGAAGGAGGCGCGAAATGCGGGCCAGCGCCTTCAGATGGTCGGCGCCCGCACCTTCCGGCGCCAGCAGCAGGAACATCAGGTCGACCGGCTGGTCGTCGACGGATTCGAAATCGATCGGTGTGTCGAGACGCGCAAAAAGCCCGTGGAGCCGGTCGAGCTCGCCGAGCTTGCCATGCGGAATGGCGATGCCCTGTCCGACGCCCGTCGAACCGAGACGTTCGCGCTCCAGCAGCGTTTCGAAAATGGCGCGCTCCGAGAGGCCCGTGAGTTTCGCGGCGCGTTCGGCGAGTTCCTGCAGCGCCTGCTTTTTGCTGGTGACCTTGAGATGAGCGATCACCCCCTCCGGCTGCACCAGATCTTCAAGCTCCATGGTCCGGATCCTGTTTTGCGGGGCGGTCTGGACGGCGCGCGGCGTCATGCGGCGTGCATGAGGCGCGGATGTCGTCCGGGTCGCCCCGGCTATGGTCGGGTTCGCTTTCAGTTCGTCAAGCCTTCCGATCGTCGCGCACAACGTCGCGACCGGTATCGATCCAGCCGATATTTCCGTCTTCGCGGCGATAGACGAGATTGAGACCGCCGCCGCCGCCTGTGCGGAAGACGACAACCGGCGCGTCCGAAAGATCCATCCGCATCACGGCGTCGCCGACGGAAAGGATCGGCACGGAAGTCGTGCCCTCGGCGATGATGACAGGCTGCGCGTCTTCCGGAATTTCCTCATGCTCGTCGCCCGCCTCGATGACGAAGGAGGGGAAGCTTTCGGCCGGCAGCGGCGGCTTGTTGTTGTTGTTGTGATTCTTCAGCTTGCGCTTGTAGCGGCGCAGGCGCTTTTCGATCCGCTCGGCGGCGGCATCGAAGGAGGCCTGCGGATCCTGGGCCTCGCCGGTGGCCTGCAGCATGGCGCCCGAATCGAGATGCAGCATGCAGTCGGTGGTAAAGCGCGACTTCGACTTCTCGACCGTCACGTGGCCCGAGGCGCGGCCGCCGAAATACTTGTCGACCGCCTCGTCGATACGGTCCTCGATGCGCGTGCGAAACGCATCGCCGATCTCCATGTGCTTTCCCGATACGCGCAGGCTCATGGTGTGTCCTCTCTAGTTGATGCCCATGTTCTTGTTATGCCGGCAAACGGATAGGCGCCGGTGCAGGATCCTCCATCGGTCAAGACTGATGCAATCATCAAGCGATGTGAAGGGTCAATTCGCGCGGGGGGCGGCGCGGGTTCACGCGCCGATCAGCGCGCGGGCACGCTTTTCGCGCCGGCGCTGCACCGAGGAGGCGATGTTCATCGATTCGCGGTACTTGGCGACGGTGCGCCGGGCGATGTCGACGCCCTCGCCCCGCAACAGGCCGACCAGCGCGTCGTCGGACAGGATCTTCTCGGGCGGCTCGGCGTCGATCAGGGCCCGGATGCGCTGGCGCACGCTTTCGGCCGAATGATCGCCGCCCTCCCCTTCGGTGCCGCCGATCGCGCCGGTGAAGAAGAAGCGCAGTTCGAAGATGCCGCGCGGCGTCAGCATGTACTTGTTGGCGACCACGCGGCTGACCGTCGATTCGTGCATGGCGATCTCCTCGGCGACCGCCTTCATCGTCAGGGGCCTGAGCCCGCTGACGCCGGAGACGAGAAAACCGTCCTGCCGGCGGACGATCTCCGCGGCGACCTTCAGGATGGTGTTGGCGCGCTGGTCGAGACTGCGCTCGAGCCAGTGCGCGTCCTGAAGGCACTGGGTCATGAACGACTTCTCCTCGCCGTTCAGCGCGCCGGCGGTGACGGTGGCGTAATAGTCGCGGTCGACCAGCACGCGCGGCAGGGCATCGCGGTTGAGTTCGACCTGCCATGCGCCGTCGGCGCCGGCGCGGACCTCGACATCGTGGACGACCGCCTGCACCGGCGCGGTGTCGTAGGCCAGGCCCGGCCGTGGATCGAGCGTCCTGATCTCGGCCAGCATGTCGACGAGATCGGCCTGATCGACGCCGCACAGGCGGCTGAGCGCGCGGAAGTCGCGGCGGGCGAGAAGATCGAGATTGTCGAGCAGCATGCGCATGGCCGGGTCGAGCCGGTCGCGGCGCGCGCATTGAAGCGCCAGGCACTCGGCCAGATCGCGGGCGAAGATGCCGGCCGGCTCGAAACCCTGCAGCGCGGAAAGCACGTCCGAAACGCTTTCAGCCGACGTGCCGAGCCGGTCGGCCAGCGCATCGAGGTCGGCCTCGAGATAGCCGCGCTCGTCGAGCCGGTCGGCCAGTTCGGCGGCGATGGCGGCCTTTGCCGGCTCGCGAAAGGCGAGCGCCGCCTGCGCCATCACGTGATCGCGAAGGGTCGGCTTGCCGGCGGCGAAGTCCTCGATCGGCCAGTCGCCGTCGGGGACGCCCATCGAGGGCAGGCCGGGCACCGGCGCTCCGCGCGCGCGCTGGCCGTCCGGTTCGCTGCGGCCCGGGTCGTCGGGAAAGACGTTCTCGAGCGAGGCGTCGAGCCGGTCGGCCATGCCGGCGGCGCTCTGCGGCAGCCCCTGCGCCTCGCCGCCGCCCTCCTGCGGCTCGGCCGTTTCCTGGGGTCGTTCGAGCAGCGGATTGCGCTCGATCTGGTCTTCGATGAACTGTTCCAGTTCGGCATGGGTGAACTGCAGCAGCCGGATCGACTGCAGCAACTGCGGCGTCATCGTCATCGACTGCGCCTGGCGCAGATTGAGGCGGGCCGTCAGCGCCATGAAAATGCCATCCTACGCGTCACTCGCATGGGCCGATCTGGCCCAACTCTTGCATGGCGCATTAAAGCGGGTTCGCGCGGCGAAGGCCAGCCCGTTCGGTCCGATCAAAGGCTGAACTGGTCGCCAAGGTAAAGACGGCGCACGTCCGGGTTGGCGATGATCTCCTCGGGCCTGCCGTGTGTGAGCACGGCGCCGGCGTGGATGATGTAGGCCCGGTCGATCAGGCCAAGCGTCTCGCGGACGTTGTGGTCGGTGATCAGGACGCCGATGCCGCGCCTCGTCAGGTGCCGCACGAGGCCCTGGATGTCGGAGACGGCGATCGGGTCGACGCCGGCGAACGGCTCGTCCAGCAGCATGAAGGCCGGATCGGAGGCCAGCGCCCGGGCGATCTCGCAGCGCCGGCGTTCGCCGCCAGAAAGGGAGATCGACGGCGACTTGCGCAGATGGGCGATGGAGAATTCGTCGAGCAGCGCGTCGAGCTTGCGGGCCCGCGCGGCGGTGTCGGGTTCGACGACCTCGAGGATCGCCATGATGTTCTGTTCGACCGACAGGCCCCGGAAGATCGACGCTTCCTGCGGCAGGTAGCCGATGCCGAGGCGCGCGCGCTGGTACATCGGCATGGCAGTGACGTCGTGCCCGTCGATCAGGATCTGGCCGGCATCGACCGGAACGAGGCCGGTGACCATATAGAAGCAGGTCGTCTTGCCCGCCCCGTTCGGGCCGAGAAGGCCGACCGCCTCGCCGGCGCGCACCGCCATCGACGCGCCGTCGACCACCTTGCGGCCGCGATAGCTCTTGGTCAGGCCGCGCGCGACCAGCGTTCCGGTCATCGATGCGCTGCCGGCGGCGGGCGCGGCTGCCAGTTGCGCGGGCACGGTGTCACCGGCGCGCCTGAACATCGACCACAAGCTCCGCCCCTTCACCGCGCCGGCCGTCAACGGTTCTGCGGCTGGATGAGGATTGTCGGGCGCGAGGCGGCGTCGGCGCAGCCCTCGAGCCGCGACCGGTTGGCGCGCATGTCCACCGTCAGCCGGCAGCCGGTGGCGACGTTGCCGTCCTCGGACAGCGTCACCCGCTTGCCGGTCAGGGTCAGCACTTCGGTGCCCATGTCGTAGGTGCCGGCCTCGCCGGTGGCGACGCGATTGCCGGCCTGGATGTTGACCCCGCCGCTCGCCTCGAGCCGGTCGATCTGCGAGGCGCCGGCGGCCGTCGTCGCCGCGCCGCTTCCGTCGCGGACATAGTGGATGACGAGCCGGCCGGTGCGCAGCACCGTCTCGCCCTGGACGACGCGGACATTGCCCTCGAAGATCGCAAGTCCCTGATCCTCCAAAACTTCGAGCCTGTCGCCGTCGACCTGCACCGGACCCTCGCCCGACAGGTTGAAGTCGCCGCCGGCGAGCTGGGCGGCGGCCGGGAGCGCGAGCGCCCAGACGAGCATGGCCGCCAGGATCGGCACGATGATGCCGGCGCCGGCGCGCGGCGGTGATATGTGCATGTGTTTCATTCCGTTTCGGCCCGCGCGGTGATGGCCGAGGGCTCTATCACCACGCTGACATTGTTTTCAAACACCAGCCGCTTGCCCGCATCCTCGACCGACAGGCTGTCGGCGACGATCTGCGTGCCGGGCTGGCTGACGCGCACCGGCTGGCGGGTGACGAAACTGCCGGCGCCGACGTCGATCTCGGCCTTTGAAAACTGGGCGCGCAGGCCGGCGGTCGTTTCGAGCACCGCGTCGGCGTCCAGCGTCAGCCGGTTGGTATCGGGGTCGAACGTGCCGCTCTCGGCGGTCAGGAACGCGGTCGAGCCGTCCTCGAGCTCCATGTCGGCGCTGATCCTGCGCAGGCTCAGCGTGTCGCCGCCGATCGCCTGGCTGGCCGACTGCGCCGACACGCGAAAGGCGCGCTCGTCGGGCGTGAAGCCTTCGAGCCGCGGATCGCCGATCACCAGCCTTCCGTCGACGATCGCCCGCGAGGCAAGCTCGATGTCGACGCCGGGCAGCAGAAGCCGCGAGGCGACCATGACCGCGACCACAGCGCCGGTCACCGCAAGCGCCATCGCGGGCACCAGCCAGCGCAGCACGCGCACGCGGGCCGAATGCCGGGCGGCGCTGGCGAACCGGCGGCTTCTGTCGGCGCGCGACCGGCCGTCATGTCGCGGTGCTGGCTGCATCTTCGGTTCCTGGCCCCTTGTCGCCCTGTCTTGTCGCCCTGTCGCGCCGTTCCCTGCCCCGCCGCCCGGCGCGGTCCGTCGCCGTACGGGACCGACGCGCCCGATCCTGCCCGAGGTGACTTTCGGCAGGCTGGATTCCCGTGCGGCTGCGCATAATTTCCCATTGTGGTCGTTTTTGGATGTGCTACTCGGTGCCCGCCGGAGCACGAACGGAGATGAAAAGCTCATGGAACCGTTGCGCGCGGACGACATCATAGACCGGCAGCGCCTGCGCCGGAAGGTCACGTTCTGGCGCATCGTCAGCGCCGCGATCATCCTCGTGCTGCTGATCGGCGTCGCCGCCCGGTTCAGCGGCGACCGGTTCGGCGAGCAGACCCGCCCGCACGTGGCCCGCATCGACATCGCCGGCACCATTACCGGCGACGAGCGCACCCTCGACCTGATCGAACTGGTCCGGCAGAGCGAGCGCGTCGAGGCGGTGATCGTGCGGATCGATTCGCCGGGCGGCACAACGGCGGGAAGCGAGGCCGTCCACGTCGCCTTGCGCAAGCTGGCCGAGGACAAGCCGCTGGTGGCGCAGGTGGAAACGCTGGCCGCCTCGGGCGGCTACATGGCCGCGATTGCCGCCGACCACATCGTCGCGCGCCATTCCTCGATCGTCGGTTCGATCGGCGTGATCGTGCAATATCCGAACTTCACGGGTCTGCTCGAGGACTGGGGCATCGACGTGCGGGCGATCAAGTCCTCGCCGCTGAAGGCCGAGCCGTCCTTTTTCGGCGAACCGCCCGAAGGCGCCGAGGAAATGCTGCGCGAACTGGTGCTCGACAGTTTCCAGTGGTTCAAGGATCTGGTCGCCGACCGGCGCGGGTTCGATGCCGAAACGATCGACCGGCTGGCCGACGGTTCGGTCTATTCGGGCCGGATCAGCCTCGACAACGGGCTCGTCGACGCGCTCGGCGGCGAGGAGACCGCGCGCGCTTGGCTGACCGAACAGGGCGTCGACGAGGATCTCGAGACGATCCAGTGGGAACGGCGCGAGGAGAATATCGGCTGGCTGTCGCTGGCGGCGGTGGCGCGGCACCTCGCGTCCGGGCTCGGCCTGTCCGGTCCCGGCCCGGTCGTCGCAAACGCGCTCGAACAAAGGCTTTTCCTTGACGGTCTGATCTCGCTTTGGCACGCTGACGGCCTGTTCCCGCCGGGCGTCAGTGACCGGTGACCGCAAGCCTGCGAGCGCTCCCATGATCAAGTCCGAACTCGTGCAGATCATCGCCAACCGCAATCCGCACCTTTACCAGCGCGATGTCGAGAACATCGTCAACGCGGTGCTCGACGAGATCAGCGGAACGCTGGCCGAGGGCAACCGCGTCGAACTGCGCGGCTTCGGCGCGTTCTCGGTCAAGAACCGCCCGGCCCGCGAGGGCCGCAATCCGCGCACCGGCGAAAAGGTGATGGTCGAGGAGAAGTGGGTCCCCTTCTTCAAGACCGGCAAGGAATTGCGGAACCGGCTGAACGGCATTAAGTAGGTCGGACCCGGAGCGAACCGCCGAGCCGCCCATGCTGCGCCGCATATTCAACGTCCTGATCCTTATCCCGCTGGCGATCGTGCTGATCGCCCTGACGGTCGCCAACCGCACCATGGTGCCGCTCTCGATCGACGTGTTCAATCCGGGCAACCCGGCGCTGACCTACGAGGCGCCCCTGTTCGTGTGGCTGTTCGGCGCGCTGGCGCTGGGCGTCGTCTGCGGCGGCGTCGGCACCTGGCTGACCCAGGGCAAGCACCGCAAGCAGGAGCGCACGTTCAAGAAGGAAGCGCAGAAGCTGCGCTACGAGGTCGAGGAGACCAAGCGCAAGACCGGGCAGGACAAGGGCACGACAGGCCAATCGCTCGTCCTGCAGCGCTGATGAGGATCATCTCCGCTGACGATGTCGATGCGGCGCTCGACTTCCCTGCGCTGACCGACGCGCTCGCCGAGGCGTTCCGGGGCGGGGTCCATGCGCCGCCGCGCCATCACCACACCATCGCCAACAACGAGGCCGACGACCAGACGCTGCTGCTGATGCCGGCCTGGAACGACCGGCACATGGCGGTCAAGCTGGTCGCCGTGACGCCCGACAACGGCACCCGCGGCCTGCCGGCGGTGATGGCTTCGGTGATCCTGATGGACAAGACGACCGGCGAACAGGTGGCGCTGATCGACGGCGCCCGGCTGACGCTGTGGCGCACGGCGGCCGCTTCGGCGCTTGCCGCGCGCTATCTGGCGCCGGCCGAACCCGACACGCTGCTGATCGTCGGCGCGGGCGCGCTGGCGCCGTTTCTTGCGCGCGCCCATCTGAGCGTCCGCCCCTATCAGCACGTTCTGGTCTGGAACCGGTCGCAGCAGGGCGCCGACCGGCTGGCGGCGGCACTGCGCGATGAAGGTTACAAGGCCGAGGCGGCCGCCACCGGCAGTCTCGACGCGGTCGTCGGCGCGGCCGACGTGATCAGTTCCGCGACGCTGTCGACCGAGCCGCTGATCAGGGGCGAGAAGCTGCGGCCGGGCACCCATGTCGATCTGGTCGGCGCGTTCACGCCACACATGCGCGAGAGCGACGACGCCTGCGTGACGCGTGCGACGCTGTTCGTCGACACCTATGCCGGGGCGCTGCACGAGGGCGGCGATCTGGTCCAGCCGATCAATGCCGGGCTGATCGAGCGCGGCCATGTGCGCGCCGAACTGATGGAACTGACGAGCGGCGACCACCCGGGGCGGACATCGGACGACGAGATCACGCTGTTCAAGTCGACCGGCGCCTCGCTCGAGGATCTGGCGGCCGCGTCGCTGATCGCCGAACGGTGCGGGCTCTGACGGCACGCCCTTCACAAGACCGCGCAAACCGGACATATCCGCCGCCATGAGCAAGGACCGAGCCCCCAAGGGTCGCAGCAAGCGGCCGCAGGCGCGCCCCCGGGGCGAGGCCAAGCGCCGCGACGGGGCGACGCGCGCCGACCGGTCCGGCTTCCGGCCAAAGCCCAAGCATGCGCAAGCGGCGACCGACGTGGCGGTCGGGGCCCGTCCGCCACGCCAACGGCGTTCCGGCGCGCGGCCGGCCGAGACCGTGCCGCTGATCCTTCAGACCGAGGCCGACGCCGATTATGCGCTGCTCGACACCGGCGACGGGCTCAAGCTCGAACGGTACGGTCCGCTGACGCTGGTGCGGCCCGAGCAACAGGCGATCTGGGGCAAGGCGCTGCCGGAGGCGCAATGGGAGACGGCGGACGCGATCTTCACCGGCGACACGGACGAGGAAGGCATGGGCCGCTGGCGCTTTGCGCGCGGCGATCGCGGCGAGACCTGGCCGATGGCCTTCGACGGCGTCGGCTATCTCGGCCGTTTCACCTCGTTCCGTCATGTCGGCGTGTTCCCCGAACAGGCGGCGCACTGGCGCGCCATGCGCGGCGCGATCGAGGCGGCCGACCGGCCGCTGAAGGTGCTGAACCTGTTCGGCTATACCGGCGTCGCCTCGCTGGTCGCGGCGGCGGCGGGCGCCCATGTCACCCATGTCGATGCGTCCAGAAAGGCGATCGGCTGGGCGCGCGAGAACCAGACCCATGCCGGCCTCGAAGACAGGCCGATCCGCTGGATCTGCGAGGACGCGATGAAGTTCGTTGCGCGCGAGGGCCGGCGCGGCAACGATTACGACATCATCCTCGCCGATCCGCCCGCCTACGGGCGCGGGCCGGCGGGCGAGGTCTGGCAGCTTTTCGAGCACCTGCCCGACCTGCTCGAGGGCTGCCGCGCGATCCTGTCGGACCGGCCGGTGATGATGGTGCTGACCGCCTATGCGATCCGCGCGTCGATGTTCGCCGTGCACGAGGCGATGATGGAGGCGATGACGGGGTTCGGCACCGAAGGCCGGGTCGAATCGGGCGAACTGATCATCCGCGAACAGGCGGCCGGACGCGCGCTGTCGACCTCCATGTTCAGCCGCTGGACGCCGGAGCGCGCATCATGAACAGGCCCGCCGGCGCGCCGGGCCGCGTCAAGGAAATCTCGAGCGCCGCCAACCCGATCGTCAAGCAGATCCGGCTGCTCGAAAAGAAGCGGCACCGCGAGGAGACGAACAGCTTCCTCGCCGAGGGCATGAAGCTGATCATCGATGCGATCGACAATGGTTGGCGATTGAAGACGCTGATCCATGCCGCCTCGGCCAGTGACAACGAGGCGGTGACGAAGCTTGCCGCACGTGCCGTCGCGCTCGGGGCGGACGTGATCATCGTTCCCGAACGCGTGCTCGGCCAGATCACCCGGCGCGACAATCCGCAGATGGTCGCCGGCGTCCTCGAACGGCGCTTCGCCGATCCGGCACGGATCGAGGCAGGAAACGACGATGTCTGGATCGCGCTCGACCGGGTGCGCGACCCGGGCAATCTGGGCACGATCATCCGCACCGCCGATGCGGGCGGCGCCAGCGGCGTGATCCTGGTCGGCGAGACGACCGACCCGTTCGCCGCCGAGACGGTGCGCGCCACCATGGGTTCGATCTTCGCGGTGCCCTTGGCGCGCATGGACACGGACCGCTTCGCCGGTTTCGCCGGCCGGTGGTCCGGGCAGATCGTCGGCACGCGTCTGGAAGGGTCGGTCGACTTCCGCGTGCCGGACTATGCGCAAGGGCCGATCCTGCTCCTGATGGGCAACGAGCAGGCCGGCCTGCCCGGCGATCTCGCCGCGCTGTGCACGACGCTGGTGCGCATTCCGCAGGCAGGGCGCGCCGATTCGCTCAATCTGGCCGTCGCCACAGCGCTGTGCCTTTACGAGGCGCGGCGGCACGCCTTTCCGATCGCAGACGGGGCCCGGTCATGAAGCGTCTGTCGACCGCCATCGCCACGGTCGGCGCCATGGTCGCCATCGACCAGGCGATCAAGGTCGGCGTCGAGCAGGTGATGGACTATCAGGAGCGGATCGCGCTGCTGCCCTTCCTCGACCTGTTCCTGACCTACAATCCGGGCATCGCCTTTTCGATGCTGTCGGGCCTTGGCGCCGGACCGCTGATCGCGATCAGCGTGGCGGTGTCGGCCTTCGTGACCTGGCTGTGGGTTTCCAGCCCGGCCGAGCGGGTGATCGCCCATTTCGGCTTCGCGCTGATCATCGGCGGCGCGATCGGCAACCTGATCGACCGGGTGCTGTACGGCCATGTGATCGACTATTTCCTGTTCCACACGCCGGGCTGGTCGTTCGCCATCTTCAACCTGGCCGACGCGGCGATCACCGTCGGGGCCGGCCTCGTGATCGTCGACGAACTGCTGCAGTGGCGGTCGGGCCGGAAGGCCGATTGACGCGGGCAGACGCGCGCTGCACCTTCGGGCAGGACCAATCGGGGAGATGATGATGGCGCAAACCTTCAAGGCGATCCTGGTCTCGCGCGACGACGACAAGAACCAGCATGTCGACATCGCCGAACTGACCGACGCCGAACTGATGGAGGGCGACGTCACCGTCGCCGTCGAGGCGACCACGGTCAACTACAAGGACGGCCTCGCCATCACAGGAAAGTCGCCCGTCGTCCGCCGCTGGCCGATGATCCCCGGCATCGATTTCGCCGGCACGGTCGCCGCCTCCGAACATCCGGACTGGAAGGAGGGCGACAAGGTCATCCTCAACGGCTGGGGCGTCGGCGAGACCCATTACGGCGCCTATGCGGGCCGGGCCCGCGTCAAGGGCGACTGGCTGATCGCGCTGCCGGAAGCGCTGACCCCGCAGCAGGCGATGGCGATCGGCACGGCCGGCTATACCGCGATGCTGTCGGTGCTGGCGCTCGAACGGGCCGGCATCACGCCGGAGCGCGGCCCGGCGATCGTCACCGGCGCCAATGGCGGTGTCGGCACGGTCGCCATCTCGGTCCTGTCCAAGCTCGGCTACCAGGTCATCGCATCGACCGGCCGGACCAGCGAAAGCGCATTCCTGACCTCGCTCGGCGCATCGGAGATCATCGACCGGGCCGAACTGTCCGAGCCCGGACGTCCGCTCGGCAAGGAGCGCTGGGCGTCCGGCGTCGATTCGGTCGGTTCGGTGACGCTTGCCAACGTGCTGGCGCAGACGATGCAGGGCGGCGCGATCGCCGCGTGCGGGCTCGCCCAGGGCATGGACCTTCCGACGACCGTCGCGCCGTTCATCCTGCGTGGGGTGTCGCTGCTTGGCATCGATTCGGTGATGGCGCCGAAGGCGCTGCGCGAACGGGCCTGGGCGCGGCTCGTCGAGGATCTCGACATGGACAAGCTGGAAGCCCTGTCGCGGACGATCGGCTTTGACGAGATCATCGACACCGCGCACGCCATTCTGGAGGGCAAGGTTCGCGGCCGCGTGGTGGTCGACATGGCGGGCTGAGGGTCGCCTCGCCGGCGATCGTCCCCTCGGCGCAAATCGCAGCTTCCATCGCAACGGCTTGATAACCATGGCCGCGTACCCTCCGGCGGACGGAAGGTTCCGTTCGGCGGAAGGCACGCGACATGAGCGACGACAAGACCTCGAAATCGCAGTTCCTGGCGATCGTCAGCCACGAGATCCGCACGCCGCTGAACGGCATCGTCGGCATGGGCAAGCTGCTCGCCGACACGCAGCTCACCGCCGAACAGCGCAACTATGTCGAGGCGATCACATCGTCGTCCGAGGCGCTGATGCTGCTGGTCAACGACCTGCTCGAGTTCGGCCGCAGCGGCGTCGACAACACCGCGCCGGCCTTCAGCCACACCGACCTGCGGGCCTTGACCAGCGGCGTGATCGAACTGCTTGCCGGCCGGGCCCACGAAAAGGGCCTCGATCTGAGCTACACGATCGCGCCGGGCATCCCGCTGACGCTGCGCACCGACGCCAAGGGGCTCAGGCAGGTGCTGTTCAACATCGTCGCCAACGCGATCAAGTTCACCGCCGAGGGCGGGGTCGAGGTGGCGATCGGTCACGCCGCGTCGGCCGATGGCGGGCGCGCGCACGATCTGACCATATCGGTCACCGATACCGGCCCGGGCGTGCCGCCCGAGAAGCAGGCGACCATCTTCGAGCCGTTCGAGCAGGTGGACATGAGCCTGGCGCGGCGGCACGAGGGCGCCGGGCTCGGTCTCGCCATCGCCAAGCGGATCATCGACCGGCTGGACGGCACGATCGCCTGCAGCAGCCAGAGAGGCGAAGGCACGCGCTTCGACATCCGCGTTCCGGCCGGCATCGATCCCGCGCTGGGGGTCGATCCGGAGACCGATGCGCTCGCCGGCACCCGCTTCTGCCTTTACATGCGCTCCGGCTCGGAAGCGGACATGCTGGCCGGCGCGATCGCCGCCCACGGCGGTGCTGTCACGCGCGCCGCCGACCGGCTGGCGGCCGTCGAGGCGGCCGGGCGCGCAGGCGGCGCGACCCTCCTGATCGACAGCCGTCTCGAACGCGACCTGACCGGTGCGCTCGATCTTGCCGACCGGGTGGCGGCGAACGGCGCCCATGCGGTCATCCTGATCGAGCCGCAGGAGCGCGGCACGCTGGGCGCCCAGTTCAAGGCGGCAGGCCACGCCTTCCTGACCCGGCCGGTGCGCGAGACGAGCCTTCTGCGCGTGCTCCGGCGCGCCGTGGAGGCCGAGGCGGCCGACCGGCGCGTCGCGCCCGAACCGCGCAAGCCGCTGGTGCCGCTGCGGACCGGCCATGTGCTGCTCGCCGAGGACAATCCGGTCAACGCGCTGCTCGCCACCAAGATCATCGAACGGGCCGGCCATTTCGTCACCGTCGTCGAGAACGGCCAGCAGGCCTTCGAGAAGATGAGCGCCCCCGACGCTCCCTTCGACCTCGTGCTCATGGACGTGCACATGCCGGTGCTCGACGGCGCCGAGGCGATCCGCCTGTTCCGCACGCACGAGGACGCCCATGGCGGCGAGGACCGCCTGCCGATCGTCGCACTGACCGCCGACGATGACGCCGAACTCGGCCAGGCGATGATCGCGATCGGCGCGCAGGACGTCATCCACAAGCCGTTGACGGTCGAGCACCTGCAGCGCTTCTTCGGCGTCAGGGACGAACGCGCCGCCTGAGGCAACCGGCCGCCTCGCGCCGCCCCGCGATCCGTGTCATACATCCGTCATCGCGCGGTCATATCCGCGTCCGGATCACGCAATCGGGCATGTGCGATGGGCATCACCGAGCTTGCCGATAATCGTCCGCTGCAAAGGCAGACACCGACACCGGTCGGCATTCTGGGCGAAATCGGGCCCCTTAAAGCCCGTCTGGCCGTCGGCGAGAGGGAAATCCGCGCGGCGCAGCGTCTGCGCTACCGCATCTTCACCGAGGAGTTCGGCGCCCGAATCGGTGCATCCGAGGTCGACGAGGATGCCCACGACGAGATCTGCGATCATCTGATCGTGCTGGACTCGCGCATCGCCGGCGCCGACGCCGACCGGATCGTCGGCACCTATCGGCTGCTGCCGCAACACCGGCTGGGCGCCGGAGACCGCTTCTACTCGGACGCGACCTACGAGATCGGCCCGCTGGTTGCGCGCCATCCGGGCCGGCACCTGCTCGAACTCGGCCGGTCCTGCGTGCTGCCGGACTACCGGTCCAAGCGCACGATCGAGCTTCTGTGGCAGGGCATCTGGTCCTATTGCCGGCAGACCGGCATCGACGTGATGTTCGGCTGCGCCTCGTTCGCCGGTGCGGCGCCGCAGGATCACGCCATGGCGCTCGCCTTCCTGCATCACCACGCGCGCGCCGAGGGCGTCTGGGCCGTTTCGGCGCGCGGTGGCGCGCGGGTCGACATGAACATGATGCCGGCCGAGGCGATCGACCTGAAGGCTGCGATGGCCGCCCTGCCGCCGCTCATCAAGGGCTATCTGCGGCTTGGCGCCCGGTTCGGCGACGGCGCGGTGATCGACCAGGAGTTCGGTTCGATCGATGTGCTGGTGGTGCTGCCCGTCGAGCAGATCAGCCCGCGCTACCTGACCTATTACGGGGTCGACGCGGACCGGTTCGCGGCGCGTTCACCCGCCGGCATTGTAGGCGGCGATGGCGGCCATGTTGACGATGTCGGTGTCGCGCGCGTTTAGCGAGACGATCTGAACGGACTTGTTCAGGCCGACCAGCAACGGGCCGATGACGGTCGAGCCGCCCAGTTCCTGAAGCATCTTGGTGGAGATCGAGGCCGAGTGGAAGGCCGGCATCACCAGGACGTTCGCCGGCGCCGACAGCCGGCAGAACGGGTACTGCGCCATCAGTTCGGCGTTCAGCGCAACGTCGGCGGCCATCTCGCCATCATATTCGAAATCGACGCGGCGCCGGTCGAGGATGCGCACCGCATCGCGCACCGAATTGGAGCGCTCGCCCTGCGGCTGGCCGAAGGTGGAATAGGCGAGCATGGCGATGCGCGGCTCGTAGCCGAGCCTGCGGGCCATGCCGGCGGCCTCCTCGGCAATGTCGGCCAGTTCCTCGGCGCTCGGCATGTCGTGTACGGCGGTGTCGGCGACGAGCACCGTGCGGCCACGGCAAAGGGCGAGCGAGACGCCGACGACGCGGTGGCCGGGGCGGGTGTCGATCACCCGGCGCACGTCGGTGAGCGCGGTGGCATAGTTGCGCGTGACGCCGGTGACCATGCCATCGGCGTCGCCGAGCGCCACGGCGGTCGCCGCGAAGACATTGCGGTCGTTGTTGATCATGCGCAGGCAGTCGCGGAACAGATAGCCGTCGCGCTGCAGCCGCTCGTACAGATGATCGGCATAGGCGCCGGCCCGGTCCGACAGGCGTGCATTGACGATCTCGATGTCCTCGCGCGCCAGATCGACGCCGGCGTTGCGGGCGGCCTCGGCGATCAGGTTCTCGCGGCCCAGAAGGATCGCCGTGCCCAGACCCTGGTTGACGTAGGCGACGGCGGCGCGGACCACCTGCTCCTCCTCGGCCTCGGTGAAGAACATGCGCTTGGGCTGGCGCCGCACCCGGTCGAAGATGCGCTGCAGGGTGGCGGCGAGCGGATCGCGGCGCGCCGACAGTTCCACCTTGTAGGCGTCGAAATCGGCGATCGGCCTGCGGGCGACGCCGGTCTTCATGGCGGCCTTCGCCACCGCCGCCGGCACCGCGGAGATCAGGCGCGGGTCGAACGGCACGGGGATGATGTAGTCGGGCCCGAAGCGCGGCCGCGTGCCGCCATAGGCGATAGCGACGTCGTCGGGCACGTCCTCGCGGGCGAGGGCTGCCAGCGCGTGGGCGGCGGCCGATTTCATCGCATCGTTGATCGTCGTCGCCTGCACGTCGAGCGCGCCGCGGAAGATGTAGGGAAAGCCCAGCACGTTGTTGACCTGGTTGGGATAATCCGACCGGCCGGTCGCCATGATCGCGTCATCGCGGATTTCGGCCACCTCCTCGGGCGTGATCTCCGGGTCGGGATTGGCCATGGCGAAGATGATCGGATTGTCGGCCATCGAGCGCACCATGTCGGCGTCCAGCGCACCCTTGACCGACAGGCCGAAGAAGACGTCGGCGCCTTCCATCGCGTCGGCGAGCGTGCGCCGGTCGGTGGCGACGGCGTGGGCGGACTTCCACTGGTTCATGCCAGTGCCGCGCCCCTGATGGATGACGCCCTTGGTGTCGCACAGGATGACATGGTCGTGCGGCACGCCCATCGCCTTGACCAGTTCGATGCAGGCGATCGCCGCCGCCCCTGCCCCGTTGCAGACGATGCGGATGTCGCGCAGCGACCGCCCGGTCAGGTGCAGCGCGTTGATAAGGCCGGCGGCGGCGATGATCGCGGTGCCGTGCTGGTCGTCGTGAAAGACCGGAATGTCGAGCGCCTCGCGCAGCCGGTCCTCGATCATGAAGCAGTCGGGCGCCTTGATGTCCTCCAGATTGATGCCGCCGAAGGACGGGCCGAGCAGGCGCACGCAGTTGACGAACTCGTCCATGTCCTCGGTGTCGACCTCAAGATCGATGGAATCGACGTCGGCGAAACGCTTGAACAGGACCGCCTTGCCCTCCATCACCGGCTTGGAGGCGAGCGCGCCGAGATTGCCCAGGCCGAGGATCGCCGTGCCGTTGGAGATGACCGCGACCATGTTGCCGCGCGCGGTGTATTCGAAGGCCGCTTCGGGCCGTTCGGCGATCGCCTTGACCGGCACCGCGACGCCGGGCGAATAGGCCAGCGACAGGTCGCGCTGGGTCGCCATCGGCTTGGTCGGCGTGACCTCGAGCTTGCCCGGCCGGCCGCGCGCGTGGAATTCCAGCGCCTCGCGCTCGCTCACCGCCGGGCGCTTGTCCTGCGGGGACTGCGGCGGACGGTGGGCCTTGTTCATGGGACGGTTCCTGGCGAATGGCGCGGCTTGTTTGGGAAAAGACTGTGTAGTCCCTGTCGCGCCGGCCTGCAAACACGCATAAACTGGCTGGCGCGAGGGCGCACGACGGAGCGGTATGGAACGCGCGAGCGAACATCGGGGCATGGCGGAAGAGGGCGAAGACCGGTCGGCGGCACCGGCCGGCGGCGCGGTCACGCCGATGATGGCCCAGTACATGGAGATCAAGGCGCTCAATGCGGGGTATCTCTTGTTCTACCGCATGGGTGACTTTTACGAATTGTTCTTCGAGGACGCCGAGATCGCCGCCCGCGCGCTCGGCATCACGCTGACCAAACGCGGCCAGCATCAGGGCAAGGACATCCCGATGTGCGGCGTGCCGGTCCACGCCGCCGACGACTATCTGCAGAAGCTGATCGGGCTCGGCCACAGGGTCGCCGTGTGTGAACAACTCGAAGACCCCGCCGAAGCGAAGAAGCGCGGCTCGAAATCGGTCGTCCGGCGCGACGTCACAAGGCTCGTGACGCCGGCGACGATCACCGAGGACAAGCTGCTCGAACCGGGCGAGAACGCCTATCTTCTTGCGCTGGCGCGGATCCGCGCCTCGGGGCAGATGGCCTATGCCTTCATCGACATCTCGACCGGCGAGTTTAGGCTCGGCGAGACCGCGCCCGAAAGGCTGCTGCCGGACCTGACGCGAATCGGCCCGCGCGAGATCGTCGTCCCCGAACCGCTGTTCCACGATCCCGAGTTCCGGCCGGTGTTCGACATGTTCGGCCGCGCCGTCAGCCCGCATCCGGCGGCGATCTTCGACAGCGCCACCGCGCCCGACCGGCTGGCGCGCTATTTCGGCGTGTCGACGCTCGACGGGTTCGGCGACTTCTCGCGCGCCGAACTGGCGGCCGCCGCCGGCGCGCTCGCCTATGTCGAGAAGACGCAGGTGTCCGAGCGGCCCGCCCTGCAGCGCCCGCAGCGCGAATCCTCGGCCCGGACCCTGTTCATCGATCCGGCGACGCGCGCCAATCTCGAACTCGAACGCACGCTGTCGGGCCAGCGCGACGGCAGTCTCCTCAAGGCGATCGACCGCACCGTCACCGGGCCGGGCGCGCGGCTGCTGGCGGGGCGCCTGCGGGCGCCACTGACCGATCCGCAGGCGATCGGCGAGCGGCTGGATTCGGTCGCCACCTTCGTCGCCGACGATCTTCTGGGCGAAGGGCTGCGCGCGCAGCTCAAGGCGCTGCCGGACATGGCGCGCGCCCTGTCGCGCCTCTCGCTGAACCGGGGCGGCCCGCGCGATCTCCTGGCGCTGCGCGAGGGGCTGGCGGTCGCCGGCGACGTGCACCAGTTGCTCAAGTCAGCCCATCTGCCCGCCGAACTTGCCGCGGCTAGAACGGCGCTCGCCGACGCGCCCGCCGATGTGAGCGACGCGCTCGACGCGGCGCTTTCGGGCGAAGTGCCGCTGATGGCGCGCGACGGCGGTTTCGTGCGCGCCGGCCATCACGACGAACTCGACCAGATGCGGCGGCTGCGCGATGAATCGCGCCGCGTCATCGCCTCGCTGCAGGCCGACTATGCCGCCCAGACCGGCGTCAGGTCGCTGAAGATCAAGCACAACAACGTGCTGGGCTATTTCATCGAGGTGACCGCCGGCAATGCCGACGCGCTGACCGGCACGGACGAGGCCAGGGGCCGCTTCATCCACCGGCAGACGCTGGCGAGCGCGATGCGCTTTACGACCACCGATCTGGCTGATCTCGAAAGCCGGATCGCCAACGCCGCCGGGCGGGCGCTCGAGATCGAGCTTGCCGTGTTCGAGCAGTTGCGGGCGCTCGCCGTCGCCCATGCCGACCCGATCCGCGAGGCCGCCCACGCGCTCGCGGTGCTCGACGTCTCGGCCGCGCTCGCCGATCTCGCCACATCGCAGGGCTATTGCCGGCCGCTGGTCGACGACAGCCGGACGTTCCGCATCGTCGCCGGACGGCACCCGGTGGTCGAACAGGCGCTCCGGCGCCAGGCCGCCGATCCGTTCGTCGCCAATGATTGCGACCTGTCACCGGCCGACGGGGCGGACCATGGCGCGCTGTGGCTGCTGACCGGGCCGAACATGGGCGGCAAGTCGACCTTCCTGCGCCAGAACGCGGTGATCGCCATCCTTGCGCAGACCGGCTCGTTCGTGCCGGCCGGCCAGGCCCATATCGGCGTCGTCGACCGGCTATTCAGCCGCGTCGGCGCCTCGGACGATCTGGCGCGCGGCCGGTCGACCTTCATGGTCGAGATGGTCGAGACCGCCGCGATCCTCAACCAGGCCGGCGAGAACGCGCTGGTGATCCTGGACGAGATCGGACGCGGCACGGCCACCTTCGACGGGCTGTCGATCGCCTGGGCGACGATCGAATATCTGCATGCGCACAATCGCTGCCGGACGCTGTTCGCCACCCATTTCCACGAGCTGACCGCGCTGCACGAAAAGCTCGACCGGCTCGCCAACGTCACCATGCGCGTCAAGGAATGGCAGGGCGACGTGGTCTTCCTGCACGAGGTCGGCCATGGCGCGGCCGACCGGTCCTATGGCGTGCAGGTGGCGCGGCTCGCCGGCCTGCCCGAGGCGGTGGTCGAGCGCGCCCGCGCGGTGCTCGACCAGCTCGAGGCGCAAAACCGCGACAAGGGCACGGCCTCGCTGATCGACGACCTGCCGCTGTTTTCGGCCGCCCCGCCGCAAAAGAAGACCGTGCCAAAGTCCGCGCAATCGGCTATCGAAGCGGCACTTGCGGACCTTTCGCCCGACGAGATGACGCCGCGCGCCGCGCTGGAGGCGCTCTACGCCCTCAAGGCGCTGGCGTCGAAGAAGGACTGATCTTGGACAAGCCCGTCGCCGACCCCCGAGCGCTGCCCGACGCCGAGACGATCACGGCGGCGCTGGCGGCGATCGCCGAACAGGCCGGCGGCGACGGCGGCGCTTCCGATGTCCGGGCCAAGGTGCTCGCCCATCTGAAGGCCGTGCTCAGGACCGGGCGGGCAGAAGCCGAGCGCCAGCTCTTCGCCGACGGCAAGGGCCATGGCTGCGCCCGCCGCCTTTCCGACCTTCAGGACGCGATCATCGGCGCGATCTACGATTTCGCGCTGGTCCATGTGTTCCAAGTGGCCAACCTTTCGCAGGGCGAGCGCATCGCGCTGGCCGCCGTCGGCGGCTACGGCCGCGGCACGCTGGCGCCGGGTTCGGACATCGATCTTCTGTTCGTGCTGCCCTACAAGCAGACCCCGCTCGGTGAACAGCTCGCCGAATACATGCTCTACATGCTGTGGGACATGGGGCTGAAGGTAGGCCACGCCACCCGCAACATCGACGACTGCGTCCGCCTGTCGAAGTCCGACATCACCATCGCGACGACCATCCTCGAAGCGCGCTTCCTGACCGGCAACAAGGCGCTGTTCGACGAACTGATGGAGCGCTACGACACCGATGTCGTCTCGCGCACCGCCAGCCAGTTCATCCAGGCCAAGCTGGCCGAGCGGGACGCCCGCCACAAGCGCATGGGCGAGGCGCGGTTCGTGGTCGAGCCGAACGTCAAAGACGGCAAGGGCGGCCTGAGAGACCTGCACACGCTGTTCTGGATCGCCAAATATGTCTACCGCGTGCGGCGGCGGGCCGAACTGGTCAAGCTGGGCGTGTTCACCCGGCGCGACTACAACCTGTTCGTCAAGTGCGAGGACTTCCTCTGGGCGGTGCGCTGCCACCTGCACTTTCTGACCGGCAAGGCCGAGGAACGACTGTCGTTCGACCTGCAGCGGGAACTCGCCGACCGTCTCGGCTACCAGTCCCATCCGGGGCTCGAGGACGTCGAGCGCTTCATGAAGCACTATTTCCTGATCGCCAAGGATGTGGGCGATCTGACGCGCATCTTCTGCGCCGCGCTCGAAGAGCAGGAGATCAAGAACGCCCCGGTGCTGTCCGGGCTGATCCAGGCGCTGCCGTTCGCGCGCCGGTCGACGACGATCCGCGGCATCAAGGATTTCGTCATCGACCGCCAGCGCATCAACGTCGCCGACGACGAGGTGTTCGCGCGCGATCCGGTGAACCTGATCCGCATGTTCTATCTCGCCGACCGCTACGGGCTCGAATACCATCCCGAGGCGCTCAAGCTGGTGCGGCGGTCGCTCAAGCTGATCGACAAGACGCTGCGCACCGACGTGAACGCCAATGCGCTGTTCGTGCGCATCCTGACCTCGCGCAACGATCCCGAACTGAACCTGCGGCGCATGAACGAGGCCGGCGTGCTCGGCCGCTTCGTGCCCGACTTCGGCCGCATCGTCGCAATGATGCAGTTCAACATGTATCACCACTACACCGTCGACGAGCACCTGATCCGCACCATCGGCGTCCTGGCGGACATCGAAAAGGGCAATCTGGCCGAGGATCATCCGCTCGCCGCCGAACTGATGCCCGGGCTCACCGACGACCGTGCGATCCTCTATGTGGCGCTGTTCCTGCACGACATCGCCAAGGGGCGGCCAGAGGACCATTCGGTCGCCGGCGCCGATGTGGCGCGCAAGCTGTGCCCGCGGCTTGGCTTTTCGCTCGAGGACACGGCGACGATCGCCTGGCTGATCGAGGATCATCTGCTGATGAGCATGACCGCGCAGGGGCGCGACCTGTCCGATCGCAAGACGATCGAGGACTTCGTCGCCCGCGTGCAGACCGTCAAGCGGCTCAAGCTGCTGCTGGTGCTGACCGTGTGCGACATAAGGGGTGTGGGACCGGGCGTCTGGAACGGCTGGAAGGGCCAGCTTCTGCGCACGCTCTATGCCGAAGCGGAACTGGCGCTGACCGGCGGGTTCTCGGAAACCAGCCGCAAGAGCCGCGCCGAAAGCCGGCGCGCGGCGCTCTCGGAGCGGCTGGCCGATTGGCCGGAGGCCGAGCGCGCGGCGATCCTGGGGCTTCACTACGACAACTACCTTCTGACCACCGATCTGGAGGATCAGGTTCGGCACGCCGAGTTCATCCGCCGGTCCGACGCCGAGGTGCGGCCGCTCGCCAGCGCCGTGCGCACCGACGCGTTCCAGGCGATGACCGAGATCACCATCCTGGCGCAGGACCATCCGCGCCTTCTGTCGGTGATCGCGGCCGCCTGTTCGAGCGCTGGCGCCTCGATCGACGGCGCCCACATCTTCACGACGACCGACGGCCGGGCCCTCGACGTCATCCAGATCGAGCGGGAGTTCGAGGCGGACGAGGACGAATTGCGCCGCGCCCGGCGGATCGGCCGGCTGATCGAGGACGTGCTGCGCGGCAAGGTGAGCCTGCCCGCCGTGCAGGCGACCAAGAAGCGCGCCCGCGCGCTGAGCGCCTTTCACGTCGAACCTGCGGTCAAGATCAACAACACGCTGTCGAACCGGTTCACCGTGATCGAGGTGGAGGGGCTCGACCGGCCGGCGCTGCTGTCGCGGCTGACCGGTGCGATCTCCGACCTCAAGCTCGACATTCGCTCGGCCCACATCACCACGTTCGGCGAGAAGGTGATCGACAGCTTCTACGTCACCGCCCTGATCGGCCAGAAGATCGAGGACGCAAGCCGGCAGGGACGCATCCGCAAGGCGCTGATGGCCGTGCTCCGGCAGGACGACGCCGACAAGCCCAAGCGGGCAGCGGCGGCGGCCGATTAAACCATGAGCCTCGCCCGAAACTTCGCCACCGTCGGCGGCGCGACGCTGGTCAGCCGCGTGCTGGGCTTCGTGCGCGACATCTTCCTTGCGGCGGCGCTCGGCACCGGCCCGGTCGCCGACGCGTTCGTGGTCGCGTTCCGCTTTCCGAACCTTTTTCGCCGTGTGTTCGCCGAGGGTGCGTTCAATTCGGCCTTCATTCCACTGTTCTCGCGACGGCTCGAGGGCGAAGGCGACGATGCGGCGCGACGCTTCGCCCAGGAGGCAATGGCCGGGCTCCTTTTCATCCTCGCGATCCTTACGGTCATCGCGATCGTCACCATGCCGGTCCTGATGTACGGCCTGGCGCCCGGTTTCGCCGAGGACCGCGACAAGTTCGATCTGGCGGTCGACCTGACGCGGATCACCTTTCCCTACCTGGTGCTCGTTTCGCTGATGGCGCTGGTCTCGGGCGTTCTGAACGGGCTTGGCCGGTTCGCGGCCGCCGCCTTCGCGCCGGTGCTGCTGAACGTGGTGCTCGTCGCCGTGCTGGCATGGATCGTCGCCTCCGGGCTCGCCGGCACGCGCGCGGCCGGTCTGTGGCTGTCGGTCGGCGTCGTCGTCGGCGGGGTGGCGCAGCTTGCCATGGTGGTAATCGCGCTGCGGCGCGCGGGTTTTCCGCTGACGCTCGTGCGGCCGCGCTGGAACGCGCGGATGAAGCGGCTGGTCACGCTCGGCATTCCGGGCGTCATCGCCGGCGGCATCATCCAGATCAACATCGTCGTCGGCACGATCATCGCCTCCATGCAGGCCGGCGCGGTGACCATGCTCTACCTCGCCGACCGGCTCTATCAGTTGCCGCTCGGCGTGGTCGGCATCGCCATCGGCGTGGTGCTGCTGCCCGAACTGTCGCGACGCCTGAAGGCCGGCGACATGGAGCGCGCAAAAGCGGTCGAGGCCAAGGCGCTGCAATTTTCGATGATGCTGACGCTGCCCGCCGCCGTGGCGCTCGCCGTCATCCCGCTCGAACTGGTTTCGGTGCTGTTCGAACGGCTGGCCTTCGATGCCGAGAGCGCGCGCGGCACGGCGGCGGCGCTGCGGGCCTTCGCCTTCGGCCTGCCCGCCTTCGTGCTGGTCAAGGTGTTCTCGCCGGGCTTCTTCGCGCGCGAGGACACGGTGACGCCGATGAAGGTGGGCGCCGCCGCGGTCGCGGTGAACGTCGCGGCCAGCCTCGCCCTGTTCCCGTTCTTCGGCCATGTCGGCATCGCCATCGCCACCAGCCTTGCCGGCTGGGTCAATGCGCTGCTGCTCTACTGGCTCCTGAACCGGCGCGGCCTGTGGACGATCGACGCGGCGATGGCCCGGCTGCTGGCGCTGATGGGGCTCAGCGCGGCGCTGATGGGCCTTTGCGTGTGGGGCGCCGCGCAAGGGCTCTCGGGCCAGCTCGAAAGCGGTATCGCGCTGCCGGTCCGCGCCGCCGCGCTGCTCGTCGTCGTGGGCGCCGGCGTCGTCAGCTTCTTCGGTTTCGCGCACGTGACCGGTGCGGCGCGGCTCGGCATGTTGCGCACGATGCTGGTCAGGGGCCGCGCCTGACCCGCACCACTTGCGTGCCCGCCCGGCCCATTGCATAAGGCCGACGCCTTCAGCGGCCATTCCCACCGGACCATCCGATGACCGACACCTTTTCCGAACGCGTCTTCTCAGGCGTCCAGCCGACGGGCAATCTGACGCTCGGCAACTACCTTGGCGCGATCAAGAACTTCGTCGCCATGCAGGAGCGATACGACTGCGTCTACTGCGTGGTCGACATGCACGCGATCACCCTTCCGCAGGACCCGAAGGCGCTGGTCGATGCGACCCGCTCGGTGACCGCCGCGTTCCTGGCCTCGGGCATCGATCCGACGCGCCATATCGTGTTCAACCAGTCGCGCGTACACCAGCATGCCGAACTGGCCTGGGTGTTCAACTGCGTCGCCCGCATGGGCTGGCTGAACCGTATGACCCAGTTCAAGGAAAAGGCCGGCAAGGACCGCGAGAACGCCTCGGCGGGCCTGTTCGTCTATCCCGCGCTGATGGCCGCCGACATCCTCGTCTACCGCGCAACCCACGTGCCGGTGGGCGAGGACCAGAAGCAGCATCTGGAACTGACCCGCGACATCGCGCAGAAGTTCAACAACGACTTTTCCGACCGCATCGCCGAACTTGGTCTCGGCGTTCCGATGGAGGTCGGGCGCGAGCGCGTGCACGGATACTTCCCGCTCACCGAGCCGGTGATCGAGGGGCCGGCGACGCGCATCATGAGCCTGCGCGACGGCACCAAGAAGATGTCGAAATCCGATCCCTCGGACATGTCGCGCATCAACCTGACCGACACGGCCGACGACATCGCCAGGAAGATCCGCAAGGCCAAGACCGATCCCGAGCCGCTGCCGTCGGAGATGGACGGGCTCGAGGGCCGGCCCGAGGCGGCCAACCTCGTCGGCATCTTCGCCGCCCTTTCGGGCCGGACACGGCAGGATGTGCTGTCCGAGTTCGGCGGCCGGGCGTTCTCGGAGTTCAAACCGGCCCTGTCCGATCTCGCCGTCGAGGCGCTCGACCCGGTGGCCGGCGAGATGCGCCGTCTGCTGGCCGATCCGGCCTATATCGACGGCGTTCTCGCCGAGGGCGCCGACAAGGCGACGGCCATCGCCGGTCCGGTGATGGACGACGTCAAGCGGATCGTCGGCCTGAGCGCCTGACGCCGTTCCGGGCCGGGACCGGCTTTTTTTGCTCCAGACGTCGAAATCGTCGCGATCCCGCCGTCATGGTCACGAGGGCGCCGCATGGCCCTCGCCAACCATGAAAGGACAGATCGATGACACTGAAGACCCTTGTCGCCGGCGCGGCGACCGCGCTGGCGCTGATCGTGCCGGGCAATGCGGCCGAGACCGCCCTCGTCGCCGCCGACCAGGCCCGGCCGATCCTCGAACGGCTCTCGGGTACCTACGAGAGCGTCGGGCCCGAACGGTGGTATGGCGCGTTCGGTCACCGCAGCTTCCGGTTCGATGACGGACGCTGGTCGCTCGACTTCACGTTTGGCTTCGATCCCGCGCTCGATCAGAAGGTCTTCACCTTCTCGACCGAGGGACCCTATGCGCTCGTCGCCCCGTCGGACGCCGTCCCGCAGGCGCACCACACGGTGTTCTTCGAGGACGTCAAGCGCGTGACGCTGCACATCGACGATCCCGAACTCGTCGCACAGATGGGCATGGCCGATTGCGGCCTTGAGGTCGGCGTCAGCGTGGACATCTCGGAGACCGGTTGCGCCAACTGGAAGCCGGTGGCGGAATGCGGCTAGGACCATGACCTGTTCGCCCTCGATACCGAAGGCCGGCTCTATTTCGGCGTGCGTCCGGCCGACAATGACATGTGCACGCCCGACAAGGTGCCCGGCGCGTTGCTTGCGCCGGTTGCCAAGCGCTGACCCCCATCGGAGAATCAGGACCTGTCCGCGCGGCGGGCAGACCAGGAGCGAACCATGCAATACATGATCATGAACTATGTGCGGCCCGATGAGTTCGTCGGTGAAGGCACGCCGGACAACCAGCCGAAAGAGGCCTGGAAGGCCTACACGCAGGCGATGATCGACGCCGGCGTGATGGTGGAGGGCAATGCGTTGCATCCGGCGCACACGGCCACCACCGTGCGGCTGCGCGACGGCCAGCGCGAGATCGCCGACGGACCCTACGCCGACACCAAGGAGCATCTGGGCGGCTACTACATCATCGAGGTTCCCGATCTCGACACCGCGCTCGACTGGGCGGCAAGGAACCCCGCTGCCGGCAGTGGCGCGGTCGAGGTGCGGCCCGTGGTGATGCGTTGACGCAACAGGGTCAAACGGCGCGCCGGGCGGCCGAACGGGCCGCCCGGCTGTCCTATGGCCGGCTGATCGCCTTTCTCGCCGCACGAACCGGCGATGTCGCCGGCGCCGAGGACGCGCTGGGCGACGCCCTTGTGGCCGCCCTGAAGGCGTGGCCGGCCAGCGGCGTGCCGGACAGACCCGAAGCGTGGCTCCTGACGGTGGCGCGACGCCGCATCCTTGACCGCCAGCGCAGCCAGACCACCGCCGAGGCCCATCGGGCCCATCTCGTCCTTCTGGACGAGGAACGACAGGCAATGCGCGCGCAGACCGGGTTTCCCGACGAGCGGCTGAAACTGATGTTCGTGTGCGCGCACCCGGCAATCGACGAAAAGGCCCGCACACCGCTGATGCTGCAGCTTGTCCTGGGCCTTGACGTTGCGCGAATGGCATCGGCGTTCGTGATGGCGCCGGCCACGCTCGGGCAACGGCTCGTGCGCGCCAAGGCCAAGATCAAGGACGCCGGAATCGGCTTCGCCGTGCCGGAACCGGCCGTTTTCCGGGAGCGGATGGGCAGCGTTCTCGATGCGGTCTACGCAGCCTACACGGTCGGCTGGGACGGCGCCCATGGCGAGGACGCCAAGGCGGCCGCGCTCGCCGCGGAGGCGGTCTGGCTGGGCCGCCTGATCGTGCATCTTGTCCCCGACGACCCCGAAGCGTCGGGCCTTCTGGCGCTGATGCTGCTGTGCGAATCGCGGCGTGCGGCACGGCGCGATCCGGAAACGGGCGCCTTTATCGCCATTGCCGAACAGGACGTGGCGATGTGGGATGACGGTATGGCCGATGAAGCCGAGAGCCTGCTTCGCCGCGCCGGAGAAGCGGAGCGCCCGGGCCGCTATCAGCTTGAGGCCGCCATTCAGGCCGTTCATGCGGATCGCCGGCGGTCCGGGTCGATCCGGTGGGACGAGATCGTGCTTCTCTACCGTGGACTGGTCGCGCTTTCGCCGACCGCCGGCGCGCTGTGCGGGCTGGCGGCGGCGCTGGCCGAAAAGGGCGACGTCGAAGGCGCACATGCGCTTCTGTCGGACGCGGCCATCCCGAATCGCGAGCGATATCAACCCTATTGGGCGACACGCGCCCATATCGAGGCGCTCGGTGGCGATCGGCAGGCGGCGATCGAGTCATACCGCCGGGCCGCATCCCTGAGCACGGATCCGGCCGTGCGCACCCATCTGGACGTCCGGCGCATAGCGCTTGCGGACGGCTGACCGCAACTGGTGGCAAGCGGTGGCGGACGCGATGGCAATCTTGCGGGCGCCAGCGCCCCGTGCCAAACATTGACCATGGTCACAAGACGCCTTTCCGGCGAAGCCGGACATCGCCGCAAGTTCCTGGCGATCATCGACGAGACGCCGGAATGCGAGCGCGCGGTTCTTTATGCCGCGCGGCGGGCGGCCAACACCCATGGCGGGCTGATCCTTTTGTTCGTGATCGCGCCGGGCGACTTCCAGCACTGGCTTGGCGTCGAGCAGGTCATGCGCGAGGAGGCGCTCGAGCGCGCCGAGCAGGTGATCTCGAAATATGCGACGCTCGCCCGCGAGAAATGCAGCGTGGAAGCCGAGACGGTCATCCGCGAGGGCAACGGAGCCGAGCAGATCCACGCGCTGATCGAGGAGGACCAGGACATCGCCATCCTCGTTCTCGCCGCCAGCGCCGCCAAGGAAGGCCCCGGACCGCTGGTTTCGTCGATCGCCGGGCGCGAAGCGGCGTTTCCGATCCCCGTGACCGTGGTTCCCGCCAACCTGACCGACGAGGATATCGAGAGCCTCTCATGACCCGGCACGCCGGGGCCGGCGACAGACGCGCGACGATTTGTGTTCGCCCCCACGCTTGATGGGGCGGTGTTTTGATCCTATTTTGGAATCATTCCAATCCGAGGCAAGCCATGTTCATCCAGACCGAAACGACGCCCAATCCCGCGACGCTGAAATTCCTGCCCGGCCAGGTGGTCATGGATATGGGCACCGCCGACTTCCGCGAGCCGCAGGAAGCGGCCGCAAAATCGCCGCTCGCCGCGCGCCTGTTCGAGGTCGACGGCGTGAAAGGCGTGTTCTTCGGCTATGACTTCGTCACCGTGACGAAAGACGACGCGCTGGAATGGCCGCACATGAAGCCGGCGGTTCTGGCCGCGATCATGGAGCATTTCATGGCCGGCGCGCCGGTGATGGCCGAGCAGCACGATGGCGCGGCCCCGGCTGCCGACGAGGAGTTCTTCGACGCGGGCGACGAGAGCATCGTGGCGACGATCAAGGAACTGATCGAGACCCGCGTGCGGCCCGCCGTCGCGCAGGATGGCGGCGACATCACCTTCCAGGGCTACCGTGACGGCGTTGTCTTCCTGCACATGAAGGGCGCCTGCGCCGGCTGCCCGTCCTCGACGGCGACGCTCAAGCACGGCATCCAGAACCTGTTGCGCCACTTCATTCCCGAGGTCGAGCAGGTCGAGGCCGTCTGACCGGCGCGCGATCTCGCAACCATCCACCGAAACGATAAAAGCCGGGCCAAGCGCCCGGCTTTTTTCGTTGATCCAGCGAATTCGTTGGCCGGTCAGCCCTGCAGGACGACGACCTTGGCGCCCGGCTCCACGCGGTTGTAGAGATCGACCACATCCTGGTTCATCAGGCGGATGCAGCCGGACGAGACGGCCTTGCCGATCGACTGCCATTGCGGCGTGCCGTGCAGGCGGTAGCCGGTGTCGCGGCCGCCGCGCATCAGATAGAGCGCGCGGGCGCCGAGCGGATTGTGCAGGCCCGGCTCCATGCCGCCGCGATACTTGGCCAGTTCCGGCTGGCGGCGGATCATCGGCTCGGGCGGCGTCCAGGTCGGCCATTTGCGCTTCCAGCCGACGCGCGCGGTGCCCGACCAGCGGAACCCGTCACGGCCGACGCCGATGCCATAGCGCAGCGCCTTGCCGTCTTCCTGGACCAGATAGAGGTGCCGGTTCGGCGTATCGACGATGATCGTGCCCGGCCTGTGCGGCGTGTCGTAGTCGACGACCTGGCGGCGGAACTCGGCCGGCACCTTGGAAACCGGGATCTTCGGCAGGGTGTATTCCCCGTCCGACATGCCGGCATAGGCGCTGGCGAAGTAGCTCGAATTCGTGGTCGCCGAGCAGCCGGCAAGCCCGGTGGCGGCGATCGCGGCGATGCCGCCAAGGAATGCGCGTCGTTGCATGATACCCCTCAACCGAAAAAATCCATGCCCATTGGCCCCAAACATGGTTAAGACCACGTTACATGAAGGACCCCGATACCCGCAAGGATTAGGGGGCCGGTTCTTGTGTGGCTGTGCGCTTTGGCACACACTGTCACAAAGGAACCACAGTTTCCCCTGCGTCCGGGAGTTGCCATGCCGCTCGTTTCAGCCGCAACGGCGCATCCGCTCGTCGACGGCCGCCAGTCCGACCGCGCGCTCGCCGTGCGCCGGGGCGTTCAGATCATGCTCACGGAGATGGGCTTTTCGCACGTGCCCGAGATGACGCTCGCCAACGGCCGCCGGGCCGATCTGGTGGCGCTGGGCGGCGACGGGACGATCATGATCGTCGAGATCAAGTCCTCGCCCGAGGACATGCTCGCCGATCGCAAATGGCCCGACTATCGCGGGTTCTGCGACCGGCTGTGTTTCGCCACGCTGCCCGACGTGCCGCAGGCGCTCTTTCCGGCCGATTGCGGCTTCATCCGCGCTGACGCGCACGGCGCGGCGTGTCTGGTCGAACCGCCCGAACACAGGCTCGCGCCGGCGCGCCGCAAGGCGATGACGCTCAGATTCGCGCGCTGTGCCGCCGAGCGGCTGCTCGCCGCCGAATGGGCGTCGGCCTGACCAGTGCCGAAGCGCGTCAGCGCGGAGCGCGCTTGGCGAGGATGCGCTGCAGCGTGCGCCGGTGCATGTTCAGCCGGCGCGCCGTCTCGGACACGTTGCGGTCGCACATCTCGTAGACGCGCTGAATGTGTTCCCAGCGCACGCGATCGGCCGACATCGGGTTTTCCGGCGGCGGCGGCGTCTGGTCGGGCGACACGGTCAGCGCGTTATAGACGTCGTCGGCATCGGCCGGCTTGGCCAGATAGTCGATCGCGCCGAGCTTCACCGCGTTCACGGCGGTGGCGATGTTGCCGTAGCCGGTCAGAACGATCGCGCGGGCGTCGGGGCGACGCGCATGCAGCGCCTTGATGACCTCGAGCCCGTTGCCGTCGTCGAGCCGCATGTCGACCACCGCGTAGGCCGGCGGTTCGGCATCGACCTTGGCGAGCCCGTCGGCGACCGATTCGGCCATTTCGACGGTAAACCCGCGGGTTTCCATGGCCCGGCCGAGACGCCGCAGGAACGGCACGTCGTCATCGACCAGAAGAAGCGTTGCGTCCGGCCCGGGCTCGACGGCCACCGGATCGGCGAGGGTTTCCTGAAGTGCCATTGTCACACCTTTCTTTGCCAGTTCTACGCCGCTTTGGCCTCGATGGATGAGCGCGGCCAGCGCACGGTGATGGCCGCGCCGGCATCGGGCCGTCCGGCGTTGCGGAAATGCAGGGTCGCGCCGCTGCGCTCGAGCAGCGTCTTGGCGATGAAGATGCCGAGCCCCAGGCCCGGCCCGCCCTTGCGGCTGCGTATGATCGAGCGTGACGCGCCAAGGTCCGGCTCGCCGAGCTTCTCGAGCTGATCGGTCGGAAAGCCCGGGCCGTCATCGACGATGGCGATGCGCACATGCTCGCTCGACCAGTCCAGATCGATCATCACCTGCTCGCGCGCGAAGTCGACGGCGTTCTCGACCAGGTTGCCGAGCCCGTGCATGATGCCGTCGTTGCGGCGCAGCACCGGTTCGGGCGAACCGTCGTCGCTGTGGCGTGTGGTGATCTCCACGCCGAACGCGCGATGCGGGTCGGCCACCTCCTCGACCATCTCCCGCAGCGACATGCGCGAGATCATCTCCTCGCTGCTGGTGTTGAGCGTCGAGAGGCGCGACAGGATCTCCCGGCACCGGTCGGCCTGGGCACGCAGCAGCCGCACGTCTTCCTTGAGGGGATCGGCCTCGGTGGTGGCGCGATCCATCTCCTTTGAGACCAGCGAGATCGTGGCGAGCGGAGTGCCCAGTTCATGGGCGGCAGCGGCGGCAAGCCCGTCGAGCGCCGACAGGTGCTGTTCGCGCTGCAGCACCAGTTCGGTCGCCGCGAGCGCATCGGCGAGGCTGCGCGCCTCGTCGGCGACCCGGTGCACGTAAAAGGCGGTGAACGCCACCGATGACAGGACCGCCGCCCACATGCCTGCAACGAACACGAACGGGATGTCGAAGGGTATGTCCGGATGCCAGGGCAGCGGCAGATGGGTGAAGACGAGAACGGTCGCGGCCACGACGACCACGACGCCGAGCGCGGCGGTGTAGAGGGCCGGGAGCGTTGCGGCCGAAATGATCACCGGCACGATCAAGAGGACCGAGAACGGGTTCTCGAGCCCGCCGGTCAGGAACAGCAGCGCGGCGAGCTGGGCGATGTCGAAAGCGAGCACGGCGAACACCGCGAGCGGATCGAGGCGGCGGTTGGCCGGAAAAATCCAGGTCAGGATCAGGTTCAGCAGGGCCGAGGCGGCGATCAGCACGAAACAGGCGACGATCGGAAAGGCAAAGCCGAGCCAGCCGGCGACGACCGCGACGGCGACGCTCTGGCCGAACACGGCGATCCAGCGCGTGTTCGTCAATGTCGACATGCGCAGGCGACGGCGCGCGAAGCGCTCGCCGACGCCGACGGTCGGTCGTGTGACCTGCTGATCCATGCCCGCTTATATGGACCTGCGAGGGTCCGTTCGCCAGATTGGAATCGTTCAAATCATCGCGGCTTGGCGCGACGCGTCGGCGCGGTGCTGGCGGGATCGTCGGGCCAGACATGCTTGGGATAGCGGCCGCGCATCTCGGCCCGCACCTCGGACCACGATCCGGCCCAGAAGGCGGGCAGGTCGGCGGTGCGCTGGATCGGCCGGTGCGCCGGCGAGAGCAGTTCGATCAGAACCGGCACGGCGTCGCCGAGCACGGCAGGATGCTCGGTCAGGCCATAGAGTTCCTGCACGCGCACGGCCAGTTCGGGCGCGGCGCCGCCGGGCGGATAGGTCAGCGCAAGGCGCGACCCGGTCGGCACGGTCAGGTGCGACGGCGCCAGCCGGTCCAGTTCGGCCTGCCGCCCGGGACCGGCGCGCAGCATCAGCGCATCGCGCAGCGGCACATCGTCAAGGCCGGTGCGGCCAGCGAGAAACGGCGCGAGCCATTCGTCGATCGTCTGCATCAACGCCTCATCGCCGACATCGGGCCACGGATCGCCGAGCCGCGCATGCAGGAAGGAAAGCCGCGCGCGCAGGCTCCGGGACGCCTTGTCCCATGGAAGGGCGCCGAGGCCGTGCCCACGCACGCCTTCGAGCAGGGCTCGTTCCGCTTCGGGACCGGGTTCGACCGGGCGCGGCGCCGAAGACAGGGTGATCGCACCGAGGGTTCGCACGCGACGCGCGGCGAGACGACCGGTGCGCGCATCGAAGCGCATCTCGGTCCGCGTTTCGATCCGGTCGCCGAGACGATCCTCGATCTCGGCTTCGGTGATCGCCGCGACGGCCAGAAGGCGCGCGCCCGCGGCCGCGCCGGTCACATCGGCGGCGACGATGAAGGATGCGCCCGCCAGCGGATCGGCCTCGTCGGCGACGACGCCGCGCCCGCCGGCCATGACGAAATGACCCGGCCGGCCCGGCCGCGCCCGCGCCACGCGGTCCGGGAAGGCATCGAGCAGCATGGCTCCGGCCGTCATGGCTTGGTCATCCGCATCGTCCGGCAGGTCGAGCTGTCCGGCGATCCGCCCGGCCAGCTGGCGGCTCTGTTTTGCGCGCGGCGACCGGTCGGCGTCGAACGCGGCAAGGCGTCGATCGAGATCGGTCGATGCGCCGCCGAGGCCGCGCTCGGTGATCAGCACGGCGAGCCGGGCGCGGCGTTCGGCATCGCCGGTCGTCCCCGCTTCGGCGACCATGGCGGCAAGCGGCACCGGCAATGCAATCGCGCGCAGGCGCTCGCCCTTTGCGGTCAGCCGGCCCTGCCCGTCGACGGCGCCGAGCGCGACGAGCCGCGCGCGCGCCTCGTTCAGCGCCGGCTCGGGCGGCGGGTCGGGAAAGCGCAGCGTGCGCGGATCGGACACGCCCCATGCCAGGCAATCGAGCAGCAGGCGCGAAAGGTCCGTGCGGGCGATCTCGGGCGGATCGAACGGGGCAAGCGCGGCGGTCTGGCCCTCGTGCCACAGGCGGATCGCGACGCCCGGCTGCGTGCGCCCGGCACGGCCGGCGCGCTGGGCGGCCGAGGCGCGGCTGACCCGGACGGTCTGAAGCCGGGTGATCGCCATGCCGGGTTCGAAGGCGGGCTGGCGCGCAAGGCCGGAATCGACGACCACGCGCACCCCGTCGATGGTGACCGAGCTTTCGGCGATCGCCGTCGCCAGCACGATCTTCCGGCGACCGGGTTCGGGCGGCAGAATCGCGACATCCTGGTCCTTGATGTCCATGGCCCCGAACAGCGGCGCCAGATAGGCGTTGGCGGGCAGCGCGCCCTCGAGCCGCTCGGCCGTGCGGCGGATCTCGGCCTGGCCGGGCAGGAAGGCGAGGATGCTGCCCTGTTCGTCGCGCAGCGCGGCGCGGATCGCCTCGGCCACCGCGTCCTCGATCCGCTGGTCGGGCCGGCGCGGCGCATGACGAATGTCGACGGGATGGGACCGGCCGGCGCTTTCGACGAGCGGCGCCTTGTCCATCAGCGCGGCGACGCGGCCGCCATCGAGCGTCGCCGACATGACCAAAAGCCGCAGATCGGCGCGCAGCGCCGACTGCACGTCGAGCGCCAGCGCCAGCGAGAAATCGGCGTCGAGCGAGCGCTCGTGGAACTCGTCGAAGATCACCGCGGCGATGCCGGTCAGTTCGGGATCGTCGAGGATCATGCGCGCGAACACGCCCTCGGTGACCACTTCGATGCGCGTCCTCGGGCCGACCCTGCTGTCGAGCCGCATCCGGTAGCCGACCGTTTCGCCAACGGTCTCGCCGAGCATGGCGGCCATGCGCCGGGCGGCGGCGCGTGCGGCGAGCCGGCGCGGTTCGAGCATGACGATCCGCCGGCCCTCGACCCAGGGTGCATCAAGCAGCACCAGCGGGACGAGCGTCGTCTTGCCGGCGCCGGGCGGCGCGACCAGCACCGCGTTCGGCCCCGCTTCGAGCGCGCCGGTCAGCGCGCCGAGCACCTCGGCGACGGGCAGGCCGGTGGCGGCGGCGTCGATCATGAACCGTTGCCGGGGCCCAGCGCGGGTTCGACCTCGATCAGCGCGCCGCCGGCCGCCTTGGCGTCCGCCTCGTCATGGGTGACCAGCAGCACCGGCAGGCGGCGGACGCCTGCCCGCTCGAACACCAGCCGGCGCACCTGATCGCGCAGGCCCGCATCGAGCTTGGAGAAGGGCTCGTCCAGCAGCATGAAGCGGGGCTCGGACACCAGCACGCGGGCGAGCGCCACACGCGCCTTCTGGCCGCCCGACAGCGTGTCGGGATCGCGGTCGAAGAACCCTTCGAGTTCCACGTCGCCGAGCGCGGCTTCGGCCACGGCGCGGCGCGCGGCGCGTCCCCTGACCGTCTGCGGCACCGCGAACACCAGATTGCCGCCGACCGACATGTGCGGGAACAGGAGCGGATCCTGGAACAGAAGGCCGGCATGGCGCTCCTGCGGCGGCGCATCGGTGATGTCGACGCCCTCGCAGATGACGCGGCCGCGCGCGGCAAAAGCGGGATCGAGAAAGCCGCCGATGAAAGCCAGAAGCGTCGACTTGCCCGATCCCGACGGCCCCATCACGGTGAGCACCTCGCCAGGCCCGATCGTGTGATCGGCCTCGACCAGCGTGCGGCCATCGAGCGAAATGGCGATCCCGTCGAGCCTGAGGCCGGCGGCTTGCTCGGTCTGCGTGTCGGGCATTGGGCGCGTTCTCACATCGCCCTGATTGCCCGGCGGTTGCGGAAAAGCAAGGCCGGCACGAGGCTGGCGAGCGCAAAGCCGATCAGCGGCAGCAGCATCTGCAGGAACGCATAGACGCCGATCACCCGCCGGTCGCCGCCCGAGCCGAGCGCGACGGCCTCGGTGGTGATCGTCGGAAACCGGCCGGCGCCGATCAGCAGGGTCGGCAGGTACTGGCCGACCGAGACGGCAAAGCCGACCGCGCTTGCCGTGAGCACGGCGCGCGTAAGCATCGGCAGGCGGATACGCCAGAAGGTGCGCGCTTCGCCCGCGCCGAGCGCCGTGGCGAGCGCCTCGTAACGCCGGTCATAGGCACGCCAGGGCGCCGACAGGGACAGGAACACGTAGGGCAGCACGAAGATGGTGTGCACGAAGATCAGCGCCGCCCAGCTCTTGTCGGCATCGGCGGCGACCAGCAGCAGTTGCAGGCCGAACAGGAAGCCGATCTGCGGGACGACCAGCGGCAGATAGACCAGCGCCAGCGCCCGGCTGCCGCCGGTGCGGCCGGTCTGGTTCTCGCGCTGCAGGCAGGCGAGCGCGATCGCCACCGAGATGAGCGTCGCCGCCAGCCCGATGATGACGGTCGTCGCGAACGGGTCGGCGAGCGCCGGCGCGCTGCGCATCCAGGCGCGCAGAGAAAGCCCGTCCGGCAGCGCGTCCGGAAACTGCCAAAGGCCGGCCACCGACCACAGCGCCAGAACGGCAAGGCCGCCGAACACGAGCAGCGCCGAGACGGTCATCGCGCCGCCGGCAACCGTGCGCGCCCAGCCGTCGCGCCGGAAACGGCGTCCGGTCTCGCAGACCCGTTCGGCGAGCGCGCCCATCACGCGTTCGAGCCCGACCCAGATCACAAGCGCCGCGCCGGTGACGGCGACCTGCAGCACCGCGCCGGCGCAGGCCATGAAGCGCATCGAAAGGTCGGGGTCGTTCATCCAGTCGACCAGCCGCACCGGCAGCGTCGCCGGCGTCGTCGGGCCGAGGATGAAGGCAACGTCGACATTGGCCGAGGCGTAGGCGATCACGGCGAAGACGGCGAGCCGGATCTGGCGGTAGAGCGCCGGCCAAGTGGTGAACATGAAACCCATCAGCCGGCCATAGCCGAGCGACTGGCCAAGGTTCAGCGCGCGCATAGCCGGCACCTGCGGCAGGGCCGCGAGCGTGATCAGCAAAAGGAAGGGCACTTCCTTGATGACGAGGCCGCCGATCAGCGCCAGGCCCATCGGGTCGTTGACGATCAGCGCGTCGGGCGGTCGTTCCCAGCCGGTCGCCCAGGGCGAGAACAGCCGCGCCAGATAGCCCGACGGGGCGATCATGAAGGCAAAGCCGAAGGCGGCGGCCGCGTGCGGCACGGCCAGAAGCGGCGAGACCAGATGCTGGATCAGCGCGAAGGCGCGGGTGCCGTACCAGGCGCAGACGAAGCCGGCCACCATGGCGAGCGAGATCGCCGTTGTGACGAGCCCGATCAGCAGGGACTGGACGGCCGAGCGTGCGATGCCGGGCTGGGCGAACAGGTCGGCGAACGGATCGAGCGTCAGGGTCGTGCCGCCGATCGCCGGCAGGAAACCGAAGGCCGGCAGGATCGTGCCGAACAGCCCGCAGGCGAGCGGCACCGCCAGCACGAACAGGGCGAGCGGCGGCGCCAGACGCAACATCAGCGGTCACTCATTGCACCGGGAAGCCCGACAACAAGAAGTCCGGCAACAAGAAGCTCGGCAGGCGCGTCGGCGCGGCGCGGCGTCACCGGCCGGCCATCAGTTGCCGACCGCGTAGCGGGCGGTCCATTTCTGCTCGATCCGGGTCATCCAGCTCGGATGCGGCTCATCGAGCGCCGGGCCGAGTTCGTCGGGCCTGAGCGTGGCGACACCGAGATCGAGCGCCGAAAAGCGCGCCCGGTCCTCGTCGGACAGCTTGTCCATGGCGAGCACGGTCGGATCGCCCCAGACGGTCGGGTCCTGCTTGCGCGCCTGGGCCTCGGGGGAGATCAGGAAGTCGGCGACGACCAGCGCGCCTGCCTTGGCGTTGGCGTTGTAGGGGATGGCGACGAAGTGCGTGTTGGCGAGCGTGCCGCCCGAAAAGGTGAAGGACCGGACGGTGTCCGGCAGAAGCTGGTTGGCGATGGCGTTCGAGGCTTCGGCCGGGTTGAAGGCGAACGTGATGTCCAGTTCGCCGTCGGCCAGAAGCTGGCTCATCGACGGATAGTCCTTCGGGAAAGTGCGCGCCCCGCGCCACAGATGCGGGTGCAGGTCGTCGAGATAGGCGAACAGGGGCTCGGTAATCTGCTCGAAGCTGGCCTCGTCGACGGGCTCCTGCAGAACGGAGGGATCGTCGACCGTTTCGATCAGAACCTGCTTGAGGAAGCTCGAGCCGATGAAGTCCGGCGGCTGGGGATAGGAGAAGCGTCCCGGATTGGCGCGGGCCCATTCTAAAAGCTCGGGCGCGCTGTCCGGCAGATCAGCGGCTTCGGTGCGCGCGCTGTCGTAGAAGAAGACGAGCTTGGCCATGCCCCAGGGCGATTCCAGCCCGTCGGTCGGCAGGGTGAAGTCGACGGTGATGGTCGGCTTGGTCTCGTGGTCGACATAGGCCCAGTTGGGCAGCTTCGTCGCCCAGTCGGGCGCAAACAGCAGGTCCTGGCGCTTCATCGAGGCGAAGTTCTCGCCATTGATCCAGATCAGATCGATCGAACCGCCCTCGTTCCGCCCGGCCGCCTTTTCGGCGACGACGGTGGCAACGGCATTGGCCGTGTCCTCCAGCTTGACGTGCTCGAGTTCGACGCCGAAGCGCTCTTCGACCTCGGCGGCGACCCATTCGATATAGGCGTTGATCTGCGTCGAGCCGCCCCAGGCGTTGAAGTAGACGGTCTGGCCGCGCGCCTCGTCAAGAACGCCCTGCCAGTCGGACGGGTCGGGGTCGGCCAGGGCCGGCGCGGCGGGCAGCATGACGGCAAGCGAAAGGGCGGCGGCGCGCAGCAAATGGGACACGGGGGTCTCTCCGTTGATCGTGATGGGCAAAGACATCACGCGCCGGCGCGCAAGGTCAACAAGGCCCTGTTCACCACCCCTCACAAACGAGTGAGCCCGACCGGCTCAGCCACGATCGTTGATGGTGATCCTGCGAACCAGGCGCTCGGGCTCGGGCCGTTCCAGATCGATCATCAGCAGCCCGTTCTCAAGGTCCGCGCCGATCACGCGCATGCCGTCGGCGAGCACGAAGGCGCGCTGGAACTGGCGCGCGGCGATGCCCCGGTGCAGGAACTCGCGGCCCGGATCGTCGGCCTCGGCCCGCTTGCCGCGAATGACGAGCTGGCTCTCCTCGGTGCTGACCTCGAGATCGTCGGCGGAAAAGCCGGCGACGGCCAGCGTGATCCGCATGACGGTCTTGCCGTCCGCGTCGCGGATGCGCTCGATGTTGTAGGGCGGATAGCTCTCGCCGGACTTGGCGACGCGTTCGAGCGATTTCTCGATCGTCTCGAAGCCGACCAGCAGCGGGCTGGAGAAGTTCGTCATGGGCTCGGCCCTTTCGTCCTCATCAAGCGACTTTGCCGCGGTGACACGATTTCGCTTGCAATCGGCGCGCGGCGCGGCGAACCCGTTCGGCATCCGCCGGCCCCGTTATGCGGGGTCGCCGGCCGTTGATCAAGGAATTCCCGGGGGAGCGGCATGACCGGAAAACGCGCCATCATCATCGACACGGACCCCGGCCAGGACGATGCGATCGCGCTTCTGCTGGCGCTCGCCAGCGACGAGCTGGACGTGCTCGGCATCACGGCGGTCGCCGGCAACGTGCCGCTGGCGCTGACCGAGAAGAACGCGCGCAAGATCTGCGAACTGGCCGGCAAACCGGACACGCGCGTCTTCGCCGGCGCCGAGCGGCCGCTGATGCGCAAGCTGGTGACGGCCGAATATGTGCACGGCAAGACCGGTCTCGACGGGCCGGACCTGCCAGAGCCGACCATGGCGCTTCAGGACCAGTTCGCACCGGACTTCATCATCGAGGCGATCCGCGCCCGCCCGGAGGGAACGGTGACGCTGTGCCCGCTCGGCCCGCTGACCAACATCGCGCTGGCGCTGATCAAGGCGCCCGACATCGCACCGAAAATCCGCGAGATCGTGTTGATGGGCGGCGGCTTCTTCGAGGGCGGCAACGTCACGCCGACGGCCGAGTTCAACATCTATGTCGACCCCGAGGCGGCGCAGACCGTGTTCACGTCCGGCGTGCCGATCGTCATGGCGCCGCTCGACGTCACCCACAAGGCGCTGACCACACAGGCGCGCATCGACGCGCTGCGCGCCAAGGGAACGCCGGTGTGCGATGCGGCCGCGTCGCTGATCGACTTCTTCGAGCGGTTCGACGAGGACAAGTACGGCACCGATGGCGGGCCGCTGCACGATCCGTGCGTGATCGCTTACCTTCTCAAGCCCGAGCTGTTCACCGGCCGCGACTGCCATGTGGCGATCGAGACCGGCTCGGAGCTGACGCTCGGCATGACGGTGATCGACTGGTGGGGCGTGACCGGCAAGACGCCGAACGCACACGTTCTCGGCGGTATCGATGCGGCCGGGTTCTTCGATCTGATCACCGAGCGGCTGGCTCGGCTTTGAGACTTATCAGCCTGTAAAGGCGTCGACGGCGGCGCGTTCGGGGATCGAGGGCTGGGCGCCCTCGGTCAGGCATGCGAGCGCGCCGGCGCGGCAGGCCAGATCGAGCGCATCGGGCCAGGCCATGCCCTCGGCGCGGGCGGCGGCCAGATAGCCGCAGAACGTGTCGCCCGCGCCGACCGTGTCGACCGGTTCGATCCTCGGCGTCGTGGCGCGAACCATCCCCTCGCCGGTCACCGCGAGCGCGCCGTCCGCGCCCAGCGTCAGAACCAGCGCGACGCCCAACGCGTCGGCGGCCCCGGCCATACGGTCTTCGGCACGGCCCGGCTCGATGCCGAGCGAGGCGGCCAGCGCGTCGAACTCGGTCTCGTTGGCGATCACGACGTCCGCCTTGCGGGCGAGTTCGCCCGCGGAGGCGCGGTAGGGCGCGATGTTCAGATAGCGTGTCGCCCCCGCCGCGGCCGCCGCATCGAGCGCGGCGGCGATGGCCTGGTCGGGGATTTCCATCTGCAGGAGCCAGGCAGCGGCGCCCGGCGCTTCGGGCACGCCGTTTTCCATCGCTCGCCCGTTGGCGCCCGGCACCACGGCGATCTGGTTCTCGCCGGTCCGGTCGTCGACCAGGATCAGCGCGACGCCGGTCGGCACGGCGGCCAGCCGTTCGACGCCGGACAGATCGACGCCGGCCGCCTGCAGCAGCGACAGCGCGGCAATCGCGTTGGCGTCGTCGCCGACCGCGCCGGCCATGGCGACCGCGTGGCCGGCACGGCGCGCGGCGAGCGCCTGGTTGGCGCCCTTGCCTCCGGGCGCCTCCGCATAGGCGACGCCCGTCACCGTCTCGCCGGGACCAGGCAGCCGCTCGACGCGGGCGACAAGGTCGAGATTGACCGATCCGGCGATGGTGATCATGGCGGCGTCCCCCTGCGCTGCGGCTTCCGGCGCGTCCGGCCGGCGCGTTCGACAGCCTGATACGGCCCGATGGGAGGCGTTAGCGAAGCGGTCCGCGCCGGGCAAGGGAAACCGGTGGCGGGCGTGCGCTGTTTGGTTGACAGCCCCCGGCCGACCGCATATGTGACGGCTCGATTTCGTGCCCAGATGGCGGAATTGGTAGACGCGCTGGCTTCAGGTGCCAGTGGCCGCAAGGCCGTGGAGGTTCGAGTCCTCTTCTGGGCACCATTCATCCTCCTCATAGCAACTCTTACCGATTGATTTTTAACGGTTTTCATGCTTTCTTGCTTCTCATAGCAGAACGCTCGATACCCCCATTTCGCATCGTTTCGGGGGTGCTGGATGGGGTATCAGCGTCGAGTGACGGGAGGCGATACCCCCAATGGCGGCACTGTCCGAGTTCAAGATCAGCAAGGCCAGAAAGCGGGACAAGCCCTATAAGCTGTCAGATGGCGGTGGTCTGTTCCTGTTGGTGAAGCCGAATGGATCGAAGCTTTGGCAGCAGAAGTACCGCTTTGTAGACAAGGAACGGCTGCTGTCGCACGGGCCCTACCCTGAAGTCTCTCTGGCCCAGGCCCGGCGCAAACGGGACGAAGCGCGCTCGCTCTTGGCGGAAGGCAAGGACCCAGGCGTGCAAAAACGGCTCGACCAGATCGCTGCCGAGCGGGCTGCACGGACCACATTCAAGTTGGTCGCTGAGGAACACGTCGAAAGCCTGGTCGAGCGCGAACTGGCACCGGCCACGATCCGCAAGCAGCGCTGGTACTTGTTCGAGCTGGCGAAGCCGCTTCACCGACGTCCCGTTGGCGAGGTCACGCCGTCGGAAGTGCTCTATCTCCTGAAGAGCATCGAAAAGAGCGGCCGCCGCGAGACGGCAAAGAAGATGCGTGGCGCGATCTCAGCCGTATTCCGGCTGGCAGTGGTGACCATGCGAGCGGATACCGACCCCACAGCTGCGCTCAAGGGTGCGCTCGTACCGCCCAAGGTGGTTGGCCGCGCGGCGATCACCGATGAGAAACAATTCGGCGCACTGTTGCGCAGCTTTGAGACCTTCTCTGGCTGGCCCGTCATCATCGATGCCATGAAGTTCCAAATCCTCACAATGACACGACCGGGCGAGACGCGTGGTGCCAAGAAAGGCGAGATTGACCGCGACAAGCGCACTTGGACCATACCGGCCGAACGCATGAAGATGCGCCGTGAACACAAGGTGCCTTTGTCCAAGCAGGCGTTGGCGATCGTCGAGGCAAATTGGCCCGAGATCGAAGGCGTAGAACTCCTGTTCCCCTCGCTCGTCTCAAATCGCAAATGGCTTTCCGAGAACGCCTTCAATTCTGCGATGCGAAGGATGGGCTACACAAAGGAAGAAGTCACGGCCCACGGTTTCCGCGTCACAGCCAGCACGATCCTCAATTCGCACGGCCACGATCCAGATGTCATTGAGGCCGCATTGGCCCATCAGGACACAAATGCCATCCGACGTGCATACAACCGGGCAACCTATTGGAAGCAGCGGATTGAGTTGATGCAGGTTTGGGCGGACTTGTTGGATGAATTGAAGTACCAAACACCTTCGTAAACTCATCGTTACGTGCTACGCTCTGCTCGCCCGGGGCTTTGTCACCCTTGGGGCATCGCGATGCTCCTCAAACTGAGGAGTATCCGATGCGGATCTTATCAAAGCGTCAGCTTAAGGAGCTGGTTCTGTACTCACCCCAACACATTGCGCGCCTGGAAGCGGCCGGCCAATTCCCCAAGCGGGTCCAGCTTGGCTACAACCGGGTCGGATGGATTGAACAGGAAGTGCTGGATTGGCTTCAGGAGCGGATCGACGCCCGCGATACGACCAACTGACACTCCCAGCGTGGAGCGGGGTGGCCAGTCACCCGCTGGTCACCCCTTTCTTCTCGTCGCTGAGCTGGAGCACCAAGAGGCTTGAATGGCCGATGTACCGAAACAGATCGACGACATCATCAAGGCACTTGGCCTGCGACCGCTGGACCAAGAGGGTGGGTGGTTTCGGCAGACGCTGAAACGTGTACCTGAGATTGAAGCGAGCCTTTTTGGACCGGGTCTTCCTTGCGGTGAACGACCGCAAATGACCGCCATTCAAGCGGTGATCGGAGCCGAGCAATTTTCTGCAATGCACCGTTTGGCTATCGATGAGTTCTGGGTCTTTCATATGGGCGCACCGCTTGAAATGCTGATGTTGCACCCTGACGGGTCACATGAAACAGTCGTTTTGGGTCACGACGTATTGCAAGGCGAGCGCCTCCAGCATGTCGTTCCGTCGGGTGTTTGGCAGGGGTCAACGGCACGCGGCGGCCCCAGCTGTTATTCGGTAGTCTCGTGCATCATGACGCCAGGTTTTGTCTGGGAAGATTTCGAACTCGGTGACCCCGAGGAGCTATCAAGGGCCTACCCCAACGTATCGGCGAAAATTGCTCAGCTTTCGAGGGCGACCCCGGCAACGGGAGCCAGATAGTGAACTGGAAAGCTTACCTTTTGTGGGCCGGTTCACTCCAGCACCCGTGGCCCCTAACTGATCGAGGTGGATGAGATATGTCCACTTGGGCTCCGCTTCAGCCGCAACGCGGAACAGATTGGAGATTCCTTTGCTCAGTGGGCTCATGCACACCTTCTTAGTTGCTCGCGACAGCGGATCAGGGCGTTAGCTTGTGAATCTGGCCATCGTCGACCGCCACGTAGAGGCTGCCGTCTGGCCCGGACACAAGCGACCGGAAACGCCCGGCCTCCATCGGAAGCGTCATTTCCGTGACATCTACGACAGAGATTTCGCCGCCTTCGTCGTTCGACAGTTCCATCACGTCGATGCGCTGACCAATTGGTGTGCCGCCAAAGCCGATACCCATATAGCCGACGACCATGTTGCCTTGCCAGTCGCCCCATTCTTCGCCGGCCAGGAAGGCTGCTGACGTAATGCCCTGCGACCAGCCATTATTGGTCCAGATCGGAGGCATCGCGTCGGGGTAGGTTTCGAAGTCGGTCATCGGCATGAAGGCTGCACGCTCGAAGCGATTCATGCCTTCGTTCTGGTTTGGCATATAGCCGCAATAGTCGTCTGGGCATTCTCCGCGTCCGGCCATGTTGTCACGCGGATCCCAGCCGCCATTGCCGCCATTTTCGAGCACCGTAATCTCGTCAGAGTGCCACGGTCCGTGTTCGGTGATAATGGGCGTGCCGGTCTCGGGATGGAATGCGATCCCCTGAACGTTGCGGTGGCCGTAAGTGTAAGCGCGCTTGTCAAACCCTTCCGGTGGATCATTTTCGGGCGCAGCATTGCCGTCGGTGTCAATACGCAGAACTTTGCTGCCCATGATCGTCGGGCTCTGCGGGATTTCGGGGTTATGGTTGTCGCCCGTCGTCACATAGAGATAGCCATCGTCTGGGTTGAAGCGGATGCGACCGCCATTGTGCGCACCGGGTCCACCAAATGGGTGATCTGAATCTTCCACCTTGAAGGGGATGTCCGTGACGATGTCGGTCCGATTTGAAACCTCCGTAAAGTCCTCGCTCACTTCAAGACGCATCACGCGGTTGGTCGGCGGGTCAGACTTGTCGGACACAGAGTAGGCGTAAATCCTGCGATTCTCGGCGAAGTTCGGGTCAACGGCAATGCCATTCATGCCGGCTTGACCTTCGCAGAACAGATCGTCTGCGGTTTCGGCATATGCCTCCGTGCCCTCCATTCCGAGCAGCTGGTTGGTCTCGCCAGAGGTCAGATGGACGGAAAGGCCGTTGCATTTCTCGGTGAAGAACAACGTGCCGTCTGGAAGGAACGCCATATCCCACGGCGTGCTCAAATCCGAGATCACGACCGAATGCTTTAGCTCAGTTGTGTTCAGTCCGTCCTGCGCACCGGCCGGGGCGGCGCAGGCAAGAGCAATGCCCACCGCGCCGAAGACTGCTGTCGGGGTCCTTGTTTGGTTGTTCATGGTTTGGTTGATCATGGTGTCCTCGCTTCTGTGGGGCTTGGCCCGATGATGCGATCGGGCCCGCATCGTCGGACGCTGGTTTCGAGGCAAAGTGCCAACGCGCAGGAGTTCCGTTGTCGGACGCTGGTTTCGAGGCAAAGTGCCAACGCGCAGGAGTTCCGTTCGTTCCTTTGAAATGACGCGCTGAACGACATCACGATCATGGAACAAGGCCCTTTCTGGCGCGTTTCGACGGTTTGGAGAATAATGGGAGGCTAACAATGCCAGTTCGATCGCTATCGATTTTGACAGGGTGCGCCTTGGCTTTGAGCGCCACCGCCGTTCTGGCGCAAGATTTCGGGACCGAAGAGGATCAGGATTATGCCGCGCAACTTTGGCAGTTGATGCTAGACCGCGATCTCGCAGGCGACGACGCTGTGCAGGCGTTTCCCTACCCGGGCACGGACCCGCATGGCATGATGCTGGAGACCTTCTACACCAGAGCCACGGTCGATGATCATTCCGGCGCTTTGGTGATTAAGCGCAATTACGGACCCCAGGGTGTGACCGTCGATCAGGTCATCGGCGATCGCGAACAGCACCTCGGAGCAGTGACGATCATGTTTCGTCGCGGTGACGGGTATGCACCCGAAACCAATGATTGGTTTTGGGCAAAATACCTTCCTGACGGATCGCTTGATGAGGCGCCTGACGGAACACCCCTGGCAGGCCGCGCAAAAGGGTGCATCAGTTGCCACAGCACGGCCGACGGCGGAGACCTGTTGTTCACCACAAATGCGGACTTGAACTGATCTCCGGCGTCAGCCGTACGCGCGAGGCGGCCACTTGACAGGGGCGGCCGCCTCGCCGTTCCTGCGGGAACTTTGGTCAGTGAGCAAAGAGTATTCTCAGCAAACACCGCCGCGCATGCGTGTTATTTCGGTTGTTTTTTCATTCGATTAGTCGAAGACGCCGCATACAATAAAGCTTTCTGGCTATTGCTCGTGGCTTTAAGGATCGGGCCCCTCCATCGCGGAAAAAAGCGGGTGTCGGGAGTTCGATGTCAATGTCTTGGGCGCCCGGATCTCACCATTGGTTTCAGCGGCGACGCTGTAAAGAAGAGGTTTGGCGGAGACATCTGGCAGGTCTTAGGTGGTTGAAATCCCTTTTGTCGGAAGGCGGAACTGCCCTATCGCAATGCTTGCCAAGCCGGCCCCAACACCTTCTTCAAACAATCAATGAGCGAAATCGCCGACTACCGACTAGGGACGAGAATTAATCCGCATCGGCGCGCAGATCGCCTGGTAGCAGCGGCTCTGGCATGTTCTGGAAGCAGACCGGTCGTAGCCAGCGGCGGATCGCCAGCGTGCCAACCGAAGTGTGCCCGAAATTGGTCGTTGCCGGATACGGCCCGCCATGCACCATCGCATCGGAGACCTCGACCCCGGTCGGAAAGCCGTTGGCGATAAGCCGTCCCGCCTTGCGTTCGAGCACCGGGATCAGCCTGCCGGCGAGTTCCGTATCGGCCTCGTCCATGTGCACCGTGCAGGTGAGCTGGCCGCGCAGGCTGCGCGCCACCGCGATCATCTCCTTGGCGTCCGTGACCCGGACGATCAGGCCGAGCGGGCCGAACACCTCCTCGCCGAGCGTCTCGTCGGCGAGCCACTGGCGGCCACTCGTGGCAAACAGGTAGGGCGTCGCGTTGCGCCGGTCGCAGGTCGAGGTCAGCACCTGCCGCACCCCGCTCGTTGCGGCCACCCGGTCGCGGCCGGCGCGGAAGGCGTTGGCGATCCCGTCGGTCAGCATGGTCTGCGCGCCGACCGGCTCGAGCGTTGCCGTCGCCGCCTCAACGAAGGCATCGCCCGCCGACCCTTCCATCATCACGCAGATGCCCGGATTGGTGCAGAACTGGCCGGCGCCCTGGGTCAGCGAGCCGGCCCAGCCGCCGGCAATGTCGCCGCCACGCGCCTCGAGCGCCGCCGGCAGCAGGAACATCGGGTTGACCGAACCCAGCTCGCCGAAAAACGGGATCGGATCGGGCCGCTGCGCGCACAGGTCGTACAGGGCGCGGCCGCCGGCCAGCGAGCCGGTAAAGCCGACCGCGCGGATCAGCGGGTGCCGGACGAGCGCTTGGCCGACCGCGTGCTCGCCGCCTTGGATCAGCGAGAACACGCCGCCGGGCATGCCGGTTTTTTCGACGGCGGCATGGATCGCCTGAGCGACGATCTCGCCGGTGCCCGGATGCGCCGGATGGCCCCGGGCGACCACCGGGCATCCGGCGGCCAGCGCCGAGGCGGTGTCGCCGCCGGCAACCGAGAACGCGAGCGGAAAGTTCGATGCGCCGAACACCGCTACCGGCCCGGTCGGGCGCTGGACCATTTTCAGGTCGGGCTTGGGCAGCGGCTGGCGCTCGGGCTGCGCCGCATCGTGCCGGCGGTCCAGATAGTCGCCCTTTTCGATGTGTCGAGCGAACATGCGAAGCTGGCCGACCGTGCGGCCGCGCTCGCCCTGCAGCCGCGCTTCGGGCAGACCGGTCTCCTGGGTGCCGATCTCGGTGATCGCGTCGCCCCGCGCCTCGATCTCGGCGGCGATCGCATCGAGCAGCGCCGCCCGTTCGGCGCGCGTGCTTGATCCGAACACGGCGAACGCGTCCTCGGCCGCCGTGCAGGCCGCCTCGACATGGTCGACCGCCCCGCCAGCGAACCGGCGAGCCGGTCCGTGCGCCGGTGCGCTTTGAAAGCCCTCCGCGCCGTCGACCCATTCGCCAGCGATCAGATGCTTGCCCGTCAGTTCGACCATGTGCCTGCTCCTTCGAAAAAATGGATCGGGCCGCGCCGCCCGGCGGGCAGACGCGGCCCTTTCTTGAAGACGATTCACAGCCTGATCGTGACCGCCTTTTCCTCGGTGAAGCCCTCGACGCCCTCGCGCGCCATCTCCCGGCCCCAGCCCGATTCGCGCATGCCGCCGAACGGCAGATTGGGGTCGAACACGCCAAAGCAGTTGATCCAGATCGCCCCCGCATTGATCGACCGCGCCAGCCGGTGCGCCCGCGACAGGTCGCGCGTCCAGATCGAGGCGGCAAGGCCGAAGCGCGTATCGTTGGCGACCGCCGGAATGTCGTCGGAATCGTCGAAGGACATCGCACACAGGACCGGGCCGAAGATCTCCTCGCGGTGAACGGCCATGTCGGGGCGCGTGCCGGTCAGCACGGTGGGCTGCATGAAATAGCCCGTCTCGCCGATCGCAGAGCCGCCGACGGCGACTTCGGCACCGTCCTCGCGCCCCTTGGTGACGTAGGAGGTGACGCGTTCGAGCTGGTCGCGCGACATCAGCGGACCGATCTCGGTGTCCGGGTCGAGCCCGGGGCCGACCTTGAGCGACCGGGCGACCTCCTCGATGCCGGCCATCACCTTGTCGAACACCGGCTTTTCCACATAGAGGCGCGAGCCGGCATTGCAGACCTGGCCGGTGTTGCCGAAGATCGCCATCGCCGCCGCCGGAATGGCTTGGTCGAGATCGGCATCGGCGAAGATGATGTTCGGCGATTTGCCGCCCAGTTCGAGCGTCACCCGCTTGAGGTTGCCGGTCGCCGCCCTGGCGATGATCTTGCCGACCTCGGTCGAACCGGTGAACGAGACCTTGTCGACACCGTCATGGGCGGAGATCGCCGCACCGGCGGTCTCGCCGAAGCCGGTCAGCACGTTGACGACGCCGTCGGGAAAGCCCGCCTCGGCGACCAGTTCGGCCAGCCGCAGCGCGGTGAGCGGCGTCTGCTCGGCCGGCTTGAGCAGCACCGTACAGCCGGCCGCGAGCGCCGGCGCGATCTTGAAGCTCGCCTGCGCGAACGGGTAGTTCCACGGAATGATGCCGGCGGCGACGCCGAGCGGCTGGCGGGCGGTGTAGCAATGATAGGGGTCGCCCTGCAGCGCCAGATTGTAGCTGCGCCCCTCCAGCTTGGTCGCCCAACCCGCATAGTAGCGGTAGATCTCGGCGGCGAACGGGATGTCGAGCGCGCGTGCCATGGCGACCGGCTTGCCGGTGTCGAGCGCCTCCAATTCGGCCAGTTCTTCCAGATGCTGGCCGACCAGATCGGCGAGCTTGAACATCGGCCCCGCGCGCCCGGCCGGCGCCATGTCGCGCCAGGTGTCCTCGAAGGCGCGCCGCGCCGCCTGCACCGCCGCGTCGACATCGGCGGCGCCGGCCTCGGCGACCTCGGTGATCGTTGCACCGGTCGCCGGATCCTCGGTGGCAAAGCGCTTGCCCTCGGCGGCGTCGACGAAGCGGCCGCCGATGAACAACTGCTTGGGCCGCTCGAGAAAGGCCTTGGCGGCGGCCGACAGCCGCTCGTCGGAAATCGGGGTCATCACGTTCATTCGAACCTCCCTGCTGTGCGTCGTCTTTCTTACTGGCGTGCCACTACAGCGGCACGCGCGTTCTTTCGACCTGCGCCCGGTTCAGCGCCACGCCGAGGCCCGGCCGATCGGGAACCGTCGCCCTGCCTTCGCTGATCGCGATCGGCGCGTCGATGATCTCGTCGCGCAGCGGAACCGGCGCGACGTCGCGCAGCATGATGTCGAAGTTCGGTTGGCTGGCGACGAGTTGCAGGCAGGCCGCAAAGCCGACATCCGAGCCGTAGTGATGCGGCGAAAACGCGATGCCGTGCCGGTGCGCGATGCGGCAGAAATTGACCGCCTCGGTCAGCCCGCCGCAACGGCACGGGTCGGGCATGACGATGTCGACGAGCCCGCCCTTCAGGAACGTATCGACCTCTTCGGGCTCGAAGGCGTTCTCGCCCCAAGCGAGCCGCATCGCCGGACGGCGCCTGCGCAGCGCGGCATAGCCGTCGCGATCGTCGTTGAGCACCGGCTCCTCCAACCAGGCCAGATCGAGATCGGCGAGCCGGTCCATCATCGCCGCCGCGCGCGGCGGCTTGAAGGCCTGGTTGGCGTCGATCATCAGCCTGATGTCGGGGCCCACCGCCTCCCGTGTTGCCCGGGCCTTTTCGACATCGACCACATCGTCAAAGCCGATTCGTATCTTGACCGCGCGGTAGCCGGCTTCGAGCGTCTGGCGCGCGCCGGCGGCCGGATCGGCGGCCGAAAAACCGACCGCGTAGCACTCAGCCTTGGTACGCAAGGCGCCGCCGAGCAGCGTGTGCACCGGCACGCCGTAATGCTGGCCGGCAATGTCCCACAGCGCGATGTCGATGCCCGAGATCGCCTGACGGATCGCACCGATCGCCCACATCCGCGTGAAGCCGCGCGTGCCGTCAACCATCCGGTTCCACAGCCGGCCGATCTCGAGCGGGTTTTCGCCGATCAGCATCGGGCCGAGCCCGTCCTCGATCGTCGCCCGGCGCTCGTGGATGCACCAGGGCGGGAAGTTGACCGAGGTCTCGCCGATCCCGGTGAGCCCGGCATCCGTTTCCACCTCGACGATGCCGAAATTGCGATGGGTCAGCGCCCCAACGGACAGCGGGATGGGCGTCTCCAGCTCGTGCTGGCACAGGATGAAGCGGATCGCGGTGATCTTCATCGGTGGCTGCCATCCTCCCTGCGGCTAGGCCCGACCGCCGGCGGCGATTGACAGGCGTTCGCGCCCGGCTATAACTATTGGTGGTCTGACCAGTAGTCAACTGCCCATAAGGCAAACGCGACCCTGGGAGGCCGATGGGGTTCGCGGACCGCAAACCGCGACGCCGAGCGGCCGCAACAGGCGCCAATTCGGGAGGAACTCATGTCCAAGCATTTCACCGCGCGCTCGAGGCCGTCGCCGCTCACCCGCCGCCGCTTCCTGCGCAATTCGGCCGCCACTGGCGCGCTCGCTGCGCTCGGGCCAAGCTTATTGTCCGAGCGCGCTTTGGCGCAGGACTTCGCCGGTCAGGAACTCAACCTGATGATCATCCAGCCGCACGTCGCTGCGGGCGAGCGGATGGCCGCCGCCTTCAACGAGCTGACCGGTGCCACCGTTAACGTCACCTCAGTACCCTATGACGCGGTGCAGGCGCAGGCGACGCTCGACGTCCAGTCGGGCGCCAATCAGTACGACGTCATCGACTACTGGTACCCGACGCTCGGCGCCCTCGCCGAAGACGGCGTGCTGACCGACGTGTCCGAATGGATCGAGCGCGACGCCGGCGACATCATGCCGGACGATTTCATCCCGTCGATCTACGACGTCTATACGCTTCACAATGGCAGCCGCTACGGCCTGCCCTATGACGGCGACACCCACGTGCTTTTCTGGAACCAGGCGATCTTCGATGAGGTCGGGGTCAGCGCGCCCACCACCTGGACCGAATATGCCGAGGTGGTCCGCGCGGTCACCGAGGCGCGCGGCGACGGCGGCCCCTACGGCGCAGCGATGCTCGGCTTCCCCGTCCCGATCATCATCGGCTCGAGCTTCGTCAACCGGCTGGCCGGCCATGGCGGCGCCTTCTTCAACCAGGACGGCAGCCCGGCGATGGACAGCCAGGCGGCGATGATGGCCGCCCAGGCGATGGTCGACGTCGCCCCGCACGTGCTGCCGACGCCGCTCGAGACCGCGTTCGACCAGGCCCTGCCCGCCTTCCTTTCCGGCCAGGTCGCGATGATGGAGTTCTGGACCGATCTTGGCGTCTACGCCCAGGATCCGGAAGGTTCGCAGATCGTCGACCAGTGGGATGTCGGCCCGATGCCGACCGGTGGCGATGCCACCAATCCGCTCGCCGCGCTCAATGCCGGTTTCGGCTTTGGCGTGTCGACCGGCTCGCAGAAGCCGGAGCTTGCCTGGGAGTTCATCAAGTTCGCGACCGGCCAGAAGCATGGGCTCGAACTGCTCACCACCACCGGCACCGGCATCGACCCGACGCGCGTGTCCAACCTCGAGTCGGAGGAATATGCGAGCTTCGCGCCGAAGGTGCAGGAGGCGGCGCAGGCGTCGATGACCGGCGTGCTTGCCTGGCCGACGATCCCCGAGAGCCCGCGCCTGATGGAACGGCTTTCGGACGAATTGGCGCTGATGCTGTCGGGCGATCAGGACGCCGAGACCGCGATGCGCAATACCCAGGCCGAGTGGGAGCGCATTCTTGGCTGACACGGCCATCATAGACCCGGCTCGCCGGGAACGAGCGCGGTGCTACGGCGCCGCGCTCGCCGCGGCGCGTAAACCCTCGACCGGCGGGCTTGTCATGGTGCTGCCGCTGGTCGTCGGACTGGTCGTGTTCGCCGTCTATCCGTTCGCCTATCTGATCGTCCTTTCCTTCTCCGAAAGCAGCCTCGGCCGGCCGATGACCGACTGGGTCGGCCTTGGCAATTTCGCCTACGCGCTGGAGGGCCGCTTTGGCGATACCCTGTGGCGCACCGTCTTCTTTGCGGTGCCGCTGAGCCTCGTTCAGATCGCGCTCGGCGTGCTGATCGCGGTGCTGTTCAACTCCGCGGTGCGCAGCGGCGCCCTCGTCCGGGCGCTGATCCTGCTGCCGCTGATGACCCCGCCGGTGATGGTGGGCGTCGCCTGGAAGCTGATCCTCAATCCCACCGGCGGGCTGATCAACGGCGTGCTTCTGAACTGGGGGCTGACCGACCAGCCGATCTCGTTCCTGGGTAGCAGCCCGTTCGCGCTGATGTCGATCGGCCTCGCCGACACCTGGCAATGGACCCCGTTCGTGGCGATCCTCGCTTTCGCCGCCCTGCAGGCGATCCCGGAGGACGTCTACGAGGCCGCCCGGCTCGACGGCGCCGGCCCGGCCGACATCTTCTTCAAGGTGACCCTGCCGCTGATCGCCCCGGCGCTGGTCACCATCTTCCTTCTGCGGCTGATCATGGCGTTCAAGCTGTTCGACCTGGTCTATGTGCTCACCTCCGGCGGGCCGGGCTTCGACACCAATTTTTCGACCTACATGATCTGGGAGACGCTGTTCCGCGACTTCGACGTCGGCGCTGCTGCCGCGCAGACACTATTGTTCGCGATCACCGTCGGCATCGTCACCCTGCCGGTCACCTGGCTGCACAAGCGCGCCGAGGCGATCCATGGCTGACGCCGTGCTCGATCATGCCGCCGCCCGTCCGCCGGCCGCCGCGCGCGCCGAGCGGCGACGCCGCTATGCCGCAACCCTTGCCGCCGATCAGGGTGCGCGCGACCGCCGCTGGCCGCTCCTTGTCGCCTATGCACTGGTCATCGCCTTCTTCGTCATCCCGCTCGCCTATCTCGTCTCGGTCTCCTTCAAGACCCCCGACGACGTGCTGTCGGGCCGTTTCCTGCCGACCGATCCGACGCTCGCCAACTGGCCGGCCGCGTTCGGCGCCACCGATCTGGGGCGCTTCATCTTCAATTCCGTGGTTGCCTCGCTCGCGAGCGCCTTTGTAACTATGGCAATCGCCGTGCCGGCGACCTACGCGATGGTCCGGCTCGATGTGGGGGGCCGCGTCCTGCCGACCTTCACGCTGGCCACTTACATGGCGCCGCCCGTTGTCGCCCTGATCCCTTTGTTCTTTCTGCTGCGGCAGATCGGCCTTTTGCACACGCTGCCCGGCCTGATCCTCGTCTATGGTCTTATGAACGTGCCGGTCGCCTTCTGGCTACTGACCGGCTTCATCCGCCAGGTGCCGCGCGAGATCGACGAGGCGGCCTGGATCGACGGTTCTGGAAGCTGGCGCACGCTGGTGCACATCGTTGTGCCGCTGATCGCACCCGGCCTTGCCGCCAGCTTCATCATCTGCGCCGTTCTCTCCTACAACGAGTTCCTGTTCGCATTCTTCTTCACCACGGATCCATCGCGCACGCTGACGATCGGCATCGCCCTGTTCCAGGGCGAGCGGCTGGTCAATTTCGGGCAGATGGCCGCCGCGTCGGTGACCGGGCTCGTGCCGGTCTATATCGTGGCCGTGGTCTGCCAGCGCTGGCTGGTCAGCGGGCTGGTCAGCGGAGGCGTCAAATGAGCAACCTCGTCGACAAGTTCTCCTCGATCTCGCGCAACGCGGTGTGGAGCACCACGGCCGAGCAGATCCGGGCCCTGATCGAGGCCGGTGACCTGCCGGCCGAGACCCGGCTGCCCAGCGAGCGGCTGCTGTGCGACCGGCTGGGAATCAGCCGAGTCAGCCTGCGCGAGGCGCTGCGGGTGCTTGAGAGCGACGGCTATGTCGAGGTCAAGGCGGGGCTCGGCACCTTCGTGCGGCCGCCAGAAGCGTGGACGCCCAGCGCCCCGCTGGAGCAGTGGGGCCGCCAGCACGAGGAGCTGATCGAAAAACTGCTTGAAATGCGCGAACTGATCGAGCCGGGTATCGCCGGGCTCGCCGCTCGCAACGCCCGTCCCGAGGACATCGCCGCGCTACGCCGAGCCGTCGATCGGCTCGCGCTGACCGATGAAGGCAGCGAGCGCGCCATTGAGCTCGATGCGGAGTTCCATCGCCTGCTCGCCCATTCGACCCGCAATTCGGTGGTCGGCGACCTGATCGACTATGTGATGAGCGCCACCGGACAGGAGCGGCGCATCACCCTGGGCGAGACGGGCGGCGTGTCGCAGGCGGCCGAGGGCCATGGCGGCATCGTCGCCGCGATCGAGGCCCGCGATGCCGCCGGCGCCGAGGCGGCCATGCGCCGCCATCTGGCCGATGCCCGCGCCTTTCTCGCCCGCGCCAGGGGCCGGCTCGTGCCGATCGCCCCGCGCCAACCCGATATCGACACATCGCAGTCCGACATGGAGGAAGAAGGATGAACCAGCGCGTCACTATCACGCAGGAAGAGGTTCTCGACGGAGCTCCCATGCAGCAGCGCTCCGGCGGCGTCAGAGATCTCAAGCTCGTCTATCCGGAGACGGGCCTCGACGCCAAGACGCTATGCATGGGCTTGGTCGAGATCGACCCCGGCCAGCATTCGCCCATGCACCGGCACAATTGCGAAGAGGTCTATTACGTGATCTCCGGCGAGGGCGAACTGGAAAGCGAGGGCAAGCGCTACCCGCTGAAGGCGGGCGGTGCCGGCCTCAACCGCCCCAACCAGACCCACAGGGTCTGGAACACCGGCAACGAGCCGCTCCGGCTGGTCGTCGTCGCCGGCATCATGTTGGTGCCGCTGTGGCCAGAATGGCCGACGCCGAGCCCCTACGAGGTGTTCGAGGGCGACACCGCCAACGCGCAGGTCGCGGCCGAATGAGCGCTGCGCCCGAACGGCATGAGGCGGCGCGCTGCCAACGGCTCGCCGCCATCGTCGCCGCGCTGCTGCCCGGCGACGACGTCTTTCCTTCGGCCAGTGATGTTGGCGTGCAGTGGATCGCCGAGCGCCGGCTGGAGGTGCTGATTGGCGCTGGCGGGCTCGACGATCTGCACGCGGCGATCGAAGCCGCGCTCTCCGGCGGTGTCGAGGCCGAGTCGGCCGCCCGTGCGCTCGAGGCGGGCCGGCCGGATCTGTTCGCGCCGCTGCTGCGGGTCGCCTACCTGTCATATTACGAGCATCCCGCCGTGACCGCGGCAATCCGCGCGCTCGGCTTCGACTACAACGACGCGCCCCAGCCGCAAGGCTACGCGATGGACCCATTCGATCCGCAGACTGACCTGCCGGCCCGGCCAAACGGTCGCTACGTGCCGACCGACCAAGTCCGCCGCGTCGACCTGTCCGGGCTCGACCATCTCAGATAGGAGCGGCCATGCTGCAAACCCTCAAACCACACCGTCACGACAAGGTCGACGTACTGGTCATTGGCGCCGGCGCCGGCGGCGCGATCTGCGCCATGCAGATGGCGGAGGCGGGCTTTGATACGGTGTGCCTCGAGCAGGGTCCTTGGTGGCCGGCCGAAGACTATCCGCACTATCGCGCCGACTGGGAGTGGCGACGTGAGACGAGCTGGAATACCGCGCCCAACGCACGCGGCCTCAACAGCGACTATCCGGTCGACAGCGCCGACGAGACGACCCTGATGTGGGGCGGCGTCGGCGGCTCGACGACGATCTACACCGCAACCTGGCCGCGCTTCCGGCCCTCCGACTTCCGCAAGGGCACCGAGCACGGCCTCGCCCCGGACTGGCCGATCTGCTACGAGGATCTGGCCGACTGGTACGAGCTCGCCGACCGCGCCTGTGGCGTCGCCGGCTGGCCCGGCGACCCGGCGATGCCGCCGCGCGGCCCGTTCCAGACCCGCCCGGTGCCGCCCGGCAAGATGGGCCGCAGGGCGAAGATGGGGCTCGACCAGCTCGGCTGGCACTATTGGGATATGCCGGTGGCGATCCTCGCCGAGGACTATGACGGCCGGCCCGCCTGCAACAATTGCGGCAACTGCCAGAACGGATGCCCCACCGGCGCGCTCAACGACATGGCCCGTACCCACTGGCCGCGCGCCCTCGCCGCCGGCTGCCGGCTGCGCACCGGAGCCCGGGTCGAGCGCATCGAGACCGATGCGACGGGCCGCGCGACCGGTGCGGTGTATGTCGACCGGCACACCGGCACCCGGCATTTCCAAGCCGCGGACATCGTGATCCTGGCGGCCAACGGGGTCGGCACGCCGCGGCTCCTGCTGCTGTCGGAAAACGCCGCCCATCCGAACGGGCTCGCCAATCGTTCCGACCAGGTCGGCCGCAATCTGATGCATCACACGCTATCGATCGCCGGCATCTGGGTCGACGAGCCGCTCGACACCCACAAGGGGATAGTGTCGGCCGCCTACATCGTCGAGGAATTCGCCGAAACCGATGTCAGCCGTGGCTTCGTCAACGGCGTTACGTTGCACATCGTGCGCATGAACGGCGCCGGCTTCCAGGCGCTTGGCGCCCATTCGGGCAACACCATGGCCTGGGGCCGCGACCATCACCGCATCTTCTGCGAACGGTTCGACCGCGGCATCGGCTGCCTGATCGTCGGCGACGACCTGCCGCGCCCCGACAACCGCGTCACCCTGTCCGAGACGGTGACCGATTCCTCGGGCCTGCCCGCTCCGAGGGTGACCTACAGCCTTTGCGAGAACGACGAGCGGCAACTTCGCTTTGGCATCGCCCGTTCGCGCGACCTCGCCGACGCGCTCGACGCGGTCGACTACAAGATCAACGATTTCGGCCTCGAGGCGGGCAACTACGCCCCCGGCGCCTGGCACCTTCTGGGCACGGCCCGGATGGGCGACAATCCCGACACGTCGGTCGTCAATCGCTGGCAGCAGGCCTGGGATTGCGCGAACCTGTTCATCGTCGACGGATCGGTGATGTGCTCGGGCGCGGCCGTCAACCCGACCAGCACGATCACCGCCCTTGCCTACCGGGCGGCCGATCACATCAGGCGCCACGCGCGCGATCTGGGCTCGGCCGAAGCGACGGCGCGGATGGAAGGCTGACATGGCGGCGATCGAGATCATCGACCTGGTCAAGCGCTACGGGGCTGTGCAGGTGCTGCACGCCATCAATCTCGACATCGAGCCGGGCGAGTTCGTCGTGCTGGTGGGCCCGTCGGGATGCGGAAAATCCACACTTTTGCGTATGATCGCCGGCCTTGAAACCGTCTCAGACGGCATCATTGCGATCGATGGCAAGCCAGTTAATCACACCCGCCCCAAGGACCGTGACATCGCCATGGTGTTCCAGTCCTATGCGCTCTACCCGCACTTCACCGTGCGCAAGAACCTCGCCTTCGGGCTCGAACTAGTCCGCCTCGACCGGGCCGAGATCGACCGCCGGATCGACGCAGTGGCGGCAACGCTCGGCCTGTCGGAGATGCTCGACCGCAAGCCGCGCCAGCTTTCGGGCGGCCAGCGCCAGCGCGTCGCCATGGGCCGGGCGATGGTGCGCGAGCCGAAGGTTTTTCTGTTCGACGAGCCGCTGTCAAATCTCGATGCCAAGCTTCGCGTGCAGATGCGCGTCGAGATCAAGGAGCTGCACCAGCAGCTCGGCCGCACTACCGTCTACGTCACCCACGACCAGATCGAGGCGATGACGATGGCCGACCGGATTGTCGTGATGAATGGCGGTCATATCGAGCAGGCCGGCTCGCCGATGCAGATCTTCGACCGGCCGGCAAGCGAGTTCGTCGCCGGTTTCATCGGCTCACCTACCATGAACATTGTCGATGCGACCGTCGAACACGACGGCCAGGGCAGTGCGGTGCGCCTCGCCAATGGCTGGCGAATTCCGCTCTCCGGCCATGCGCCTGTGCCCGAGGGCGCGCGCGTGCGTTACGGCATCCGCCCGCACGATCTCAAGCCCACCGACGGTGACGATGCCATAGTGCTGAAGGCGGACGTGGTGGAACCGTCAGGCAACGAGGTGCAGATCGTCTCGCATCACGATGGCATTACAGTATCTGCGGTTTTCCCCGGCCGCCACGGGATTAGGGTTGGTGAGATGGTGTCGGTGGTGCCCGAGCCTGCAACGGCCCACCTGTTCGATCCCGATACCGGGGAACGCATCGACATGCTGGCTGCCGATACGAAGGCTTACGGTACCTGAAATGGGCAAGGGCCTTCGACCCCAATCAGGGAAGGGCAGGGGGCTGACACTGTGATCGATCGTCCGGAATGGCAGTCCAGAATGCGTTTGATCTGCTCCGTCCGTTCCTGGAAGCCGACGTTGCAGAGCGATGACTGCTTGTCGCAGCGATTGGCAACTCTTCAGTTTGGCAACTTCTGCTCCTACTTCGAATTGAAGTTATTCTCGACTGGGAGTCACCCTGACGAGAAAAGTCCTGGCGGCGAGAATGATCCGCGGGCTAGTCACCGCTAGCATTATTATGCATCTTCAAGGATTGTGCATTGCGGCGACTGTCGCGATAGAGCCAGACCATCCGATCAAAGGTCCATAGCTTGGCTCCCATGGTCGTCGTCAGCCCCCACAGCGTGATCCAAGGATTCAGCCTGATCAGCCCCCAAGCAAGGATCGCAAATCCTAGCGCGTTGGCCACCGTCAGGATTGCGACAGCACGGCCATGATTGTGTTTGAAGTCTTCTTGCTCCATAAAGAGACGCTCGCCGAATGTGCCTTGGGAGGCCCAGGTGTCGGTGCACGCGGGCTTGGCGAATAGCCGCGGGTTCGCCCAGGTCCAGAGCAGGCACAGTCCGATCGGAACAAGCGCCCACCAGCCAAGCCAGACACGGCTCCAGACGGCCAGCGCAACAAGGGGCAGGATCGTCATGCGCGAGTAAACGCTCCACGGATTGGCATGCCGGGCCCAGGCGGCATCGTCCATTGCCATGCCTGATTGCGCGATTCGAAACAGCGCTTTCATGGCTGCACCGTCTGATCAGAGCAGGCTAGCGGGGTTGCAGCCCTTCCATCATGATCCTGTGGGCGGCATGCAGGCGCTCGGAAATACCGGTCCGATCCTCGCCGGATAAGGGGCCTGTCCGGTCGATTGCCAGCTGTGACATGCCGTGTACGAGCGACCACGCCGCAAAGGCCGCCGCCCGGGGATCGCCATCGCGGAATGTGCCCGCCGCCATGCCGTCGCGCATTACCTCGACGAGTGCGTTGAAAGCCGCAAGGCCCGCCGTGCGAACGTCCTCGGCATGTGCACTTGCTCTCCGCGGCCCGAACATCAACCGGAACAAGGCCGGTTGTTCGGCAGCGAAGAAGACATAGGCGTGCGCGGTCGCAACCAACTGATCGCCCATATCGGAGCCAGCCGTAAGGCGCGCTGCTTCGACGGCCGCTTTGAGCTTTTCGAAGCCCCGGATCGCCGTGGCGGCCAGAAGTGCCTCCTTGTCCGCGAAATGATTGTACGGCGCCGTATGACTGACGCCGGCCAACTTGGCCGCAGCGCGCAGCGTCAGGTCCTCGCCATCCCTTTCGAGGATCTCCAGAGCGGCCTCGATGAGGGCCTCCCGCAGATTGCCGTGGTGATAGGGCCGTGTGTCGGCCGTCTCGTTCGCACTGTCCATGTCTTCTGACTATCTTCAAATCGGTCATGTTGACAAACGTAAGATCGATATTAGCTCTGTCAACATTAAAAGGAAACGCACTGAAAGGACCCGTTTTGACATTTGATCCGCTGATTGCCGAAGGCTTCGTCATTGCCTCGCATGCCTTTGCGGCCCTTGCAGCTCTTGTTCTGGGCGCAGTCCAGTTCGCTGCGCCAAAAGGTACGCTGCCTCACCGAACGATCGGCTACATTTGGGCGGCGCTCATGCTGTTCATCGCAGTCGGCGGCTTCTGGATTTCGGAACTGCAGCTGTGGGGACGCTGGAGCCCAATCCACATCCTCTCCGTTGTTGTGATCATAACCGTTCCGTTAGCGGTCTGGCGGGCGCACCGACACCAGGTCACCGCGCACAAGCGCGGCATGATCACCCTTTATGCGCTTGCCCTGGTCGTCACGGGCCTTTTCACGCTCTGGCCGGGTCGCGTTATGCATGAGGTCGTTTTCGGTGCCTGACCTTTTGAGTGAAGCAAGCTCACAACCGCCCGAACCGCTTCGCAAGCGGTAGCGGTCAATACAATCATTCAGGAGGCAAACATGCATCACATGATTGCAAGACGCACGGCACGATGGGCGTTCGACCGCCTGTCCGAACGTGATGTCGCCCCCCTGCTGGCGCGATGTGCTGAAGACATTCATCATCAATTTGCCGGCGATCATGCGCTCGGCGGTGTGCGTCATTCCAAGCGCGCCATTTCGGAGTGGCTAGACCGGCTTTACCGGCTCTTTCCGGAACTGGGGTTTGAAGCGCACAGTGTGCTGGTCAAAGGCCCACCCTGGCATATGATTGTTGCCGTCCTCTGGACGGATCGCGGCAAGGCCGCCGACGGCGAAGCCTACGAGAACCAGGGGGTTCACGAGCTCCAGATCAGATGGGGCAAACTTGTCTCTCTGCGTGCGCACCTTGACACACAGCACCTCGTTGGCGTCCTGGACCGAATGGCAGGAAATGGAGTGACTGAAGCCGAGGCGGCTCCGATCGGAGCCAAGCCATGACAAGAGCGCGCAGACTTGCAGCGATCATCTACGGCGTCTGCGGCGCGATCAGCGTTGTACTCGGTGCGATCTATCTGTTTCGGGCCCGGTTCATGCCCTATCATGGTACGGCTCTCGAGGTCGATTGGGAGGCTCTGGATCCGCCGACACAGACGCTGCTTCTGGCATTGATGGATGTCGCCGGCGCCGGATGGGCCGTCACGGGCCTCCTGGTCCTTGTCTTGGTCGCTATACCATTTCGAGCCGGCGAGCGATGGGCACGCTGGACCGTCCCCGCAACCCTTGCGCTGCTCTATGTCCCGATCCTGTTGGCGACACTGCGAGTACTCGACCAAACGCCGGCCACGCCGCCTTGGTACGGCAACGCTATAGCCTTGGGTGCGACCATTACTGCATTGATCATCGACCGGCCCTGGCGCCACCTCGAAAGATGACGGCCTACTTGGCGGCATCGAGTCAGCGAACGGAATGGAAGGAAACCGATATGTCACGTTCAGAAACCAGTTCGACAACTGATCACGACCAACCGATCAGGAACGCCGATGACGAAATTGCCGACAACATCGGTTCACTCAACGGGGGAGCTCCTGCGAAGCATTCAAGCGCCATTGGTGCGATGGCGGTTGGTGCACTTGCCATCGGTGCCGTAGCAATAGGAGCGCTCGCAATCGGCCGCCTGGCCATCAAATCGGCGCGCATCCGTCGTCTGGAGATCGACGAGCTTGTTGTCCGGAAACAAACTGATCCGTCTTGAAGAGCCAGGAATTGTGACATCATAGCCCGGGGCGAGGCATCACAATGTCTTTGAGGGCTTCGCCTCTCGGTCACCAATAGGGCACAAGAGTACGGAACTGCGATGAATGAGCCTTGTCTATTGAGGGCAAAAGCCGCAGGCAGGAAAGCCGTTGACCATTGAAACTCTTGTTTTTCACTGAGCCGAAAAGCAATCTAGATTCGCCCCGCCAAGCAGCGCCAAGAGCGCCTTATTCTCAATCGACCATAATTGACACGGCGAAAAGCTGCCCACGCTTGGTCGATCGATTGAACGGATCATGATTTCCCAAATGCTCGAAACGTGTCTGTATCCGGCTAGCGCTAACCTCACCCTTTGCGCCGAGGGCCTGCTGCTCGCTCCTGACTGTTCGTGGCGGGCCCTTCATTATAGGGTTTGGCCTGACAGAGTCGCTCCCGTCAGTTTCGGCAGGACTGTCTGCTGCTCGGCGTTGGCATGAGTCTGCATCGTTGCGTTCGATACACAAACCGCTTGACCTACGGACCTATATAGGAACCGCGCAACTGGATTTCGCCGGAGCGGCATACGGCCCCTTTTGGCTGACTGTGCTGACGCCTCTGTTTTTCGGCAAAAGAGCGCTGAGCAAACACCGAGCTAGTCGTCGCGGACCGAACGCTTCATGGTCCGGAAAGGCATGGGGATACCGTATCCCCGTGGCTATCCAGTCAGAGCTGAAGACATGCGTGACCGTTGATGAACACAGCTCCACCCGAGACAATCAATCCAGTGCCAATAATCAGGATGAAGCAGAAGGATTGATTGATGCATCCTGATCGGTTTCAATGTCTGCGGGTGAGGAGGGCTGTCCATGAACCTATTGTTCAAGCGTGACCAGAAGTCAGGAACTCTTTTTTCTCTCGTTCCGCTTCGGATCGGCAACAGTGTTATCTTCAATCTGCATGCCGAACTGGAACTGGATGACGAGGAGAAAGAGCTGGTCAAGCTATATCGGCTGGCCCAAGTCCCGCTCGTTATCAGCGATCCGATCGATGACTTGCGGCAGGCGTTTCGACCGGCGCTCCTGTTGGGTCTTGTCAGCTTCGTCGTCCTCTGGCTGATCACCCCGACCGGCTTCATGAGTTCGAGCAGCCTTGCCCTGTTGGTCGTCCTCGTCATGACGGTCGTCTACTTCCGCACGCTGCGCGAACAGATCATCGTGTCCGATCTGACCGAAGGCGGGCGCACCTTCTATTGCGAGAGCATCGTGTTGCTGATCCAGAAGGAGGCCTACCTCGAACGTGTCTGCGAATATCTGCGCCAGGTGCTCGAAAGCGCCAAGCACTGGGACGATCGCGAGCGCATTGCGATCCAGCCGCTGAAGAAGGCCGAGGCCAAGCAGGCCGTGCTGAAGGGCAGCCTCCTTGGTGTTTAGCCCGATCTATCGCGGTTGGGGGCTGCGGTCCGAGGCCGGACGTCGCCTCAAGCAATCGATCACCCGCTTTGGTCTGTCGCGCGAGGCACGGCAGGTGGCAGACTTGGCCGAGAGGGTGGAAGTGCAGTGCCGCAAGCTCAAGCTTGAGACGGACACCGGCCAACGGCATCTGGCAGAGGCGATCGCGGCCGATGTGCTTGGCCAGTTCCATGACGATGAAGACGCGATCAGGCAGCTGCCGCTCTTTGAGGCTCTGTCACAAAGCCTTCACGCGCTGATCGTTACCGAGCGCTGGTTCGCTCTGCCGGCCGCGCCGGTCGTCGAGGCACAGCCGGCCCGGTCGGAACTGTGGGCCATCGAGGATGGACTGAAACGCACCGAACGCATTCTGACCGACTTCGACGCCACAATGGGCACGATCGCCGATCTTTATGCGGCCTTGCTGGTGCCGATCATCGATCAGGTGCCGGCGCTTCTGATTGGCAGCGAAGGTGAGCGCGGCGACATTCGCTTCGAGACGGCCCTGGCCGACACGCTCGATGGCCTGCCCGATATCGTCGAGGCGATGCTCCAATATCCGTTCGCACCCGAACTGGAAGAGCAGGACACGGTCGATGGCCTGCGCGCGCGCCTTCAATACAACCTGATCCTTGCCTCGGGTGGCACGCCCGACGACCCGCGGGCGCTGGAAAAGGCCACGCGGTTCCCGACCAAAGCCCCGGCCATGCCTGCCGGCAAGCTGATCGACACCTATCTCGGCGGCACGCCACTGGCAGACCTGTTCGATGTACGCGTGCCGATCACAATTCCCGAGGCAACGCGGTTTGAGCATCAGCACATCATCGCCGGGTCCGGGCACGGCAAGACCCAGACCCTGCAGCACTTCATCTTGCATGACCTCGACGCGGTCGCGGCCGGCGAAGCCTCGATCATCGTCATCGACAGCCAGAGCGATCTGATCAACACCATCGCTGGTCTTGATCTCTTCGCCCCTGACGGCCCACTGGCCGACCGGTTCGTGCTGGTCGATCCGACCGATGTCGAATGGCCGGTGGCACTCAACCTGTTCGACTTCGGGCTCGACCGCATTGACCAGTACTCGCCGCTCGACCGGGAACGACTGATCAACGGCGTCCTCGAGCTTTACGACTTCGTCCTCGGCTCATTGCTCGATGCCGGCTTGACGCAGAAGCAGACCGTCATCTTCCGATACATCACAAGGCTGCTGCTCCACATCCCGAACGCCACCATCCACACCTTCCGCGAGCTGCTCGAAGATGGTGGTCTCAAAAAGTACCGGCCGTACGTTGATCAGCTCACCGGATCGGCGCGGGCCTTCTTTGAGACCGAGTTTGAAAGCCGCGAGTTCGTCTCCACCCGCAAACAGGTGTTGCGCCGGCTCTACGGCATCCTCGAGAACCAGACCTTCGAGCGGATGTTCTCCCATCCCAAGAGCAAG
>JAVJOG010000020.1:0-66126 GCA_040216885.1 Parvibaculum sp.
AGCCAATCGAGCGATTAGTACCAGTAAGCTACATGCGTTGCCGCACTTCCACACCTGGCCTATCAACGTGGTCGTTAAATTCCTCAGCGCCGATGGTACTATGTCCTAAGGCATGGAAGAGTAGGTCGCTGCCAGGCCTGCCAAGTGCATATCGTCATTCTCCCTTCTTCCCGATCGCCGTTTCGCGGCTTCTCGTTCACACATCCTGACCTCTTGTCTCGATCGCGTGAGCGGACGAGCAAGCGGGCACGGCGCGGTACATAAATTGACGCGGGGTGGAGCAGCCCGGTAGCTCGTCAGGCTCATAACCTGAAGGTCGCAGGTTCAAATCCTGCCCCCGCAACCAATAATCAGCCCGCTGAGCTTTCCGCTCGGCGGGTTTTTTGTTGGGCGTGTGCCTGCCGAAGTTTGGCTGTGGTTCCGGCGCGGTCGTCTTGCCATGGTGTCATCTCCTCGCTTGCAGAATCATGCCGCCATTGCGCGGAAAATCCACTTATCCCGGTGGCGCAATTCTACTTAAGTGTGGATAGCGCCTCGTCGATGAGGGCTTCCGGCGAGAAGCCGGGCCTCCGGAGCGCCCGAAGCCAGCCGAGATAGAGGGGGAGATGCCGGGTCGAGACGCCGCGCACCTGCCGGTTGACGAAGGCCTTTGTGCGTTCGTGATGCGCGTTCACATGGCCAAGGCCGAGCCGGCCGGGGCGGCGGGGTTTTCCGCCCATTGCCCTCGTCAGCCAGGTCTTCTTCGGGGCCATGATGCGCCGATGTTCCGAACCCGCTTTCACCGCCGCGTTGACGTAGGCCCTCAACCCGTCGGAGCAGAGAACCGAGCCCGGCGCGATACGTCCCTGCAGTGTGGTGGCGATGGCCGCGCGAGGGGCTGAAGGTTCCATCGAAGCAACCCAAGCGAGGCCGGCTCTGGTTCAATGACGGCTCTTGTATCCGTCTGCGGCCGGAACGGCCCAACCATGTCTGGTCCTACGATTTCGTCGCGGACCGGACCCATCCTGACGGCAAGGCCTTCCGGATGCTCTGTATCATCGACGCGCTGAGCGATCTGTTCATCCTGCGGGGTGTGCCGGCCTGCATACGCTCCGACAACGGCCCTGAGTTCGTTGCCCAGGCGCTGCGCGACTGGATCGCCACCGTCGGAGCGAGGACGGCCTATATCGAGCCCGGCAGCCCGTGGGAGAACGGCTACTGCGAGAGCTTCAACGGCAAGCTCCGCGACGAACTGCTCAATGGCGAGATCTTCTACACGCTGAAGGAGGCACAGGTCATGATCGAAGCATGGCGACGGCACTACAACACGGTCCGTCCGCACGCGTAGCTCGGATATCGGCCCCCGGCGCTCGAGGCCCTCGTCACCGGGCGCCGGCCTGCGCAATCCGTGCAAGCTCCACCGGGCGCGCGCACGCTGGCGCTACAGCAGGGCTTGAACTAACATTGGGCTTGGACCACTCAGGGGGCGGTCAGCAGAGCTTGAACTGACATCAGACTTGGACCACTCAGGAGGGGCCGGTCAGTATGAAGACAGGAATTACGGACCGTCTTATTAAGTTAACGGACCGGCATGTCGAGATAACGGACGGCGATATAATTGCTGTTGTTGTAGGGTATAATGAAAAGCTCCGAATACCGTATTTTCTTGAGTATTACCGTAGCCTAGGCGTTACAAAATTCATCTATGTCGACAATGCGTCTACAGATGGGAGCGTCGAGTATCTGCAACAGCAGGCCGACGTTCTGCTTTACGGCGCTCCTGGAAGCTACCTTGAATCACGCGCCGGGCTCGATTGGTCCAAGGCAATTCTGGACAAATATTGCGTTGGCCGTTGGACATTGATCGTCGATGTGGATGAACTGCTGGTTTATCCGGGGGTCGAAGCTTTCACATTGCCGGATCTGATCGGGTATCTGGAGAAGGTATCTGCTCAAGGCCTGATGACTATCATGATCGATACATATCCGGCGGGTCCACTAAGGGATATAAAGTATCAAGAGAGGGTGCCATTTATTGAAGCTTGTTGTTTTTTTGATCGAGATGGCTATTTTGTTCAGGGTGTGAGGCAGTTTCCCAGTTTAGAAGTGCGTGGTGGACCGCGGCTTAGATGCTTCTTCGAGGCGCAACCGGACATTCCAGCCCCACCACTCAAAAAGGTCCCACTCGTGAAGTGGGACGCCAACCTTCTCTTCACGAGCTCAACACATTTTTTGAGTCCGCCAATCAGACTTTTGGACATTTCTGGCGCCCTGCTTCACTTCAAATTTTTTCATGATTTTGCGGAGCACGCGGTAAGTGAGATTGCCCGCGGTCAGAGGTGGAACTCGGGTGTTCAGTACAAGCTCTATCTCAAGCCTTTTGAGGAGAACCCCGGGTTCTCGATGCTCTATGATCATTCCGAGGAATACGTCGGCAGTGCGCAACTGGTTAGGCTGGGATTGATTCGGACTTCTTGGAGGTTCCGAGAGTACCTGAACAGTATCGCGGAAACGGAAGATAAGCGCGAAGAGGCGGAACGAATATTTGATGCGTCAAAATCACTGCCACCGCTTGAGGTCAAAGACGTTCTTGCCCTCTGGCCCGGGATTGTAGAGGTCGGAAAGGGTTTTCCTGCCGCTCGGATGCAGCAGCGCGAGATCGTTTCACGTGTGATTGATTGGGTGGGGCAAGATGTTCGGTCACCTGAAACGCGTTATCCTTCAAAGAGAAGTAGAGAGGGAAATCTCGATGGGATTTCCTTCTCAGAAATTTTTGGATGGGCTAGGGATCCCAATGATTCGGACAATAGGCTTGAAATCGAAATCCGTATTGATGGAGAGGCGTTTGCGACGGTTGTGGCAAACAAGAAGCGACGGGACCTGCAAGATGTTGGGTTTGGTTCAGGAGAGTATGGTTTTTCGCTTCCATTACCGGAGGTGATTTGGGATGGCCGAGATCACAAAATATCAGCTTGCTTCAGGGACAATGGAAAGCACTTGCGGCAAAGTCCTATCCGCGTATCACGAAGCGATCTGAAATTCGCTGCGCTCGACGAGCTCAGGATAAATGTCAGAAGATTGCGAAATGTTCTGTCTTGAGTAGGGCGAGGTCTGCTAATTCATGAAAAAACTCGACACTCTTAAAATTCCGAGCGCCCGAGAGGAAATTCGGCTCTTTCTTGTAGGAAGAGATGAAGGCTTGAGGCTACCCTTTCTAATTGAGCATTATAGATTGGCGGGGGTGGATCGTTTTTTTGTCGTGGACAACGGATCTACGGATGGAATGACAGACTTTCTTTTGTCGCAGAAAGACGTACACGTTTTTTATACTGAAGATAGCTATAAGGAGAACAAGGCAGGGGTCTCTTGGGTAAATCAGCTGCTCGACCAATACGGCGTGGGCCATTGGTGCCTTGTTGTCGATGCCGATGAGATATTGGTTTATCCGTACAGCGATATTCTAAATATCAAAGAGCTTTGCATTTTTCTCGACCGGGTAGAGGCTGTCGGCCTGTTCTGTTTGATGATCGACATGTACCCTCGTGGAGCCTTGAAGAATGCAGATTACGCAATGGGTCAACCGTTTCTGGATATTGCTGACCATTTTGATGCAGGCCCTTACAATGTGTTTCCGGCGCGCAACTTTCCTCATCTTCAGATAAAAGGAGGTATGCGGCGGCGAGTTTTCTGGGCAAATGGCAGGAATGCAGACGGGCCTGCTTTGAACAAGATTCCACTTGTGAAATGGCGTCGTGGTATGGCATTTGCCGGCTCGACACATACGCTGCGTCCTGCGCTTGCACTTGCCCCCATCACGGGGGTTTTACAGCACTTCAAGTATTTTTCTGATTTTGCTGTCACAGCGGTCCGTGAGTATGCAAGGAACGACCGTCCACACATTGACGAGTATCGGCTCTATGCGGAAATGCTGGAACGAGAGCCTGCAATGTCATTCATGTGCGACGTAAGTGTAAGGTATCGCGATCCCGTTCAATTGGTTGAACTCGGGTTGTTGAAGGGTAGCTGGGAGCTTAAGAAATTCGTCGAAGAACGGTTCAGTGCATGCGAGACGGAAGGGTCGTCGTTGGATGCTACATCTGGAGCGATGGCTGAAGCAAATAGGTACAAGGTGCCGTTGAGCAAAGCGCTCCAATTGTTGCCAATTTATGGCTTCTGACGGCGTTTTCGGAGGGGTGCGTGACAGGCATGAAGCAGATAGTAGTTGTTCTCGGAATGCACCGATCGGGTACTTCTGTTGCTACTCAAATATTGCAGGCGATGGGAGTTCGCCTAGGCGAAAATTTGATCGAGGGCGCCGCCGATAATCCGGACGGTTTCTATGAGGATAGGCGTCTGGTCAAAATTGCAGCAGACATCCTCGTGCAACTGCGCCGTTCCCTGCCCTTACGAACAGGTGTCTTGCCGATGCCCGATGGGTGGTGGCTTTCGGAGGATTTCAACAGTCATCGGATGCAGATGATTGATATTGTGGCGTCTGAACTCGAAAAATCATCGGGCAGTGTTTGGGGGTTCAAGGATCCGAGGACGCTTGTTCTTTTGCCGCTTTGGCAAACGGTTTTCGAAACTCTCAATGTGAGCCCCAAGACAGTTCTGTGCTTGCGGCACCCGGGAGCTGTAGCCCGCTCTTTAAGGAGACGAGACGAGATACCGCCTCAGAGGGGGGAAACAATTTGGAACAATTATCTTGTTTATGGCGTGCTTCACTATAGGGCTCGATTTGATTGCATAATCGAATATGAGCGCTGGTTCACGAAGCCGCTGGAACAGGCCGACCACATTGCACAACGACTGGGTCTTCGGTCGCCTTTGGAGGACCCTTGTCTCGTCCAGGAAATAGGCGGGATTGTAAAGCCGAGCTACTGTCACAGCGCGCCCGGCGACGCAGTCGGGTTTATGTTACCTCAGACAGAGGCTTTTTATATGTCTCTCCAGGCTTTGTCGTCAGACGATACCGCGCGGGAACGTGTGTTGCAGATCGCAGAGGCGTATCGGTTCGGTCAGCTAAGCATGAAGGATTGGGCGGATCAGATAGATGCACTAGTTGAGAACAGCCAGCGGCTTTATAGCGAAATGGCTCAGAAGGACAAAAGGTTGAGTGCTACGTCGTCGAACACGACCATTCTCGAATTGGAGGACAAACTTAGGCAGCATGAATTGGTGAGCGCTCGACTTGAGTCCAAAGTGGCCAAACTCGAATCTGAAGTTTCTTGCCTCGAATCTGAATTGGCGAACGCTGAAAGGTGGCATAAAGCGCAAGTTGAGGTTATAGAGAGAAAGCTACAGGGGGCCCGACGAGTGTTGGCCGACATTGAGAAAGTGTTCGCTGCCGTCGATACTCTTGGCTCCCCTTCCAGAGGACAGGTTGATCTTATTAAACGACGTTTTTTCTTGGTTCTGGATAGGGTGGCGGAGCGCTTAGGCTCGCTCTCCCGCGTATGAGCGGCATAGCTTGTACGCAGCAGTCATTTTGCGGCAGGTTGAAAGGCAAGAGGCTGGACAGGCGATGGCTATAATATTTGATTTGGGTCTACATTCTGGCGATGACACCGAGTTCTATTTGAAGAAAGGATTTGATGTCGTCGCGGTGGAGGCTAATCCACACTTGGTTGCTGCTGCCGAGCAGAAGTTTTCGAATGAAGTACGGATGGGGCGCCTCACGATTGTTCCGTATGCAATAGCGCCCGAGGCAGGCAAGGTGCGGTTTTACTTGAACCGGACCAATACCGCCTGGTCGTCGGTTTATGAGAGTTGGGGAAGTCGTAAGCGAGGCGCAGATATAGTTGAAGTAATAGCGATCACTCCTCGGATGCTCTTCGAGCAGTACGGCATTCCTTACTACCTGAAAATTGATCTCGAGGGTATGGACGAAGCAGTAATGCGCGCGTTAGAGTACTTTGATAAGCCCCAATACATTAGCTTCGAGGGTGTCGGCGTACCTGGCTTCAACTTACTTGCAGGCTATGGCTATCGCAAGTTCGCGATAGTGAATCAGGCAAGGGTACACACCCAAAAGCTTCCCTGTCCCGCTAAGGAGGGGGATTACGTTGACCATGTGTTCATGCAGGGGTCGTCGGGTTCGTTCGGGCAGGAACTGCCGGTGTCTTGGATGTCGCTTGAAGAGGCGACGGCAGAACGAAATCGCATAGACTGTCTGCGGCGCAGCGTTGCCGATCGATTCCCTAATAGCGAGAGCAAGCGCCACGAAGCAATGAAGGCGATCGGCTGGTTTGACATGCATGCATCGCTTTAAATTGGTGCGAAGCCCAGACGAAAGCGGACAGAAATGGTAGAATTGCTTGAATCGGAAGCCGCCTTCCCTTTCCCGACAGGTGAGCTGCAACGGTTGACTCAAAGGGAGTGGGTTCTGAACCGGTTGCCGAAAGGATCAGTCGGCGCAGAGATAGGTGTGTTTCGGGGGCATTTCTCAGAGAAAATTATCGATATCGTTCGACCCGAAAAACTTTACCTCGTTGATATTTGGACGAAGGTTGGTGAATTTTTTGGATGGTCGTCACCATATACAAACAGCAATTCGTTGCCAACGCTCGTCGCCAGGCAAGAAGTAGAAGCACGAGTGAAGCGGCGCGGTTATTCCGAAAAGGTGCAGATCGTCGAGGAGTACTCGAACATCTTCCTGAAGAATATTCCGGAGAAACTCGACTGGGTTTACCTCGACACAAGCCATAAATTCGAGAATACGCTCAACGAGTTGCGCAATTGCGCGGCGGCGCTCAAGGGCGATGGACACATTGTCGGCGATGACTTTCATGCAAGCCGTGATCATCCACACTACGGTGTCTTCAGGGCGGTCAACTTTTTCGTGAAAGAATCCGATTTTGAGTTCGTTGCCGCCGGCGCAGGAAATCAGTTCTGCCTTCGTCGGACATCAAATTGACGAACTCAAAAGATGCGGCGCCGCCATAGGGACCTCTGCGCATCAGTTTGTGTGCTGGGCAATTTAGAAGTGATGTAAATGAAGCGCATGGACATCGACGATATTGAGTATATGCGTGCCAAGCCATGGAATTCACGCGATTTCAGTATTCCGGGTTGGTTCGCGACTTATCCGACGATGCTGAGCCTCGAAGAAATGAGGATGCTGGCGTTTATCTCAGGAAAATCGTCGTTGCCAGAAGGTCAGGTTGTGGATTTGGGCCCATTTCTTGGCGGCTCGACAGTGGCGCTAGCCTGGGGGCTTGAACTTGGAGAGAGAAGAGGAGCCACTGTGCATTCCTTTGATCTTTTCACAGCATCGGAAAGACAGAAGTACGATTTCCTTTACAAGAAGGGACACCCCTTCTATGCGGGGACAGATATTTATGAGCTGTTCTTGAATTTGACGAGAGATTTCCGAGTGAATTCACGTAAGGTCAATATTATGAATTCTGCGTGGGGTGGGACGGAGACGCAGTTTCGATTTTGTTTGTCGACCTATCAAAGTCTTGGGAGATAAATGATAGTGTTGTGATGAAATTTTTCCCCTGCCTACGCCGAGGCAGCTGTGTAATCCAGCAAGATTATATGTTTTTTCGAAACCCTTGGGTTGCGCATACGATGTACCTGTTGCGCGATCTCTTCGAATTTGGTGGAAATACTGACTACAACTCTATGATTTTCTATGCATCGCAAGATATTGGGCGCGATGATATTGAAAAATGCCTTCATAGGAATTTTCGCGTCGAGATGATGCTCGAGGCTTTTGAATGGAGTCGGTCGCTCGTATCGGATTACCGCGCATGGGAAATGGTGGAAATGATGCGCATATCTTTTCTGAAGAATCCAGAAGGCTTGCGGCACGGTGACTTCTCTCATCCCGGTATCCCAAAGCTCGGTTCGGCGTACTTCTGACTTGGTGCGATGGTTGATTTGCCCCAAAATTATACCAGCCCAGCCGGTCCAAGGCTGGGGGCAAGTTCAATTGGCAAAAGGACGCTAATCCGATCTGAAGGAAGTCCAAGGGTTCAGGTCACAGAGCATCGGCTCCAGATGCGCTTTGGACCACTGCTGCGTGAAGAAGGTCAACCCCCATTTCGAGGTGTCGGCATTTTCCGCATCGTGAATGTCGCCTTGCTAGTCAAGGGTGCTGTAGGCCGAAAAGAAATGACCTGAGCCTGAAACTTCCGCGACAAGCATATTCAGAAATCCGTATCCGATCGCGCCGCGATCGGCCGACGGCTCCCGGGAGCGCCTGAGTATTCGATCCAGAAGCCTGCGTTCGGCCATGCGGGGCGCCTATGCGAGCAAGCTATGTCGGGCGACGGACTTCCGTAAACGATCCGGCGCGCAATGTCATGCGGTCCATGCGCCGTGAGGGCCAGGAAGCCGCCGCGGTGGACGACGCTCAACAGTTTGGCGAGCCAGCGGCGCGACGCCGAAGCCGAAAAGTGCGTCCAGACGGATTTCGTATAGATGCCATCGAGGCTATCGTCGTCATGTTCGAGAGGCGGGTTTTGGTTTGAGACGAAGTAGTTCACCTCGCGATGCTTATCCCTGCCTCACGCGATCGCAACCTGTGAGGGATCGCAGCAATGCCAGCGGACGGGAAGCTATAAGCCAGATTGAAGACCGTTCGCCCCGTTGAGCCACCAAAATCCAGAATGTCGAGAACCGGCGTCGCCGCGAAGCCGCTGCCCTCGCAGGATTCGATCAAGAAGTCTGCATTGTTAATGTCGAAGAACACGCTCGAGCCGCGGGAGATGACGTGTATGTTTTGCGGCGGGGCTTCAGGACGAGGCCAGCGGCGGCGAGAAAGCCGGGGTCGGCTTTCAAGCTGTTGCGACAAAATTTGCAAACCACTCCTGAAAGGTGCCGATCGGGTCGATGGCGGGCATGCGATGCCCTGGCGCGTCAGCCGGTCGACAATCTTCCGGCTCACCGGGCGGCGTGGAACGCAGAACTCCCGCCCGTGGCCGGCCCCGATATCCGCTTAGGCGGTCGTCAGCCAGTTCAGCAGAGGCCGATACTTTTCGAACTCCGCTCTTGCCAGCATGAAGCCGAACCCCCGCTTCTGTTTTCGTTCTGAGCGCGTCTCTTGTCGCCGACCGGCTCAATTCGTCTGTGCGTTCCAGTAGGACACGCAGGGAATTCGCGCCGTGTTGCAGCGATGGGCGTATTTTCGGGCGATCTCGGTCACCTCGTCCATAAGCCCCTCCGCGAGGGTGACGGGATTGAGGCCGAGACCGAGGAAGCGGTCGTTGGCGACATGCAGATCGTTCTCCGCTGCTTCGTTTCGCGGGTTCTCGACATAGGCGATCTCGGCGCCGGTCATCCGGGAAACCATCTGGGCCAAGTCGCGAACGCGATGGGTCTCGGTCATCTGGTTCAGAATGCTGACGCGTTCACCGTTCTGCGGCGGGTTCTCGATCGCCAGTTCGATGCACCTGCAGGTGTCCTTGATATGGATGAAGGCGCGCGTTTGCCCGCCCGTTCCATGCACGGTCATCGGATAGTTGACCGCGGCCTGCATCAGGAAGCGGTTGAGTACTGTGCCGTAGTCGCCGTCGTAATCGAAACGGTTGATCAGACGTTCGTCCATCGACGTCTCCTCGGTCTGCGTTCCCCAGACGATCCCCTGATGGAGGTCGGTAATCCGCACCCCGTCGTTCTTATTGTAGAAATGGAAGAAGAGCTGATCCTGCGTCTTCGTCATGTGGTAGATCGAGCCCGGATTGGCCGGATAGAGAATTTCCTGTTCGTGGTCGCCGTTTTCGGTCTCGATCTTCACCTTGAGGTAGCCCTCGGGAATCTTCATCCCCGCCGTGCCATAGCCATAGACGCCCATGGTGCCGAGATGCACCAGATGAACGTTGACGCCGGACTCGACGATCGCCGCCAGCACATCGTTGGTGGAATTCAGGTTGTTGTTGACCGTATAGCGCTTGTGCCGCGACGATTTCATCGAGTAGGGCGCGGCGCGCTGTTCGGCGAAATGAATGATCGCGTCGGGCTGTTCCTCGCGGATCAAGGTCAGCAGGCGGTGGTAGTTGTCTCCAACGGTAAAATTCAGAAACGGAATCGTCCTGCCGGTCAATTCCTTCCACGCCGCAAGCCGTACGCCCAACGGGCGAATTGGCGTCAATGAGTCGACTTCGAGCTCGACGTCGATATTTCTGCGCGACAGGTTGTCGACGATAATCACTTCGTGCCCACGCTGGGACAAATGCAGGCTAACGGGCCAACCGCAAAATCCATCGCCCCCCAACACAACGACTTTCATAATACATTCCTTTTCACTGGAAACGCCCGTCTACCACACCCCTGTGGTTCGATTTGTGATCCGGTTCCGGCATGCCGCCGGTGCATCCGGCTCAGTGGGCGTTGAACCATGCCCATGTGCGCTCCAGCCCGTCGCTCAGCGACGTCGCCGGATCGAAGCCGCAGGCCTCGCGTGCTCTCGAAATCTCGCACCATGTCCTGTGGATCTCGCCGACGCGAAACGCTTCAAACGTGATCGGAAGGTCTGTCCGGCCCACCACGTTGCCCATGGCGTCAAGCAGCTCGTTAACCGTCGTCGGATAACCGCTGCCGAGTTGATAAACCCCCACCGCATTACTTTCCATGGTCCGGCGGATGCCGTCAACCAGATCCTCTATATACAAAAAGTCGCGGGCCTGCGACCCGTCTCCATAAACAATCAGCTCTTTTCCGGCCAGTATCTGCTTGAAAAAATGCGCGACCACACTGCCCTTGTGGAAGGAGCGGGGGCCATAAATATTGGAGAAGCGCAGGGCGCAACATCCGATGCCATAAGCGCCCGTATAGGCCGACATGTAACCCTCCATGGCGAGCTTGGACGCACCGTAGGGCGCGAGCGGCCTTGCAACCATATTTTCATGGACGGGAGGCTCTGCTTCGCCGATGATGGCGCCGCCGGTCGATGCCGCGATCACGCGCGGCGTATTCAGCTTGCGGCAGGCTTCGAGGAGTTTCAGGCTGCCGACGGCGTTGACCTCGAAATTGAAAACGGGATTTTCGATCGAATCCATGACGCGCGTATCGGCGGCCAGGTGGACGACGACCTCCTGACCGTCCAGCGCCGTCGCGAGTGCGGCATCGTCGCAAATGTCAGCGTGGATGAAGCGCACGCCGAACGGTTCCAGATGACGCCGGTCGCCCATGCTCTCATTGTCGAGCACTGTAACGGCGTAGCCGCCATGCGCGGCGAGATGGGCGGTGAGATTGACGCCGATAAACCCCGCGCCGCCCGTAATCAAAACATTCTTCATTCTCACGTCGCCTTTCGCTCGGACTTTCCAAGATCTTGAACCCTGTCGATCGCCATCGGCTCAATCGCGCGGATGATCGACTGCCGGCTTCTGCTTTCGGTAACAAGAGAATCGTCCCGTCGCCTCTTGAAAATGATCGTGTCGCGCGCGGTCACGTGTTTCCAGCCGGCGGCCATGGTCTCGATATTCCACTGCCAGTCCTGAAACGAAAGCCCGTTCGGAATGTCGCGGCAAACATAGGGAATTTCCAGATGCGCTTCCTTCGGCGCCAGGCAAAGCGAGTCATAGTAGTTGCTGCGATAGAAGAAATAGGGAGTGAAGATCGGATCGTCCTGGTCCGGCTTGGCGAAAACCGAATGCTCGCTGTCGAATATCCAGTTGAACTCCGGATGGACGATAACCCGTTCTCCGCGCGCCGTCGCGCCGGCGAGCCTTTTTGTGCCTTCGATCAGCCAGTTCTCGCTGAAGAGGTCGTCGGCATCGAGAAAGGCGATCCACTGCCCCTTGGCCGTCGACATGATGGCGTTTCGGGTTAAGCCAAGATCGCGCTGGTCGAGCGATACTTTTGTCCAGTTGTCGAAGGCGGGCTGGGTGAAAAATTCGCGACAGGCGTCCGTTGCCGCATCGAGCACAATCAGGCGTTCGACGCTGAAGCCGCCGGCCTCTGCCGCGCGGCAGGCTGCTTCGGCGCTCAGCACGGTCGGGCCGGCAACGACGGTCTCGTTGTGCGCGGTGACGATTACGGAAATATCAACGTTGGGCATCGTCGTTCATCTTTTTCGGGATTTCGGAGATTGTGTTCTCGAGCGTCGATATCTTGTGAGCTTGGGCGGGCGGGACGCTGTACCTCGAAATTAGTTCGTCGACCAGAGCGTCGTCCTCCGCGACGACGCCGGAAAGAATGTCGAAATTTCGATAGAATCTTTCGAGTGCAAAACCTTGCCACAGGCCTTTGGTGTCCTGTTCGTTGTGAAAAAGGTAGCCGTATAAACGGATGCTCGATGCAAGAGCCTTGCCATAGGTGCGCATGGCATTCCAGAGCAGCGTGCTTTCTACATTGAATGTTGTTTGGGGGCGTAGCGAGCGCAGGAGCTCGATCAGCACATGTTCCTGCGTTTCGATCGGCAGTTCCTTTGCGATGGATGCAAAGCCGATCTGCCGGCACCTCGCCGGCAGGCCGCTCAACGTATCGCTGCCATCGGCGTCGGTGCACAAAACGACGATTTCCTCCGGCCCGTAGATCCCGGCAAGCGCGCTTGCGAGACGGCGGGCGGCCGCGGCGACTTTCGGTCGGTTGCCGTGCGGCAGGAGGATCGCGGCGCGCGCCCTGCGGAATTCCGCCGCCTCGTGCAGCCGATGCATCGCGACGATCTGCGGCACTGCCGGATCCGCATAAAAGGGAGGCAGATTGACCGCAAGTGTGTCGCGCTGTGCATGGGCGATGAGTGGTTCGAGGGCCGAGGCCTTGGCCGCCATTTCGCCTAGGGCTCCACTTTCGAATCTTTTGCGGATGCTGCGGCGCCTTTCGGTCAGCAGGCGCTGCATGTCGGTCGGATTCATGCCCAGCATGCCGCAGAATGCCTCGAACGCGGGCGATGGTTTCGGGCTCCGTCCCTCCCGTGCGCCGTACTGAACATAGTGGCGCAATGGGTTCATGCCGGACGCGACGACGTCTGGATTTGCCGCGACATACCACGCGGCGTCGAACCGGCCCGCGCGCTTCAACGCTATCATCGCGCCGAGCATTCCGAGGGGAGCCGGAAAATACGAGCGGCGCCGGCGCTGCGCCATGATGTCAACAGTATGTTCGTCCACCGCCGCATTAGGTGCCCGGCCCTCGGCGAAACCATATTTGACGTAGTGGCGCAGCGGATTCATGCCAGACGTGCCGACGTCGCAGTATTTGCTTCTGTACCAGTCGGCGTCGAAAATTCCGGCGCGACGAATCCGCGCCATTAGTTGCCTTGTCCGCAATGCCGCTGGGAGGAGTGATGGCATATCGAGCAGCGCCTCGGCAATGCCGCGGCTGCGCGCCGCTGCCCTTGCATGTTCCAGCCGTTTCATGCCGGCGGCTTCCCAGGCCGGGGACTGCGGGTCCTCGGGAAGATTTTTACTTCCTGTCGGCGTGTCCAGATTGTCCGTCATGGCGTCTCGGAAATTTTGTCGAGCAACGTAAATAGAGGCTTCAAGCATGTGGGGCAAGCACATCGTATGCCACGATCCGGTAACAGGTGAACGCCTTCATATATACCGGCCTCCATTTGTCTCGGAACCCGAGCTATTCCCCGGTAATTAGGTCGCGCCGCCGCCATTGGTTAAAATAACGGCGAGCGCATCAGCCAAATAGCGGGTGCCGGTAGTGCTGTTTGAGAAGGTGTATCCGTTAACCCCGGCCCACGCCAAATTGGGCGCTTGCACATAGGCGGTGCCGAAGGCCGGCGTGCCGATCAGAGTGACCGTGAGCCCCGCCGCGAAAATCTGGCCAAGCTGGATCGTGCGAAGATAGTGCGTCGCGCCACCGCTGATCGTGTAGTTCTGAAGCAGGCGTATGACGCCACCCTGCTCGGCAAAGACATGCGAAAGACCGCTGGAGTGAGTGCGCCGAACTCGACGGCGTGGACTTCGATGATTCCGTTTCCTGTTGCAGTGAAGCTCGCCGTGGTGAGCGTCGAAACTTCCTGCATCTTGACACCATCGACAATGAGCCGCCCGGCCCCGCCGATTTTCAGGGTCGCGCCGATCCTTTCGGCGCCGCATAGGTGGCAGCGGCAAGCTGGATGGTGACATTGAACCCGGCGAGGTCGAGTGTGCCGTAGATTACATCGAGCGCGTGCTGGATCGTCAGGAAGGCGCCGCCTGCGTCGTTCACGAGTCCGTCATTGGCGTCGTCACCATCGGTGCGAACACAATATGTGCGGCTGGCGGTGAGCGGCTCGCGGCAGGGCGTACCCGCGGGGAAAGCAACGCGGGCTGTTGCAGGGTCGATGACGATGGCGTGTTTCCAAGCGGCGACCTGCCCGTCTTTTCCGGTCCACGCCCCGGTGACGCCGTCGGCGACGATATGGCGCCGGCCCAGGGCGGGATCGGCGGGTGGCGCGGCGAGATCGCGGCTTTTCACGGCAAAGCGGACAAGCGCATCCAACGTGCGGATCACTTCATTGTGGGTGACATGCTTTTGGGCCTGGTTCGGCACGATGTAAGGCAGGCCCAGAAGTTCGGTCGTTTCGGCAGACATGATCGCCCCCTTTTGCTTCCTCGGATGCGGGGATCGTAGGGTTGGGGAACGGGATGGGGATAAGTTTGCCGAACTTCTGCGCAGCGGCAGTGTGGCCGGGCCCTTCGGTTGCGTGATCTCCGGGGATGGCTTATCGAGTTTTGGTGCCATGCGTCCCGATCCGGGGACCGGGTGGTGAGAGAGCAACGGGATTGGGAAACGGCTTCATGAGCCTTGCGACCGGATGGCGTTTCGGCCGGCGAACTTTATTGCGCGCGCAGGCAAACGACGGGCTTCCGAAGGCGGCAGGTGCGTCCTTCCGTCTGACGGCCGCGAACGGCGCGCCGCTGACGGCCGGACGTTATCTGCTGGACGCGGAGACACCGGAGCAAAATGTCCCTGTGCTGACGATCGATGTCGACACCGAGTGCGAGGAGGTCGTTCATGCCGTCGAACTCGACTTCGGGGGTGCGCGCCGCCGTGGACCGGCGAGAGCTCTCGTTCCCATCGTCCTGACGCAGGACGCGCTGGCGCTGGCCGTTTCGCCGGCCGCGCCTCGCGACCTGTCCCCGGCCATGAAATGGCGCCTTCGGGAACGTGGATATGCGACGTTCTATGGCGGTTTGTCGTTGAGGTTTGCGTGGCGCCTCCTTGCCGGGCGGGCGAGCTATCCGATGCTGCGCGAGGCGATCCGCCGGAACGGGGTCAAGGGCTTCGGCGGCGCCGTGCGCGGCGACTGGGAGGCGGCGCTGGCGTTGCCGCGCTCGCGCTTCAGCAATCGCGCGCTCGACTATCCGGAGCGGGTGGGCGATATGGCGCGGGCCGCGGCCACCGTCCCGTCACTGCAAGCGATCGGCGACTTCTCGCGCGGTGCGGCGGTGCCGACAATCGATGCGGCGCTGCTGGCGCGGGCACGCCTGGCGGGCTTGTCGGCGATATGCCTGCCTTGTGCGTGGGACGGCGAGAAACTTATACTTGACGACGCGGTGCGACGCTTTCTTGACAATGCGAATGCCGATACGGCCTTTCCGTTTTTCCTTCGCCGGACCGGCGCGCCGCATGCGGGGCCCTTCGACAGGGACAGCGAATTTGCGTTCATCGAGGCGATAGCGCCTTTTCTTCGTGACCGCCGGGCCTTCCATGCCGGGACGAAGCTTGCACAGGGTTTGCCGCCGTTCAAACGGGCGGTGGATGCCGAAGAATGCGCGGCACTGTGGCGCGACGCCGCGCGTGCAGCCGGCATTGGCGAGATTTTTCCCGTCGATGTTGCGGTCAGCGAGGCCGCGGTTCCGGCGTGGGCTCCGGAGGGCGAAACACCGCGTCTGCCGGATACGCCACCGTCGCGTTTCGGCCGTGCCATTCATGCGGCGATGGAGGAAGCGTGCCGCGATGCATGCGACGGGGGACCTGCGCCTTTTATTATCGACCTTGCATGCAGCCGGAACGGCGGCGGGCCGAGCCTTGAGGAAGACAGCCGGTACGGAAATGCATGGGTCGAGGCGCTGCGGGTTGCACAGGCACGGCACGTAGCGGCGACGCCGACGCCGCGCCCGCTCAGCGTCGCGCTTGTCGTGCATGCGTACTACCCCGACGTTTTCGAAGAAATTCTTGCGACGTTGCGCGATGCGGCCGTGGCACACAAGCTATACGTCACCACGACGGCAGAACGCAGGGCGGAGATCGAAAGACTGCTCGGGGCGGCGGGACGAGACTATGCGCTGCGTGTGTTCGACAACCGCGGGCGCGACGTTCTGCCGTTTCTCAAGGTCTTTGACGAGTTGCACGGCGAGGGGTTCGACCTTGTCGCGAAAATTCACACGAAGCGCTCACTGCATCGCAAGGATGGTGAGCGCTGGCGGCGTACGCTGGTCGAACCGATGTTCGGACGCGATAATTTCGAACGGATCGTCACCGCTTTCGAGCAGGACGCCTCGCTCGGCATGGTCGGGCCGGACAGACATCTGACCGGACTGCGGAACAACATCCTTGCAAATGAGGCGCGGGTGTTCGGGCTCGCGCGCCGTCTGGGGCTGACGTCGCGCGATGTGATGCGCGGAAGCTTCCTTGCGGGCTCGATGTTCATCGCGCGTCTGCCGGCGCTTGCGCCGCTGATGAGCCTTGCGATCGGCGACGATGATTTCGAGCCCGAGGCCGGGCAACTCGACGGCACGCTTGCCCATGCGATTGAGCGCGGCCTTGCACTGAGCGTCGTTGCCTGCGGGATGCGTGTGGCGGGCGTCGAGGATGTGCTGCGGCGAAAGTCTGTCCTGTGGGCCATGTCGGGTTAGGGCGCCGCCGGAACCGCCGCCGGTCTTCTTGCCGCCGGGTTTCTGGCGCGCCGGTTTCGTCCGGTTGCGGCGGGGCTTGCCTTTGATGGCGGGGCCGGGTTGTTCGCGCCGGGCGAGGCCGGCTAGACGGGCGTCAGACGCCGGGTCAGACCGGCGCGGTCGGCGTATCGCCGATGCGTATCGGTCCGGCGGCGGGGTCACTTGCGGCTCGTGCGGGATCTGCGGTCCCGGCGGGCTCTTTGGTGTCCTCGGCGTCCCCGGCGGCGGGGCCCGCGTCCCCGGGGGACTCATTGGCGGGCTCTGCGATCCCGGCGCCCCCCGTCCCGTTCATCGCGAGCGCCTTCAGCCGCGCCTGGAAGAGCGCGCTCAGGATGGCGGCGTAGTGCCGGTCGGTGTCGCTGACCAGATCGGGCCGCTCGGCGACCAGCCGGGCGAGGAAGCGCTTGTTCTGTGTGTAGAGCGCCTCAAGGGTGACGGCATCGGCAGCGCCGTTGACGGCGCGGCGCAGCGCCGAGCAGGCAAGGATCGGGCTGGTGTAAAAGCCCAGCACATCGCCCGAAGGGCCCCGCAGCAGCCAGCGGTCGCGGCCGGGCAGGGTCCGGTTTGCAAGTGGGGCGGGCGCATCGGGCGCGACGCCGTTCGCCGCGCCCCGCGCCTTGCCGTCGGCCGGTGCCGTCTCGTAAAGCGTCAGCCCGAAGGGCGCACCGATGGTGGCCAGCGCCCGCTTGGTTGCATCGGTCTCCGCCGCCTTGAGGGCCTGCCCATGCGCCTCGCCCGGATGCGCGCCCTGACCATGGCCGATCCCCGACCCCTCGCGCACAAAGCTTGCGGTCCCCGCCCGGATGCAGAGCCGGACCCGGGCCGTGTAGCTGCAGGCGGGCTTGCCCTCATGCTTGCCCTGCCAGACGCATTGCGTCGTCAGCGTGATCCGGTCCCAGCGCTCCGGCCCGAAGATCCGGTTGGCCTCGCGGACCAGATACCAGCCCTCCAGGTAAGCGAGCAGCTTGCCCCCTTCCTCCCTTGTCCGGATCGCGTCGGCGGGCGGGGCGATCTCGAGCGCCTTGACCTGCTTGCGTGTCAGCGGCATCTCCTGCTTCCCCCTCAGGCTGTGCGGATGGTGATCGAGCAGCGCGCCGCGCCGAGCGTCGCGCCGGCGACCGTCTCGCCGCGGCGCAAGGCCTCGCCAAGTGCGGCCCGGTCGAGCTTCGGGGCTTGCGGCTTCCAGAAGGCCGCAGGTACCTGCGCCTCATCCTCGACGATGAGACCCGGCGGCACGGTTCTCAGCGAAGCGGTGAAGTCGGGCATCAGCAGGCGCCGGATGTCCGCGCGGACCATCACATCGGCGACCAGCGCGCGCTTGCGCTCGGCCCGGTCCTGGAAGCGCTCGAGCCGGACCCGCATGGTCTCGATCCGGGCCTTGAGGCCGGCCACCAGCGCCAGATCCTCCTCGCGCGAACGCAGGACCGCGGCCAGCGCCTCGTTGAGACGGGTCTCGCCGTCCAGCGTATCGGCAAGGGTCTCGTCGTCGAGATCGGGGAACTCGGCCGCCAGCCGCTCCTTCAGGTAGAGATGCTGGTGGAGCTCGGCGGCCACCGCCGGGCTCATGCCCGGTACCGGTCCGTCCGGCACACTCGGCAGCGGCGGCGGGGCGGCGGGGCTTGCAACAGTCTCGGTCATGATAAATGATCCTTTTCCGGTCGTTAGGGACCTGAACCATGCCATCGGGTCCCCTGAAGTCAACCAAAACCGGTCATATACGACCTGATCAAGGTGCTTTCTCCCGTGCTGCATTCCGCCCAGATCCGTGCCGCCCGCGGCCTGCTCGACTGGTCGCGCGACGAACTCGCCCGGCAGGCCGGGCTCGGCCTGTCGACCGTCCAGCGCATGGAGCGGGGTTCGGGCATTGCGCCCGGCCATGCCGGCAATCTCTGGCGGCTGCAACAAACACTCGAGGCGGCCGGTGTGACCTTCACGCCACCCGATGCCGCGGGCGGACCCGGCGTCCGGCTCGCCTCGATACCGGCTGACGCATCGATCGCCGCCGACGGCTAGCGCCCCGCCGACGGCCAGGGCCCCGCCCTCACCCCCGCTCGCCGGTTATCCCCGTTCTTCCCGTTATCCCCTCCCCCAACAGCAAGACAGAACGATCCTGCTTGTGGTTGCAGTGGCGCAGGGGATTGCGGGGACAAGCCGCGCACAAGGCGCCCGGGCAATGCAATGCATGGCCCGGCATGCACGGGCATGGTCGCGCATCGGGGCCGCACATCGGGGCCGCGCATCGGGGCCGCGGCCCGCCCGAGCGGCCGCAAGGAGCGGCGCGGTTGCCGGTTCGGCGGCGCCTGGCACACAGGGGACAAGTCGGGCGGTACGCGGGTCGGGCGGTCTCCGCGGCTCTCGCAGTCTCCGGGGCCTGACCGTCTCCGGTCGCGCCCGTGGCGCCCGTCAGTGATCCCGGCCCCCCGCAGGTGCCTTGAGCGTTCCGCGCCGCCCGGAAGACCCGCCGCCCAGGCCCGCCACCGGCGACCCGGTGCCCGGCCGATTGCAACCGGACTTGCTGCGACCGGACCTGTTGCGACTGGACTTGCGCGAACAGGCAAGCATTGCTTGCCCCCGCGACACCAACATCTCTACACGAACATCCTCACACGGAGGATTGACGGGGAATGCCCATGCACGGGACCTGCCATGAAGGCGCGAACACCCTCATCGCGATCGCCGCCGGTCGGCCGGACTGAGGCGCCCTTGTTCCGGATCAAACCCCTCACCCCGATCTATCGCCGCGGCCGCAAGCCGACCGCCCCTTCGTCCCGCAGCCCCGGCCAGCGCCAGCCGCGCCTGCGCGACAAGACGCATCTGCACGCAATCGCGCAGCTGCCTTGTGTCGTCCCGGGTTGCGGGACCCGCCCGGTCCATGTGGCCCATATCCGCTTTGCCTCCGCGATCGACGGCGCCCCCCTTGCCGGCAAGGCCATGAAGCCCGATGACTGGCGTGTGCTGCCGCTCTGCCCCGCCCATCACATCGACGGGCCGCAGGCCCAGCACCGCATCAACGAGGCGCTCTTCTGGGAAGGCCACGACATCAACCCCTATGCGCTGGCCCGTGCGCTCTGGAACCTCTCGGGCGATATCGCGAAGATGAACTTCCTGATCGCGCATGCCCGGATGATCTTCCCCGCCCGCACGCCCCGGTAGCCGCAACGCGCCGGCGCGAGGCTCAGTTTACGTCGCCATCCCTGCCGCCCCCATCCCGTCCCCGCGCAACCATGCCCGCCGTCTCGGCGAGGGCGGCGAGATCGCGCGCGGTGGTCGCCAGGCTGCGGGCGCAGAGCGCGGCCGACTTCGCATCAAGCTGCGGCGACTGGCCGGCAACGGCCGTCTCATGCGCGCGCTCGATCAGGTCGCAGGCGATCGCAAAGAGCCGGCCCAGAAGTTCGCGGCGGTCATTCTCCATCGGGGTCTCCCTTCGTCACCGGGGGTGTGCGGGTCTCGACCGACTGACGCTTGCCGGGGGCGGGAAGTCCAGTCCCTTGCGGGGCGGCATTGCGAGGGGCGTCAACACTTCCTTCACGGACAGGGACTATATTCCCTAGTGACTATAAGCCTGACGGCGTCAGATACCGCAATGCGGAACTGGCCCGTCATCGTCGGTAACAATGTCAGGCGCCTGCGGCTGAAGCGGGACCTGACACAGGAGCAGCTCGCCTTCGAGGCCGGGATCGACCTGACCTATCTGGGCGCCATCGAACGCGGCCGGCGCAATCCGAGCCTGATGGTGATGGTCCGCATCGCAGACGCCCTCTCGGTCGCACCGGTGGAGCTTCTGAAGGTCTGAGCCTCTCTCCTGCGTAACGCCCGAGGAGAGACGGATGCGACCCTTGCCTTTGACGATTGTTCTTGCGCTTGCCCTGTCGGCCGGCGGCTGCGCCAGCGTGCTCGACGGCACCGAGCAGACGATCCGGATCAATGCCACCCCGCATACGACCGTCTGCGAGGCGACCCGCAACGGCGTATTCCTCGGCTCGACCTCGGCCCACACGTCGATGCTCCACCTCACCAAGAGCCGGCACGATGTCTTGCTGACCTGCGCGGCGCCGGGCCACGAGACCGCAAGCGCGATCCTCAGCTCAAGCGCGACCGCGAACGGTGTGATGAGCGTCTTCGTCTTCGATCTCGGCATCACCGATTATGTGACCGGCGCCCTCAACCGGTATCCCGCCGCCGCGACGGTCAGTCTGAAGCCGCTGCCACTCGACGGCCAGGCCATGGGCGACTGTGTCCTCTCCGGCGGTCAGGTCACCATGCAGAACAGCGATTGCCGCCGTCTCGGCGGCACGCCGCTCGGCTGAGGCAGGATCCCCGCGCGTCACACGAGCGGTGACGAGCGGGGACGCCGTCAGACAAACTCAGCTCTTGCCGTCGAGCCAGCTGTCATCGTCATCGACCGCCCGGGCCTTCTCTTCTGGCACGCCAGGCGTTCCCACAGCCTCTTTGGCGGTGGCTTCCCTGGCCTCCTTCGCTGCCTTGCGGGCCAGTCTTTTCTCGCGCGCTGCCGCTTCGCGCGCCTCCCTGATCGCGTTCCGCGTTTCCACGCGGCGCGCCCGAGCCTTGTCCGCCGCCACGTGTACTGGCGCCAGGCGACCGTTTCCGTCGGACTCCACGTGCTGGATGACGATGCGCTGTACCATCTCCTCTTTCGGAATCTCGAACAGCTGCGGTGCGTGTTTGGCGGCCTCCCTCATGAAGGCGAGCCTGTCCTTCATCGACCCCTGGATCGCGTCACGGGCGAGGCCCTTCATGAAGGCCTCGAGGAAGGTGACCGACTTTTCCTTTCCTTTTTCGGTTATCCGGACCTTCTGGTCGAAGAGGTCCTGGAGCACGCTTGTCCTGTTGCGGCTGCCTTTGCGGCGACCCGCCGGATTGCCGGAAGCGCCCGGCCGGAAGCGATGTTTGCGCGGCGGCTTGCGGTAGCCGACATCGTCGTCTTCCGCCATGTCGTCGGTATGGGGGTAATCGTCGTTTGTGTAATTTCTGGACATCTCCATGTCCTCCTTTGTTGCTTTGTGAATCCCCTCCCGTCTCGTATGCGGCGCCGGCCGTGGCAGGTCACATTGCTGCGCGCGGCGCCGATATTCGGTTCTGGTCAAGCCCTGCGGATATCCTCATTTGCATCTATGGTTAATCCGCTGACGGATGTTCCTGTGCTGCATGAGGATTTGCGGCCCCGTGAGCCGGACACCGGCGGGCCGCGTGGCGCCACTTCGAACGCCACTCGTACGCCACGCTGATCTGCTGTTCGCACGGTCACGAGAGCTCACCGAAGGTGAGGCCGCTTGCGACGTGAACCGGCTCGATGCCGGTCGCAGCGCGGAAGCGCTTCAGGATTGTGTCGCAGTAATGCGGGTCGATCTCGAGCGCGAAGGCACGCCGGCCGGTGCTTTCGGCCGCAAGTAGCGTCGTGCCCGAGCCCGCAAAACCGTCAAGCACGATCTCGCCATGGTGCGAGACATCCCGGATCGCTTCCTCGACCATCGCGATGGGCTTTACCGTCGGATGTATCGCCAGCGCCTCGCCGCGATCCGCCTCGAGGCCGTTCTGGCCGGCAAAGGTCCAGAGGTTGGTGCGGTAGCGCCCATGGACACCGAGCTCGACATTGTTGATATGCGGTGCGTGGCCCTTCTTGAAGAGAAGCACCAGCTCGTGCTGCGAGCGGTAGAGCGAGCCCATGCCGGCATTGGTCTTTGCCCAGACACAGAGGTTCTTCTGCTCCGTATAGACCCGGCGCCCCGCCGTCAGCAGCTCGAGCTGGTGACGCCAGTCCATGCAGACAAAATGCAGCGCACCGTCAAGGCTCACCCGCGCCATCTCGCCCAGCGCGGTTTCGAGGAAGGCGATGAAGGCCGCCTCGTCCATCTCGCCCGAGGCCATCGCGAACTCGTCATGCACCGCCGCGCCAAGGCCCGAGACATGGCCGCGGACCGGCACGTTGTAGGGCGGGTCGGTGAAGACCATGCGCGCCTGCTCGCCGGCCATCAGCCGTTCGTAATCCGCCCGCACCAGCGCGTTGCCGCAGAGCAGGCGATGGGCCCCGAGCGCCCAGAGATCGCCCTTCGCCGTGACCGCCGCTACCGAGCGGTCGATCGCCGGCACCGGCTCGTCGGGCGCGGCATCGGGCTCATCGGCCCCGGTCCCGGCGATCATCAGGTCGATCTCGGCGGTTTCGAAGCCCGTGTCGGTGATCTCGAAATCGAGATCCATCGCCAGCAGCTCGCCGAACTCGATCGCCAGAATGTCGTGATCCCAACCGGCAAGTTCCGCCAGCCGGTTATCGGCGATCCTGTAGGCACGCTTTTGCGCCTCGCTCATATGCTCGATGCGGATCACCGGCACTTCCGCGAGGTTCAGCAGCTTTGCTGCCTCAAGGCGGCCATGACCGGCGATGACGCCACCCTCGCGGTCGGCCAGCACCGGGTTGGTCCAGCCGAAGGTCTCGATGCTTCGTGCGATCTGGCGGATCTGCTCTTTCGAATGCGTGCGTGCATTGCGCGCATGGGGCTTGAGGGACGTGACGGGGATATTCTCGACGGTCAGGGTGTTCGGTGTATCGGTCATGACGTTCACCATGTTGTTGAATGATCACCATCACCGTGACGCGCGGGAGCCCACCGTTGGAGCGGAACAACCACCTCCGGTCCGAGGGGTAATTTTTGCGTTCGATACTGAACCTGTTGAGATCGCCGGTACTGCGGAACCCGTTATTCGATGCGTCGTCGAACAACCGCCTGTGTCGGCGTGGGCCTCAGGTCCGCCAGATGACGCGGCCGGCATCGAGCTCACGCATGAGCCTGTCGAGAAGCGGTTTCTGCAAGGCATGACGGACCGCCGGAACGATACGGCCGGAGCGCAGAAGGACCAGATAGACGCATGCTTCGGCGCTGGCGCCGGCGCCGACGCTGCCGCGCTCAAGTCTGGCCATCATCTGATAACGAAGAACCCGGGCGCCCTCGAGACCGGTTGGAACCGGGACGTCGCATGGACGGTAAAAGAGTGTTTCCGGTACAATCATCATGGCCTCCATCGGAGATTGAGGCCACGACCCTGGAGACGTGCAGCGAAACAATGGAGCGGAACAACCACCCCCGGTTCGCCGAGCATATTCTGCATCTGGCCGTATGCCACAGGATCGAAGGACGATCCGATGGGTCACCGGCAGAAGAAGGACCTGTTGTGATGCGGGTTCAGAACGAAGACGTGTCTTTGTCCGCTTTCCTGGTCATCCGGTCCCGAATGGCCGAACCAATAGAGGTCTCGGCGACCGTGTCATCGATCTCCCGGAACACGTTCACGATAAAGCGCCCGCCCGGGGATTGCGGTTTGCCCACATGCGCGCCATTGACATGAACGGTGTGGGTGAAGCGCTTGTCGTCGTTTTCGGTGAACTCTTCATACAGATCGATGAGTTCGCCGACAGCGGTCTTGAGTATGGCGTTCTCCGGCCTGCCGCCCCGTTTCATCTCCTCGACATGGGGGGCGAGCGTCCGGGTGAGATGTGTGAGCCGGCGACGGAGAGACTCGTATTGCTCAAAGCCGTTCTGGGTACCGCTGTCCTCGTCGTTCCAGAAAGGTTCGGTTCCAAGCGCTTTCCACAACTCGCTTTGTGAAGCGTGGTCAATCCCCTGGAGCTGGAACTCGAGTTCGCGTGCGGTTGCGAGGATCGCAGCAAGCGCCGCATTGCGCTCGGCCCGAGCCGGTGTCACAGCTTCGAGCGCCTTGTCGCACCGATAGCTGTTGCCAACCGACTGGATCTTTTCGGCGAGACTGTTCCGGCGCGTCGGATCCTCGATCCCGAGCATCTCCGCCAGCTCTTCTCGCCTTTCCTCTGTAAGCCGGAAGGGCGACACCTCGTCCGTAAAGCCGTACTCACCCCATTGAGCCTTCGGTTTTCTCGACATCGCCTGCACCTCTTGTTGCAGCAGGTGAGCAAGCATCACCCGGAAGGGGTTGCCGGGAGGTAACCGGAAAGGAGGATATCAGTCGGACCCCGGATCGATCCGGGCGATCAGGGCGGTGGCGAGGGCCTCGGCGGAGTGACGCCGGAACCCGGCATACTTGTCCCTCGAGGCGGGTTTGGGCGAGGCGGTCATGACGAGCTTGCCCGTCTTGCGGCTGGCGAGCGCGGCGAGGTCACCGGCCGGGATCAGCCAGGCTGTGGCCATGCCGGCCCCGTCCAGCAGGGCAGCGATCACATAGCCCCCGCCCTCCAGCGTGAAGGTCTTGAGCCGGACATTGAATTCGACCGTACCGCCCCGGTCGAGGCCGGTGCGGCCTTGACCTGAACCGGGACCGCCTTTCGCGTTACCTTGTCGAATACGAGGAGATCGACGCCGTCATCATCGGCAAAGGGCCGGAAAGGCGCCAGACGACCGCCCGAGCCGAGGATCAGCGCCGAGGCAACGGCCGCCTCGCCGATCGCCCCGATCTGGGTGCTGGTGACCCTGGTCAATATCTCTGGTGCCGTGCGTTCCATGGCCGACAGCAACGCTTGCCCGGGGCCCTGAAGTCAAGCCGTTTTGTGACTCATCGGCTGTAGTCCGATCGGCTGCGGAAGCGCCCGATATCACCTCATGGATATCAGGCGGCAGCTCGGGCTCAACGTCCAGAAACTGAGGCACGACAGGGGCTGGTCCCAGGAGGATCTCGCCTTCGAGAGTGGCCTCCACCGCACCTATGTCAGCGGCATCGAACGCGGCATCCGCAACCCCACCATCACCATCATCCAGCGCCTCGCAAAGACCTTCGCCGTGACGCCCGGTGTCCTGCTCGATCCGCGGGGACGGAAGGCGCGGTAGCGCGAATGTGTGGCAGGCGATTGATTTGCCATTATAGAGGCGGCGATGCATTGCTGGGTTATTGGTCCAGGCAGCAAGTCTAGTACCAATGAGACAAACTGGAATGACGCATTGAGTCGGCGGCCTGACGGCAGAGGGGCTTACGCAGGTAAGGCTTCCAACTTCGCGCGTGATCTGTACCTCGAGAGAAGAAATTTCCCTCCCTCTCCTTTGGTGCATTGTCGGGCGGTCCACCGTTGAAAAATGCCGCGTTGGGACAATGCCCCGAGTTGTTGCGTCCGCGCTTGAATTCCTGGAGATATGGAATGCACTGCGCCACATTAGATGAGCGAGGTTTGGTCGATTTTCCCGACGAATCGGGAATTTGCCAGCTCCGTCGGTCCAAGGCTGACGGCCGATCTGTACAGGCCGAACCCCGCCCTATCCGCGACAGGTGGGTTCAAAGATACGCCTTCGCCCTGTAGGGTATGACCCGGATTGGCCTATCGTATTGCTCTATCTCTAGAAATCGGGGACGTATATACGTTTCCTTGGTATCCGAAGTTGGAAGAAGGCGGCATCGGTGGCGAGCGAACGTCGGTTGACACCATATTCACGTGAGTTCCTGCGTCTCTACCAAGTTGGAGATGAAACGGCCGCGATAGAGGTTGCGATCGAGGCTCTTGCGACTGAGGCGGCGTTCAGCCCGTCGTTTGAAAGTGTTGCCTGGCTTGCCGACGAACTGCGCCAGAGGAGGTTGTTCGGGCTCGCACTTAAACTTGTGGAGTCAGCTGCCGAGCGCGGATACCGAGGGTGGCGGATCGATTATCTCAGAGGATTGTTTCATGCGCTGAACCGAAATCCTGAGCAAGCGATTGACCTTTTCGACAAGGCGATGAACGATGCGCCCGAAGAAATGGCGCGGCGGATTGAATTGCTCAAGGGCCGCCTTTATGCCGTGATCGGCGCTTATGAGGATGCACGCAAGTGCTTCGAATCCAGCCTGTCGATCGGCCGCGATCCGGAACGCTATGCTGACAAAGCGATAAGACTTGCCTGGAGTACACGCCAATACGAATTGGCAATTCGCTGGGCGTGGGAGACGAATTCGGCTTATGGCCCGTCCACTCGTCGAACGGTTACTTTGGCGCAGTGCTATTTTTCTCTCGGCAAATGGAAGTATGCACGCCAAACTGCTGAAAGAGGTCTCCAGTCCGTTCCCAACAACTGTACGCTGCGTCGACTATTAGGTGTCTCGCTTGTCAAGGAACGCAAACTTGTGCTTGCGATCAACAAGCTGGATGAACAGGTGAGACTCGATCCCGAGTGGGACGAAGGAAAGATCATTCTTGCGCAGGCGTTTGTCGAATGCGGAAGACAGCGAGAGGCCCTGGACGTTCTGAATTTGATCCAGGGCGCTGCACGACACAGCGACGAAGTTACTGATCTCGTCGTCGAACTGGCGGGTGCCGATGGCGCTATTCTACCGGAAACCGAAAGCAATGACCGTAAGCGATCGTTGGTGCCGGTGGTTCTAGTCGATCCGGAGGTTCGGTATTGTCTGAACAACGTCCCAGATGATTTCACGCCAAGCTGGACACCGGAAGTCGTTGCCGCCAGCGGCAATATGGTGCGCGCATTCCATGCGCTGGTTCACTCTGTTCGCACGATTGTGTTGCGCGAGGTGTTGGCGCGTTTCGGCCGTCACGAGATAGGATATTTGTGGGCGATTTTCGAGCCGCTTGTCCACGTCGCCGTCTTGTCTTTCATTTTCTATTTTATGCGCATGAGAGACACGCTGGGCATGAATGTCGTGTTGTTCGTTGCGACAGGTATTATTCCACTGCTTTTTTATCTCAAGACGTACGGGGTGTTGACGAATGCGCTAAAGCAGAACAAGCCGCTTCTGAACCATGCCGGGGTCCAGCCGATGGACATTTTCCTGGCCCGAAGTGTTCTGGAGTTTTTTACGCAGCTTTTCGTCTTGTTGCTTTTTGCCGTGGCCATTTTCCTGTTTGTTGAAAAATACAGCTTTGGCAGTGCCCTGTCCGTCCTGGCCAATATATTCGGGTTGTGGATCGCCGGCATCGGCGCCGGCTTGCTGGTCGGTTCGCTGGTTGTCTTCGCGGAATCCCTGCCGAATATCGTTGCGGGGTTTAATCGGCTTATCTACATCACATCGGGCGTCTTTTTTACGCTTGATATGATGCCGCCCTCCGTTGCCGAATACGCGGCCTATAATCCCCTGCTTCATTTTGTGGATGGTGTGCGCGGTAACTTTAATCCGCTTATGGGCGGGAGCCGTATCGATATTACATACGGATTTGCCTGGGCGTTCTCCCTACTGGCGCTTGGTCTCATTGCGGATCGAGCCTTGAGACACAGAGTGCTCGACCGATGATCCATTTAATTGGTATATCGAAGCACTTCAATACGGACATCGGTATCAAGCATGTGCTGTATGAGACGTCTCTGTCCATCCCGACCAACAAACGGGTCGGTGTCCTGGGGCGGAACGGTGCCGGCAAGACGACGCTTCTCAACATGATTGCGGGTGTGGACAGGCCCAGCCGGGGCATGGTCGTCCGCACGGCCCATTTGTCCTGGCCGCTTGGATATGCCGGCGGTTTTCACGGCGATCTGACGGGGCGAGAGAATATCTCCTTTGTGGCCCGGCTCTATCGGGCGGACTACAAGGAGGTCCTCAGAAAGACCGAGGAATTCGCCGAGATCGGCGCGTATGTCGACATGCCGGTCCGAACCTACAGCGGCGGCATGAGATCGCGGTTGGCTTTCGGATTGAGTCTTGCTATCGATTTCGAATGCTATCTGATTGATGAAAGTATCGGCGCCGGCGATCGCTTCTTCAGAGCGAAATCTCAGAAGGTTTTTCTGGAGCAATCGAAAGGGGCGGGCATGCTGCTTGTCTCGCACAATGAGACAACGGTTCGCGAGTATTGCGAGATCGGACTGGTTCTCTATGAAGGCGTGCTTGTGCCTTTTGGCGATATAGACGAGGCGATCGATTTTTATACCCGGAAATGTGCTCCGCAGAGTCCGAATGCGCCGGCAGCTTAATGTGTCGCCTGCCGCAGCAGCACGGCTCTTGAACCAATTGCTGTCAGGCATCTATGTTTCGTGCCGGTGCACGGTGCGCGACCTGAATCCTTCCCGACTATGGGGTTGTATTCGTTTGGACAGAATGTCGGGCAAGCGGCGACTTGTCCGTCCGACCTTGCAGACAAGATAAGCCGGGGACGCAGCGTGGGCGCGCGACGGAAAATCATTCTTCATATCGGCGCCGGCAAAACCGGCAGCTCGGCGATCCAGCGTTTCCTCGACCTCAATGTCGATGCCTTGCGTCGGGAGAATATTGTCGTTCCGGACAATGACCTTGCCCTCACCGGCCGGGCTTGCGGCAATCACGTCCGGATATTCAGAGCGTGGACTGAAAACCCCGTTGAGGGCCGCGAGGCGCTGGAAGCGGCCATGCAAGCGATTTTTGAGAGCGTCGGCGATGCTGCGACAATTCTGCTCAGCGCCGAAAACCTCGCTGCCCAAAAGGTGGCGCCCTCGCTGTTCGAAGGGCTGGTGAAGAATCACGACGTCGCGGTGATCCTCTATATCCGTCGGCAGGACGAGTTTATCCTGTCGGCTTGGCAGCAGTGGGCCGTCAAGGTGCAGCATGATTTTCTGGCATGGCTTATAGCGGCTACCGGCAGCCTTGGGGACTGGAAGACCCACCTGACGAACTGGGAGAGGGTCATTCCGCGCGAGCAGATCACGGTCCGGATTTTCGACCGGACCCGGCTTGAGAATGGTGATGTGATCGCCGACTTTTTCAAAGTTCTTGGCCTGTCCACGCCGTTCGAGGCCTTTGCCTATCCGGAGAAGGAGGCCAATCCGAGTTTCGATGACGCCGTCATGGATCTGGTCGGGGGCAACAAGGCTGTTTTCAAGGACGCCCACGATAACAGGTTCCAGGAATTCATACGCGACGTTACCGGCGACCGGTATATCAAGAACAGCAGGGAGTCGATGCTTACAGCGGCGCAGCGGTTGGCGATTGTCAACAAGTACGCAGCCTCCAATCTCTGGGTGCAGAAGGCCTATTTCAAGGACCAGGCCGGGACCCTCTTCGCCCCGATCAGGGAGCGCGACTATGTCCGGCCTGAACAGCGGACGATGCTGCGGCGGCAACTCGGCTTTATCGTTGCCATCGTCTTCGGGCTATACCGGGGGCGGAGGGATGCAGAAAAGCGGCGCCGCGACCGACGATCCTGAAAATGGTACGCCCGTGGAACTCATTCCCGCCCCCGGCCGATTGCCGCGGCGTTTGCCATTGATCGCGCGAGACGACATACGCTGCGTATAGATGCGTCAGAGGTGCCCACCTGCGCGCCGGCGTGATAGCGCAACGGGTTAGCCGCGCGGTCGCGGTGTGCGATCGTGGCATCGCGCTGCGATCTGATGCAGCGGAAAATGGGTCGGAGATTGATGCCATCAGGGTGGCCGTTCAGCCCGTCGCGCCGCCGCCCTGTTGCGACAAGGTATTCCCTGATGTCGCGTCGGGACTTCCCTGTTGTCCTGGAAAGAATTCCCTGTTTTTCGTGTGCAGGGAAATGGCGCGTAAATGGCTGAATTTTCGGGTGTATTCGGCGTGTGTTTGCTGCGAAACAGGCCGTTTTCAGGGTTATTCCCTGCAAATTCCCTGTTCATCTGGGAATCCGGGGGGGTGTGGCCCGGATCTGCACTTGAAAGGGGAGCGGCGGAAGTCTGTCCTCTGGAACATGTCGGGCTGATGCCGTCCGCCGTTCAGGCCTTTTTCAGCATGCCCTGACGCTCATCCGGCAAGGCGCCGCGGATGTTTTCGATATAGGCCATCATTCGCGAAAAGCCGTCCTCCGTCAGTTCGACGAAGACGCGGCGTCCGTCGTTTTCGTCGCGGATGCGCGTGACCAGCCCCTCCGCGACGAGGTCGCCGATCCGGCGCAGGGCGGTGGTGGCGGGCACGCGCGCGGCGATGCAGAGGCTCGATACCGATATGCGTTTTTCCGACAGGCGGGCGTGGGTCAAGTCAAGCAGCATGTCCCAGGCGGGATCCGAGAAAAGCCCGTCGGGAAAGAAATGCTGTCGCGCCGAACAAAGGCCGATGAGACTGCGCGTCCAGTGGCGGCCGTTGTCGTCGGGCGAAAGGCCGTGGAGTGGTGCGGCGTGGCCTGCCGTGGAAGGGCTTGCCTCGATGCGGCGGGCTTGCGGCGTGCTGGCCGGGGCATCGTTTTCGGTCATGCGGCCGGCGAGGTGAACGAGATTGCCGAGCGCCACCGGTATCTCGCAATCGCGCAGTGCGCCGACGATGTTACGGGTGCGGGTGAGAATGTCCTCCGCCTCGGCGCGGATGGCGGCGGAGAGCATCGCGAGGCGGTGCTGCTCGGCGGATTTGGCGGTGGCTTCCTGAAGCGCTTCGCGAAGCTCGCCGGCGCCGCAAGGTGTGGTCAGTACCGACCAGGACCTGAATTGCCGGAGCTGGCGCAGCAGCTCGGGCGTGACCTGTGCGGTCAGCGCAATGAAATGGAGCCAGGAGCGTTCGTCGTACTGGGCCGTGTTGCGGGAAAGGTCGCGCAGCAGGGGGTCGGTGTCCGAATCGGCATCGACGATGACGATGCGGATCGCAGCATCGCGCATCAGGCGGTCGCGCACCGCGCCGCGCGAGCTTGCGACCTGCCAGGCGATGCCGGGGCCGAGTTCCGACGGCTGGACGCCCATGGCGCGCAGGCGCTCGGCGCCCTCCGGGTCGACGAGGGCCGCGACGGGCTGGGCCACGAAAGGTTGTTTCTCATTTGGCAGCGAAATCGGGCGCATGATATAAACCTTTTTGATTAGTCGAATCGGATTGTACTCAACCACAATGACACACATAAAAAGATTTATGCAACTTTAAATATGGGTGCTCTTACCGTTCCGTGTACTGGTCCGTTTCGGTGTTCAAAATGGATGGATGGCGGTCCCCGGTGCCGTAGGTGGGGCCGTGCGGCGATGGGTTTCATCGTCGGTCGAATCCACTATGGTGGCGCCGATTTTCGACTTGTCCGGAGCCAGCGCCGCCGATGTCCGCCACGGAACAGAGTTTTGACGAAGCCGCACAAGGTGTTGTCGCAATGGCGCGGTTTGCCGGGGCGCGGGGCTGGGTGCCGGCGACCAGCGGCAATTTTTCGGTGCGGATCGACACGGCCCGTGCCGCGTTGACGGCGACAGGCGGCGACAAGGCGGTGCTCGAGGCGAGCGGCGTGATCGATGTCGAGATCGCAGGGCCGCCGCATCCGCGCGCCTCCGCCGAAGGACCGCTGCATCTGGTGCGCTATGCGGCGGCGCCCGAAATCGGCGCCATCGCGCATGTGCATGGCGTTGCGGCGACGGTGCTGTCGCGGCGATACCTTGCGGCCGGTGTACTTCGTCTCGAAGGGTGGGAACTACTGAAGGCCTTTGCCGGCGTGACGACGCATGACGTCGCGCTCGACATTCCGGTCGTCGCCAACGACCAGGACACGGTGCGGCTGGCGGCGCTGGTCGAGACGCGGCTGCGAGACGGCGCGGCGCCGGGCTACCTTATCGCCGGGCACGGCCTATATGTGTGGGGAGCGACGGTGAAGGAAACGATCCGTCACATGGAAGCTTTCGATTTTCTGCTCACCGCCCAGATGCATGAGGAGGGCGCAAGATGACACAGCTCACGGTCTATCCGGATACCAATCCCGACGAGGTATTGCTCGACACGCGCAATGCGAAAGAGATCGCGACGGCGCTTGCCGGCATCGGCGTGACGTTCGAGCGATGGGACGCGCCGCACGAACTGTCCGAGGAAGCGGACCAGGAAGCGGTGCTCGGCGCCTATGGGACCCAAGTGAAGCGGCTGATGGACGAAGGCGGATACAAGAGCGCCGATGTGGTGCGTGTCAAACCGGACAATCCCGATCGCGAGGCGCTGCGCCAGAAGTTTCTCGCCGAGCACACGCATGACGACGACGAGGTGCGGTTCTTCGTCGAAGGCGCCGGCGCGTTCTACCTGCGCAAGGGCGGCCGCGTCTATCGCGTCGTCTGCGAGCGCGACGATCTGATTTCGGTTCCGGCGGGTACGACGCACTGGTTCGACACCGGTCCCGCCCCGCATTTCTGCGCGATCCGCATTTTCACCTCGCCCGACGGATGGGTCGGTCACTTCACCGGCGACGACATCGCGACGCGTTTTCCGAAGTTCGAAGGCGGGGCGGCGTGAGCCGAATTCGCGCCGTCATCACCGATATCGAAGGCACGACGACGCCGATCTCCTTTGTGCATGAGGTGCTGTTTCCTTATGCGCGGGAACGGTTGGCGGGTTTCGTCGCGAAGCATGGCGACGACGCCGAGGTTGCGGCGGCGCTGGCCGAGGCGCGGGTGCTTGGCGGCGTGCCGGATGCGTCGCGCGATGAAACAGTGGCGTTGCTGATCTCCTGGATCGACGAAGATCGCAAGGCGGGGCCGCTGAAATTCCTGCAAGGTCTGATCTGGCGGCAGGGCTATGAGGAGGGCGTGCTGAACGGGCCCGTTTATGCCGATGCGGCGGCGGCGCTGAGGCGCTGGCACGACAGGGGATTGCGGTTGTTCGTCTACTCGTCAGGTTCAGAGGAAGCGCAGCGGCTGATTTTCGGCTATTCCGACCGGGGTGACCTGACGCCGCTGTTCGAGAATTATTTCGATACGCGGATCGGGGGCAAGCTCGACGCGCCGTCCTATGAAGCAATTGCGCGCGCGACGAATCTCATGGCCGGCGAGATGCTTTTTCTGTCGGATCACACCGGCGAGATCGAGGCAGCGCTCAAGGCGGGGATGCGGTGTGTACGGATCGACCGCGAACTCAGCCTTGGCACCTGGCGCATGGAGAGCGCCGCGCCGGTCGCCGGTTCGTTCGACGCGGTTGAGGAACAGCTTGCGCCCGGCGCATGAAAAAAGCCCGGCGAATGTCTTCCGCCGGGCTCTTCGATCTCAAATGGACGATGTGCGTCAGCACTTCTCGTCCTTCTTGCAACCGGAATAAGCACCCGCCGCCGCGCCGACCGCGCCGCCGACGATCATGCCGGCGGCAATGCTTGAGCCGGCGATTGCGGTTGCCGCGGCGCCGACGCCGGCACCGATGGCGCCGCCCGAAAGCGCGCCCTGTTCGGTTTTGCTCAGGTTGGTGCAGCCCGTCGTCAACAGAAAGGCAGCCATGACCAGAATTGCCGGGGTCTTCTTCATCTCCGCCTCCATCATCAATGAGTCGACGGCAAGCAGGTTCGGCCCGGACGGAGGCCAAAGCAGGGCGGGAATGCGGCAATTCGTGGCCGATTGCTTGACGGCGGGCCTTGTATGAACACGCTTCCTTGCGGATGATCGCCGGCGATGACACAGGACATCAGACCCGAAGGGCCGAGCGGCGACCGGTTGCGCGAAGAGGCAACCGAGCGCCGGAAGGAAACCGCGCGACGCTTTGCCGGACAGGCGGCGCTTGCCCTTGCACGCGCGGTGCTTGTCGTCTTTTTCCTGCCGGCATTCGTCATTCTACTCTATGCGGTCGTGCCGCCGCCGGCGACGCCGCTGATGATCATTCGCGTGGCGGAAGGACATGGGCTCTCGAAGCAGTGGATGCCGCTCGCGCGGACTTCGCCGCATCTGCAGCGCGCGGTCATCGCGGCGGAAGACGCAAAATTCTGTCTGCATGGCGGCTTCGATTGGCAGGCCGTCGATACCGCCATCGAGCGGCGGCGCCAGGGCGGGCGGCTTGTCGGCGCGTCGACGATCAGTATGCAGACGGCCAAGAATCTCTTTCTGTGGCCCGCCCGCACTTATTTCCGCAAAGGCGGCGAGGCATACATAACCGTCTGGCTGGAAACGATTTTGAGCAAGCGGCGCATCCTCGAACTCTATCTCAACGTCGTCGAACTCGGGCCCGGCATCTATGGCGCGGAGGCGGCGGCGCGGCATTATTTCAACGTCGGTGCCGCCGATCTTTCGCCGTCGCAGGCGGCGCAGCTTGCTTACGTGCTGCCGAGCCCGCTCAACTGGCGGCCTGTCGCGGGGGCGCGGTCGCGCACCATAGAGGCGCGGGCGCGGTCGGTTGTTCTGGGTGAAAACGGGCCCTGCGCGCATTGACTGTCATCGAACTGTCAAAAAACTGTCACAAACGCGCGCGGACGAGACTTATCCCGCAACTTGTGCCCGGGTTTATGCCCGGGTTTATCCCCGGTTGCGGGACAAGTCAGGCGCCGTGCGCGGCATCGCGCATGACCAGCGCGGCGAGCGCGCAGAGGTCGGCCTCCGTTTCGGAGAGATGCCACTTCTCGATCGCGACCATGCGGTCGCCGAGATAGTCGGCGCGGACGGAGGCGGCGAGGGCGCGATGCGCGAGCTCCGGCGCGGCGGCGGGCGACCAGCCATGCGCACGCAGGCGGCGGGCGAGACGTGCTTCGTAGACGGCGAGGGTTTCGCCGGGTTTGCTTTCGGCGAACCAGATTTCGCCGAGCTTCGCGGCCGATGCCGGATCGGCCAGCAAGCCGAGAAATGCGCCGCTGTCGAGACGTGCGGCGGCGGGCGGGCGGCCGAAGAGTATCGCGGCGGTGACACCGGCCGACGCGGCGACGCCGGCGAGGATCACGATGTCGCGGCGGGAGAAGGCGGGTGCGGCCGCGTGATGTTCCGTGTGCTCCGTATCCTTTTCCATCAGGCGAAGGCCCCTTCCTCGAAGCGGGATTTCAGATGGTCGGTCAGGCGCAGCGCCAGCGCGACCAGCGTCAGTGTCGGGTTGACGGTGCCGCCGGTCGGGTAGAGCGAGGAACCGGCGATATAGAGGTTCGACATTCCGTGTACGCGGCAATCGGCGCCGGCGACGCCTTTTTTAGGATCGGACGCCATGCGCGTCGTGCCCATATGATGGTTGCCCCAGCCTTCGGCGACCGTCCATTCGTCGCGCTCGGGAAAGAGCACGCGGACGCGGCCCTCGCCCCAGGCGCCGAAAGCGCGGGCCAGCGCCTCGAGATTGCCGCGCAGGCTGTCGGCGTCGGATTTTTTCAGACGCCAGGCAAGGCGCGTGCGCGCGAGGCCGAGCGCGTCCTTCTCGTCCGACAGCGTGATGCGGCTGGCCGGGTTCGGCTCCTGCTCGGTGGCGCAGCCGACGCCGATGCGCCAGCCATATTCCGCGTTCGGCGCGGCGGCGGACGTGGTGTCGCGGGCGAGCTTCAGCACCAGCGGCTGAATCCAGGCGGCGGGGTCGCGGTTGTCCGGCTCGGTGCCGGTCGTCTCCGTCACCGCATAGCTCATGCCGAAAGTCAGCACGGTGCCCATGCGGCGCGTGCGGCGCAGATAGTCGGGCGAGAAGAGGAAGCAGCCGCGGACCACCGAATTCTGGAGTTTCGTGTAGGTGCGGTAGAAGCGCGCCACATGATCCGGGTCGGTGACGAGGAAGGTCGCGGGCGAGGGGATGTGGGGATGCTCCATGAAGAAGCGGCCAACATTGCCGTTGCGGTTGCCGAGCCCGTCGCGCTCGACGCTGTTGGAGAGTAGCAGGATACGCGCGTTTTCGATGGCGCCGGCGGCGAGGATGCAGGCTTTCGGTTTCACCTCGAAACGGATGCCGGACAATGTGCCGATGCGGAGCGTGTCGACGCGGGCGCCGTTTTCCGCCGGCACGATCTCCATGACATTGCTGTTGAGATAGCAGGTGACATTGCGCGCCTGCTCGATGTCGGGGCGGTATTTCTTTCCGAAGCGCGTCGGCGGGCTGTAGATGAAGAAGCGCGTCATCACCTCGTCGCCGGCCAGCGGCAGCGGCTCGCCGCCTTCGGCCCAGGCGGAAGCGTCGTCGAACGCGGTGGAGCGGAGCTGGCAGACATCGGCGGCGCGCTCGTAATACGGGTCGAGAATGGCGCGGGTGATCGGCCAGCCGGAATGGGGGACCCAGTCGCGCTCCTCGAAATCCATCGGTTCGAGCGGCCGCGTCCAGCCGCCCCAGTGATTGGTGGTGCCGCCGAAATAGCGCAGGCGCGAACTTGTGAGCGGATATTCGACGCCCGCCATCTCGCCTTCATAGAGGTCTTGCGTGCCGGCATCGAATTCGAAGCCGCCGCTTTCGATCAGCGCCACCGAAATGCCGGAACCGGCAAGCTCGCGGGCGATCGCGATGCCGGCGGCGCCGGCGCCGATGATGGCGAGGTCGGCTTCTATCGTGGTGCCGTCCGGGACGTTGCGTCCGTCGATGAACATGGGGTTGTTCCGGTCCTGCGTTCAGCTTGCGGCGGGGAGCCATTTCAGGGCCGCCGCGCCCTTGTCCATCGTCATCGCGACGAAATTACGGCGACGGGCCGACCTTTATACGGCGACTCCCTTGAATTTACGCGGCGTTTTGGCCGTTTTCGAGGCCGTTTTACGCTGGACCGGGCGGGGGGCCTCATGCGAGGTTTCTTTCCAACAGGAATCCCCTCTCCGGCACCGGGGCGGCGCCCGCAAAAGGCCCGGCCCGGACCCTGAAAAAGCCCCGACCGCCCGCAAAAGACGGGCGGGGGCGGACCGGCCGAGGGACGGCATCAAACAAGGAGGACTGCCCCCATGAAGGACTATCTGAAATTCTATATCGACGGCCAGTGGGTCGACCCGGCGGAGAAGAAGACGCTCGACGTCATCAACCCGGCCACCGAGGAGCCTTTCGCCCGCATCAGCATGGGCTCGGCCAAGGATGTCGACAAGGCGGTGGCCGCCGCGAAGGCCGCCTTCCCGAAATTCTCGACGACGACGAAGCAGGAGCGCATCGAACTCCTGCAGTCGATCATGGCGGTCTACCAGAAACGCTATGCCGAAATCGCCGCCGCGATCACCGAGGAGATGGGCGCGCCGCAGAAGCTGTCGCAAAACGCGCAGGCCGCCATGGGCATCGCGCATCTCAACACCAATCTCGAAATCCTGAAGAAGTACGAATTCGAGGAAGACAAGGGCCCGACGCGGATCCTGCGCGAGCCGGTCGGCGTGTGCGCCTTCATCACGCCGTGGAACTGGCCGATCAACCAGATCGCCTGCAAGGTGGCGCCGGCGCTCGCCGTCGGGTGCACCATGGTGCTGAAGCCTTCGGAAGTGGCGCCGATCAACGCCTATATCTTCGCCGAAGTGCTGCATGAGGCGGGCGTGCCCAAGGGCGTGTTCAACCTTGTCAATGGCGACGGCGTGGGCGTCGGTTCGCCGCTGTCGGCGCATCCGGATGTCGACATGGTGTCGTTCACCGGCTCGACCCGGGCCGGCATTCTCGTTTCGAAGGCGGCCGCCGACACGGTCAAGCGCGTCGCGCTCGAACTCGGCGGCAAGTCGGCCAACATCGTGCTCGACGATGCCGACTTCAAGAAGGCGGTGGCGGGCTCGGTGTTCGGCATGATGTCGAATTCCGGCCAGAGCTGCAACGCGCCGTCGCGCATGCTGGTTCCGGCGTCGCGGCAGGACGAGGTGATCGCAATCGCCAAAGCCGCCGCCGAGCAGGTGAAGGCAGGCGATCCGAACGCCGAGGGCACGGTGATCGGCCCGGTCGTTTCGGAAGTGCAGTTCAACAAGATCCAGGGCCTGATCCAGAAGGGCATCGAGGAAGGCGCGACGCTCGTCACCGGCGGTCCGGGCCGTCCGGAAGGCGTCAACAAGGGCTATTACGTGCGCCCGACGGTCTTCGCCAACGTCACCAACGACATGACCATCGCGCGCGAGGAAATCTTCGGGCCGGTGATGGCGATCCTTCCCTACAAGGACGAGGAAGACGCGGTCAAGATCGCCAACGACACGGTCTACGGGCTCTCGGGCTATGTGCAGGGCGAGCCGGAACATGCGCGGAAAGTCGCCGCGCGGCTCCGCACCGGCAATGTGCACCTCAACCTCGCCGGACCCGACCTCAACGCGCCCTTCGGCGGCTACAAGCAGTCGGGCAACGGCCGCGAATGGGGCGAGTTCGGCTTCGAGGAGTTCCTCGAAGTCAAGGCTGTGTTGGGATACAACGCCGCTTGATGCCAATTCCGGATTGATCCGGACAAGGAAGAAGCCGGTCCCGAAAGGGGCCGGCTTTTTTGTTGTGAAGAGAGACGTGCATGGCCCGCATGAAGCAGGCCATGACGATTTTTGGGGAGGTGGGTCAATCGGCCACGTCGTCTTGCCCGGGCTTGACCCGGGCACCCAGGAGCCGCGTAGCGGCGTCTGTCTTCGCAAGAATCCGGGACTGAAACGGCGAATGGTGCTCAAGGCGCATTTTTGTGAAGAGGGACGGCGCGCGTTGCGCGCGCCTTCTGGATTGCCGGATCAAGTCCGGCAATGACGAGTGTGGGGGGTGGCATTTGCGGGCGGCGCGCGTGAAACCGCTGTCTCCCTTCGCCTACCTCCGAGGTAATTGCCGCGCTGACGCCGTGCGGGGAGGATGGCTCCGATGGACAACAACGCCACGGGGAGCCAATTCATGCCGTCACGTCTTCTGCTACTTGCCGCCGTTATTCTTGCCTTCGGAGCGCTGAGTTTCATGGCGCTGATGGAGACGGGGTATTTCGGGATTTTCGCGCAGCATTTCGAAAATTATGCCGGGATGCAGGTGCTCACCGATCTCGTCATCGTCTGCGTGCTGGCGATTGTCTGGATGGTGAACGACGCGAAGACCAGTGGCGTCACGCCCTGGCCTTTCGTGGTGCTGACGCTGGCCGCCGGAGCTTTCGGGATCTTGTTCTATCTCGTGGCGCGGGAGATCAAGGCGGCGCGTCCGGCGGCCTAGAGCAGCTTCCGTCGCTTCCGCGGTTCATCCACCAGAAAGAACATCGTCAGGACGGCGGCGGTGAGGACGGCGATCGACAGGCCGAAGAGGGCGTCGAAGGAAATCGCGTAGGCGACGACGCCGCCGAGCAAGGGTCCGGCCGCATGCATCAGCGAGGTCGCGGTGTTCAGGACCGCGATGCGCATGGGCAGGTCGTCGCGGGCGCCGAACTCGACGATGATGTTCTGGTTCGAGTTCTGGAAGCCGCCTTGCCCGGCGCCGAGACCGGCAAAGGCGATGGCGAGCGGCCAGAGCGTGTCGACGGCCAGCAGCAGCACGGTGGCCGCGCCCCAGGTGCCGACCGACAGCATGAAGACCAGGCGGTTGCCGAAGCGGTCGGCGAGCCAGCCCCAGAAGAGATTGGTCGTGGTCTGGCTGAGCAGGAAGGCGGTGGAGAGGATGCCGATGGTGGCGCCCGAGAGGCCGATGCGCTCGCCCGCATAGAGAATGTAGAAGGGGACCGCCATGGTGCCGAGCGCGGCGAGGCCGGCGGCGACATAGAAGCGGCCAAGCGCAGGGTCGGCGCGCAGCATCATCGGAATGTCGCGCAACCGGCCGCCCAGCGTCGCGCGGGCGCGGATGGTTGGCGGCTCGGGCTCGCGCACCAGCATCAAGAGCGACAGGCCGATGGAAGTCAGGATGAAGGCCATCAGGAAGGTCGAGGCGTAGCCGTTGCCGAAGAGATTGCCCTCGACGAAATAATGGCCGCCCATCCAGGAGACGCCGGCGGCGGTGAGACCCGCCGCGAAATTGCGGAAGCCGGTGAGGCGGCCGCGCAGGCGGAGCGGGATCACCTTGGCCATCAGCGTGTTGAAGATCACCGCCTGCATGCCGTTGAACAGGCCGAAGAGGCAGAGAAAGCCGATGGCGGTGACGAGGGCCCAGCGTTCGGGCAGGAAGAAGCCGCCAAGCGCGAGGCCCAGCACGCCGGCGCGCATGCCCCAGCCGATCAGCAAGCCCATCGGCAACACGCGCTTTCTATGTTCGATCAGCGTCGCGCCGAAGATCGAGGAGGCGGAAGCGCCGATCCATTGCGCGGCCAGCGCCAGGCCGACCAGAAATTCCGAGCCCGAAAGCAGGTAGATGTAAGCCGGGACGAAAGTCGGCGCGTTGACGAGGCGGAAGCCGGTTTGTCCGAGAAGCCCGTGGGCGAGGTTGGCCGCGTAGTTGCGGCGGAGATTGCCCTCGATCTCGGCCTCATAGGCGGTTTCGGCGTCGCGCAGGCGGGCGGCGCGTTCGTCTTCGTCGCTCGGGGGCTGCTCCCGGTCCACGCGGCTTGTCCTTGTTGTTTTCTGACTGTTTGTCAGCTGTGGCGCCGGCGCCTTTATAGACTGGAAGCGGCGTTCGGGTCATTCGATTCCTCTTCCACCCTCCCCCTGTGGGAGGGTCAAAATTCGCGGCAGCGAATTTTGGGGAGGGGTTCTCCGCTTTCGGCGGGTGCAGGCGTTGGCTTATGCGATGAAGTTCCGCGCTTACCCCTCCCCGAAAAATCCTCACTGCGTTCGAATTTTTCGACCCTCCCACAGGGGGAGGGTGGGAAGAAGGAGGCTAGGGCCGCAGCCATTCCTCGCGGGCGCGGGCGCCGGGGGCTTGTGCCAGCGTTTCGGCCAGCCAGTCGAGCAGGTCGCGCGCGGTGCCGGCGAGCGTCCAGGGCGGGTTGACGACGACGAGGCCGCAGCCGGTCATGCGGGCGGGATCGGCGGCCATGATGTGGAGTTCGAGGCAGAGCGATTTCGGCGGGCCGTCCTCGGCAAGGCGTTCGAGAAAGGCGCCGGAGACCGACGGGTCCTTGACCGGATACCACATGATGTAAGTGCCGGTGGCGAAGCGGGCGACGGCATCCGTCAGCGCATCGAAGAGGCGGGTGAATTCGTCGCGCGATTCAAACGGCGGGTCGATCAGCACCACGCCGCGGCGCTCCTTCGGCGGCAACATGGATTTCAGCGCCGCGTAACCGTCCATCGCATGGGTCTTGACGCGCACGTCGCGGGCGAAGTTTTGCTTCAGCGCCGCCGCATCGTCGGGGTGCAACTCGCAAAAGGCGAGGCGGTCGGTCTCGCGCATCAGCCGCGCGGCAATCAGCGGCGAGCCCGGATATTGCAACAGCGGTTCGTCGCCGAGCGCGGCGATCCAGGGCGCGAGCGCGGGGTGCGGATTTTCGCCGGCGAGCACGCGGGCGATGCCGTTGCGAAACTCGCCGGTCTTCTGCGCCTCGACGCCCGAGAGATCGGTTTCGCCGGTGCCGGCATGGGTGTCGAGCAGGAAGAAGGGTTTGTCCTTCAGCTTCATGTGCTCGATGACGAGGGCGAGGATGCTGTGTTTCATCACATCGGCGAAATTGCCGGCGTGATAGGCGTGGCGGTAGTTCATGGTGCGATGACGCCGGATTTCAGTTGCGCCGGATCGAAGGCGAAAACGATCTTGCGGTCGGGCACGGCGATTTTGGCGTTCTTGCCGCGATAGTCGACGCGCGACAGGAGATCGCGGATGACGTTGAGGCGTGCGGCGCGCTTGTCGTCGGCACGGACGATGTTCCACGGCGCCGAAAGCGTGTGGGTGCGAGCCAGCATCTCGTCGCGGGCGCGGCTGTAGTCGCGCCAGTGCTTCAGCGCCACATGGTCGATCGGCGAAATCTTCCACTGCTTCAGCGGATCCTTCGCGCGGGCGGCAAGGCGCTCTTTCTGCTCGGGCTTCGTGATGTCGAGATAATATTTCACCAGCTGGATGCCCGATCCCGTCAGCATGTTTTCGTAGAGCGGCGCGGAGGCCATGAAGCGTTCGTATTCCTCGCCGGTGCAGAAACCCATCACGCGCTCGACGCCGGCGCGGTTGTACCAGCTGCGGTTGAAGAGCACGAGTTCCTGGGCGGCCGGCAGATGTTCGGTGAAGCGCTGGAAATACCACTGGCTGCTTTCGCGGTCCGACGGCTTGCCGAGCGCCACGACGCGGGTTTCGCGCGGGCTCAGATGCTGGACGATGCGTTTGATGACGCCGTCCTTGCCGGCGGCGTCGCGGCCCTCGAAGATCACCAGCAGGCGGTGGTTGTTGGCGATGATGTCGCGCTGCAGCTTCACCAGTTCGACCTGAAGATCGTAGAGCGCTTCGCGGTAGTGCTTGTCGGAGACGGGCTTTGCGGGCCTTGCCGCTTTCTTCTCTTTCGCCATTGCCGTTCCTCCGTCCGCGTCCGGCCGGCGCTCCCGCCGCCTGTCTCTCACCCTAGCTCTCCGGCGGGCGGCGCGGAATGGCGGTGGCGGTTTTGACGCAGGTCCAGCGTTTTTGGGGCCCGTCCCTTCGGGGGGTTGACCGCCAAGGCCGCTGGCTTTACAGGAATTGATACATTATAACATCACATGTCCGGGTCGTTCAGTTCAGGGGGTTTCCATGAGACAGCTTTCCTCGCCGCTCTATGCGGCGGTTTCCGCCATTGCGCTCACCGCCGCCTTGCCGGCCCTGGCCGAGGAGGCCGTGGCGCCGCCGCTTTTCGTTACAGCCTCGCCGCTCGCCTCGCCGCTGGACGAACTGGCGGCGCCGGTAACCGTCGTCGAGCGGGACGAGATACTCGGCTCGTCGGCGGCGACCATCGGCGCGCTGCTCGACGGCAAGCCCGGCGTGACAAGCAGCGCCTTCGCGCCGGGCGCCGGGCGGCCGATCATTCGCGGCCTCGACAACACGCGGGTGCGGGTGCAGGAAAACGGCATCGGGGCGGGCGATGTGTCGTCGGTCAGCGAGGATCACGGCGTGCCGATCGATCCGTTGTCGGCAAAGCGCGTCGAAGTGGTGCGCGGACCGGCGGTGCTGCGCTATGGCAGCGAGGCGATCGGCGGCGTCGTCAATGTCATCAACGACCGCATTCCGACGGCGCGGCCGAAGGACGGCTTCGAGGGCGAGGCAAGCGCCAGCTACGACACCGTGGATTACGGGCGGCGCGGCCATGTGGAGGCGAACGCGGCGGCGGGCGATTTTGTTTTTCACGCCGACAGCTTCATCCGCAAGACCGAGAATTACCGCATTCCGGGACCGGTCAGCCGGCAGGGTTCGAGCTGGACCGAAACGTCCGGTGTCGCGGGTGGCGTGTCGCGACTGTTCGACAACGGATATCTGGGCGCGTCGGTCAGCCATTACGACAGCGATTACGGCATTCCGGCGAGCCCGGTGCATATCGAGATGTGGCAGACGAAAGTGCAGGTCGCCAGCGAACTCGAATTCGCCTCCGGCCCTTTCAGCGGGCTCGCGTTCAGCGGCGGCTACAGCGACTATTCGCATGGCGAGATCGACCCGGCCGGCGCGACGGGTTCGCGCTTCGACAACGAGGAATGGGAAGGGCGCGGCGAACTCATGCATCGCGCGATCGGGCCCTTCACCGGCGCTGCCGGTGTCCAGTTGCGCAACCGGCAGATCGTCGCGGCGGGCGAAGGCGGCGAGTTGCTGGCGCCGACCGAAACGGATGCGGTGGCCGGTTTCATTTTCGAGGAGATGCCGCTCGGCGAACGCCTGAAGCTGCAGCTTGGCGGCCGTGTCGAGCATGTCGACGTTTCGGGTCGCGCCCTCGACGTGACGGTGCCGCTGGCGCCATTCGACTATGCGGTGTCGCGCAGCTTCACGCCGGTCAGCGGGTCGGCGGGACTGGTGCTGCCGGTCGATGGCGGCTTCGTGTTCGGCCTCACGGTGCAGCATGTCGAACGGGCGCCGGACGCGCTCGAACTCTTCTCGAAGGGTCCGCATGAGGCGACCGAAACCTTCGAGCTCGGCGATCCGACGCTGGGCAAGGAGAAGGCACTCGCGGTCGAACTGACAGCGCGGCGCGCGGGCGAGGATTATTCGTTCGAGGCATCGGTCTTCCACACCTCGTTCAGCGACTTCATCTACAAGCGGCTGACCGGCGAAATATGCGACGACGATTACGATACCTGCACGCCGCATGGCGCGGGCACCGAACTCGACCAGGTGCTGTTCACACAGGAAGACGCGACCTTCCGCGGCTTCGAGGCGGCGGGCAGCGTCACGTTGTGGCGGCAGGGCGGCGCGCGGGCCGGAATGACCGGACAGTTCGACGCGGTGCGGGCGGAGCTCGACGCAGGCGGCAACGTGCCGCGCATTCCGCCGCTGCGGGCGGGCGCCGGCGTCTTCTATGCGGGGGAGCGCGTCTCGGGACGCCTCGGTTTCCTGCATGCCTTCAAGCAGGACGATCTGGGCACGGCCGAGACGGAAACCGGCAGCTATACGAACGTCAATGCGGAACTGCGGTATCTCGTGCCGGCGGCGATGACCGGCAACAGGCCGGTCGAACTGGCGCTGATCGGCGAGAATCTGCTCGATCACGACATCCGCGTTCACAGCTCGTTCAAGAAGAACACCGTGCTGCAGCCGGGGCGGAACGTACGCTTCGCGGTGACGGCGCGGTTCTGACCCCCCGATCGATCGCCCGGCCTGTAGAAGGCTCCCCCGTCTTCTACAGGCCGATGAAGGGCTGGATCGCCCTCGCAATCCAGCTTTCGAAGCGGATCGGTCCTTCGGTGAGGGCGAGGCAGATGCATTCCTCGCCCTCATCGATATCGAGGGCATGCATGCGGGCGCCGTCGCTTTCCTCGACATCGCCGGGGCGGAAGCCGCCATGCGGATCGCTGAAGCTGCCTTTCAGCACCAGCACGAGCTCGGTGCCGCGATGGCCGTGTTTCGGTATCTTGACGCCTGGGCGCGCGCGCAGCATCCAGAGACGCTGATCGCCCGGCCCGCCGCGCCAGAGCTTGACCTTCTTCATGCCGGGGCCGAGGAAACTCCATTTCAATTCGTCGACACCGCGCCCCAGCCAGTCGCGCAAGGGAGCGGGGAGAGGATCGTCGCCTGCCGCGGGCAAGTGATTGTCGCCTGCCGCGGGCAGGGCGGCGGGGCGCGGCGGTTCGGCCGCATCGAGGCGCGCCAGCGTTTGCGCGAGCGCGCCGGGCGCCATCAGGTCGGGCGCGAGATCGTCGATCAGCGCGCCGCCCACGGCTTCGGCAGCGGCGAGCCGCGCCGGCGCGTCGTCGATGAAACTCAGATGCGAGGCGACGAGCAGCGACTGGCCTTCCGACAAGGCGCCCGCCGCATAGGCCATCAGCCACTCGTCGCCGAGGCGGTGGGTGACGGCAGCGGATTTTCTCAGGGCGGCATTCATTGCAGGTCCTCCAGCACCGCCCGCAGGCGGCCGAACGCAAGTCTCAATCGCGATTTGACGGTGCCGAGTGGAATGTCGAGCCGTTCGGCGATGGCGGAATGCGGCAGTCCTTCGAGGAAGGAAAGCGCGACGACTTCGGCCTGATCGGGCGGCAGGGCCGACATTGCCTGATGGACGCGCGCGCCGATCTGGCCGGCGGCCATGCTGTCGTCGGCCGGGCGTGGCGCTTCGGGCAGCAACATCGGCTCGTCGGGGTCGAGGGCCGGCCGGCGCTCGCGGCGCACCGTGTCGATGAAGCGGTTGCGCGCGATGGCGAAAATCCAGGTGCCGGCCGAGGCCTTGGCCGGATCGAACTGGGCCGCCTTGCGCCAGACGGTCAGCATCACGTCCTGCGCGATGTCCTCGGCAAGACGTTCCTCGACATTCAGGCGGCGCAGATAGGACTTCACGCGCGGCGCATAATGACCGAAGAGGCGGGCAAAGGCCGTGCGATCGCGATCATGCGCGATCGCGGCCATGAGCGCGGCCATCTCCTCCGCCAATTCCGCCGACGCCGCCGCGGACGTCTTGTCCCGATCCATCAAGCCCAGCTTTCTCAGATCCGGCCGCCAATGTGTGCGGCCGGCTCGTGCCGGGACGATCTGCAATATGCCGGTTGCTGACATATGGCGGGTACGTGCCCGGATGGTGCGCGGATCACCCCCGCGCACCGATATGCGTATCCGGAGTCTAGGGAAAGGCGCGGCGCGGCGAAAGGCGGGTGATCCGGCGGACGCGGCAGCGCGTAGGGAAGATTGCGATTTCTCCCGTTGAGCACCCTGCAAAGGCAACAAATGACACCCTTCGACGACCGCGCGCTTCCGATCCCCGGCCGGCGCGGCCCGGCTTCGCCGCGGCTGCGCATCGCCATCGTCGGGACCGGCATTTCAGGATTGTCGGCGGCCTGGCTGCTGTCGTATGGCCACGACGTGACGGTTTACGAGAAGGAAACGCGGATCGGCGGTCATTCGAATACGGTGACGGTGGCGCTGCCGGAGGGGCCGGTGCCGGTCGATACCGGCTTCATCGTCTATAACGAACGCAATTATCCGAACCTGACGGCGATGTTCGGTGTGCTCGACGTCAAGACCAGCGCCAGCAACATGTCGTTTGCCGCTTCGCTCGAAACCGGCGGCGGGCGGCGCTTCGAATATTCGGGGTCGGGGCTCAACGGCATTTTCGCCGACCGGCGCAATATCCTCAGCCCGCGGCTCTGGCGGATGCTGGGCGAGATCGCGCGGCTCTATCGCACGGCGCCGGGGCTTGTCGGGCAGGCGGGCCTCGATGCCAAGCCGCTCGGCGATTTCCTGCGCGAGCAAGGCTATTCCGCGTCGCTGTGCGAGGATCATCTGCTGCCGATGTGCGCGGCGATCTGGTCGCTGCCGGTGGAGCGGGTCGAGCAGTTCCCGGCGCTCGCCTTTCTGCGCTTTTTCGACAATCACGGGCTGATGCGGCTCAGCGGACGCCCGGCATGGCGCACCGTGACCGGCGGCTCGCGCGAATATGTGACGACGCTCGCCGCGCCGCTCGGTCCGCGCATCCGGACCGGCACCGGCGTCGCGGACATCCGCCGCGATGCGTCGGGCGTCACACTCCGCGACATGCGCGGCGGTGTCGCACGCTACGATCATGTCGTCGTGGCGTCGCATAGCGATGAGGCGCTTGCCATGCTCGGCGACGCGGACGGGCGCGAACGGGCGCTGCTCGGCGCGATTTCCTATCAGCGCAACGTCGCCTGGCTGCATGCCGATCCGGCCTTCATGCCGCAGAACCGGCGTGTCTGGTCGAGCTGGAACTATATGGGCGGCGGCGCGGGTTCGCCGGTCTGCGTCAGCTACTGGATGAACAAGCTGCAGCCGCTGCCAACCGCGCGCGATCTCTTCGTGACGCTCAATCCGTCGCACGATCCGGCGCCGGAAGCCGTGTACGCGCGCATCGAATACGATCATCCGGTGTTCGATGCCGGCGCCTTTGCCGCGCAACGCCAACTCTGGGACATACAGGGCGTCCGGCGGACATGGTTCTGCGGTGCCTATTTCGGCTCCGGGTTTCACGAAGACGGATTGCAGGCCGGGCTCGCGGTCGCCGAGCAACTGGGCGGGATCGCCCGGCCCTGGACGGTCGCCGATCCGTCGGGCCGCATTTCGCTCGCGACAGACCGAACCGCAATGGAGGAAGTCGCATGAGCGAAGGTGTGCATTCGCGACTTTACACCGGCGCTGTCTTCCACCGCCGGTTGCGGCCGCGCGTTCATGCGCTTTCCTACCGCGTCTTTTACATGCTGCTCGATCTCGACGAGGTGCCGGCGCTGGCGCGTGCGTCGCGGTTTTTCGCCCATAACCGGTTTTCGCTTTTCAGTTTTCACGACAGCGATCACGGCGACGGATCGGGGCGGCCGCTCCGGGGCTGGGTCGAGGCGCAGCTTGCGCGGGCCGGCATCGAAACGGGAGGCGGGCGCATCGAGGCGCTGAGCTTTCCGCGCGTGCTCGGCCATGTGTTCAATCCGCTGACCGTCTATTTCTGTCACCGTGCCGATGGCGCGCTGGCAGCGATGCTGTACGAGGTCAACAACACCTTCGGCGAGCGGCACAGCTATCTCGTGCCGGTCGAGGCGCCCCATGCCGGCACGGTGTCGCAGACCTGCGACAAGGCATTCTACGTGTCGCCGTTCCTGCCGGTTGCCGGGCGCTATCACTTCAAGGTGCTGCGGCCCGGGGCGCGGCTGACGCTGACCATTCGCGAGAGCGACGGCGAGGGTGCGCTGCTGACGGCCTCGTTTGCAGGCACGGCGCGGGCCTTCACCGACGGCCAGCTTGCGCTCGCCTTTCTGCGCCACCCGCTGCTGACGCTGAAAGTCGTCGTCGGCATTCACTGGGAAGCGCTCCGGCTGTGGCTCAAGGGCATCAGGCCCGCCGCCCGCCCGGCCGCGCCTTCGAGCCCGGTGACGATTGTTCCGTTCCGGGACAATCGCCCGGCCGCAACACCCGGCACGTAACGCAATCTTAGCTTCCCGACACCTATAAATACTTGAGTTTCCCGACAAATCCGGCGCGTGCCGGGTTTCGAAGCGAGGACCCAGGTGTCGGTCGAGTGTGAGGGCGAAGCGCCGCAGACCCGAGACGAGTTGCCCGGCAAGGACGGCGCGCCGGCGCGTGCGCGTGTCTTCATCGCGGAACTGCGCCGCGGAATCACGGCGCATTTCACCTCGGTGCGGGCCAAAGTGGTTGCCTTGCTAACGCTGATCGGCGCCGTGCTGGTGGCGATGAGCGGCATCTATGTGTCGACGACGTTCAACCAGAATCTTGAGCATGAAGCCGGTCTGCGCGCCAACGCCGCCGGCGAGGTTCTTGCCCATGCGGCGCAACGCGTTGGCACGCCAGACGAAATGGAGCCGATCCTTTCGGCAATCGGCAGCGCACCGAATATCGGCGACGTGGCGATCGCCGGGCGCGACGGGACGATCGTCGCATCGTCGCACCCGCAATGGCACGGCAAGAGCATCGCCGCGATCGCGGCCACGCTTGCGGGTGCGCGCGCCGCAGCGCGGCATCCGGTTGCCGTCGAAACGCAACGGCAGCTGACAGGCGCCGGGGACTACAATGGCGATTATGCAGTGTGGCTCGACCTGCCGCGGACCGGCGAGCAGGCGGTTGCCATCGTTCGCATCGACATGGCGCGGCTGGCGGGCGGGTTGACCAGCAGGGCATGGAACACCATGACCTGGCTGACGATCACCGCGATCCTCGCCATCCTGACGGTTTCGATGCTGGTGCACCGCATCGTCGTGGCGCCGATCGAGGCGCTGCGCGACTATGCGCGAGACTACCGGCGCGGCGCGGCCGAGACGCCGCAGCATGGCGACGAAATCGGCATCGTCGAGCGCGCGCTGGCCGCGTCGTTCCATGCGGCAGCGGACAGCGAGGCGCGGCTCGCCAGCATCGCCTCGACCGACGGGCTGACAGGCCTCGGCAATCGCAGCTTCTTCAAGGCACGGTTCGCCGAAGCCATCGCCGAGGCCGAGCGGCGCAGCGGCCTTGTCGGCATGATGATCCTCAACCTCGACGGTTTCAAGGATATCAACGATACGCTCGGCCATGATGCGGGCGACCTCGTGCTGCAGCGGACGGCCGATATTCTGCGGGGCTGCCGGCGCGAGGGCGACATCGTGGCGCGTATCGGCGGCGACGAATTCGGTATCGTGCTCAACGGCATCAAAAGCGCCGACGAGGCACTCGAAATGGCGAGCCGCCTTGTGCGCGCCGTCGGTGCGCCGTTCCGTCTCGGCGCGCAGGAACTGCAACAGGCGTCCTGCGTCGGCATGACGCTGTTTCCGCAGGACGGCCGCGATGCCGATGTGCTGATGAAGAATGCCGACCTGGCGCTGTCGCGCGCCAAGCAGGAAGGCGCCGGCGCCTGCGTGCTCTATCGCCACGAGCTGCATCTGCGCGCCATCGAACGCAACCAGATCGAACGCGATCTGCGCGCCGCCGTGGCGCGGCAGGAGTTGAAGCTTTACTACCAGCCGAAAGTCGATGTCGCGACCGGGCGGATCACCGGCGCGGAAGCGCTGATCCGCTGGAAGCACGAGGAGCGTGGCTTCATTCCGCCGTCGGTTTTCATTCCGGTGGCCGAACGCAGCGGTCTCGTCGTCGATCTGACCCGATGGGTGCTCGACGAAGCCTGCCGGCAGAACCGCCAATGGCAGGACGACGGAATGCCGCGCATCACCGTCGCCGTCAATGTGTCGGCAATCGATCTTCGCCGCGCCGACCTCACCGACACGATCGCCAATACGCTGATCGCGCGCCGGCTGTCGCCGCAATATCTCGAACTCGAAGTCACCGAAAGCATGGTGATGCAGGATGTCGACACCGTCATCGGAACGCTTCGGCGGCTCCGGAGTCTCGGCATCGGCATCGGTATCGACGATTTCGGCACCGGCTATTCGTCGCTTGCCTATCTGAAGCGCTTCCCGGTCAAGCGGCTGAAGATCGACCGCAGTTTCATCAACGACATTGCCGACGGGCGCGAGGGGCATATGATCCCGAAGGTCGTCATCGACCTTGCGCATGCGCTGGGCGTGTCGGTGGTGGCGGAGGGTGTTGAAAACGCCGACCAGTTCGACAAGCTGCGCGAGCTCGGCTGCGACGAAGTGCAGGGCTATTTCATGGGCCGGCCGATGCCGCCCGCCGAGTTCGAGGTCTTCCTGCGCAATTCTCCGGCCGGCGCGCGGCGCATCGCCGCTTCCGGCACGGCCGCCTGACGCTCATCTTTCCCTCCCGTTGACGCAGCGGACGCCTTGCGCCAGCCGGGTAGTGTCTCAGTTTGAAATCTAGAAAATTCAACGCCCTATTGGGCCTCGCCTCCCGTCATGCGATATTAGAGGCATGACAGACTCCGCCAAAAAACCGAAGCGCCCCAGAGACACAAACCAGCTCGCCAAGCTGATCGCAGACATTGCGACGGGCGAAGCCGTGGAGAAAGACCCCGACGAGGGGAAAGACCCGGCAGCGGTCGCCTTGGGCCGTAAGGGTGGTCAGAAGGGCGGCAAGGCCCGCGCCGAAAAGCTCTCCGCAGAAAAGAAGTCCGAGATTGCCCGGAAAGCTGCCACCACTCGCTGGCAGAAAAAAGGTTAACGACTCCCCAACAGTGATTGACTTCTGATTCCGGCAAGAATAGCCTCTCACCAACAGCGTAGGGGTTATAAGAACAAATGTCGGACGATTTTCCCAACTGGAAGCGGGAAGCCGCTGCTGCACTCTCGCAGCGGCGGGCAAAGGTGTTGGCCGAACGCCGTGCGGAAGACGAGGCGCATAAGCTAAAAATGCGCCGCTTTGACGATGAACTCACTGAGATTTCTATTACCGCCCGCACAATGGAACTGCCCGTTCCTTGGCTAGAAGCGGCACTAAAAGCGAACGTGTCTCCGACGACAGCTTCCTTTGAAAGCGTCGGACTTCCTTCCCCCTCCCCAAGCCGAAAGCCGTTCAAGGACAGGGCGCTTGAGCTTTTGCAGGACGCCTATCCCGCCCCCCTAAAGGCAGCCCAAATCCAGGCACGGATCGAGAAAGAACACGGCTCCAAATATCACGATAAAACCGCAGGAATGTCGCTCTATCGCCTCTCGAAGGACGGGTCTGTGCGACGCGAAGGCAAAGACCTTTGGTTCTTTGTCCCTGAGGATCAACGCAACAAAGAAAACCCCGGGTCTGGCAGCGAACCAGACGACCCGGGGCTTTTGTAACGCAGAAACGAAAGGAGCAAGTGATGTGCTGGCTGCCATCCGTTAGGAGGGTCTAAGCCCGGCTTTGGCCGGGCCATTCCCACTCGGCTTCCCCATGTAGCTCAACTGGATAGAGCACTCGATTGCTACTCGTGGAGATGCAGGTCCGAATCCTGTCATGGGGCCCGAGCCTTTTTCTTATATAACCGATTGATTCAAAAGTCAATTTGCCATTTCGCGAGTCCCGCCAATGGGTTAGCGGAGCTATGCCTACATAACTGAACTTTATGCTTGACCGCTCATGCTTGACTCCCTACATTGATTGACATGAACAAGCTGTCCACACAGAAGCGCGCTCAAATCCTCGGAATGCTCTGCGAAGGCATGAGCCTCCGGGCCACGTCGCGCCTTGCCGATGTCAGCATCAACACCGTGACCAAGCTGCTTGTGGACGTGGGCACGGCTTGCGCCGCCTACCATGACAAGCATGTGCGCGAGGTGAAGTCGCAGCGGGTGCAGGTGGACGAAATCTGGTCCTTCACCTACGCGAAGGCAAAGAACGTCAAGACGGCCAAGGCCGCGCCGGAAGGCTCTGGCGACACGTGGACGTGGACCGCAATCGACGCCGACAGCAAGTTGATCGTGTCCTATCTCATCGGCGGACGTGACGCAGAATATGCGCACGAGTTCATGCAGGACGTGGCTTCCCGCCTTGCCAACCGTGTTCAGCTTACGAGCGACGGGCACGGCCCGTACCTTGGCGCTGTAGAGGATGCCTTTGGCGACGATGTAGACTTCGCCACGCTCATCAAGATTTATGGCAGCGCCCCGGAAGGGCAGCGCCGCTATAGCCCGGCAATCTGCAAGGGAGCGCGCAAGGATCGCGTGACGGGCAACCCTGACCGGGCGCATGTCTCCACGTCCTATGTGGAGCGCCAGAACCTCACCATGCGGATGCACATGCGCCGGTTCACGCGCCTGACCAACGGCTTTTCAAAGAAGATCGAGAACCACGCTCACGCCGTGGCGCTGCATTTCATGTTCTACAACTTCGCGAAAATCCATAAGACGCTTCGCGTTACCCCCGCCATGCAGGCTGGTATTGCGGATCACGTCTGGACGCTAGAGGATATTGCTCAGCTTGCGGATTAAAAAATGGCACTGAATTTCTATCCCCGGGCGGGGCAAATCTTTGTAGGTGACTTTTCCGATCTCAAAGAGCCGGAGATGACCAAGGTGCGGCCCGTGATCGTGGTTTCTCCCCGGCTGCCGTACCGATCCGAGATTGTAGCCGTGGTGCCGATAAGCCTGACGGCACCGAAGCACAATCTTCCCTATTGTTTTCGGCTGTCGAAGAATTACCACCCTCAGGAACCCGACGATCTGCCGTGTTGGGCGAAGGCGGACATGCTGATGAATGTGGCAACAAAGCGCCTCAGCGCCTTCAAAATCGGCCGTCGCCAGTACGACTATCCCACTCTAATTCCTGAGGATTTGGCAGGTGTGCGACATGCTGTCCTCTGCGGACTGGGCCTCGATAAATTGATTTTAAAGGGCTGATGCCCTATATTCCACCTGTACCCCGGTTGTCGGGCATTAAGACCTAGCTTGCTAGGCAGGCTGTCCAACCTAGGACGATGACAAGTCCGCCGGACAGTCTAGATACTGTCATTGTCCAAAGCCCCGCTCCGGCGGGGCTTTGTCATTGGGGGGGGCTGAATGGTTAGAACTATCGCGCTTTGGGCCACGGGCATATTGGCCTTCAGCATTATCGGCGGAGGCATCGGAACCTTGATCGAGCCTTATGGGATAGGTCCGTTCTGGGGGATGATCGGAGGCCCGTGCTTTTTCATCTGCCTTCGGCTCTGGTTGACCGAGGATTGAACCCCTCCCTCAAACTGAGACACTACCGCCAGCCGGCGGCGCTTTACGTGCGCGCGGTGCGCGCTACACTCCCGGCTCGCATCACCAACAATGAGCGCCGGCGCCCGACGGGCCGAAGGCGCCGCGCCGGGAGACGCCTTTCATGGATCTCGCCTACGGGCCCGAATACGAAAAGTTTCGCACGGAGGTTCGCGCCTTCATCGCCAGGCATGGCGCAAAGGCGCCGCGCCGCTTCGGCGTGTCGCGTCCGTCCGAGGAAACGCAAAGCTGGCAGCGCCTGCTGATCGAGCACGGACTTACCGCGCGCACGATCCCGAAGGAATATGGCGGCTACGGCGCCGAGCCCGACATTCTGAAGTCGCGCATCATCGCCGAGGAGTTCACGGCGGCCGGCCTGCCGATGGGGATCGCCAATCAGGGCATCTCGATGCTGGTGCCGACGCTGCTGGAACTCGGCACCGAAGAGCAGAAGAAAAAGTGGATCGAACCGACGCTGAAGGGCGAGGTTGTCTGGTGCCAGGGCTATTCGGAGCCGGGCTCGGGCTCCGATCTCGCCTCGCTGCAGACCAGGGCTGTCGAGGACGGCGACGACTTCGTCATCAACGGGCAGAAAATCTGGACGTCGACCGCGCATGCGGCCGACATGATCTTCTGCCTCGTGCGGACGGAGCCCGACGCGAAGAAGCATGAGGGCATTTCCTACCTGATCTTCTCGATGAAGACGCCGGGCATCGAGGTGCGTCCGCTCAAGACGATGACGGGACATGCCGAATTCAACGAGGTGTTCTTCACCGATGTCAGGGTGTCCAAGAAGGACATCGTGGCGGGGCGCGGCCAGGGCTGGTTCGTCGCCAATGCGACGCTGAAGCACGAGCGCGGCATGCTCGGCGATCCGAACCAGGCGGGCACGCGGCTGAAGGAAATCATCGACCTGATGCACGAAGAGACGATGGACGGGACGCGGCTGATCGACCATCCGGTCTATCGCGACCGTCTCGGCGCGTTGCAGGGGCGCGTTTTCGCGATGCAGTTTCACGGGCTCAGGCTGCTGACCGCGGCGGCGAAGGGCGAAGATCCCGGCATTGCGCGGCTCATCGTCAAGCTGCAGGGCTGCGAACTCAACCATCAGCTCGCGGCGCTCGCCATCGACGCGCTGGGCGAGATCGGTGTGCTTTACGAGGACAGCCCGCATCTCAGGGCGCAAGGCGCATGGCAGCACCGCTACATGTTCGATCTCGGCCTGATCATCGGCGGCGGCACGGCGCAGATCCAGAAGAATATCATTTCGGAGCGCGGGCTCGGCATGCCGCGCGAACCGAAGCCGGCGAAAGCGTGAGGAGCGGAACATGGAATTCGGATTGTCGGAAGACCAGAAGCTGCTTCAGGAAAGCATCGGACGGACGCTGGAAAAAGTTTCGCCGCTGGAGCGTGTGCGCAAGGCGGCGGACGAGCATGCGGACTATGCCGGCGATGTGTGGCAGGCGCTTGCCGAGCTTGGCGTCGCGGGCATGCTGATTGCCGAGGAGCATGGCGGCATGGGGATGGGGCTGCTCGATGCGGCGCTTGCGTCCGAAATGCTTGGCCGGCATGTCGCGCCGGCGCCCTTCGTCGCCACCGCCGTCATGGCGCCGATCGCGATTGGCGGCGCGGGCTCGAAGGCGCAGCAGGCGGCTTGGCTGCCGAAGCTTGCAAGCGGCAAGGCGATTGCCGGCGTCGCCGTTTCGGAGCGGGCGGCGGGCGCGCGCGAGGGTGCGGGCATTGCCGCGTCCGGGGGCAGGCTCACCGGCACGGCGTTGTTCGTTGTCGATGCGGCGGGCGCCGATATATTCGTCGTCGCCGACAAGACGGGCGGACTGCATCTCGTGGCGGGCGATGCGAAGGGACTGACGCGAATTGCGCTCACCAGCATCGATCTCACGCGACCGCTCGGGGAATTGCGCTTCGACAATGTTGAAGCGGAGCCGCTGAATACCGGCAATGCGGGCGCGGCGCTGAAACGGATGGTCGATGCCGGCCGCGTGATGCTCGCCGCCGACACGCTTGGCGCGGGCTGGGCGATGATCGAGAAGGCCGTGGCTTACGCGGGCGAGCGCAAGCAGTTCGGCCGCGTCATCGGCTCGTTCCAGGCGGTGAAGCATATGTGCGCCGAGATGGCGGCGGAGCTCGAGCCCTGCCGGTCGCTCATCTGGTATGCCGCGCATGCCTTCGACACGATGCCGGACGAGGCGAGCCTGATGGCGGCACATGCCAAGGCGCTGACCTCGGAGACCGGACGCTTCGTCGCGCGCACCGCGACGGAGGTTCACGGCGGCATGGGCTTTACCGACCTTGTCGGGCTTCACTACTGGTTCAAGCGCATCGGCCTCAGCCGGCAATTGCTGGGCTCGCCGGAACAGGTGCGCCACGAGGCGGCGGTGATACAGGGTTGGGCGGCGGATTGAGGGCACTTGCCTTCCTGCACGCGCGGGCGTCATATGCGGCGCGGCCACAACCTTTTTGTCCGGTGCCTCATGGGTGAACTCGGCTATATCGCGGCCTTCCTGACCACGCTTGCCTTCGTGCCGCAGGCGGTGAAGACGATCCGCAGCCGCGATACGTCGGGCCTTTCGCTCGGCATGTACGGGTTGCTGACTGCCGGTATCTTTATGTGGCTGCTGCATGGCATCAACCGGCAGGACTATGCGCTGATCGGCGCCAATAGCGTGACGTTGATGCTGGCACTGCCGATTTTCCTGATCATTCTCGGCAATGAACGGGCGGCGCGGCGGCCCGGCGCAAAGAAATAGACCGTAGTCTATTTTACTGCTTGCCTCGGCGGTTGCCGCCTGATTGCATGTCGCCAACAAGAAATCATACCGGGAGGCTCAATCATGCGCGCGGCCGTTTTCCGCAATGGCGATCTCGTCGCCGACACGATTCCCGAACCGACGCCGCAAGCGGGCCAGGTGCTGGTCAAGACGCTGGCCTGCGGCATATGCGGCTCGGACCTGCATGCGTTTCATCATGCCGACAAGATGGTCGAGGCGGCGCAACGTTCGGGCTCCAGTTTCACGATGGACCTCAAGCGCGACATCGTGTTCGGACACGAGTTCTGCGCCGAAATTCTCGATCACGGGCCGGGCACCGAGAAGAAGCTGAAACCGGGCACGCGCGTCTGTTCGATGCCGATCGCGATCACCATGAACGGCGAGAAAGGCAAGATCGATCCGGTCGGCTATTCGAACAACAAGCCGGGCGGCTTTGCCGAGCAGATGGTGCTGAACGAGCTGATGCTGCTTGAGGTGCCGAACGGGCTACCCACCGAACAGGCGGCGCTGACCGAGCCGATGGCGGTCGGCTGGCACGCGGTCGAGAAGGCCAATCTGACCGACGGCGACATTCCGCTCGTCATCGGCTGCGGGCCTGTCGGTCTTGCGGTGATCGCCGGCCTCAAGATCAGGGGTGTGCATCCGATCATCGCCGCCGATTTTTCACCCGCGCGGCGCAAGCTTGCCGCGAAGATGGGCGCCGACATCGTGCTCGACCCGAAGGTCGAAGCGCCTTATGCGCGCTGGACGAAGGAAGCGACGCCGGAAGGCTACGACCCCGAGAACATCATGACGCTGCTCGGCATGGGGCCGAAGCTCAGGCCGGGCGTGATCTTCGAATGCGTCGGCGTACCGGGCGTCATCCAGCAGATATTCGAGGGCGCGCCGCGCTTCGCGCGCGTGGTCGTGGTCGGCGTCTGCATGGAGCAGGACCGCTTCGAGCCGTTCTTCGGCATCAACAAGGAACTCAACGTGCAATTCGTGCTCGGCTATACGCCGGAAGAATTCGCGTTGACGCTCAATCATCTTGCCGAAGGAATGATCGACGTTTCGCCGCTCGTGACGGCCAAGGTCGGCGTCGACGGCGTGAAAGAGGCGTTCAGCGAACTCGGCAATCCCGAAAAGCACGCGAAGATCCTGGTCGAACCCTGGCGCTAGGCTTTCAAGCAGGCGGCGCGGTTTCGGCGAAGGAGGGGCGCTTCGCAAGATCGCGCCACCAGCCGGCGAGTTCGGTCTCGCGGTCCTGCCAGTTGAACGCGGCGTGACGGAAGTCGAGATAGCCGAGTGCCGCGCCCACCGAAATCACGCCGAGATCGACCGGCCCGTCGAGCGAGACGACTTCATCGTCAAGTACGGCAAGGCTGCGCTCGATGGCGCGCCGCCAGCGGGTCATCCACATTTCGGAGCGCTGGGCTTCGGGGCGCGCGCGCTCGAAGGTGAGCGAGACGGCGGCGTCCATGATGCCGTCGGCCAGCGCCTGGTGTCTCAGCACCCGGAAGCGTGCCGCATGGGCGGCGGGAATGAGCGCGGGGCCTTCGAGCGTCACGTCCAGATATTCGCAGATCAGCGGGCTGTCGAAGTAGGACGAGCCGTCGGTCAGGACGAGCGCCGGAATCTTGCCGAGCGGGTTTGCCTCGTGAAGCGCCGCCGGGTCTTCCATTGCCGCGACGATTTCCTCCGTCACCTGCGCCAGCGCGCCTTTCTCGCGGATCAGTACGCGGACCTTGCGCGCGAAAGGCGAGGTCGGGGAGTGGTAGAGCTTCATCGCAATTCCTTGCCGGGAGATGTCAGAGGCAGGCGGTGCCGCTGGTGTGGCCGTTCATGGCGCGGATGGTGCGCCATTCGACGAATTCGCGGCAGGTGCGGCCGCGCTCGTCGACGAATTCACGGGTCGGTGTGATCTTGCCGCTCGCCTTGTCCTGCGCGGTGAACCAGGTGACGGGTTCGCGCAGCGGCACGGTCATCATTTTCGCGATGGCGTCGTTTCGCGCGCGGGCCGGCATGCCGGTCAGCTTCGGCCCTTCGGAGCCGCCGACCAAATAGCCCGCGGCGACGCCCGCCGCAACCGCCCATTCGGTACCGCCGCCCGTGCCGATCGCCATGCCGAGCATCGCGCCGCCCGCCGGGCCGACAAGGCCCGTGCCGCGATCGTCGACGGGCACACCGCCGACCGGCGGTTCGGGTTTTCTCATCGTCACTTCGGGCTGCGGCAACCGCGCTTGCGCACAGGCGGAGACGGCTAGGACCACGATCACAGCAAGCGCGCCGCGCCGCCTCGTGCCGGAATGCATCATGTTCATTCCCTTCGCAGATAGGGCATCAGGAAGCGGCGCAGCACCGGGCTCATTGCAGCGAGCGCACCGACAATAATGGTGATGAGCGGCAGGCTGCCGGTCGATCCCTTGACGATGCCGAGAAGGCCGAGGCTGAGCTCGTTCAGCGTGCGCTCGATCGTGTCGAAGTCGCGTTTCACTTCCGCGCGCGCCTGAAGAATGGTGGCGTTGGCGAGTTCCATTTCGAGGCGGTCGGCGCGGCCGGGTTTTTTCGCGGCGAAAACGAGTGAGACAAATGCCAGCACCGCCAGCACACCGCCGGTGATGAGTGCGCCGAGCGGATAACCGTAGATTTCGGAGAGCGCCAGGAAGCCGGCGATCACCAGCATGGTCAGCGCGAAAAGCGCGATGAAGACCGCGATGCCGACCAGCGAGAGCTTGCGCGCGAGACGGCGCGCCTCGAGTTCGGCGCGAAGCAGTTCGGCTTCGGCGAGTTTGCGGATATGCGGCGTCGGATCGATCATGTCGGTTTCCTATCTCGCCAGCAGGCGGCCGATGAGGAAGCCGAGACCGAAAGCCAGCAGGGCGCTCGGTACCGGATGTGCGTCGATCTGCTTTTGTATGTCGCCGAGGCCTTCCTGCAGTCGCTCGCCGATCGCCTCGGCATCCTCGATGCCGAAGGATGCCTCGCCGCCGGCTTCTTCCAGCGCTTCCCGCAAGGCTTCCTTCAGGGCCTCGACTTCGGCCTGAAGCTCCTCGACGGTCGGTTTCGGGTCCGGTTTCTTGTCGGTCATTGGCGTTACCTTCCGGTTCTGGCCGGCTATCCCCCGCCAAATCAGCATAGCCCCCTCGCGGGCACATTCAAGGCGGCGTGGGCTGCTGCTTGATGCCGCAGTGCATTCAGAGATAAGGCGAGGCGAGGCGGAAGAAGGCGTCGCGGATGCGCCCCGGGTAGGAGCGGGCGGCAAGCTCTTCGAGCGAGACGGGATGCGCGTCGGCGATTTTCCGTTCGACGATGTCGTCGAGTGTGCGCGCGAAGCTCGCACCATAGCATTCGAGGTTGAACTCGAAATTGAGACGGAGACTGCGGTCGTCCCAATTGGCCGAGCCGATCATCGACCACATGCCGTCCACCGTCATGATCTTGGTATGATCGAAGGGGCCGGCGGTCTTCCAGATGCGGCAGCCGGCGCGGGCCAGCCATTCGAGTTGCGGTGTCGTCGCCCAATCGACGAATGGCAGGTTGCTGGCGCGCGGCAGGACGATGTCGACGACGACGCCGCGCATGGCGGCAACCGAGATCGCGGTGCGCAGCGTCGCGTCGGGCAGGAAATAAGGCGTGACGACGCGAATGTTGTGGCGCGCTTCGGCGAGCGCGCCGAGCAGCGTCCAGCGGATCGGATTGAGGCCCATGTCGGGACCCGCGGGCAGACCGCGCGCCACGACATCGCCGGTTTCGTCGAGTGGCGGAAACCAGTCCGGCCCGTCCAGAAGCTCGCCGGTTGTGAAGTTCCACTCATAGGCGAAAGTGTGCATCAGGTGGGCGACGACCGGGCCCTCGACGCGGAAATGATGATCGTGGATCGGCTTGCGCGGCTGTGCTGCGAGCACATTGCCCTCGGCGATGTTCATGCCGCCGGTGAAAGCGTGGCGGCCATCGATCACCAGAATCTTCTGGTGATTTCTCATGTTGAGATAGGGCATGCGCCACGGCATGAACGAATGCAGGAACCGCGCATAGTCGAGGCCGTGCTCTTCGAGCAGCGGCACGAGGGACGGGCGCGAATACCACGAGCCGACACCGTCGATCAGCAGACGGACACGGACGCCGCGCCGGCTCGCCGCCGACAGGGCTTCGACGAAGCGGCGGCCGGCCGGATCGTTGTTGAAGATGTAGGTCGACAGTGCGATCGAGCGTTCGGCGCTTTCGATCGCCGCGATCATCGAGGGATAGGCCTCGTCGCCATTTCTCAACACGCCGACGGAATTGCCCTGCTCGAAACTTTCCGGCAGCACTTTTTGTCCGAAGCGGGCGAGACTCTCCAACGCCTTCAGGCGCGGGCCTTCGTCGACCGTTACGCGCCCGCCGCCGCGCGCCGGCAGCGGCGCCAGCAGAAGCGTCTCGTTCTTCTGGCCGCGCAATTCGCGGGCACGGCGCTGGATGCGGTTGACGCCGAAAAGCAGGTAGACGATCCAGCCGACAAAGGGCACCAGCACGATGAAGCCGACCCAGCCCGCGGCGGCGCGCTCGTCGCTCTTGATCAGCATGGCATGGATCGCCGCGCCGATCGCACCGCCAAACTGGATGACGGCGAGGAGGATCGGCCAGAGATCGGAATATCCGTTTTGCATGGCCGCCCAGACTAGCGCATGCGGCGCACGCGGTCGCGGGCCATGTGGGCGGCGGCGTGGGGGCTGGGGCGGATCAGAAGCGCACCGTGCCGCCGAGGATCAGGCCGCGATCCTCGCCGGGAAAATAGCGCGGGCCGGTGAAGCCGACATCGGCCCTGTCGGCGTAGCGCGTGTCGAAGATGTTGGTCAGCTTGCCGAAAAGGGTCACGTTGTCGTTTGCCGCATAGTCAAGACGAAGATTGAAGATGTCGTGGCCCTCATATTTGACGGTGTTGCCCGCGTCCATCCAGTAGGAACCCATATGGACCCATTCGAGTTCCGCGCGGCCCGCGCCTTCGAGGAAGGCATAGCCGAGGCGGAGATTGCCGACGGTGCGCGGCGCGGTGTCGACATCGTCGCCGTCGCGGATGGCTTCCGTGGCGGTGATGCTATCGAAGGCATAGGTGTGGCGAGCGTAGGTGGCCGCGCCCGCGATGTCGAAGCCGAAGCCGAGCGGGGCGGCAAGTTCCAGCTCGATGCCCGCGTGATCCGTTTTGCCGTTCGAGACGTTGAAGCCGGCGGCGTCGCGGAAATAGTAATTGCTTTTTTCCATGTAGAAGAGGTTGGCCTCGTAGGCGATGCCGGACCATTCGCCGCGCGCGCCGACTTCCACGCTGTCGAGTTCTTCGGACTTCGCCTCGCCGGGCACCTGAAGGCGCTGAAGACGGTATAGGTCGGTCGTTTGCGGCGCGCGGGCGCCGCGGGCGACATTCACATAGCCGGTGATATTGTCGTTGAATGTGTGCAGCAGGCCGAGCTTCGGCGTCACGTCGCCGAATTCGTCGACGCGGCTCGGGATACGGAGATAGCGGCCGAAGACGCCGTTGGGAGCGCTGTTCTCATAGTCGTACCGGGTGTATTCAAAACGCAGGCCCGCCGTCAGAAGCGTTGCGGGCGCGAGACGCCATTCGCTGTGTATGTAGGGCGCGAGAACGAGCGCCTTCACGGTGTAGTCGTAGTGGACGCCCTGCGGCGACTGGTTGGGCGGCGGGACGACGGTCGGTCCGTCCTGGATTTCCGTCAACGTGCCGTCCGTGTATTCGCTGTCGAGGCCGAAGATCAGGCGGTGACCGCCGTCGAGATCGGCGACGAGGCTCGACAGGAGCCCCGCGCTCCAGTGGCCGTTTTCCTCGACGGGATCGCCCGGCAGGAAGTGCATCAGGAAATTCATGTCGTTCTTGCGCGCATAGGGCGTGAGGACGAGCATGAGATCGTCGGAGAGGTCGCGCTCGACGCGCACGGCGGCGCGCACCGCCCATGCGTCGCGATAGGCGTCGGGGTCGGGATTGGTTTTGTAGAGGGCGGGGTCTTTGTAGGAATCGAGGCCGACGACGTAGCCCGCCGTTTCCTGATTTGTGTTGACGGCGGTCAGCGTCGCGACGGCGCGTGTACCGGGCATCGTGAAGTCGTAGCGCAGCCGCGCCTTCTGTTGATCGAGGCCTGAGGCGGCGCGGAAGCCGCCATCGCTATAAGTCGAAAAGCTGCCGCGGAAGCCATGCGTCGTCAGGCCGTCGCCGCGCAGTGTGCGGCTTGCGGTGCCGATCGTCTTCCAGCGGTCGTAAGGTCCGGCCCATGCCGTCAATTCGGCGTCGGCGTCCGGCGCGGGCGGACGGCTCAGAAAGTTGATCAGCCCGTGCTCGGCGTTCGAGCCGTAGCGGGCGCCGCCCGGACCGCGCACCACCTCGATGCCGCCCGAAACGTCGTCCATCGCTTCCATCAGCGCGTTGACGTTGGCGAAGCCCGCGGCGCGCATCGGCACGCCGTCTTCGAGATAGAGGAACGATCCGGCGCCGGCGCCGCCGGTCAGCACGGGCGAGCGAATGGCCGTCAGGTGTTCGGCGCCGCTGCCCTGCTGGATGCCGAGACCGGGCAGGCGGTTCAGCGCCTCGGCCGGCTGCACCGGCAGGACGAAACCGGCCTCGTCGCCGGAAATCCTCGAAATATTGCCGATATGCGTCGCGCGGGGTGTGCCGAAGCCCGTGGTCGTGACGATAAGCTCGTCCAGTACCGGCGGCTCATCCTGCGCGGCGGCGCCGGCGGCCAGCGCCATGGACAATGCGAGCGCGCCGGCGCCCTGCTTCAACGCAACCCGAAATCCCGACACCTGTACCCCCCGTTTTCGCTCAGCCTTCCGGCTCTGGCGGCCGGTTTCGGGCCCATTGTTACCATGGCGGGCCCGCACGTCCATTCCCCGGCGCGGCCATCTGCCGCGTTGCCGGGAAGAGCGCTATTTCTTGCCCCGGCGGGGTGCCGGAATTAGGGTGTGCCCCATGAAGATATTCGGCCAAAATCTCCCGCCGCTGGCGCTATCCGGCGCCATCCTCGCCGTGATGACCACGGCCGTCGTCTATTCGCCGACGCTTTACGAAATGTTCTGCGCGGCGACGGGTTATGGCGGCACGGTGAGCGTCAACCGGCCGCTCAAGGCCGATCTCAACGAGGCGGGTCCGCCCGTCACCGTGCGGTTCGACGCGAATATCTCGCCGGGGCTCCCCTGGGATTTCCGGCCGGCGCAGCGCGAGGTCCAGACGCGGATCGGCCTGCCGACGACGGTGTACTATCACGCGACCAACACCAGCGACGAGACGCTGGTTGGGCGGGCGACCTTCAACGTCACGCCGGAATCGGCCGGCTATTTCTTCAACAAGACCGAATGCTTCTGCTTCGTCGAGCAGAAGCTTGCGCCCGGCGAGAGTGCCGAAATGCCGATCGTCTTCTTCGTCGATCCCGAAATGCTCGACGATACCGACGCGAAGAACATCCGCACCATCACGCTGTCCTACACGTTCTTCCGACAGACCTCCGACGAGGAGGCCATTGCCTCGGCGCGCTCGCTGCGCGAGGCATCGGAGCGGCAGAAGCGGGATCTTGCCACCGCCGAGAGCGCCGATTTTTCGATTCGTGCGCCGCATGTCCGCTAGGCGGCGCGGCGAAACCCTGTAGGCTTGGGCGACGTTTCACCCACCAGCCGGACAGAGCCATGTTCCCCATTTCCGACGACAATGCCGAGCCGGGCACGCCCATTGTGACCTGGGCATTGATCGCGGCCTGCGTCGCGGTCTTTTTCTGGCAGATGTCGCTGTCGCCCGACGCGGCGGAGCTGTCCTTCTATCAATTCGGCCTCATCCCGGGCGTATTGTTCGGATCGGTTACGGTCGCCGAGGCACCGCTGCCGGCCTGGGGCACGATCGTCAGTTCGATGTTCATGCATGGCGGTGTCGCGCATCTCGCCGGCAACATGCTCTATCTCTGGATATTCGGCGACAATGTCGAGCTTGCGATGGGGCGCATGCGCTTCCTCGTTTTCTATGTCGTCTGCGGCGTTGCGGCGACGCTGACGCACGCGTTCCTCGTCCCCGGCTCGGCCATTCCGCTGGTCGGCGCCAGCGGCGCGATTTCAGGCGTGCTCGGCGCCTATCTGCTGCTTTATCCGCGCGCCCGCGTGCGCGTGCTCTTCATTCCGTTTCCGCTGATCCTGCTGCGCACCTTCTACATACCGGCGCTGATCGTGCTCGGGCTGTGGTTCGTCATTCAGGTGCTGAGCGGGCTTGGCAGCGATATCGAGGAGGCGGGCGTCGCCTTCTGGGCGCATGTCGGCGGGTTTGTCGCCGGCGGCCTGCTGATCGGCTTTTTCAAGCGTCCCGAGGTGCCGTTTTTCCACAAGCCTGCGCCGCGCGTTTTCGACGGACGGAGCGAGCGGCGGGGTCCCTGGGGCTGAGCCTCAGCGCGGTTCGACGCCGAAGCGGCACATCAGTCCCATCGTTGCGCCGGGCGCCAGCGCGACGAGCCCGGTGACGCTTTCCGGTTCCGGGCGATTGACGGCGTCGGGGGCGTGGCTCACCGGCTCGGCGCAGAAGAAATCCTCGCCCGGCGGCGCGAAGACGATGGCGTGGGGCGCACCCGTCGCCTCGATCCGGAGCGCGAAGGGACGGTCTTCCCAGTCGATGCGGAAATGTCCGTCGCCGCCGGAAAAACAGTGATCGACCTCGACATGCTTCATTGCGCGCGGTTGGTCGAAGCACCATTTTTCGGGCGTCGCGGCGATGCCGGTCGGTATGCCTTGCGCGTCGCTCTCCCAGACGCGCGGCAGATGCGCGGTCAGCCGCGCCGTCGCACGGGCCTCGAAGAACGGATGGAGGCCAAGGCCGGCCGGCATCGCGTCCGCGGACCGGTTGGTCAGGCGCATCGTCACCGTGAGGCTCGCCTCGTCGAGCGCGAAATGCTGTTCGGCGTCGAAGCTCCACGGCCAGGTCCAGCGCCGGTCGCCGCCGTCATGGCGGCAGCGCAACCGCGCCGTGCCGCTATCGGCGTCGATCACGTCCCATGACGATTGCCAGCCGTGGCCGTGGATCGCATGCGGCGGGCAGATGTCGTCGGGCGGCAGTTGCACTGTGCGGCCGGCAAAGGAAAAGCGGCCATTGGTGATGCGGCCCGAGAAGGGCACCAGCGGATAGCAGGCCATGTCAAGCGGGTCCGGCGTGGCGAAGCCGGCGGGCAGGGGCCGCAGCATCTGCTGAAGGCCGCCGTCATGCGCGGCGGCGAAGCGGGCGATGCAGCCGCCCGTCCCGGGCATCAGCACCACTTCAAGATTTCCCCGCGTCAGTGTCGGCATCGTTATTCCATCCCGCCTTGTGGCCGTCATGCTCAAACTTGAGGCAGGCCGCTTCGCGGTCTGCATGATTTCTGAGCCTGCACCGGCGCACCGACGCCGCCAAGCCCCTTGATGCGCCGGTTCGCGGCGCTTTCGCGTCTGGCACGGCGCTTGCGATACCGGTAGCGGCAGCGGCTAGGGTTCCGGCTTCGTGCGTGGCGTTTCGCGAAGTGCTGGTCCGAGAGCCGCAACCTGCCCGGTGAACAGCGGGCAGGTACACGGCGGGACAAAAGCCCGGGAGACGGATGTAATGCGAGGATTGGCATTGCAATACCGCCGTGACGCCGATCCTCCGATTTTTGAAACGCGATCACCTGATCCGGAGGA
>JAVJOG010000027.1:0-195783 GCA_040216885.1 Parvibaculum sp.
GTACCCCTAGGTAGGTTCCCACGTGTTACTCACCCGTCTGCCACTCCCTCCGAAGAGGGCGTTCGACTTGCATGTGTTAAGCCTGCCGCCAGCGTTCGTTCTGAGCCAGGATCAAACTCTCAAGTTGAGTTGATCCGACTGCTTCCTCGCGGGGAAAACCGCGAGGCCTGACGCAAAATACACTCACATTCGTTTCCCGGTCTTGGGGACCGGGTAACGGGGTATGTGTGTAGAAACATCAGACAGTCAGTATTCTGACGATCGGTATGAACCGATCTCGCCAGGACACCGCCGTCCACGTTTCTCTTTCTCAAACCACAATGTCAAAGAGCACCTGAGTTTCACGACGCAATGAACGTCCCGAAACATCAGGGTCGCAACCGACCCGAAGGACAGCCTCACCACCGCTTCCCTATGGAAGTCGGGGCCCTGCTGTCATCCATAATTGGATCGTTTACTAGGCCACAAAGAGCACGTCCGGGCAAGCCCTTCAACACTCTTTACCTGAGGGGAAACGTCGCGCCCAAGGGCGGAACGCCGTGACCTCGTGGAGGCGGTTTATATGGGCGCGGGTACGGCCTGTCAAACCCCTTTTTCGCGCTTTTCCCAAAAAAATCATGCTCTTTTACCCTTGACTCGCGCCGCTCGTCCTGTGTGCGGGCCAAGGCATGGCGGCAGATGGATTCGGAACCGTAACGGCCCGCATCCTGCACTTTGGGTCAGCGCGGAGGCCCTTGCCCCGCCGCCGTCCCGCGTTGACACAGCCCAGTGTACGCCGACACGGCGCTTTTATGGAACGCGGTCGCAATTTAGAAAGAAAGACGGTGTATAAACCTTCATAAACAATGAATATAATGGCTTTTGGACAGGGCCCGCGTTGACAGGACCGGCCGGGTCGGGGCATCGTCTCAAATCACGACGCGTTACATTTTGTTTCGGTGGTCGGGCAGCCACCAGTTTAAGCAAGCCAGCGAAGACCGGGCCTTAAGCATCGACGCTAAGTATCGGGAATCGCACCGGGGGGACAGCGAGTTTGTACGACACGGGGACCCAGGTGACAAAAGACGAGAATTGCGGCGGCGCCGACAACGGAGCCGCGCCCGCCATGCAGAGCTTTTGGCGCCGCACACGTCGCAACACACGGATTTCATTGAAGTTTTATGCCTCGGCCAGCCGTCTGGCGCTGGGTCAGTCGCGCTGGATTGCGGCCTCGGGCTCGCTCGGCGCACTGTCGCTCGGCCTGGTCGGCATCGGAATGGCGACCTTGGTGACGCCTTATCAGGGTGTCGCGGTGGCCTCGCTGACGGCGGACCGGGCGCCGCGTGTCGTCGCCCTCGACCTGACGCCGAGGGATATGGACGAGCCGCGCGCAGTCGTCGCCATTCAGCCCACGGACGATCTTCATACAGCCTCGCTTGCCGATCCCGGCATGTTTACGGATGAGGTGGCTGCGGAAGCCGTAGCCGAAATTCACCCCGCCGAGCCGCGCGAAGTCGAAGTCACGGTCGCGCTTGCAAACGGCGAAACGCTGATGGAGGTGCTGGCGAATGCCGGCGCCGACCGCATCGACGCCTATCACGCGGTCGCCGCGATGAGCGCTCATTACAGCCCGCGCAAACTGCGCGCCGGCCAGGAAATCTCGCTGAGCTTCATGGAAATGCCGGAAGGCGTCGGGACGCTGGACGGCGAAACGGCTCCGGCGAAATATCTGACCGCGATCGCGCTGCAACCCGACATCGAACGCGCCATCGAAGTGACGCGCGACGCCGACGGCAGCTTTACCGGCCGCGAGACGATGCGCGAATTCACCGAAGGCTTCGTGCGCGCCGCCGGCACCATCGACAACTCGCTCTTCCTCGACGGCGAACGCGCCGGCCTGCCGCCGCAGATCATCGTCGAGATGATCCGCATGTATTCCTACAGCGTCGACTTCCAGCGCGAAATCCAGCCGGGCGACAAGTTCGAAGTCTATTTCAGCCGCAAGTTCGACGAGAATAACGTTGCCGTTAAAGAAGGCGATGTGCTTTTCGCCTCGCTCTCGGTCGGCGGCAAGACGCACAAGCTCTGGCGTCACGATCCGGGCGACGGCGTCTGGGACTATTTCGACGAGAACGGCCAGAGCATGAAGAAGTTCCTGATGAAGACGCCCGTCGACGGCGCGCGCCTCTCGTCCGGCTTCGGCATGCGCAGACATCCGATCCTCGGCTATTCGCGCCTTCATGGCGGCGTCGACTTCGCCGCGCCGACCGGCACGCCGATCTATGCGGCCGGCGACGGAACGATCCAGCGCGCCAACCGCTTCGGCAGCTACGGCAACTACATTTCGATCCGCCACGCCAACGGCTACGAAACCGCCTACGCGCATCTCAACGGCTTCGCGCGCGGCATCCGCGCCGGCACGCGCGTGCGTCAGGGCCAGGTGATCGGCTATGTCGGCACGACCGGCCGCTCGACCGGCCCGCACCTTCATTACGAAGTGCATGTGAACGGCAAGAAGATGAATCCGCTGGCGCTGAAGGTCCCGACCGGGCGCAAGCTCGAGGGCGCGCAACTCGCCGCCTTCAAGGCCGAGCGCGAAACGATGGCGATGCAGATGGCCGAAGCGCCGCTGGCGACCCGCGTCGCCCGCGCAGACACCGACGCGAACAGCGCCAACTAACGGCTTTATCTCCGTAGACGGATTGTTTTTCGCAGGCCCCTTATCCCCGGTTTTCGGGGATAAACCGGCCCTCTGTCACCGAACTGTCAAAAATCTGTCACGAAACTGTCGCAAAAGCCTGTGGGCCCCCGATGCGACCCGTTCGGGAGACGAAGCCGTCACGTCCATCGCCACGCTGGTTCGCACACCTTCCCGCACGCAGTCGGACACCGCGCGCAACTTGAAATGACGCAAGCATCGCGCCCGGCGGCGCGCCACGACGATTTCATCCTGAAACGCGGGCGCATAAAAAAGGCCGCCGGTCACCCGGCGGCCTTTTGCTTTACGGCGCGTGTGGGCGTCAATGCACGACGCGCAGGCCCGGTTCGCCCTTGTCGCGCAAGGAGCCGTCGCGGGCGACCTCATGGCCGGCGACGATGAGGCCTTCGGCACCGGCCGAGACCTTCACCGTTTCGCCGTCGGCGACGCGGCCTTGCAGGATCAGTTCCGCAAGCGGGTCCTGCACATTGCGCTGAATGACGCGCTTCAGGGGCCGCGCGCCATAGACCGGGTCGTAGCCGGCATCGGCAAGCCATGTGCGCGCCGCCTGGTCGAGCTCGACCATGATCTGACGGCCGGCCAGCAGCGTCTGCAGACGTTCGAGCTGGATGTCGACGATCGCGTCCATCTGTTCGCGCGTCAGGCGGTGGAAGAGCAGTATCTCGTCGAGCCGGTTGAGAAACTCCGGCCGGAAGCGCGAGCGCACGACATCCATCACCTGCTCGCGCACTTCCTCGACATCGCCGCCCTCGGCCAGATATTCGGCGCCGAGATTGGACGTCATCACGATCATCACATTCTTGAAGTCGACCGTGCGGCCCTGGCCGTCGGTCAGGCGGCCGTCGTCGAGCACCTGCAGCAGCACGTTGAAGACATCGGGATGCGCCTTTTCGATCTCGTCGAACAGCACGACCTGATAGGGCCGGCGGCGGATGGCCTCGGTCAGCGCACCGCCTTCCTCGTAGCCGACATAGCCGGGCGGGGCGCCGATGCGGCGCGCCACCGAATGCTTCTCCATGTATTCCGACATGTCGAGGCGGCAGATCGCCTGATCGTCGTCGAAGAGGAAGCCGGCGAGCGCCTTGGTGAGTTCGGTCTTGCCGACGCCGGTCGGCCCCAGAAACAGGAACGAACCGATGGGACGGTTCGGGTCCTGCAAGCCGGCGCGCGCCCGGCGCACCGCACGCGAGACGGCCGAGACCGCCTCCTCCTGACCGATGACACGGGCTCTGAGCGCATCTTCCATGTGCAGCAGCTTTTCGCGCTCGCCCTCGAGCATCTTGTCGACCGGGATGCCGGTCCAGCGCGAAACGACCTGCGCGATATGCGCTTCGGTCACCGCTTCTTCCAGCATCGCGCCCTGCGCCTGCTTTTCGGTTTCGACGAGCTTCTTCTCAAGCTCGGGGATGACGCCATAGGCGAGCTCGGAGGCACGCTCGAGCTTGCCGGCGCGCTGCGCCTGCGCCAGTTCGTTGCGCGCCGTTTCGAGCTCTTCCTTGATCTTCTGCGCGCTGGCGAGCTTCGACTTCTCGGCCTGCCAGGATGAGGCGAGATCGGCCGACTTCTGTTCGAGATCGGCAAGCTCGCCTTCGATCTTTTCGAGCCGGTCCTTCGACGCCTGGTCTTTTTCCTTTTTCAGCGCCTCGCGCTCGATCTTGAGCTGGATGACGCGGCGGTCGATCTCGTCGAGTTCCTCCGGTTTGGAGTCGACCTGCATCCGGAGCCGCGACGACGCCTCGTCCATCAGGTCGATGGCCTTGTCGGGCAGGAAGCGGTCGGAGATGTAGCGATCGGAAAGCGTCGCCGAGGCAACCAGCGCGGCGTCCGAAATGCGGACGCCGTGATGCAGCTCGTATTTCTCCTTGAGGCCGCGCAGGATCGAGATCGTGTCCTCGACCGTCGGCTCGTCGACGAAGATCGGCTGAAAGCGCCGCGCCAGCGCCGCGTCTTTCTCGACATATTTGCGATATTCGTCGAGCGTCGTCGCGCCGACACAGTGAAGGTCGCCGCGCGCCAGCGCCGGTTTGAGGAGGTTCGAGGCGTCCATCGCGCCGTCGGTCTTGCCGGCGCCGACAAGCTGGTGCATCTCGTCGATGAAGAGGATGATGCCGCCGTCGGAAGCGCTTATTTCGCCAAGCACGGCCTTCAGGCGCTCCTCGAATTCGCCGCGATACTTGGCGCCGGCGATCAGCGCGCCCAGATCGAGCGCCATCAACTGTTTGCTCGTCAGGCTTTCGGGCACGTCGCCATTGACGATGCGCAGCGCACGCCCCTCGGCAATCGCCGTCTTGCCGACGCCGGGCTCGCCGATCAGCACCGGATTGTTCTTGGTGCGGCGCGACAGCACCTGGATGGTGCGCCGGATTTCCTCGTCGCGGCCGATCACCGGGTCGAGCTTGCCGGCGCGGGCTTCCGAGGTCAGGTCGCGCGCATATTTCTTCAAGGCGTCATAGGCGTCCTCGGCCGACGCGCTGTCGGCGGTGCGGCCCTTGCGCACGGCTTCGATGGCGGCATTGAGCGCCTGTGCGGTGACGCCGGCGGTCTTGAGAATTTTTTCGGCTTCCGAACCGGGCGTCAGCGCGATCGCCAGCAACAGGCGCTCGGCGGTGACGAAACTGTCGCCGGATTTCTTCGCAAGCTGCTCGGCCTGCTCGAAGAGACGCGCCGTCTCGGGTGCAAGATAAAGCTGGCCGGCGCCGGAGCCCTCGACCTTCGGCATTTTCGACAGCGCCGTCTCGACGCCGGTAAGCGCCTGATCGGGCCGCCCGCCGGCGGCGCGAATGAGACCGGCGGCGAGACCTTCCTCGTCGTCGAGCAGAACTTTCAGCACATGTTCGGGCGTGAAACGCTGATGGCCTGACCTGAGCGCGAGCCCCTGCGCGGACTGGATGAAGCCGCGGCTCCGATCCGTGTATTTTTCGAGATCCATGTGTCTTCCCTTTCAAGCACGCGCGGGGATCGCCCGGGCGCCTTATCCGAATTCCGGACCGGCCCTCCAGAGGCGCCGGTCCTTGACGGATATTGGTGTTGCTTAACGGTCACACAAGAGGCAATCTCCTGCCAGTTTGTCGCAGAAACCTGCCGAATTCGTGAAGATCGGCAGCAAAACCGGAGGACAGCGGGCCATGGGAGAGCGTGCGACAATCGTGAACCTCTACCGCTACCCGGTCAAAGGCCTTTCGCCGGAGCCACTGGACCGGGTGACCCTCGAAAAGGGCGAAACCTTCCCCTTCGACCGCGCCTTTGCCATCGAGAACGGCTCAGCCGATTTCGACCCGGCCGCGCCGAAGCACTTTCCGAAGATCAAGTTCCTGATGCTGATGCGGGACGAGCGGCTGGCGAAACTGAAGACCCGCTTCGACGATACGACGACGACGCTGCATGTGGCGCTGGAGGGCCGCGAACGCCTGGCCGCCGACCTGACGACGGCAGAGGGCCGGACGGCGCTGGAAGGCTTCATGGCCGACTACATGAAGGACGAGTTGCGCGGGCCGCCGCGGCTCGTCTTCGCGCCCGGATTTTCGCATTCGGACGCGCCGGCGAAACTCGTCTCGATCATCAACATGGCGAGCATACGGGCGCTGGAGGAAAAGATCGGCCGCAAGGTCGATCCGCTGCGCTTTCGCGGCAATGTCTATGTGGAGGGGCTTGAGCCCTTCGAGGATCACGGCTGGGTCGGCCGGCGCTTCCGCATCGGCGATGCGGGCTTCAAGGGCGTACACCGCACGGTGCGCTGCGCGGCCACCAATGTCGATCCGGTGACGGGCGCCCGCGACATGGAAATTCCGGCAACGCTGATGCGCGACCGGGGCGACGCCGATCTCGGCCTCTATGCCCATGTGAGTTCGCCGGGCTCGATAAAGCCCGGCGACAAACTCGTGCTGGAAGACTAGGCGGGTTCAGCCGCCTTCAATCGCCGGGCGCGACTTCCGGTGCCGGAGTGGCGCGGGGCGCGGCATCGCCACCTTCGCCGCCTTCATGGGCGCGCGCTTCGCCGCCACCCTGGCCCGCTTGGCCCTCGCCGCGCGGACGGCGCCGGCGGCCCTGGCGGCGGCGCGGCTGACCTTCGCCCTCGCCACCCTGCTGGCCGCCCTGAGGCTGGCCACCCTGATGCTGGCCGGCCTGACGCTCATCCTGTTCGCCGTCTTCGCTCTCGTCGCCGTCGTCCTGACGGTGCTGGCCGCCATTCGCCTGGCCGCCGCTTGCGCCGGCATTCTGGCCGCCGCCCTGCCCATTGCCGTTCTGCTGGTGCCAGGGCTGGCCCGGATGGCGCGGCTGGGGCTGGTTGTCGGCGGTGAAATCCGTCTCTTCCTCTTCGTCTTCCGGCGGACGGTAGGCGAGACTGCTCTGCGGCCGGGCCTGGCCTTCCTGGCCGGTCTGGGCGGCCATCAGGAGCCGGTAATAGTGTTCCGCGTGCTGAAAGTAGTTTTCCGCCATCACGCGGTCGCCGGCCGAAATCGCGTCGCGGGCGAGCTGCTGGTACTTCTCGCAGACATGCGTGGCGGTGCCGCGGATCTTCACGTCCGGCCCGTTGCTGTCGTAAGCCCGGTTGGCCGAATGCTGCGGTCTGCCATTGTTGCGCCCACCGCGACCGCGCGAACGCTTGGGGTTATTTTGCCCTTGCCTCATATGCACTTGTTTCTCGCTGACTGTTTACGCCGGAATCCCGTTCGAAGCTTCTGGTCAAAGCCCTCTGGACGATGCCCACTGGCCAAAGCCCTTTGCCGCCGCCGGCGCCCGGACGATCCGTTTCCGGACCGCGCCATCGCGCGAGCGGACTTCCCCAGCACACACAAGATGCCCGGCCTTGGCGGCGTGGGCCCATTCGGATGCTAAGAAGTTCTGTCCCGGTATCCGCGTCCAGCCCCTGGAACGTCGATGGATACTTGCGGGTACCTGCCTTGTCCGGGACCGCCTCAAGCGCCTTCGAACCCGGCCCGGCAACGGTTCTCCCGCGCTGGGCGACATCCCTCTTCTCGGAAGACAGTCTTCATGTCGGAGGAGGGGTTCGAGGAGCGAGGCGTTTTCCACCCGGCTCGTTTTCCCTGCATGAAACCTAGCCTCTGGGCAGCCGGATTCCAAACGATTTTTTCCCGCCGCAATGAGGAAAAAATTCAGCCTTCGCGCCGGTTTTGGGGCTCAAGCCCTGCGACAAGGGCGCGCGGCACGCCGCCAAGGTCGGAAACGACATGCACGACGCAAAGCCCCGCCGCCCCGAAAAGCGCCGCGACGGCATCCGCCTGGCCGAACCCGAGCTCCACAACCGCATGCCCGCGCGGCGCGAGAACCGGCGGCAAGGCGCGCGCCAGCGCCCGGTAGGCATCGAGACCGTCGGCGCCGCCATCGAGCGCGAGACGCGGATCGTGGTCGCGCACGCCGGCATCGAGCGCCGCGATCCCGGCGCTGACGATATAGGGCGGATTGGAAACGACGAGGTCGAAGACGCCGTCGACGCCGGCCGTCCAGTCGGCCGCAACGAAACCGGCCCGCGCCGCGAGGCCGAGCGCAACGGCGTTGGCGCGCGCGACATCGAGCGCCGCGGCGGAAATATCGACGCCGACGCCCAGCGCGTCCGACCGTTCGGCAAGAAGCGCCAGCAGCAGGCAGCCCGAGCCGGTGCCGAGATCGAGAATGCGGGGCGCTTCGACCCCGCGCAGGAGATCGAGCGCGGCGGCGACCAGCGTTTCGCTGTCGGCGCGCGGATCGAGCACGGCCGGCGTCACCGCGAAATCGAGACCCCAGAATTCGCGGCGGCCCAGAATGCGCGACACCGGCTCGCCCGCGAGGCGGCGGTGCTCATAGGCCCCAAGCAGCGCTTCTTCCTCCGGCGAGATGAAGGCGCCGGGCTCGCGGATCATTTCGATCTCGCTCGCCCCGGTCGCGCCGCGTACCAGCAGCCGCGCATCGAGTTCGGGTGTCGGCAGGCCGGCCTGCTTCAGCCGCCAGCCCAGCATGCGCGCCGCATGGTCGCGCGTGTTCACGCCTCGTCACCGAGCGCGGCCAGACGCGCCGCCTGATCCTCGGCGACAAGCGCGTCGATCAGCTCGCCCAGCGCCTCGCCGGCGACGATCTGATCGAGCTTGTGCAGCGTCAGGTTGATGCGGTGATCGGTGACGCGGCTTTGCGGAAAGTTGTAGGTGCGGATGCGCTCCGAGCGGTCGCCCGAACCGACCTGGCCCTTGCGCTCGGCCGAACGCGCCCGGTCGATGCGTTCGCGCTCCGCATCGTAGAGTTTCGCCCGCATCAGCTGCATGGCGCGCGCCTTGTTCTTGTGCTGCGATTTTTCGTCCTGCTGCGAGACGACGATGCCGCTCGGGATATGCGTGATGCGCACCGCGCTCTCGGTCTTGTTGACGTGCTGGCCGCCGGCGCCGGACGCGCGGAAGACGTCGATGCGCAGATCCTTCTCGTCGATCTCGACATCGACTTCTTCCGGTTCCGGCAGCACGGCCACGGTCGCCGCCGAGGTGTGGATGCGCCCGCCGCCTTCCGTCACCGGCACGCGCTGGACGCGATGGACGCCGGACTCGAATTTCAGCCTCGCATAGACGCCGCGTCCCGAAATGGCGGCGATGATTTCCTTGTAGCCGCCCATTTCGCCTTCCGAGGCCGAAATCACCTCGACCGACCAGCCGTGGCTTGCCGCATAGCGTTCATACATGCGGAAAAGGTCGCCGGCGAAAAGCGCCGCCTCGTCGCCGCCGGTGCCGGCCCTGACCTCGAGAATGACATTGCGCTCATCGGCGGCGTCCTTCGGCAACAGCATCAATTGCAGCTCATGCTCGAGGCGCGGCAATTCCTCGTTGAGACGCGTGATTTCCTCGCGCGCCATCTCGGCCATGTCGCGCACGCGCAACAGCGCCTCGGCGTCCTCGTATTCGCGCTGCGCGGCGTTGAGTTTGCCGATGGCGGCCGCGATCGGCGCAAGCTCCGAAAATTCCCGCGACAGCGCGACAAAGCGATCGCGCGGCACTTCGGAGTTCATTTCGGACTGCACCGCCTCGAAGCGGGCGATGACGCTCTGGAGTTTCTCTTCGGGAATCATGACGGCAAGGAACCTGGGAAGTGACGGATTGTTGCAAGCGGAGAAAAGCCGCCTCGCTAATCGCCCGCCAGCGCGCGCGGTTCCGCCGCCTTTTCCGCCGCTTCGCGCGCGGCGTCTATTTCCTTCGCCTTCGCCTCGACGAGTTCGACGAGATGCTCGACGATCTCGTCATTTCTGATCTTGTGATCGGTGAGGCCGGCGAGATAGACCATGCCCGAGCCCGCGCCGCCGCCGGTGAAACCGATATCGGTCTGCTCGGCCTCGCCCGGCCCGTTGACGACGCAGCCGATCACCGACAGCGTCATCGGCGTCGCGATGTGGGCAAGGCGTTCTTCGAGAACCCGCACCGTGCCGATGACGTCGAAGCCCTGCCGCGCACAGGAGGGGCAGGAAATAATCGTGACGCCGCGGTGGCGGAGCCCGAGCGACTTCAGGATGTCGAAACCGACTTTCACTTCTTCGACGGGGTCGGCGGAAAGCGAAACCCGGATCGTGTCGCCGATGCCGCCCCAGAGCAGCATGCCGAGACCGACCGAGGATTTGACCGTGCCGGTCATCAGCCCGCCCGCCTCGGTGACGCCGATATGAAGCGGGCAATCGATGGCGTCGGCAAGCTGCTGATAGGCGGCGACGGTGAGGAACGGGTCGGAAGCTTTGACGCTGATCTTGAACTCGTGGAAATCGTGGTCCTGCAGGATGCGTGCGTGGTCGAGCGCGCTTTCGACCATCGCCGCCGGGCAAGGCTCGCCGTATTTTTCCAGCAGGTCGCGCTCGAGCGACCCGGCATTGACGCCGATGCGCATTGAGCAACCGTGATCCTTGGCCGCCTGGATGACTTCGCGCACCCGCGCTTCGGAACCGATATTGCCCGGATTGATGCGCAGACAGGCGGCACCCGCCTTCGCCGCCTCGATGGCGCGGCGATAGTGGAAATGGATATCGGCGACGATCGGAATTTTTGTGGCGCGGACGATCTCGGCAAGCGCCGCGGTCGAGGCCTCGTCGGGGCACGACACACGCACGATGTCGCAGCCCGCCTCCTCTATGCGGCGGATCTGCTCGATCGTCGCCTTCGCATCCGAGGTCAGCGTGTTGGTCATGGTCTGGACGGAAATCGGCGCATCGCCGCCGACCGGCACCGACCCCACATGGATCTGCCGGCTGGGGCGGCGCGCGATGTCGCGCCAGGGTCTGATGCTGCTCATGGGTTCAAAATCCGTCCGTTCGCTGGACGTTATGCCGAAAGAGGTCGCAGGGCACCGCACATGACGCCGCCTTGCCTGCCTTCATATCAGAATATCAGAAATGCGGCGTTTCCGTGAAAGCCGCCTATTCGACCGCCGTTTCGCCCGAAACGCTGTCCGCAACCGCCGGTTTCGGCATCGCCGCCAGCAGATCGGTCGCATAGAGCGACTTGCCGGTGAGCACCAGCGTCGCCGGGCCGGCGAGCCCGAGCGACTGGCCGTCGACCATGATCTCGAAAGCGCTCGCATCGCGCGCCACGAGGATGACGCCGGGCTGGCTCGGCGCGCGGTAGCTGTCGCCCGCCTGGAAAACCCGTTCGATCAGCACCTTTCCGGCGGCGTCCTCGACGCGAATCCAGGCGCCGCTGCGCCGCGCGCGCACGACGACGCGTCCGTCGACATTCTCCGCGCCATAGGGCGTGCCATCCGGAAGGGGCGGCAAGTCCGTCGAGACTTCTTCGGAGAGAGCGGCCAGTTCCATTTCCGCGGCCACTTCCTCAGCCGCCGCTTCCTCGATGTCTTCGGCGCTGACGGGTGCCGGCTCGTAAACGCTCTGCGGCGCAAGCGCGGCATCGGCCAACGGAGCGACGCCCGACACGCGCACGGCAGGCACGTCGCCGGCAGCCGGCGTCGACGCCGAAGCGCTGTCGCCGCGCGACGAAGTCGCCGCACCGGCGGACACAGGCGCCGCGGCGACGGCTTCAGCCGGCGGCTCCAGCGTCGCGGGTCCACGCACCGCCATCATTTCATCGGTTGATTTCGAAAGCAGCCAGCCGCCATAGGCACCGGCCGCGATGACGAGAAGCACGATCAGGAACGTACCCTTCGGCAAGGGGCGCTCTTCGCCGGCTTCCGGAAAACTCAGATCGGCCGCCGCCGCCTCCTCATTGTCGAACTCGGCCTTGAAACGCTCGACGACATGGCGGCTGTCGAGACCGAGATATTCCGCATAGGAACGAACGAAACCGATCGCATAGGCGCGCGCCGGAAGATCGGCATTGCGTCCTTCCTCGATCGCCTCGATCTGGCTGCGGCTGATGCGAAGACACTGCGCGATCGAGCGCAAATCCTCGCCCCGGCGCAACCGCGCGTTGCGCAATTCGGCGCCGACCGTGTCGGCGGCTTCCGGCAATTCATTGGTGATGTCGCGCAGGTGCAACCTGCGCCGTGCGTCCGACCTGTCTTCGGTGGGCAGCATCGTGACTTTGTTCATCTGTGTGGGCTCTTCTTCCCCGAGCTGAGCCATCCCGAACCGTTATTTTCTCTACGAAAGGGTATTACGACGGTCGTCGGCGCTTCAAAACGATACACAACCGGTCCCCGAGCCGGCTCGACAACATTCCACCCAATGCGTCTGATTGCCTAGAATAGAACAAAACTGTTGACAAACTGCAACCACGGATTGCTCCAACCCCCTTTTCCGGCCTCCGATTTCGGGGTTTTGGGTCCGGCGCGGATCAGTGGCGGCGGCGGGCCTCGGCCGCCCGCTCAGACGAGCACGCCATGTGCCTCGGCAAAGCCGGCAAGCCTCTCCCGGACGGAGCGATCCGGCAGGTCGAGGAGACCGTCCATGAAAGCCTCGAGCTTTCCGGTGTCGAGCGAGCGGACCATCATCTTGACCGGGCCGACCGCCGCCGGAGACATCGAAATCCGGCGGAAACCAAGGCCCAGCAGGGCCATCGCCTCAAGCGGCTTGCCCGACATCTCGCCGCACAGCGTCAGCGGCGTCTCGTGCCGGTGGCACTTGGCGACGATATGCTTCAGGAAGCTCAGCACAGCCGGGCTGAGGAAGTCGTAGCGGCCGGCGACGCGCGCATTGCCCCGGTCGGAGGCGAAGAGGAATTGCAGCAGATCGTTCGAGCCGACCGAGACGAAATCGACCAGCGGCAACAGCGTGTCGAGCTGCCAGGCAAGCGAGGGCACCTCGAGCATGGTGCCGATTTCGAGAAGGGCGGGCTTTTCCTTGCCGAACTGGTCGAGCCGCGCCATTTCCTTGTCGACCAGCGCCCGGGCGCGCTGGAACTCGGCCACCTCGGCAATCATCGGAAACATGATCCGGAGCGAGCGCCCGGCCGCCGCGGTCAGCAGCGCCCTGACCTGGTGACGCAGCAACCCCGGCCGGTCGAGGCTGATACGGATGGCTCGCCAGCCGAGCGCCGGGTTTTCTTCCTTCAGCGCCGCGAAATTCATGTAGGGCAGCATCTTGTCGCCGCCGATGTCGAGGGTCCGGAAGACCACCGGAGTGTCGCCGGCCACGTCGAGCACGGCGCTGTAGAGCTCGATCTGGTCGCGCAAGGACGGCAGCGTCGATGCGATCATGAACTGGAGCTCGGTACGGAAAAGCCCGATCCCCTCCGCACCCGATTCCTCCAGATGCGGCAGATCGACCTGCAGCCCCGCATTGACATAGAGCGACACGCGCTGACCGTCGCAAGTGATCGCGGGCTCGTTGCGGATTGCCTTGTACTGTTCCTGCTTGCGGGCCCGGAACCGCGCCTTCTCCGAATAGGAGGCGATCACCTCCTGCGAGGGCCGCAGATAGACCTCGCCCGTATCGCCATCGACGATGATCGCATCGCCCGGCTCGATATGATCGAGAATATCATCGGCGCGGCCGACGGTCGCGATACCGAAGGCGCGCGCGACGATGGACACATGCGCATTGGCCGCGCCTTCCTCGAGCACGAGGCCCCGAAGCCGCGTCTTGTCGTAGTCGAGAAGCTCGGCCGGTCCCATGTTGCGCGCGATGACGATGGCGTCGTTGGGCAGGTTGGCCGAAAGCGACGCAAGCGTGACACCGGTAAGCAGGCGCAGCAGCCGGTTCGCCAGATCGTCGAAATCGTGCAGCCGGTCGCGGATATAGGGGTCGGCCGCGCGCTGCAGCCGCGCCCGGGTGTCGTTCTGCACGCGCTCGACGGCCGCTTCCGCCGTGAGGCCGGTGCGCACCGCCTCGAGCATCCGCTTCAGCCAGCCCCGGTCGTTGGCGAACATGCGATAGGCCTGCAGCACTTCGCGATGTTCGCCCGCGTGGCTGAGATCGGCCGTCTCCAGCATGTCGTCGATCGAGCCCCTGAGCGCATAGACCGACTGTTCCAGCCGCTTCAGTTCGACTTCGGTGTCTTCGGCGATCAGCTTGGTGACGTGAACACGCGGCTCGTGCAGCACCGCATGACCGAGCGCGATGCCTTCGCAGAATGCGGTCGCCTGAATGTAGTACGGCACCTCCCGCGCCAGGTCCGGCGTCGCATAGGCTTGCGGGTCGACAAGCTCGGCCGCCGCCACGACTTCCGCGAGCACCATCGCGACCGTTTGCAGCGCCTCGACTTCTTCTTCGGTGTAGTGCCGCTTGGTGCGGTTCTGCACGGCAAGAACGCCGACGACCTTGCCGCTCCTGAGGATCGGCACGCCCATCAGCGACTTGTAGATTTCTTCACCCGTTTCCGGCCGATAGGCGAAGCCCGGATGCGATTGCGCATCGGCAAGGTTGAGCGGCCGCGCATGCTCGGCAATATCGCCGACAAGGCCCTCGCCGGTCTTCAGCCGGGTGTTGTGAACGGCGGTCGGCTTCAGGCCTTCGGTCGCCGACAGTTCAAGCTCGCGCTGCCGGTTGAGCAGATAGACTGAGCACACTTCGGCAACCAAGTTGGAGGCGATCCGCACGACGATCGTGTCGCGCCGCTTCTGCGCGCTTTCGGGCTCCGCCATGACTTCACGCAGCCGGCGGAGCAGTATGCGCGGACCGCCGACCGAGCCCGGCATCAGTCCGGATCCCGTTCGCTGCGGAAATGGCGGCGGAAGAGCGTCAACGGTCTTTCCTCCGTTATCCGGCGTCGAGTTCATAGGCCGTGTGCAGGGCGCGCACGGCAAGCTCGGTATATTCCGACGAGATCAGCACACTGACCTTGATCTCCGAGGTGGTGATCGCAAGGATGTTGATCCCCTTTTCGGCCAGCGTCTGGAACATCGTCTTTGCGACGCCGGCATGGCTGCGCATGCCGATGCCGATGATCGACACCTTGACGACGTTGATGTCGGTCTTGACTTCCTTGCAGCCGATGCCGGCTTGCAGCTTTCGGATCACGTCTTCGGCGCGCGTCAGCTCGGCCTGCGGCACCGTGAAGGTGATGTCGGTGCTTTTGCCGTCATCCGACACGTTCTGGATGATCATGTCGACATTGATCGCCGCATCGGCGAGCGGCCCGAACACGCCTGCGGCGACGCCCGGCTTGTCCTCGACCTTGACGAGCGTCACCTTGGCTTCGTCTTTTGAATAGGCGATGCCGCTTACGACCTGCTGTTCCAAGATTTCATCCTCGTCGCAAACAAGAGTTCCCGGTCCGCTGGCCTCGGGCCCATTGCCTTGCGGTGCATCGGGCGCATCGAAGCTCGAACGGACCTGAAGGCGCACGCGATGGACCATGGCGAGTTCGACGGAGCGGGTCTGGAGGACCTTGGCGCCGAGCGACGCCATCTCCAGCATTTCCTCGTAACTGATCTTATCAAGCTTTCGGGCCTTCGCAACGATGCGGGGGTCCGTTGTGTAGACGCCATCGACATCGGTGTAGATGTCGCAACGGTCGGCGCCGATGGCGGCCGCGATGGCGACCGCGCTGGTATCCGAACCGCCACGGCCGAGCGTCGTGATCCTGTTATCGGGCGCGAGGCCCTGAAATCCGGCGACGACCGCTACTTCCTTGCGCGCCAGGCGCTCGATCAGCACCGTGCCGTCGATTTCCTGGATGCGCGCCGCGCCATGTGCATTGTCGGTGCGTATGGGAATCTGCCAGCCGAGCCACGAGCGCGCCGACACGCCGATGCGCTGCAGCTCGATCGCCAGCAACCCGACCGTCACCTGTTCGCCCGTCGCGACGATGGCGTCGTATTCGCGCGCGTCGTGCAGCGGTGCCGTCTCGCGCGCCCAGGAGACAAGCTGATTGGTCGTGCCCGCCATTGCCGAGACGACGACGGCGACCTCGTGGCCGGCATCGGTCTCGCGCTTGACGTGTTGCGCGACATTTCGGATGCGTTCGATGTCCGCAACCGACGTACCGCCGAATTTCATGACCAGTCTGGCCATTTTCGCTTCCATAATTCCGCGCCGCCGGCCTTCGGTTCGGCAGCTTGCATTGTTCGCCAGCCCCAAGGGTCCACTGGACCGATCCGGCCGGAACGCCCTATATCATATCGAGATGAGAGGCTTGGCCCCGCGCCCGCCGGGCGCGGCCATACATACAAGCCCCGCTTGAAGCCCGCAACCGGCGGAAATGCCCGGAAAGCTACCGTAACGCAAGGGAACGACCCCGATGAGCAGGCCGGCCGGAAACGAAGCCCCGAGAGGCGCGCCGAGCAGCGTCGATCCGGCGGAGATCGCCCGTTTTTCGGCCATGGCCGCCGAATGGTGGGACCCGGCGGGCAAGTTCCGTCCGCTGCACAAATTCAACCCGGTGCGCCTCGCCTATATCCGCGACCATGTGACGGCCCGTTTCGGGCGCGACGGACAGGCGATGCGGGTTTTCGAGGGCCTGCGCTTTCTCGACATCGGCTGCGGCGGAGGTCTCCTTTCCGAACCGATGGCACGGCTCGGCGCCGAAGTGGTGGCCGCCGACGCCTCGGAAAAGAACATCAAGACGGCGTCCGTCCACGCCGCCGAGCAGGGCCTCGCCATCGACTATCGCTGCACGACCGCAGAAGCCCTGGCCACCGCCGGCGAGACGTTCGACGTGATCCTCAACATGGAAGTAATCGAGCATGTGGCCGATCGCGACATGTTCCTGAAGGATTGCGCCCGGATGGTGAAACCGGGCGGATTGATGTTCGTGGCGACGCTCAACCGCACACTGAAGGCGCATGCGCTCGCCATCGTCGGCGCCGAATACGTGCTCGGCTGGCTGCCGCGCGGCACGCATGACTGGAAGAAATTCGTCACCGTCGAGGAAATGGAACGCGGGCTCGCCGCCGCCGGGCTCGAGGTGATGGAAATTTCGGGGGTCAGCTACAATCCGCTTTTCGGCACCTGGTCGCTGTCGCGCGACACCGATGTCAACTACATGGCGCTGGCGGGACGGGCGAACGGCTAGTTGGCGCGCACCGGCGGCACGATCGGCAGGGGCGCGACCTCGACGCCTTCTTCGATCAGGTCGCGTGCTTCGTCGAGCGTCGCCTCGCCGTAGATCTCGCGGCGATCCGTCTCGCCGTAATGGATGCGTCGCGCTTCCTCGGCGAACCTGTCGCCGACATAGTCGCAATTCTCCTCGACGTGCTTCTTGAGCGCCAGCATCATCATGTTCATCTTTTGCGCCGGGTCGGGCACAGCCGAAATCTCGCTACGCTTCGCAGCTTTCTTCGTGCCCCGCCCAAGTCTTGGCGCCATCAATGCCTTGCGCACCTCGGCGCTGCCGCAAACCGGACAGCGGACTTCGCCGGACGCGGCCTGCGCCTCGAACCCGGTCGAGGACGGAAACCAGCCGTCGAACTCATGCTCCTGCGCACAGAGAAGAGAATAGCGGATCATGATGCCTGCCTCACGGCCTTGACCACCGGCAGCGTGAAATCGCGATCGTGGCCGAGACTTGGAACGCGCGTCCGCGCCTGAGCGATCCGCGCGGTGTCGATTTCGGCGAGCACGACGCATGGCTCGTCATGCGCGGCCTCGGCGACAATCTCGCCCCAGGGCGCGACGACGAGACTGTGGCCGAAAGTCTCGCGGCCGCATTCGTGTTTGCCACCCTGCGCCGGCGCAAGGACATAGCAACCGGTCTCGACGGCGCGCGCCTTCAGCAGCGTATGCCAATGCGCTTCGCCGGTCTGCCGCGTGAAAGCGGCGGGCACGGTCAGGAAGTCTGCGCCTGCCTGCGCCAGCGCCCGGTAGAGCTGCGGGAAACGCAGATCGTAGCAGACCGTCATGCCGAGACGGCCCCAGGGAAGCTCGGCGATGACGGCCGCGCGGCCCGGCTCGAAATTCTTGCTCTCGCGGTAGCTCTCGCCGCCTTCGAGGTCGACGTCGAACATATGGATCTTGTCGTAGCGCGCCGCGATGCCGCCATCCGGCGCGATCAGGAACGAGCGGTTGGCGAGCTTCTGTGGCGAAATTTTCACCGGCAGCGAACCTTTCAGCAGACAGATTTTCTTCGCCGCCGACAGCGCGCAAAGCGCCGCAAGCGTCGGATCGTCTTTTTCCTCGGACGTATTGGCAAACAGCCGCTCGCTTTTCGTTTCGAGCAGCGATGTCATTTCCGGTGTCATGACGAAGTCGGCGCCTCGCGCCGCCGCCTCCGACACCAGCCGCGACGCCTCGGCGATGTTGCCCGCGACGTCGCACCCGGTGCGCATCTGCACCAGGGCGGCGGTGAATGTCGGAGCGGTATTCATTGCGTCAGGCGGCCAGCATGGCGTCGAGCTTGCCGGCTTCGTCAAGCGCCCAGAGATCGTCGCAGCCGCCAACATGCGCGCCGCCGATGAAAATTTGCGGCACTGTGTGGCGGCCGTTGGCCCGCGCCATCATTTCGCGGCGCTTGTCGACATCCATGCCGACATCGATTTCGGTGAACGCCACACCCTTCCGGCCGAGCAACTCCTTTGCCCGGTAGCAATAGGGACACATCAGGGTCGTGTAGATCGTCACATCCGCCATTGCGGAACTCCGGCAAGGGGCCGCGCACACGCTCGGCCCGAAAAACAACTGTTTATCATATAGATACGCCCCCGCCGGGTACAACCCGCGCGACGCAGAGGACCGACACCTCGGCCGCCCCGCCGCGCCGGAGCACCCGCGCGCAAGCCTCCGCCGTCGCGCCCGTCGTCATCACATCGTCGACCAGCACCACCCTCCGGCCGCGCACAAGCGCATCGGCGCCGTTGGCGAGCCGAAAGGCGCCGGCGACGTTGCGCCGCCGGGCATCGCCCGAGAGGCCGACCTGCGGCCGTGTCGCCCGGACACGCTGCAGCAGTTCCGGCATGTGCACGACGCCTGTCGATGCGGCTACGCGCCGCGAAAGCTCCGCCGACTGATTGAAGCGCCGCGAAAAGAGCCGCCGCTCATGGAGCGGCACCGGCGCCAGAAGATCCGCATCGGCCAGAAGCTCCGCACCGCTGCGCACCAGCCAGCGCGCAAAGGCGGGGGCCGCCTCCATCCGATCGCCATATTTGAACCGGTGCAGCAGCGCCGCCGCGCGGTCGTTGTAGCGCATCGCCGCGCGCGCTCGCGCATAGGCGGGCGGTTGGGCAAGCGCCACCGCGCTGACGGTATCCGGCCCGGTATCGAATGAAAACGGCAATCCCGTGACGGCGCAGAAAGGCCGTTCGATGAACTCGATCTCGCTCCAGCAGCGTGCGCAAAGCGCCCCATGCGCGTCGACGCCGCGCCCGCAGCCGAGACAAAGAGGCGGCAGGGCAATGTCGGCAAACAGCAAGGCGCGCCGCCAACCCGCCGACCAGCGATCCGCAATACCTGTCCCGATGTCCATGCCCGATCCCAGCGGCGCCCCGTACGGCATCAGCCTATCACGCACGCGCCCCTTGCGGGCAAAGGTCCCGCCGACCATGATGCCGGCCATGCCGACCTCCGCCCTGCCAGCACCGCCCTCGGGCCCGATGCGCGTTTTCGACCGGACCGCCCATGCGCGCCACCGCGCCCGCGCCGCCGCCGGTTTCGCCGGGCATGACTTTCTGGTGCGCCGCGCCGCCGCCGACATCGCCGAGCGCATCGGCGGCATCAACCGTAATTTTCCGCTCGCACTCGATCTCGGCTGCCACCGGGGCGCCCTGGGTGCGGCGCTGACCGAAGCCGGAGAAACGGCGGCAAAGGTGAAAATGCTCGTATCAGCCGACCTCGCACCGGCGATGCTGGCCCATGCGCGGGGTCCGCGCGTCGCCGCCGACGAAGAAGCCCTGCCGTTCCGGGACGCCAGTCTCGATCTTGCTGTCAGCATACTCTCGCTGCATTGGGTGAACGATTTGCCCGGCGCCTTGATCCAGTTGCGCCGGGCATTGAAGCCCGACGGCCTTTTCATGGCCGCGCTCTTGGGCGGCGACACGCTGAGCGAATTGCGCCAGTCGATCGCCGAGGCCGAAATCGAATGCGAGGGCGGCCTCAGCCCGCGCGTCTCGCCGTTTGCCGACATCCGCGACATGGGCAGCCTGATGCAGCGCGCGGGCTTCGCGCTGCCGGTCGTCGATGCGGACCGGGTGACGGTTCGCTATGCCGATCCGATGCGGCTGATCGCCGAGCTCCGCGGGATGGGCGAAAGCAACGCGCTCGCCGAACGCCGCCGCACACCGATGCGCCGCGCGACGCTGATGCGCGCCATCGACATCTATCGCGAGAAGTTCGGATTGCCTGACGGGCGCGTGCCCGCCACTTTCGAAATCGTGACGGCGACCGGCTGGGCCCCGCATGAGAGCCAGCAAAAGCCGCTTCGGCCCGGCAGCGCCGAAACCCGGCTTGCCGAAGCCCTGGGAACGAGCGAACGAAAGGCCGGAGAAAAGACCGGCCGCTGACGCAGGAGCAAGACCCGGCCTATCCGCCGGAGAGCATCGCAACAACGGGACCAAACAGGAAGTTGCGGATCGAATCGCCTACCAGCGTCACGGCAGCCACGACAACCATGGAGAGGCCGCCCGCGATGAGGCCGTATTCAATGGCCGTCGCGCCGCGCTCGTCGGCCGCAAACGATTTCGTGAAATTCGTCAAACTGCCGATCATCGCCCCGTCCTTCTCCACCAGTTGCGAGAGGAACGCCGGCGCGCCCTCAAAGCAAATCGCGCAATACCGCCACCAACGGTTCGTCCGCCGGCGGCATCGGATAGTCCCGCAACCGCGTGGGCCTGACCCATTCGAGCATCTGCTCTTCAAGGGCCCGGACCTGTCCCTCCCAGCGCCGGCACACATAGAGCGGCATCAGAAGGTGAAAGTCCTCATAGGCATGGCTCGCAAAAGTGAGCGGCGCGAGACAGGCCTTGGTGACGTCGATACCGAGTTCTTCACGAAGCTCCCGGATCAAGGTGTCCTCCGGCAATTCGCCCGGCTCCACCTTGCCGCCTGGAAATTCCCAAAGCCCCGCGAGCGGTTTGCCCTCGGGACGGCGGGCGATCAACACCCGCCCGTCGGCATCGACAAGCGCGCACGCCACGACAAGCACAAGCCGCCTCGGCTCGCCCGTCCCGCTTTCGCGCTCTTCCGTCATGTTGAGCCTGTGGGGTTAATGTTTCATGGGACGCACGCGCCCGGACGGCCGATAGCGCGAATTTTAGTTAAAATCGCGTAACGGCGCGGCGCTCAACTCCGGTAGTCGGCATTGATGCGGATGTAGTCGTAGGTGAGATCGCAGGTCCAGACAACGGCGGACGACTTGCCGACACCGACATCGACTTCAATGTCGATGTCGGAACCTTTCATATGGCGCGCGACGGGCGTCTCATCGTAGCCGGCGACCGCCATGCCGTTCTTCGCAACATCGACGCCGCCGATACGGATGGCGAGGCGGTCGCGGTCGGCCGCTTCGCCGGACTTGCCGACCGCCATGACGATGCGGCCCCAGTTGGCGTCCTCGCCGGCGATCGCGGTCTTGACCAGCGGCGAATTGGCCACCGTCATGGCGATTTGCCGCGCCGCCTGATGGCTTTGCGCACCACCGACCGCGATGCGCACGAACTTGGTAGCGCCCTCGCCGTCCTTCACCACCTGATGCGCAAGATCGAGCATCAGCGCGTCGAACGCCGCACGGAACTCGCGCAATCGCGGATCGCCGGCCCGCGTGACCGGCGCTTCATCCGCCATCGCCGCCCCGGTCGCGAAAACCATGACGGTGTCGCTGGTCGACGTATCGCTGTCGACGGTAATCGCGTTGAAGCTGTCGCGCGCGCCGAGCATCAGCAGCGTCTGCAGGATCTTCGACGGAATTGCCGCATCGGTGAAAATAAAGACCAGCATCGTCGCGAGATCGGGCGCGATCATGCCCGAACCTTTGGCAATACCGTTGATCGTCACTTCGGCGCCGCCGATGCGGACACGCCGTGTCGCGACCTTGGGATAAGTGTCGGTTGTCATGATCGCACGAGCGGCCTCGTCCCACAGATCGGGTGCCGACTTGGCCATGGCCGTCGCGATGCCGGCGACGACTGGTCCTGCGTCCATCGGCTGGCCGATGACGCCCGTCGAAGCGATGAAGACATCGCGCTGACGGCAATTGCCGGCGGCAGCGGCGGCTGAGGCCGTCGCCTTGACGGTCGCAACACCCGCCTTGCCGGTGAAGGCGTTGGAATTGCCGGAATTGACGACCAGCATCCGCCCCTCGCCGCCATCGGCAAGATTGGCGCGACACCATTCGACCGGCGCGGACGCAGTTTTCGATGTCGTGAAAATGCCGGCAGCCTGCGTCCCCTCGATCATCTTTGCTACGAGGAGGTCGGTTCGCCCCTTGTATTTGATGCCGGCCGCCGCGACGCCAAGCGTCACGCCGCCGACCGGCGGCAATTCGGGATAGCTGCGCGGCGCCAGCGGTGAAACCTTCGGCGTGGATTTTTTCTTTGCCCGGACGCCGGGTTTGTCCGGCTTTTTGGGACGCGCCGATTTGCGCTGGGCGCGCGGTTGCTTGGCCTTGCTGCGCGGACCCACCTTGGCTTTTACCTTGCTCTTCGCCTTGACGCTCGCCTTGCGCTTCGGCTTTGCCGAAGACCGGACGCCCGCGCGCGCTTTTTTCCTGACCGCCATAGCCCGCCTGCCTCGAAACTGAAAACCCGATCCGCTCTTACTGCGCCTGCGGCACGATCTGCGGCCGTCCGCCGGACGGCGCCGCGCCGGCGCCGACGACATCTATCTTCGCATCGGCGCGCAATTTCTCCATGAGCTTTTGTCCCTCTTCGCGCACAATCGCACGCGCGATATCCTCACGCACCTCCTCCAGCGTCGGTTTCGGCAGGTCGCGCAGATCGACAAGCTGAATCAGGTGCCAGCCGAAATCAGTCTCGACAGGCGGCGACACCTCGCCGGGCTTGAGCGCAAACACCGCATCGCCAAAGGCCGGAACCATTTCGTCGCGGCGAAACCAGCCGAGATCGCTGTCCTGGGGCGTGCCGGCACCGCCGCCATATTGCGCCACCGCCTCGTCGAAGCTGAGGCCGCCGGCGATTTCAGCGGCGATCTTGTCGGCCTCGGCGCGCGTCTGCACCAGAATATGCCGGGCATTCGCCTCCTGTTCCGGCGGTGCCTTGACGATATCGGTCTCATAGCGCGCCGCCACGGCAGCATCCGTTACCTTGTCCTGCATCAACTGCGTCCAGTAGAAATCGCGCAGCGCCTTTTCGGCGAAATATTTCTGGCGGCTTTTGACTTCCGGATGGTCCTCGACCTTGGCGTCGCGCGCGGCCTCGGCCACGATGCGCCTGTCGATCAACATGCCCAGCAGATACTGGAAGCGCTGCTCCGGCTCGAGGCGGGCCAGTGCCGCGCCCATTTCCTCATCCGCCAGCGCCACATCGGAATAGCGGATCGGCGTTCCGTTAACCTCGACGATGGTCGCATCCTGCCCCTCTTCCTGGGCAAGGGCGGGCGTCGCCGCACCGCCCCCGGCGAACGGAACGGCAAGCGAGAGGGCCACCGCAAGCGCGGCGGGACGGCGCGGGAGAAACATCGGGAAACCTTCCTGTACATATGTCCGCGCGGCTGCGAGCTGCCGCCGGTTAACTTAGGCCGCCCGTTCAAGGCGGAAATTTGGCGCGTCATAATGACCTCCACACCAAACCCGCACAAGGACTTCGCCATTACAGGAATTTAAAGAAAACCGCCCGCTTTCCGCCCTCGGGCGCCGTCTGTGCCGGCCCCCGGTTTCATTGACAAGGCATCGGCCGCCCCTTACATCGGGAGCGCACCGCAAGAGGATTTTGACCTGATGGCAAGCTTTGGCGCGCTCGCCAAGCGTCTTTTCGGCTCTTCCAACGACCGGAGGATCAAGGCTTATTCGGCCCGGGTCGAGGCGATCAACGCCCTCGAACCGGCATTGGCCGCCCTGGACGACGACGCATTGCGCGGCAAGACGGCCGAATTCCGCGCCCGCCTCGACGCCGGCGAAGCATTGGACGACCTGCTGCCCGAAGCCTTCGCGACAGTGCGCGAGGCCGCCAAGCGCACCCTCGGCCAGCGCCACTACGACGTCCAGATGATCGGCGGCATGGTGCTCCACGAGGGCAACATTTCCGAAATGAAGACCGGCGAAGGCAAGACGCTGGTCTCGACACTGGCGGCCTATCTGAACGCGCTGCCCGGCAAGGGCGTCCACCTCGTCACCGTCAACGATTATCTGGCCAAGCGCGACAGCGAGTGGATGGGCGAAATCTATCGATTTCTGGGCATGCGCGTCGGCGTCATCCTGCATGGTCTCGATGACAACCAGCGCCGCGAAGCCTATGGCGCCGACATCACCTACGGCACCAACAACGAATATGGCTTCGACTACCTGCGCGACAACATGAAATACCAGCTCGCCTCGATGGTGCAGCGCGGACATCACTACGCGATCGTCGACGAAGTGGACTCGATCCTGATCGACGAGGCGCGCACGCCGCTGATTATTTCTGGTCCGCTCGACGACAAATCCGACCTCTATCTCTCCATCGACGAAATCATTCCGGATATCGTCGAAGCCGACTACGAGCTGGACGAAAAGGCGCGCACCGTCAATCTGACAGACGATGGCAATGAACATGCCGAACAATTGTTGCGCGACCGCAATATCCTGACCGAGGGCAACCTCTACGACATCGAGAACATCACCATCGTCCATCACGTGAACAATGCGCTTCGCGCCCACAAGCTGTTCCAGAAGGACAAGGACTACATCGTCAAGGCCGGCAAGGTCGTCATCATCGACGAGTTCACCGGCCGCATGATGGAAGGCCGCCGCTATTCCGACGGTTTGCACCAGGCGCTGGAAGCAAAAGAGCGCGTGCAGATTCAGCCGGAAAACCAGACGCTGGCCTCGATCACCTTCCAGAACTACTTCCGCATGTACAAGAAGCTTGCCGGCATGACCGGTACGGCACTGACGGAAGCGTCCGAGTTCGGCGATATCTACGGCCTCGAAGTGCTCGAGATCCCGACCAACATGCCCGTCGCCCGCGTCGACGAGGACGACGAGGTCTACCGCACCGCGCGCGAGAAATACGACGCGATCATCCTGCAGATCGAGGACTGCGCCAAACGCGGCCAGCCCGTGCTGGTCGGCACGACCTCGATCGAGAAATCGGAAAAGCTTGCCGAGCTGCTGAAGCAGAAGAAAGTCAAGCACAACGTCCTGAACGCGCGCTATCACGAGCAGGAGGCGCATATCATCGCGCAAGCCGGCGTTCCCGGCGGCGTCACCATCGCCACCAACATGGCCGGCCGCGGCACCGACATCCAGCTCGGCGGCAATCTCGACATGCGTATCGCCGACGAAACGGCCGGCATCGAGGATGAAATCGCGCGCAGGCGCAAGATCGACGAAGTGAAAGCCGACGTCGCCGTCAAGAAGCAGCGCGCGCTCGAAGCCGGCGGCCTTTATGTCATCGGCACCGAACGCCACGAGAGCCGACGCATCGACAATCAGTTGCGCGGCCGCTCCGGCCGTCAGGGCGATCCCGGCCATTCGAAATTCTACCTCTCGCTCGAAGACGACCTGATGCGCATTTTCGGCACTGACCGCATGGACGGCATGCTGCAAAAGCTCGGGCTCGAGGAGGGCGAAGCGATCGTCCACCCCTGGATCAACAAGGCACTCGAAAAAGCCCAACAAAAAGTCGAGGCGCGCAACTTCGACATCCGCAAGAACCTGCTGAAGTTCGACAACGTGATGAACGACCAGCGCCGCGCGATTTTCGAGCAGCGCATCGAACTGATGAAGGCCGAGGACGTTTCCGAAACCGTCAGCGACATGCGCCGCCAGGTGATCGACGACATGGTGGCACTGCATGTGCCGGAAAAGGCCTATGCCGAGCAATGGGACATGGCCGGTCTGAAGGCCGAGGTCGAGAAGACATTGGGGCTCGATCTTCCCGTCGAAAGCTGGGCCGAGGAAGAGGGCATCGCCGAGGAAGAAATCCGCGAACGCCTCTACACGGCGACCGACCGTCACATGGCCGCAAAGGCCGCGCAGGTCGGCTCCGACCTGATGCGCCAGGTCGAAAAGGCCGTGCTGCTGCAAACGCTCGACATGCACTGGCGCGAGCACCTGATGATGCTCGATCACCTGCGCCAGGCCGTGGGCCTGCGTGGCTACGGCCAGCGCGATCCGCTGAACGAATACAAGTCGGAGGCCTTCGAACTGTTCGAAAGTCTGTTGCGCCGCCTGCGCGAGGACGTGACGCGGCAACTGGCCGTGGCACAATTCGTGACGGAAGCGCAGGCGCCGCGCATCGAGGATGCGCCGCTGCCGGAAATGCATGCCCACCACGCCGACCCGGCAACGGGCGAGGACGAAATGGACGGCAGCGACACGGCGACGTCGCAGCGCCCGGTCCGCAACGATCCGGGTGTCGCGCTCAACCCGAGCGACCCGGCGACCTGGGGAAAAACCCCGCGCAACGCCCCCTGCCCCTGCGGTTCGGGCAAGAAGTACAAGCACTGCCACGGCGCGATCTGAACCGGCCGGACCAATAGAAAAAGCCGCGCTCTCGAAAGAGCGCGGCTTTCGTTTACGGCGGAGAGACTCAGGCTCGTACGGCGGAGAGACTCAGGCTCGGATACCCGCTCCCGCTGCCTTCTTCAGATGATGGCCGGCCAGGAAATAATGCACCGCCGCCCAGATATTGAGCATCGCCGTGCCGAACAGCGCCCAGCGCAATGACTCGTTGCCGAAATCGAAGCTGACGCGCAACACATCCGACAGAACGCCGACAAACTGCGGCCCGAAACCAAGACCGATGATGTTGAGGATGAAAAGCATCACGGCGGACGCCAGCGCGCGCTTGGCTGGCGGCGTCAGTGTCTGGATCATTGCGAAGCTCGGTCCCAGATAGAAGGAGCCGAGAAAGATCACCGGAACATAGATCACCCAGAGAATCGAAATAGGGTAGCCGAAGGCGTAGAACGCCGGCCAGTTGTCCGAAAGGTAGAACAGGATAATGAATGGGACCACGATAACCGTCGCCCAGGCGACGACCCAGCTGTTCCAGCGCACGTCCTTTTTGGCGAGACGGTCCGTCAGCCTGCCGCCGATATAGGCGCCGAGGCCACCGACAATACCAACCAGCGGTGCAAGGAACGATGACACCTCGCCGATCGACATGCCGTGCGTGCGGATCAGAAATGCCGGCCCCCAGATGACGCCGCCATAGCCGACAAAGGATGTCAGCGTGACGCCGGCGACCACATGCCGCGTCGGCGCGGTGCGCCAGAGATGCGCGAAGCCGTCCTTGACGGCGGCGACCGCACCCTTGAAGTCGGCAATCTCGACCCTGGCTGGCGCCATGCCGTCGGCGTGCCCGCGCGGCGGCTCGACCAGCGTGTAGCGCATGAGCGCCGCCAGCAGCAGGCCCGGCAGGCCAACCACGAAGAAAGCCGCGCGCCAGCCGTACCACTCGGCGACCCAGCCGCCGACAAGAAAACCGATCATCACGCCGAAATAGACGCCGAGCGAATAGATCGCCATGGCGCTGGCGCGTTCCTCGGGCGGATACATGTCGGCGATCATCGAATGGGACGGCGGCGTAGAACCCGCTTCGCCGATGCCGACGCCAATACGCGCCGCCGCCATCTGCCAGAAATTCTGCGCAAGCCCGCAAAGCGCGGTCATGCCGCTCCAGATCGCAATGGCATAGGCAATGATGTTGCGCCGGTTGCCGCGATCGGCCCAGAGCGCGATCGGAATGCCGAGCGTCGCATAGAAGACGGCGAAGGCGAGCCCCGAAAGGAAGCCGATCTGCGTGTCGGACAGAAGCAGATCCCGCTTTATCGGCTCGACCAGAATTCCGACGATGTTGCGGTCGACATGGCTCGACGTATAGCCGAGCACCAGAACGAAGAGTGCGTAGCGCCTGTAGGCGGGCGAGAGCGCGGCAGGTGCCGCCTCCTTCGCCGTTGCAGCTTCGGCCATCCTACGATCCCCCCTTTGCATTTCTTTTGTGACCGTCACATTACGTTTGTCCACCGCTTCGGGCAATCGCTTGCGGGCGGGCGCTTGCGGGCGGGCGCACCCCTGCCATAATCGGCCCAACAAGAACGCCACGCCGAGGAGGCCAAGTCCCATGTCATCGCCCACACCCTTTACCGTCGACATTCCGCAGGGGAAAATTGACGCGATCCTGAAAAAAGTCCGCGCCTACGAATGGCACGAAATGCCGGAAATCGCCGCCGGCGGCGACCGCTGGGCCTATGGGACGGACATGGAATACATGAAGCAGCTCTGCGACTACTGGGTCACGAAGTTCGACTGGCGCGCCGCCGAGAAAAACCTCAACCGCTTTCCACAGTTCCGCGCCACCGTCGATGGTCACGACATCCACTTCATCCATGTGAAAGGCTCCGGCGCCAGCCCTGAAACGCTGCTGCTGACCCATGGCTGGCCGGGCTCGGTTTTCGAGTTCTTCGACGTGATCGAACCTCTCGCGCATCCGGAGAAATTCGGCGGCAAAGCCGAGGACGGCGTCAATCTCGTAGTCCCGTCATTGCCGGGCTATGGTTTCGGCGGCAAGCCGAAAACGCCGATCGGCCCGCGCGGCACCGCCGCCCTCTGGGACAAGCTGATGCGCGACGTGCTCGGATATGATCGCTACATCGCGCAAGGTGGCGACTGGGGAGCGGTCGTATCCGGCTGGCTCGCCTACAATCACGGTATGCCGAAGGGCGGTTGCAAGGCCGTACATCTCAACATGTTCGGCCTGCGGCCGGCCGCCCTGCCCGAAACCGACGAGGAAAAGCAGTGGGCGCAGGGCGCCGCGATGGTCTTCGAGCTTGAAGGCGCCTATCTGCGCCTGCAGATGACGAAACCGCAGACGCTCTCCTACGGCATGATGGACAGCCCCGTCGGCGCCGCCGCTTGGATCGTCGAAAAACTTCATTCCTGGTCGGACCGGCGAGGGCCGGACGGCCGCGAGCACATCGAGAACGCTTTCTCGAAGGACCAGATGCTCACCAACATCATGATCTATCTCGTCACCGGCACTTTCAACACCGCCACCTGGTTCTATCGCGGCCTCTTCGAGGAAGGCGGAAACAATATGGTGCCGGGAACGAAGGTCGAGGTGCCGACCGGCATCGCCAACTTCCCGAAGGAGTTCCTGAAGTTTCCACCGCGTAGCATGGTCGAGAAAGGGTACAACGTCGTCCACTGGACCGACTTCGAGCATGGCGGGCATTTCGCGGCGCTCGAGACCGGCACCGTCTTTGTCGACGAGGTTCGCACCTTCATTCAGCAGGTCAGGGGCTGAGAGCGCCATGACGCATCGCATCGTCCCGGCCGACCCTTTCACGATCCACGTTCCGGAAGCGGAAATGCAGGACCTGAAGCGCCGCCTGCGCGCCACGCGGTTTCCCAACGAACCGCTCGGCAACGAAAGCTGGGAGTACGGAACGAACCTCGCCTATATGGAACGCCTCATCGAATACTGGCGGGACGATTTCGATTGGCGCAAGACAGAGGAAAACCTCAATCGCTTCCCGCAATTTCTTGCGACGCTCACCGACGCCGACGACGAGGATCACACGATCCACTTCCTCTACGAACGCGGCTCCGGCGACAATGCGATCCCGCTGATTCTGACGCATGGCTGGCCCTCAACCTTCCGCGAATTTCTCGACGTGATCGATCCGCTCGCTCACCCGGAAAAATACGGCCGCAAGGGACCTGCTTTCGATGTCGTCGTACCGTCGCTGATCGGCTACGGCTTCTCCTCGCTGCCGAGGAAGCCGGCAGGTCCCGCCGCCATCGCCGATCTCTGGCACCGGTTGATGACCGAAGTGCTGGGCTACGATCGCTATGCGGCACAGGCTGGAGACTGGGGCAGCTTCGTCACCTCGCGCCTGGCGCTCCAGCACGCGGACGCCCTGCTCGGCATCCACCTCACCATGTTGCCGCTTCGCCCGTCGCTGAAACACGAAAGCCAGCCGCCGGTGAGCGAAGAAGAGGGGCGATGGATTGCCGACATGCAGAAATGGTGGCGGCGCGAGGAAGGTTATCGTTCGATCCAGTCGACAAAGCCGATGGCGCTGGCCTTCGCGCTGACCGACAGCCCGGCCGGTCTCGCCGGCTGGCTCGCCGACAAATATTACCGCCTCGGCGACACCGACAAGCGCACGACGATGGACGGCATGATCGCACGCTTTCCCTTCGACGACATCCTGACGCAGTTCTCGATTTACTGGTTCACCGGCACGATCAATTCGGCCAACACGCTCTACAAGGCGGGGCCGGCCGAGGGCTCGGCACTGCTGAGGCCGGGTGAGAAAGTGACCGTGCCGACCGCCTATTCCGAATATCCGATCGACGTGCTGCCGGACACGCCGCGCTCATGGGCCGAGCGCTCCTACAATATCGTCCGTTGGCGGATCATGAAAATGGGCGGTCACTTCGCGGCGATGGAGGAGCCGCAGCTCTTCGCCGACGACGTGCGCGCGGCATTTGCGGAAATGGGTCTCTGATCAGGTGAGGTCGGGGATGCCCGCACCGAGATCGATCCACTGCGTATCCTCGTAAGCGAGGATTTCGTAGGGCCCGTGCTCATAGGCGACCGTCTCTATCGAGCCGAAATAGCTGAGGATCATCCAGTGCCCGGAAAGGCTGTGGTACATCGGCAGCGTCAGAACCTCCGCGCGCTCGACGAGATTTTCCCGGCGGACGCGCAGCATGTTCCACCTTCCGCAAGGCGTCGTTGTTTGGGCGTGAAGGAGCGAGAGATAATGCGGCCGCGCTTCCGGTGCGACGAGGTCAAGCGCATTGCCGCCGGTCGGGTCGAACCCCATGGCGCGGCAAACCGCCGTGCCGGCCAGCCGCTGTACGACGAGTTCGTCCGACACGATCTCGAGAATCGTGACAGCCGGCATCAGCGGCGCGATGGCCGCCGGGCTGAAGTCCTTCCGGTCCGGCGCGAATCCCTCCTTGAGTAAGCTGTCCCAATAGGAAAAGAAGCGCCGGGCGCCGGCTGTGCGCAGGAAGTCCGGAAATGCCAGCATCCATGTTGCTCCGTCCGATGAGGCAGCGGGAACCGCACCCCGTCATGCGAGAGCGATGATGCTAGCAATCCGGAAAGATTAAATGAAGGCCGGCGGCGACGGTTACGAAAGTCCTAAACGTCCCATCGCGAGAAATTTTTCCCGCCGGACGCGCCGGATCGAATCGGCGTCGAGCTTTTCGAGCCCGCGCAGCTCCTCGGCAATGGCGTCGCCCGTCTCGCGGATCATCTGGTTGCGCTCGCGATGGGCGCCACCCACGGGCTCCGGCAGCACCCGGTCGATAACGCCGAGTTCGTGAAGGTTCTGTGCCGTGATCTTCATCGCGGTCGCCGCTTCCTTCGCCTTGTCGGAGCTGCGCCACAGGATCGACGAGGCACCTTCTGGCGATATGACGCTGTAGACCGAATGCTCGAGCATCAGCACGCGGTTGCCGCAGGCAATGCCGATGGCGCCGCCCGACATGCCTTCGCCGATGATGACCGAAATCAGGGGCACGCCGAGCGACAGGCATCGATCGGTCGAACGCGCGATCGCCTCGGCGACGCTGCGCTCCTCGCTCTCCATGCCGGGATAGGCGCCCGACGTGTCGGCAAGCGTGACGACCGGAATGCCGAAGCGCTCGGCAAGCGTCATCAGCCGGATCGCCTTGCGGTAGCCCTCCGGCCGCGCCATGCCGAAATTGTGTTTGATGCGCCCTTGCGTATCGGAGCCTTTTTCATGGCCGATGAACATGACGGTACGTCCGCGAAACCGGCCCATGCCACCGACAATGGCCGCGTCCTCGCCATAAACGCGATCGCCGGCGAGCGGCGTGAAGTCTTCGACGAGACGCTCGATGTAATCGAGAAAATGCGGGCGCGCGGGATGCCGCGCCACCTGCACCTTTTGCCAGGGCGTCAGCGACGCATAGATGTCCTGCAAAAGCTGCGCGGCTTTCTGCTCGAGCTTCGCCACTTCGTCGGAAATGCTGACGGACGGATCGTCCTGCGCAAGGAGCTTGAGCTCCTGCACCTTGCCTTCCAGTTCCGCAATCGGTTTCTCGAAATCGAGGTAGGTGTGCATCGCGCTCCGGCAACTCCCGCCCGTCCGTCAACCCGCCAAAGGCACCGGGGCGGACCCGGGCGCGGGCCCACTTTTTTGCAAGTGCGCGGCACACTGACCCGCCCCCGCGCCCTTGTCAACCGGCCCCTGTTTCCAGGGTAAACGGCGGAATCCTGCGGCTCTCGCGGCTGAGGCACACACCTCTGTCACAACACCGCCCGCCGCGTCGTCTTGAAAGGGAAGGCATGTTTTTATGGGAGCCCGACCATGACCACCGTTACCGATCGAAGTCCGACCCTGCGTTTGCTGAAACCGGCCGCCCTTGTGCTCTGGGGCGGGCTCTGGCTCGGCAACGCGCTCTGGATGCTTGCCGATCCCGCCGGCTGGTATGCGGGCGTGGACGGTGTTCCGAATACCGGCCCCTACAACCCCCATTTCGTCCGCGACATCGGCATGGCCTACCTGACGCTGGCCCTGCTCGCCTTCGCGGCAATCCGCTGGAATGCCCATGCCGTGCCGCTGATCGGCGCCGGTACGCTGTTCCTCGGGTTGCACGCGATATTGCATGTCTGGGACATCGCCGTTGGCCGTCTGCCGATGGAACACGTCCTGATGGACATGCCCGGCGTCTTTCTACCCGTTCTTGTCGGCGCGTTTCTGGCCTGGTGGTGCGCGCCGGCCCGCGTCTGACCCTCACGCAAAGGAGACAATCATGTTCGGATTTCTTGCGCGCCGCCTGATCGACACACAGGAGCGAATGACCGGCTCAAGCGCCGACTATGCACGCGATCTCCATGCCGGCTCGCCCGGCGCCTTCTGGCGCTTCACGATTGCGATGATGTCGTCCCGCTACGTGAAGACATTGCCCCCTGAAGTCTATTGCGTCGCGGGCTTCGGTGCCCTGCGCGCCGAGGATTGTGGTCCCTGCGTCCAGATCGGCGTCAACCTCGCCCTCGCGCAAGGCATCTCGCCCGCCGTCATCCGCGCCGCCGCAACGGGGGATACCGCATCGCTCAGCGAAGAGAACCGTCTGGCCTATGACTTTGCCTACGCGGTCGCCACCCGCGACCTTCGCGCCGAGGAATTGCGGCCCATGATTGAAAGAAACTGGGGCAAGGCCGGTCTCGCCGAACTGGCACTGGAGATTGCAAGCGTGCGGAACTACCCGGCAATGAAGCGTGCTTTGGGATATGGTCAATCCTGCCAGCGTGTCGTCATCGAAGGCGAGGTGGCCGACGCGCGGCCAAGGGAGGCAGCGGCATGACCGCGACGGCGAAGCCGGCACGAAGCGACGAGATATTCGAGCGTCACCGCGCCCGCGCCTTCTCGGTCGCCTATCGCATTGTCGGCTCGGTCAGCGACGCCGAGGACGTCGTGCAGGAAGCGTGGCTGCGCTGGCAGGGCATCGACCCTGCGACAATCCGCAACCCCGAAGCCTGGCTGGTGACGACGACGGCGCGTCTCGGCATCGATGTCCTGCGCGCCGCCCGTACCCGCCGCGAAACCTATGTCGGGCCCTGGTTGCCCGAGCCGATGGTCGAAGCTGCCGCCGAGGCCGAGCCGACGGCGGAAGATCGCCTGGCGCTCGCCGACGATGTGTCGATGGCGCTGCTGCACGTGCTGGAGCGTCTCGCGCCGGAGGAACGCGCGGCCTTCCTGCTGCATGACGCCTTCGACTATGATTACGGCGAACTGGCGGCATTGCTCGGCAAATCGGAGGCGGCATGTCGCCAGACGGTCAGCCGCGCCCGTCGCCGCATCCATGACGGGCACGCGCGTTTCGACACCAGCGCACGCGAGCACGCCCGTCTCGCCGCCGCCTTCGGCAGCGCTATCGCCTCCGCGAACCCTCAAGCGTTGATCGATTGCATGAGCGAGGATGTCGTCTTCTATTCGGATGGCGGCGGTAAGGCGATCGCGGCACTCAACCCGCTCTATGGCCCCGATCATGTCGCGCGCTTCCTCTTCGGCGTGTTGAAAAAGACGCAAGGCACCATCGAAACGCAGCCGGTAAGCGTCAACGGCCGTCCCGGGTTTCTTCTGACGAGTGACGAAAAGCTCGAGGCCGTGCTGACCTTCGGCATCGCCGACGGGCGCATTGCGGCGATCTATGCGATGCGCAACCCGGACAAACTGACGCATGTCCGGTTCTAGCGCCAGGCGTCAGGACGCCTTGCCCTTTTTTGCCAGCGGGTGATGCGTCTGCACGAGATCCTTCAATCGCTCGTCCAGCACATGCGTGTAGATCTGCGTCGTCGAAATATCGGCATGGCCGAGCATTTGCTGCACGGCGCGCAGGTCGGCGCCGTTGGCCAACAGATGGCTTGCGAAGGCGTGGCGCAGCGTGTGCGGCGAGACGCGCGACGGATCGAGACCCGCCGCAATCGAGAGGTCTTTCAGCAATTGCGCGAACCGGTGCCGCGTGAGGTGCCCTTGCCGCCCGCGCGACGGAAAGAGCCAGGGCGACGTCTTGTCGCCGAGCCGCTGCGTTCGCAATGGCAAATAGGTGTCGATGGCAAGCCGCGCGGTTTCTGAGAGCGGCACCAGCCGCTCGCGTCCGCCCTTGCCGCTGACCGACAGGAAACGCTCATCGCCGCGAACCGCCGAGAGTGGCAGTCCGACCAGCTCCGACACGCGCAGGCCCGTCGCGTAAAGAACTTCCATCAGGCAAACGAGCCGTGCGCGCTTGTAGGCGAGCACCGCCTCCTCCTGCGTCCGTCCGTCCGCCGCGAGCCGCGACGCGGCCAGCAGCCCGTCCACTTCCTCGACGGTGAGTGTCTTGGGCAGCGGCCGCGCACGCCGCGGTCCTTCGATCGAACCGCAAGGATCGTCCTTGCGCACACCGTCGGCGAAGAGAAATCCGTGAAACTGACGGATCGCGGAGAGCCGCCGCGCCGCCGTCGACGCCGAGAGGCCCTGCGCGGCGATATATTCAAGATAATCGCGAATATCCCTGGCCGTCGCCTCGGTCTGCGCTTTTCCGCGCGTCGCGAGAAAGGCTGAAAAATCCTTGAGGTCGCGTTCGTAGGCGTCGAGCGTATTGCGCGCGGCGCCGCGCTCGGCACTCAGCATTTCGAGAAAGGCTTCGAGATGAAGCCCGCGCTCCACGGATACTTTCGACATTCCAATCACCCGATGTTACTCAACCACGTCCGGCATAGCTGCGCGCCAGAAGCGCTTCGAAAGCGAGTCGCCGGGCCTCGCTTTCGAGATCGACCGCCTTGAGGCTGGCCGTCGCCTGTGCCGCCGCCCTGGGATGTGCCGCACCGGGCCCACCCAGACCCAGTACGTCGAGCGTCAGCAAAACCGTTTCGCCGATGGCATTCTTGTGACCCGCCATCTGCAGTTGACCGAGCAACGCCTCGGAAGGCGCGTCTCCCGGCATCGCATTGCGCGCATCGAGCAACGCTTCCCATACGGCGGGCGTCGGCGAGAGACCGAGCGCATCGAGAAGCATCGCCTCGCAGGCCGCAAAAACCTGCGTCGCGCGCTCGCCCGAGCGAAGATCGGCAATGATTTCAGCCGACACGCTCGCGCTGTCGAACGCGTCCGGCGCGCCGCCGGCAACTCGCATCAGGGCCGCCAGCTCGCGGCTATCGCGCCCGAGCCCCGGCGCGGCATTCATCACCGACAACCACTCCGCCGCCTTGCCGCGTTCGCCGAGCGCCAGAAAAGCACGCAGCGCGGCCGGTGCCATCGGACGCAGCGCATCGGAAGGCGTCATGCCGGCGAGTTCGTCATACAGGGCCTCGACCGTTGGATAGTAGAGCCCGGCCGCCTCGCCCGTTGCGAAGGCCAGCTTGAATAGCCTTATCCGCTCATCGGCGGCAACGGCCGCGCCAATCGCCTGATGAATCATTGCCCGCCGCATCGGCGAGGCTTCGGGAATGTCTGAAGTCAGCAGGCCCGCCATCTGCTCGTCGGTAAAGCTCGGCATCCCGTAATAGGTCGCAAGCTCGCGGCCATCGATCAGGTCATAACGTGCCGCGCGCTCGGCTATCGCGAGGCGTACATCGTCCTTCAATTCACCGTCGCGCAGCAGACCCGGCAACAGCGCGGGCTCGGCGATCTCGGCGACATTGTCGGGCAGGTCGCGCCCGGCGAGCCGGTAGAAGGCCGCATCCATGATGCTGAGCGTGTTCGGCTCCGGCGCGCGCAGCCTGATGCCTGCGGCGGCCTGACCGGCCAGAGAAAAGAACAAGGCATCGTCGAGCCCTTCCTCACGCGCAAGATCGAGCGTCAGATTGGCGATCTCGGGATTGCCGGCAATAATCTGGCAATAGGCGCTGAGTTTGACGGAGAAGGCCGCCATCTCGTTTCGCGCCGGATCGTTGCCGGGTGGAATATCGGCAAGCGCCGCGCAAGCGCGGTTGTCGTCGCCGGCCGCCAGCGCGGCACGCGCCAGCTCGACCGCGACTTGTGGTGCACGGGTAGCGCCGCCCGCCATCGCCAGCTGCAGCGCCTCTTCGGCGCGGCCTGCGGCAAGCAGCCTGTTGATGCGCGCCGCCAGCAGCGGCACGCCGCCACCGGCGCCTTCCGGCGGGCGGGCGCCCGTCAGCAACAAGCGCTGCGCGAGATCGTCCATGATCGGCGAGCCGGTCGCCACCGGCATCCGGACGAGGTAGGTCTCAATGTCGGCGCGCGAGGCGCCCTGCCACATGTCAGGTCCGAAACCGCCGTCCTGCAAACCGACAAGCCCGACGCTCGACGTGTCGACACCGGTCAGCGTGCCGATCTCGATATCCGAACGTTCGCCACCCGGCACGGCGCTCAGCACGCGGACGGCAGGCTCGCTGGACTGACGGCCGGTGGGAAAAAGATGCGAAGGCGCAGCGGGCGAAACGGCCTGCACGTCCGGTGAGGACAGGCCGGAAGCCGGCGTGGTCGCCCCATAGCCCGGCGGCACGATGCTCCGCGGGCCATCCGTCTGGCTGGTCTCCGAGGGCAATGCCGGCGCACGAACCGGTTCCATGCCGGCAGGTGCCTGCAGGACTTTCATTTCCTGGGCGGCGCCAGACACCGCCGGGATGACGACGGAGACAAGGAGCGCGAGGCAGGCGGCGCGGCGCCCGCGCCTAGCGCGGAAACTGACCATCGGGGAGAACCTTCTCCACAGTCTGAACTTCGGGCGCGACGGCCCGATCGAGATAAAACAGCCCGCCAGCAAAAACCCCCGCGACGAGAGCAATGGCGACAAGGAGGCCGGTAACGCGGCTCATCTTTTCTTCCTTCTCCGGGGCCGTGGGCGGCCTTCGGTTTCATGCCGCCATAACGGGAAAAGCCTTAGGCCCCGCTTGCGGCGAAAATGGGGCGTGGCGGGGGCTCCGCCATGCCTTATCTACTGCCCCGCCCTTACTGGAACCGTGCTAACAATCCGGTAGGATGGCGGTTTTTAGCCGCTTCGCGGATGCCCGGTCCGGACCGAGAATGGGCCGGACAATAGAACAGCAAGGTTAAGACGGCTATATCGGGCAGGCGGGCAGCCCATATTGCCATATTGAATGCGATCCCCAACCGGGCGGGACCGCTTGTCGGGCAGGAAAATGGCTGGGAACGAACAATGCAGAACGGCGGAAACGGGCATGGACGAGGTCCTTGCACCGGTGCCGTCCGATGCGCGGTCGATCGTGCTGGTCGGGTTGATGGGCGCCGGCAAGACGACCGTCGGCCGCCGTCTCGCCCGCCGTCTCGGTCTGGACTTCGTCGACGCCGACGCCGAGATCGAGCAGGCAGCCGGTGAAACCGTCCCGGAGATTTTCGCCCGCCACGGCGAAGCCGCCTTCCGCGCCGGCGAACGCCGCGTTATTACCCGCCTGCTGGCTGGACCCCCGCATGTGCTGGCGACCGGCGGTGGCGCCTTCATGGACCCGGTGACCCGCGCCAACATCGCGGCGCGCGGTATTTCGATCTGGCTGAAAGCCGATCTCGATGTACTGATGAAGCGAGTCGCCAAGCGCGGTGACCGTCCGCTGCTGCAGAACGGCGATCCGCGCAGCACGATGAAACGTCTCATCGACGAACGCTACCCGGTCTATGCGGAAGCCGACATCGCCATCGACAGCATCGAAGGCCCGCATGAGGCGGTTGTCGAAACCATCATCGGCAAACTGAATGAGTTTCGTACATGGAGCGGCGGAGACGGCAATGAGTGATGCCATTCGAAAAGTCGTCGTCGATCTCGGCGAGCGCCGTTACGACATTCTGGTCGGCGCCGGACTGATTGCCGATGCCGGGACACATCTGAAGCCGCTGTTGCGCCGTGCACGCATTGCCGTCGTCACCGACGAGACGGTGGCGCGCCTCCACTTGCCCGCCCTGCAAGAGAGCCTCGATGTGGCTGGCATCTACCACGACACGATCGTGCTGCCGCAGGGCGAAAGCACCAAGTCGTTCGCACAACTCGAAAAGCTGACCGAATGGCTCCTCGAAACCGGTATCGAACGCGGTGACATCGTCGTCGCGTTGGGTGGCGGCGTGATCGGCGACCTGACTGGCTTTGCCGCCGCGATCCTGCGCCGCGGCGTGGACTTCGTACAAATTCCAACGACGCTGCTCTCGCAGGTCGACAGTTCCGTTGGCGGCAAAACCGGCATCAATACCCGCCAGGGAAAAAATCTCGCCGGCGCCTTCCACCAGCCGCGCCTTGTGCTCGCCGACGTCGCTGCGCTCGAAACCCTGCCGATGCGCGAATTCCTCGCCGGTTATGCGGAAGTCGTCAAATACGGGCTGATCGGCGACCGTGCCTTTTTCGACTGGCTCGAGGAAAATCTCGACCGCCTGAAGGAAGGCGACCGCGAGGCGCGCGTCCAGGCAATCGTCAAGAGCTGCGAGGCCAAGGCCGCCACTGTCGCCGCCGATGAGCGCGAAAGCGGCGTTCGCGCCCTCCTCAATCTCGGCCACACCTTCGGCCACGCCCTGGAAGCGGCGACCGGCTTCTCGCAACGCCTCGTGCATGGCGAAGGCGTCGCCGTCGGCATGGCGCTCGCTTTCGACCTGTCGGCACGTCTCGGGTTCTGCCCTGGGCAGGATGCCGTGCGCGTCCGCCGGCACCTCGCACGGGCTGGCCTTCCATCACGCCTTGCCGACGTGCCGGGAACGTTGCCCGACGCCGACGCACTGATTGCGTTGATGGGCCAGGACAAGAAAGTCCAGGACGGCAAGCTGACTTTCATTCTCGCTCGCGCCGTCGGCGAGGCTTTCATCACGCGCGATGTCGATCCCGACGCTTTGCGTACCCTGCTGCGGGAACGGGAGCCCGCCTGACATGCTGTCCCTTGGCCTCAGCGCCGTTCTCGGCGCCATTTTTTTGCTTTTGTTGTTTTCGGCTTTCTTTTCCGGCTCGGAGACGGCACTGACGGCTGCATCGCGTGCGCGCATGCATCGCCTTGCCGAAGATGGCAACAAGCGAGCCCGCACAGTACTTCGGCTTACCGACGACCGTGAGCGCCTGATCGGCGCGGTGTTGCTCGGCAACAATCTCGTCAACATCCTGGCCTCGGCGCTCGCCACCAGCCTCTTCCTCGCATTGTTCGGCGATGCGGGCGTCGTCTACGCGACGTTGGTAATGACGGCGGTGGTGCTGATCTTCGCCGAGGTCGCGCCCAAGACCTTCGCGATCACCAACACCGACCGGGTGGCATTGGCTGTGGCACCGGTGTTGCGGATTGTCACCGTGTTGTTCGGTCCGATAACTGCGGCGGTGCAGTTCATCGTCCGGCATTCCCTGCGCGTGTTTGGCATTAACATCACCGACAACCAGCAGGTGCTGTCGGCGCATGAAGAACTGCGCGGCGCCATCAACCTGCATCATCACGAAGGCGGCGTGGTCAAGATCGACCGCGACATGCTGGGCGGCATTCTCGACCTGCACGACCTCGAAGTCAGCGACGTCATGGTTCACCGCAAGAACATCGTGATGATCGATGCCTCACAACCCAACAGCGAGGTCATCTCGCAGGCATTGGCGAGCCCGCACACGCGCATCCCGCTCTGGCGCGACGACCCGGAAAACATCGTCGGCGTTCTGCACGCCAAGGACCTGCTGCGCGCCCTTGCAAGCGTGGAGTGGGCGGCCGACAGCATCGATATTCTGTCGATTGCCATCAAGCCGTGGTTCGTTCCCGATACGACGACGCTGCAGGACCAGCTGAACGCCTTCTTGCGCCGCAAGACGCACTTCGCTCTCGTTGTCGATGAATACGGCGCGCTGATGGGTCTCATCACACTGGAAGACATTCTGGAGGAGATCGTCGGCGACATCCGCGATGAGCACGATATCGAAGTGGCGGGCGTCCGCATGCAGCCGGACGGGTCGGTCGTCGTCAACGGCACGGTCCCGATCCGCGACCTGAACCGCGCTTTCGACTGGTCCCTGCCCGACGAGGAGGCAACAACCATCGCGGGCCTTGTCATCCACGAGGCGCGAACCATCCCCGAGGTCGGGCAGACGTTCACGTTTCACGGCTTCCGATTCGAGGTTTTACGCCGCCAGCGCAACCAGATCGCGCAACTCCGAATCGCCCCCGCCCGATCCCTCAAGGCGGCCGCCGGCGACTAGTCGGCTTCCGCTTCCTCCGGCGTCATGGCCTTGATGCCCAACGCATGGATCGGATGGCCCATCTCTTCCTTCAGCGCCGCCGTCACCATGCGCTGACGTTCGACCCGCGACTTGCCGACGAAGCCCGGCGCGACGACAACGACGCGAAAATGGCTCTCCCCGCCCGGCCGATGTCCGGCGTGACCCTTGTGGAGATGCGACTGGTCCTCGATTTCCAGTTTTGTCGGCGCGAGCGCCGCTTCAAGCTTGCGGCGCATGGTCTCGGCGACGGACATGGCGGTTTCCGGTTAAGCTGTTCGTTAATGCGCGCCTTGTTAGTGTTCAAACGACCGATACAAGGCAAGGCGCGTCATGCTTCCTTGTTTTAGGACCGACGCCAACCCATAATTTGAGCTGTGAAACTGAACTCGAAATATTTCGATTCGATCCGGATCGCGCCGCGCAAGCTGCGAGGCCTGGAACGGTCGCCGCATATCCAGGCCACCGCAGCGCCGCGGCGCTGCGAATGGGCGGGCTGCCGCGAGCCCGGGCCGCATCGCGCGCCGCGCGCCAATGCCGCCACCGGCTTCGATGCTGCCGCGGACGCGCAATATGCGTGGTTCTGCGACACCCATATCCGCGAATTCAACAGCAGCTATGATTTCTTCAAGGGCATGAACGACGCCGATATCGCCGCCTTCCAGCGCGAGGCGCTGACCGGCCACCGGCCGACCTGGAATTTGGGCGTTAATGCGGCCAATGCCGCTTTCGGACCCCGGTTTGGGGCCCGGACGGGCAGGGCTTCGCCTTTTCGCGACGCCTTTGGCTTTTTTGAGGATACCGCAAGGTCAACCCGCCCCGAAGAACCGGAAACGCGGCGCAAGCCCCGTGCGCTGCAGCAACAGGCGCTCGATACGCTGGGCCTCGACGGGACCGCCTCCTTGAACGAGATCAAGGCACGGTATAAGGAACTGGTCAAAAGACACCATCCCGACGCCAATGGCGGCGACAGGTCGGCCGAGGAGCGTCTCCGCAAGGTCATTCAGGCCTACGATTACCTCCGCAAAAGCGGCTACCGCTGACCGGCGGCGCGGCACGGGCCTGGAAACGCCCCGCCGGGGGCAGTGTCCCGGCGCGGATTTGAGAGACACGTACGGAAGTAGGGCAGAATGAGCTTCGAAGCAAGAAACGGCATGACCGAGAATCTCCCGGACAAGAAGGTTTCCGTCCGCGAGACGTTCAAGATCGATTTCGACATGGAGGTTCCGGCTTTCTCGGAACCCAACGAGTATGTGCCCGATTTCGATCCGGACTACCTGTTCGACCGCGATACGACCATCGCATTGCTCGCGGGTTTCGCATTCAACCGCCGCGTCATCGTGCAGGGCTATCACGGCACCGGAAAATCGACCCATATCGAACAGGTGGCGGCGCGCCTCAACTGGCCCTGCGTCCGCATCAACCTCGACAGCCATATCAGCCGCATCGACCTTGTCGGCAAGGACGCGATCGTCCTGAAGGACGGCAAGCAGGTGACCGAATTCCGCGAAGGGATTCTGCCCTGGGCGCTGCAGCACCCGGTGGCGCTGGTCTTCGACGAATACGATGCCGGCCGCCCGGACGTGATGTTCGTGATCCAGCGCATTCTAGAAGCATCGGGCAAGCTGACCCTGCTCGACCAGAACCGCGTCATCCGCCCGCATCCGGCGTTCCGCCTCTTCGCGACGGCCAACACAGTCGGCCTCGGCGACACGTCGGGCCTCTATCACGGCACGCAGCAGATCAACCAGGGTCAGATGGACCGCTGGAATATCGTGACGACGCTGAACTATCTGCCGCATGCCGAGGAAGTGAACATCATGCTCTCCAAGCTGAAGAGCTATGACACGGCGGATGGCCGCAAGCAGATCGCGGCCATGGTCCGCGTCGCCGATCTCACGCGCTCGGCTTTCATCAACGGCGACATCTCGACCGTTATGAGCCCGCGCACCGTGCTGACCTGGGCGGAAAACGCCAAGATATTCGGCGGCGACATCGGCTTTGCTTTCCGCGTCACCTTCCTCAACAAGTGCGACGAGCTTGAGCGGGCGACGGTGGCCGAATTTTACCAGCGTTCCTTCGGCGAGGACCTCCCGGATTCGGCGGCCAACATCAAGGTCGCCTGAAAACCCGAAAAGCGACACGGCCAATGACATCGAAAGAAGGCCCCGTCGAACCGTTCAAGCGTGCGCTGGCGCAAACCATGCGCACGATCGCGGCCGAACCGGAGCTCAATGTCACCTTTGGAACGGAAGCCCCGGGCCTGCGCGGCCTGCGCGCCCGGCTGCCCCTGCCGAGCCGTACGCTGCCGCCGGCGGAAGTGGCGCAGGTGCGCGGTGTTTCAGACGCCTATGCGCTTCGCATCGCCCACCACGATGAAAAGATCAACGCGTCGTTGCAGCCCGAAGGCGGCAACGCGCTGGCCGTTTTCGACGCCGTGGAGCAGGCCCGCGTCGAGGCGATCGGTGCCAATCAGATGGCCGGCATGTCACAAAACCTGACCGCGGCGCTCGAACAGCGCTGCGCGTCTCGTGGCTACGACCGTATTTCCTCGCGCGACGAGGCCCCGCTCGCCGAGGCCGTGGCCATGATGGTGCGCGAAAAGCTGACCGGCGAGGCGCCACCTCCTTCGGCCCGCAAGCTGGTCGACCAATGGCGTTCATGGATCGAGGAAAAGGCCGGCGGCGATCTCGACCGGCTCGGCGAGGTGATCGGGGACCAGAAGGCCTTTGCGCGCGCGACGCGCGACATTCTGGTCGATCTCGACATGGGCGACGAACTGGGCGAGGCCCCCGACCAGGCATCCGACGACGCGGACGATCAGGAAGGGGACAGCCAGGACAGCTCCGAGCAAAGCCAGTCGGGCGAAGCCGAACAGCCCGAAGGCTCCTCTGCCGATCAGGTCGAATATTCGGAAGGCGAAGGCGAAGAAGGCGACGAGCAGACGGTCGAGGTCGATGCCGACGACGCGCCGTCGGACGGCGACACCGACGAAACCAGTGAAGGCAACCAGCCCTGGCGCCCGAACCAGCAGGGCGACGACAAGAACCGCGCCGCCTACAAGATTTTCACACCGCAATACGACGAAGTGATCGCCGCCGAAGACCTCTGCGATCTCGAGGAGCTGTCGCGCCTGCGCCAGTATCTCGATCAGCAATTGCAGCAAATGCAGGGCGTCGTCTCGCGTCTCGCCAACCGCCTGCAGCGCCGCTTGCTGGCACAGCAGAACCGCACCTGGGAGTTCGATCTCGAGGAAGGCATCCTCGATGCGGCGCGCCTGACCCGCGCCGTCGTCGACCCGATGCAGCCGCTCGCCTTCAAGGTCGAGCACGATATGAACTTCCGCGACACGGTGGTGACGCTGCTGCTCGACAATTCGGGCTCGATGCGCGGCCGGCCGATCACGGTTGCCGCGATGTGCGCAGATATTCTGGCGCGTACGCTGGAACGCTGCGGCGTCAAGGTCGAGATTCTCGGCTTCACGACACGCGCCTGGAAAGGCGGGCAGTCACGCGAACGCTGGCTGGCGGAAGGCAAACCAGCGCAGCCCGGCCGCCTCAACGATCTGCGCCACATTGTCTACAAATCGGCCGACAGTCCGTGGCGCCGCGCCCGCCGCAATCTCGGCCTGATGATGCGCGAGGGATTGCTGAAGGAGAACATCGACGGCGAGGCGCTGATCTGGGCCTATAACCGCCTGCTGGCGCGGCCCGAACAGCGCCGCATCATGATGGTAATTTCGGACGGCGCGCCGGTCGACGATTCGACGCTCTCGGTCAATGCCGGCAACTATCTCGAAAAGCATCTGCGCTCGGTCATCGAACAGATCGAAACCCGCTCGCCGGTCGAACTGATCGCCATCGGCATCGGCCACGACGTCACGCGCTACTACCGGCGCGCTGTTACCATTGTCGATGCTGAACAGCTGGGTGGCGCGATGACCGAAAAACTCGCCGAGCTGTTCGACGACGAGACGACGCTGCGCCGCGGACAGTTGAAGGCACGCGGCCAGGACGTGCCGAAGAAGCGCGGCGGCGTCTCCGCCCGCGCTGCCCGCGCGGTGCGCTAGAGGATCACTCGGTTTTTTCGATCCGGTAGGTGCAGCGCCGCCCGCCGTCGAGCAGATATTCCTCGCGCTCGATCCGCGCACCCTCGCCCAGCATCATCCTGAAGAGCGCCAGTTCCGACCGGCAGAAGCCCTGACACGCGCTCGCGGCTGCGCAGATCGGGCAGTGATCCTCGATCAGGATGAAATCCTCGCCGTCGCGCTCGACCCGCGCCATGTACCCTTCAGCGGCGCGGACCGTCGCCAGCGCCTCGACACGCGCCGCAAGCGACGCCGCGCCAGTCATTGCCTTCTCGTAGCTCATCCGCATGTCGCGCTCGCGCTCAGCGACGAGTTTGGCAAGCCCCTCCTCGCCGAAAAGGCGGCGCACATCGCCGATCATCTTGGCCGTCAATTCCGCATGCGCGTCCCCGAACCGCGCATGGCCTGCGGCTGTCAGCCGCCAGAACTGCCGGGGACGTCCGACACCTTCGGACTTGTCGAAGGATTCGAGCTGACCGGCCTTGCCGAGCGCATGCAGATGCCGGCGCGCACCCATCGAAGTCATCGACAACGCATCGCCGAGCATCTCGGCGGTTTGCGGGCCGTTCTTCTTGAGGAGGTGCAGGATAAGCTCGGGAGTCGAATGCATGACTGGATCATGCCGCGATGCGGCTTGTTTTTCAAGTTATTCGTTTACAAAATAACACAATAAAATCAATACCTTAAGTTATATGAAAAGAAATCACTTTATTTTAAAAACATAATTGTTTATTTAATAACGCCCCCTGGGAGCACCGCGCATGTCAAGCTTTGTCCCCGTCCAGCCCCGCCGCAAGCGCAGCCTCGCCGCAGCCATCATCTCGATGGGGATGGTCAATCTTTCGATGGGCATCGCCTTCCCGCTGGCGGCCTTGATCATGGCCCGCCAGGGCGCGGAACCGGGCCTGATCGGGCTTTCGGCCGCCGCCCAGGCGGCGCCGGTATTTCTGATCTCGCCGATCGCACCCTGGATCATGCGCCGCTTCGGCCCGGCCAATGTGATGATCGGCGGCTTGTTGCTGGCCGGCGTCTCCTTTCTGCTGATCGGCTACTACGCCAACTTCTTCGCCTGGTTTCCGCTTCGCTTCCTGCTTGGCATCGCCGGCACATTGCTGTGGGCAACCAGCGAAGCCTGGATCAACGCGCTGGCCGAGGACGCCAAAAGAGGAAAGATCATCGGCATCTATGGCGCCTCGGCGGCGGCCGGCTTTGCGCTCGGACCGGCAACGCTGGTCGTACTCGGAACGGGCGTCGAGCCCTTCTATCTGGGCGGAGCGTTGATGATTGCAGCCGCCATTCTGGTCACCACCGCCGACAAGAGCCGCAACCACTTCAAGAAAACAAAAAAATCCTCGCCCATGTGGCGCCTGGTCTTCGTCGCGCCGGCGGCATTGCTGGTGAACGTTTTCTATGCCGCCGCCGAAGAATCTCTGGTCACGTTTTTTCCGCTCTACGCCATCCGCTCCGGCATGGCCGAAAGCGGCAGCTTGGCGCTGCTGACGGTCGCCGCGGTCGGCGCCATCGTCATGCAACCGATCGTCGGCGTGGCCGCCGACCGGATGAACCGGCTCGGCCTCCTGATCGGCCTGGTGCTGGCGACGATGGCCGGCTATGCGCTGCTGCCCTTCGCGGTGCCCATGTTGGTCGCGACCGGCATCGTCCTCTTTCTGGTCGTCGGTCTCGCCAACGGCATTTTCACGCTCGGCATGGTGCTGGTCGGCGAGCGTTTCCGCGGCGCCGAGCTTGCGGGCGCCAGCGCCTTCACAACCGCCATGTGGGGCACCGGTGCCTTGATCGGTACGCCGCTTTCGGGCTTTGCGATGCAGCTTTGGGACCCGCACGGCCTCGTGCTGGCGGTCGTCCTGATCTTCGCCGCCTACCTCCCATTCCCGGTCATCGCCTGGCTCCGAACGAAAAAATCGTCCACTGTCTGAATTCGGCGCTTGAGCTTCCGACGGATACGGATAGTCTGCGCGGCTTTTTTCGATTCAGGGTTCTAGCAGCCATGCGCGCCGCGCTTGTCACATTCCGCTCGGATCATCGTCTCTGGATCGAAGAGGCGAAGGCAACGCTTGCCTTGTCGTGGCCGCTGATCTTCACCAATCTCGCACAGGTCGCGATCAACGCCACCGACGTGCTGATGATGGGCTGGCTCGGTCCGGACACGCTGGCCGCCGGCACACTCGGCTCCAACCTCTATTTCCTCGTCTTCATCTTCGGTATCGGCCTGATGACAGCCGCCTCACCGATGATCGCCACCGAACTCGGCCGCCGCAAACATTCCGTGCGCGACGTACGCCGCACCGTTCGTCAGGCCTTCTGGGCGGGGCTCACGGTCGTCATACCGTTCTGGGTAATACTCTGGAACGCCGAGTGGATACTTCTCGCACTCGGTCAGGAACCTGCGCTTGCGCAGGAAGGCGCATCCTATGTGCGCGCCATGCAATGGTCGTTGTTGCCGATGCTCTTCTACATCGTTCTGCGGTCCTTTATCGCGGCGCTTGAGCGGCCGCGATGGGCCTTCGTCATCAGCGGTATCGCCGTTCCGTTCAATGCCTTCGCCAACTACTGCCTGATGTTCGGACATTTCGGCTTTCCAGCTCTGGGTCTTGTCGGTGCGGGCATCGGCAGCGTGCTCTCCTGCAGTTTCATGTTCGCCGCGCTCAGCCTTGTCGTGCACTTCGACCGGCAGTTTCGCCGCTACCATCTGTTCGGCCGTTTCTGGCGCGCCGACTGGACGCGCTTCCGCGAAATCTGGCGGCTCGGCCTGCCGATCGCCGTGACGCTTGGCCTTGAAGTGTCTGTCTTCAACGCCGCCGTCTTCCTGATCGGACTTTTCGGTGCTGCTTCGCTGGCGGCACATGCGATCGCCCTGCAGATCGCAGCTATTTCCTTCATGGTGCCGCTCGGCTTCTCGCAAGCGGTCACGGTGCGCGTCGGCCGCGCTTATGGTGCCGGCGACCGCGATGCGATCCGCCGTGCCGGCTGGACGCCGTTCGTCATGGGCGTCGTCTTTATGGGATTTATGGCGCTGGTGATGATCCTCCTTCCCTATCCGCTGATTGGCGCCTTTCTCGATCGCGCCGCGCCTGAAAACGCCGGCGTGATCGAGCTTGCCGTCACGTTCCTTGCCGTCGCCGCTCTTTTTCAGGTTTTCGACGGCGCGCAATCGATCGGCGTCGGCATGCTGCGCGGCCTCCACGACACGCGCATGCCGATGATCTATGCCGGCATCAGCTATTGGCTGATCGGCCTGACATCGGGGGTGGTGCTGGCATTTCCGCTCGAAATGGAAGGTCTCGGCATCTGGCTCGGCCTTGCAACGGGGCTCGCCGCCGCTTCATCGCTGATGCTCTATCGCTGGTTGAGGCGCGGCGCGCTGCGGCTTGACGAAGCGCCATGGGCGCGACGCACCTGAATCCCTTGTCTGGCGACCGCACGCCGATATGATGCCTCCCGGCCGGGTTCCCGGCGGTCCAAAGCAGAGGGATCTGTAAATTGCGTCGCCCGACCATGATTGCCGCTGTGCTGGTTGTCTTCGCTTTTGCTGCGATAAGTGCACCCGCCTATTCCCCCGCCCAGGCCCAATCCGAGCGCATCGACCTTAAGACGAGCCCGCTTGTCTGGAATCCGGAAGACCGCAGCGAAACGCGCACCGGAAAGCTCGAATGGGCCGGCGGCATCGAGATCAGATCGCCAAAGCCGGAATTTGGCGGCTGGTCCGGCCTCGCCGTCAATCCGGATGGCACCGTCTTGCTCGCTGTATCCGACGAGGGACATTGGTTCAGCGCCATGATGCTCTACGACGAGCAGGGACGCTTGTCCGGGCTTGCCGAAGGCCACATGGCCCCGATGCTCGGTCTCGACGGCCAGCCGATCGCCGGAAAGATGCTTGGCGACGCAGAAGGCCTCGTGGTCGATGGGGCGGACGCGACGCTTGTGGGCAATGCCTATGTCAGCTTCGAGCGTGCGCACCGCATCTGGCGTTACGATCTCGGCGCCGACGGTTTCCTGGCGCGTCCCACGCAACTTCTGACGCAGCGCCACTTCGGCCGCCTGAATTCGAACGGCGGCATTGAATCGATCGAGCTTCTGCCGCCGGCCGCAGCCGATGGCGAACCGCGTATCCTCGCGATCACGGAGGACACGCTGGATCCGCGCGGCAACATCAAGGCTTTCATCGCGGACGGCCACGATATTTCATGGTTTGCGGTACAACCGCGCGAACCCTACAAGCCGACCGACATGGCGCGATTGCCAAACGGCGACTTGTTGCTTCTGGAGCGCCGCTTCTCGATGCTGGCCGGTGTCGGCATGCAGATGCGTCTGATCCGCCGCGACGACATTGCAGCCGGAGAGATCGTCGATGGCGAAATATTGATCGATGTCGGACAGCGCTACTCGATCGACAATATGGAAGGACTGGCCGTTCGCGAGGACAAGAACGGCGACCTGATGATCTACATGATCTCGGACGACAACTTTAACCTGCTGCAACGAACGCTACTGCTGATGTTCCGCTTGAAAAACGAAACGTCAGCGGCAATGGCCGAGCCCGTCAGGCTCCCCCGAAGCCCGGCAGCGGACGGAGCGTCCGGCGCATCATCCCGGTCGGAAGAAGCTGCAACAACGCCCAACTGAAATAAAGACTGCCCTCAACAATCAGGCGCGCAACCATGCCATCGTCCCACGGCGCGGTTGGCCGCATGTTGAAGGCGGTGGAAAACGCAATGCCGCCGATCAGCGCCGCCAGAAAAGGCGCCTTCCACCACGGTATGCCGCGCATCCAGTCGAACGTCAGTATGTTGACGAGTTGCGCGGTGGCCAGCGCACCAACGACGGCCGCCGCCTCCGGGTAAGGCGCAATCTCCGCGGCGAAGTCGGTGACAATCCCTTCATGGGCGGCCCAGCCGGCGATCCCGCCGATCAACAGCCATGAAATGAAAGCGGCGGTCAGCGTCAATGCCGCGCCATAGCGCCGGCTTGTCAGATTTAGAACGAAAAAGACCGCGGGCAGCACGACAAGGCCCCAGGTCAGCCAGTCTCCGGTGTCGAGCCGCGAATCGAGAGCGGTGAGATGGCGGCCTTGCTCCACCGGTACATCGCGCAGGAAAAATGCAATCGCGAGTATCGTACACAAGGCGACGACCGGCGCGACCAGACGTGCAAGCGCCGTCACCAGTCGCGAGAAAAAACCCGGCCGGCTGACCGGCACACGATCGACCCCCCTATCGAGCATCCACACACCCCCAAAACATCGGGGCGAAGTCTAGCGGCGTGGGCCACGGCCTGAAAGGCCACGGTGCGACTTTCGACAAACTGGGTAAAATTTACGGAAAAAGAAAAGGGCGGCCCTGAGGCCGCCCGATCTTCATTCACAGCGACTTGCCGAGCTGTCAGGCGGCGGCAGTCTGTGCTTTCTCGACCGCCCGCTTCAGCTTGAGCGCGCGCGAGGAAAGCTGCGCATCGGCGGCCTTGAGCAGGAACGGGTCCAGCCCGCCATTGTGCTCGACCGAACGCAGCGCGTGGGCCGAAATACGCAGGCTGACCTGACGGCCCAGCGCATCGCTGATCAACGTCACCTGGCAGAGATTCGGCAGGAACTTGCGCCGCGTCTTGCGGTTGGCATGGCTGACATTGTTGCCGGACATCACGGCCTTGCCGGACAGTTCGCAGCGGCGGGACATGGGGACTTCCTTTGTAAATTCATCGGGCTGCCGCAGTTTCCCGCGCAGCCCATGCAGGCGGGCACGTATAAAAGGCCCGGAAGAGCCCGTCAAGGCCCGTTCAGGCTCCGTCCGGACGGCCGAGCACAAGGTCCAGAAGCCGCCGCGCGGCTGCCGTCGGGGTCGTTTGGCCTTCGGCCACCTCACGCTCCAGTTCCGGCACCAGCACCGCCGCCTGTGGATCGCTCTTGAGCGCCGAAAAGAGGCCTTCCCTGAGCTCGGTCCAGAACCAGGCCTTCGCCTGGGCCGCCCGCAACCGGGCAAGATCGCCGGCGTCCGCCAGGGCCTTGCGGTGCGCTTCGGCGGCCTCCCAGACCTTGTCGAGCCCCTCGCCCTTGAGCGCAGATGCAAGCAGGACATGCGGCGTCCAGCCGGCGTTTTTGGGACGCATCAGATGCAGGGCCGCCTGATACTCCATTTGTGCACGCCGCGCCGCCGGAACGAGGTCGCCATCGGCCTTGTTAACCACAATCAGGTCTGCAAGCTCCATGATGCCCCGCTTGATGCCCTGCAACTCGTCGCCGCCGCCCGGCGCCAGCAGAAGCAGGAACATATCGACCATGTCGGCAACGGAAGTTTCGGACTGGCCGACACCCACCGTCTCGACAAGAACGACGTCATAGCCCGCAGCCTCGACAAGCAGCATGGCCTCGCGTGTCCGCCGCGCCACACCGCCAAGCGTACCGCCCGATGGCGAGGGCCTGATGAAGGCGTTCGGATCGCGCGCCAGCAGTTCCATGCGTGTCTTGTCGCCCAGGATCGAACCGCCGGTTCGGGTCGAGGAGGGATCGACCGCCAGAACGGCGATCCGCAGCCCCCTTCCGGTCAGCAACTGACCGAACGCCTCGATGAAGGTGGATTTGCCGACGCCCGGCGCGCCGGACAGGCCGAGCCGGATGGCCTTACCCGTATCGGGCAGCAGATCGGCAAGCAACGCCTGGGCGATTTCCTGATGATCTGCGCGTGAGGATTCGACGAGCGTAATGCCGCGCGCCAAAGCGCTGCGGCTTCCGGCCCGGATGCCCGCCGCCAGTTCCACAGGATCGGGCAGCGCCTGGTTCAGGGCCTGCCGCTGGCGTTGCTTCTTTTCCGTTCCGCTTGCCATGTCTGTTGCATACTTGGTCGGGACCGGCCCCGGCAAGCCCCGGCGCTATGCCGGAGAACCCGTTCAGGCACGGTTCATGCGGTTTTGGCGATCATTAAGCCCTGTCGCGGCGTTCGGACGACACGGCCAGCCCCGGCATGAAAGGCACACAATGGTCCAAACGACGTTGCGATTCGGCTGGAAGACGACGGCGGTGCTTGCACTGGCTATCGGTGCGGCCGGGCTAATGCCACAACCATCGCCGCTCGCGGCCGCGCCTGCCCCGGCGGTCGTCGACGTCGGAAAGTCCGGCTTGCAGGCCGATTACACCGTCTATATCGGTGGCTTCAAGGCGGCCGAGGGCATGATCAGTGCAACGCTGCGTGAGGAGGGATACGCGCTCAAAAGCTTTCTCGGCATCGCGGGCATACCGAAGAACTTCTTCGATGCCAGATGGACGATGGAAAGCGAAGGGCATTTTAGCGACGCCCGGCCGCAGCCTGAACGCTTCGCCTTTCACTCCGACGAAAAAGGCAAAATCAAATTGCGGGAAATGGTCTACGACGCATCCGGCCGCCCGGACACGACGTTCGAACCGCCATTGGAGCCGCACGACGAAATTCGCGTTCTGCCGCATGAGCAACAAGACACACTGGATCCCGTCAGCGCGCTGCTCGTTCCCGTCGCCGCTGGCGACAATCCCTGCAACCGTACGATCCGCGTGTTCGATGGAAAAAGACGCTACGATCTCCAACTCGATTTCGACAAGGAGGGAGCGCTTGCGACGCGCGACAACGGCTACAGCGGCAAGGCGATCCGCTGCTCCGTGCGAATGATACCGCGCAGCGCCATGCGCCACACGAGCTTTACCCGCATGTTGCAGCAACGCGACAACGCCCATATATGGCTCGCTGCGGTGAACGACGGCAGCATCTATATTCCGGTCCGCATTCAGGTCAGAACGCCGATCGGGGGTGCGATCATGGATGTCGTGAAACTTCGCCAATACGCGGCGGCACAGTAAGCGGGACTAGTTTTCGCCCACTTCCCCGGTGGCATGCGGCTTGCTGACCTCGGAATAGAGCGCACGAAGGCGCTTCACCAGATCGTCGTCGGGCGACGTTCCGGTTTGCTCAATTTCCTTCAACAATCCCTCGAGCCTCGTCGACAGCATGTCGTAATAGGCACGTTGTTGCTCGTCCGGATTTTTCTGACCGGGCGCACTCATGTCGACAAGACGGCGCCGCTTCGGGCGCGCAAAACCTTCGCCGGTGCTCATCACACCTCCGGGATCTCTCGAATTTGGAACCTGTCGCGGCGGCTGTGTTTTCCCGGGGTTTCCCGACCCGGAAGGGCACAGCTTGCCTGGCATGGCCCATTGGCGGCGGCTCTGAGATCGTTCGAGCGGCACGCGTGCCATCACCTGCCCGAATCTTTGTCCGGGCGTCTGAGGTCGAAATAGCGATGCGTGTGAGCAGTTGCAACATCGAAAAGAGCGTCGTGCTCTTTTGACGCATGTGGCGCCCGATACCTAGGCAAAAGAAAAAATCGCCGGTTTTTCAGGCAGTTAGGCCGCGCGACGCCGTTTCTCACGAATAAGCGTCAGGATTTCAAGAGCCGCGGACGGAATGTTCGTACCCGGACCGAAGATCGCCGAGGCGCCGGCCTTCTTCAGAAACTCATAATCCTGCGCCGGAATGACACCACCGCAGATGATCAGGATATCGTCGGCACCCTCGTTCTTGAGCGCCTTGGCAAGCGCCGGCACCAGCGTCTTGTGGCCGGCGGCGAGGCTCGAGATGCCGATGACATGAACGTCATTCTCGATCGCATCGCGCGCCGCCTCTTCCGGCGTCTGGAAGAGCGGTCCCACATCGACATCGAAGCCGAGATCGGCAAAGGCGGTTGCGATCACTTTGGCGCCGCGGTCGTGCCCGTCCTGTCCCATCTTCACGACCAGCATGCGCGGGCGCCGGCCTTCGGCTTCGGCGAACGCTTCGATTTCCTTTGAAATCTTCATGAAGCCCTCATCCCCTTCGTAAGCCTGTGAATAGACGCCCGAGATCGACTTTATCTCGGCACGGTGGCGGCCGAACACCTCTTCCATCGCGTCCGAAATCTCGCCAACGGTCGCGCGCGCCCGCGCCGCATCGACGGCAAGAGCCAGCAAATTGCCGTTGCCGCGCGCGCCTTCGGTGAGCGCAGCGAGCGCCGCCCGGCACTTCGCCTCGTCGCGCGTCGACCGCACCTTCTTCAGCCGCGCCACCTGCGCTTCGCGCACCTTGGCATTGTCGATGTCGAGAATTTCGATCGGGTCTTCCTTGGACAGCCGGTACTTGTTGACCCCGACAATGACTTCCTCGCCCCGGTCGATGCGCGCCTGCTTGCGTGCCGCCGCTTCCTCGATCTTCAGTTTCGGCATACCGGTGGCGACCGCCTTGGTCATGCCGCCAAGCTCTTCGACCTCCTCGATCAGCTTCCACGCTTCACTGGCCAGCGCATGGGTCAGGCTCTCCATGTAATAGGAACCGCCCATCGGGTCGATGACGTTGGGGATGCCCGTTTCGTGCTGGATGACGAGCTGCGTGTTGCGCGCGATGCGCGCCGAAAAATCGGTCGGCAAGGCGATCGCTTCATCGAGCGCATTGGTGTGCAGCGACTGGGTGCCGCCAAGCACCGCTGCCATCGCCTCGATCGTCGTGCGGACAACGTTGTTGTAGGGGTCCTGCTCGGTCAGCGAGACGCCTGATGTCTGGCAATGCGTCCGCAGCATCGACGACTTCAGGTCTTTCGGCTTGAACTCGGCCATGATCTTCGACCACAGGAACCGCGCCGCGCGAAGCTTGGCGATCTCCATGAAGAAATTCATGCCGATAGCAAAAAAGAACGACAGGCGCGGCGCAAAATCGTCGACATCGAGACCCGCGGCCAGCGCCGCGCGCACATACTCGCGGCCGTCGGCCAACGTAAAGGCGAGTTCCTGCACCTGCGTCGCACCCGCTTCCTGCATGTGATAGCCGGAAATCGAGATCGTGTTGAACTTCGGCATGTTCTTCGAGCAGAAGCCGATAATGTCGGCGATGATGCGCATCGAAGGTTCGGGCGGATAGATATAGGTGTTGCGCACCATGAACTCTTTCAGAATATCGTTCTGAATGGTTCCCTCGAGTTGCTCGGGCTTCACGCCCTGCTCCTCGGCCGCGACGATGTAGTTGGCGAGAATGGGGATGACGGCGCCGTTCATCGTCATCGAGACGGACATTTCGTTAAGCGGAATCTGGTCGAAGAGGATTTTCATGTCTTCGACCGAATCGATCGCCACTCCTGCCTTGCCGACATCGCCGACGACGCGCGGGTGGTCGCTGTCATAGCCGCGATGCGTGGCGAGATCGAAAGCGACCGAAAGGCCCTTCTGGCCGCCCGCGAGATTGCGCCGGTAAAATGCGTTCGATTCTTCCGCCGTCGAGAACCCGGCATATTGCCGGATCGTCCATGGCCTTCCGGCATACATCGTCGCCTGCGGGCCGCGGGTGTAGGGCGCAAAACCCGGCAGCGTGTCGGCGTCATATCCCTCCGCCGCCAGCCGCTCCAGATCGTCGGCCGTGTAGAGCGGCTTGACGTCGATGCCTTCCGGCGTCTTCCAGACAAGCGAGGAAGAGCCCGCGCCCTTGGTCTGCTTTGCAACCGCGGCTTCCCAGTCCTGAAGCGTCTTCTTGTCGGCCATTTCGTCTTTAACTCGCTCGAAAATCCCCGGATATTCCCTTGCCGCTACTGTAACATAGCGGCGTCGGTCCCAAAATGCGGCCGGAGTATCGGGGAACCGTCGGGCAGGGTCAAACCGCCCGGACGCAGGGGGACGAGACCGCCATTCCGCTGCGTCAGATCGCGGGTCAAATCGCCGCCGCGCTCTGGCAGCGGTTCGACACATGCCTTACGGTAGGGCCGCCGGGACCAAGCGAAAGCCGCGAACTTCATATGCGGTAGCAGAATTTGAGGGGAAGAATGTCCGTGATCCGAGTTCGTCCGAGCGCATCCACAATCGCAATTGTCGCGCTTTGCCTGGTGGCTTTTGCGATTACCGCCTGCTCCGGCGGCGGCGCGTCCCGCAAGCGCGATGCCGATGGGCGCGTATTGCCCACCTTGGCGGAGCAGGACCCGGTGGGGACGCTCTATGCAAAGTCGATCAGCGACGCGGCGCGCGGTGAATGCGGCGAGCAGACACTCGACGTGTTGACCTGTTTTTCCTATCGCGGCCACGGCTATGAAGGCGCGCAGACGGCGCTCGGCCAATGCATGATCGCCGGAGGCGAACATGCCGAAGGGATCGAATGGGTTCGCCGCGCCGCGGACGCCGGCTGGCCGGACGCACAAAAACTCCTCGCCCGGACGCTCCTCGCCGGAGAAATCACGACACGCGATACCGTCGAGGCGCTCAAATGGGGGAAACTCTATAGCCGCAATCCGGCGCTACTCTCGCTTGGCGTACAGCCCGACCGCGATGTCGCGCTCGCCTTTCAGGGTGAAGCCACCGCCGAGCAAAACACCGAAGCCGACAGGCAGGTCGCCGCCTGGACGCCGCGATACTGGACGCCGACGACGCAGGTCGACCAGACCGTCAAGCGCAGTTGCGAAGTCGAAGGCCGCAGACCGCGGCCCGCGCGCCCTGATTAGGGTACCGGACATCTACTGACAACCGCCGAAAGACGGCTATCGATCACCGGATTTGGGGCCCGGGGCGCCGCCGCGCGCGGTCCTGTGCGGTGTCGAAAACGCTGGGATACCGGCTGTTTTCCCTGTGGGACGCTGCGTTCAGGGAAACTTTACCTCCCTCCCCTAAACCTTGCATGACGTGGGGTTCTAACCTTGGGGAGGAGCCCCGTTCAGATGCCCGGCACACCAATGGATATGAAGCCATCCGCGGGGCTCGAGGCAAGCGCCGCGTCGCCAGCACTCGACAACACATCCGGAAATGACGACGGACCGGACGTGAACGGTCGCGCACGCGCCGTGCGCCTCGAGCTCTATCGCTCGGCGATGCTGACCTTCCGCACACTGCCGATATATTTTCCGGCTATTGTCGGCGCTGTCGCCATTACCTTCGACGCAGTCGCCCCGACCCTCATCGTCGTCGCATGGTGGCTCGTCATCGCGGCGATACAGGTCGAATACGTGGTGTTTCAGAGACGCTTCTTCGCGGCCGACAAAAGCGGGATCGACCCCGAACCGTGGATCAGGGCAACGGCAATCCGCTATTGGCTCATGAATATATTCTGGGTCGGGCTCATTCCACTGTTCTGGCAAACGGACAACCACGTTCAGAATCTCGCCATCCTGATGATCTTCGTCATACATGTCGTTCTGTCGACGCAGACGGCTTTCGCTGTCACGGCGCTGTTCGTCGCAGCGACAATGCCGGTCATGGCATCGGTCGTTGCAACCGGTCTTGCAACCTTCGAACACACGTTCACGGCGATCGGGCTCGCCTGCGTGCCGACTTATCTCTATCTGGCGCGCATCGCCCAGCAGCAGCAGCGTGGCGCGACGGAGACACTCGAACTGCGCTTCCGCAACGCCAGCCTGATCCACGATCTCAAGCGCGCCCGCGACATGTCGGAACGCGCGCGCCATCATGCGGAAGAAGCAAATGCGCAATTGCTGCGCCGCGAACACCACTTTCGCGCGCTGGTCGAGAACGCGTTCGATGTGGTGCTGGTCACCGACGACCAAGGGGTCATCCAGTATGCGTCGCCCGCCACCGCAAAAATCGGTATACCGCCGGAGGTGCTGGTCGGCCTCAACGCCATCGATCTCCTGTCGCCGGAACAGCAGGAAACGCTGCGCCAGGACACGATCGATGCCGACAGCGACAAGCCGACGCCGGCTCGCACCTACGAGCTCATGATCCCGCGCTATGAAAACAACAGAAGCATCTGGGTCGAGGCGACGATCACCAATCTGCTCAAGGACGAGAATGTTCGCGGCTTTGTCGTCAATCTTCGGGGCATCACGCAACGCAAGCGCACGGAAACCGAGCAACGAAGTCAGTTTCGCGTCCTTCAGGCACTTGCGACGGGCTTGGCGCTCGACGAAGTCATGTCGCTGTTGGCGCTCGGCGCCGAAGAGGCAAACCCCGGCGCGCGCGCGGCCGTCTTCCTGCTCGATGGTGACGAAAACCTCGTCACTTGCGCCGCACCGAATCTCCCTGCCGACTTTCCCGAATGGGTTGCAGGTTTCTGGAGGGAACAGCGAGCAAACGGGTTCGGCGACATGGCGCGTGCCGGACTGAAGATCATCACGACAGATCTGCAGGACGATCGCCACGGCGATGTGACGACTTATATGCGCAAGGCCGGCATCCAGACCTTATGGTTCCGTCCCATCATGTCGCGCAACGATCGCGTCGCCGGCGCCTTCGCCATGTATTTTCCGGACGCGCGCGAACCGGGCAGATGGGAAGATGCCTACCTGCTCGGCGCCGCACATCTGGCGGGCATCGCCATCGAACGCCGGCGCGCCGAACAGGGCCTCAAGCAAGCGACGGAAAGCGCAGAACTTGCCAACCGCGCCAAGACGAAATTTCTGGCCAACATGAGCCACGAACTTCGCACACCGTTGAACGCGATCATCGGCTTCTCCGAAATCATGCGCGACGGCATGTTCGGGCCGCTCGGCAACGAGCGCTATCGGGAATACGCCGTCGACATTCACGATAGCGGGCGGCACCTGCTCAACGTTATCGACGACATCCTCGATATTTCGAAGATCGAGGCCGGGCGATACGCGATCGAGGAACAGGAGATCGACCTCGCCGAAGTTCTGCACTGGTCGGCCGAAATGATGCGGGCCCGGACGATGGAAAAGCGCCAGAAGGTGTCGCTTTACCTGCTCGACGACATGCCGAATATTTGCGCCGACCAGCGGGCCATGCGGCAGATCATGCTGAACCTGCTGTCGAACGCGGCGAAATTCACACCCGCCGACGGCAGGATCGATATCGCGCTCAGCCTGACGGATGCGGGCGACCTCAGCGTCGCCGTGCGCGACACAGGGATCGGCATCCCGGCCGACAAGCTCGATGAAGTGATGGAACCGTTCGGACAGGTCGACGACACAAATGCCCGCGAGCACGGTGGCACGGGCCTCGGATTGCCGATCACGAAATCATTGATCGAGATGCACGACGGCAGTTTCCGCCTCGAAAGCACGATCGGCAGCGGCACCACAGCAACGATGACGTTGCCAGCCTCGCGCCTGATCTGGACGAAACAGGGCGAAGCCGCCGCACACTAGACGCAAGGCGGCTTCGCCTGCACGATCTGTCTACTCGGCCGCTTTCGCCGGACGGTTGGCACCGATATACCCGAACAAATGTCCGCCGACCTTGCGCATCTGGATTTCCTCCGAGCCTTCGGTGATCCGGTAGCGGCGGTGGTGGCGGTAGATGTGCTCGAAGGGCTTGTGCCGCGAATAGCCGATCGCGCCATGCACCTGGATCGCGAGATCCGCCGCCTGGCAGACGAGACGGTTTGCGCGATAGTTGCACATCGAAACCTTGTCGGAGAGATACCGGGCAACGTCGGGCTTGGACATCTGGTCCATCTCCCACGCCGTCTTGTAGATGAAGTTCCGGATCATCTCGCATTCGGTATGCGCTTCGATCAGCGGAAACTGGATCGCCTGGTTGGACGCAAGCGGCTTGCCGAAGGGCTTGCGCTTCTTCGCATAGGCAACGCTTTCGTCGATGCAGTATTGCGCCGCGCCAACACCCGATGCCGCCTGGCGAATACGGTTTTCGTGTACGAAATGCTGCGCGAGCTCGAGGCCGCGCTCGGGATCTCCGAGATATGATCCATCCGGCACCCAGACATTCGTGAACGACACGCGTGGATGGTCGGTCGGCATGTTGAACGTCCAGAGATATTCCTCGATCTTCACGCCGGGCGTTTCGACGGGCACGATAAAACAGGTGATGCCCAGCGCATCGCCGCCTTTGCCGCTGGTGCGCGCAAACACGAAATCATGCGTCGCGACATGCATGCCGGTGTTCCACATCTTGTTGCCGTTTATCAGCCAGCCATCGATGCCGTCCCGCTTTTCGCGCTTGGCGGTCGTCTCCATCCACGTCGCGTCCGAGCCGTGATCGGGCTCGGTGAGCCCGAAGGCGACCCGGACCGAGCCGTCGAGCGAGCCGGGGATGAACTTTTTCTTCTGCTCGTCCGTCCCGAAGTCGCGGAACATCAGAACGGTCGGAAAGTTCCCGACGACGGACGTTTCGTTTTGCAGATCGTTGTGAAGGCCGAGGCCCTTGGCGGCCAGATGATCGCGGATCACCGCCATTGCGAGATTGGTGCCGTCCTTGCCGCCATATTCCTTCGGAAGCGCGTAGCGCAGATGGCCCGCCTTGTCGGCAAGCTTGCGCATTGCGCCAAGCAACTGCTCCCAGTCGTGGCGCGGCAGACCCTGATTGTCCCAGTCGGTGCGGGCATGCTCGCGGCGATGGTCGAAAAACCGCTCATTGTCGTCCCGCGCCTGCAGCGGCTTGATTTCCTTTTCGATGAAATCGTCGAGCACATGGAGATAGTCGGTAACGTCCTTGGGGATTCTGAAATCCATAGCGTCCTCTCGGGGGTGTCGCCAGCCTCTGACGGGCCTGATGGAAAATGTCGATGAGCGTCACTATAGACCGCGGTCCAGTATCGGAAAGGGCCTGCACGCGAGGCCCGGGCATGCTGCCGCCCCAACGCTGCGGAAGGTGCAGCAATATTTTTCCGTTAACGATTTGTCTGCCTAAACTATTGTCCGACCACAAGATTTAGCCGTGAACGAAGGCGGAAGACGCACCAGTCAGCGATTCGGACCCGGTTCGTTCGCCCAATATTCCAGGGCTTAACATAAGCGCGGTTAATGCCGCCGCGACCTTGCTTCCCGTCCAGTTTGCCCCGAAGGTGCGCCTTGGAAACATGAGTATCCCGCCTCCCTCCGCATCCGCCCGCCACGCCCGCGACGGCCTCGCCGAACGCCGCCGCGTCACCGCCGTGCTCGGACCCACCAATACCGGCAAGACCCATCTCGCCATCGAGCGGATGATGGGCCACGAGACCGGCATGATCGGCCTGCCGCTGCGCTTGCTGGCCCGCGAGGTCTATGACCGGGTGGCAAGGGCAAAGGGCGCGCGCCATGTCGCCCTGATCACCGGCGAAGAGAAGATACTGCCGCGCGATGCCCGCTATTTCGTCTGCACGGTCGAGGCGATGCCCCTCGACCGGCCGGTCGAGTTTCTGGCCGTCGACGAAATCCAGCTCGCCGCCGACCGCGAACGCGGACATACCTTCACCGACCGCCTGCTCCGCGCCCGCGGGCTTTCCGAAACCATGATGCTCGGCTCCGAAACCGCCCGCGGCCTGATCCAGAAATTGTTGCCGGAGACGCATTTCATCGTCCGGCCCCGTTTTTCGGAACTGACATGGACGGGCTCGAAAAAGCTGACGCGCCTGCCGCGCCGATCGGCCGTCGTGGCGTTCTCCGCCGACCGGGTCTATGCGATCGCCGAGATGATCCGCCGTCAGCGTGGCGGCGCGGCGGTCGTCATGGGTGCGCTTTCTCCGCGCACGCGCAACGCCCAGGTGGCTCTTTATCAGTCGGGCGATGTCGACTTCCTGGTCGCAACCGACGCAATCGGCATGGGTCTCAACATGGATGTCGACCATGTTGCCTTCGCCTCGACGCAGAAATTCGACGGATATCAGCACCGGTCTCTTCATGCCGCCGAACTGGCGCAAATTGCCGGCCGCGCAGGCCGGCATATGAACGATGGCACCTTCGGCGTCACTGGCGACGCCACACCGCTCGACGAAGAGGCCGTGTCGCGTATCGAGAGCCATCGCTTCGAGCCTCTGCGCCTGCTGCAATGGCGCAATCCGCATCTCGAGTTTTCGAGCCTCGCCGCCCTGATGCAAAGCCTCGAACGACCGCCCGAGCGCGCCGGCCTCACCCGCGCACCGGTCGCCGACGATCTTGAGGCACTGACGCGTATGGCTCGCAATCCCGACGTCCTGGCATCCGCCAGGACGTCGCCGGCCATCGAGCGGCTTTGGGAAGTCGCCCAGCTACCCGACTTCCGCAAGACGCTCGCGAGCGAGCATGCCGACCTGCTGACACGGCTCTATCTCTTTCTTATGGAACCTACCCGCGGCGGCCCGGCACATATTCCCGACGACTGGCTTGCGCGCCAGATCGACCGTCTCGACCGGATCGACGGAGAGATCGACACCCTCGCCGCCCGCATCGCCCACATCCGCACATGGACTTATGTGGCGAACCGTCCGGATTGGCTTCGCGATCCTTCTCATTGGCAGGAGCGCGCGCGTAAGATAGAGGATAAGCTGTCGGACGCATTGCACGAGCGTCTGACGCAGCGGTTCGTCGACCGCCGCACCAGTGTACTGATGAAGCGTCTGCGCCAGAACGAGGATCTAATGGCGGCTGTTAACGGTGACGGCGAGGTTTTGGTGGAGGGCGAATATGTCGGCCGCCTTCAGGGATTTGTCTTTGTTCCCGATCCAAGAGCCGATGGCGAACAAGGCCGCGTTCTGCGCGCGGCGGCCGATCAGGCACTCGCGGGCGAAATTGCGGCGCGAGCCCAGAGGCTGGCCGCGGCGCCTGACGCCGACATCTCCCTGTCCGATCACGGACGGATCGTCTGGACCGGCCATCCGGTTGCCGACCTGAAACCCGGCGCCGAGCCGCTGAATCCGCACGCCGGTCTGATCGCGGGCGAGGAATTGAATGGCGCGGCGCGCGAGGCCGTTCAGGCCCGGCTCGACGGTTGGCTTTCCATGCATGTCGCAAGCACACTCGCGCCGCTGGTTGCGCTGCGCGACGCAGCCGATATCGACGGGCTCGCGCGCGGCATTGCTTTCCGTCTGATCGAGAATCTCGGATCGATGAAACGCGAATGGGTAGCTGAGGATGTCCGGACGCTCGACCAGGCCGCGCGCGGACAATTACGCAAGCATGGCGTCAGGTTCGGCGCACACTCGATTTTCATGCCCGCCTTGTTGAAGCCGGCGCCGGCGCGCCTTTTGATGATGCTATGGGCACTGGCACGCAAGGATGTCGAAGAGCCTTTTGCCGGCCTGCCCCAACCGCCTGCACCCGGCCTGACATCCGTTCCCGCCGACCCGTCCGCGCCGCAAGGCTTCTACGAGGCTCTGGGTTTCCGCCTCTGCGGTACACGCGCAGTCCGCCTCGACATGCTCGAACGCATCGCCGATCTGATCCGTCCGGTGATCGCGGCCCGCACCTACAATGGCGGCTTTGTCGTGACACCCGATATGATGTCGCTGGTCGGTTGCTCGGGTGAGGAATTCGCGAGCCTGTTGCAAGGTCTCGGCTATCGCTCGCAGCGCGAAACGATCGTGCCGCGCCCGGCCGATGCATCGAAGCAGGAAGCCGGGGCAGTCGAAACAACGGCGGCCACAATGCCATCAACGAGCGCTGAGGCGGCGCTTGCCGAGATCGTCGACGCAATCGCCGCACCGGTTGTCGGTGAAATGCCGGAAGCTGTCCCCGAACCGCAAACCGACACCGAGGCGGCTGCGCCTGCGGTGGCCGTACCCGGTGAGACGGGCGCAGCCGCAGCCGCGGTCGAGCTTGAAATCTGGCGCCCGGCGCGTCGCAAGCAGGAAGGCAGGCCCGCGCGGCGCCGGCCGCCGAACAAGGCGAAAGCGGAAACCGGCGAGAAGCCGGCCGAAACACGCGGCGAGCGTCACCGGAAGCCGAAACGCAAATCCGATGAACGCGGCGAGCGGCCGGCCAAGAGCACGCGCCCCGACAGCGGCTATCGCGAACCACGCAAGCCCCGCGACCGCGAACCCGATCCCGATTCACCCTTTGCCGCACTGGCCGTGCTCAAAGAGCGCGTCGGCGGCAACTGACGCCGTCGATGGAAGACGCGGCGGGTCGGCCGGGTCAACGCATCGACCGGTGGCTCTGGTGCGCCCGGTTCTCAAAAAGCCGTTCTTTGGCCGTGGCGCTCGTGCAGAGCGGACGCCTGCGCGTCAACGGCGCCCGTATTTCGAAGGCGAGCCGCAATGTGCATCCAGGAGATATTCTCACTTTCCCGCTCGGCCCCTATATCAGGGTCATCGAGGTTATGTCGCTCGGGTTGCGGCGTGGCCCGGCGTCCGAAGCGCAGACGCTCTATCGGGATCTCGAGCCGCCGGCGCCATCTGGCAAACCGACGGCAACCGGCGAGCCCGCTGCCGGCCGTCCGCCGGGCACGGGTCGCCCGACCAAGCGGGAACGGCGCCAGACTGACGCTTTGAAAGAAGGCGATTAAATCTACAAAATATCATGTAGTTGAACATATCTTCCGCCTCGTGTAAGTGAAATATCATGCTTTCCGCCATCAAATCGTTCCTCTTGGGTCCGGCCGAAGAAGCAGCGCCCGGATTCGATGACCTTCAAATCGCTGTTGTCGCACTGCTTGTTCGCGCGGCAACGACCGACGCCGATTTCAGCGACGACGAACGGCGCATCATCCGGCGCCTCGCCGCTGACGGCTTCGGGCTTTCGCGCGCGGATGTCGACGCGTTGGTCGCAGCGGCCGAGAGCGAGGAGGCGCGCACCCTCGATCTCCACCGCTGGGCGCAGGCGATCAAGCAGGGTTACGACGAAGCCGAGCGCGTGCGCCTGATCGAGAAGATGTGGGAGATCGTCTATGCCGACGGCGTCCTGGACGACTACGAAGCCAATCTGTTGCGGCGCGTCGCAGGCCTGATATACGTTCCCGACCGCGAATCCGGCGCAGCGCGGCAGCGTGTGCTCGCAAGGCTCGGATCGGCCGCCCGACCTGAAAGATCCCCGGAAACCTGAGACCGGACACCCGAACGGACCGCGCAAAACCCGCGCGACTGGAGACAGTGATGACCTATATCGTGACCGACGCCTGCATCCGCTGCAAATACATGGATTGCGTCGAGGTCTGCCCGGTGGATTGTTTCTACGAGGGCGAAAACATGCTGGTTATCCATCCGGACGAATGCATCGATTGCGGCGTTTGCGAACCCGAATGCCCGGCAGAGGCCATCAAGCCGGACACCGAGCCGGGGCTTGAGAAATGGCTCGAGCTCAATACCGAATACGCGTCGAAATGGCCTAACATCACGATCAAGCGGGAGCCCCCGGCAGACGCCGAGGAATGGCAGGGCGTCGCGGGCAAGTTCGATGAGCATTTCAGCCCTGAGCCGGGCGAAGGTGACTGATCCCAGCCGGCCGCGCATCACGATCCCTGTTCCCTTTTGAGACAAATGCCACCCGATGGCCGCTTGCAGCACCGGCCACAACCCTTGCAACTGCGGCGGTTTAGGGCGGAAACATGCACCAATCAGCCGGATTGGGGCGCTATCTCCATGTGTTAACTGTCCTTTTGCCGTGCCCGCCTTCCTAGAGGGGGGATTTTGTGTTATATATACCTCACAATGAAAAGCCGCGAATACGGACGCGAGAAATAACCTGGCGGCGCAACCCTACGTTGAAAACGTAAAGGTTGTTGATTGTACATCGTCACCTCGCGCCGCTTTCCAGCTCTTCCGGCTGGGAGAAGCTAGGCAAGTTTCCGCCGGCCTGCGTTTCGGCTGCGGTGCGCCAGCGGCGAGAAACAGGTGTCATTCACAGGGGGTCGGCCTCCGCAACCGGCGGTCGAGATTTGGGCTGAAAGCGGCTTACGGCCTGAAATGTCTGTGGCCTCTCAATGGAGATGCGGCAGGGTCCCGAATGAGTGCGGTTGTCCGTAGAGCATCGATATTCAAGGCCGGCAGGGACGACATCGGGTCGCCCGTCCGGTCCCGGTTCTGAAAGGCTGGGTATAGGAAAGGCCATGGCGAGCAAAGTGACGAAATCCCCCAAGTCCACGAAGTCGAAACCGGCGGCCAAGGTCACGGCGAAGGCCGCGAGCGCCAAAACCGCGGCGACCAAGGCGAAGGCCAAGGCCAAGCCGGCAGCGAAAGTAAAACCCGCCAAGGCGAAGCCTGCGGCTGCGAAGAAATCCGCGGCGAAGACAGCGAAGCCTGCCGCCAAGGCAAAGCCGAAAAGCGCACCGGCCAAACCCGCCAAGGCAAAAGCGAAGCCCGCGCCCGCCAAGGCGCCGGTGAAGAAGGCCGCGTCGAAGGTAGCCAAGCCCAAGCCTGAGCCCGCAAAGGCCCCGCCGCCGAAGAAATCGCCGCCCAAGATGGCCAACGCCGCCAGCAAGCTGATGGAAGCGGCGAAGAGCCGCGCCGAGAAGGTGCGCAAGGCCGAAGCGACCGAACGCGAAGCCGCGGCAAAGCGCGCCAAGGCGGAAGCCGCCAAGCCTGCAAAGGTCGAGACGCCGAAGGAACCGGCAAAGCCGGCGGCGCCGCGCGCCAATTTCAAGGCCAAGGAATACGTCGTCTATCCGGCACACGGCGTCGGACAGATCCTCGAAATCGAGGAGAAAGAAGTTGCCGGCCACCGGCTCGAACTCTTCGTCATCAACTTCGACAAAGAGAAAATGACGCTGCGCGTCCCGACCAACAAGGCCGGCGCCGTGGGCATGCGCAAATTGTCCGATACCGGCGTCGTCGACTCCGCGCTCGAAACGCTTCGCGGCCGCGCGCGCATCAAGCGCACGATGTGGAGCCGTCGCGCGCAGGAATACGAGGCAAAGATCAACTCCGGCGACCTGATTTCGATCGCCGAAGTCGTCCGCGATCTCTATCGCTCCGAGCGCCAGCCCGAGCAGTCCTATTCCGAGCGTCAGCTTTACGAAGCCGCGCTGGACCGGATGGCGCGCGAAGTGGCGGCGGTCGAACGCATCGGCGAGGATGCGGCGATCGAACGTGTCGAACAGGCCCTGCAGGGCTCGCCGCGCGGCGGCGACAAGGCGCCCAAGGACGGCGAGGCGGGCGAGGCGAACGAAGCCGCAGCCTGACCGTCAGGTAGGGGTCGCAAAAGCAAATATCGGAAAAGCCCGGCGGCAAGCCGGGCTTTTTCTTTTTTGCGGCCTCTTTTGTCTGTCGCCGCCCCTTTCTGGCCATGAAATCCGGCTACAAAACACTGGCCTTCGGCTCCGAACATTGATCCGGAACGATACACAAGCCGTAGGCAAGGTTGCCGACCGAAACGCCGGGCGCGCGAAAGCGCGCCGCGCAACGGAGGAGTGACTGAGATGCCTCATACAGACACGCCCGAAACGCAGCGCGCCAACCGCCGGTTCATGCGGCGCGCAATGACGGTGCCGCTGCTCGACAAGGAAACCGAATTCGAACTTGCGCGGCGCTGGCGCGAAGACGGCGACGAACAGGCCCTGCACCGTCTGACGCGCGCCTATATGCGCCTCGTCATCTCGCTCGCAACGCGCTTCCGCAATTATGGTCTGCCCTATGGCGATCTCGTTCAGGAGGGAAATGTAGGCTTGATGCAAGCGGCCGCACGCTTCGAGCCCGAGCGCGGCGTGCGCTTCTCGACTTATGCAAGCTGGTGGATCCGCGCGGCGATCCAGGACTATATCCTGCGCAACTGGTCGATCGTGCGTACCGGCACGACGGCGGCCCACAAATCCCTCTTCTTCAATCTCCGCCGCCTGCGTTCGCTGATCGACAGCGGTACGCGGCAGACCTTACGGCAGGAGGACCGGATATTCATCGCACAGCGGCTCGGCGTCGGCGTCGGCGATGTCGAGACCATGGATGCGCGGCTGATGGCAGGCGATCGCTCGCTCAACGCAACGCTCTCCGACGGCACATCGGAAGACAATGCCGCCGAATGGCAGGACATGCTGCCTTGCGAACGTTCGCAGCCAGACGAAGAAGTAATGGAGAAGCACGACGGCGAATGCCGATCGCGCTGGATCGCAGGAGCGCTTGAGGAGCTCAACGAGCGCGAGCTGCTGATCATCCGCGAGCGGCGTCTGCGCGAAGACGCGCTGACGCTCGAGGTCCTCGGCGCGCGGCTCGGCATCTCCAAGGAACGGGTCCGCCAGATCGAACATCTGGCATTGAAGAAGATGAAGGCAGCGCTTCTCGACAAGGTACCAGACCCGCAGGACGCCGGCCTCCTCGGCTGACGGTCGCTTTACTCGGCGACAATCTTGACGAGCCTGCCGGGCTGCAGCCCGTCCCCCGGGGCGAGCCCGTTCAAAACGCGAAAGCGATCCTCGCGATGGTCGGGATAGGCCATGCGCCTGCCAAGCGACGCGACCGTGTCGCCTGGTTTGACCGCGACGATCCGCAGCCGCAGCGGCTTCACGGCCGCCGCCTCCGCCGGCGATATCTTGCGGAAGCTCATCACCAGTCCCTGCAGCGCCGCATCGTGCCGTGTGCCCGCATCCGGCAGGGTGCCCGTCAGAAAACGGTAGACCCGGTCCGGCATGTATTCGATCGTCACGAGCCGCGCATTGTAATTGCCGATCCGCGTGGTCGCGGTGGCGGCATTCATGCCGTTGACCTTGAAGCGCTGCAACCCGGAAAGCTGTGTCCCCTTGGCCCATTGATTGGCGAGGTAACCGCCGATCTCGACACCGGCCTCCTTTTTTCCGCTGTCGAATTTCACCACGGTCTTGTCGGGCCCTTGCAGCAGCACCGCCGCCGATGAATTGTCGATCGAAAAGCCGGCCGGCGCCTTGAAGGCAAAACCGAGCTTCGGGTGAACGAAATCCCTGCCGCGCGCGATCCCGTCCTCGGGCCGGTCGCCATAGAGCATCCCGTCCATCGCCTTCAGATAGACATCGCGGTTGCGCGCGCCCTGCCCCGGCGCCGCACCCGCGTCGCGCGCATGGGCAGTCGCGGCGTCGACACGCGCTGCTGTCGCCGGGTGGCTTGCAAGCCAGTCGTTGCGTGTCGCATCGTGAGGAGCATTGCGGAGCTTTGCTTCAAGCGCGGCCTGTGCGCCCATGGTCTTCAGGAAGCTGGCCACACCGAACGGATCGTATCCCGCCGCCGCGAGGTAGCGGACGCCAAGCATGTCGGACTCGAACTCCTGATCGCGCGAATAGCCGGCAAGGAGCCCCTGACCGCCAAGGCCGATCGCCTGGCTCGCCGCCTGATTGCCGATGACCGCGCCCAGAACCGCGCCCAGCAGCGTCGTGCCCATCGCCGCCGTCTGCCGTTGCGCGGAATGACGCGCAACGACATGACCCATTTCGTGCCCGATGACGCCGGCAAGTTCCGCTTCGTCATTGGCGAGCGCCATCAGTCCTCGGGTCACGTAGACATACCCGCCCGGCAGCGCGAAAGCGTTGACGACCGGGCTGTCGAGAACCGTGACGCGATACTGCGCCTCGGGCGCGTTGGTGGCGCGCGCCACCCGCGTCGCGATGCCCGCCACATAGCCGCCAAGCGCCGCATCGGGATAGACGCCGCCATAGGCTTCGAGAATCTTCGGATGCGCCTCGGCGCCGATCCGGGCTTCCTGTTCGACCGACACCAGCGGCGCGACCTGCCGCTTGCCGGTGGCGGGATTGGTGGTGCAGGCCGCCGCCGAAAGAAGCAGCATCGCCAGCACCGGCACGATGGATGCCGTGCGCGCCGCCCGTCCTCCACGCCGCGTCGCCTCGCTCGTCATGACATGTCGTCCAGCAATTCGATCTGCTCGGGATGCGTGATCGTGATCTCCGGCCCGTTGTAGCGGCCGAGCCACCCGCGCACCCGCAAGCGCCGGCCGGCGAGCGCCGGTTTATCGGCCGTCTCGCCGAAGTAAGCCCCCCATGTGGGATCTTCGAGGAAAAGCCTAGCGTCCCGAGCCGCGACTGTCACCGTGAAGTCGCGGCGCCAGTCGTCGCCGAAATTGAAATAGATGCGCCCGCGCACGACCGCGGCTGAAACGATCTTGCCTTCGACGAGCTCGAACCGTCCATGGAGCCGCTCAAGCGACGCCACGTCGGCGGCATCCCGGATCGCATAAAAGGCGTCGGTCCAGATGCCGCGCCGCGCCTCGCGCGCCGCGCGCTCGGCTGCCAGCAGCTCGGCGGCGCAGGCGCGATTGTCGCGAAACGTGTAGACCCGGGCCAGCCCGCGACGCAGCATTTCATGTTGAAGCCACACCGGCTCGCCGTCCGCGCCGGCCGCGAAGACATGCGCGAGAACGCGGCCATGCCTGTCCTCGCCGCGGCCGCCATGGCGAAGCGTGACCGTCTTGCCGAGCACCAGTGCCGCAAGCGCCGACCGCGCCTCTTCGGCAAGCGGCCATGCCTCGAAATTGGCGCGACCCAGTGGCAGCTTCGGCGCCTGGATGCCGGTGAACCGCACCTGCCGCCCATCGCCGAGTGTCAGCGTGTCGCCATCGACGATCTCGACCGCCTGCGAGACGCCGCCCTCGTCCAGCGCACAAACCCCGCCCGCGGCCGCCGGCGGGGCAGCGAGCAGCACAAGAAGGAGCGTCGACGGAAGAAGGGGCGTGGGACGCCCGGCGCGCAACATCGCGAATGCGGAACGGGCGGTCAGGCCGGGTGCTCCGCCGGCGGCACACTGGCGCGCAAGGCGATGATGGCGGCCTCCGTGCGGTTTCTGACGCCGAGCGATTGAAGGATCGCATTGACATGCAACTTGACCGTGGCGACCGATATGCCGAGCACACGTGCGATTTCCTGGTTGGAGCGGCCCTTGCCGAGTTCCTGCAGCACTTCACGCTGGCGCGGCGTCAGCTTCTCCTGGCCCGCGGCGATGAAACCGTCCGGCGCTTCGGCGAAGCCTTCCGGTTGCGCCGCGAGCAATGCGTCGGGCACGTAGCGGCCACCCATATCGACCAGCCGCAGCGCATTCTCGACCAGATTGACCCCGAGATTTTTCGGAATGAAGCCCGCGACACCCATATCCATGACCTCGCGGATGAAACCCGGCGAACTGCGATCGCTGAACACGACGACCTTTGCCGCCGTTTCGGTGGCGAGGCGGCGAACCGCGTCGCGGTCCTCGGCCCCGGTCACCTCGACCAGCAACAGCGCCGGATCTCGCGCATCCGGCGCTGCCCGCCGGTCTGCTTCAACGCCGGACCGGACGGTTACATCCGCTCCCGGATGAAGCCGGGAGACGATCGCAGACAAACCTTCGCAGAAGACCGGCTGCTCGCCGACGATCAGAACACGCATGAAGATGCCCACCTTCCCCAGGCCACCCGATGCACCGGAAGCCCGATCCGGCGGCACGGAGGTCCCACAACCTCCGCGCGTTTCATGGTGGAATACACAACTAACATCAACCTTTGAGCGTACAGCTAAATATTTAGGCGCAAACCGGCATAGACGTAAAGGGGGTAAACCTCTGTTTTCATCGGCATTCTGCTGCTCTTTACCACCGCGATCCGCGCTGCAACCGCAGCGCACGACAAGGTGGCGTCGCGCCGGGTGACGCAGATGCCGCGTCGTGCGCTCTGCCGCGGCGGAGATTGCGGCCCCGCCGCCGCTGACGTAGGTTGCGCGACGCGAAGCCGCGCTCTCGCGTGCATTGCTTTCGATGTGGCCCCGTAGCTCAGCTGGATAGAGCATCAGATTCCTAATCTGAGGGTCGTGCGTTCGAATCGCGCCGGGGTCACCATTTTTCATGTCGTTTTTCATGTCGTTGCGGAGCGAATCGTCCGCCCACGGCCATAGCGGCCGGTGGCGCAACTTTCTTATCGCTGATATAACTTTGTTGGTGTCCATAGAACCAGAATACAAAGATATATTTGTGAGTGTCAACAAGAAATCTTGGCATTTCGGGTTAGATCTGGCGCCGAAGAGGCAAAGCGGTCACCTGATTGCCAAATTTAATTGGCATTCCGTACAATGAGCGTCGCCGAACGCCTGAGTCGGATACGCAAATATCTTGGTCTTTCGCAGAAGGACATGGGGCGGCGCGTCGCCGTGTCGGGCACGACCTGGCAGAACTACGAGCTCGATAACGCGGCACCGAACGCCCATGTGCTGGCGCGGCTGTCGGACGAGGGTTTCGACATCAACTGGGTGCTGACCGGCGCCGGCGAGATGCGCAAGGACGGCGCGCTCGAAACGAAGTCGCTGGCCGGTTTCGCCGAACTGCCGCCGCGCGAGATCGCCCGCGAGAAACTGGGCGGCGGCAATTACGTGCTGATCCCGCGCTATGCCTTGCGCGCCCTGCCGCGCGAGGGCGGCGGCACGGCAACGACGATGGAGGACGTGTCGCTGAACGATGCGTTGGCCTTCCGCCGCGACTGGATCGAACGCGAACTGGACGCAAAACCCGCCGACCTCATCGTCGTCGAGATGACAGGCGATGCGATGCTGCCGACGCTGACGCCCGGCGACCTGCTGCTCGTCGACACCAGCGCGCCGCGCATGCGCGGCGGCGGGCTCTATGCATTCAACCTCGGCGGGGCGCTGGCCGTGCGGCGCTTGCAGGTGCGGCTCGATGGCGGCCTGACGGTCTCGAGCGACAATGCCGCACTCTATCCGCCGGAAGACATTGAGCAGGCCGCGCTCGAGCGGGTAAAGATCGTCGGCCGCGTCGTCTGGCGCGCCGGCCGGCTCTGACCGTTCTTCCGGAAATTGAAAAGAAAAAGACAAGAGACCGATGCAAACCGCCACCTTCCCCGCCGACGCAAAACGCGTGCTTGTGATCAAGCATGGCGCCTTTGGCGACGTGATCCAGGCAGAGGGCGCGCTGCGCGACATCCGCGCCGCTCACCCGCATGCCTGTATCGCGGTGCTGACCATGCCGGCCTATCGCGGCCTGATCGCGCGCTCACCTTTCATCGACGAGATAATCGTCGACGAACGCGCGCCGCGCTGGCGGCTCGATGCGATGTGGGCGTTGCGCCGGACGCTTCGCGACCGCGATTTCGACATGATCTACGATTTGCAGAACTCGTCGCGCACAGCCTTTTATTTTCGCTGGATGCTGAGCGACCGCCGCTGGTCGGGTACCGCAAAAGGATGCAGCCATCCGCACCGCGCGAAGGATCCGAAAAAAATCCGCACCCTCGACCGTCTCGCCGGACAGCTTGCCGATGCGGGGCTTGAAATCCGGCACACGTTGAAGCCCGATGTTTCGTGGCTCGCCGACGATGTGTCGGCGCTGCTCGACAAGGCCGGCGCGCGCAAACCCTACATCGTGCTGGTGCCGGGATGTTCGGCGCGCCACCCCGAAAAGCGCTGGCCGCATTACGACAAACTCGCCGCCGCCCTGATCGCGGACGGGTACGAAATCGTGCTCGCGCCGGGCCCGGACGAAATGGAGCTTGCGAAATCCATCCCCGGCATCAAGCTGACCGACACGCACGGGCTGCTGAGCTGGTATGAACTCGCGGGTGTTTTCAAGGGCGCGAGTTTCGTCGTCGGCAACGATACGGGGCCGAGCCATCTCGCCGCGCATATCGGTGCGCCGGGTCTCGCACTTTTCGGGTCCTATTCGCCGGCAGAACGGACCGGCATCGCGCGCGAGAATTTCGGCGTCATCGAAGTCGAGGACCTGGCGGCACTCAACGTCGAGCGCGTGCTTACCGAGGTGAAGCGGGCGCTAAGCGCTCACTCGAATTCGGTATAGGATTTTTCCTCGACGATCGACGAGCCGGTGAGGAGGTTGATCTCCTTCTTCAGCGCCGCGCGCTTGTCGTTCTGCTTGTAGACGGCGCGTGCCAGCTCGATGAATTTCGTCCCGAAATCCTTGTCGGCCTCGCATTGGCGGATGTCGTCCTCGATCACCCAGAGCGCCTCGTTGACTTCTTTCAGCGCCGCCTCAAGCCGACGCAGCTCCGCGCTGTCGGCGAGGTTTTCGGCGCGCGCCCTTTCCAGCACGTCGAGCTCGTGCCGCACATTGGCAAGCTTCGCGGCGTCCGACATGCGCTCCGACTTGATGCGCAGGATCGTGATCTTGTCGATAAGTTCGCCCGGACCGACTTCGATGAGGACGGGTCTGGCGTCTTGGGCTTGCGGCATGGAACGCTCCGGCGGAAGGGGCTCTCGGGCACCCTCATAGCCCAAAGCGCCCGTGCCTGTCATCCGTTCGTCGCGGTTGCCAAGCCAAACGCGCGCGCCCACAATGAAACGAAACCGGACGGCCAGACTCAATGTCTCTTTTCTCGCGATTGCTCGACTATCTGCGCGGCGGCTCGGACGGGCCGGAGCTGCGCCTGGCCGCGCGCATGAATGCGCCGCTGCTGATTGTCGAGATCGGCGGCTACGCGCACACGACGCGCGACTGGTCGGCGGGCGGCGCCTGCATCGAGGGCTTTGCCGGCGAAACGCAAGTCGGCGGCATGCTGAGCGGTCATCTGTACTGGGCGGGCGACGAGCGCCGGCTTGCCTTCACCGCCGAGACGATGCGCATCGAGCCGGGTGGCGCGCTGGCGCTGCGCTGGCTCGACCTGCCGCTGGCGATGCAGCAGGAAATGGAAGCGCTGGTCGGCTGAACGCGCTCAAAACCGGTTGCGCGCCCTTGCGTCAGTTGCGCGAGCCCCCCGCCCGTATAGGCTTTCCGAAACGAAACCCATGCGAGGAGGCGCAACATGACCGCTTACAAAACGCTGATCGTCGAGAAGAAGGGCGGCGTCGACTGGGTGACGATGAACCGGCCCGACGCGCTGAACGCGATGAACCGCGCGCTGGTCGACGAGCTGCAGGATTATTTCGGGCGTCTTTACACGGATCATTCGGTGCGCGTCGTCGTGCTCCGGGGCGCCGGCCGCGCCTTCTGCGCCGGGCTCGACCTCAAGGAACGCTCGAACCGCTCCGAAGAAACCGCCAGTGGCGGTCCGCAAGCCGGCCTCGTCGCGCAGCGCCGCATCAGCGAAATCGTGATGCGCATGCGCCGTTGCCCGCAGCCGATCGTCTCGCTGGTGCATGGGCCGGCTTGCGGCGGCGGCTTCGCGCTGGCGCTCGCTTCCGACATCCGCATCGCCGGCGAGACGGCGCGCATGAACGCCGCCTTCATCCGCATCGGCTTGTCGGCCTGCGACATCGGCGTCAGTTATTTCCTGCCGCGCCTTGTCGGCGTGTCGGTGGCCTCCGAACTGATGATGACGGGCCGCTTCATCAACGCCGCGCGCGCCGAGCGCGTCGGCCTGGTGTCGGAAGTCGTGCCGGACGAAAAACTGGCCGGCGCCGCCGCGCCCTACATCGAGGAAATGCTGACGACCTCGCCGCTGGGGCTCCGCCTGACCAAGGAATGCCTCAACATGTCGGTCGACGCCGGCAGCCTGGAAGCCGCAGTCGCGATGGAGGACCGCAACCAGATCCTCTGTGCCCAGACAAACGATTTCCGCGAAGGCATCGGCGCCTTTCTCGGCAAGCGGCGGCCGGAATACACCGACACCTGACGGGAAAAGAAAGACCGCCCCGCCGGAACGGAACGGCCCTTCTCCCCCGTAAACTTCGGCGTCAGAATCCGTAGACGACCTGCACCGTGAAATCGTCGCTGTCGATCGGATCGAGATCGTAATGCGTCCACTCGCCGCGCAACGACCATCCGTCGCGAAGCGCGAGTTCTGCGCCGCCGCCGGCGAGCCAGCCTGTGTTGCGCGTGTTGATCTCGTAGCGATGCACGCCGCCCTTGCCGTAGATCGAGAGATCGGGCGCGACCGGGAAGGAGAGCAGAAGCTCGCCGCCATAAGTGTCGATGCCGCGCTCGCCGACAATGCCGGGCGCACCGTGATCGCCGAGGTCGGCGTAGAAAACCTGCCCGGCGAGATATTCGTTGAACCGCCAGCCCGCGAGACCCTTCCAGCTCCAGTCGTCGCTGTTGTCGGTCCAGCCCCAGCCGAGCCCGCCGCCGGCGTAAGGCCCGCCCGGCACCGCGCCTTGGGCCTGCGCGCCGCCGGCCGCGAGGCCGAGCGCGGCGGCGCAGACGGACGCCGCGCAGAAAGTTTTGACGATCGATTTCATGGATACCTCGCTTCGTTGCAACCTGTGCCCCAAAGCCCCGGCGCGCATGATCGTCCTCGCCGCGGCACCGCTCAAGCGAAACCGGCGGCGTGTGACCGGTTTTCATCGCCCGTGACCGGCACGCAACAATTCAAGGCATTATATGGAAATGACCGCCGCCTTATGGAAACAACGCACACGGATGATCGCCATAATCGCGGAAATCGCTGCGGCGCAGCGACAAATCCGATGAGCGATCAAGGCGCGGGGCGCGGCAGCAGGCGGATCGTCGAGGTGCCCTTGGCAAGCACTTCGCCCGCCGCATCGCGCAACTCGCCTTCGACAAAGGCGGTGGAGCGGCCGCGCCGCTCGATCCAGGCTTCGGCGACATGCAGGCCCGGCGCGGCGGGACGGAAGAAGCTGATCTTGATTTCAAGCGACATCGGCAGCACCGCGAAATCGGTGGCCGCCATCACGGCGCGCGCCATCGCCGCGTCGATCCAGCCGGTGACGAAACCGCCCTGCACCACGCCGCCCGAATGGCACATGCGCATCTCGGCCTTGCATTCAAGCGCGGCGCGGCCCTTTTCGGCATCCATATACAGTGTACGGACGATGCCGAGCGCGGCGTTGAGGTCGCCGGTGGCGTCGTCCACCTTGTCATTGAGGGCGGGCGCGGCGGTATCGGAAACGGTCTCGGTCATGGGACAAAACTCCGGGATCGGGGCATGGCGAATGCGCGCATCTTAGGCGAAGCGGCGGCGCCCGCGAGCGCCAATTGCGGTTCGCGCATGGGCCGCTCCCTGTTCGCCCATGAACCGGGAAGGCCCGACTGTCATCGAACTGTCAAAAAACTGTCACAAACGGATTTGGGGGCCGTTTGGGGCGGGGATAAGCTGCGGGATAAGTCGACTTGTCCCCGGGGTAAAGCCGGGCGGCACGGCGATTCGGCGGAGGGGCGCGAAACCGAGGAGGACGGCAAATGCGGCGGGGATATCTTTTTTGCGTTCTGACGGCGCTTTTTCTTCTTCCCGCCCCGGATTTCGCCGGACCGGGATCAAGCCCCGCCACCGCCGCGCGGCTGGTGATGAGCGAGGGCGAGTACCGCGAGGCGCTGGCCTTCATCGACGGCACAAGGGCCGCGATGACGGACGCCGAAGCGGCGCTCGGGGAAGAAGTGTCACGCGAAGCCGCGAAGACGCGAAGGGACGACCTCGGCCAGCGCCTCGACATGCTCCGCCGGCTGATGACCGCCGCCGCGCAGCGCGACCGCATCGGCGCGCGGGGCAACCCGAAAAATGGCGGCGTGTCGCCCGACCGCGCCCGCGCCCGCGACGTGATCGCCCGCGCCGGCGCCATCGAGGACCCGTTGCAGGACCTGTGGACAGCGTGGTCGATGAAGGCGCGCGGCCTTCCGGGGACGGTGGATCTTCTCCTGGCGACGGAAGGCACGGGCGGTCTCGGGAAACAGCCGGGCCACCGCTGACGTCGCGGCCAGCTCAGGCGCGGGCGGCCTCTTCGGCGCTGACGAATTCGGCGCAGCAGAGCAGCTTGTCGACCTTGTCGTCGCTGTCGCCGAGCGGCAGCACGACAACTTCGTAATAGACATAGTCGCGGTCGCAATAATGCCAGGCGGCCGAGGCCGTGTGCATGTAGGGCTGGCGCCGCTCCATGCAGATGCGCATGGGCGCCAGCGCGACCTCGGCATTGGCGCCGAACACATCCTCGGGCGTCATCCCGACCGGATTGCCCGCGCCGAAGAATTCGGAAATCACCGAGCCGACGACGCGGTAGCGGAACTGGCCATCGGGCAGCACGTCGAGCATGAAGATCAGCGGCAGATGCTTGCGCATCGCCATCGGATCGAAATCCGCACGGGCGGGAAAGCGCCGCGCGCCCCGGAGCTTGTCCCAATAATCGAGAACGGCAAGCGGCGCCACGGACGTGAGACGCGGACGCAACGCGGCTGCATCGCCGCAATATTCGGTGCGAATGGCCGAAGAGGGCGGCAATTGCGACCCGTCCGTCTCGCCCGTTGCTGGATAATCGAGATCGCTCATTGCCCGACCCACTTGTGCTTCGAACCTGAAATTCTGCGGCAACGGGCTTAACGCGGGGTTTACGGGGGTGCGGGTGAGTATCGCGGCAAACACGGAGAGCGGCTCCGCAAAGAGGAGGGCGAAGGCCTGTTGTCCCGGCGCTCCGTCTGCGGACATAATCGATGCGGCGATCAGGAGAAGGATCGAGAACGATGCCCACGAAACCGAAGGCTTGCGCGAGCGTCTGGCAGGCGTTGGCGAAGGACGAGGCGGAAGCCGAAACGATGCGCCTGCGCGCGGATATGCTCATCGCGCTGCGCGACCGCGTGGACGCCTGGAAAGCGATGCAGGCCGAAGCCGCCAAGCGCCTCGGCATCTCGCAGCCGCGCCTCAACGACATGCTGAAAGGCCGCATCGGGAACTTCCGGCTCGAAAGGTTGGTGCGGCTTGCGAGCCGGGCGGGGTTGCGGGTCGAGATGAAGGTACGACGGGCGGCGTGAGGGGTGCGCGTTTTTCGCGTGAGATTTTTCTTTGAGCGTTCGGGCGCGGGATGACGGAAGAGTCTTTTGCGAAGAGAGACGGCGCCTTTTGGCGGCTTCTGGATTGCCGGATCAAGTCCGGCAAAGACGAGAAGGTGGTGAAGGTGCGGAGTTGCACTCCGCGCGGAAGCCAAGGCGATCCGTGTGTGTTTTCGCGGCGCATGAATGAGCAGGCGCGCGCATGCCGCTTCCCCTCGCGTCATGCTCGACAAATGCATTAGGCTCGGCCATATTCCGCCGCGCCTACTGACAATCCTGAAAGCGAGGAGCCCCCCGATGCCGAGTTACAAGGCCCCTGTGGAAGATTTCCTGTTTCTGTTTCACGAGCTGCTTGGCATCGACAAGCGAACCGATGTGCCGGGCTTTGGCGACCTGACGCCCGACATGACGGCGGCGATCCTCGAAGGCGGGGCGAAGTTTTGCGAGGAGGTCTTGCAGCCGCTGAACCAGGTGGGCGACGAACATGGTTGCGTGCTTGAAAACGGCGTCGTGCGCACGCCGCCCGGATTTAAAGAGGCTTTCGAGAAATTCTGTGCCGGTGGCTGGAACCGTCTCGGCGCGCCGGAAGATGCCGGCGGCGCGGGCCTGCCCTCGGTCGTGACTTTCGCCATCACCGAAATGGGCATGTCGGCAAACCAGGCTTTCGCGATGTATCCGGGCCTGACGACGGCGGCCTATTCGGCGCTCTGGGCGACGGGCGAGCCCTGGATGCGCGAGCATGTGGCAAAAAAAATGATCTCCGGCGAATGGACGGGCACGATGTGCCTGACGGAGCCGCATTGCGGCACCGACCTGAAGCTGATGAAGACCAAGGCCGTGGAACAGGAAGACGGCACCTACCGCATCACCGGCACCAAGATCTTCATTTCCGGTGGCGACCACGACATGACCGACAACATCATCCATATGGTGATCGCGAAAATTCCGGGCGAGGACGGCAAGCTCGCCAACGATCTGTCGACGGTCAATTTCTTCATGGTGCCGAAAATGCTGGTCGACAAGGAGACCGGCGCGATCGAGGGCCGCAACGGCGTGAGCTGCGGCTCGATCGAAAAGAAAATGGGCATCAAGGGCAACGCGACCGCGGTGCTGAATTTCGACGACGCGGTCGCCTACCGCCTCGGCGGCCGCCCGCCGGAAAAGAAAACCGAGACCGGCGAAGTGAAAAAGTCGAAATCGGCCGGCATGGCCGGCATGTTCGGCATGATGAACGGCGCGCGCATGGGCGTCGGCATTCAGGGCATCGCGATCGGCGAAGTGGCCTATCAGAACGGCGTCGCCTACGCGAACGAACGCCTCGCGGGCCGCGCGCTGACCGGCGCAAAAAACCCGGACGGGCCGGCGGACCCGATCATGGTGTTCCCGGATGTGCGGCGGCTGCTGATTTCGTCGCGCTCGTTCGTCGAGGGCGCCCGCGCGCTGGCGATGTATGTGTCGATGCTGTTCACGCTGCAGGTCTTCGGCAAGGACGAGAAGGAACGCGAGGAGGCGGCCGACCTCGCACAACTGATGACGCCGATCATCAAGGCCTTCTTCACCGACCGCGGCTTTCAGGCGGCGAATGACTCGATGCAGGTCTTCGGCGGGCACGGCTATGTGCGAGACCACGGTATGGAGCAGTTCGTGCGCGATGCGCGCATCAAACAGGTCTATGAAGGCGCGAACGGCATCCAGGCGCTCGATCTCGTCGGCCGCAAGATGACCGCGAAAGGCGGCCGCGCGACGATGACCTTCTTTGCCAAGCTGGAAGAGTTCATCAAGGAAAACGAAAACGACGCCGGGATGAAGCCTTACATCGAGCCGTTGCAGGCCGGCTACAAGCGCCTCGGCGAAGCGGCCGGCTGGCTGATGGAAAACGCGCCGAAGAATTACGACAATGCGGGTGCCGCCTCCTACGACATGCTGAACATTTTCGGCACGGTGGCGCTCGGGTGGATGTGGGCGCGGATGGCGAAGATCGCGCTGGCGAAACTGAAAGCCGGCGAAGGCAACGCGGCATTCTACGAGCGCAAGCTGGTGCTGGCGCGTTACTGGATGGAACGCGAAATCCCGATGACCGCAAGCTGGCTCGAACGCGCCAGGCAAGGCGCCGACGGCTACATGGCGCTCGACGCGGCGAATTTCTGAGGCAGGTTGCACGGAATACGGAAAGGGCGCTTCGCAAGAAGCGCCCTTTTTGTATGCCTCTCTTTCAATGTCACCCCGGCGGGTTGAATTTGCCCATTTCCCCTGCGTCCGCTAGCTTCCCGGCCATCGAAATCTCAACGGGGGAAACTCGGATGAAAAATCTCTTCAGCGTCGAGGGCAAGACGGTCCTCATCACCGGCGGCTCGCGCGGCATCGGCGAGATGATCGCGACCGGCTTTGTCGAGAACGGCGCCAAGGTCTACATCACCGCGCGCAAGGCGCAGGCCTGCAACGAGCTGGCGGAGGAACTGTCGAAGAAAGGCACCTGCATCTCGCTGCCCTTCGACCTCGGCACGTCGGAGGGCATCGCCGGCATCGCCGCCGAGTTGGCCAAACGCGAGAAGAAGCTCGACGTGCTGATCAACAATGCGGGCGCGGCCTGGGGCGAGCCGATCGACGAATATTCCGAAAGCGGTTGGGACAAGGTACAGAACATCAACCTGAAGGGCGTGTTCTTCCTGACGCAGAAAATGCTGCCGCTGCTGCGCGCTTCCGCCAGCGCCGAAAATCCGGCCCGCGTCATCAACACGGCATCGGTCAACGGCATCGAGCCGCCGGAACTTGAGACCTATGCCTATTCCTCGTCGAAGGCCGGCGTCATCATGCTGACGCGGCATCTGGCCAAGCGCCTGGCGCGCGAACACATTCTGGTCAACGCGATCGCGCCGGGGCCCTTCCCGAGCCAGATGATGAAGGCGACGCTCGAAAGCTTCGGCGACGCGATCAAGGCCGGCAATCCGCTGGGCCGCATCGGCACGCCGGAAGACGCGGCCGGCGTCGCGATCTTCCTCGCCTCGCGCGCCTCCGCCTATACGACGGGCGCGACGATCCCGGTCGATGGCGGCTCGGCGGAGGTTTGAGACGAAGCCCCCCTCACCTTTCCCGACGACGCGGCTTCGCCGCATCGCCCGCGGAAGGGTGAGGGGCCTTCTTTACTCCGCGGCAGCCTTTTGCTCCGCCGCGCGGGCGTGTGTCGCAATCAGTTCGACATATTGCGGGCAGAGTTCCACCGGCAGGTCGTGGCCCATGCCTTCGATGACCACATGCTTCGCGCCCGGCACCGACTTCGCGGTGTCGGCGCCGCCTTCCGGCCGCACCAGCGGATCGGCATCGCCGTGGATGACGAGGAACGGCACCCGGACTTTTTTGAGCGCCGCGACGCGCGACCCGTCGCCCATGATCGCCGCATACTGGCGCACCCCGCCTTCGGGGTAATACATGTGGTCGTATTCGCGCGCCACCAGCTCATGGAGGTCTTCCTCGGACTTCGGGTAGGCCGGGCTCTGATAGACGCGGCGGCCCTTCATCCGGTGGCGGATGACCGTTTCGCGATCTTCCGATGCCGGCTGCTCCTGCAAGGCCTTCATCGCCGCGTCGCTCGCCTGCGGCAGATCGGGATTGCCGGTCGACGACATGATGGAGGTGACGGAGATCAGCCGTTCCGGGTGATGGATCGCCATGCGCTGCACGATCATGCCGCCCATCGAAATACCCATGATATGGGCGCGCTTTATGCCCAGCGCGTCGAGCACGCCGATACCGTCCGCCGCCATGTCGGCAAGCGTGTAGGGCATGTCGGGCTTTCGGCCCTCGCGCACCGCCGCCACGACGTCGGCGGCTTTCGGCAGGCCGGAGAATTTCTCCGACTTGCCGACATCGCGGTTGTCGTAGCGGATGACGCGGAAGCCTCGCGCGCGAAGTCCTTCCATCAGCTCCTCGGGCCAGCTCATCAGGGTCGAGGTGTAGCCGTTGACGAAAAGGATCGGGGTGCCGTCGGCCGGCCCCCGGTCCTCGCAATTTATCGAGATGCCGTTGGCCTTGACGGTTTTTTGCGTCATGGGATCAATCCGCCGCGCGCGAAACGCCCGACGCGCGCTTCGCCGCCGCCTCGATGGCATCGGCAAAGACCGGCACCAGCGAGACCGGGAAGTCGTGGCCCATGCCGGGGACGATGCGAAGCTCGGCGCCGGCGATGCTGGCCGCCGTGTCCTTGCCGCCTTCGACCGGCAGCAGCGGATCGTCGGCGCCATGCAACACGACGGTCGGCGCCTTGACCCGCTTCAGCTTCTCGCGGCGATCGCCATTGCCGACGATGGCGGCAAGCTGGCGCGCGGTGCCGACGGGATAGTAGCTGCGCTTGACGTCGCGCAGCACCCATTCGCGGATCGTCGCATCGTCGGTCTTGTAGCCGGGGCTGCCGATCGTCTTCCAGGTGTCGATGCCGCGCTGGACGATCGCCTCGATGTCGTCGGGCGCCGGCGCCGGGGCCAAGAGCGCGCCCATCGCCTCGGGCTTGCCCTGCGGCAGATCGGGATTGCCGGTGTTCGACATGATGGAGGTGAGCGACAGCGTCTTTTCGGGATGATTGGCGGCGACGAGCTGCGCGATCATGCCGCCCATCGAGGCGCCGACGATATGCGCGCGCTCAATGCCGAGCGCGTCGAGAAGACCGGCGGCGTCCGCCGCCATGTCGTCGAGCGAATAGGCCGGCACGTAAGCCGCGCCGCCGAGCAACGACCCGACGACCTTTTCCATGTCGGGTACGCCCGCTTCCTCGATCTTCGAGGAGAGGCCGACATCGCGATTGTCGAAACGGATGGCGCGGTAGCCGCGCTTGACAATCTCGTCGCAAAGCTCGACCGGCCACATGGTCAGCTGGCCGCTGAAACCCATGATCAGCAGCACGGTTTCGCGATCCTCCGGGCCGAAGCTTTCATATTCGAGCGAGATGCCGTTCGCCTTGATCTGCGGCATGGCGGTGTTCCTTCCCTGATGGCTGTTGTTTTTGACTTTTGTCTTGTTGGCCCAACTCTAACAGCGGCCTTGCGCCGGGCGCATCCCAAACGGTACTAATGAAATTCATTAAAAACCTGTCCGGAGAGGCAGGCAAGAGAGGAAGCCCCGCCATGACGCTGACCTACGATGTTTTCTGGTCGTTCCGCTCGCCCTATTCCTATCTGGTGACGCCGCGGTTGGCGGCCTTCGAGCGCGACTTCGACGTGAAGGCCAATGTGCGGCCCGTTTACCCGATCGCGGTCCGCATCGACGGCTTCTTCAAGCAGGTGAACCCCATGTGGCCGCCCTACCTGCTGAAGGATACGCGCCGCGTCGCCGAGATGGAGGGCCTGCCTTACGCCTGGCCCTCGCCCGACCCGATCGTGATGGACATGAAATCGGGCACGGTGCCGAAGGAACAACCCTATATCCACCGGCTGACACGGACGGGCGTGCTGGCGGCGGAGCGCGGCAAGGGCCTCGCCTTTCTCCAGGAAGTCTCGGCGGTGATTTTCGGCGGCACGAAGAACTGGCACGAGGGCAACCATCTGCGCGGCGCCGCAACCCGCGCCGGGCTCGACATGGACGAACTGGACGCGGCGGCCGAGAAGGAGAAGGACCGGCTCGAAGCCGTCATCGCCGAAAACGAGGCGGCGCAGAAGGCGGCCGGCCATTGGGGCGTGCCGCTGATGGTCTTCGAGGGCGAGCCCTTTTTCGGCCAGGACCGCTTCGACCACCTGAAATGGCGGATGGAGCAGGCGGGGCTGAAGAAGCGGGACTGACGCCCGAAATACCGCAGCGTCCGCCGCGCTGGACCCGTGGCCCTGCTGCGGCTAGCCTCGCGGTCCTCGGGGGCCAATCAGCGGATAACGACAAGATGCAGCGCGATCTCCACGCCATGAGTGCGACCGAATACGACCTCGTGGTGGTGGGCGGCGGCATCACCGGCGCCAGCGTCGCCTGGGACGCGGCGCTGCGCGGCCTCAAGGTGGCGCTGCTGGAAAAGGACGACTTCGCCCATGCGACGACGGCGGGCTCCTCGAAGCTGGTGCATGGCGGGCTTCGCTATCTGGTCAACGGCGAATTGAAGCTGGTGCGCGAAAGCCTGCGCGAGCGCCGCCTCTGGGAGAACAACGCGCCGCATATGGTGCATCCGCTGCCCTTCGTGCTGCCGACCTATGGCTGGGGCATGTCGGGGCCGATCGTGATGTCGATCGGTCTGGCGCTTTACGACCTGCTTTCCTTCGACCGCAACTGGCTTTCCGACGACGACAAGAAACTGCCGGGCTTCAAGCGGCTGTCGAAAGGCAAGGCGCTCGACCTCGTGCCGTCGCTGCCGCGCGAGGGACTGACCGGCGCGATGGTCTATTACGACTGCCAGATGTTCGCGCCGGAACGGCTGTGCCTCGAATGCATCGAGGGCGCGGTCGAATATGGCGCCGACGCCGCGAATTATGCCGAAGTGACCGGCTTCGACAGCGAGGCGGCGATGGGGAACGGCGTGCGCATCACCGGCGTCGAGGTGACGGACCGGCTGACGGGCGCCGCGCACACGATAAAAGGCAAGCTCGTCGTCAACGCTTCCGGTCCCTGGGCCGACAAGCTGATGGGCTTTGCCGACGACACGCCGGCGCGCCGCCTGATCCGCTCGAAAGGCATCCACATCATCACCCGCGCGTTGACCGGGAAAAACGCACTGGCGATCAAATCGAAGATCGGCGGACACTTCTTCGTCATCCCGTGGCGCGGCCACACGATCATCGGTACGACCGACACGGTGTTCGAGGACGAGCCCGACAAGGCCGGCGTCACCGAAAAGGACATCGCCGATTTCCTGCACGTGGTGAACGACGGACTGCCGGGGCTGAATCTGAAACGCGCGGATGTGCTGCATTTCTATGTGGGATTGCGTCCGCTGGTCGACACGACGCCGCAAGTGGCCGACGGCGAGGAGGGCAAGAAGGACAGCTACAACGCCAGCCGCGCCGCCGAGGTTTACGACCACGCGCCGGAAGAGGAGATCGAAGGACTGGTGTCGGCGATCGGCGGAAAATGGACGACATCGCGCCACCTCGCCGAACAGGTGGTGGACCTCGCGCTGAAGAAGCTCGGAAAGACGGCGAAATGCGAAACCCATTGCACGCCGGTCTATGGCGGCGAGATCGGCCGGTTGAAAAGTTTCGTCGCGCGGGCGAAAAAACGTCACGCGCATCTGCCGGGCGACGTGGTGGAAAACCTTGTCGCCTTCTATGGCAGCCGCATCGACGAGGTACTGGCGACCGCAAGCGAGCGCCAGGGCGAGAGCGAGGAATTGCTGCGCCGCCTTGGGCCGAACGTCGCCGAAATCGGCGCGCAGGTGGTGCATGCGGTGCGCCACGAAATGGCGCTGCATCTGGCCGATGTCGTGTTCCGCCGCACCGGCCTCGGCACACTGGGGCATCCGGGCCCCGATGTCATCGCGCGCGCTGCCGAACTGATGCGCCGCGAGCTTGGCTGGGACGAAACCGCGACGGCGCGCGAAATCGCCGAAACGACCCGCGCCTTCGACACGCAATCCGCCAGCGAGGCTGCCGCATGACGCCGCATATCGCCGCCATCGTCAATCCGCGCTCGGGCGGCGGCCGCACCGGCCGCGCCTGGCGCGTGATCGCCGCCGCGCTCGAAAAGGAGCTGGGGCCGGTGCGCGCGCATTTCACCGCTTCGCCCTCGGCGCCGCATTTCCTGCCCGCCGCCGAACTGACGCGGCGCGCGCTGAAGGACGGCGCGCAACTCGTCATCGCGGTCGGCGGCGACGGCACCATCAACGAGGCGGTCAACGGCTTTTTCGAAAACGGATTGCCGGTCAACCCGGAGGCGCATTTCGCCATTCTGAATGCCGGTACCGGCGGCGACTTCCGCCGCACCTTCAACCTGCCGCAGGACGCCGAAGGCTGCGTCGCGCGCATCGCCGCCGGCACGGCGCGCAGGATCGACATCGGCAAGCTGACATTCGTTTCCGAAGACGGAAGCGAGGCGACGCGCTATTTCGACAATATCGCGAGCTTCGGCCTGTCGGGCGAAACGGTGCGCGCCGTCAACCGCGCCACCTGGCCGAAAATGCTGGGCGGCAACTTCGCCTTCTTCTGGGCGACGCTGACGACGGCGCTGCGCCACAAGACGCGGGCCGTGCGCATCACCACCGATACCGGTTTCGACGCGACGCTGAATATCGGCCTCGGCGCCGTCGCCAATGGCCGCTATTTCGGCAGCGGGCTGAAAATGGCGCCCGACGCCGAACCCGATGACGGGCTGTTCGATCTGGTCGTGATGCGCGACCTCACCTTCATGGATCTTCTGACCGGCACCGGTTCGATGAAGGAAGGCACGCATATCGGCGGCGAGAAAGTCTCGCACACGCGCGCCAAATGGGTGATGGCGACGCCGATGAGCGCCGAGCCGGTGCTGATCGATGTCGACGGCGAGGGGCCGGGCCGCCTGCCGGCGCGTTTCGAAATCATGCCGCAGGCGCTGACGCTGCGCTGCTGAAAAAGAAAAGACGGGAAGAAACATGACGATCGACCGACAAACGCTGCGCTGGAACGGCTGGGGTCCGGTGAAGCAGCCGAACCCGCTGCCCGCCGACGCGACCCAGTGGGACTGGATCGGGAAAACGCTCGGCATGAGCCGGCTACCGCTGACGCCGGCGGTACCGCTCGCCGACATTCGCTTGCCGCATTGCCGGCTTTCCAACGCGACGCAGGAAAAGCTGCGCGGCATCGTCGGCGACAACCAGTTCCGCACCGACGATTACGAACGCGCCTTCCATGCGCGCGGCAAGTCCTATCACGACCTGCTTTATGTGCGCGCAGGCAAGCTCGACATGGCGCCCGACGCCGTTATTTATCCGCGCGGGCCCGAGGAAACGCTCGCCATCGTCAAGCTCTGCGCCGAGGAAGGCATCGCACTGATCCCCTATGGCGGCGGCTCCTCGGTGGTGGGGGGCATCAACGCGGTCTCGAAGACGCTCGGCGGCGCCGTGCTGACGCTCGACACGACGCTGATGACGCGCATCGTGCAGATCGACAAGGTGTCGATGACGGCGCGCATCGAGGCCGGTATCTACGGGCCGGCGCTTGAGGAACAGTTGCAGAGCCACGGCGTGACGCTCGGCCATTATCCGCAGAGCTTCGAATACTCGACGCTGGGCGGCTGGATCGCGGCGCGCGGCGCGGGGCAACAGTCCAACCGCTATGGCAAGGCCGAGAAATGGCTCGTCTCGGCGAAGCTCGCGACGCCGAAAGGCTTCTGGACGACCGAGGCGACGCCCGCCTCCGCCGCCGGCCCCAACCTCAACCAGTTGGTCGCGGGCTCGGAGGGCACGCTCGGCGTCATCTGCGAGGCGACGGTGAAGATCCACGATCTGCCGGAGCGCAAGGATTATCGCGGCTACCTGTTCAAGAACTTCGCCGCCGGCGTCGAGGCGGCGCGGCGCATCAACCACGCCGAAATTCCGGTGGCGATGGTGCGCCTGTCGGACGCACCCGAAACCTATTTCTTCCAGACTTTTTCCTCGACGGGTTCAGGCGGGCTGAAGGCAAGGCTGCAACGCGCCTATCTGAAAATGAAGGGCTTCGACGACGCACCCTGCCTGATGCTGATCGGCCATGAAGGCGAGAAGGACACGGTGATCTGGGCCCAGGAACAGACCGAAGCCGTCTGCAAGCGGCTCGGCGCGCTGGCGCTCGGCACCGGCCCCGGCAAGCGCTGGCATCACGGCCGCTTCAACGGTCCGGCCATCCGCGACCCGATGATGGATCGCGGCGTCGGCGTCGACACGCTCGAAACCTCGACGCGCTGGTCGAACATCGCCAACCTGCATGAAAAGGTGGTGGCCGCAATCTCGGGCGCGATCGACGCCAACATGCCCGAGCAGCATGCACGCGGCATCGTGATGGCGCATGTCAGCCATTCCTATCCCGACGGCGCGAGCCTCTATTTCACCTTCGTTTTCCCGCGCCAGCTCGACCGCGAAATCGCGCAGTGGCAGGCGATCAAGCGCGCCGCCTCCGACGCCCTTCTGATGAACGGCGGCACGATCAGCCACCATCACGGCGTCGGCACCGACCATGTGCCGTGGCTGGCGGAGGAAAAGGGCGAGATCGGCATGTCGCTGCTGAAAGCGGCGAAGCGCGAGATGGATCCGAAAGGCGTGATGAACCCGGGGAAGCTGTTCGCCTAGTCCCCCGCCACAATCTCGCGCGCCAGAACCAGCGCCTCGTCGATGCCGGGAACGAGCCTGACCAGCGGGTCGTCGGTGACGCCCATCTTGCGCAGCACGAGCGCCGGTTGATCCTGTAGACCCGTGATGAGCACCTGCGTGCCATGACGGCGGCAGCGCGCGATCAGCGCCTCGATGGCGGATGCGCCCGACGCATCGATCATCGGCACGGCGCGCATGCGCAAGATCAGCACGCGCGGCGGCGCACCGATGCGGTCGAGCGTTTCGCCGAGCCGCATCGCGACGCCGAAGAAGAACGGTCCCCGGATGACGCTGGAGACGACGCCGCCGGGGAGTTCGTATTCCTCGACCGGACGCAGCATATGCGGCGCGTCGTCGGCGACATCCTCGTCCAGTATCTTCATATGCGCCTGCACCTCGACGGCTTCCGACATGCGGTGCATGAAGAGCACGGCCGCAAGCACGACGCCGACCTCGATGGCGACCGTCAGATCGACGGCGACGGTCAACCCGAACGTGATCAGCAACACCGCACGGTCGCCGATCGGCGCCTTCATCAGATGCCGGAACTTGTCGATCTCGCTCATGTTCCAGGCGACAACGACGAGAACGGCCGCCAGCGCCGCCAGCGGGATATAGGCGGTGACCGGCCAGGCCAGCAGCATGAAACCGAGAATAAAGACCGCATGCAGCATGCCGGCGATGGGCCCGCGCGCGCCGGCGCGGATGTTGGTGGCGGTGCGCGCGATGGCGCCGGTGGCGGGCAAGCCGCCGATGCCGGCCGAGGCGCAGTTGGCGACGCCCTGCGCGATGAGCTCGCAATTGGAGCGGTGGCGCCGCCCGGTCATGCTGTCGGCGACCATCGCCGACAAGAGCGACTCGACGCCGGCAAGGAAGGCGATGGTGAAGGCACTCGGGAAAAGCGCCACGATCCGCTCCATCGTCACATGCGGAAACGCCGGCAGTGCAAAGCTGGGTTCGAGCCCGGCAAAGCGTGTGCCGATGGTGTCGGTGTCGATGCCGAACAGCGCGACGACGGCGCCGGCGGCGGCAACCGCGATCAGGAAGCCCGGCCAGCCGGGCCGGTAGCGGCGCAACACCAGAATGAGGAGAAGCGCGCCGAGCGCGACAAGAAAGGTCTGCGGCGCAAAACCCGGCAGCGCCGCCGCGAGCGCCGCAACCTTCTCGAAAAACTCCGCCGGCTCGCGATCGGGCGTCAGGCCCAGAAAGTCCTTCACCTGGCTCACCGCGATGATGACGGCGATGCCGGCGGTGAAGCCGGTGACGACGGGCTGGGGAATATACTTGATGAACGTGCCGACGCGCAGCAGCCCCGCGCCGACCAACATGAGCCCGGCCATGGCGGTGGCAATGACGAGGCCGTCATAGCCGTGAACCGCGATGACGTTGAAGACGACGACGACGAAGGCGCCGGTCGGCCCGCCGATCTGGTAGCGGCTGCCGCCCAGCGCCGAAATCAGGAAGCCGGCGACGACGGCGGTGATGAGGCCCTTGTCGGGCGTCGTGCCGCTGGCAATGGCAAGCGCCATGGCGAGCGGCAGCGCGACGATGGCAACCGTCAGACCGGCGATGAAATCGGCGCGGAACGCCGCAAAACCATAACCCTCCCGAAGCACGGTGACGAGCTTCGGCACGAGAAGCGAGGAGGACGGCGGCGGCGCGTCTGCCCGATGCGACATGGCGATGTCTCCGGGTCTTCGGCCGGACGGCGGAAGGCCCCGATGCGCGTCGGCCTCAGGCGGCGCCGTCGACGAGACGGCGGAGTTCGGCCTTGGCTATTTTATCGAGCGTGGAACGCGGGAGTGAATCGACAATCCGAATTTCGCGCGGACGCTTGAAATCCGCAAGGCCCTTCTCGCAGGCCGCCATGACCTGCGCCACGAGGCCGCGGGGCGCCGCCGCCTCGCCGCCGGGGACCAGCAGGAAAGCGACCGGCACTTCGTCGAGCATCGGATCGCGTTTGCCGACGACCGCGCATTCCTGGATGCCCGGCACCGTCATCACCACGCGCTCGATCTCGGAGGCCGCGACATTCTCGCCGCCGACCTTCAGCATGTCCTTGTCGCGATCGGCAAAGGAGATAAAACCGTCCTCGCCCAGCGTCACCCGGTCGCCGGTAATGAAATAGCCCTGCTCGTCGAAACTCTTGGCCGTCGCTTCCGGGTTGTTCAGATATTCCTTGAACAGCGACAGGCCCGGCACGCCGCGCACCAGCAACTCGCCGGTTTCGCCGGGATCGGCCGGCGTTCCGTCCTCGCGCAGGATCGCGATTTCGTAGGAGGTCGCCGGTTTTCCGATCGACATCGGACGGTTCGGCAGATGCACATCGCCGACGATGCCATGCGTGATCGTTTCGGTCATGCCCCACCAGCCGATCGTCTTGACGCCGAAATGCGCATCGGTCGGCGGCGCCGAAATGCCATTGCCCCAGAACCGGTAGCTGTGGCTCTTCGGCTTCTCCTGCCCCATCAGCGCGCGCACGCAGAACGGCACCATCGAGGTCCAGGTACAGCCATGCTTCGCCGAGACCGGCCAGAAGCGCGAGGCGGAAAAGCGCGGCTGCAACACCACCGTCGCGCCGACCCAGAGCGCGGCCAGCACCGAATAGGACTGCGCATTGGTGTGGAAGAGCGGCAGATAGGTGAGGTGCACATCCGACGGCCGCAGGTCCTCGTGCATCGCGCAGAGCTTGGCGCCCCACAGCGCATTGGCATGCGTCCAGACGACACCCTTGGGCCGCGAGGTGGTGCCCGACGTGTACTGAATACCGACAGGCAACATGGGGTCCGGCGCGCGCAGCGGCGCATCGGCGGGATCGCCGTAGAGCGCGGCGAAGCTTTCGGATTTCGGCGGACGGTTCGTCTCCTTCGGCGCCGCGCCATTGTCGGTTTCGATGACGGCAAGCCATTTGATGTGCTTGCAGGACGATGCAACGAGCGAGGCGAAGGCCGGCTGCGTAATCGCGCCGACGACGCCCGCGTGTTCGCTGAAGTAAACCATATCGTCGGCGACCGAGCGCGCATTGGTAGTGACGGCGACGGCGCCGATATGCGCGCAGGCGTACCAGGCAATCAGGCTTTCGGGACAGTTGTCGAGATGGATCAGCACGCGCTCGCCGGTCTTGACGCCGCGTGCCTTGAGCCCGGCCGCAACACAAGCGACCTCATGCGCAAAGGCACGATAGCTCCAGGTCTTCGCCGCGCCCTCGAAGGGCTCCCAGATCAGGAAGGGATGCTCGCCCCGCGCCGCGACATGCACCGCGAGCAGATGCGGCACGTCGAAATTCGAGAACGGATGGATGAATGGCGCGCGCAATGCCGGCATAATCGTCTCCCCGCTGTTTTCCGCCATATACCTCAAACTTGCGTCCAGTTCCATGCCGGGACTAGGATTCTGACCGGGAGGGCAATTTCAGGCGCGAGGTTCTGCGCAATGACGCCACGACCCTTGAAGGAAATCGGCGGTTTGCTGCTCGATGTCGGCGGCGTCCTCTATCAGGGCGACGAGGCGCTGCCCGGCGCCGCCGCCGCGCTGAAACGCCTGAAGGCCTCGCACCTGCCCTTTCGCCTGCTGACCAACACGACACGCACGACAAGGGCGGCGCTCGCCGCGCGCCTCGCCGATTTCGGCCTGGACGTGACCGAAGACTCCATCGTGACGCCGGCAAGTGCAGCCGCTGCGATACTCGATACCGACGGCGCGCGGGCGCATCTGCTGGTCCATCCCGACCTCATTCCCGATTGCCCGCCCGAAGCCGAGGCGCCCAACGCAGTGCTGATCGGCGACGCCGGCGAGCACTTCACCTTCGAGCGCCTGAACCGCGCGTTCGGTATCCTGATCGACGGCGGCCGCCTCTATGCGCTCGGCCGCAACCGCTTCTTTCGCGGAAAGGACGGTTTCGAACTCGATGCCGGTCCGTTTGTTGCGGCGCTCGAATATGCGGCCGAGGTCGAGGCGACGCTGATCGGCAAGCCGTCGCCGGATTTCTTTCGCGCGGCCGCCGCCGCATTCGGCCTGCCCGCGGAGAAAGTGCTGATGGTCGGCGACGATCTCGAAGCGGATGTGGCGGGCGCGCGCGGCGCCGGCCTCGAGGCAACGCTTGTCTGCACCGGCAAGTACCGCAAGGGCGACGCGATGGCCGCAAAAAAAGGCGGCGCCCATGTCGCCGCCTCCTTTGCCGAATTCGTGGACGAATTGCTGGGCTAGGCCAGCGCTTCCTTCAGCGCCTTGGCCGCCGCCTTGACCGCTTCGCGCGCGACATCGAGCACGCCCTGCAGGTTGAAGAAGCCGTGAATCATGCCTTCGTAGTTGACGTATTCGACGGCGACGCCCGCTTTCTTCAACGCTTCGGCATAGGCTTTGCCCTCGTCGCGCAGCACGTCGAAACCGGCGGTAACGACATAGGCCGGCGGCAGGCCGGCAAGCGAGGCCGCGCGCAACGGCGAGTGGCGCGCGTCGCCGGCATCGGCACCGGCCACATAGTGGTTCCAGAACCAGTCCATGCCGTCGGCTTCGAGGAAATGGCCTTCCGCGAAATCCTTGTAGGATTTCGTGCCGCGCGGCGCGTCGGTCACCGGATAGATCAGGAGCTGGAAGGCGATGTGCGGGCCCTTGTCGGCCTTCGCCTGCAACGCAACGGCGGCGGCGAGATTGCCGCCGGCGCTGTCGCCCGCGACCGCGATGCGGTTGGGGTCGATGCCGATATCGGATGCGTTTTTCTCCACCCACTTCACGGCCGCAAGGCAATCGTCGAAGGCAGCGGGAAAGGGATGCTCGGGCGCAAGGCGGTAGTCGACCGCGATCACCTTGCAGCCCGCCTCGTTGGCGAGCGTGCGGCAGAGCGCGTCATGCGTATCGAGATCGCCGATCACCCAGCCGCCGCCATGAAAGTAGACCAGCGCCGGCACCGTGCTGCCGGAAGCGACGGGCGTGTAGATGCGCACGGGAATGTCGCCGCCCGGTCCGGGGATCGCCCGATCCTCGACCTTGCCGATGGCGACGCCTTGCAGGTCCATCGCCTGCGCCATGGCGCGGTACATTTCGCGCCCCTGCGCGGGCGGCAGGTCGATCAGACGCGGCGCGTCCGGATCGGCGGCCAGCGCATCGAGGATCGCTTTCGCCTGTGGGTCGAGTGACATGAGAACGGGCCCCCTGTTGAATTCAAGAGGCCCGTTTTAACCGGCGCGGCGTCCGCGCGCCAAGCGGCAAGTTTGTCAGTGCAGGATATGACCCTCGCGGCTCATCCGGCCCTCGACCATGTCCTCGACGACCCGACGCAGCGTCCGCCACGCGTCCGCCCGCATCTTCTCGCCGATTTCCTCAAGTTCCTCGACCGCGGTGTCGGCATAGGCAAGCGCCTTGCGGCCATGCGTATCGACCATATAGGCGGCCAGCAGGTTGATTTCGCGGTCGGTGATCATCGGGGCTCTCCGGTTGGGCTTGAAGCGATTGCCAAACGGATTGCAACCCGTGGGCCAGCCGAAGCCGGCCCGGATTTCCTTGCATTTCAAGGTGTTAGCGGAGAGACGCCGCGAGCGCCCCGGCAGCCCTTGCCGCGCCGGTTAAGGAATCGGGAGGAATCTGCCGCCTACCAGGGCTCGGCATGGGTGCGCAGGTCGATCTCGAAGCTCCAGGCGGCCGGCTTCTGGCCGCGGAGATAGAGATAGGCATCGGCAATGCCGTCGAGATCGATCAGACGGCCCTCCTGCGCGCGCTGGGCGGCATATTGCGGCGCCATGTTGTGAAGCTTCTCGCCGTCGATACCGCCATCGACCACCACATGGCCGACATGGATGCCCTGCGGCCCGAGCTCCTTGGCGGCACTTTGCGCGAAGTTGCGAAGCCCGCCCTTGGCGGCGGTGAAGGCGGCAAAACCTTCGCGGCCCCGCATGCTGGCCGACGCGCCGGTGAAGAGGAGCGTGCCTGTGCCCCGCGGGCTCATGTGATCGGCCGCCTCGCGCGCGAAGAGAAAGGCGCCGAACAGGCAGACGCGCCAGCAGCGCTCGAAATAGTCGGCCTCCATGCCGGAAATCTTGCCGATCATGTTGTTGCCGGCATTGTAGATTGCGAGATCGACCGGGCCCGTCTCTTCCGCCCGCCGGAACAGCGAGACGACATCGGCCTCCTGCGTCACGTCGCAAACGACGGCTGTCGCCTTGCCGCCGCCGTCGCGGATCGCCTCGGCCACCGCTTCGAGTTTCTCAAGCGTGCGCCCGGCAACGAAGACATGAAGCCCCTCGCCCGCCGCGCGCCGCGACAAGACCGCGCCGAGGCCGTTGAGCGGCCCGACGCCCGCGACGATTGCCGTTTTGATGGACATGATCTTCCCTCCCGCTCGTTGTGGCTCAACTCTTCGCGCTTCGGGGATATAGTTAGTTCTGAAAGAGAACCAAGAGAAAATCGTTCAGCCTTTGAAACCGCCCGCGTCGAGAAAGCTCTGTTCCTCCGGCGTGGTGCGGCGGCCGAGCACGGCGTTGCGATGGGGGAAGCGGCCGAAGCGGCGGACGATATCGCGATGCTCGACGGCGAATTTCATCGTCTCGGGATCGTCGAGACGCCCGGCGAAATAGCCGAGGCCGCGCTCCTGAGCCGCAAGGTCTTCGGAATGCATGTAGGGCATGTAGAACCATTTGCGCGCCGTCTCGGGCGTCTCGACATCGAAACGGCGCGTGACGGCCATGTCAGCCAACGCCAGTGCTTTCGAATCTTGTGCGAAGGCACGGTGGTCGCTGCGCCAGAGATTGCGCGAGAACTGGTCGAGCACCAGGATCAGCGCCAGCGCGCCGCGCGGTTCGTTCGCCCAGCCGTCATGCCTGCCGGAGGCCGCTTCGCCATGCAGCACCGCGAACTGGCGCCGAATGTCGGCGTCGAAGACATCGCTCTTCGTGAACCATTTTTCAGGTCCGGCCGCAAACCAGAAATCGAGCACGTCGCGCGGGTGGACCGCTTCCGCCATCAGACGACGATCACATCCGCGGGCGCGGGCTCGATGTAAAGCCGCTCGACCACATGCGCGCGGCGCGACGCCGTGGCCGCCTGATTGACATAGCCCTTGTCGGTGATTTCGTGGCCGTCGATCGAAGGCGGTTCCAGCATCAGGTGAATGCGGGCAATCCGCGTCGAGGAACCGCCGACGGATTTGTTGTGGCGCGCCAGCACCTCGCGCAGATGCGCCGCGACCTTCGGATGCGCGATTGCATCATCGGGCGACGCATCGTCGGCGAGCCCCGCGACCTTGCGCGCCGCCGCGATGTTCGGCCGGACGAGCATCGCTATGTAGGGTTTGTCGAGATCGCAGACGGCCGCATCCTGCACCAGCGGCGTGCAGGCGGCGACCGCGTCGGCGCGCAGCGTGCCGGTCGAGACCCAGGTGCCCGAAGAAAGCTTGAAGTCCTCGGTCACGCGGCCGTCGAACACGAGGCCGAGCTCGGGACGGCTCTCGTCGACGAATTTCGCCGCGTTGCTGATCGGCGTCGCGACGAGGTCGTCGAAGGATGTCGCGCCCGCGACACTGCCGGTGCAGGTGACGATCTCGGCGCCGTTGCCGACCGCCGCGATGGCCTTGCCGTAGAGATCGCCGTGATCGGCGAAGATCATGCGCGGTTTCGTCAGCCCGACGACATGACGCAGCTTCGAGAAATCGGAACTCATCAGCGAATAGGGAACGCTGACCGGCGCGACCGGCACACCCGCCTTCATCGCGCCGAGCGCCATCACGGCATGCGCGATCGAATTGCCGGAAAGCACCATCAGTGGTGTGTCGGCGTTCATGCCGCGCGCCAGCAGCGCGCTCGCCACCGCGTTGGCCTTCACATTGGCCTCGCCATAGCCGATGAAACGCCAGGCACCATCCGGTCCGCGCTCGCCGATGAAACGGCGCTGCGGATGCATCGCCGCGCGTTCTTCGAGAATATGGACGACGCCGCGCTTCATTTCGCCGAGCGGGTAGCCGGACGAAATATAGACCGTCCCGTCGGCTTCGCGGCGGACGGAAATTTTCGGCGGCTTCTGCTTCAGCGGCTTGAAAGGCGCCGGCGCGTCTCGTTCGGCAAGGCTCATGGTCGCTCTCCGTCGGATATGAATATCCTGTGGACGCTGCGCCGGTCAGCTGACCATGCGCGCGCGGCCTTCCCAGTAGGGCGCGCGCAGCTCGCGCCGCAGGATCTTGCCGGACGGATTGCGCGGCAGCGCCTCGATGAAATCGACCGATTTCGGCACCTTGTAGCCGGCGATGCGTGTTTTCGCGAAAGCGATGATCTCTTCCGGTGCCGCCTTCTGGCCGGGCTTCAGCACCACGATCGCCTTGACCGCCTCGCCCCATTTCTCGTCGGGCACGCCGATGACCGCGGCATCCGCGATCGCCTCGTGGCCGAACAGCGCGTTTTCGACTTCGGCCGGATAGATGTTCTCGCCGCCCGAAACGATCATGTCCTTCACCCGGTCATGGATAAAGAGATAGCCGTCCGTGTCGAAGAAACCGGCATCGCCCGTGTAGAACCAGCCGTCGCGGATCGCGTCCGTCGTCGCGTCGGCGCGGTTCCAGTAGCCCTTCATGATGGAGCCACCGCGAATAACGATCTCGCCGACATCGCCAACCGGCACTTCCGCGCCCTTGTCGTCGACGACGCGAATTTCCATGCCCGGATTGGGCACACCGCAGGAGCGCAGCTTGCCCTTGGCCGGGTCATGCGCTTCCGGCGGCAAATGCGTCGCGCCGCCTGTCGTCTCGGTGAGCCCGTAGAGCTGCACGAAATCGGCCTTGGTGAAGGTCGCCTGCGCCTGCAGCAACACGTCTTCGGCAATGGGCGATGCGCCATAAAGGATTTGCCGCACCGACGACAGATCGGCCGTCTTGATACCGGGCTGCTGCAGCAGGAAGAGGATCACGGCCGGCACCATGAAGGCGACGTTGAGCTTTTCGGTTTCGATCAGCTTCAGGATCGCCACCGGATCGACATCCTTGAGGATGATGTTCTTGCAGCCGTGGAGATTGCCGAGCACACCGATATTGACGCCGGCGACATGGAAGAGCGGCATGCAGACGAGCACGACCTCGCCGCGATGCCATTGCGCCCATTCGGCGCCCTGGCTGAAGACCGATAGATAATTGGCATTGGTGAGCTGCACGCCCTTCGGATGACCGGTCGTGCCGCTGGTATAGAGCTGGATCACATCGTCGTCGGGCGCCGCCGGCAGCATCGGATCGGCATCGCTGGCTGCATCGCGCCAGTCGTCGAACGAGACCCAGTCGTTGCGGCCGCCATCGAGCGCCACGACCTTGCGTACGGTCGGGCATTCGGGCAGCACCTTCTCGACCATGTCGTAGAATTCGGCGCCGACGAAAAGAATCTCGGTGCGGCTGTCATTGAGCACATAGACAACCTCAGGCGCCGCCAGCCGCCAGTTGACGCCGACGACCACGGCCTTGGCCTTGAAGGCGCCGTAGAGCATTTCGAAATAGCGGTCCGAACCCTTGCCCATGAAGCCGATGCGCGCGTCGGGCTTGCAGCCGTCGGCGATCAGCGCCTGCGCCACCTGGCTGGCGCGCCGGTCGAGCTCGGCATAGGTGGTTTCGCGGCCCTCGAACACCTGCGCCACGTCGTCGGGCATGGTGGCCGCGCCGGCGCGCGTGATGTCGGCGACACTCTTGATGCGTTCGGCATCGAACATGCTGGGTTCCTCCCTGAAACCTGATAGCTGACGCGGCCTGCCTGCCCGGCCATGCGGCACGAGGCGGCGGCACCCCTCTCCCATCGGGGACGTCGTTGGGTGCGAGTTTACCCGCCCCGCCGTGCGGGGCAAGCCGAGGCGGGACACCATTTCGCGAGCCTCAAACGCTGTTGCCGCTGGACGCAGGGTCAACGCGGGCTAGACTGGCCGCAACAAGAACATGAATTTTCCGGGAGGAACGACAGACAATGGCCCGCATCCCCTATTTCGATCCGGCCAAGGCCGAAGGACGCGCCAAGGCGGCCTACGAGAAGTTGCCCAATCTCAACATTTTCCGGATGCTCGGCCATTCGGGCGACATGCTGGACAGCTTCATCAAACTCGGCAATTCGATCCTCGTGCATGGCGATCTCGACCCCGTGCTGCGGGAAATCGCCATTGTGCGAACGGGCGTGCTGCGCGGCTCGAAATACGAGGTCTATCAGCACGAGGCGATCTCGCGGAAGCTCGGCATGTCCGACGAGCTGATCAAGGCAATCCATGAGGGGCCGGACGCAAAGGTCTTCGACGAGACGCAGCGACAGGTAATGCGCTTCACCGACGATGTGGTGAATAATACGCGCGCCTCCGACGCGACCTTCAACCCGCTGGCCGAGAAGCTCGGCTACAAGCAGTTGCAGGAACTGGTCGTCACCATCGGCTTCTACACCTTGGTCTCGAACTTCCTCGAAACCTTCGATGTCGATATCGAGGACGCAGGCCACAAGTCGGGCGTCAAGCTGCCGGGCATGCAGGACTGACCATGGCGCGCATCCCCTATCCCGATCCGGCGGCGCTTGCACCCGAAGCGCGGGCCCTGCGCGACAGCCTGCCGCAACTGAATATCTTCAGGATGATCTCGGGCAGCGGTCCCTCGTTCCTGCCCTTCATGGCGCTGGTCAACGCCTATCTCAATGACGGGCTACTCGACACGGAACTGCGCGAACTGGTGATCCTGCGCGTCGGCCATCTCTGCGGCTCGGCCTATGAGCAGCATCAACACCGCCGCGTCTCGCGTATGATCGGCATGTCGGATGCGCGCATCGAAGCGGCGGCCGGCGCGCTGCCCTCGCCGCATCTGAGCGAGACGGAAAACGCCGTGCTCGCCTTCACCGACGACCAGGTGGCAAACGTCAAGGCCGACGCAAAGCTTTTTGCCGCCGCGCATGCGGCACTCGGCGACCCCGCGATGCAGGAACTCGTCATCATCATCGGCATCTATCTTCTCGTCTGCCGCTATCTCGAAACCTTCGAGATCGAACTCGAGGAGACGGACATCGAGACGAGCGGCCTCGACGAAATCAGACGGAGTATGAAGAACAATGGCTGACGGCGGATTTGTGCAGGCATTGCCTCCCGAATCGAAGGGCGAGGCGCCGGGCCGCGGACGGCTGAAAGGCCGGCACATTCTGGTGGTCGGCGGCGGCCAGCGCGTGCTCGACGCGGCGACCGATCCCGTCGGCAACGGCCGCGCCATGTCGATCCTCTTTGCCCGCGAGGGCGCATCGGTTGCCGTCGCCGATGTCAACAAGGCGTCCGCCGAGGAGACAGTGGCGAAGATAACGTCCGAAGGCGGCAAGGCGAGCGCCGTCGAAGCCGACATTTCGAAACAGAACGACATTCCGCGCATGATCGAGGAAGCCGAAAAGGCATTGGGCGGGCTCGACGGCCTCGTGCTCAATGTCGGCATCGGCGTCGGCGGCCTCGGCCTCGAAGGCGCGACGCCCGAGGACTGGGACAAGGTGCTGACCGTCAATCTGCGCGGGCCGATGCTCTGTTGCAAGGCGGCGCTGCCGCGGCTTGCCGACGGTTCGCCGGTCGTCTTCATTTCGTCGATAGCCGGCCTCATCGCCGGATCGCGCCTGCCAGCCTATGACGCCTCGAAGGCGGCGCTCGGCGGGCTGATGCGCCATGTCGCGCTTGAAGGGTCTCGCCGCGGCATCCGCGCCAACATCGTCGCTCCCGGCCTTGTCGACACGCCGCTTGGACGGCTCGCGACGCAAGGCCGCCCGTCGCGCGGCCGAACGCCGGTGCCGTTCGGGCGGCAGGCCACCGGCTGGGAAATCGCCAACGCGGCGCTCTTCCTCGTTTCGAACGAGAGTATCTATGTGACCGCGCAAATCCTCGCCGTCGACAGCGGTCTCACCGGCATTGCCTGAGGAGGACGTCATGGGTCTGGGTTTGAGCCGCTTTCAATACACCAAGGGTCTGCACGATCTCGGCAATGGTGGCTATGCCTGGCTGCAACCCGACGGCGGCTGGGGCTGGTCGAATGCCGGTCTGATTGTCGACGATGGCGAGTCGTTTCTGGTCGACACGCTGTTCGACGTGCCGCTGACGCGCGACATGCTCGCCGCCATGCGCAAGGCCGAGCCGAAGGCGGCGGCGAAGATAAACACCGTCGTCAACACCCATCACAATGGCGATCACTGCAACGGCAATGAATGTTGCGCCGGCGCCGAGATCATCGCCCACAAGCTTGCGGTCGAAGCCATGCGCCACGAGCCGCCGGCGCTGCTGGCGGGCTTCCTCGACATGGCGCCGGGTCTCGGCGACCTCGGCAAATATGTGACGCAATGTTTCGGCGCCTTCGACTTCAAGAGCGTGACGCAAACCCTGCCGACGACGACATTCGAGACCGAACTGACCCGCCATGTCGGCGCGAAGGAAATCCGTATCATGCATGTCGGCCCCGCCCACACGCCGGGCGACGCGCTGGTCTATGTGCCGGCCGACAAGACCGTTTTCACCGGCGACATTCTCTTCATCGAAGGCCATCCGATCATGTGGGAAGGCCCGGTCTCGAACTGGATCGCGGCCTGCGACAAAATTCTGGCGATGGATGTCGAAACCGTGGTGCCGGGCCACGGGCCGATCACCGGCAAGAACGGCGTCAAGGCGGTGCGCGACTATCTGGTCTATGTGCGCGACGAGGCGAAGAAGCGCCACGACGCGGGGATGACAGCGCTGGAGGCGGCGCTCGACATCGATATGACAGACTACGACAGTTGGGGCGACGGCGAACGCATCGTCGTCAATGTCGCGACGCTCTACAAGGAGTTCAACGGCGACAACACACCCAACGACGCCGTGACGCTGTTCGGCCAGATGACCGAGGTGGCGAAGAAGAAAGGCATCCTGAAAGCCTGATCGGACACGCCGCTTTGGCGCTGCGTCACGTCACGCAGGCGTGATCTTCCGCCCGTGGACAGCACCCGATGGCGCGCCGATGATCGCGCAAACGGAACGGGAGGACCACCATGCCGACGCTTTACGAACACCCGCTCTCGCCCTATGCGCAGAAGGTGAAGATCTCGGCGCGCGAAAAGGGCGTCGAGCTGACGCTGAAAACGCCGGACGGCATCGGCGCGGGAACGAGCCGCGGCGAATTCGTCGCCGCCAACCCGCGCGCCGAGGTGCCGGCACCGATCGACGGCGATGTTCAGGTCTTCGATTCGACGATCATCCTCGAATATCTCGAAGACAAATTCCCCAGACCGCCAATGCTGCCCGCCACGCCGGCAGCCCGCGCAAAAGTGCGCATGATCGAGGAGGTCTGCGACACGCATTACGAGGCGATCAATTGGGGCCTCGGCGAAATCGCCTACTTTCGCCGCGCATCCGGGGCAAAGGCCGACTGGTTCAACGGCGAAAGCTTCGGTTGGGGCGACCTGTCGGTCGTGCCTTGCGTCAACGGTTCGGCCGGATTTGGCAATGCGCCCGACGAAGGCTCAGCACCGGGCCGCTGGCTCGCCCGCGCCAATGCGAGGCCGGGCGTCGCGCAGACGGCGAAGGAAGCCCGCGACAGCATCGCCGCCATGGCGCAGGTCGCGAATGTGCTGGAACAAGGTCTCTTCAAGCGCGAATATCGCGACCACCGGCTTGAATGGACGATGAAGACCGGCGGCGTCGAGATCGTTCTCGATGGCCTCGCGAAAGACAACACCCGCTTCAGCCACGAATTCGAATAGGAACGCCCATGCCCGCCGACGCAACCTCCATCATTTTGCACCAATACGACATCTCGCCCTTCTCGGAGAAAGTGCGCGTGGTGCTCGGCATCAAGGGCCTCGACTGGTACGCCTGCGACGAGCCCGTCATCATGCCGAAGCCCGAACTCGTGGCGCTGACTGGCGGCTACCGGAAAATTCCGGTCATGCAGATCGGCGCCGACATCTATTGCGACACGCAGATCATCATCCGCGAACTCGAACGCCGTTTCCCGAAACCGTCGGTCTTCGTCGGCGGCGACCGTGGCCTCGGCTGGGGCATGGGCTTGTGGACCGACCGCAGCTTCTTCATGGCCGCGGTCGCGGTCATCTTCGGCAACGCGCCGGATGCCATGGGCGAGGACTTCAAGGCTGACCGCACCAAACTGATGGGACGCCCCTTCGACACGGAAGCGATGAAGGCGGGCGCACCCCTGATGGCCGAACAATTGCGCGCCAATCTCGGTTGGCTCGAGGAGCAACTGGCGGATGGCCGCAAATTCCTGATGGGCGAGGCACCGGGCATCGCCGATGCCAACGCCTATTACAATCTCGCCTTCATCCGCTGGATCGTGCCGGCCGCGATGAAGAACGCCGAAGCGATGCCGCATCTCGCCGCCTGGGAAAAGCGCGTGGCGGCAATCGGCCATGGGCGCCGGCAGGAAATTTCGCGCGACGCCGCGCTCGATATCGCAAAGGCCGCGACGTCGAGCGAAGCCGTGAAAGCCGATCCCGGCGAACCGAACGGCCTGAAGCCCGGCGACAAGGTGACCGTGATGGCCGACGATTACGGCCGCGACCCGATTGCGGGCGAGCTTGTTTCGTCCTCGGCGCAGCATATCGCATTGAAGCGCAGCGATGCGCGCGTCGGCGACGTGGTGGTGCATTTCCCGCGCGCCGGCTTTCTCGTCATGCGCGGCTGACATGACACCGGAACTCGGAACGATCGAAGGTTTCTACGGGCGGCCATGGACCGCCGAAGAACGCGCCGCGAACATCGCCTTTCTCAAGACCCATGGCTACGGCTTTTATCTCTACGCCCCGAAGGCCGACACTTTCCTGCGCCGCCGCTGGGCCGAGCCGCATCCGAAGGAAATGGCCGACGACCTCGCGCGCCTGGCCGCGCAATGCCGCGACGCAGGCGTGCGCTTCGGCGTCGGCCTCAGCCCCTATGAGCTTTATCTGAACTTCGATGCCACCGCCCGCGAGGCGCTGGCGGCAAAGCTCGCTTTCCTCGACGCGATCGGCACCGTCGATCTCGCGATCCTTTTCGACGACATGCGCGGCGACATCGAGGGTCTTGCCGGCAGGCAGATCGAAATAATCGACTGGATTGCCGCGCGTACCGGCGCGAGCCGCCTCATCACATGCCCGAGCTACTACACCGACGACCCGATCCTCGACCGCGTCTTCGGCGCCCGTCCGCCCGGCTATCTCGGAGCGCTCGGCGCGCGGCTCGATCCCGCCGTTGAAGTTTTCTGGACAGGCCCGCGCGTCTGCTCGAAGGAGCTGCCGGTGGATCATCTCGCACGCATCACCGAAGCGCTGCGCCGCAAGCCCTTCATCTGGGACAATTACCCGGTGAACGACGGGAGCCGCATGTCGCCCTTCCTGCATCTGCGTGCCTTCACCGGCCGTACGCGCGAGATCGGCACGGAGATATGCGCGCATGGCGTCAATCCCGCGTCGCAAGCAATGCTGAGCCGCATTCCGATGCTGACGCTCGAAATGCTTTACCGGGGCGCGGTCTACGAGCCGGACAGCGCCTTCCACGCCGCCGCCGAGGCCGTGGCCGGGGCAAGGCTCGGGCAAATGATCGGCGAAGACCTCGCGGCCTTTCAGGATCGCGGCCTGAATGAAATGACGGACAAGGAAAAGGCGGCGCTGCGTTCCCGCTACGCCGCCTTCGATCATCCTTGCGCCCGCGAAATCGTCCTCTGGCTCGACGGCCACTGGCGCATCACCGACGAAATCGTCCAAACGCAATAGATGGTCAGCGGGCCGTCATTCCGCCGTCCCGAGGCCCGCGTCAGCGCGCCGTCATGCCACCATCAATGACCAGTTCCGAACCCGTCATGTAGCGCGACTCGTCGGACGCAAGGAACACGATGCCGGCGGCAATGTCGGCCGGCACGCCGGCATAGCCGAGCGGCGTGGCGGCGGCAATCGCATTGGGATCGATGGCGTTGGCGCCCTCGGCGATCGGCAATACGCTGGAGGCGAGCGCGTCCGTGCCGCCCGGCGTCATCTTCTGCCAGATTGCCGTGTCGATGATGCCCGGATGCACCGAATTGACGCGGACATTCATCTGTCCTTGCGCGCATTCAAGCGCCACCGCCTTGGTGAAAAGCCGGACCGCGCCCTTGGTCGCGCAATAACCGGCAAGCCCCGGCGCGCCCTGAAGCCCGGCGATCGACGAAATGTTGATGACCGAGCCGCCGCCCGACGCCGCGATCAGCGGGATGGCGTGTTTGACGCCGAAAAAGACGCCGTCGACATTGATCGCCTGCTGGCGCGTCCATTCGTCGTAGGACATTTCGAAGATCGAGGCGCCGATGGCGATGCCGGCATTGTTGACGAGGATATGGAGGCCGCCGAATTCAGCCTTGGTTGCCGCGACGATCTCCGCCCAGCGCGCTTCGCTTGTGACGTCGTGCTTGTGGACCGAAGCCGTGCCGCCGGCCTTGCCGATCAGTGCCGCCGTTTCCTTCAAGCCCGCCTCATCGACATCGGTGACGACGAGTTTCGCCCCTTCCGCCGCCAGCGCCAGCGCCGCGCCCCGGCCGATGCCGCTTGCCGCGCCCGTTACCAGCGCCACCTTGCCGCTTACCCGTCCCATGTTTCGTCTCCCGGTTTTGCTTGTTTTGGCCGATACTCTTTCAGCGTTTGGGTCAATGTTCTAGGGTATCCCCCCTAGGGTCGCAACGGCCCACCCCACCCGCTGCTTGCAGAAAAATATACTGCGGTCTACTTTATGTCGGCGGCGCGTTATTCAGAAAGCTGGAGGAAGAAGCCGTTGAAATCCGCCGAGATCGAAACGGACGCCCCGCCCCGCCGCGCCGGCAAGAAGGAAAGGACGCGGCAGGAGATTTATCGGACCGCCATGCGCCTGTTCGGCGAGCACGGCTACGACGGCGTCACCATCGAGGATATTTGCGGCGGCGCCGGCATCGCCAAGGCGACGTTCTTTCTGCATTTTGCCAGCAAGGCGGCGCTGATTCATGCCTTCAACGACGAAATCACGGCGTCCCTGTCAGAGAAACTGGCGACACAGGACGGCACGGCCGAGGAACAGCTCAACTTCCTCTCGTCCGTTTTCGAGGAGGCCTGGCAGCACAACGCCGAAGTGATGCGCAAGATGCTGAACGAGTACCTCCATCAGCCAGCAGCCCATCTCGTGACGTCGCAACTCAACGAAAGCGTGATCGATCTCGTGGCCGCGGTCCTGCGCCGTGGTCAGGCGCGCGGCGAGTTCCGCCCGAGCTTCACGCCCGAAGTCGGCGCTGCCGCCATCGTCGCCACATGGAGCGCGTTGACAGCCTGGTGGAGCGCCCATCCGGAAGCCGACACCTCGGCCTTCAACCGCGAATTTCTCGATATCGCTTTGAACGGCTTCAAGGTCAAAACGGCCGCAAAAACATAGAATTCGACAACAGGGAAACATTCAGGAAAAGGAACCCCGAAATGGTCGGCACAAAAATGCGCTTCGGCGCTTTCATCGCCCCCTTTCACCCGATCGACGAAAACCCGACGCTGGCGATTGAGCGCGACATCGAACTCGTCCAGTGGATGGACAGGCTCGGTTACGACGAAGCATGGATCGGCGAGCATCATTCGGCCGGTTACGAGCTGATCGCGAGTCCAGAACTCTTCATCGCCACGCTTGCCGAGCGCACGAAGCACATCCGCCTCGGCACGGGCGTTTCCTCGCTCCCCTATCATCAGCCGCTGATACTGGCCGACCGCATCAATCAGCTCGACCACATTACGCGCGGCCGCGTCATGTTCGGCGTCGGTCCGGGCGCGCTTCCCTCCGACGCCTTCATGATGGGCATCGAGGTGGCGAAACAGCGCGACATGATGGACGAGGCGCTGGACGTGCTGGTGCCGCTCCTGCGCGGCGAGACCGTGACGGCGAAGACGAGCTGGTTCGAACTCAACGAAGCGCGTCTACAGATGACGCCCTATTCGCGCCCCGGCGTCGAGATCGCGGTCGCAAGCCAGGTTTCGCCGACAGGCGCCACCGCCGCCGGCAAGCACGGCGTCGGCCTCCTGTCGATCGGCGCGACCTCAGCCGGCGGCTTCAACGCGCTCGCCACCAACTGGGCAATCTGCGAGGACACCGCGAAGGACAGCGGCAAGACAATCGACCGCAATGCCTGGCGCCTCGTCGGCCCGGTCCACATTGCCGAGACGCGCGAAAAGGCGCGCGAGAACGTGCGCTTCGGCCTCGAAAAGTGGCTCTACTACTTCCGGGAAGTAGCAGCCCTGCCGCTGGCGCCGACCGACGGCTCCGATCCGGTCGACGCGCTCATCGCTTCCGGCATGGCCGTCATCGGTACGCCGGATGACGCGATTGCTCAGATCGAACGATTGCAGAACCAGTCGGGCGGCTTCGGCGCCTTCCTGCAGATGGCGCATAACTGGGCCGACTTCGACAACACGAAGAAATCCTACGAACTGATGGCGCGTTATGTTTTTCCGAAGTTCCAGGAGCTGAACGTCAACCGCGAAGCCTCGCTCGACTGGGCGCGCACCAACCGCCCGACCTTCATGGGCCAGGCGATGATGGCGGTCGGCAGTCGCGTCGCCCAACACATCGAGAAGAAGGGCACCGAAAATATCCGCCCCGAAATCCTTGAAGCAATGGGCCTCGGCAAGAAGCCCGACGCCGCGCAGTAAGCAGGACGCGCGTGAAAACAAAAGGGCGGCTCCCTCGAGCCGCCCTTTTTCGTTTCGGAAGATCGGATCTAGAGTCGGAGTTCACCCGCGCAGATATTACCGTAAAGGCCCTGGTCGACCGGAACGTATTTCTTCTGCACCGGGCAATTGAAGTAGATCGGATCGGGCACCACCGAAGGATCGAAACCTTCCTTCACGAGTTCGACCTTGCGGTGCTTGAACGTTCCGGTGATCTCGATTTCAGGTTGCAGGCGCACGAACACCGGCACCGCATAGTCCGGCAGCTCCTTCTGCATCTGCGTGCGGAAGTGATCGAGATCGAGCGAGCCGTTCTCGGCGACGATCGACGCCATGCCGGCACGGCCATCGGCGCCGGGAACATGGACACCATAGACATTGGCTTCCTTGACGCCCGGAAACACCGAAATCGCCTCAGCCACTTCCGACGTCGCCACGTTCTCGCCCTTCCAGCGGAAGGTATCGCCGATGCGGTCGACGAAATAATAGTAGCCCCGCGTGTCCTGACGCAGCAGATCGCCGGTGCGGAACCACTCGTCGCCCTTCTCGAAGACGTCGCGCAGAATCTTCTTCTCGGTCTCTTCCTTCTTGGCGTAACCGTCGAAGCGGCCGGTCGGCCGATCGGGATCGTTGCTGATCCGCCCCAGCGCTTCACCGGCCTCGCCCGGCTCGGCCAGAATGCAGAACCCGTCGGGACCGCGCACCGGCTTCTCGTTTTCGATGTCGAACTTGACGATCTCGACATTGAATTTCTTCTTCGCCCAGCCCGGCACACGCCCGATGGCGCCCTGCGTGCCGTCGAAATTCATCAGTGCCACATTGCCTTCGGTGGCGCCGTAGAATTCCAGAATGTGCGGAATCTTGAAGCGCTTCTGGAAGGCCGGCCAGATTTCGGGGCGCAAACCGTTACCGATCACCATGCGCAGCTTGTGCCTGGTTTCCTTCGGGTGCTTGTTGGTGTTCAGCAGGTAGCGGCAAAGCTCACCGATATACTGGAACAGCGTCGCACCGTATTTATGCGTATCATCCCAGAAATTCGTCGCCGAAAACTTCTGCCGGATGATGACCGAGCCGCCGACCGTCAGCGTCGAACCGACCGCGCAAACGCCGCCGGCCGAATGGTAGAGCGGCAGCACCACATACATGCGGTCCTTCTCATTGGTGTTTGCCGCCGCCGCGAAGGCGGCCATCATCGTCATCAGCCGCACATGCGGGATGCGTGCCGCCTTCGGATTGCCGGTCGTGCCGCTGGTATAGATGTAGAGCGCGTCATCTTCGGTCGTAAGACCTGCCCGGAAATCGCCCGGCAGCGCGTCGCCCGACTGCTGTCCAAGCGCCGCATCGAGATTGTTGGCGCCCTGCACATTGCCGCCCGTCGCCCAGACCGTCATCGGCCGGTCGAGCTGGTCGCCCGCGGTCGAATAACTCTCGGCGAGTTCGGCCCCGAGGATCAGATGACTGGCGTTCGAGATGTTGAGGCAATGGGCGAGCGGGCCCTTGGTAAGATTGGTATTGATCAAGGCCGCCGTCGCGCCCGCCTTGATGATACCGAGCCAGGCGACGAGATATTCCGGCCGGTTCTCCATCATCAGCGCAACCACGTCGCCGCGCCCGAGGCCCTGGCCCTTGGCCCAGCGCGCATAGCGGTTGGCCGCCTCGTTGTACTCGCGGTAGGTGATCTTCCGATCTTCGAAATAGATCGCGACATTGTTCGGCTTGGTGCGCGCCAGTTCTTCCACCGTGTCGGCGAAAGTGTGTGTCGTGTTCTCGCGAATTGCAGTCGCCTTTTTCAGCGTACGGAGCGCCGCGCGCAGAAAGGTAATTTCATTGCCGATCCGTTTGATCAGACCCATCCCCGTCTCCCTCCGATGCCGAAAAAACAGAACTCTTCTCGTTCTCTCTTTTATGCCCGTGGCCCCGCTCAACCGTCAAGAAAAGCCGGAGTTTTGCCGGTAAATTCGGCGTTAGCTCCGCCAGACGCGCTAAAACCGGGTGACAGCACCGCACCGCCCGGCCATCATCCGGCCGCTTGTCGAACCTCTCGGGATTGGACGAGGAATGGAAGAAAGCCGCGAAGATACGGGCGAAATCCTGCTCGATGTAATCGGTCAGCAATGCCCGCTGCCGGTGCTGCGTACCCGCAAACGGCTGCTGCGCCTTGCGCCGCGCGCCCTTTTGCGTGTCTTCGCAAGCGACCCGGTCGCCCGCATCGACATGCCGCATTTCTGCGCCGAAGCCGGCCACGAACTCGTCGAAATACGCGATCGCGGCACCTGGATCGAATTCCTGATCCGCCGCGGCGAGAATATCCATGAAGAAGATGAGGATTTGGCGTCGAAGCCGGTGCGCAGTCTCTAGACGAAGAATTCCTCGGCCAGAATGGCGTAGAGATATTCATCCCGCCATGAGCCCTGGATATACCGGCTCTGGCGCAGCGCCCCCTCGCGGCGCATGCCGAGCCTCTCCATCACCCGCGCCGACGCCTTGTTGCGCTGGTCGCAGGTCGCATAGATGCGTTGCAGCCCGAGCTCGCGGAAGCCGGCGTCCATCAGCGCTTGCGCCGCCTCGGCCGCGTATCCCTGCCCCCAGTAATCCGGATGCAACGCATAACCGAGATCGCCGGTGCGGCGCTCCCAATCGGCGAATTTGAGCCCGACGCCGCCGATCAGGCGCGGTTTCTTGCCGTCCCTCAACACGATGGCGAGATCGAAATTGATGCGGGGCTTCTGTTTCTGGTCGTCGAGAAAGCCGCGGATCGTCTCCCGGCTCTGCGTCAGCGTGTTCGGACCCCAGATCAGATGGCGCGTGACCTCTTCGAGCGAGGCATAGGCGTGAACCTCGTCGAGATCCCGGGTGGTGAAATCGCGCAGCACGAGACGCGGCGTTCCGATCGGCAGCGACAACGCCGGCGTCGCCGCCTTGCGGCCGCCGAGCCTCATCTTGCCCCCGCAAGCACTTTCAATTCCGCTTTTTGCGGATCGCGAAAGCCGACCACGACAGCGCCTTTCTTGTGCTCGAAAACCGGCCGCTTGATCAGCGCGGGATGCTCGGCCATCAGTTTCAGCGCATCGGCCTCGGCGATCCCGGTGGTCTTGCTTCTGGGCAGGCCGCGCCATGTCGTGCTGGCCTTGTTGAGGAGCGTCTCCCATCCTGCCGCCTTGGCAAAACGCCGGATATCGGCAATCGCGATACCGTCGGCACGGACGTCATGGAAACGATGGGCAAGGCCTTGTTCATCGAGCCACTTCAAGGCCTTGCGGCATGTATCGCAATTCTTGAGCCCGTAAACGGTCAGCACCGTCCCCTCCCCGCCAGCTTGTTCGCGGCAAGCATAACCGGGATGCGGCGGAGACCAAGCGGTCTTGCCGCGGAAACGGACAAAATCGGCTGAATTCAGGCCGCTTTCCTGAGCGCCTCGCGCTCGATGAAGGCGCGCTCCCGCTCGGTCGTGATCGGCTCGACCGCGCGATAGGCCTCGGGCGGCGCGATATTGAGCAAGGCCCGCACGTCCTCGAGCGGCTTGTCGAGCAGCGCCTCCCAATCGGCTGCCGGCAACCACTTGGCCCGCTTGCCGTGCCGGAAGCCCTCACGGATGACCCGGCCGAGCTTCAGGTCCGGATTGCGCTTGGTGCTGAGGCGCCAGCCCACCAGCACGATGAAGCCGATGCCGCGATTGCGCGTCTGCACATAGCTGAAGGCGAGCAGGGCAAGCTCGCCGAGCCCGTCGCGGCCATAGCCGGTTGTCACATGCCAGAGGTCGTGAGTATCGCGCAGACGGTCGCCGAAAATGCGCTCGGCTTCGGTGCGCTCGTCGCGCAGCGACACCTCGCGGCTTGCATCGACCAACCCGTCGGCCGTCAGGTTTTCTTCGGCCATGAACTCGTAATAGGTGCGTCCCAGCGTGCCTTCCGGCAGCCGCGACAGGCGCTCGCGATCGTTGAGTGCCGCAATGATGTCGCGCCTCTCGGCGACGATCCGCTGACCCATCCCGGTGGCGATGAAGCGCTTGAACTGGCGGTCGCTGACATTGCCCGACAGGGCGTCGATGATCTTGAAAACCTGGCCGGTATCTTCCTTGTCGGCGATCAACGCGCGGATCGCGCGGATGGCCTTCAGGGGTTCGATCCGCTTGCGCGTCCGCTTTGCGGGGGCGGAACCGTTGAATTCGGCTGGACTGGCTGTCGTCATCGCTCTAATCCCGTTGCTAGGATGAGGTATACATCTACGCCCCTTGCTGCTTTATGTACCAAATACTGACATTGTTGTCAATATAATTTCTCTGAGGGAGTCCGGTTTGTCGACCGTCGCCAAAACCGCCGCAAACCCCGCCAAACCGGCGGGAAAACGCATCCGCCGCACCGCTGAGGAAGCAAGGCGGCTCATTCTGGATGCCGCCGAGAAGCGGCTCGCGCAGCAGGGTCCCGAGGGCCTCCGGCTGCAGGACATCGCCCGCGACATCGGCATCTCGCACCCCGCGATCCTGCATCACTTCGAGAGCCGCGAGGGTCTGGTGCGGGCGCTGATCGCGCGGGCCAACACGCAACTGCGCGACACCATGCTGACGGCGCTGGCCGGCGGCCACACCAAGGCGGATGCTTCCGACCATATTGGTCATGTCTTCGAAGCGCTGAGTGACCGCGGCACGGCGCGTCTCCTTTCATGGCTGTTGCTGACCGGCCGCGCGACGGAAAATTCCTCCGCCCACAACATCATGGGCGAAATTGTCGAGGCGCTGCAGGCGCGCCGCACGGAATACGCGGCGGAGAAAGCCCGGCCCGCGCCTGACGAGGAAGACACCTTGTTCATGGCAATGCTGACCGCGAATGCGGCGTTCGGCGAAGCGATCGTCGGGCGGCAGCTCGCCGAAGCTGTCGGTCTCGACGCCGACGGCATCAAGCGCTTCCGCAACTGGTTCGCGAAGCTGCTGAACGAACACTGGGACGGCGGGAATTGAGCGCAATCCCGCAAGTTGCGGTCAGGGCGGCAACCGACGCCGATCTTCCCGGCATTCTCGCGATCTACAACGACGCCGTGGCCAACACGACCGCGATCTGGAACGAAACCGAAAGCACGCTTGAGGGACGGCGGAGCTGGATGGCCGAACGAACGGGCCGCGGCTTTCCGGTGCTGGTCGCCGACGAGAATGGCGAGGTCGCCGGCTACGCCACTTTCGGCGACTTTCGCCCGCATGAGGGCTATCGCTTCACGGTCGAAAACTCGATCTATGTGCGCGCCGACCGGCGCGGGCGCGGCATCGCCAAAGCGTTGATGCCGCCGCTGATCAAGGCGGCCGAAACGCTCGGCATGCATGCAATGGTCGCCGGCATCGAAGCTGAAAATCGTGCCTCGATCCGGCTGCATGAACGCTTCGGCTTCCGCGAGGTCGCGCGCATGCCCGAAGTCGGCCGCAAATTCGACCGCTGGCTCGACCTAGCGCTGATGCAGAGAATGCTGGGGTGAGGGTCCCGCGCCGGGCCTGCCAGCCGAAGCACGAAGGGCGAATGCTGAGATGAACTAAACAAAGCCTACTGGGAGTTTGTCCGCTTCACCGTTAATCTCTTCTTCGCAAAAGCTCGACCTGAATGTGATTTCAGATATTTCTCAAAATCCAGCGCATCCATCTTGTTCGTGAAGGCGCAGTACCACAACAATTCCCACGGCATAAATTTGGCCGTATGCGGCGACTTGCCGGCATTGTGGTCGGCAATGCGCTTTTTCAGATCAGCCGTCGCCCCGGTATATTCCTGATCGGGCGAAGAGATGCTCCGGATGATGTAGACATACCACATGGCATTCGGCGGCCCGTCTCCGTTTCCGCTACGCTCCAACTACGCCGGGCACTGCTTCGGCCTAACGGCCTACGGGTGGCTGCGCCACGCGTAGCCCGTAAGGGCGAAGCGTGGTGCCCCTGGCCGGACTCGAACCAGCACGTTGTTGCCAACAACAGATTTTGAGTCTGCCGCGTCTACCATTCCGCCACAGGGGCTCCCGAAGCGCGGGGCGCATCATACTGGCCGGAGCCGGGCCTTCAATCGAAAAGAAACGGCGGGCGCAGCGCCGCCGCTGCGGCGACAAGGCGCGCGACAGGCGACGGCCTCCATGCTTGAATAGTGCCCATGATTGAGCGCATCCCCTCGACCGCGATCCCCTGGATCTTGATTGCCGCCAGCGTGTCGACACTCGCCGGTGCCTTGTTCTTCGAGCATGTGCTCGGCTACATCCCCTGCTCGCTCTGCCTGCAGGGCCGCGCACCGCATTATTTCGCCATCGGCGCGGCGCTGATCGCCGGCATCCTCTCGCGCGAGGCCAATATCGGCATCGGCGCGCTGATTTTTCTGGGGCTCTGCGTTCTTGCCTATGCGGCAGGTGCCGGTATTTCCGCCTATCATATCGGTGTCGAGCAGAAATGGTGGGAAGGTCCGGTCGCTTGCGGTTCGGGCGGCACGGTGGCGGGGTCGCTGGAAGAACTACAGGCCGCCCTTGACGGCCGCGTCCACGCGCCGCGTTGCGACGAGGCCGCCTGGTCGCTTTTCGGTGTTTCGCTGGCGGGCTTCAACCTGCTGATCTCGCTTGCCCTCGGCGCGCTGGCGGCGCTGCCGCTGTCGCGGTTTTATCGTGAGAGCCACGGAGAAGCCTGATGTCGTCATCCGGAAGGGCAGAAGGCGGAAAGACGCCCCGCGTGTCGGCGCAGCCCGGCCATACGCGCAATGAAGCCATCGAGGAAATGATCCGTGTCGATCATGCCGGCGAATACGGCGCCGTGCGCATCTATCAGGGCCAGCTTGCCGTGCTGCGCAACCTGCCGCACAAGCGCGACCTCGTCGCAAAGCTCGAACACATGGCGAAGGACGAAGAAGCGCATCTCGCCCGCTTCAACGAAATCGTCAACGAGCGCGGCGTCCGTCCGACGGCCTTCGCGCCGGTCTGGCATGTCGCGGGCTTCGCACTCGGCGCGGCGACCGCGCTGCTCGGCGAAAAGGCGGCCCATGCCTGCACGGCCGCCGTCGAGGAAGTGATCGACGAGCATTATAAATCGCAGGTCGGCCGGCTCGACGGCATGGGCGACACCGAAAAGCCGCTGCGCGACACGATCGAGGAGTTCCGTCTCGAAGAAGTGCGCCACCGCGACGAGGCGATAGAAGCCGGCGCGAAGGAAGCGCCGGCATATCCGCTGCTCTCGGGCGCCATCAAGGCCGCCTGCCGCCTCGCGATCCGCATTTCCGAGAAGGCCTGAACCGCTTACGGCTCCAGCTCGCTGTCCCAGTAGAGATAGTCCTGCCAGCTATCGTGCAGATAGTTGGGCGGGAAAGCGCGGCCGTTACGATGCAGGTCGCCGACCGTCGGCCGGAACGGCGGATGCATCGGGAACATATGCGCATCCTTCGGCATCTTGCCGCCCTTTTTGAGATTGCAGGGCGCGCAGGCCGTGATGACGTTTTCCCACGTCGTCTGCCCGCCGCGCGAGCGCGGGATCACATGATCGAAGGTGAGTTCCTGCCGCGCCGAACAATACTGGCAGGTGAAACGGTCGCGCAGGAACAGATTGAACCGCGTGAAAGCGGGAAACCGCGCCGGCTTCACATAGGATTTGAGCGAGACGACGCTCGGCAGCTTCATTTCGAATGTCGGCGAGCGCACGGCGGTGTCGTAGCTGGAGACGATGTTGACGCGATCGAGAAAGACCGCCTTGATCGTGTCCTGCCAGGACCAGAGCGAGAGGGGGTAATAGCTGAGCGGCCTGTAATCCGCGTTCAGCACCAGCGCCGGACAACTATCCGGATTCGCAAACGATCCGTGCACACCGTCCTCCTGAAGAGGCGCGCCTTTGCCATGGCCGCTCCCCTGTAGCCGCGAAGCTACTATATCCGGCGCGACAACTTTGTGAAGGCACGAGATTTCGTCGCCGTCAGCGCGCCGCTGCCGCCCCGTGACGGCCGGCAAAGGCATCGGCGATAAAGCGCCCGCCCAGCATCAGGCCCGTTTCGTCGATGCTGTGGCCGAGCCCCGCCGAAACATGCCATTGCACCGCCAGGCCGGCCTCCCCAAGGGCCTGCACGGCCTGATGCATCCGCGCAACCGGCAGCATGTCGTCGCTGTCGCCATGAACCATCAGCACCGGCGGGCGGCCCCGAATATCGGTCTTAAGGCGTTCCGGCCCGGCAAGGGCACCCGAATAGCCGACAATGCAGGCCGGCGGGCGGGCGCGGCGGAGACCGACATGCAGCGACATCATGGTGCCCTGGCTGAAGCCGACCAGCGCCAGATGGGCGTCGTCGAGGCCGTGCAGCCCCAGTTGCGCGTCGATGAAACTGTCGAGAACCGGCGCCGCCGCTTCGACGCCGCCGAGGATTTCGTCGGGGTCCAGCCGGCCGATGGGAAACCACTGATAGCCCATCGGATTGGCGGGACAGGGCTCGGGCGCGTTCGGCGCGACGAAGGCGGCATCGGGCAGCAGCCGCTGCCAGTAAGGGGCAAGGCCGATGAGGTCGTTGCCGTCCGACCCGTAACCATGACAGAGCACGACAAGCTGCCGCGTCTTGCCGCTGGCAGCCGCCACGCTCGGACCGGTCAAAGCTGTCGGCATTCGCCTCCCCTTTCGCTACATGCCTGCGCAAGATAACAATGCGCGTCCGAAACTAAAGGATGAACCGGCAAGTTCAATGCGGGAAAACGAGCGATCAACCGAAGTGCTGCGCTTCGCGCCCAGCCCGAACGGCTGGCTGCATCTCGGTCATGCCTGCTCGGCGCTCTTCGCCTGCAAAACGGCGAAGGCGCTGCATGGGCGCTTTCTGCTGCGCATCGAGGATATCGATGTCGGCCGCTGCCGGCCCGAATACGAAGAGGCGATCTATGAAGACCTCGCCTGGCTCGGCCTCGACTGGGAACGGCCCGTGCGCCGACAGTCCGAACATTTCGCCGACTACGAAGCGGCACTGAAACGTCTGCGCGACATGGGTCTCGTCTATCCCTGCTTTGCAACGCGCAAGGAAATCGCCGACGCCATCGCCGCCACAGGCATCGACCCGCGCAACTGGCCGGTCGATCCCGACGGCGCGCCGCTCTATCCCGGCATCTACAAGGATCTCGCACCCGCCGAGATGAACCGGCTGATGTGGGACGGCCGCAGCTATGCCTGGCGGCTCGACACCGAAAAGGCGCTTGCGAAGGCCGAGGAGATTGCGGGCGCACCGCTGACGTTTTTGGAGGATGGCGAAGGCCCGAACGGCGAAACCGGAACATGCGCGGTCAAGCCGGCGCTCTTCGGCGACGTCGTGATCGCGCGCAAGGATGTGCCGACAAGCTACCATCTCGCGGTGACGGTGGACGACGCGATCCAGGGCGTGACGCTGGTGACGCGCGGACAGGATCTCTTTCACGCGACCTATATCCACCGCATCCTGCAGGTGTTGCTGGCCCTCCCCGAACCCCGCTACCGCCATCACCGCCTGATCCGCGACGACGCCGGACGGCGGCTCTCGAAATCGGCCCGCGACATGGGCCTGCGCGAGCTGCGCGCGGCCGGCAAGTCGCCGGCCGACATCCGGCGCATGGTCGGATTTTAACCATCCGCCATCGGCGTGAACTGGCGCGAAAGCTGCTTCCCTGACCTCAGACAGCCGGTTCGATCCCGAAAAGGGACGATTTCCGGCCCGCATGAGCCGGGGAGCTTCGAAATTGGCCGCCGATACCGCATTTGACGTCTCGAAACAGCGCATCGACTGGATCGATATGGCCAAGGGCCTGACGATCATCCTTGTGGTGATGGAGCACACGACCGCCGGCGTCGGCGCCGCGCTCGGACAGTTGCCCCTCGTTTTCGGCGCGCTGGCGGAATTCGCCAAGCCGTTCCGCATGCCGCTCTTTTTTCTGGTCGCCGGTCTCTTCGCCTACAAGGCGCTTTATGGTGACCTTCGCAAATTCGTCGACGGCAAGATCGTTCATTTCGCCTACTTCTATCTGCTCTGGTCGGTGATCCAGATCGGACTGAAGATCGCGGTGCCCCATGCAAGCGCCTGGCAGGTCACCTATGTCGACCTTTTGATGATTCCGATCCAGCCCTTCGCCGTGCTCTGGTTCATCTATTCGCTGGCCATGTTCTTCGTCGCCATGCGGCTCCTGCGCGATGCGCGGCCCGTCTTCGTGTTCTTCGTCGCCCTGGCGCTCTATTTCGCAAAGATCGAAACCGGCTGGATGCTGGTCGACGAATTCGCCTGGCGTTTTATCTGGTTCGTCGCCGGCGTCTACGGCGCGAAACAGATTTTCGAACTGGCCGACTGGGCGCGGGACAAGCCGCTTCACGCGGTCGGCCTTGCCTCGATCATGCTCGCAAGCGTTGCCGCGGTCGTCTTCTCGCATCTTGTTGACATTCGCGGCCTCGAACTGCTGATGGGCATTGCCGGTGCGGGCAGCGCCGTCATGCTGGTGAGCCTGCTGGCTTCCGCCGGTCTCGGCGCCCCGCTCGCCTATATCGGCCGTCACTCGCTCTATATCTTCCTGGCGTTCTTCCTGCCGATGGCTGCGATGCGCACCGGGCTTGTGCGCATGGGCATCGACAATGGCGACCTCGTTACGCTTTTGACCACCGCCTTCGCGGTGGCCGCGCCGATCGTCGCTTACCGCGTCGTCGTCAATACGCCGCTCGACGTCTTCTTCGTCCGGCCCGATATGTTCCGCCTGACATCGCCTCGTCCGCACACACCGAAGATCATGGTCGCCGCCGGCGACTAGGCGGGGGCGAGAAAAAAGCCGAGCAGCACCGTCAGCGTAATGAGGCTGGCCGCCGTCGACAGCACGACGGCGCTCGACGCGGCACCTGGCGCCGCGCCGTAGCGATTGGCAAGGATCGAGGAATAGACGCCGGTCGGCATGCCGGCAAGGATCGTCGCTGCCGCGACCCAGAGCGGCTCCAGCCCGAACACGAATTGCGCCAGCACAAACACCAGCGCCGGATGCGCGACGAGCTTGAAGAGGCTCGTCATCGACGCCGCGCCGATCGAACGCCGGATGGCGTAGCGCGTCAGCATGCCGCCCAGCACGAAAAGCGCACAAGGGATCGCCGAGCGCGCCACCATTTCGAGCGAGTTGTCGACGACCGCCGGCAGCGGCACCCCGAGCTGGCCGTAGATGACGCCGCCTGCGATGCCGATGATGACAGGATTCTTCGCCGTGTTGAGCAGTCCTTCCTTGAAGATCGCCCGGAAACGCGGTTGAGCCTCGCCCTCGCGAACGCGCGTGAGCTCAAGCAGAAACGTCGCAATCGCGAAGAGAATGATGCCGTGAAAGGCGAGAATCAGGAAAACCGGCGTGCCCGCCTCCGGACCGAACCCGGTCAGGATGATCGGCAGGCCGAGCATGATCGTGTTGCCCTGCCCGCAGCCGAAACCGAGCATGACGCTGTCCTTCGCCGGCCGGCGGAGAACATAAAGCGCGACGAGAGAGCCCGCAGCCCAGACCGCCAGCATGGCACCGTAATAGGAAATCCAGAGGCCCCAGGGAAGCGTCGCCGGAAATTCGGTATGCGCGAGATTGCGGAACAGCAGCACCGGCATTGCAAACGTGAAGACATAGGCGTCGAGCCCGTCGATGGCGCCCGCACCCAGGAGCTTCGAGCGGACAGCCACATAGCCAAGGCCGATGACGCCGAAAATCGGCAGGACGAGACCGAGAGCGACATCCATAGAAGGGGACCGCGCGAGAGAAAACCCGCGGCGGAACCTATAGGGGCGGTGTCATGCCGTCAAAAGGAGCGGAAATTACCAGTCGTAGAGGCCCGTGAAGCGCTGGAAGCCGGCGGCCTGCGCCCAGCCTTCCCACTGCTCGCGCGCGCGCTTCGTGACGGCCGGACTGCCGCCGCCCTGTCCGACGCCAAGCATCACCAGTTCGGTGCAGCCCTGATAATAAGGATACGGCTTCGGCAGCGAACCGCCGCGCAACAGGCGAGCTTGCTCGGAATCCTCGAACCCGTCGGTGAGCAGGATGAAACGCACATCGCCCGCCGCGCAATCGACCTGATGCGACATGGTCTCCATGAAGGAAACGATATAGGTCCAGTCCTGCGCCTTGAGCTTGCCTTCGGCGACAAGCTGCGGCAACGCAGTCACGAGGGCTGAAATTCCGTCGGCAACGGATTCGGGCCGGGCACGCGCGGAAATGACCTCGTCAACCTTTAGCGGATTGGCGGCCGAGTCGTAGGCACCGAACGTTCGCACCATGACGCGCGAGCGCACCGGCAAGCCGTCGATCTCCGACGTCAGGCGCGCCGCGACGCGGGCCGCATAAGCCCCGTCCTCGACCAGCGGATTGCTCTTCGAAAGATCGAGCCCGATCACAACCGTTTGCGGACGCGCCGGTGCGTCGACGGCACCCGCGCCGGCCGCAAGAAACGGCGTAGCCGTCAGCAGGACCGCAAGCCCCAATCCCGCCGCTATCCCACGCCGTTTCATGCGTCGGTCCTGCCGATCGGGAGGCGGCGTGAGCCGCGTGGCGGCAGGATTTCGCCGAAAGGTTCGCGAACGGATTCCATCCGCGACGGTCCGGCCTTCATGGCATTGCGCGAGCGGCGCTCCCACCAATCGTCGAAAAGTTTTTCGTAGCGTCCGAGATGACGCGAATCCTCGCAGGCCTTGACGCGCTCGCTGGCATGGCCGTTGACCAGCAGCTTCTCCTTGCGCATGCCGAGGAAGCCGCGGCGCGGCGCGACAAGAATGCCGTTGCGGCGTGCATCGTCGAGGCCCTGCTCATAGGCGCGGCATTCGCGCATCAGGCCCGTCCACAGAAGATGGCGCCGGTTCTCGGGTCCTTCCATCTCGGTCAGCGCATGGCGGTTGCTGTCATACTCGGCCTCGAGCGCGGCGAGCCGCTCCATCGCGATGCGGCGATGCTTGAAGTCGCGCGCATGGAAGACGCGGCGCAGCGCCGTGACCGCATAATGAATGCACAGCGCCGCAACGCCGGTGACGACCAGAAAGACGATCCCGAGCGAGGCGAGCCAGGCGAGCGGCTGCCAGCCGCGCATCTGGTCGACCTCCGAGGCGACCCGCACCGTTTCCTGCGTCGCGGTCGAGGCGATGCCGAGACCGGCCAGCGCATTGCCGAGCGAACCGCCGACAACACCGTCGCTCGTCGCCGCGATACCGTTGGGCAACGACATCAGCGCCAGCAACACACCGACGCCCAGCAGCATGGCGAGCGCCAGCACGAAAACGATGCGGACGAAGACCGCCTTGCCGAAGGCGCCAAGCTGCTCGTAAAGGATATGAGCGGCGACGGTGGCGAACAGCACCTGCATCGACTTGAAAGCGACGGACGAGCCGAGCGCGCCGGGCAGTTCGAGAAATTCGTTGGCGAGCGCCCGCGTCCAGAATTCGCTGACGATCGCATAATCGACGACGAGCGCGCCGGCGGCGATGAGCCCGATCAGGATGAAGGCGAAGAAATGAAACGAGGCGAAACGCGCCTCGCGCTCGCTGGCGACATAATTGCGCGAAATCCGCTCGCGCGTGTCTTCGGGAATGAGTGTCGTCGCGCTCATGATTTCGCCCCCCGGCTGAAGAAGCCCTTGCGCTTCGGCGCTTCGGCCGTGGCACTTTCAAGCGGTGCGGAAAGGCGTTTTGAAAGTTCGACGACTTCGCGCTCCAGCGTTTCCTGCCGTGCGCGGCGCCGCGCCAGCTCGGCGGCATAGGCTGCATCAAGTTCGGAAAGCCGCGAAAAAACATGAAGCTCGGGAAGCGGCTCGGCGGCGCGGCCATAATGATAGGCCGTCTGCCCCTTGGCCTGCGCGCCGCCCGGCGCATTGCCCGTATCGAATCCGTCGCTCATCAGCCCGATCCTTTCTGACACAACCGGCGTTAACACTTCGAAAGCGTAACACCGGTCGACAGGCAGGCGGAGTCTGCAAAAATGAAATCGTCGCGATGAAAGGACGCCCGCCACACCTTAACAAGGTGTCTCATTGAAGGACTCCAATGCGGCGGAAACATTATGGGAATATGGCAAGAATGTGATGACTGCCCGCCAGAACGGCAATCGCCTCACGCCGCCTCGTCCGTGTTGTAATCCACCAGCCGCACGACCTCGGCCATGATGTCGGTGATCTGGAAATCCTTGGGCGTGTAGATCGCGGCGACACCGGCAGCGCGGAGCTTTTCCTCGTCATCCGCCGGGATGATACCGCCGACAACGACCGGGATGTCGGAGAGCCCCGCCTCGCGCATCCGCTTCATCACATCCTCGGCCAGCGGCACATGGCTGCCCGACAGGATCGACAATCCGACGACATGTACATCGCCCTCCTGCGCGGATTTGACGATCTGCTCCGGCGTCAGGCGGATGCCGTCATAGACGACGTCCATGCCGCAATCGCGCGCCCGCACCGCCACCTGCTCGGCGCCGTTGGAATGACCGTCGAGACCCGGCTTGCCGACGAGAAACTTCAGGCGGCGGCCGAGCTTCGAGGACACCGCATCGACCATCGCGCGCACCGGATCGAGATCGCCCGGCGCATTTCGCGCGGCGCGGGAAACGCCGGTCGGCGCGCGGTACTCGCCGAAGATCTGTCTGAGCGCCGTACCCCATTCGCCGGTGGTGACGCCGGCTTTCGCGCACACGATGGAAGGCTCCATGATGTTGCGGCCTTCCTTGGCCGCGCGGCGCAGATCGGCAAGCGCCGCCTCGACCGCCTCATTGTCGCGCGCTGCGCGCCAGGCCTCGAGTGCCGCGACCTGCTCGGCCTCGACACCCGCATCGACGACATGGATCGAGCCCGCGCCGGTCGACAACGGCGACGGCGCCGTTTCGACATAACGATTGACGCCGACCACGACCTGCCGCCCGGCCTCGATTTCCTCAAGCCGCGCCGAATTGGATTCGACGAGGCGTTCTTTCATGTATGCACTGTCGACTGCGGCGACCGCGCCGCCCATCTCCTCGATCCGCGCCAGTTCCTCGCGCGCTTCCGCCTTCAGCGCCTCGACTTTTGCGTCCATCGCCTTCGAACCGTCGAAGATGTCGCCATACTCGAGAAGATCGGTTTCATAGGCGAGAATCTGCTGTGCGCGGAGCGACCATTGCTGGTCCCACGGACGCGGCAATCCGAGCGCCTCGTTCCAGGCCGGCAGCTGCACCGCGCGGGCACGCGCGTTCTTCGACAGCGTGACAGCGAGCATTTCGAGCAGGATGCGATAGACGTTGTTCTCCGGCTGCTGCTCGGTGAGGCCGAGCGAATTGACCTGTACCCCGTAGCGGAACCGGCGCAGCTTCGCATCCTCGACGCCGTAGCGGTCGCGGCAGATTTCGTCCCACAGATCGACAAAGGCACGCATCTTCGCGATCTCGGTGATGAAGCGCACGCCGGCATTGACAAAAAAACTGATGCGCCCGACGACCTGCGGAAAATCCTTTTCGGGCACCTGACCGCTCGCCTTCAGCCGGTCGAGCACCGCCTGTGCGGTCGCCAGCGCAAAGGCAAGCTCCTGCACCGGCGTCGCGCCCGCTTCCTGCAGATGATAGGAGCAGACATTGGTGGGGTTCCACTTCGGCACTTCGCGATAGGTGTAGGAAACGATATCGGTGATGAGGCGCATCGAAGGCTCGGGCGGAAACACATAAGTGCCGCGCGAGAGATATTCCTTGATGATGTCGTTCTGGACCGTGCCCTGAAGTTTCTTGCGGTCGGCGCCGTGCTCGTCCGCCACCGCGATATAGAGTGCCAGCAGCCAGGCTGCCGTCGCGTTGATCGTCATCGAGGTGTTCATCTGCTCCATCGGGATGCCCTCGAAGAGGGCCCGCATGTCGCCGATATGCGAAACGGGAACACCGACCTTGCCGACCTCGCCGCGCGCCAGCACATGATCCGAGTCGTAGCCGGTCTGCGTCGGCAGGTCGAAGGCGATCGAAAGACCGGTCTGGCCGCGCGAAAGATTGGTGCGGTAAAGCGCGTTCGAGGCCTTCGCTGTCGAATGGCCGGCATAGGTGCGGAAAATCCACGGATTGTCCCGCGCCGGACCCGCCGCCTTCCCTGTTTCGTCTTTGCTCATGCCGGTTCCCGAATGCATGTCTGTCCGTGGAAATCCATTATCACAGGCTTTGCTGCGCTGCAAAAGAGCCAGGGCGGCACTGTTTGTCCCCTCAATCAAGGCCGCGCATCACAATGGATATCGCGCCGCCGCCGGACGCGTTAACCTGCGCGCACCGAAACTGAAAATACAACGTATGGACAAAACTTATGTCAGATCTCGACCAGGACCTGTTTCAGCTTGCGATGTCGGAAAAGGCGCGCCCGCTGATGGCGGCCGTGCAGAAGCACATCGCCGAAAATGTAGAGCCGATCACGGAGGAATTCTTTCGCCTTCACGACGAGAAGACCGACCGCTGGAGCTGGCATCCGCGCCAGCTTGAGCTGCTGGAAGGCGCCAAGAACAAGGCCAAGGAATCGGGCTTGTGGAACTTCTTCCTGCCGGACTCCGAAATCGGCTCCGGCCTCACCAATCTCGACTATGCCTATATCGCCGTCGAGCTCGGCAAGTCGCCGCTTGCGTCCGAATCGCTCAATTGCAGCGCGCCGGACACGGGCAACATGGAAGTGCTGGAGCGCGTCGGCACGCCGGCGCAGAAGAAGAAGTGGCTGGAGCCGCTCCTCAACGGCGAGATCCGCTCTGCCTATGCGATGACCGAACCGGATGTGCCGAGCTCCGACGCCAAGAACGTGCGCACCAGCGCCGTGCTCGATGGCGACGAGTGGGTCATCAATGGCGAGAAGTTCTATATTTCCGGCGCCGGCGACCCGCGCTGCAAGATCATGATCGTGATGGTGCGCACAAGCCCCGACGCACCGCCGAGCAAGCAGCAGTCGCAGATCCTCGTGCCGAAAGATACGCCCGGCGTCGAGATTCTCGAAGGCATGAAGGTCTTCGGAAAGGATCACGCGCCGCAGGGCCACATGCATATCCGCTTCAACAATGTGCGCGTGCCGAAGGAAAATATCCTGCTCGGCGAAGGCCGCGGTTTCGAAATCAGCCAGGTTCGTCTGGGCCCCGGCCGCATCCATCACTGCATGCGTTCGATCGGCAAGGCGGAAAAGGCGCTGGAACTGATGGTGAAACGCGCCGCGACGCGCGAGGCTTTCGGCAAGCCGATTGCAAAGCTCGGCGGGAACCTCGAGATCATCTCGCGCGCCCGCATCGAAATCAATGCGATGCGCCTTGCCGTACTTCAGGCCGCGCGCGCCATGGACGTATTGGGCAACAAGGAAGCCCGCGTCTATGTCAGCGCGGTAAAGGCGATGGTGCCGGAAAAAGTCTGTCTCATCATCGACCAGGCGATCCAGATGCACGGCGCCGCCGGTATCTCGCAATGGACGCCGCTCGCCGACATGTATACCGACATGCGCCATCTGCGCTTTGCCGACGGTCCCGACGAAGTGCACCACATGGTCGTCGGTCGCGCCGAAGTGCAGCGGCACGGTCTCTGGTAAGACCGGCGCCTAAACCGCACCGACTTGATAAGCCGCCGCGTGGAATTTATCCGCGCGGCGGCTTTTTGCCGTCGCCGAGCATGAACACGAAGCCTGTTCGGCCGGCGACATGCCGAAAAGTCGCGGGAATCCGCGGTTTCAACACCAAAATTTTGATATTGCAGCGCAAAAAAGTCCTTGCGCACCCGGCGTCAAATGCCAATGATCCGCGCCGAACGGCATCGAACGGCGGACGAGGTGAAGTTATGACGCATACGGACAAAAAAGACCTCTACGAGATCGGCGAAATACCGCCGCTCGGTCACGTGCCGGAGAAGATGTATGCCTGGACGATCCGGCGCGACCGGGAGGGACCGCCGAAGCAGGCAATGCAGGTCGAGGCGGTACCCACCTGGGAGATCGACTCGAACGAGGTGCTGGTGCTGGTGATGGCGGCGGGTGTCAACTACAACGGCATCTGGGCCGGCCTCGGCACACCGGTTTCGGTTTTCGACGTCCACAAGCAACCCTTCCACATCGCCGGCTCGGATGCGTCGGGCATCGTCTATGCGGTCGGCGCCCGGGTGAAGCGCTGGAAGGTCGGCGATGAAGTCGTGATCCATTGCAATCAGGACGACGGCGACGACGAGGAATGCAATGGCGGCGATCCGATGTTCTCGCCGACGCAGCGCATCTGGGGCTACGAAACGCCGGACGGCTCCTTCGCGCAATTCTGCCGCGTGCAATCGCAGCAGTTGATGCCGCGCCCCAAGCATCTGACATGGGAAGAGAGCGCCTGCTACACGCTGACGCTGGCGACCGCCTATCGCATGCTGTTCGGCCACGCACCGCACATCCTCGCGCCCGGACAGAACGTGCTGGTGTGGGGTGCGTCGGGCGGCCTCGGCTCCTTCGCCGTTCAGCTCTGCGCGACGGCGGGTGCCCACGCCATCGGCGTTATCTCCGACGACTCGAAGCATGATTTCGTGATGTCGATGGGCGCGAAAGGCGTCATCAACCGCAAGCATTTCGATTGCTGGGGTCAGTTGCCGAAAGTCAATTCGCCGGAATTCAACGACTTCATGAAAGAGGCGCGCAAATTCGGCAAGGCGATCTGGGACATCACCGGCAAGGGCATCGATCCCGATATCGTGTTCGAACATCCGGGCGAGGCGACGTTTCCGGTTTCCTGCATGGTCGCCAAGCGCGGCGGCATGGTTGTCTTCTGCGCCGGCACCAGCGGATTCAATCTCACTTTCGACGCGCGCTTCGTCTGGATGCGCCAGAAGCGCATCCAGGGTTCGCATTTCGCGCATCTGAAACAGGCGTCCGCCGCCAACCAGCTCGTGATCGAACGGCGCATCGACCCCGGCATGTCGGAAGTCTTTCCGTGGGCGGACATTCCGCTGGCGCATGACAAGATGTGGAAGAACGAGCACCTGCCGGGCAACATGGCGGTGCTGGTTTCGGCCGCGCGGCCGGGCCTGCGCACCTTCGAGGACACCATCGAGGCCGGTAAAAAGGCGGCTTGAGGCCCCTGAAAAGGCCCGACTGTCATCGAACTGTCAAAAAACTGTCACAAATGGACTTGTCCCCGGTCCGGCCCCGGGGATAAGCGCCACTTGTCCCCGGTGTGCGACGCACAAGCGAGGCCACTTATCCCCGATTCCGTTTCGCAGCCGCGATAGGGTGGCCGCAAAAAAGTAATACCCGGTTTCGAGCGCCGCGCCGCGGCCCTCACAAAAACACCACCGCCCCCTGCCCCGCGACATAGAGCCCGATCGCGATGACGAGGGCGGCGAACATCCGTGTAAGAAGCGCCTTGCGGGCGGCGAGGCGGCGGGCGAGCGCCGCCCCGAGTGCGGCACCGGCGAGACCGCCGGCCAGAAGCAGCGCCGCGGCATGCCAGTCGACAAGTCCGGCCAGCGCATAGGAGGAAGCGGTGGCAAGACCGAAGGCGGAAACCGAAACCAGCGACGAACCGACCGCGAAGAGGATCGGCATGTTGGTGGCGCCGATGAGCCCCGGCACGATGAGGAAGCCGCCGCCGATGCCGAAGAAGCCGGAGAGAAGACCGACCGCGAGCCCGTAGCCGATCAGCGACGGCAACAGCTTGCGCGCCGAGGCGCGGCCGAGATGCACATCGGCGTTGCCGCCATCGCCCTTGCGCAGGAACATCGAGACGCCGACGGCGATCATGACGAGGCCGAACAGCGCCAGCAGCAAATCGCCCTCGACCATCTTGCCGAGCCGCGCGCCGCCGAAAGCACCGAGAACGCCCGAGGCCGCGAAGACCAGCGCGCAGGGCCACTTGACCGTCTTCGCGCGGGCATGAAGGAAGACGCCGGCCAGCGCGTTGGCGCCGACCGCGACCGCACCGGTGCCGATCGCGACATGGGGCGAGGCGACGCCGACGACATAGACGAGGAGCGGCACGGCGAGAATGGAACCGCCGGCGCCGACCAGCCCGAGCGTCAGCCCGACAAGCGCGCCCGAGGCGAGCGCCAGCAGATCGGCGGCGGCAAATTCCATTTCCGCGCGTCCCCGCTTACGCCCGGAGCGCGCGGTTCCACGGCATGACGGCGAGGAGCCGCGCCATGCCGCAGAAGCCGGAGACGCCGGCGAACACAAGCCCCGCGCCGACAAAAGCGGAAAGCAGATAGAGGCCCGGATGGAGAGCCGCGCCGAGCACAACGCCGATGACAACGAGCGAACCCGCCGCGATCTGCACCTGACGCATCAGTTCGAGCGGCTGGCCCTTGTCGACGGCGACGGGAAGCCCGGCCGCCTTCCATGCTTCGATGCCGCCTTCGAGAATATAGGCTTCGCAGAGACCGGCGGCCTCGGCGAGCTTTGCCGCATTGGCCTTGGTACGCATGCCGGACTTGCAGTGATAGACGAGAACGCCGCCTGAATTGTTCAAAGCCATGGGCGGAGCGGCGTCCGGCCCGAGCGCGGCGAGCGGTGCGTTGCGCGCGCCGGGAATGTGTTCGCGGGCGAACTCGTCGGCATCGCGCACATCGACGATGGCGGCGCCGCTTTGCGCCAGTGCCTTTGCTTCTTCGGGGGTGATGGTCTTGAGGGTCATCGTGTTTCTCCTTTGAGGCGCGGGACGCGCGCGGGGGCGCTCACGCGCAATAAATATCCTTCAGGGTTTTGAGAATCCGCGCCGCATCGGGATCGTCGATCCGGTAGTAGACGGTCTGCGATACCTTGCGCGTCGCGACGAGGCCGTCCTCGCGGAGTTTGGCCAGATGCTGCGACAGCGCCGACATGCCGAGACCGGCCTCGGCCGCCAGCTCGCCGACGCTGGCCTCGCCTTTGACGGCCAGCGCGCAAAGCACCAGCAGACGCTTTTCATTGGCGAGCAGGCGCAACATCCGCGCCGCCTCGCCGGCGCTTTCGGCCAGCATTGTCATGTCGCTCTTGATCATCCGCATCGTCCGGCCTCCGGCCCTGTAACGTTTTAGTTCTTGCTAAATTAGTTATTACTAATATATATGTCAAGAGACAAACGGGGCCGCGGCGAAAGCCGGGCCGGAAACGAAGAAGGAGAACCCCCATGAGCAACGCAAAAAAGCCGGAAATACAGGGCTTTTTCGATGAGGCCACCAATACGGTGAGCTATCTGGTGGTCGATCCGGCGAGCGGCGCTGCTGCCTTTGTCGACCCGGTGCTCGATTTCGACCCGAAATCGGGCAAGGTTTCGACGGCAAGCGCCGACCGGCTGCTTGCCGCCGCCGAAAAAGCAAAGGCGCGGATCGAATGGATCCTCGAGACGCACGCCCATGCCGACCATCTGTCGGCCGCGCAATATCTGAAAGCCAGGACCGGGGCAAAAATCGGCATCGGCGCGCATATAAACGATGTGCAGAAAATCTTCACGCCGGTCTTCAACCAGAAGGGACCGACCGACGGGCGCGAATTCGACCGTCTGTTCAAGGAAGGCGAAACCTTCGGCATCGGCGAACTGTGTGTGGAAGTGATCGCGACGCCGGGACATACGCCGGCCTGCGTTTCCTACAAGATCGGCGACGCGGTGTTCGTCGGCGATACGCTGTTCATGCCCGATTACGGCACCGCACGGGCCGACTTCCCCGGCGGCGACGCACGTACGCTCTATCGCTCGATACAAAAGCTGCTGGCGCTGCCCGGCGAGACGCGGCTCTTCCTCTGCCACGACTACAAGCCGGAAGGCCGCGACCATTATGTGTGGGAAACGACGGTGGCCGAGCAGCGCGCGGCGAACATCCATGTCCATGAAGGCGTGGACGAAGCGAGCTTCGTCGCCATGCGCGAAAAGCGCGACGCGACGCTGGCCGCCCCCGTGCTGCTCTTGCCCTCGATCCAGGTCAATATCCGCGCCGGGCACGTGCCGCCGGCGGAAGACAACGGCAAGCGGTATCTGAAAATCCCGCTGACGGTGCCGGCGGAAGCGAATGAGAGCCTTTAGGGACTCTCATTCGCCCTCCCCCTCAGAAGCGGAAGGTCAGCTCGGCCTTCACGCCGTGGTCCTGGCCGTCGGAGCCGTATTCGCCGGCATAGCCGAGCGTCAGCACGGTCTGTGCGCCGAGGCGGATGTCGGCGCCGGCTTCGAACGCCAGCGCGTTTTCCGAGATCGGTGCGCCGGCAACCGTGAACGACGCGGCGGGCGCCGAGGCGAAGGCGGCCCGCGAAGTCGGCTCGACATCGCCAAAGGCATGACGCCAGGCCAGAGAACCGTGAAGCGCGACGTTTTCGCTTTCGCGCCGCGCCCTGAGACCGACCGTCGATATGCCGGTCGTGTTACTGGAACCGGCAACCGTAAGCGCCGCCGGACCGCCGGTCTCGGTGAAGCCGTCGGTCTCGACATGAACAACCGCCAGTCCGGCAAAGGGCGTGAACACCACCGGACCGCGCGCAAGATCGGTGCCGATTTCGGCGGCGGCCTGCATGACGTGGGCGTCGTAGTCCGCATTCAGGCGGTTGGTGATGCCGCCGACAACGACGGTGCGATCGGTTTCCGCCTGCTGATAGGCATAGGCAAGCGTGCCTCCGAGATCGAACGCGCCGAGTTTCGCGCCGGCATAGCCCGCGATGTGGAAATTGTCGCTCTCGCCTGACGAACGCCGCGCATCGACATCGAAGGTGGATCGGCTGTAGCCGAGCGCGAGACCGACGCGGATGTCGCCAACCGCCTTGTCGGCGCCGCCGAGAAATCCGCCGGATGTGCGGTCGACCGACGCCGCATTGCCGTTGCCGTCGGTTTCGCCCCATGAACCGAAAGCATGACCCCAGACGACGGGTCCGTCGCCTGAAATCGTTCCGTCGCCGGCGGCAGGCGCCTGCGCCAGCGCTGCCGATTGAGAACCGCCGCCGAACAGCGCCCGGAGACGCGCCAGCAGTGCTTCACGAATTTGCTGCGCCGAGTGGAAGAAGGCGGTTTTGGCACTGGCATGGATTTCGCCCGACAGCGCGTCGAAGGCGGCGCGCGCTTCCTCATCGGTCATCACCAGTATTTCGTCGTAGATGTCATTGCCGCCGCCCAGCGCATCGGCCGCGCCCGCGACGCTGCGCTGGTTGGGCGTGTGCGCCACGTCCTGGAAGGCCGCGACGAGATCGAGCGTCAGGAAGACATTGTTGGTGTCGTAGCTGAGTGTCGGCGACAGGAAGGCGAAGTTCGACGTGACGTCGTCGAAGGCGCCGACGACATCGTTGGCGGTGAGGATCGTGTAGAGCGTGCTTGGCGCATAGTCGCCCGCTCCGGCGAAGACGCGCACCGTGCCGCCATTGATCGTTGCTTCGTTGTCGACCTGCAGCAGATCGCTGTTGCCGTCCGCATCGACCTCGACATCGAAGAAAGTGCCGGCGGCGAAGGTGACATTGTCGGCCTGAAGCGTGCCGATGGAATTGCCCGGCGCGACCGCGCCGCCGACCATCACATTGATCGAGCCGGTGACGGTGCCGCTGCCGCCGAGTGTGCCGTCGATGGAAACCGAGACGTCGGGCAGGACGCCGTTGACCAGCAATGCGCCCTCCTGGACCGAGGCGCCGCCGGTCAGCGTGTTGATGCCCGACAGGATCAATATGCCGGTGCCGGTCTTGGTCAGCGAACCGCCGATGCCCGAAATGATGCCCGAAACCTCGGTCGATTGGTTGTTGCCGCCGACGACAAGTTCCTTGCCGAGCCCGAGCGTGAAATCGCCGGCGCCGGCGATCGAGCCGACTTCGAGACTGGCCGCGACGATATTCTCCGTGGTGAAGAGGCCGCCCGCCTCGACGATGAACTGCGCCGTGCCGCCCGTCGCCGCATTGTGGAAATCGACTGTTGCGCCATTTGTCGTGGTGATGACGGCGTCGCCCGCCGAAGCCGTGTCGCGGAAGAAGAGATCGCCTTCATTCTCGATTTCGGCGCTGCCGGCGGTGGAACTCTGCGTGAACTCGGCCATGCTGTTGTTGACGATGACGGCGGTGCCGCCGCTGGCCGAACCGGAGAAGGTCAGAACCTCGTTGTTTTCGATGCTCGCTTCGTCCGCCGAACTGTCGTCTGTGAAAGCGAGCCCACCATTGTTGATGAAGCTGGCGCTGCCCGCCGTCGATGAATTGTAGAAGCGCGTGCTGCCATCGGCGGTGTTGGTGATTTCGGCGGTGCCGGCCGTCGAATTGTCCTCGAAGTCGATATAGCCGCCGACTTCGACGGTGGCGGCACCCGCGCTGGCATTGCCGCGAAAATAAAGCTCGGCATAGCCGACGCCGTCGCCCTGGACGTCGATTTCGGCATCGCCAGCCGAGCTGTCGTCGTCGAAGACGCCGACCGCGTCCTGCTCGAAGATCAGTTCGGCGGTGCCTGCAAGGGCATCGGCGATGAAATTGAGGACGCCGCCCGCCCTGGTCGTGATCGTCGCGTCGCCCGCCGTGCTGTCATCCTCGAAGTTGACTTCGCCGTCATTGACGATTTCGGACGTACCGGCGCTCGACTGTGCAACGAAGTCGGCGATGCCCGCTGCGTCGTTGTTGACGGTGGCGCTGCCGGCCGTGGCTTCCGTCGAGAAGATCAGACGGTCAGCATTGTTGATGGTCGCGCCATCGGCGCTCGACATGCCGTCGAACAGAACCGCGCCGTCGAGAATATCGATCTGCGCTGTGCCGCCGGTCGCGTCATCGGAGAATTGCAGTTCGCCGTCATCGTCGACGGTGATCGTTGCGCCACCCGCCGTCGCATCACCGCTGACATAGACATAGCCCTCGGTGGTGATGTCGGCCGTGCCCATCGTGGCATTGCCCTCGAAATAGATCGTGCGATTGGTCGCGTTCGTGATCGTCGACCCGCCGGCGCTGGCATTGCCCTCGAAGAGGACGGTGCCGGCGATATTGTCGATCTCCGCCGTACCCGCCGTCGCATCGTTGGTGAAGTTGAGTTGCCCGCTGTTGGCGATGTCGGAGGTACCGGCGGTCGCATCGTCCCGAAAATTCGTCGTGCTGCCAACCTGAAGCGTCAGCGAAGCATCGCCCGCGCTGGCATCCTCCTCGAAGTTCAGCGTGGCGGCATTGTCGATCGCCGCCGTGCCGCCGGTGCTGCTGCCGCTGAACGCCATGTAGCCGTCATTGTCGATGGTGGACGCGCCGGCGCTGGACGAATCGTAAAAGAGCAGCGACCCGAGAGCATTGTTGACAATACTGGCGTTGCTGGCGGTCGAGGTTTCGTCGAATTGGAGCAGATTGTCGTTGCTGAACGAGCCACCACCGGCCGAGCTGCTGTCCTGGAAGATGACGAAGCCGAGAATGTTGAACTGCGTGTCGGTGCCGGCGGTCGAATTGTTGCGGAAGCCTATGCCGGTGCTGAGACCCGTAGCGATATTGAAAGTCTGTGTCTGGACGTCATTGTTGACGATGCCGTCGCCGTCGAAAAAGAAACGGGCGCTCGCATTCAGGTTGATGGTGAAGGCATCGGACGGGTTGCCGAAGGTGATGCTGTCGAGCGTATGGATGCCGTTGACGCCGATGGTGGTCTCGGTCGAATTGCCGAAGGTGATCGCGCCATCGGGAACGCTCGGATTGCTCGACCAGTTGAGGCCGCTGTTCCAGCTGCTGTTGGCGGGATTGGCCAGCCATTGCCCGTCGACCGCCAAAGCCGGTCCCGACATCAGCGCCAGCGCCGCCGTCGTCGCCATCAACTTGCCGCGCCGCTCGCGCCGCGCCGCCGCCATTTTCCGTTCGACCGACTTGCCCATCTTTCACAACCCCCACCAGCCGCGCGGGCGCGACAGGCGCCCGCTCACGGAAATTTCGATGGGCGGATTAAGGACCGGGAGCGGCAAGGCCCGCATACCCCGGATGGGGTATGCGCGGTCCGGGACGGAAAAGGGATGGAATCAGGGCGCCTGGAGCGCGGCCTCCAGCCGGTCGAGCACGAGTTCGGGCCGGGCGAAGAAAATCAGTTGCCCGGCATCCTCGACCTCATGCAGCGCGATATTGGCGTAGCGGCCGGCGAAATCGCGCACCGACCAGACCGGCACAGCCGGGTCGTGCGGCCCGTGCAGCAGCGTCACCGGCTGGCTGACGGGCGCCACATAGCGGCTCCAGTCCTGCATCAACAGCCCGGCGTCGATCTCGAATGCCTTGTAGCCCTGCGCCACCATGAAGTCGTACCCGTCGCTCAAATGCGGCAGCACATCGCCGCGCTGTGCGACCGGCCAGTCGGCAACCGCGCTTTCGTAAAGCGCCTTCATGAAGGCGTGATGGCCGCCGCTGTCGATCAGCGCCACGGCGGCGCGCAGGATCAGCCGCGAGAAGCGCGGCGCATATTTCGTCGTGTAAGCGACGATGCGCTGGCGCGGCGCCAATGCCGAAATCTGCGCGCCCGAGGTGACCGGGACCGTGCCCGAGACGTTGAGAATGTGCGGGATGCGCGCGCCCATGCGCGCCGCGGCCGCATAGGCATAAAGCGCGCCGCTGAGATGGCCGAGCACCGGACAGCGCGCAATGCCGAGATGATCGAGCAGCGCCTCGGCATCGGCGGCGAAGCGGTCCGGCGCGCCTTCCGCCTCGCCGTCGTGATCCGACCCGCCAAAGCCCGGACGCGCCGGGACGATGAGACTGATGTTGCGCGCAACAAGCGCCTCGCGGTTGAAAAGCGGCGCCGCATAACCGTCGAGCATGCCGTGAACGAAGAGCACCGGCCGGCCCTGCGGCGCCCCGATCCGCATGTAGACGAGCTTGCGCGAACCGCGCCGCAAGACGTCGAACAGCGCCGAAGCCCGCCGGCCGCGCGCCATGATGCGGCCCTCGCCGCCCATGTCGAACTGCGCCAGCGCCGCCGTCATGCGGATCAGCTCGCCCTGCGAATGGGCCTCGGTCTTGCGCAGCACGGCCTTCATCTGCGTTCGAACCGTTTCGATCGAGCTCTTGCGCGCATCGGCGATGTCGCGCGCCGAGGCGCCCGCCATCAACGCACGGGCGATGTCGCATTCGGCCTCGCTGAGCCCGAACGCCTGGCGCAGCACGGCACCGATGCGATCGTTCCAGGCAAGGTCGGCGACACCGAGAAGGCCGAGCGGCGCATCGCCCTCGCGCACCGGCGCGCATGTCAGCGCGACGATGAAAGCCGAACCGTCGCGCGCCGAAAAGGCACGCGCCACCGCCAGCAGCCGCCCCGGCGGCTCGGTGCCCATCCGCGCCAGCGCCTCGCGGATCTGGCGCATACCGTCGGCATCGACCGGCAATGCGTCGAGCAATTGTCCGGCGGATGCGGCGAAGAGTTCGGCGGCGGCGGCGTTGGCCGCGGCGACGCGCCCGCTCGCGGCGAGCAGCATGGCGGGACGGGGATCGGCATCGACCAGCGCCTCGATCGGACGCCGGTCCTCGAGCGGCCGTCCGAGGCGTTCGAGAATGGTGAAGGCATTGAGAAAATGACGTTCGATTTCGTCGCGGTCGGACGGCGCCCGCCCCTCGGCTTCCGGCCCGTCGAGTTGGCGGATCGCGTCGGCGATATGCCGCTCCCAGGCGGCCATCAACTCGTCGTAGCGGCCGGGCTCGAGCACAGTCGCATAGACCTGATCGACCAGCCCTCCGGCCGCCTCGCCCGCTGGCGTATCGCCCCCCGAAACCGTCACTGCCAGCTCCCCGAGACCCGGCGCCCCCGCCGGCATCGCACCATGTTACGTCGTGCCCGGACGACCGGCCATCGTCAATTTCGCCCCCTCACTCCCGCCAGTAATCCTTCGAGAACATCACCAGCACCGTCAGCAATTCGAGGCGGCCGAGAAGCATGGCGAGCGCCATGACGATCTTGGCGCCGTCGGGGAGTGGCGCGAAATTGCCGGCGGGGCCGACGATGGGTCCGAGGCCGGGGCCGACATTCGAAATCGCGGTGATGGCGGAGGAGAGCGCGGTGATGAAATCGAGACCGAAGGCGGCAAGCGCCATCGCGACGACGACCATCGACGCCAGATAGACGAAGACGAACAAGGCAACCGAAAACACGATGTCGCGGCTGACCGTGCGGTTGCCGTAACGCAATGTCTGCGCGACATGCGGATAGAGCGTCTGGCGGATCTGCGTGCGCAAGAGCATGGCGAGCACCTGCAGGCGGAAGATCTTCATGCCGCCCGAGGTCGAGCCGGTGCAGCCGCCGATGAACATCAGGAAGAGGAAGGCCATGACGGCAAACGAGCCCCAGGCCGTGTAGTCGGTGCTGGCAAAGCCGGTGGTGGTGACGACGGAGGTGACATTGAAGGCCGTGTAGCGCAGCGCCGTGAAGAACGAATAGTCGCCGCGCGCCGCAAGCCAGAGCGCCATGACGATCGACACGGCGGCGAGAATGACGAGGAACCCACGCACCTGCGGATCGCCCCACAGCGTTTCGCCGGTGCCGCGCGCGGTGTGGACATAAAGCACCAGCGGCACGGCGCCGGAAATCATGAAGACGACGGCGATCCAGTCGATCAGCGCGCTGTCGAAATACGCGAACGAAGCGTCATGCGTCGAATAGCCGGCGGTGGCGACCGTCGTCATCGCATGGTTGAGCGCGTCGAACGGCAGCATGCCGGCCGCCATGTAAGCGAGCGCGCAAAGAAGCGTCAGCAAGAGATAGACCTCGCCGATGGCGACCGCGATCTGCCCCGGGCGCGGCAGCACCTTGTCGGAGCGGTCGGTGCTTTCGGTACGGAAGAGCTGCATGCCGCCGACCCGGAGGAACGGCAGAATGGCGACCGCGGTGACGATGATACCGATGCCGCCGACCCATTGCAGCAGCGAACGCCAGAGGAGAAGGCCGGGCGGCGTCATGTCGAGGCCGGTCATGACGGTGGCGCCGGTGGTGGTGAAGCCCGACATGGCTTCGAAAAAGGCGTCGGGATAGGACATGCCGACGCGCGACAGGGCGAAGGGCAGCGCCGAGAAGACGCCGACCGAAAGCCAGCTCAGCACCGTGACGAGGAAGGTGGCGCGGTGCCCGAGGTCGCGGTCTTCGGTCTGGTTGGCGAGCATCAGCGCCCCGCCGACGAAACCGGTGATGACGGCACTGCCCAGAAAGGCCTGCCAGTCGCCGCTATTGGCGACCAGTTCCGCCAGGATCGGCACCAGCATCAGCACCGAAAGCGCGACCAGAAGCGCCCCGACCACAAGGCCGACAACCTTGGTGTTGTCCATCGATCCCCCGTTTGCGGGCCGCCGGGACCCTTCGCCGCATTCGCCCCGCCCGGCTGGCCGGACGGGGGTGTTCGAGATATATAGACATCGAGAGGGCGGCGCCATGCCGCCGAACCCGCCACTTCCCGCCTTTTTACACAGTCACGAAGACGAGTTCACCCCATGAGCCCTGCCGAAAACACCGCCGCCAAACCCGCCGCCCGAGCCGCCCCCGGAGCTGGAGAAGAGCCGCGGCTCGCCGGCCTGCTGGCGCTCGCCGCCGAGGCGGTCGATGCCGCCGACGCGCTGCTGGCAAAGGCCCGGGCCTCGGTCTTCGCGATGGTCGCGACGGACGGCAAGGTGTCGGCCGCCGCGATCGAGCGCGAACAATTCGCGGTGCATGGCTTTGCCTGGATGGCGACCTATGTGGAAGCGCTGCGCCAGATGGCGGCTTACGCACGCCGCATGACCGATGAAAAGCGCTTCGGCGAATTCGAGGCGCTGATCGCGCAAGCCGCCTTCGGCGAATATCTGAACCAGCTCGCGGGCGGCATTCCGATGAGCCAGGGCGAAACGGTGCGGCCGCAGGACCTCGGGCTCGCCGAGGAAGACGTCGCGGCATTTCGCGCCGCGCCGGCGGTGCGGAAGCTCGCAAGCGCCGGCTTCACGGCGGCCGTGCGCGCGCGGCTCGCCGAACTCGTTGCCGCCAATGCCGGCGCCGCGACCTTCGGCGACACGGGACTTGAGGAAACCTACGACGCGATCCGCGACCAGATGCGCCGCTTCGCCGACGCCGAAGTAATCCCGCATGCCCATGAGTGGCACCTGAAGGACGACTACATTCCGATGCCGGTGGTCAGGCAGATGGCCGAGCTTGGCGTCTTCGGGCTGACGATCCCCGAAGAATATGGCGGCCTCGGCCTCGGCAAGGAATCGATGTGTGTCGTCTCGGAAGAATTGTCGCGCGGTTACATCGGCGTCGGTTCGCTCGGCACGCGCTCGGAAATCGCCGCCGAACTGATCCTCGGCGGCGGCACTGAGGCGCAGAAGGACAAATGGCTGCCGAAGATCGCGAGCGGCGAAATCCTGCCGACAGCGGTCTTCACCGAACCGAACACCGGCTCCGACCTTGCAAGCTTGCGCACGCGCGGGAAGCGCGAGGGCGACGTCTACAAGATCAACGGCAACAAGACCTGGATTACACACGCCGCCCGCGCGGACGTGATGACGCTGCTCTGCCGCACCAACGATCAGCCGGGCTACAAGGGCCTGTCGATGCTGCTCGCGGAAAAGCCGCGCGGCGGCGACGACGAACCCTTCCCGGCGAAAGGCATGTCGGGCGGCGAGATCGAGGTTCTCGGCTATCGCGGCATGAAGGAATTCGAGATCGGCTTCGACGATTTCGAGGTAAAGGCCGAAAACCTGCTCGGCGGCGAGGAAGGCCAGGGCTTCAAGCAATTGATGCAGACCTTCGAAAGCGCCCGCATCCAGACCGCGGCGCGCGCCGTCGGCGTCGCGCAATCCGCGCTGGAGCTCGGATTGCGCTATGCGCAGGAGCGCATCCAGTTCGGCAAACCGATCTACGACTTCCCGCGCGTCAACGGCAAGCTGGTGACGATGGCCGTCGAAATCATGGTGGCGCGCCAGCTCACATACTTTGCGGCACGCGAAAAGGATGGCGGCAGGCGCTGCGACCTCGAAGCGGGCATGGCCAAGCTGCTGGCCGCCCGCATCGCCTGGGCGGCGGCGGACAACGCGCTGCAGATTCACGGCGGCAACGGCTTCGCGCTCGAGTATCCGGTGAGCCGCGTGCTCTGCGACGCGCGCATCCTCAACATTTTCGAGGGCGCCGCCGAAATTCAGGCGCAGGTGATCGCCCGCCGCCTGCTTGAAGGCGGCAACTGAGAAATGATGCCTGCCTGAAGGCGGAAATCGAGGAAACGTAAAGATGAGTGAATTCGTAAACTGGCTGGCCCCCGTCGCGCTGATCGCGGTGCTGGCGGTATTGCTGGCCGGCCTCTGGAACATGATGCGCGGCGGATCCGCCAACCGCTCGCAATTGCTGATGCGCTGGCGCGTCGGCCTGCAATTTCTGGCCGTTGTCGTCATCATGCTGGGGTTGTATCTCGCCAACCGGTGAACGCCGGGCGTTAACCAAAAACCGACACTTGCCTGCAACAATTCAACATATTCGCGCGAACGGGCGCATACAGATCGTCGCCGGTGCCGCATGTATCCTGTAGAATCGAGCGGTGGCCGGGGATTCTGAAATCGGGAGTTTCAACGTGAAACGAAAGACAAGTCTGCTTGCCGCCGTGGCGACAACCGCCTTTATCTGTGCCGGCGCTCCCGCGTCGGCCGAGGATTTCATCAACGAAGTGCGCCTTGGCGTCATGGACCACGACTCGAGCATGTTCCACAACACGCACGAAACGTCCGATCCCGACATCAATTTCGAGCTTCGCTTCGCATCGCCCGATTTCCTCGACTGGGCTTTCGCGCCGCGGCCGCTGATCGGCGGCACCGTCAACACCGGCAGCGGCACCAGCTTCGGCTATGCCGGCCTCGGCTGGACCTTCGATCTGACCGAAGCCTTCTTCGTCGACGTTACGCTTGGCGGCGCCGTGCATGACGGCGAGACCAACGGCAAGACCGCGACCAGCAAGGACTTCGGTTGCCGGGCACAGTTCCATGAGAGTGCCTCGATCGGCTATCGCTTCGACAAGTCGAACGCGGTGATGCTCTCGGTCGAGCATATGTCGAATGCCAGCCTCTGCGACGACAATGAAGGCCTGACCAACACCGGCTTGCGCTACGCCTATACGTTCTAGACGCAACCGCGCGTATGAACGGCCCATGAGGGTGCCCGAAAGGGCGCCCTTTTTGGCATTTGGGCCAGACGGCCGCCCGGCGTATCATCCCGCTTTGCATCGTGGAGGCCGCCGATGACCGACAAGGAAATTTCGCCGCGCGAACACCCGAAAAAATCGGTGACGATCTCGGGGCGTTCCATGGCTTATGTCGAAATGGGCGAAGGCGACCCGATCGTCTTCCTGCACGGCAACCCGACATCCTCGTATTTGTGGCGCAATGTGATGCCGCATCTGAAGGATCAGGGCCGCTGCATCGCGCCCGACCTGATCGGCATGGGCGACAGCGACAAGCTCGAGCCCTCAAGCGCCGAGCGCTACACGTTCCGCGAACATCGCCGCTTTCTCGAAGCGTTTCTGGACGCCGTCGGCGTGACGAAGAACGTCACCCTCGTCATTCACGACTGGGGCTCGGCACTGGGCTTCGATTGGGCCAACCGCAACCGCACCGCCGTCGAGGGCATCGCCTATATGGAAGGCATCGTGCGGCCGCTCGAATGGAGCGAATGGAGCGAGGCCGCCAAGGGCATTTTCCAGGGCTTTCGCTCGGACGCCGGCGAAGAGATGATCCTGAAGAAAAACCTCTTCATCGAAGCGGTGCTGCCCGGCTCGGTGATGCGCAAGATGACACCCGAGGAAATGGACGTCTACCGCCGTCCGTTCCGCGAACCGGGCGAGGATCGGCGTCCGACCCTGACCTGGCCGCGCCAGATTCCGCTCGGCGGCGAGCCGGCGGACGTCGTCGAGATTGCCGCGGATTATGCGCACTGGATGGCCGGGAACGAGATGCCGAAGCTCTTCGTCAATGCCGAACCCGGCGCCATCCTGATCGGCGCGCAGCGCGAATTCTGCCGAAGCTGGAAGAACCAGACCGAGGTGACGGTGAAAGGCAGCCACTTCATCCAGGAAGACAGCCCCCACGAGATCGGCGAGGCCATCGCCAAATGGCGCAAGGGCTGGAAGAAGTAAGACGCCGGAAGACTTGATCCCCGGCGCGCCTCGGGCGAGGCTTGCGGGGAGATCGCAAACGAAGGGGAGGATTCCGATGTCGCAGGGCGAAACTTTCAGTAGCGGGTCCAGGGCATTTCACTGGGGCGCGGCCGTGCTCGTGCTGCTGATGCTTTATGGCGGCTTCACCTTGAGCCGCGAAACCGCGACATGGCATTTCGGGTTTGGGCTGATCGTCCTCACCGTGATGGTGTTCTGGCTGGTCTGGCGCATGAGGGCGGCGCGCCCGGCCCTGCCGCCGATGCCGCGCTGGCAGGAGATCGCCGCGAAATCCGTGCATCATCTGCTGATGCTTTGCGTGACGCTGCAGCCGATTTTCGGCCTGATGATGGTGACGACGTCAAAGCGCGAACCGGTGGCTTTCGGCGTCATTCCGCTGAAGATCGCGCAGAACGACACGGTCAACGGGATCGGCCATGTGCTGCACGGGATCAACGGCCGCATTTTGCTGGCGCTGGTGCTGATCCACATCGCCGCCGCGCTCTATCATCACTTCATCCTGAAGGACAATGTGCTGAAGCGCATGCTGCCCTTCGCAAAAGGCTGACATGGTCACGCTGAACAGGATCTACACACGCACCGGCGACAAGGGCACGACGGCACTTGCGAGCGGAGAGCGCGTGCCGAAGCACGCGCTCAGGATCGAGAGCTACGGCACGGTCGACGAGACCAATTCGGCGATCGGCGTGGCGCGGCTCCACACCGCCGGCTTTGCAAGGCTCGACGCGATGCTGGCCCGCATCCAGAACGACCTGTTCGACCTCGGCGCCGACCTCGCAACGCCCGACCGGGGCGAAAAGCTCGACTACGAACCCTTGCGCATCGTCGAGGCGCAGGTGACGCGGCTCGAGACCGAGATCGACGAATTGAATGCCGGGCTCGAACCGCTGCGCTCCTTCGTTTTGCCGGCCGGGACGCCCGCCGCCGCCCATCTGCATCTGGCCCGCACCGTCTGCCGCCGCGCCGAACGGCTGGTGGCGGCGCTCTCCGAAAAGCCGGAGGAACGCGTCGGCGCCCCGGCGCTTCACTATCTGAACCGGCTGTCGGATTTCCTTTTCGTGGCCGCCCGTTACGTCAACAAAGGCGAGGACGGCAAGGGCCCCGGCGACGTGCTCTGGACCCCCGGCGCCAGCCGCTGACAGGCCTGCATCGGCTCGTCCGGTTCCGTTGACAGGACGGGGCCGGGCCACTAGGTTGCCGCACCGCAGCAGCAGCTTTACGTCGCTTTTGCTGGCAGGCGGAATTTCCTCATGGAGACAGCCATTTCGCGGACCGCCCGCCGCATCGAAAGACCCACACCAAGACCGGCGCCAGGGTTCCAAGGGGCCGGGGTCACGCCCCCGGAATTCCAACGCCCCCGGCAACGCGCAGGGAGTTCGCCTCAATGAAAGTCCTCGTCCCGATCAAGCGAGTAGTCGATTACAACGTCAAGATCCGCGTCAAGTCGGATCAGACCGGTGTCGACCTCGCCAACGTCAAGATGTCGATGAACCCGTTCGACGAAATCGCCGTCGAAGAAGCGGTTCGACTGAAGGAAGCGGGTACCGCGACCGAAATCGTCGCGGCTTCGATCGGCGTCCAGCAGACGACCGAAACCATCCGCACCGCGCTTGCCATGGGCGCCGACCGGGGCATCCTGGTGAAGACCGATGAAACGGTCGAGCCGCTCAACGTGGCGAAAATCCTGAAAGCCATCGCCGAGGAAGAAAAGCCCGACCTCATCATCCTGGGCAAGCAGGCGATCGACGACGACTGCAACCAGACCGGCCAGATGCTGGCGGCGCTTCTGGGCTGGCCGCAAGGCACCTTCGCCTCGAAGGTCGAACTCGAAGGCGGCAAGCTGAAGCTGACCCGCGAAATCGATGGCGGCCTGCAAACGCTGATGCTGAACATGCCGGCCGTCGTGACGACCGACCTGCGCCTCAACGAGCCACGCTATGCCTCGCTCCCCAACATCATGAAAGCCAAGAAGAAGCCGATCGACGAAAAGTCGCCGGCCGATTACGGCGTCGATGTGAAGGCGCGTCTCGAAGTGCTGAAAGTGACCGAGCCGCCGCAACGCCAGGCAGGCATCAAGGTCGAAACGGTTGAACAGCTCGTGTCGAAGCTCAAGGAAGCGGGAGTGATCGGATGACCACGCTTGTTATTGCAGACCACAACAACAAGGCGCTGAACGACGCCACCGCGAAAACCGTGACGGCCGCCGCCAAGCTCGGCGGCGACGTGCATGTGCTGGTGATCGGTCAGGATTGCGCCGCCGCCGGCGACGCGGCCGCCAAGCTCGACGGCGTCAAGAAGGTGCTGGTCGCCGACGACGCGCTCTACGCGCATCCGATCGCCGAGCCGATCGCCGCGCTGGTCGTGAAGCTCGCCGCCGATTACGACGCAATCGTCACCGCCGCCACCACCGTCGGCAAGAACTTCATGCCCCGCGTGGCCGCACTGCTCGACGTGGCGCAGATTTCGGAAATCACCGCCGTCAACGGCGCCGACACCTTCGAGCGTCCGATCTATGCCGGCAACGCGATCCAGACCGTGAAGGCGACCGACGCGAAGAAGGTCATCACGGTGCGCACGACGGCCTTCCCGGCCGCCGGCCAGGGCGGTTCGGCCGCGGTCGAAAAGATCGGCGCCGGCGACAATCCGGGTCTCTCCGAATTCGTCGAGGAGAAGCTGACGAAATCCGACCGTCCGGAACTGACATCCGCCAAGATCATCATTTCGGGCGGCCGCGGCATGCAGAACGGCGAGAACTTCGCCATGCTCGAAACCATCGCCGACAAGCTCGGGGCCGCCGTCGGCGCCTCGCGCGCCGCCGTCGATGCGGGCTTTGTGCCCAACGACTACCAGGTCGGTCAGACCGGCAAGGTGGTCGCACCGGATCTCTACATCGCCGTCGGCATTTCGGGCGCGATCCAGCATCTGGCCGGCATGAAGGATTCGAAGGTCATCGTCGCCATCAACAAGGACGAAGAGGCCCCGATCTTCCAGGTTGCCGACTACGGCCTCGTGGCCGACCTCTTCAAGGCGGTGCCGGAACTCGAAGCCGAGTTGACCAAAGCGGGTCTCTGAACGCTCCGGGCGCCTTCGGGGGTCCGCGACGACGGGAAACGGCGCCGCCTCGAACGAGGCCGGCGCCGTTTTCGTTATCGGGCGCACAAGGTTCGAATCTTTGCTACCTTTGTTTCGCGGGCCATGCGTAACGGGCCCGCCAGCCGGGATGGATCGGGATGAAAATTCGCAAAGTAGGCGTGATCGGCGCCGGCCAGATGGGCAACGGGATCGCGCATGTTTGTGCGCTGGCGGGCTATGACGTTGCACTGTTCGACATTTCGAAGGAACGCGTCGAGGCCGGCCTCGCCACCATCGACGGCAACATGACCCGGCAGGTCGCGAGCGGCCGCATCACCGAGGCCGAGCGCGACACGGCGATTGCGCGCATCGTCGCGGCGCCGGCGATGGACAGTTTCGACGACACCGATATCGTGATCGAGTCGGCGAGCGAAATCGAGGAAGTGAAGCGCAAGATTTTCGCCGAGCTTTGCCCGCATCTGCGCGAGGACGCGCTGATCGCGACCAACACGTCCTCGATCTCGATTACCCGGCTTGCCGCCTCGACCGACCGTCCCGAACGCTTCATGGGCATGCATTTCATGAACCCCGTGCCGGTGATGGAACTGGTGGAACTGGTGCGCGGCATCGCGACCGACGACCCCACATTCGAAATCGTTCGCGGCTTCGCCGAAACGCTCGGCAAGTAAATTGCCATTGCCGAGGACTACCGCGCCATCATCTTCAACCGCATCGTGCTGGCGATGATCAACGAGGCGGTCTACACGCTTTACGAAGGCGTCGGCTCGGTGGAGAGCATCGACAAGGCGATGCGGCTGGGCGCCAATCACCCGATGGGCCCGCTGCAGCTTGCCGATTTCATCGGCCTCGATACCTGCCTCTCGATCATGCAGGTGCTGTATGACGGGCTCGCGGATTCGAAATACCGGCCCTGCCCGCTTCTGGTTAAATATGTCGAGGCCGGCTGGCTCGGCCGCAAGACCCAGCGCGGCTTCTACGATTATCGCGGCGAAAAGCCGGTCCCGACCCGCTAGATCCGCGCCGACAATTCGTTAACCGTCTCATGCGAAACTTGCCGCAATAAGGGCAAGGAGCCGGAAGCATGGCTGGACAAGCGGCGGGAAGTTTCGGATCGGGTGAGCGGGCGCGGAAAATCACCGACGAGCCGCAATTCATCGACGTGCCCGAACACCCCTCGGTCGTCGAACTGCTCGCCTATTTCGAGGGCAAGCGCGGCACCCGCGAAATGGCGGACCGCGCCGACGTCAGGCCCTCCGAGATCGCCCGCCTCATGCCGAGCATGATCATCGCCGAGGCGGTGAACGGCGGCGGGGAATTTCGTACACGTCTTTTCGGCACCGCGCTGGTGGAGCTGGTGGGCGAGGAACGCACCGGCAAGCTGCTGTCGGAATTTGCCGAGGAAGGCGCCATCGCCAAGGACAAGGATGCCGTCCAGCGGCGCTGGCTCTATATCACTCGCAAGACCTATTTCGGCCGCAAGCCGGTCTTCGCCAAAGTGCCTTTCGCGGCTTCTGGCCGCCTTTATCACGTCGGCCACACAATTTCAGTGCCGTTGACCGCCGGCGGCGATGGACCGGCGCAGGTGGTCGGCGGCATATTCGTCGTCCGCGCCGGCGAAAAGCTGCTGTAGAAATTGGATTGACGGCGGCGGCGCCGGGCGTATTCTGCCCGGCTTCGCGACGGGCGGAGCGTCTCCGGAAGGAACCGCGCCATGTCCGGCAAAAACCCCGACGATCTGCTCGCCGCCAACCTCGCCCGCTGGGAAGAACAGGTCGACATTCATGTCGGCTCGGGTTTCTACCGCGTGAAGGAATTCAAGGCCGGCGAAACGAGCCTCGATCCGCTGATCCTCGCTGAAATCGGCGACGTGGCCGGCAAACGCCTTCTCCATCTGCAATGTCATTTCGGTCTCGACACGCTCTCGTTCGCGCGGCTCGGCGCTGTAGCGACCGGGCTCGACTTCTCGCCGAAGGCCATCGCCGAAGCGCGCAAGCTTGCCGCCGAAACGGGGCTCGATGCGCGCTTCGTCGAGGCGCGGGTCGACGAGGCGACGGCGAAGGCCGGCACCGGCTACGACATCGTCTTTTCGAGCTGGGGCGTTCTGATGTGGCTGCCGGACCTCGAAGTCTGGGCGCGCAACATCGCCGCCTGCCTGAAACCCGGCGGCTTCTTCTATCTCGCCGAAGGCCACCCGCTGCTCTGGACGCTGGACGACGAGGAAGCGACGGTTGAGAAGAACTTCCGCATCGTCCGCTCCTATTTTCTCGAAGGGCCGCAGCAATGGGATAACGCCCGCGACTATGCCGAACCCGAGGTCACGCTAACGCATTTCAGGAGCAATGAGTGGCAGCACACGCTGGGCGAGGTCGTGACGGTGCTGGCGGCGGCGGGGCTTCGCATCGAGTTCCTGCACGAACACGACAGGCTCGTCTGGCCGGCGGTGCCGGGCATGACGCGCGCGGACACGCACTATTTCAGGGCGCCCGAAGGCGCCCCGCGCCTGCCGCTCAGTTATTCGCTGAAGGCGCGTAGAGAGTGAGCACAGCCTCGATGAGCCGCTTCGCATCGTCGCCGTCCCACTCGGCCGGGCCGACAAGGCGGCCGATCTCGCGTCCGTCCGGCGCGATCAGCAGCGTCGTCGGCAGGCCGAAAGCCTTGAGGGTGACATTCGCCCGCGCGGTCGGGTCGATATAGAAGGCAAGGCTGCCGATGCCGTTTTCGTCGAAGAAGCGGTGAGCAAGATCGTGGCCCTTGCTGTCGACGCTCAAGGCGACGACCTCGAAACGCTCGCTCCCCAGCGCCGCCTGCAACCTGTCGAGCGCCGGCATTTCCTCCCGGCAGGGCGCGCACCAGGTGGCCCAGAGGTTGAGCAGGACGACCCGGCCCTCGAAATCGTCGAAAGTGAGCGCCTCGCCTGCCCCGCCCTCGAAAACCACCGCCGGCACCGGCGACGGCTCGGCCGCAGCCCTGAAATTGGCCATGTCGCCCACCGCCAGCGCCTGAAGGGCCGGCGGCGCGGCGGGCGCTCCCGGATCGTCCGGGTTGCCGCCCCCCTGCACGATCAAGTATACCGCCCCGACGATCAAAAGGGCGGCGCCGGCCAGAATGGCGATAGACTTCGGTCCGACCTGAACCATGGGACAATCCGTTTCCACCCCGGTTCGGGCCCGCGGCCGCCCGGAGAAAGACAATGAGCAACAAGATGTGGGGCGGCCGCTTCGGCACCGGCCCCGACCGGATCATGGAGGAAATCAACGCCTCCATCGGCTTCGACAAGCGCTTCTTCGCCCAGGATATCCGGGGCTCGAAGGCGCATGCGGCCATGTTGGCCGAAACCGGAATTATCTCAAGCGAAGATGCCGATAAAATCGTCGCAGGGCTCGACGCGGTGTTGGCCGAGATCGAGGCGGGCACGTTCGAATTCAGGCGCGAACTCGAAGACATCCACATGAATGTCGAGGCGCGGCTGGCCGAGCTGATCGGCGCCGCGGCCGGCCGCTTGCACACCGCGCGTTCGCGCAACGACCAGGTGGCGACCGACTTCAAACTCTATATCCGCGACACGATCGACCATCTCGACGGACAACTTCGGGATTTGCAGCTTGCGCTGGTGGCGAAGGCCGAAACGCACGCGACCACCATCATGCCGGGCTTCACACATTTGCAGACCGCGCAGCCCGTGACCTTCGGCCATCATTGCCTCGCCTATGTCGAAATGGCGGCGCGCGACCGGAGCAGGCTCGCCGATGCGCGGCGGCGGCTCAACGAATGCCCGCTGGGTGCCGCCGCGCTGGCCGGCACGTCGTTTCCGATCGACCGCGACAAGACCGCCACGGCGCTCGGCTTCGATGCGCCGACGCGCAATTCGCTCGACAGCGTGTCGGACCGCGACTTCGTGCTCGAAACCCTGTCCGCCGCCGCGATCTGCGCGACGCATCTTTCGCGGCTCGCCGAGGAGATCGTCATCTGGTCGACGCCGGGCTTCGACTTCGTGCGCCTGCCCGACAGCTTCACGACCGGCTCGTCGATCATGCCGCAGAAGCGCAACCCCGATGCGGCCGAACTGGTGCGCGCCAAGACCGGCCGCGTCGTCGGCGCGCTGACGGCACTGCTGATTGTGATGAAGGGCCTGCCGCTCGCCTATTCGAAAGACATGCAGGAAGACAAGGAGGCGGCCTTCGACGCGCTCGACGCGCTGTCGCTGTCGCTTGCCGCGATGACCGGCATGGTCGAAACGCTCGCCGTCAACGACAAGGCGATGCGCACCGCCGCCTCGCGTGGCTTTTCGACCGCCACCGACCTCGCCGACTGGCTGGTGCGGACGCTTGGCTTGCCTTTCCGGGAAGCGCATCATGCGACCGGCGCGCTGGTGGCGAAGGCCGAAAAGAAGGGCGTCGATCTCGACAAGTTGACGCTTGAGGACATGCGCGAAGTGGAGCCCGGCATAACGGACGAGGTATATTCGGTGCTCGGCGTCGACAATTCGGTGGCAAGCCGTATGAGTTTCGGCGGCACGGCGCCCGCCAATGTGCGTGCCGCCGCCGCGCGGTGGCGCAGCCAACTCGGCCAATGAGACGGACGGAAGGAAAAGGGGATATGACGATGCGACATCTGCAGATGGCCGTTCTGGGCCTCGTCCTCGCTGCCGTCGTCACCGGCTGCGGCCGAAAGGGGTCGCTCGAACTGCCGCCGGGCGCGACGCCCCCGCCGGCCGCCGCCGAGACGGGCAGCAATATCGACGACGAGGAGTTGCCGATCGACCTGCGGGCGACAGAAGACGGCATGGGCGCGACGCGCACGACACGCGGCAACGAAGACTGATCGCCGCGCCATGCATCATTTCGACTATCGCAACGGCATCATGCATGCCGAGGACGTGGCAATCCCCGGCATTGCGGCGGCGGTCGGCACGCCCTTCTATTGCTATTCGAGTGCGACGCTCGAACGTCATTACCGTGTCTTTGCCACCGCCTTCAAGGACCAGCCGGCGCGCATCTGCTATTCGGTCAAGGCCAACTCCAATCTCGCCGTGATTGCAACGCTGGCGCGCCTTGGCGCCGGTGCCGACGTGGTGTCGGAGGGCGAGCTGCGCCGCGCACTCGCCGCCGGCGTGACACCGGACAGGATCGTCTTTTCCGGCGTCGGCAAGACCGAAGGCGAAATGGCATTTGCGCTCGAGGCGGGCATCGACCGCTTCAACGTCGAATCCGAACCCGAGCTTGAAATGCTGGCGGCGCTGGCGCAAGCGCGCGGCCTCGTCGCGCGCGTCGCGCTGCGCGTCAACCCCGATATCGACGCGAAGACGCATGAGAAGATTGCGACCGGCAAGGCCGAAAACAAGTTCGGCATTTCCTGGACGCGGGCGCCGGCCGTCTATGCGCGCGCCCGCGCGCTGAAGAGCATCGACGCCAGCGGCATCGACGTCCATATCGGTAGTCAGTTGACGACGCTCGAACCTTTCGCCGCCGCCTTCGAACGCGTGGCCGGCATGGTGGAAGCGCTCAGGGCCGAGGGCCATGATATACGTCATATCGACCTCGGCGGAGGCCTGGGCGTTCCCTATCGCGGCGACAACGACGTGCCGCCGCATCCGGACGAATATGCGGCGATGGTCAAGCGCGCGGTCGGACATCTCGGCTGCGACCTGACCTTCGAACCGGGCCGCCTGATCGCCGGCAATGCCGGCATCCTGGTGACGCGCGTCATCTATGAGAAGCGCGGCGACGATCGCGCCTTCCTCATTCTCGATGCGGCGATGAACGACCTGATCCGGCCGACGCTCTACGACGCTTTCCACGACATACGCCCGGTGACCGAGCCCGCCGATGGCGCCGAACGCATCGTCTACGACGTCGTCGGTCCGGTTTGCGAAACCGGCGACTTCTTCGCCAAGGGCCGCGACCTGCCGCGCCTGAAGGCGGGCGACCTCGTCGCCATCATGTCGGCGGGTGCCTATGGCGCGGTGCAGGCCTCGACCTACAACACCCGGCCGCTGATCCCCGAGGTAATGGTGCATGGCGGCGACTTCGCCGAGGTCCGCGCACGCCCCAGTTATGACGCAATCCTGAAACAGGATATGATTCCGGCCTGGCTGGATTGACCGCGCCGCCGGCCGACGACAAGAGGGCGGAGAGCTTTGACCGGCCCCGGACAAGACGAACGGAACGCCACGGAAACGCGAGCCACGCGGCTGCAGCCGCGCATCGAGCGGCGCGTACGGATCGCGCGCGCGCTGTTGACCTGGCAGGCTTTCTGGCCGGCGCTCTGGCCGGCGGGCGCCGTCGCCGGAGTGTTTCTGGTGATGGCCCTGTTCGGGGTGTTCGGCTTTCTGCCCCTGCCGCTGCATTGGGGGGCCCTCGCGGTCTTCGGCACGCTGATCGTCTGGACATTGTGGCGCGGCTTTCGCGGCTTCAAATGGCCGACACGGGCCGACGCTTTCCGTCATCTCGAGAAATCCTCCGGCCTGACCCATTCGCCGCTTTCGGCCTATGAGGACGTTGCCGCGGAAACCACGGGCGACCCGGCACTATGGTCCGCCCACCGCAACTGGGTGAGCGAACAGCTGCGCAGGCTGCGCTTCAGCCTGCCGCAGCCGGACCTTGCCCTGCACGATCCGCGCGCGCTGCGCGCCGCCGTGCTGCTGTTGCTCGTGGTCGCGATCGCCGGCACGGGCCCCGGCCGCACCGATCGCATCGCCGCTGCCCTGCTGCCGGGCGCGGGCGCCGGCGCGCAGGCCACCATCGAGGCATGGATCACACCGCCTTCCTATACCGGCAAGCCGCCGCTCTATCTCGACCGCCGTGGCGACGAGGCACCGGTCGCGCAGACAGCGCTCGTCGCGCCGCAGGGCAGTGTTCTGTCGCTGCGCGTTCACGGACTACGGAACGCACCGGTTCTCGAAAGCCATGGCGGCGATACACGCGAGCGCCCCCAGGCGCTGAATACCGTCAGCGACGGCAATCACGCCATCGATGCCGAACTGGCAGAAACGACCGACCTCGCGCTCACCGAAGGCGGCCGCATGATCCGCGGCTGGCGCATCGAGGTGACGCCCGACGAAGCGCCGACGATCGAACTGCGCGAACCGCTGACCCAATCGGCATCCGGCGCCCTGCGTTTTGTCTACAAGGTGTCGGACGATTATGGAGTCGCACAAGCAGAAGCACACATCGAACTCGACCGCAGCGCCGGTCCGCAGATGGAGGAAGCGCGTCCCGCGGCCGAACCGCGCGTGACCGCGCCGCATGTGCAACTGCCCCTGCCTTCGCTGCGGCCGCGCGAGGCCGAGAGCGAGACCTATGCAGACCTGACGCCGCATCCCTGGGCCGGACTGCCGGTGACGATCACGCTGGTGGTACGCGACGACGCGAATCAGGAAGGCATGAGCGAGTCCGTTGAGACGGTTCTGCCAGCGCGCGAATTCACCGACCCCTTGGCGCGCGCCATCGTCGAACAGCGCCGCCGCCTCGCCCTCGATCCGCGCTCGGGCGCCAGCGTCGCGCGCTTCATCGACAATTTCACGCAGGATGCCGATCGCTATATCGACGACAAAATCGTCTATCTGTCGCTACGCGCCGCCTATTGGCGGTTGACCGAAGCGCGGCGCGACGCCGACCTGACCGGTATTTTCGACCTCCTGTGGTCGGTGGCGCTGCATATCGAGGACGGAGACCTGTCGCTGGCCGAGCGCGACCTGCGCGACGCACAGAAGGCACTGGCCGACGCGCTGAGCCAGGGCGCCGGCGAAGACGAAATCGCGCGGCTGATGTCGGAATTGAAGGATGCCTTCAATCGCTATATGGACGCGCTGACGGCGAACGGCAGTCAGATGCCCGAGATGCCGCAGATGAGCGATGCAATGTCGGACGCGCAGACCGTCGAACGCCAGCAACTCGAGGACATGCTGGACGCGATCGGCGAACTCGCCCAGAGCGGCGCGCGCGATCAGGCGCAGGCAATGCTGCAGCAGCTTCAGGCCATTCTCGAAAACCTGCAATTGCCCGGACAGGCAGACCCGATGGCGCCCGGCGAACAGGCGATGGCACAAGCGATCGACCGGATGGGCGAAATGATCGCGAAACAGCGCGAGCTGATGGACCGGACGTTCGGCGAAAGAGAACGCGGCGCCGGCGAGGACGGCATGGAGGGACAAGGCCCCGGCACCGGCGCACCAGGCCAGATGCCGCATGACGGCGCGGCCGGATCGGCCCCGTCACTCGAGGCATTGGCGGAAGCGCAACGCGCATTGCGCGACGAACTCGGCGATATCCTGCGGGGTCTCGGCGAGGGCGGCGCCGAGGTGCCGGGGGCGCTCGGTCATGCCGAAAGATCGATGCGCGACGCCGAGGAAAGGCTGGGCGACGGACGCCCCGACCGCGCCACCGGCTCGCAAGGCCAGGCCATCGACGAAATGCGCGCCGGCGCGCAGGCGCTTGCCGACAAATTGATGCAGGGCATGGCGGGGCGTCAGGAGGGGCAAGGACGCGGCCAGGCGCGCACCGACCCGTTCGGCCGGCCGATGCGCCAATCCGGCCCGGACATGGGCGCCGACGTCGCCGTGCCCGATAGGATCGACATGCAACGCGCGCGGGAAATTCTCGAAGAGCTGCGCCGCCGCGCCGCAGATCTCGGACGGCCGCGGATCGAACTCGATTATCTCGACCGGTTGCTCAGGCGCTTCTAGCGGGGACTATCGAGCACTGTGGCGACGCGCATCACCAGCTCATCGAGCGTGAACGGTTTCAGCAGAATATCGTGGATGATCGCTTCGAGCCCGTGGGCGCGCTCGCGCTGATCGGAATAGCCTGTCATCAGCATGATGCGGAGCGCCGGCGCGTCGCGTGCGGCAGCGAGCGCCAGCGACACGCCGTCCATGACCGGCATCAGAATGTCGGTCAGCAGGAGATCGTGCGGCCGCCCGGCACCGCGGGCCTGCGACAACGCCTCAAGCGCGGCGCTGCCGTCGCCCGCAACATCGACATCGTGGCCGGCGCCCTTGAGCGCCCGCATGACGAAAGTCCTGACATCGGGTTCGTCTTCGACGACAAGAATGCGGGCCATTCTCAGCGCTCCACAAAGCCGATAAACGGCAACTGACGCCAGGCATGGGCGATGTCCATGCCGTAGCCGACAACAAACCGGTCGGGGCAATCGAAGCCGACAAAATCGGCGGTGACGTCGACGGCAAGCTTGCCGGGCTTGCGCAGCAACACGCAGCTCTTGACCGAGCGGGCGCCGCGTGCCGCCATCAGGTCGGCGGCGAAGGCAAGTGTGCGTCCCGATTCCAGAATGTCGTCGACGATCAGCACGTCGCGCCCGGCGATCTCGGCCTCGGTGTCGCGCAAGATCCGAACCTCTCCGAGCGAAAGCGTGCCCGTGCCGTAACTCGAAAGGCCGATGAAATCCATGTCGGGTTCGGCGCCCGCTTCGTGCAGCGCGCGCAGGAGATCGGCGGCGAAAATGAAACTGCCCTTGAGTATCGGAACGACGAGCGGATCGCGGCCCATCGCGGCGGCGATCTCGCCCGCCAGCGCGCGAACGCGCTTGCCGATTTCCTCCGCCGGGTAGAGTACGGAGATACGGGCGCCCGGCGGCGCGATCCGGCTCAAGATGCTATTCCGCCGCGGGCGCGCCGCCATTGGGCGCAGCGTCGTCCTGTTCGCGGACGAAACGAACCTCGATGTCGCGCGCTTCGACGGGCGGACTGGAGAGGCGGGTGATGAAATTCGTCGCCTCGCCGGGCGGCAATTCGTTTTGGCCGAGCGCCAGCGTCCAGTGATAGAGCTCTCTCTGTTCGTCATCGCGCAGCCCGACGCGCAGGCGCGGCAGAGCGACCGTCTTGCCGCTGACATTGACGATTTCACCGGAGACAGCCAGCACCGGCAGCCCCTCCTCTTCCTGCCGCTCATAGGCGACATTGCGGAATTCGAGGCCGCGCAGATTGACCGGGGCGCCGACCGCCGCATAGACCTTTGTGGTGGCAGGCCAGAACGAGGCAATGTCGGCGCGCCATTGATAGCCGCCCGCAAGCGTGCCGCCGACAAAGAGCGCCAGGACAACCCAGCCGGCGGCGTTGAGAACCTTGCCGCGCCGCATGGAAGCCGCGCGCCGGACCTGGGCGCGGAACCGGTTGCCGATATCCGCAGTGGCGCTGGTGGACGCCGCAGCGGGCGCATCGCTGAAAACCACATCGTCGTCGCTGGCGGGCGCGGGCGGCCCTTCCGCCGCCTTGTCCGACGCGGGCGCTTCCGCAGCAGGCACGGGTTTCTCACCGAAAATTTTCTTGCGCGACGCGGCCGCCGCAAAGACCGGCGCCGGCGCGGCGTCCTCGACCGGCGCGGGCTCGGCCCCGGCAGGCGGGCTCTCGTCGAGATCGGCGGGCGGCGCCTGATGCCAGCTCTGGCCGCATTTGGCGCAGCGCACTTTCCGTCCCGACGGTGCAAAGGACGAAGCCTCCACCGGGTATCGCGTCGAGCAGGACGGGCAGGTGATGATCATCCGGAACATTCGCTTTGGCATTAAAGAATACAGGCCGCGATCGGAGCGTAGCGCGCCCGGCCACGATCCGCATTTCCACAAGCCTATTGAAAGCCGCACCATGGTTAAAGGCGCGTTAAGAGAAGGCCGTCAAAAGCTCGAAAAGCGAGGCAGGACGCCGTTTTTCGCGTCGCCGGTCTGCTTGGGCGCCACGGTTCCATGATACCGTCGCTGCCATGATTCGCTTCGAAAATGTGGGCATGCGTTACGGCATGGGACCGGAAGTGCTGCGCGACGTGAGTTTTCACCTCGCGCCGGCCTCCTTTCATTTCCTGACCGGACCGTCGGGCGCCGGCAAGACATCGCTGCTGAAGCTGATGTTTCTGGCGACGCGGCCCTCGCGCGGCCTGATCACGATGTTCGGCAAGGACATCGCGACGCTGCCGCGCGCCGAGCTGCCGCCGCTGCGCCGTCGCATCGGCGTCGTCTTTCAGGAGTTCCGGCTGCTCGACCACCTGACGACCTATGAGAACGTGGCGCTGCCGCTGAAAATCCAGGGCCGGGGCGAAGACAGCTACCGGGCCGATGTCGAGGAACTCCTCGCATGGGTCGGTCTCGGCGACCGCATGAGCGCCCGGCCGCCGACACTATCGGGCGGCGAGAAGCAGCGTGCCGCTATTGCCCGCGCCGTCGTCGCCCAACCCGACCTGTTGCTGGCCGACGAACCGACCGGCAATGTCGACCCCGAAATGGGCCAGCGCCTGTTGCGCCTCTTCGTCGAACTCAACCGCCTCGGCACCTCCGTGCTGATCGCAACCCATGACCGCGCACTGGTGGAAACGGCGGGTGCGCCGGAACTGGTGCTGGACAAGGGAGGGCTGACGATCCGTGGCTGAGACCTTGCGTCGCCCAGACCCCGCCCCGACCTTTCACGGCGAACCGCGCGGCTTCGGCGCCGCCCTTGCCGGCCTGCTGGTCGAGACCCGAAGCGTGATGCCGGCCGCCGGCGCGACCGGTCTTTCGCTGGTGCTGGTCATCGCGGCCATGTGCTTCCTCGCAAGCCTCGCGCTCGGCGCCGCGCTCTCGGTCGAACGCATGGCCAGCGACTGGACGAGCGATCTTGCCGGTGCACTCACCGTGCAGATCAAACCTTCGCCCGACACACCGCCGGAGGAGCAGATCGACGCCGTGATGGAAGTGCTCGACGGAACACCGGGCGTTCTTTCGGCAACCGCGTTTTCCCGCGCCGACACAGAGGCACTGCTCGAACCATGGCTCGGCGCGGGCAATGTTACCGCGGACCTGCCGCTGCCGCGCCTCGTCGATATTCGCATCGATACCGCGGCGCCTCCCGATCTTTCGGCGCTTGCCGGCGCCATCGCCGCCGCCGCGCCGGGCGCGACGCTCGACACGCACCGGCAATGGCGCACCGAATTGCGCCGCGCGGCGCGCGCCGCCATTTTTCTCGCTTACGGAATTCTCGCCGCCGTCGCCGCAACGACGATCGCGATCGTGACGTTCGCGACACGCGCCGGATTGTCGGCAAACCGCGATGTCGTGGAAGTGCTGCACCTGATCGGTGCGCGCGACAAATTTATTGCCGCCGAAGTGCAGCGGCACTTCCTGCATCTCGGGTTTCGTGGCGGCCTGATCGGACTTGCGCTCTCGGTCGTGACCTTCCTGGCACTCAACCTGACCGGTGGCGGCGACGGATTGTTCATGGTCCCCATATCGGGCCTCCAGCCGGAGCACTATCCGGTGCTGGCCGCCGTGCCCTTCGCGGCCGCGGCGGTTGCCGTCGCGACGGCGCGGATAACGGTCATGCGCAGCCTCGAACGCATGCTCTGAGAGCGCCTTCGAGGGCCTCCCGGTGTCCGGCTTGCCATACCTTGGTCCCCGGCGGGTATGCTAGACTGCCACCTTCGACAAAGCGCCGGCAGCATCGGCCGGCACACAAGACAAAACGGCGCGACCGATGGAGATGGATACGGGCATGAGGGCCGGCGACACGCCGCGAGACGACAGAAGCCGGCGCATCGTCCGCATCGGGGCGGGCCTTGCGGCGCTGCTCGCGGTCGCCTATGCGGGCGGCTTCTTTCTCTTCACCGCCGAGCTTCACCGCACACCGCCCGCCGATGTGCCCGTGGCGGACGGCATCGTCGCGCTGACCGGCGGACCCGACCGCATCACCGTCGCCTACCGGCTGCTCGACGAGGGCAAGGGCATGCGGCTGCTGATCACCGGCGTACATCCCGACGTGACGCCCGTATCGCTGAAGAACATCGTGCCGGGCGAGGCCGAAAAATTCGATTGCTGCGTCGACCTCGGACGGATGGCCGAGAACACCATCGGCAACGCCGCTGAAGCCGCCGACTGGGTGCGCCGCAACGACTACCGCTCGGTGATCCTCGTCACCAGCACCTACCACCTGCCGCGTGCGCGGCTGGAACTGAGCCGCGCCATGCCGGCGGTGGAAATTGTGGCTTATCCGGTTTTTCAGGACACGCTGCATCTCGACGGCTGGTGGGCCTATCCGGGCACCACGCGGCTGCTGGTCTCCGAGTACACGAAGTTTCTGCTCGCACTGGCCTATCGCCAGTCCTCCATGCCGTCCTGAACGGCCTTCCGCGTAGAGGATCCCGTCCGTGCTCTGGCTCCGTTCCGCCGCCTTCAATCTCACCTTCTATGCAATGTCGGTCGTCGCCGTGATCGCGGCAACGCCCGCCCTCGTCTTGCCGCGCCGTTTCACCCATGGCGCGATCCGCTGGTGGTCGCACACGACGCTTTGGCTGCTGCGCGTCCTCGCCGGCACGAATTACGAGGTACGGGGAACGCTGCCGGAGGGCGCGGTGCTCGTCGCCTCCAAGCACCAGTCGATGTGGGACACCATCGCGATGACGGCGATCCTCGACCGCCCCGCGATGGTGCTGAAGCGCGAACTCCTGTGGATTCCCTTTTACGGCTGGTACGCACAGAAGGCCCGCATGATCGCCATCGACCGCGGGGCCGCGTCGCAGGCGATCCGCCGCCTGATCGCGCAGGGCAAGGCAGCGCTCGCCGAAAAGCGCCCGATCGTGATTTTCCCCGAAGGCACACGCAGCGCCCCGGGCACCAAGCTCGACTACAAGCCGGGCGTCGCCGCGCTCTACCGGCAGCTTGACGTTGCTTGCGTGCCCGCCGCGGTCAACTCCGGCTTCTTCTGGGGCCGGCGCGGCTTCCTGCGCCACCCCGGCACCATCATTGTCGAGTTTCTGGAGCCGATCCCGGCCGGCCTCGACCGCAAGAGCTTCATGGGAACGCTGGAGGCTCGCGTCGAAGCGGCGGCCGGACGTCTTCTCGCCGAAGCCCGCAGCGCCGGAACCTCTGTGGAAAAGCGCGCCGGTTCGAAACGCTGAAATCGGGGAAAACTCCGATTTATCCTGTTTTTCAATATCTTGTTTTAGGCAAATATATCCCCCTCGAACATGGGCGCGGGTCGCCCCCCTAAAAAGGAAAGAAGCGATGGGACTGATTCAACGTGAGTTGGACAAGATTTCGGCGGCGCTCAGAGACCCGAACGCCGCAGAAGCCTATGACAAGCTATATGCCGCCCAGCAGGCGCTTTCATGGGCGCTGGAGCCGGGGGGCTTCAAGCCGCCGTATCAGGCGGTTATGGGCATTCCGGGAGACTCAGAAGATTGTTCGGAGCATCCCCGTCCGCTTCCGTCTTGAGGTATTTCCTGCCGTTCCGACTGGCGACGATAACCCATACGCTCTTGCCGCCGACGCTTACGTAGAAGCTCCATTCTCCGGTTTCGATGTAGTTGATCGCCTCGTTCAGTGTGAGCTTCCACTGCTTGGTGACGTAGCCGCCTACATGGGTAATTCGCTCATACGGGTCGTAACGATCATCTTTGTTAATGCACTTAATCTCTGCGGTGTTAGCCATTTCAACAGGCCTCCTGTGTGAATGGAGCGCCGTTGACTCAGGTCGCGAGTCAGGATTCTCTATGCCTATGCCGATAAGCAAGCCTCGCTTGGCGCTCCAAAAGCTGGCGAGGACCTGAAGAAAGGCCGGGGCTGCAACCCCGGCCTGATCTTCTCCAGACAGACCAAGCGCACATCCTGTCTCGATTCGGGTCACGCGGTCCAGATGTAGTATGCACCGACCACCACATATACCTTGGTGTAGCGATTCGACCTGAGGGGGTGAGCATGGTTGGAGGTAAATTCGGGGAGGCTTGCCAGCCGGTCTGGAACGCACCATCTATAAACATAGAGACATGCTCGGCGCACACCGCACAGCCTGTCCAAACTCCAGATGCGATCGCCTATGCGGGCCAGATTGGCCGTCTTGATATTGTTAGCCTTGTGCTCGGATTAGTTGCTTTGGCTATTGGCATCGGGTCGATTGGCGGATTTTGGATGATTAGGTCTGCTGCGGTCCGTGCTGCCGAGGAAGAGGCTCGTAAGGAAATCAGAGAGTGCGCACCTGAAATCGTGAGAGAGTTCCTCGGAGAGAATCCTCAGATAATTGCTGAGGTCTTGCGTCAAAACCCAGAAATACTGATAAGTGCGGCACGCGAAGCGCAAACTAAGCTGCTTGGCGATCCAGACGGCGCCACCGCTAATGATATTGCTACTGCGATGGAGGGCGACCCCAATGAAACTGCTTGATTTGGTTGAAAAATACCAATCTACCGCTCCTGTGGATGTAGAGGGTCTTATCCGCGCGCTCGGCGTTCACCTCAACAAAGAAGCATCTCTTCACCCGGAGATTTCCGGACAAATTGGCTTGGGCAAAGATGGGAAGTACGAGATCGCTGTAAATAAAAATGATTTCTACTATCGAAGCCGCTTCACGATGGCCCATGAATTGGGACACTACATCCTTCACCGTGATTTGCTTGCCGATGGAACGGACGATACTAAAGCCTATCGCAGCACACCCGATGGCGAGTTTTATAATCGGAATATCAAGCCTTTCCATGAAACAGAGGCTAACCAGTTTGCTGCAAATTTGCTCATGCCGCCTAGTTTAGTTAGACGTGAATGGGCGGCATGTGATGGTGATGTGGTTGCTATGGCAAAGAAATTTGCTGTGTCCAAAGAAGCAATGAATTACAGGCTGAAAAATTTAGGCCTTGTGGAATGACCGCAACTACGCAGGCACATTTCGACCTTCTCCTGTCCAAGATGATCACGGGCGAGGAAAGGCCTGCAACAGACGCTCGTACATCAACTCGGGGCGCTTCCGCAGGTTATGGCGGAACTCGAACTCCCCGAGGTACGAAGACAGGTGCTTCTTCGAAACCCAAACGTGCGTCCCGTAAATCCCGCGCTTGATCGTCGCCCAGAAGCTTTCGATTGAATTGGTATGAATGGGGCCGCGCACGTATTCCTTGCGGGCGTGGTTCACCGTTTCGTGCTCGTAGCCAAATTCTTCCAAGCGGGCGAAGGCACCGGCTTCATCGGTCGCAACCCATGCGCCGGGGCGGACGTGCTGCAAGATCGAGGGGACGACACTGCCGGAACGGCGATCCTCGACAACGCGGGTCAGAACGCTTCCGCCGCGCTCGATCATGCCGAGGACAACCATCTTGTCTTCTTTCCCCTGCTTGTCCTTCCCGCCGATGAAAGCCTTGTCGATTTCAACAATGTGATCGTGGCCTAAAGTATCGTCACCATCGACCCAACCCATGTACTTGCGGATTTCGTGGCCCATGCGCCATGCCGTCTTGTAGGTGGTTCCGATCTGGCGCTGGATTTCCTTCGCGCTGACGCCGTTCCGCGTCGTCGTGAACAGGTACATGACGAAGAACCAGTCCCGCAGGCTCGTGCGGGTGCGCTCGAAAGGCGTTCCGGCGGTGGGGTAGACCTGATGGCCGCAGAATTCGCACTCATAGCAGCGGCGGCCCTTGACCCTGTGATGCTTGGCTTCCGCGCCGCAGGTGCCGCAATGGAACTTGTGGCCATAACGAACCGCCATGAGGTGATCTAGGCAGGCGTCATCGTCCGGGAAGCGGGCGTTGAACTTCTTGAGGGTCATCTTGGTCATGGGCGTCATCTCCTATGACCTAAATATAGGAAATCACGTCCCATGTTTCAAGGGGATATATTTGGTTTTAGGCAGATCTGTGGATAAATTTCGTACAAACCAAGAACATTGATTTGCGCCCGAGCCGCGCCTAGGCTGCCCCCCATGAAGAGCATCGCCGAACAGATCTGGGACATGAAATACCGCCTGCACAAGGCGGACGGGACGCCTGCCGACCTGACGGTCGCGGACACCTGGGCGCGTGTCGCCGCCGCGCTGGCCGAGGCCGAAGCGCCGGAAATGCGCGAGGCCTGGGCCGCCCGCTTCCGCGAGGCAATGGCCGGTTTCCGCTTCCTGCCGGCCGGCCGCATCCTTGCCGGCGCCGGGACGGGGCGCGACGTGACGCTTTTCAACTGCTTCGTGATGGGCGAAATCCCCGACACGATGGCCGGCATTTTCGAGAACCTGAAGGAAGCCGCGCTCACCATGCAGCAGGGCGGCGGCATCGGCTACGACTTCTCGACGCTACGTCCGAAAGGCGCGCCGGTGCTTGGCGTCGGCGCGGATGCCTCGGGGCCCCTTTCCTTCATGGATGTGTGGGACGCGATGTGCCGCACCATCATGTCGGCCGGTTCGCGCCGCGGCGCCATGATGGCGACGCTGGCTTGCGACCATCCGGACATCGAGGCGTTCGTCGACGCCAAGCGCGAGCCCGGACGGCTGACCATGTTCAATCTTTCGGTGCTGGTCAGCGACGCCTTCATGACGGCGGTGAAGGCGGATGCCGCCTGGAACCTCGTCTTCGATGGCACGGTCTACAAGACGCTGAAGGCGCGCGCGCTCTGGGACAAGATCATCGCCGCGACCTTCGCCTGGGCCGAACCCGGCGTCATCTTCATCGACCGCATCAATGCGCGCAACAATCTCTACTACGCAGAGACAATCCGCGCGACCAACCCTTGCGGCGAGCAGCCGCTGCCGCCATACGGCGCCTGCCTGCTCGGCTCGATCAACCTTGCGGCGCTGGTGACGGAGCCCTTCACGGGCGAGGCGCGCATCGACGAGGCGGAGCTTGCCGATCTGGTCCATGTGGCGGTGCGCGCGATGGACAATGTGGTCGACGTGTCGCGCTTTCCATTACCCGAACAGCGCCACGAGGCGCAGGCCAAACGCCGCATCGGCCTCGGCGTGACGGGGCTCGCCGACGCCCTTATCATGTGCCGCGCGCGCTACGGCTCGGAAGCATCGCTGAAACTGATCCGCGCCTGGATGAAAGCGCTGTCGCGCGCCGCCTATCTCGCTTCGGTCGACATCGCGAAGGAAAAAGGTCCCTTCCCGCTTTTCGTCGCCGACGCCTATCTGGCCGGCGAGACCGTTTCGGCGCTCGACAAGGATGTGCGCGACGCCATCGCCGAGCATGGCATCCGCAACGCGCTCGTCACCTCGATCGCGCCGACCGGCACGATTTCACTCTTCGCCGGCAACGTCTCGTCGGGCATCGAACCGGTATTCGCCTACAGCTACACGCGCAAGGTGCTGCTGCCCGATGGCACGCGGCGCGAGGAACGCGTGCAGGACTACGCGGTCGAAAAATTCCATGAGATTTTCGGCGCCGAAGCGGCGCTGCCGGATTATTTCGTCAACGCCCAGCAACTGGCGCCGGCCGACCACATCGCCGTGCAGGCCGCCGTGCAGGATTATATCGACAGCTCGATCTCGAAGACGATCAACGTCCCGGCCGATATTTCCTTCGATGCGTTCAAGGATATCTACACCGCCGCCTATGAGAAGGGCCTGAAAGGCTGCACGACCTATCGCCCGAGCGAGGTGCGCGGCTCGGTCCTGTCGATCGACGAAGCGCCGAAGCCAGCCGCGAAAGAGACCGCGCAACCGGTGCTGCCGCTTGCCGCGCCCGCCGCGCATGAAATCTACGAGAAGGACGGCGTCGTCTATATGTCGAAGCCGCTGGAGCGCGAAACGGTGCTGCCGGGCTTCACCTACAAGCTGCAATGGCCGGAAAGCGACCACGCGATCTACATTACGATCAACGACATATTGCAGGATGGCAGGCGACGGCCTTTCGAGATTTTCATCAACTCGAAGAACATGGAGCACTACGCCTGGACCGTGGCGCTGACGCGCATGATCTCGGCCGTCTTCCGCCGTGGCGGCGACGTGACCTTCGTGGTCGAGGAATTGAAAGCCGTGTTCGATCCGCGCGGCGGCTCATGGATGAAGGGCCGCTATGTGCCGAGCCTGCTCGCCGCCATCGGCGAGGTGATCGAACAGCACATGATCGACACCGGCTTCATCGCGGCAAAGGACGGCCGACCGGTGACGGAAGCCCTGCGTGCGGTTGCCGGCGAACGCCCCCCGGGCGAAGGCGGCGATCCGGCTGTGACCCGGCTCAAGGGCTGCCCGCGCTGCGGCGAACGCGGCATGGTGCGGCAGGAAGGTTGCGAAACCTGCACCGCCTGCGGCTTCTCGAAATGCAGTTGAGACGCAGGTGACGATGCGCGGCTTCATCCATCACCTCGACCTGACGGTGAAAGACCCCTGGACCTCGGCCTGGTTCTACGACGCCGTGCTCGGCTACATGGGTTACCGCCGCCTGCGCGAGGATGAGCGCGGCTTCGACTGGGAACACACAGGCGCCTCCGACCGGCTGCCAAGTATCGGCATCTTCAAGGCCGAAGGGCCAAACGCCGCCCGCATCCACGACCGCTATTCGCCGGGCCTGCACCATGTCGCCTGGATCGCCGAAAGCCGCGACGACGTTGATCGTCTCCACACGCTGTTGCTCGAAATCGGCGCGACCGTTCTCGATCCGCCGGCCGACTATCCCGAATATGGCGACGGCTACTACGCCGTGATGTTCGCCGATCCCGACGGGTTGAAACTCGAACTCGTCTACGAGCCGCGCGACAAGCCCGGCCTTTCGCATATCTGATGCCGGCACCGCTCCTCATTTCCAACGCCGATGCGCGGCGGCTCTTTCTCGAACGCCACGCGCTGAGCGCGACGGCATCGCCTGAGTTCTGCGCCGACCGCACGCTCGCGCTGGTGAAACATCTGGGCTTTGTGCAGCTCGATTCGATCAACACGGTCGAACGCGCCCATCATATGATCCTCTTTTCGCGCGCGCCCGGATACAGCCGCGAACACCTCGCCGACCTTCATCACGAACGCCGCGACCTTTTCGAGCACTGGACGCATGACGCCTCGCTGATCCCGATGGAGTTTTATCCGCATTGGCGGCATCGTTTCGCTGCGGCAAAGGCGCGAATTGCGGAAAATCCGCGTTGGCAGGAGCGCATCGGCCCCGAGGGCGAAAAGACGATCCGCGACATTCGCAAGCGCATCCGCCGCGACGGGCCGGCAATGGCGCGCGACTTCGAGGACAAGGGCAAGGGCTCATGGTGGGGCTGGGGTCCGTCCAAGACCGCGCTCGAAACACTGTGGCGCACCGGCGAACTCGCCATCGCGCGGCGCGAGGGCTTCGAAAAGGTCTACGACCTCGCCGAACGCGTGATCCCGGGCGACGTACGGCGCGAACGCCCGAGCCTCGCGGCATCGACCGATTTTCTCTGCCGTGAGGCGCTTGCCCGCCTCGGCTTCGCGACGCCGCAGGAAATTTCCGCATTCTGGAAACTGGTCCCGATAGAGGGCGCAAAGGCATGGGCCGCCAAGGCGCTGAAGCGCGGTGACATTGTCGAAGTGAGCATTGAGGACACGGCCGGCGAGCGGCGCAAGGCGCTCGCGCTGGCTGGCATCGAGGCGCATATCGCCGACGCGCCGGAACCGCCGGCCGCGATGCGTTTCCTCTCGCCCTTCGATCCGGCGATCCGCGACCGCGCGCGGGCGCTACGTCTGTTCGGTTTCGACTACCGCATCGAGGTCTTCGTGCCGGAGAAGAAACGCCGCTACGGTTATTATGTGCTGCCGCTGCTCGAAGGCGATCGCTTCATCGGCCGGGCCGACGTGAAGGCGCACCGCACCGAGGGAAGACTGGAAGTAAAGGGTTTCTGGCGTGAGCCCGGCGTCAAGCTGACGAAGGCCCGCGAAGCCGGTATCCGCCGCGCCCTGACGGCGCTCGCGCGCTTCACCGGGACGCCGGAGATCGATGCAGACGCTGCGCTACGGCGTGCCAGAGCCGGCTGAGCTGCACGTCGGGCACGCCGGCCTCGTCGAGATGGCGCACCGTGCTCTCGAGATAGTCGGGGTTCTTTCCCGAACGCCCCTCGCCCTCGGCGATCAGACGCACCTGCTCCTCAAACGGCAGCCGCCCGGCATATTGTCCATGGGCGCGGTCGACAACGAAACAAAGGGCGGCGACCTTGCCTCCATTGTCTGCCAGCTCGACCGTCTTCACCACATCCTTGTAGACCAGCGTCACCTGCTCGCGCGCCTGCAGGTAGCGCCGCGTCTCATCGGCCCGCGCGGCGGCAACCCGGAAGGCAACGCCCCGGCAGGCACCCCCGGCATCGAGCCCGAAGACGAGGCCGGGCTTCTCGGGCGTCCCGCGATGAACATGGCTGTAGACGCAGAAGGCCCGGTGATAGCCGCGCAGCAACGCCGGGTGCTTCTCTTCGTGCTCGAAACCCGGCCGCCACATCAGCGACCCGTATCCAAAGACCCACAAATCCTGCATGCTGGCGGCTCTCCATCGCGCGGCCACACTCTAGAAGCAAGATGACAGAACCGACAACCGACATGGGCCCGTCCCGGCCCCGCCGCTGGCACATTTACGCGCCGACGATCGCCATCGTGATCGCGGTTGCGATCTATGCCGTCTACTGGACAACCGTCTCGCGCGAGATACGCGCCGCGCTTGAGCGCTTCGAGGCGAGCCCCGAGCGCGGCCTTGTCGTCGGCTGGCGCGAATTGTCGATGGGCGGCTTCCCTTACCGGATCGAGGCACGGTTCGTCGCACCGGGCGCCGGCGCTCCGGCGACACCGGAAGCATGGGCCTGGAAGGGCGAGGCCGCCGAAATCGCGCTGATGCCGCACAATCTTCGCCATGTCATCGTCAATCTCCGCGGCCCGCAGGAACTTCGGTACCGCGACCTTTCGACGAACCGGGCCGTCGAAAACGTCCTGAGCTGGACGATGAAAGGCGCTTGGGCAAGCTACGTCGATATGCCGGGCGCCGCTCTCGGTCGCATTGCCGTCGACATCGAAAACGTCGAGGCACAGCATGTCCGGGGTGTTGTCGCGGCTGTCGCTCGCTTCGATGCGGCCCGCTTGCAGCTTCACACGCGCCCGGCCGATGACGCGGCGAGTGGCACCGCAGGCTACGACATCGCGCTGCGGGGCGACGGGATCGCACTTGGCTTGGGACGGCACATCCCGGCACTCGGTCATCGGATCGAAAAAATCGCGGCGCAGGCGCGCGCCCGCAACCTGCCCCGCATCGAGCGTGTGAGCGCCGTCGAGCTGCTCGAAGACTGGCGCGCCGCCGACGGCACCCTGGCAATCTCGGACCTTGTCGTGAAATGGGGCCCTCTCGACATGACGGCCTATGGCGAGGTGACGCTTGATGCGGCGAACCGCCCCGAAGGTCGCTTCGATGCCGAAATCGCCGACTTCGAGGGCCTGCTCGATGCAATGGTGCAAGACGGGTTGGTGCGCGAACGCGAAGCGCGCGTCGCGCTGGCGGGGCTGGTGCTCGTTTCGCAATTTCAGGGGAGCGAACCGGGGCGCGTCCGTGTGCCCATCAGCATGACCGGCGGCAAGCTCTATCTCGGCCCGCTCGCGATCGCGCAATTATCGCCGCTTTACTGACCGTCCTTGCCGTCCGGTTTCGCATGGGTCGGGTTGCGGCCGAAATTCGGCATCGGCGAATCCTGCCCCGCGTCGATGATCGAACGGCGAATGGCGCGGGTGCGCGTGAAGAGATCGAACAGCACGTCGCCATCGCCCCATCGGATTGCCCGTTGCAGCGCCGTCAGGTCCTCTGAAAAACGCGCCAGCATCTCGAGAATCGGTTCGCGGTTGTTGAGGCAGACGTCGCGCCACATGGTCGGATCGGACGCCGCAAGACGCGTGAAGTCGCGAAAGCCCGAGGCGGAATACTTGATGACTTCCGACTGCGTCACCGTTTCGAGATCGCTCGCGGTGCCGACGATGTTGTAGGCGATGATGTGCGGCAGGTGGCTCACGATCGCGAGTACGAGATCGTGGTGGCGCGGCTCCATGATGTCGACATTGGAGCCACAAGCGGTCCAGAATTCGGTCAGCTTCTCGACGGCATGCGTATCCGCGCCCGGCACCGGCGTCAGGATGCACCAGCGGCCGTCGAAAAGTTCGGCAAACCCTGCATCGGGACCGGACTCTTCCGTTCCCGCGATCGGATGGCCCGGAATGAAGTGGACGCCGTCGGGAATATGCGGTCCGACATCGCGCACGACCGCGACCTTGACCGAGCCGACATCGGTGACGATGGCGCCCTTCCTGAGCGCGGGCTCGATGTCGCCGGCAATCTCGGCCAGCGCACCGACCGGCGTGCAGATGATGACGAGATCGGCGTCCGCAACCGCAGCCGCCGCCGTTTCATGCGCGCTGTCGATGAAACCGATTTCGAGCGCCCGCGCCCGTGTCGTCGCCGAGCGCGCATAGCCCGAAACATGACCCGCAATGCCCCGCCGCTTCATGGCATGGCCGAGCGACCCGCCGATAAGACCGAGCCCGATCAGCGCCACGCGATCGAAAAGCTTGCCACCACTCATGCCGCACCTTCCTTGCGGCGCATGAAATCGGCGAGCGCGGCAACGACAAGCCGGTTCGCCTCTTCGGTGCCGACCGAGAGGCGCAGATGGTTGGGCAGACCGTAAGCGGTCATCTGGCGCAGAATAAGACCACGCTGCATCAGAAAGGCGTCGGCATCGGGTGCGCGGCGGTTCGCCTCGTCCGGGAAGCCGATCAGCAGGAAATTCGCAACGCTCGGTGCAACTTCTAGACCGAGCTTGCCGATCTCGTCCGTCAGCCAGACGATCCAGGTGTCGTTGTGAGTACGCGCGACATCGACATGGCCCGTGTCGCGCATCGCGGCAACGCCGGCTTTGAGGGCCGGGATCGAGACGTTGAACGGTCCGCGGATGCGGTTGATCACATCGGCAACATGAGCCGGCGCGTACATCCAGCCGAGCCGGAGCGCGGCGAGCCCATAGATCTTCGAGAAGGTGCGCGTCATCACGACATTTTCCGACGTCGCGACAAGCTCGATCCCCGCTTCGTAATCGTTGCGGGTCACATATTCGCTATAGGCCGCATCGACCACAAAGAGAATGTCCGGCCGCAATCCGGCATGGAGACGGCGCATCTCGTCGGCCGGCAGATAGCTGCCGGTCGGATTGTTGGGGTTGGCGAGAAAGACCACCTTCGTCTTCGGCGTCACAGCGGCAAGGATCGCATCGGCATCGGTGCAAAGGTTCTCCTCCTTCACCTTGATGCAGGTTGCCCCCGCCGCCTTGGTGATGATCGGATAGACAAGAAATCCGTGCTCGCTCACGATTGCTTCGTCACCCTCGCCCAGATAGGCCTGTGCCAGAAGATGCAGCAGCTCGTCGGAACCGGCGCCACACACAATCCGCTCCGCGTTGAGCCCGTAACGCGCGGCAATCGCGGCGCGCAATTCGTCGGCGCCACCATCGGGATAAAGCGCCATGCTTTCGGCGGCCGACAGAAAAGCCTCGCGCGCGCGCGGACTCGCACCCAGCGGCGTCTCGTTCGCCGACAGCTTGAAAACCTTCGTCGCGCCAGTCGCGCCGGCACGGCCGCCGACATAAGGCTCGATATCGAGAATGCCCTTCTGGGGCGTCGGGCGTGTCATGATCGCCTCACTCGCCATCCGCCGCGCGGCGCAGCGGGTTGGCATAGCCGCCGATGACGCGCGCCTCGGCAACCCCGCCATCGGACAGTGTGGCAAGCCGCGGATCGTCCCCGCCGACAAATCCGCTGACCGCGAGAAGATTGGCATAGGCCGCCGCGCCGTCGGCGATCCGTGCCTGACCGATGCGCGCACCTTCGAGGCCGGCGGCCTTCGCCAGCGCCACGGCACGCGCCTCGCTGACGCTCTCGCTCGTCAACAGTACCAACAAGGAGGTGTCGTCGCCCGTCGCCTCGAAATCCGCTTGTGCCACCACATAGGCGCGCAATTGATCTTCGTCGCGCACTACCTCGATGAAAGGCAGGCGGGCAACGACGCGCAAACCGAGTTGGCCATTGGCCGCCAGCGACGTCCACCAGTCGCCGCCCGGATAGCCGCCGGGTTCCGGCAGAATACCGACCGCCGAGCGGTCGTTCCCGAGCCGCCGCAACATGTCGCGTGCCGTCTCGTGCAGTTCCATGGGGGTCGACGAGCCGTAATAGCTTCGCGCCAGATCCCAGTTGCCGAGCGCGTTGCCGCCCTCGCCGCCGAAAACCTCGACCCGGAACGGACCCTGGATGCGCGTCATGGCGGCTATGATCTCGCGCCAGAGCCGGAAGACGACACGCAGGGGCAAGTCGCCCCGATGCCGCGCCGCCAGCCGGCGCAGAACCTCCGCCTCGCGGCCGGGCCGGAATGCTATGAAACTGCCCGCGCCGGCTGCGCTGGCCTCGCGCGCCTTGGCCTCCGCAACCTCGACGACAAGCTCAGTCCGCTTCATCAGCAGGTCATGAACGGCGTCGTCGATCGCGTCGATCTCCTTGCGGACATCGGCAAGCGCTTTCTCAGGGCTGGTCGTCTCGGTCGTCATGCGCGTCTCTCGGCGGGGAGGCCCCCTCGCGGCGGGCCCCTCTCCCCGGTCCGCAAGAGCGGTATTCATACGAGCCAAACCCCCCGAAATCAAAGAAAACATTGACATTTTGGGGGGTGCATCCCTAGCTATGCACCCTCGCCCGAGGGGGTCCAAGGGGGCTTCCAGCGGGCAAAAAGACCGGCGCAGGGGCGCGATGAACACGATTGACAGGGCTGGGGACGCAACGCGTCCGGACGACGGCGGCAGGGTCGAGGCGCGGAGCGCCACCGCGACCTTCGGCGCCGACGAGCCGCTCGCGCTCGATTCCGGCGTCAGCCTGAGCCCCTTCACCGTCGCCTACGAGACCTATGGCACGCTCAATGCCGACAAGTCGAACGTGATCCTGATTTGCCACGCCCTGACACTCGACCAGTATGCGGCGAGCGCGCATCCGGTCACCGGCAAGGCCGGCTGGTGGCCCTACATGGTCGGTCCGGGACGCCCTATCGACACCGACCGCTTTTTCGTGATCTGCCCGAACGTCGTCGGCGGCTGCATGGGCACGACCGGCCCGCGCGATCCCGACCCGGCGACGGGCAAGCCCTACGGCCTCGATTTTCCGGTCATCACCATCGGCGACATGGTGCGCGCCCAGGCGATGTTGCTCGACAAGCTCGGCATCGGGGAGCTCTTTTGTGTCGTCGGCGGCTCGATGGGTGGAATGCAGGTGCTGCAATGGGCCGCCGCCTACCCCGAGCGCATTTTTTCGGCCATCCCGATCGCGACGGCAGCACGCCACTCGGCGCAGAACATCGCCTTCCACGAAGTCGGCCGCCAGGCGATCATGGCCGATCCGGAGTGGAAACAGGGCGCCTATCTGATCGAAGGCACGACCCCCGCCAAGGGGCTCGCGGTCGCGCGCATGGCCGCGCATATCACCTACCTCTCGGAAACAGCGCTGCACCGCAAGTTCGGCCGCAACCTCCAGGACCGCGAAACCGTGACTTATGGTTTCGACGCGGACTTTCAGATCGAGTCCTACCTGCGCCATCAGGGTTCGACCTTCGTCGATCGCTTCGACGCCAACTCCTATCTCTATCTGACGCGGGCGATGGACTATTTCGACCTTGCCGACGATTTCGGCGGCGTTCTGGCAAACGCCTTCCGCAACACCAAGGCAAGATTTTGCGTCGTCTCCTTCACCAGCGACTGGCTGTTTCCAACGTCGGACAGTCGCCAGATCGTACATGCACTGAACGCGGTTGCGGCCAATGTGAGCTTTGTCGAAATCAGGACCGACAAGGGCCATGATGCCTTCCTGCTGGATGAGCCGGAAATGTTCGCAACGTTGCGAGGCTTCGTCGACAGCGCCGCGCGGACACGAGGGCTCGGCACATGAGCCCGGGCAACGGCTATTCGACGGGCCGCGTCGACCTCGACCTGATCGCCCAGATGATCGCACCGGGAAGCCGCGTGCTCGATGTCGGCTGCGGCGACGGTGAATTGCTGGAACTACTGACACGCAAGAAAAACGTCGACGGGCGCGGCGTCGAACTGAGCCAGGAAGGCGTGAACGCCTGCGTGGCGCGCGGGCTGTCGGTCGTTCAGGGCGATGCCGACACCGACCTCGCGGACTACCCGGACGACGCCTTCGACTATGTGATCCTGAGCCAGACGATCCAGGCCACGCGCAATCCGAAGGAAGTGCTGCGCGCGATGAAGCGCATCGGCCGCCATGTCATCGTCTCGTTCCCGAACTTCGGGCATTGGCGCGTCAGACTGCAACTTCTTTTCAGCGGCCGCATGCCCGAAACGCCATCGCTCGGATACTCCTGGTACGACACGCCGAACATTCATCTGTGCACGCTGCTCGATTTCACGAGGCTCTGCGACGATCTGGGACTTGGTATCGAGGATGCGGTGATCGTGACCGGCGATACGACGCGCCGATTGTCGCGGCCGGGCGCCATCGCCAATTTCTTTGCCGGCGATGCGGTTTTCCTGCTCTCGCGCCACGACGCGCGCGCGCTCTAGCTCTCGTCGAATGAACTTGCGGAGCGCGCCGGCACCGGAAGCGGCGCGAGTGCCCGAACGCGCTGCGCAACCTTTTGCGTGACGGGCGAGGGTGTCGCCGCATAAATCTGCTTGGTCGCCTCGACCAGAATGACGCCCGAAAAACGCGGCCAGAGCATGTGTCCCACGCGCTCCCAGGCTCCTGCCGACCGCAGCAGCGGCCGCCAGTCGAAGGGCGGCGCAAACAAGGCAACCTCCCATCCCGATGGCGAAAACATGGATTCGCGCAGAAGCTGCGTCAGCTGGCCGCGCGAAAAGGGCTGTCCGTGTCCGAAAGGCGTCGCTTCGCGCCGCGCCCACAAGCCGCGCCGGTTCGGCACAACGATGATGACCCGCCCGCCAGGCGCCAGCACGCGCCAGATCTGCCGCAACATGACGCGCAGCGCCTCGCTGGCCTCAAGCCCGTGCACGACCAGGACACGGTCCATGCTCTCGTCGTCGAGCGGCAACTCGCGTTCGTCGACGAGACCGGTCAGGCATTTTCCTTCCGAGGGCCAATGCAGGACGCCTTGCCGGGCAGGCATCAGACCGACGACGCGTTGCGCCCTGGCCTTGAAAGGGCCGAGATAAGGCGTCGCAAAGCCAAGGCCGAGCACGTTGAGCCCGGTCACATCCGGCCAGACCGCATGAATGCGGCGGCCGATATGCTGGCGCGCGACGCGACCGAGGCGCCGTCCGTAAAAATCGCGGAGATCGATGACATCCATGGGCATAGCCCAAGCCTACCAGATTTCGGGCGGTCCCGGCGACGGGTTCACCCCGGCGCCCGATCGCACTAGGTTAAGGGCAATGACGGAACCAGACGTCGAGGCCGCACATAAATCGACGGTCGATGCAGAACCAATGCGAGGAGGCAACATGACCGGACTCCAGATTCACCAGATCCCCTGTCTGAGCGACAACTACGGATACCTAGTGCATGAGCCGTCCTCCGGCGCCACCGCAACGATCGACACACCCGAGGTCGAACCGATCTTGAAAGCGCTCGCCGACAGAGGCTGGAAACTGACCCATATTCTGAACACCCATCATCATTTCGACCACGCTGGCGGCAACGCCGCGTTGAAGAAGGAAACCGGTTGCACGGTGATCGGACCGAAAGGCGAAAAGGATCTGATCCCCGGCATCGACCGCGCCGTCGGCGAAGGCGACATCGTCGAGCTCGGGGCGGCGAGGGCCCGCGTCATCGACGTGCCGGGCCACACCCGCGGCCACATCGCCTACAGCTTTGCCGGCGACAGGGTGGCCTTTGTCGGCGACACGCTGTTTGCGCTTGGCTGCGGGCGTCTGTTCGAGGGAACGCCGCAGCAGATGTGGACGTCGCTCAACAAGCTGATGGCGTTGCCCGACGACACGACGGTCTATTGCGCGCATGAATATACGCAAGCGAATGCGCGCTTTGCCCTCAGCGTCGAACCGCAGAACGCAGCGCTTGTCGCTCGTGCGAAGGAAATCGACGAAAAGCGCGCGCGCGGCGAATGGACCGTGCCGACCACCATCGGCCTCGAAAAGGCGACCAACCCCTTCCTGCGCGCGGCGAGCCCCGATCTGCGCCTGACCGTCGGCATGCAGGGCGCCTCGGATGTCGATGTCTTTGCCGAGACGCGCAAGCGCAAGGACAATTTCTAAAATGAAGTTGCAGACGAATTTGACGGCTGACGAGATCGTCTCGCTGCTCGGCCTCGAACCGCATCCCGAAGGCGGATATTTCGTCGAGACTTTTCGCGACGCAGCCGGCGGCGGCCGTGCCCGTTCGACGGCCATCTACTATCTGTTGAAAGCCGGCCAACGCTCGCATTGGCATCGTGTCGACGCCGTCGAAATCTGGCACTGGCATGCGGGCGGGCCCTTGTCGCTCTCGATCAGCGCCGACGGAAAGGCGCAGGAAATGCGGCTACTCGGCCCCGATCTCGCCGGCGGCCAACGGCCGCAACTGGTGATCCCGGCAGGTCACTGGCAGGCCGCCGAACCGCAAGGTGATTTCACCCTGGTCGGCTGCACCGTCGCACCCGGTTTCGAGTTTTCGGGCTTTGAAATGGCGGCGCCGGATTGGGCGCCCGGCCGTTAACGCTGATCGCTTTTGTGCAGCCTGTGGCCCGTTTGCGCTGGCCGCCCGCGCGCCCTGCGATAAAATCCGCCGGGGCATGCGATGACGGCAGGCAGGGGCATCGGCGTGGGACGCATTTCGACATTCGCGGGAATTTTGCTTGGGGCATCACTCGCCGCGACCGCCGCCTATGCAGGCGAAGATACCTGCCCCGGCGATCCCGGCTACCCGGCAGCGACGCGCGTCGCCACCGTGCCGACGGCCAGCGGGCCGGCCTATGGCAACATGCAGTACCCGCAAACCGTGCCGCTGGGTCCGAAGGAAGTCGCGCTGACCTTCGATGATGGGCCGGACCCCGAAAGCACGTTGCGCATTCTCGATACGCTGGACCGTCACTGCATCAAGGCGACCTTCTTCATGGTCGGATACTACGCGGCGAAGCATCCCGAAATCGTGCGCGACGTCGCCGCGCGCGGCCATGTCATCGGCACCCATACCTGGCTTCACCCGAACAGCTTGCGCCGCTACTCTCTCGCTCAGGCGCAGCGCGAAATCCGCCGCGGCTTCGAGGCCGTCGAAGCAGCGCTCGCCGATTCGCCCGCGGAAGATCGCCAGCGTCTCGCGCCCTTCTTCCGCTTTCCGGGCCTCAACGACAGCGCCACGCTCATTCGCTGGCTCGGCGAACGGCATATCGCAACGTTTTCCTGCGAATTCGGCGCCGACGACTGGAAGCCGATCGGCTCGGCCGAAGTCCGCCGCCGCGCCATCCGCAACATCGCCTCGGTCGGACGCGGTATCCTGATCCTGCACGATACCAAGCCGCGCACCGCCGACATGCTGTCATCCTTCATCGTGACGATGCGCGAGCAGGGCTACAGCTTTGTTCAGCTCGCGCCGGAGCCGGAAAGCCGCGTCAGCGCCGCCGCCGCTTCGGATGCGCTGATTGGCGCCGTGGAGCCGCTGGCGGTCGCCGATATTCGGCCAACAACCACTGTCGCGGAACCTTCGCTTGAGCCCGATACGGCGCTTCACTAGGATTTCGAGGTGATGAAAAGAAACACATCGCAATCGATAACGCGCCGCACGGCGTTGACGCTGACGGCCGGCGCCGGTGCGCTGCTCGCGGCGCCATCGATCCTGCGCGCCGATGCGCCGCACAAGCGGGCGCTCAACCTGCAGAGTCTCAATTCCGGCGAGAAACTCAACATCGTCTATTGGGCGGATGGCGACTACCTGCCGGACGCAATCAAGCGCGTCGACTGGTTCATGCGCGATCTGCGCGAGAACAAGGCGGCGCCGACCGATCCGCGCCTGCTCGATCTGCTCCACGACATCGATGCCAACACGCGCTCGAAGAACCCGATCTACACCATGTCGGGCTACCGCACCGAACGCACCAACGCCTGGCTCGATGCGCGCGGCAACGGCGTCGACCCCGGCAGCTTCCACATGCGCGGCATGGCGATCGACATCACGCAGGATTTTCACGACCCGGAAGAAGTCTACCGCGTGGCGAAAAAACTCGGCCGCGGCGGCGCCGGCTTCTATCCAACGAAAACACCTTACGCGCATGTCGATGTCGGGCCCGTCGACGCCTGGGTCTATCCGGCGCCGGGCCGCCCGGGCCGCGACGAGGAATACGACCGGTTGCAGGCCGAGGCCGAAACGCAAACCGGCTGAAAACGAAAATGCCCCGGAATCGTCCGGGGCATTTTCACCATCACGTCAGACCCGTCTATCCCGCAATAAATTGCGCGCCATTGGCCGTGATCGTCGCGCCGGTGACGAAGCTCGCCTTCTCGTCGGCAAGGAACGTCACGCAATGGGCGATCTCTTCCGCCTTGCCGAGACGGCCGACCGGGATCGTGGCGATGATGCCGTCGAGCACCTTCTGCGGTACGGCGGCCACCATGTCGGTGTCGATATAGCCGGGCGCAATGCAATTGACCGTAATGCCCTTCCGCGCCACTTCCTGCGCCAGCGCCTTGGTGAAACCGATAACGCCGGCCTTGGCCGCTGAATAGTTCGTCTGGCCCATCTGACCCTTCTGGCCGTTGATCGACGAGATGTTGACGATACGTCCGAAACCGCGATCCCGCATGCCGGCGATCAGCGGCTGGCACATGTTGAACATCGAATCGAGATCGACGCTGATGACTTCCCGCCATTGTGCCGGCGTCATCTTGTGCAGCATGCCGTCGCGCGTGATGCCGGCATTGTTGACCAGCACGTCGACCGGCCCGAGCACCGCCTCGACCTCGGCAATGCCTTTCACGCAAGCCTCGTAGTTGCCGACATTCCATTTGAACGCCTTGATGCCGGTTTCCTTCGTGAAGGCGGCGGCCGCTTCGTCGTTTCCGGCATAATTGGCCGCGACCTCATAGCCGGCCGCCTTCAGCGCCAGCGAAATGGCATGACCGATGCCCCGCGTACCGCCCGTGACCAGCGCAACTTTTGTCATCGTTTCAGATCCTTGTCGTCATAACAGATCGAATTACGGCCCGGGCGCCCGGGCCCTCAGTCACGCGCAATACACATGGCAATGCCCATACCGCCGCCGATGCAGAGCGTCGCAAGACCCTTCTTGGCGTCCCGCTTCTCCATCTCATGCAGCAGCGTCACCAGCACGCGCGCGCCGGATGCGCCGATCGGATGGCCGATGGCGATAGCGCCGCCATTGACATTGACCTTGGATACATCCCAGCCGAGATCCTTGTTGACCGCCAGCGCCTGTGCGGCAAACGCCTCGTTGGCCTCGACGAGATCGAGATCGTCGGGCGACCAGCCGGCTTGTTTCAACGCCGCGCGCGAGGCTGGGATCGGACCTGTGCCCATCACCGCCGGATCGACGCCGGCATGCGCCCAGGAGACGATCCGCCCCATGACCTTGCGGCCTTCCTTTTTTGCGCGTTCGGCGCTCATCAGCACCACCGCAGCCGCGCCGTCATTGATGCCGGAGGCATTGGCCGCCGTGACCGAACCGCCTTCCTTCTGGAAAGCCGGCTTCAGCCCTTTGATGCCTTCGAGCGTGACGCCTGACTTGATGTATTCGTCCGTATCGACAATCGTATCGCCCTTGCGTGTCTTGATCGTGACGGGCGCGATCTCGTCCTTGAACTTGCCGGCCTTCTGCGCGGCTTCGGCCTTGTTCTGCGAGGCGACCGCAAAGGCGTCCTGCTCCTCGCGCGTGATCTGCCAGCGCGCGGCGACGTTCTCGGCGGTCTGCCCCATATGGTAGCCGTTGAAGGCATCCCACAGCCCGTCCTTGATCATCGTGTCGGCGAAATCGAGCGCCCCCATCTTTTGCCCGGCCCGCAAATAGGCCGAGTGATGCGCCTGGCTCATGCTCTCCTGCCCGCCGGCGACCACGATCTCGCTGTCGCCATTGACGATCGCCTGAAAGCCGAGCGCGACGGCGCGCAGGCCCGAACCGCAGAGCTGGTTGACGCTCCAGGCCGGCACTTCGACCGGCAGCCCGGCATTGATCGCGGCCTGACGGGCGGGGTTCTGCCCCTGACCGGCCTGCAGGATCTGGCCCAGAATGACTTCGGAAATCTGCGCCTTGTCGACGCCGGCGCGCTCGATCGCCGCGGCGACGGCAATGCGGCCAAGCTCGTGGGCCGGCAAGCCGGACAAGGAGCCGTTAAACGCGCCGACGGGCGTACGCGCCGCGCCGACAATCACCACCTCGGTACCGGATTTGCTCATCATTGGCTCCCTGAACCCCTGCCGGAAAAACGACCGGGAAAAATAATAGGCTTCCGATCCGCCACCGCCACCGGACAGCTTGCCTGCCGCGGCCGGGTCGCCGATTTCTTTGCATCGCAATGCGGGGCTTGCGCAGCGCAACAATACCGCGTCACAATGCCGAAGGACAGGGGGTCAGGGGCCCCAGCGACGCCGAACGGCGACCGTCCGGGATAAAAACAGCCCCGGCGCAACAACACGTAAGCAAGAGAGTGGAAACCGTGGCCAAAAAGACATCATCCACGGACGATGACGTCATCGTTATCAAGAAATACGCAAACCGGCGCCTCTACAACACGGCAACCTCGAGTTATGTGACGCTAGAGCATCTCTGCGAAATGGTGAAGCAGAGCAAGGAGTTCGTGGTTCGCGACGCCAAGACGGGCGAGGACATCACCCGCTCGGTGCTGACGCAAATCATTTTCGAGGAAGAAGGCAAGGGGCAGAACCTGCTGCCGATCAATTTTCTGCGCCAGCTGATCCGCTTCTACGGCGACAGCCTGCAGAGCTTTATTCCCTCCTATCTTGAAATGAGCATGAACAGCTTTTCCAAGGAGCAGGAGAAGCTGCGCAACCGCGTTGTCGGCGCACTGGGCGGCCGCGAAAGGCTCGGCCAGTTCGAGGACCAGATTCGCCAGAATCTCGAAGTCTTCGACAATGCAATACGCATGTTCTCGCCCTTCGGACGCGGCGGCTCAAACGTCGAACGCGAGTCGAAAGAGCCGGCCAAGTCGGAAAAACCGGCGGAGAAAAGCGGCGCGCGCGAAAGCGAACTCGACGAACTGAAACGCCAGATCGCGCTTATGCAGGCGCAGCTCGAAGCCTTGTCGAAGAAATAGCGCCCGAGCCCCGCGCGGCCGGCAGAGCCATGACCGGCTCGCCCAAATAGAAGCCCTGCAGATACTCAACGCCAAGATTGCGCAACATCTCGACTTCCTCCGCATTGCTGACCCATTCGGCAACTGTCGGCAGATTGAAATTGTGCGCCAGGTCGACCAGCGTACGCACGAAGAACTGATTGTCGCGATTATTCACCAGGTCGATCACGAAGGAACCGTCGATCTTGACCAGATCGACATCGAGCGTCTTGAGATTGCGGAACGACGTATAACCGGCGCCGAAATCGTCGATGGCGATTTGGCAGCCGAGATCGCGGAAGCCGGCAACGAATTCGGTCAATTCCCCGATCTCGTGGATCGCCACCGTCTCGGTAATCTCGATGACCAGACGCTCGGCGAATCCGGGGGCCGCATGAAGATGCGCGGCAAGCGTGTCGCGCCACAGCCTGTCGCCAATGGTCCGGCCCGAAATATTGAGCGACAGCTTGACGTCGTCGCGCTCGCGCAGCGTATCGACCGCGAGTTCCATCACCCGATAGTCAAGCAACCCGATCAGGCCGAGCTTCTCCGCCACCGGAACGAAATGCCCCGCCGGAACGATGGTGCCGTCGGGCCGCTCCATCCGCACAAGACATTCATGCAGCGCAGGATCGCCGGTGCGAGCATCGACGATCGGCTGATAGGCGACGCGGATGCGCCGGTCGTTGAGCGCGGTGATGAGTTCGTCGGCAACATTGATGTTGCGCAGCCGGGTCTTCTCGCGCTCGCGCGACGGCGCGTAAATGACATGCGAATTGCGCAGTTTCTGCTTGGCCGAAACCAGTGCCTCCTCGGCGCGTGCAAGCGCCTGGTCGACACTGGACGCGTGCCCCGGAAGCGCGATCGAACCGGCGGACACGGTGACGGCGACCGGCCCGCGCGCCGTGACGACCACGCGGTCGCGCACCTCGGCGAGAAGCCTTTCGCAAACGTCGCTGAGGCGCTCCTCGGTGCAGTTGTTGAGAACGAGACCGAACTTGTTGCCGGCATAGCGCCCGAGAGAGTCGCCGCGCCGGGCAAGGCCACTGAGTCGTTCGCCGATGCAGACGATCACTTCGTCGGCAACGTCGAAGCCGAATGCGTCGTTGATCAGCTCCAGATTGTCGACCGCAAGCAGCAGGAAAGCGGAATTCTGGCGGCCACGCTGCGCCGCGATCAATGCCTCGCCGAGCGCCTCTTTCAACCGCACGCGATTGAGCAGACCGGTCAGCTCGTCATATGTCGAAAGACGCACCAGCACCGCTTCGCGGTTGTGACGTTCGTCGATCGCCCGCATGACGCCAACCGCATGAGCCGGCGTTCCATCTTCACCGGCAAACCAGCGGCCGCGGTCCTCAATCCAGCGCATCCCGCCGAAATCGTCGCGAATCTGATACTCGAGTTCATAGAGGACGCCTTGGCCGGTATCGCTCTCGCGCGAAAGGCAGATGCGCTCATAACGGCTCGGACCGTCAAGCGCGATCCGCGCCGCAAAGTCGCGATGCGTCGCGATCGCCGAAATATCGGAAATGCCGAAAAGCATGCCGGCGCCCGGACCCCAGTCGAGACGATCGTCGCCGATCGACCAGCGATAGGCTGCATCGCCCACCGCCGTCACGGCACCGTTCAGCAGATCGTTCGGCTGCGCTTCGTACCCGTTGAAGCCCGACGTCCCACCGACTCTGCGCGCATCCTGCGTCTTCGAGTCCACAACACCACTCCCGCCGCACCCAAATGCCCGGACATTCGGGGCATCGTCGCCGTTTCCCGAGGCGCCCTTCTGGACGTCTGGAACAGCCGATAATCGCGCGGCGGCAGTTAAGATTTCGAGAAGCGTTTTAACAACTAAACCTTTAAATATATTGGTTAATTCGACGATTCTGTATCGTTTCGGCGCGCCTCCGCCTCCCCTCGGCGCGAATCGCGTGGCAAACTTCTTGCTGCGTCGCTGGAGAGCGGCAAACCGCAAGGGCACAGCCAGCCACGAGACAGCATGTGAGAAGGCAAGGCGCCGGATGACGAAGATCGAACGCATGACGAATTCGCAGACGACGCTGCCCGCACCGCGAAGGCAGGCTGACGCGGCGGCGCGTTCGCGATCTGTCGAGCCCGTGCGTTCGCCGGACGCGCGCGCGCCGCGACAGTCCCATGCCGCGCTCGGCCGGCTGCCGCTCGGCGCGACACGGCCCGTTGCGGGTTTTCTCGCGCAATATGTCGACCAGCACTGGCACTGGCCTTACTCGCCGTCCCGCAAACAGGAAAAGCGCCAGCGCGCCGCGACGGCCTATATCGACGCCGATACGCTGCCCGACCTGCTGGTCGAAGCGCTGCGCCTGCCGAGGCTCGAACGCAAACTCTGAACTTCAATTTCCCCGCGTTGCCAGAACGAGCGATTGCAGATCGGCGATCGCACGCTCGATGCGCGTCAGCCGCGCGTCGATTTCGGCAAGCCGGTTGGCAAACCCCGCCTCGCCCGCCGGCGGCGGCGCGGGCGTCGCGACACCGGCCCTGCTGACAATGTCGGCAGCCGGTACGTCAAGTAACCGCGCCAGCATCGCCACCTGATTGGGCGTGACCTCGCGCTGATCCTTCCAGATTTCATCGACATCCCGGCGCGAAAGTCCAAGCGCCGCGGCCACGTCGTCGCGCGTCAGGCCCGTCGCAGCCAGCCGTTCGTCGAACCATTCCTGATCGAAGAAAAGCGCCATGCCCGCCTCAACGTCCCTTGAATTCCGGCGCGCGCTTTTCAAGGAAACTGCGCGCACCCTCGCGGTGGTCTTCCGTTTCAAACAGTCTGCCGAGCGTCGCGCTGACCCAGCTGCCGATCTCGCGCAGATCGCCATAAGAGGTGCGTCGCAAGCCGTCTTTCATGTAGCGCAGCGCCTCGCCTGCATCAATAACGCCGCCGGTGAAAAGGAGCTTGGCCGCCCTGGCCGGGCCGACGATCGCCGGCAGCCGCCACAGCCGCCGACATCGGAAATCAAACCGCGCTTGATGAATATCTCGCCGAACTTCGCCTGCTCCGAGGCGATGCGCATGTCCGCAAACAGCGTCGGCTCCATACCCCAGCCGCCAGCCGCGCCGTTGACGGCGGCAATCGCCGGACGGTCGCATTCGAGCACAGCGACAGCGGCCGGCGTCGGCTCGGGCCGCACGGCCGTCAGCCGCGCGACGCTCTTGTCATGCTGCTCGCCCGTCATCGTTTCCTTGACGTCCTCGCCGGAACAGAAGGCGGGATCGGCGCCCGTGACGACGACGCAGCGCACATCCGGATCGGCCGAGGCCGCCCGAAAGGCCGCTTCCGCCTCGTCATAGGCGCGCCGGTTGAGCGCATTGCGCCGTTCCGGGCGGTTGATCGTGACGATCGCCACGTGATCGCGAACTTCGTAGAGAACGCAGGTGAAATCCGCCGGAGCGATTCGTTCTCCCTTCGCCATCCTGTCCTCCCTTGTCTCGCTGCGTGCGCGAAAATTCCTGGGTCGACTATTTGAAATCGCCCAGTGCATCCGCGCCGGCGTCGCCGAGCTTCGAACCACCGTCGCAATCGACGATGGTGCCGGTGATGTATTTTGCGTTATCCGTCGAAAGAAAAAGCGCCGTGTCGGCGATGTCGGTCTTGGTTCCGTAGTCACGCAACGCAATGCGCGACTTGATCAGTTTTTCGGCCTCCGCCGACGGCGCCAGCCGCGCCATGCCTTCCGTATCGGCGATTGGCCCCGGCGAAATCGCGTTGACCCGCACACCGGCCGGACCCCACTCCATAGCAAGACATTTGGTCAGCATGTTGATCCCGGCCTTGGCCGCGCAAACATGGGCCTGAAAGAGCGACGGATTGACCGCCTGCGGCGCCGTGATCGAAATCAGCGAGGCACCTGGACGGTTGAGATACTGGAAGGACGCACGCAGCACGTTGAACGTGCCGATGAGATCGATATCGACGACGGTCTTGAAGCCGTTGGACGACATGCCCAGCGCCGGCGCGACGAAATTTCCGGCAGCGCCCGAAATCACGATGTCGAACTTGCCGAGACGGTCATGGGCCTGTTTCATCGCCGTATCGACCGAGTTGAAATCGCGCACGTCGGCCGCCATGCCGATCGCCTCGAAACCTTCATCCGTGATCGTCCGCGCGGCGGCGATGATTTTCTCGTGGTTGCGGCTGATAAGCGCGATTTTGGCGCCCGCCCGCGCAAAATGCTGCGCGATCCCGAGATTGATGCCGCTGGACGCGCCGGCGACGAAAGCGGTCTTGCCCGCCAGTACTCTTTCCTTGAACGCGTCCTGCATGGGAACCTCCGTAATTCAACGTTTTGCCTGCACGCGATTACCGGTCGCGCGCTCGCATCAAGCCCTTATTTGATCGCATCCGCAAGCCTGCAGGGCATTTGTGGCCGCCTCGCCAACGCACTAGACTGACGCACTGGCGACGCCTTCTGCAACGGAAGACTGGGACCGGCGGCGTATCGGAGAGATTGCGGCATCATGGCTTTCTTGAAGGGCTTTGGAATACTGGCGGCGGCCGTGCTGCTCATCATGTCGATGAGCTTTTGGGCGGCAGGCAAGGCGCGTCCCGCGCTCGATGCGGCGGCGCGCGCCGCGCTGACGGCGGAAGGCGCGGCATACGACTTCATTGAATTGTCCGGCGGCACCGTTCACTATCGCCTCGAAGGCCGCGAGGATGCGCCGCTCGTCGTTCTGGTTCACGGCTTCTCGACGCCGTCATTCGTCTGGAACGACCATATCGCGCCGTTGACCGACGCCGGCTACCGGGTTCTCGCCTACGACAATTTCGGGCGCGGTCTGTCCGACCGCCCCGCCGCGGTCTACGACGCCGACCTCTTTGACCGGCAGCTCACCGAATTGCTGGAAGCGCTCGGCATCAACCGCCGCGTCGATCTCGTCGGCTATTCGATGGGCGGCGCCATCGCGACGATTTTCGCCGCACGCCATCCCGAGCGCGTCCGTTCGCTGGCGCTGATTGCACCGGCCGGCCTCGGCATCAAGACGAACGGCGGCATGGACATGCTGCGCCGGCCCCTGATCGGCGATTGGATCATGCGCCTCTTCGATGCGCGGATTTCCTACAATGCCGCCGCGGTGGAAGCAAAAAGCGCGCCCAACCCCGGTGCCTTTCTGGCCAACTTCAACCGCCAGCTCGAATATCGCGGGTATGGCGACGCACTGCTCTCGACGCTGCGCCACTATCCGCTCGGCGCGGCGCATGACGCGTTCGCGGTGGCCGGCCGTTCGCCGCGCCCCATTCTCGTCATCTGGGGCGAGGCGGACGAAACCGTCCCCTTTGACCATGCAACACAACTGATCGAACTGATGCCGCAGGCGCAGCTTCGTTCCTATCCGGGCATGGGGCACAACATCACCTTTGCCCAGGCGCCGCTGGTAAGCCGCCTGCTAACCGATTTTCTGGCCGTGCAGGGCACACGCGTGACATCCGGCGGTGCCGCCGGCAAGCCGCGCGGACCGCTTGCCCGCATGGAAGCGCGTGAATGCGCAAGTTGCGGTCCCGGCGACGAGGGCCTGTCCGAACCGACACTGCCCTGACACGGGCCATCTGAGGAAAGCGAAGCTCGACGTGACCGAACCGCTCGTTCAGGAATTGGCGTGGCGTGCGCCGCACGAGGCGTTTCAAGCCTTTGCGAACGAACCCTTCGCGCTTTTTCTCGACAGCGCGACGGCCGGACCGGATCGCAATCCCGCATTGCATGGCCGCTGGAGCTTCATCGCCGCCGATCCTCTCGACAGGTTGAGCTTGCGCATCGCCGACGATCCCGCGCCCTTCGAAACATTGAAGACAAAACTGGCGGCATGGCCAGCCCTCTCCATACCGGCCGGCTTGCCTCCCTTCATCGGCGGCGCGGCCGGATTTTTCGGCTACGGGCTCGGCCGGACACTGGAACGCCTGCCGCCCGAAGCCCCGCCCTTCGCGGTCGACGATCAGAACCTTCCCGACATGGCGCTCGGTTTCTACGACGCGGTGCTGGCCTTCGACATGATCGAACGCAGCGCCCTGCTCGTCTCGACCGGGGCGCCGGAACGTGCTGCCCGTCTGCGCGCGCGATATGAAGCGGCTGAACCGTCGCGTCGAACTCGGCATGCGGCGCCCGCCGCGATTACCTCGAACTTCACACGCGCCGCCTACGAACGGGCCGTCGCGCGCGTGATCGACTACATCCATGCCGGCGACATTTTTCAGGCCAACCTTTCCCAGCGCTTCGAGGCGCGCCTCGCAGACGATGACACGCCCTATGCGCTTTACCTCCGGTTGCGCACGGCGAGCCCGGCGCCCTTCGGCGCCTTCTTCAATTTCGGCGACGGCACGATCCTCTCTTCCTCGCCCGAACGCTTTCTTGCCTGCCGCGACGGCAGGGTCGAAACACGGCCGATCAAGGGCACGAGACCGCGCGGGCTGTCCCCGGAGGAAGATCGGCGCCTCGCCGCCGAACTGATGGCATCCGAAAAGGACCGCGCCGAAAACGTGATGATCGTCGACCTGCTGCGCAACGACATTTCGCGCGTCTGCGCCGACGGCTCGGTGACGGTCGAAAAGCTCTGCGCGCTTGAAAGCTTCGCCAACGTTCATCATCTGGTGTCGACGGTTCGCGGACAGTTGAAAGCGGACGCAACACCGGCCGATCTGCTGGCCGCCTGCTTCCCCGGCGGTTCAATCACCGGCGCACCGAAGCTGCGTGCGATGGAAATCGTCGCGGAACTGGAGCCGACGGCACGCGGGCCCTATTGCGGCGCCATCGGCTATCTGGGCGCCGACGGCACGATGGATACCTCGATCGCCATCCGTACCATGACCGTCAAGAACCGGCGTGTGACATTCCAGGCCGGTGGCGGCATCGTCGCGGATTCCGATCCGGCGGCCGAATACGAGGAAACGCTCGCCAAGGCCCGCGACATGCGGCATGTACTGGAGGATACCGGGGAAACCGCGGCATCCACCGCGGCCGGAGCGCGCGCATGATCCTCGTCATCGACAATTTCGACAGTTTCGTTCACAACCTCGCCCGCTATATCGGCGAGCTTGGCCATGAACGCCGCACCATTCGCACCGACGCGATCACGGTCGGCGACGCGCTGGCGCTCGAACCGCAAGCGATCGTCCTTTCGCCGGGCCCATGCGGACCGGACAAGGCCGGCATCTCGGTGCCGCTGGTCAAGGCGGCGGCCGAACGGGGCATTCCACTGCTCGGCGTCTGCCTCGGCCATCAGGCAGTGGCGTCGGCTTTCGGCGGCAACATCGTTCGTGCCGCAAAGCCCGTGCACGGCAAACCCGCCCGCATCGCCCATGACGGCACCGGCCTGTTTGAAGGATTGCCGTCGCCCTTCATCGCCGCGCGCTACCACTCGTTGATCGCCGAACTGCCGCAAGGCGGCCCCTTGCGCTCCACCGCCTTCGCCGATGACGGCACGCTGATGGCACTGGCTCACGAAACGCTGCCGATTTTCGGCGTGCAGTTTCACCCCGAATCGGTATTGACCGAGCATGGGCATGCGCTGCTGGCGAATTTTCTCGCGCTGGCAGTCGCAAAACCCCGCGAGAAGATGCGCGCATGATCCTGTGGCTCAACGGCGAACTTGTCCCCGCATCGCAAGCACGGATCGACCCGGCCGATCGCGGCTTTTTGCTCGGCGACGGTATTTTCGAAACCATGCTGGCGCGGCACGGACGGGTGGCGTTTCTCGACGCGCATCTGATGAGGCTCGCGCGCGGTGCCGAGGCGATCGGTCTCGCGCGGCCGTTCGATCCGGCGCGGATCGCCACCGCCTGCATGAAACTCCTCGAAGCAAACGGACTGGCCGACGCGACGCGCGCGGCCTTGCGGCTGACACTGACGCGAGGGCCGGCCCCGCGCGGCCTCGCATTGCCGCCCGAACCCGCGCCGACACTGATGATCGCGGCGGCATTGGCGGCCCCGCGGCCCGCAGGCCTCACGGCGATTGTGGCGGCGCCACGCCGCAACAATCGCTCGCCCTCGGCACAATTGAAGGCGATTGCCTATCTCGACAATGTGCTCGCGAAAGAGGAAGCCCGCGCGCGCGGCGCCGAGGAAGCGCTGATGCTCGACAATGACGGGCATCTAGCCTGTGCCAGCGCTGCCAACATCTTCGTCTGGGAAAACGGCCGATTGCTGACGCCGTCTGCCGATTGCGGCATCCTGCCGGGCATCGTTCGCGCCGCGATCCTCGAACTGGCGCCAAACCTCGGCATCGAAACGCTGGAAGATCGGATCGCGGCGTCGCGCTTGTCCCGCATAGCAGGCGCGTTCGTGACCAACAGCCTGATCGGCGTCGTGCCGCTGACACGCATCGGCGACCGCGCGCTGCCGGTTCATCCGCTGACCGCCCGCCTCGCGGCGGCTTACGAGTCGTTGCTGGATACCGCCGACAGGAACGGCTGACCTGCTGTTAACCCTGCATAACCAAAGCAATTTCTGACTTCTGGACTTTTTCCCGAAATGGCACGATGCTTTAGTTGAGCAGCGACCCACCGGGGGGCGGGTCCGGAAGACGCGGCCGGACATGGCCGAAACAACGCGGGGAGTTACGGCCATGACGCGGATATTTGGAACCTTCGCATTGATTGTTCGCGAGGGTTCATCGCTTATTTTTGCGGCCCTGATCTGGTTTGTCTTCTGGGGTGGATATGCACCGGTGCTCGACACGCCTGAACAGACTTTCAATCTGGCGGTCCTCGCCGGACTGATTGCGATTGGCTACCTTTCGTTACAGGCTCTGGCGGTCGTCAATCAGCCGGTCGGACAGGAAACCCGTTTTCTGGTCGACATCATGCTGTCGCTGGTTCCGCTGGCGCTGGTCGCCTATGCCGCAGTCCAGCATATCAACGGATCCAGCGAACTTCCCTATCATCAGGCCGGCATCCTCTGGCTCTTCGGCGCGGTTGCGGTTTCCGATGTGGTGATCAACACCTGGATGGGTCTGAAGCTCAACAAGCTCGCCAGCGACATGGTGATCATGAAGTAAGCTGGCCGGGACCGGAAGCCGATGTCCGCGGCAGAGCACTTTTCGCACAGCTACGCCGAAGCGCGCCGCCGTTTCCTCGACGCGGCGCGGGCGGCGGGTGCGACGCTTACCGCCCGCGAACACCCGCTGAAAGGCCCGGACGGCGAAACGCTGGCGACCGACATCGCCCGCATCGGACCGGCAGATGCGGCCCGCATCCTCGGCATCGGCTCGGGCACGCATGGCGTCGAGGGCTATTGCGGCTCGGGCGTCCAGACGGCGCTCCTGAGCGAAGGCTTCGCGCGCGACCTGCCCGAAGACACGGCGGTCCTCTTCATCCATGCGATCAATCCCTACGGCTTTGCCTTCGACCGCCGCGTCAACGAGGACAATGTCGATCTCAACCGCAACTTCCTCGATCACACGAAGCCGCATCCCGAAAACCCGGGCTACGAGGAACTGGCCGACGCGATCAACCCGCGCGACATCTCGGCCGAGGCGCTGGCGGAAAGCCGCGAAAAAATGAAGGCCTATGCGGACAAGCACGGCCACCGCGCCATGCAGCACGCGCTGAGCGCCGGCCAGTACACGCACCCGGACGGCGTGCAATATGGCGGGCGCGAGCCTGTGTGGTCGAACCGCACGCTGCGCGGCATCCTGCGCGAGGACATGGGCGCGGCGGCACGCATCATCTTCGTCGATATCCATTCGGGCCTCGGCGCGCGCGGCGCGGGCGAGATGATCTGCACGGATTCCGAGGCAAGCGGCAGCTTCAAGCGGATGCGCGAATGGTGGGGGCCGATCGTACGCTCGACGGTCGATGGCGATTCCATTTCGTCGAACGTGCCGGGCTCGATCCCGGTCTGTTTCGCCGAGGAACTGAAGGGGCGCGAAGTGACGGCGGGCGGCCTCGAATTCGGCACCGTACCGATCCGCGAGGTAACGGTGGCGCTGCAGGCCGATAACTGGCTGCACCAGAACGGCGGCCACAAAAACCCGAAGGCCCGCGAAGTCGGCAAGATGATCCGCGATGCCTTCTATGTCGATGCCGACGACTGGAAGGAAGCGGTGACGGCACAAACGCGCGATGTCTGCGCGGCGGCGCTGCGCGGTCTGCAAGCCTGATCCCGCAAACGAAAACGCCGCCCGAAAGGCGGCGTCTCGAATTCGATTTGCCGTGAAAGGCTTAGTCGGCCTTCGGCTTCAGTATCTGCTTGCCGCGATACATGCCGGATTTCAGGTCGACATGATGCGGACGGTGCAGCTCACCCGAATCCGGGTTCTCGACATAGGCCGGCTGCTTCAGCGCATCGGCCGAACGGCGCATGCCGCGCTTCGACGGGGTGGTTTTCCTCTTGGGGACGGCCATGGCGTATCGCTCCGATCAGGGCCCCGGAGAGCCCTCGCCTCACGAATAAGGCTTTGAAAACAAAAGATTGGCCGCTCCCGCCCCGGACGCGGGGATCCGTGGGGACAGCCTTTGGCGGCCTTATACAGTGAAACCGGCGCGAAAGTCCATAAGGAGCCGGGATCGGCGCGCAGCCAGCCTCAATTGAGCCGGACGACCGCGCATTCATCGGCCGAAACGGCCGCCCGGGCGCAAGCCGCCCGCGCCGACGCCTCGCTGCCGAAGGCGCCCATGCGGACCCTGTGGACCTGTTCGCCGCCGACCACGGCACTGTCGATCGAAACGCGCTCCTCGCCCCGGAGATCGGGCTCACGGCCCAGAATGTCGAAATAGCGCCGGCTGGCGCGGTCGATGGTGCTGTAGGACCCAAGATGCACATAGAAGCGCTCGCCACCCGACGCGCGCAGCGAGGCCGGCGCGGCAAGCGAATTCGTGACGATGGCGCCGCCACGGCCCGGGCGGGCCAGCGGACGCGGCGCCGGAGCGCGAAGCGAGCCGGTGATCAGATCGGCATGGGGATCGTTCCAGACGGCCTGCACGACTTGCGGGCGCGGAAGCGGCCGCCGCGCGGCGGGTTGCGCCGCAAGCACTGGAATTTCAATGGTTTTCTCGACCAGCCGCGTCATCCCGCCCCGGTCGTAGCGCGAGGCCTCGCGCGGCTCGACGATGCCGCGTTCCTTCTGGATCACGAAGAGCGCAATAAGCACTGCCCCGAGAAAAAGCCAGAAACGGTCGCGTTGAACCCTGTCGAACATCGGTGCCTCCCTTGCCGCCGCCGGCCCCCGCAAGGGACGCCGGCATCGACGGCAAGACTCGCCCGACTATGGTTAATCACCGCTTAAAATCCGGCCCGGTTTGGCACATTTATCCCCGGGTCCGGAAAAAACTCCAGCAATTCCAATGACTTGGGATCAGGCCGCCAGCACGCTGCCGGCCTCGTGATAAGGCTCGCCGAGCGCATCGGAGACCGCCCGGTAGGTCAGTTGCCCGCGATGGACATTGAGGCCGGCCATCAGATGCGGATTGTCGGCAAGCGCCTTGCGGTAGCCCTTGTCGGCCAGCGCCAGCGTGAAGGGCAGCGTCGCGTTGTTGAGCGCGAAGGTCGAGGTGCGCGCGACGGCCCCCGGCATGTTGGCAACGCAATAGTGAACGACTCCATGTTTGACGTAAGTCGGATCGGCATGGGTCGTCGCATGCGAGGTCGCAAAGCAACCGCCCTGGTCGATCGCGATATCGACCAGCACCGAACCCTTCTGCATGTGCTTGACCATGTCCTCGGTCACGAGCTTCGGCGCCGCCGCACCCGGCACCAGCACCGCGACGATCACAAGATCCGCACCCAGAACATGTTGCTCGATTGCGTCGACCGTCGAATAGATTGTGTTGAGGCTCGGACCGAATTGCATGTCGAGCTCGTAAAGGCGGTGCAGGTTGATGTCGATGACGGTGACATGCGCCTCAAGCCCCATCGCCATGCGCGCCGCATTGGTGCCGGCGACGCCGCCGCCGAGAATGACGACCTTGGCAGCCGGCACGCCCGGTACGCCGCCAAGCAGCATGCCGCGCCCGCCCTGCGCGATTTCGAGGCAATGCGCACCGGCCTGGATCGACATGCGGCCCGCAACCTCCGACATCGGCGCCAGCAGCGGCAACCCGCCGCGCTGATCGGTGACGGTCTCGTAGGCGATGGCGACGCAACCGGATTCGATCAACCCGCGCGCCTGCTCGGGATCCGGCGCGAGATGCAGATAGGTGAAAAGGATCTGGCCCTCGCGCAGCATTTTCCATTCCACCGGCTGCGGTTCCTTGACCTTCACGATCATGTCGGCGGCGGCGAAGATTTCTTCGGCCGTCGCGACGATCCTTGCGCCGGCGGCTTCGTATTGCGCGTCGAAGAGACCGATGCCGTCGCCCGCGCCCTGCTGCACCAGAACCTCGTGGCCGTGATGCACCGCCTCGCGCACGGCGGGCGGCGTCATGCCGACGCGGTATTCGTGGACCTTGATTTCCTTCGGCACGCCGATGCGCATGATGGCCTCGCGGGGGTTGGCGACAAGGGCAAAGTCTAGCGCCGCGTGGCCCCCGCTCCAAGACGCGGCGAGGGTCCAATCGAGGACCGGTGTTGAGGATCGTAAACAGATGACATGTCCCGCCGCCCGCCGCCGCATCGTAGCCAAACCTTTGCAGGTCCTGGCAAAAGGGACTTTTGGCCGGCGGCGCACATGCGGCAGGCGCAGCCGCCGCCATCGGATTTTAAACACCCGGATGCCCGCGCGCCCATGCTAAAAGCCTTGGGCCATGACACATCTTTTCGATGACGCATTGAAATCGCGGCTGGCGGCGCGGCTCGCCGCCTTTCCGCGCCGGACGCGCGAGGACGCGGGCCTGAAGCGGGCGGCGGTGACGATTGCAATTGTTCCGCACGCCTTACACGGAGGAAGCGGGAACCATGCGGCCTTCCTGCTGACGCGCCGCGCGCCGCGCCTCAACGCCCATGGCGGCCAATGGGCACTGCCGGGCGGACGCATCGATGCCGGCGAAACGCCGGAGGAAGCGGCCTTGCGCGAGCTGGAAGAGGAAGTGGCGCTGCGGCTGGCGCCGTCCGAGATCATCGGCGTGCTCGACGATTATCCGACGCGCTCGGGCTATCTGATCACGCCGGTGATTGCCTGGGCGGCCGACACGCGCGCGATGCGGCCCAATCCCGGCGAGGTCGCCTCGATCCACCCGATTGCGCTTACCGAACTGACGCGCGAGGGCTCGCCGGAATTTCTGTCGATCCCCGAAAGCAACCAGCCGGTGATCCGCCTCCATATCGGCGACGATCACATTCACGCGCCGACGGCGGCATTGCTCTATCAGTTCGGCGAGGTTGCGCTCCGTGGACGGACGACCCGTGTCGCCCATCTCGAACAGCCGGTCTGGGCCTGGCGCTAGTTTTCCCCGATTTAGATAGATTCGTCATTGCGAGGAGCGGAGCGACGAAGCAACCCGGAAGCGGCAAGTTCCGAGCCTGTCGCCTCTGGGTTGCTTCGCGGAGCCTGCCCTCGGGATCGCCAAAGGCGATACCCGTGGGCTCGCAATGACGGCGTTGTTTCTATCTGAGTGTAAAATTGCCAAGCAATCATGCCATCTGCTGCGGCATGCGAAAGCCGAACCGGCCGAGCGCCTTGGCGGGGTAACGCGCCCATGCCTTTTCATGGAAATAGAAAACCACCGTGTTGATCGCGGGCTCGATCAAGGCCACGCCGGCCGCGATCGCGACTTCGCCCGTCAGCGCATAAACGACGGCGAAGCCGACCGTGAAATGCAGCGTGCCGTAGGTGAGGGTCTTGGCGAGATCGCGCATGATGCTTCGTCCTGTTTCACAGTCGCTCTTGCGACTTATTCTTATTTAAGGAAATGGGCGTGAGGTGTCAAGGACAAGCGGGTAATCGGCAGGTTTCAGCCATTTTCACCGGAAGTCGGCTGGCGACGCTGTCATCGAACTGTCACAAACCCGCCGAAACCGGAAAAACGCCCGGAGTTCAGCCGTTTTCCGACAAAAAAGCCCGATTGTGACAGCGGCGCGCGGCAGCCATACCCCCCTCTGTCACGGAACTGTCATAAAAATGTCACAAACCGAAAACGGGCGAACTTATCCCCGGTCCCGGCAGGCCGGCGAAGATGACAGGGAAGGCCTCTCCCTGGAGCCGAAGTCGGCGACGAAAATGAGAACACCCGGCACGGAGCGAAGACGCCTCATCCGGGGGACCACGATGAACCGGTCCCGAAGTCGAAATCGAAAGATGGAGCGATAGATGGCGCGAAAGATGGAGCCGAAGACAGGCGGCGAGGCCCCCGCGATGGAGGAACTGCGGAGCAGGCGTTTCGTCAGCATCACCGAGTTGAAGAGAAATCCGATGCGCCTTTTTGTGGAGGCGAAGGGCGAGGCTTTCGCGGTCCTGAATTACAACCGCCCGGAATTCTACATCGTGCCGGCGGCCGACTATGCGGCGCTGATGGATCGGATCGAAGACCTGGAGGACGCGGCGAAAATCCGCGAACGCGCGCACGAGCCGCGCGTGGCTGTCGGGATCGATGAGTTGTAACAACCCGACCTACTTTTCTTTCCGCACACCCTTGAAAGGCTTGTCATCGGCCTTCCGGTCCATGAACCGGCCGGTACCGGCATCGCGTTTCGTCCAGTCTTGCGTCTTCGGATTGTAGGTTTGCGAGCGGTCGCGCACCGCGCCTTTGCGGTGTCCGTCGCCGACAGGAGGATTCTTTGCCATTGCACTGCTCCATATACACGGAACATAAAGTGAACTCGATTCGAGGGGGGAAAACAACCCCGCCGCCGGGTTAGTCTCGCCCTCGCAGCAAGTGAGTCGCGAGGGGGAATGACCAACCAGCTCTATTACGGCGATAATCTCGACATTCTCCGCAAGCACATCGCGGACGAAAGTGTCGATCTCGTCTATCTCGACCCGCCCTTCAACTCGAACGCCTCCTACAACGTGCTGTTCAAGGCGCCCGACGGGCACCAGTCCCACGCCCAGATGGAAGCCTTCGACGATACATGGCACTGGACGGATGTCGCCGAACGCGCCTTCGACGAGGTAATGACCTCCGGCAACACCGACGCCGCCGAAATGCTGCGCGCCATGCGCTCGTTCCTGAAAGAGAACGACATGATGGCCTATCTCGCCATGATGGCCGTCCGCCTGCTCGAATTGCACCGTGTACTGAAGAAAACCGGATCGCTCTATCTACATTGCGACCCGACGGCGAGCCACTATCTGAAGATTCTAATGGATGCGATCTTTGGTCCAACCAACTTTGGCAACGAGATCGTTTGGAAAAGACAAAATTCAAAAGGGCTCGCTTTTACTCGCTTCGCACGAAACCACGACATAATTCTGAGATACACGAAGTCAGATAAGTGGATATGGAACGCACAATACACTGAACATGACCCGGAGTATGTGCGGCAGTTTTATAAGTACACGGACGAAAAAGGGCGCACTTACCGACTCGCCGACCTAACAAATCCGAACAAGAACAGACCCAATCTTACGTACGAGTTCTTGGGCGTGACCCGTGTTTGGCGTTGGACGCGTGAGCGAATGCAAAAGGCATATGAAGACGGGCTGGTCGTTCAGAACAAACCCGGCCAAGTTCCGGCCCTCAAACGCTATTTGGATGAACAGGAAGGCAATCCCGTCGACGACATCTGGTCGGACGTCGCACCGGTTCAGGCTCAGGCCCAGGAACGTCTTGGCTATCCCACCCAAAAACCGCTTTCCCTTCTTGAACGCATCATCAACGCTTCGTCCAACGAAGGCGATGTGGTGCTCGATCCCTTTTGCGGTTGCGGCACCACCGTTCACGCGGCGCAGAAGCTCGACCGGCAATGGATCGGCATCGATGTGACGCATCTGGCGATCTCGCTGATCCAGAAGCGGCTGCGCGACGCCTTCGGTCCCATTCCGATCGAGGTGCATGGCGTGCCGAAGGACGCGGGCGGCGCGGCGGCGCTGGCCGAAGCCGACAAATACCAGTTCCAGTGGTGGGCGGTGTCGCTGGTGGATGCCATTCCCTTCGGCGACAAGAAGAAAGGCGCCGACGGCGGCATCGACGGGCTGATCTATTTCAAGCCCGACGGCAAGGCGACCGAAAAAGCCATTGTGTCGGTGAAGGGCGGCAAGAATGTCGGCGTGACGATGGTGAAGGATTTGATCGCCACGGTGGAGCGCGAGAAGGCGAAGATGGGCATCTTCATCACGCTGGCCGCGCCCACGGGGCCGATGATCAAGGAAGCGGCGTCGGCCGGGCTCTACAAGACCGAATATGGCAGCTATCCGAAAATCCAGATCCTGACCGTCGAGCAATTGTTCGAGGGCAAACGCCCCGAAATGCCCTGGATCGACCCGAGCGTTTTCAGGAAAGCGAAACGGGAAGACACGAGCAAGCAAAAGCAGCAGAAGCTGCTCTAGGTGTAGCCTGCCGGCCCGTGCTTCCGGCGACTGCTCTTCCCGGCGGGTTGAAGGGCACGCCCCTCCGCCGGGCGCGAGGCGCGAATATACGGCAAACCGGCGACGCTGCAAGGGCCGTATTCCATGTCGTGCCGCTACGGCCCTTCGAGGCGCCGGGCGGGTCGCGGGGCTTGAGGGGCGAGATTAATTCGTAGACTGAGCAAATGGAAGCGGCGGAACCCGGACAGCCCCCTCACCCTTCCGACGCCTGCGGCGTCTCCCTCCCTCTCCCCGTGTATGGACCGGAGACAAGGGTTACAGGTGTTCGGAGACATGGGTGACAGCCTTTCCCTCCCTCTCCCCGCTGGCGGAGAGGGAGTTCAGGTGCTGACCTTACCTCTCGCTCCCCGCGCCTTCGCCGCTGCATGCGGGGCGAGCAGCCTTTTGCATTCTCCGGCATCATCCTGCCCGTTTTCAGGGCAAGGCGCGAAGATGACCGATTTTTCATCTTGCGGCGCGAAAAACCGCCACGATCCGGCCATGAAGCACTGTTTAGGATTCTCGACAGCGGAACCCGCCGGCACACGAAAAAACGGCGCTTTGCTTGCACTTGCGCCAAAACCGATGAACACTGATTAACCCAAAGGACGCCATCCGCGCCCGGCGGGAAGGGGTCCAGACACGCCACAGCTGCACGAGAGCAGCAAGACGCCAGATGCGGGCAACCGCCAGCAATGGAAAACCGGAGGACGACAAGCATGAATCGCAGAAGAGGCATGGCCGGACTGATCAAGGCGCTTTCGCGCCGGCAGTTCATGACGGGAACGGCCGCGGTCGGCATCAGCCTGACCGCGATGCCGAAATTCGCGCGCGCGCAAGCGGGCAACGTGGTGTTCGCCAACTGGGACACCTATATCGGCGAAACGACGCTGGAAGATTTCACCGCCGAAACCGGCATCGGCGTGACGGTCGACACCTTTGCCGACGTTTCGGAACTTTTCGCCAAGATGCGCGGCGGCAACGTCGCCTATGACGTGATCGTGCCGTCGAACGACTGGCTGCCCCGCATGAAGGCCGCCGACATGTTGCAGGAACTCGATCATTCGAAGATTCCGAACATGGCGAACATCTTCCCGCGCTTCATGGACGCGCCTTTCGATCCGGGCCGCAAATACTCGCTGCCCTATATGTGGGGCACGGTCGGCATCGGCTACCGCAAGTCGGCGGTCAGCGGCGTGCCGGACAGCTGGGCGACGCTTTACGACAGCGACGAATATGCCGGCAAGATCGCACTCCTTTCGGATTGCGGCACGATGCTGGGCTGCGCGCTGAAATATCTCGGCTATTCGCTGAACTCGACCGACAAGGCCGAGAACGAGGCGGCGGCCGAGCTGATCATCAAGCAGAAGAAGAACATCAAGGCCTTCGCGGAAGACAACGGCCAGGACCTTCTGGCCGCCGGCGAAGTCGACGTCACCATGGAATACAATGGCGACATCGTGCAGTTGATGACCGAAGACGACGACGTCGACTATGTGATCCCGAAGGAGGGCGGCATCCTGTGGGAAGACGTGCTGGCGATCCCCGCCAACGCGCCGAATGTCGACAACGCCCATGCGCTGATCAACTACATCCACGACGCCGAGGCCAATCAGCTGATCACCGACTACATCCAGTACGCGACGCCGAACAAGGCGGGCTACGAGCTGATGGACGAGGGTTACAAATCGAACGAGGACATCTTCCCGCCGGACGACGTGGTGGAAGCCTCCGAGTTCGCCGAATATCTGGGCGAGGACGTTTCGCAGATGCGCGAGGACCTCTGCACCAAGATCAACGCCGCCTGACGGCGGCACCGGGCGGGCAAGAAATTGCCCGCCCTTTTTTTCGGCAGATGTCATGACGCTGCATTTTCCATTGGCGTCATGACCCGCCCATCTAGTTTCCAAAGGAGGGCGGGTCATCCACGTCTTTTTCCTGCACGACAGAGAGAAAGACGTGGATGGCCCGGACAAGCCGGGCCATGACGTGTGGGGGGTTGTTTGAGCGGTTCGACAGGTACGCGAACCTGCTATACTCAACCGCCGCAACAGTACCGCGTGCCCTGTGGGGGGTTTCGATAGATGGAAAACTGGAAGAATTCGGTTCGGACCTTCTGGACCGTCATCGTGCCGCCGACCTTCTGGCTGGTCACCTTCTTCATCATTCCGCTCTCGCTGATCTGGCTCTACAGCTTCAGCTCCAAGACCGGCGTCGTCGACATCACGCTGGACTGGAACCTCCGGCAATATATGCGCGCGCTGGAGCCGATCTATCTCGGCATCTTCTGGAAATCGATCTGGATGGCCGCCGCGACGACCGCGATCTGCGTCGTCGTCGCCTTCCCTGTCGCCATCGCCATCGTCTTTTCGAAACCGACGATGCGCATGTGGCTGCTGCTGCTGGTCATCCTGCCCTTCTGGACCAACCTGCTGATCCGCACCTATGCGCTGATCGCGGTGCTCCGGACCAACGGCTTCATCAATAACGGCCTCGACTGGCTCGTCACCCATGCCGACTGGGCGCTGTCCTTCATCGGGCTCGGCGACAACACGCTGATCGGCCCCT
>JAVJOG010000008.1:0-439593 GCA_040216885.1 Parvibaculum sp.
CGGACTAATGTCCCGTTGACGACGACGGCCGAAATGCCCGAAGCATCGGAAATCAGTCGGTCTTCGCCAGCAGGCAGGTCGTAGACCCTGCGAAGGGAACTTGCGCCAACCGTTTCGGCGTCGAAGATCAGGACATCGGCGGGCATTCCCACAGCGAGGCGACCGCGATCCTTGATGCCGAACACCTCGGCGGGCCGCGATGTCAGCATCCGCACCGCCTCCTCCAGCGTCAAGACGTGCTTTTCACGGACCCATCTCCCGAGAAGATGGGTGGAAAAACACGCATCGCAGAGTTGGCTCGCATGCGCGCCTGCGTCCGAGAGGCCGAGCACCGTGCAGGAATCGCGCAGCAACGTTGCCACCTCATCTTCGTCCGCGTTCGCGACAGGCAGCCGGAATCGCGCTTGCAGATCGCTTTGAATCGAGAGATCCAGCGCAAGATCGATCGAGTTGCATCCCAGTTCTGCGGCTACGTCGCTCACCAGCCGTTCCCCGAACTCCGGCCGATCCGGACAATGAGCGATGACCGCTTTGTCCCATGCATTGAGCATCGGGCCACGCATCGCGTCCCGGAATCCCGACCGGAAAGAGCTGTCGGCGTAAAGCCTCAGTTTTTCCGCGCGGTCGGCTTTGTTCACCGGCGCGAAGACCGGCATACTCTGGAACAGAAACGGCTGTTCGAATCGAAATTCAAAATTGAGCGGCCTGCAGGTGACCTGCGGAAATACCGCGTAACCAGCCGATTGAAGTTCGTTTGAGCGTGCCAACTGCTCGGCTGCCGAGCCGACATTCAGCACACCGCCACCGCCCAGCAACGCCGTCCAACTGACATGGCGGCCGGAAACGCGGTTCAATTCCGCGAATTCGTCGAACGACAACTCCTTGCCGACGGTTGCCTGTATCACGCCTTCGCCCGCCTCGCCCAGCGCCAACGCGATCTCCCGTATCTCGCTGAACTCCGCCAGCCGGCTTGGAACCGGTCGCCCCTCATAGCCTACATGCGTCGGCGATTTCGAAGTCGCATAGCCGAGCGCACCGGCCTCCAGTCCTTCCCGCATGATGCCCTTCATGCGCCTGATCTCGTCCGGCCGCGCCGCCCGTTCGGTGGATTCAGGTCCGAGGGCATAAAGGCGCAGCGGCGTATGCCCCAGAAGAACGGCCACGTTGATCAACGTACCCTTCTTTTCCACGACATCGAGATACTCGGGAAACGTCTCGAACCCCCAATCGTCGCCGAGACCGGCCTCAAGCGCCTTGACGCTCATGCCCTCGACATTCTCGAGCGTCCGCAGGATAAGGCTGCGATGCTCCTTGCGCGTCGGTGCGATGCCGAAGCCGCAATTGCCCACCACGACCGTCGTCACACCGTGCCACGGCGAGATCGACAGCTTCCTGTCCCAAAGAAGTTGCGCATCGTAATGCGTATGGATGTCGACGATGCCGGGAGCAACCACCTGCCCCCGGGCATCGATAGTCGTCTTCGCACCGGCGGGGGCGTGTCCCATGGCCACAATTTTGCCGTCGAGAATACCGACGTCTCCGGCATAACCCGGAGAACCGGTGCCGTCCACGATGAATCCGCCCACGATCTTCAGGTCGTAGTCCATGAAAACGCTCTTTCTATGAATCGCAAAACATCAAGCCCGCACGTCCGTATACAGAGCGTTAAACGGCAAGCTTATAGAGTTCCGGGTCGTTGTCGTGGCATATCCAGTTCCGTTCCTGCTCGCTCAGATCTTTCGTGTGCTCTTCGAGCATCGCTTGCGACCAGGGCCAGGTCGAATCCGAATGGGGGAAATCGTTCGCCCACATCAGGCGGCGAACGTTGCACATATCCTTCATTCTGAAGGCAACCCAGTCGTCCTGGAACGTCACATAGATGTTGTCGCTGAAATATTCGCTCGGCATGCGCTTGAGCGGCGGCGCCTTCATCCAGTAGCGATGACGCTTGTAGGCATGGTCCATGCGATACATGTAGTGCGGAACCCAGCCCGCATCGGCCTCGACGCAGACAAGCTTGAGGTTGGGGAAGCGATCGAAGACGCCGCCGAATATGAAGGTACCCATCACGTCCTGGCAGCCGCGAATGATCGACAGGAAGCCGTTGATACGCGGTCCCCGGACCTGACCCGAAAGACTGTCCGATTTGCCGGTCAGGATGTGGAACGAGAGCGGCATGTCGCACTCGACAGCGGTCGCCCAGACCTTGTCGTATACAGCCGAATCATAGTCCTCGACGGCGGGGTTTCCGGGCATCATTACGCCCTTGAAGCCCATCTCCTTCGCATGCCTGATTTCCGCAACGCCATCTTCCGGCGACCGCATGGAAACCTGCGCAAGGCCGTAAAGACGGTCAGGCGCCTCCGAGCAGTATTCCTGCAGCCAACGATTATAAGCGTCGAAGCAGGCTTTCTTGTAGTCGAAGTCGGGATGGTTGCAGATCACCATTCCGACCGTTGGATAAATGAATTCGGCCGCAACGCCGTCCTTCTCCTGGTCCGCGACGCGGAACTTGGCGTTCCAGCCACTCTTCCATAGATCTTCGAAAGCGACGCCCTCTGTCGTGATCTCCGCCGGGTCCTTGCCAGCGGCGGCCACCAGCCCCATTGGAACCGGAGACCCCATGCCATCGACGATGAATGCGTCGCCGACCTTGTCGATCCGCTTGATGCGAGGCGCGCGATCGCGGAATTTGGGATCAATGTAGTCAACATAGCAATGCGGAGGTTCGGTGATGTGCGAGTCCGCGGATATGGGCTTCTTGATCATTGGCTCTCCCCATGTCGCATTTGGCTTCGAGGCCGCGACTTCCAATTAGGCAATCTATGATCATAAATCTTCTCTGGCCGCGCCATCCAAGTCCAGATAAATTTATATCCATGCGACAAACAACACATATGTATTATCCGGAGGAGACGCGAACATGACGACGGAACCGGCCCTGCTCGAAAAAAGGGGGCATATCGCCTTAATCACTCTCAACCGCCCGGAAGCGCGCAATTCGTTCAGTCCGGAAATGCTGGTCAGGCTTGCCGGTCATTGGGAAGAGGTGCGCAACGATGTGAATATCCGCGTCGCTATCGTCACCGGCGCCGGAGACAAGGCGTTTTGCTCGGGCGCAGACCTCGGTCAGCTCATCCCGCTCATAAACGGCGCACGCGAACCGCAAAACGAATGGGACCGGAAAATTCTGGCTGACCCGACTATCCTGGCCAAGGGCTTGTTGCGCACATTCGATGTGACCAAGCCGGTCATCGCCGCGATCAACGGCTTTGCCGTCGCGGGGGGAATGGAGCTGGCGCAAGGAACTGACATGCGTATCGCCGCGGATACCGCAAAGCTCGGTGTGCAGGAAGTCAAATGGGCGATTTTTCCGGGCGGCGGCTCAACGGTGCGCCTTCCACGCCAGATACCTTATGCAAGGGCGATGGAACTGCTGCTCACCGGCGATCTGATCAGCGCACAGGAAGCCTACGATCTAGGATTCCTGAATCGCGTCGTTCCCCAGAAGCAGGTGCTCGATGCGGCATTCGAACTCGCGGAGAAGATCGCCGCGAATGGGCCAATCGCCGTTCAGGCGATTCGTAAATCCGCCCGCGAATGTCTGGGCCACCCTGAGCACGAGGCGATGGGTATGGAATCGCGTTTCGCAGCGCCCGTGTTCAAGACCGAGGATGCGCGCGATGGGCCCAAGGCATTCATCGAGAAGCGCAAGCCAAACTCTAAGGGCCCCTGAGACAAGAAACCGAAATCGCTACAACAGGGAGATGTTCCGATGCAATTCGGCATTCAGATGGTTTTTCAGAATTTCGACAGAGCCAACTCCGGCGTAACCGACGCCCAGGTCTATGACGAGGAAATCCGTCTCGGAATTTTGGCGGAAAAACTCGGCTTCGACGCATTGTGGCCCGTCGAGCATCATTTCGAGGACTATTCGTTTTGTCCCGACAACACCCAGTTCCTGAGCTACATGGCGGCGCGCACCGACCGTATCAAGCTGGGCACCGGCGCCGTCATCCTTCCCTGGAACGTGCCCGTCCGGATCGCGGAAAAGGTTGTCCTGCTGGATCACCTTTGCCAAGGCCGGACACTCTTCGGGATGGGGCGCGGCCTGGCTCGCAAGGAATATGCCGGCATGGGCGTGAACATGGACGAAGCGCGCCAACGCTTCGATGAAGCAAGCCCGATGATCATCGACGCTCTCGAGACAGGTTTCATCGAAGGGAGCGGTCCCTTCTATCCGCAGAAGCGGATCGAAATCCGTCCCAATCCGCGCGGTTCCTTCAAGGGGCGCATCTATCAGGTCGCCATGTCGCCGGAATCCGTTCTTCAGTGTGCGAAGGCGGGCGCGCGGATGGTGATCTTCGCTCAAAAGCCATGGGAGGCCCAGGCCGAGGCCGTCAAGGAATACAAGGCTGCGTACAAGACGCAGCACGGCAACGACGCACCGCCGATCATGATATGCGACTTCACCTATTGCGACACCGATCCGGCTCGCGCCAAGGAGCTGGGACAGAAATATGTGACCAACTATCTGCTTTCGGTACTCGATCACTATGAACTGGCCGGCGAGCATTTTAAAGACGCCAAGGGCTACGAGTCCTACGCTCAGGCCGTCGGCGCCATTCGCGCACTCGGCAAGGAGGGAATGGCCAAAACCTATCTTGATGTCACGGCCTGGGGGACGCCCCGGGAAATCGTCGAGAAGTTCGAATATCGCAAATCGCTTCTGGGCGAATTCGACATCAATCCCTGCTTCCTTTTCGGCGGCATGAGCTACGAGGAGGCAGCCGAAAGCATGCGTTCGTTCGCCAGACACGTCATACCGACCCTGAGAAAAAGCAGCAGACGTAAGGTGGCTTGACGCAATTGTTTCCGGAAGTCGTCGCGCCGGGCGTCGGGTTGGTCCATGAGTTCGACGATGATGACCCGGCTCGTCGCCGATGCCTTAACAACGGCAATCTGGCGGCGAGTCAAGCCCGACGCGCTTCTGCATCAATCCGATCGCGGAAGTATACGAGCGAGCCGTTCCAGCGTCTGATGGTTGATCAATAAGTGCCTTGAGGCCCAACGCCTCGCCCCCAAGACCTCCGCCGCGCAACGGCAAAAATAAAGAGTTAGTTGAGAAATGACCTGCCACTGAGATTTTCCTCCCGATGGATTTAGAGTCCGGCCCTATTGAAGAGAGACGGACGATGAAGTGATCGAGGTTCACGGAAGAGCAGATCATTGGTGTTCTGCGGGAACATGAGGCCGGTGCGAAGGCTGCGGACCTGGCCCGCAAGCACGGGATATCGGAAGCAACTCTGTACAACTGGAAGGCCAGGTTTGGCGGCCTCGACGTGTCGGAGGCGCGGCGGCTGAAGGCACTCGAAGACGAGAACGGGAAGCTGAAGCGGCTGCTCGCCGATGCGGTGCTGGATGCCTCTGCCCTTCGCGAGCTTCTGGCAAAAAAATGGTAGGGGCCGCCGCCAGGCGGGAAGCTGTCGCGCATCTGCGAGAGAGGTTTCAGATGAGCGAGCGCCGGGCCTGCTCCGTGATCGCGGCAGATCGCAAGACGATCCGCTATCGCTCGTGTCGGCCGCCCGAGACGGCGCCGCGAGCGCGGCTGCGGGAGCTCGCCAATGAACGGCGGCGCTTCCGGGTTCTCAACATCGTCGACGATGTGACGCGCGAGTGCCTTGCCGCGATCCCCGACACCTCGATCTCGAGTGTGCGTGTAGCCCGGGAGCTGACCGCCCCGATCGAGCAACGCGGCAAGCCAGGGATGATTGTTTCCGACAATGGCACTGAGTTCACCTCGCATGCGATCTTCGCCTGGTCGAAGGACCATGCCGTCGACTGGCACGACATCGCGCCCGGCAAGCCGATGCAAAACGGCTTCGTGGAGAGTTTCAACGGCCGGATGCGCGATGAACTGCTGAACGAGGCGCTGTTCTTCGGCCTCGATCACGCCCGTCAGGCCATCGCCGCATGGGCGGAAGACTACAACACAGGCCGGCCGCACTCGGCGCTCGACTATCAGACACCCGCAGACTTCGCTGCCAAACTCATCGCAACAGGCCATCACGCTACACGCTGCGATGGCTCCGCGTGCCGTCCTGTTGCTCAGCCCGCCCGAGAGGGCATAATCATGCTGCGGCTCTAATCCCCGATGGGGGAAACTTCAGTGGCAGGTCACCGGCATCAAGGGCTTCCAGCTTCTGCCACGACGATGGGTCGTCGAACGCAGCTTCGCATGGCTCAGCCGATGCCGAAGGCTCGCGAGGGACTTCGAGGCCACTATCGAAAGCGCAACTGCCTGGATATTCCTCGCCCAGATCAGGCTCCTCTCCAGACGCATCGCTCGACTACAATCTTACTACAATCTTTATGAGTTCAGACTCTCAGGACCGCCGACCTCCGCCGAAGCAGCGAAGTGGGAAGGCGAGACCCGTGGGCGTGAAAACCTTCTCTTCTCTCTCCGCGCCCGCCTCTGACGCACCGCCTCACAGCACCAGGAACAGCGCCGCCAGCACCAGCGCGAACAGCCAGCCGGTTTCCGCCATGATCAACGCCACCGGCCGCCAGCCGACAACGGCCAGTTCACGGAACGCGGTCTTCATGCCGAGCGCCGCGATCGCGGTGACGAGGCACCAGCGCGACAGGTCGGCACCGAAGCTTGCCAGCGCGGCCGGCAGCAGACCCGTGCTGTTGAGCCCGACCAGCAAGGCGAAGCCGAACAGGAACAGCGGCAGCGGCAGCCGCGCGCCCGCCACCCGGCCGGCGCCGCGCGCCACGATCAGCGCGATGATGAAGACGACCGGCAGCAGCATCGCAACCCGCAGCAGCTTGACATAGGTCGACACCTCGCCGGCCTCGGCCGAAATCATGTAGCCGGCGCCCACCACCTGCGCCACGTCGTGGATCGTGCCGCCGAGAAAGATGCCGGCCTGCGTGTCGCTGAACCCCAGCATCGCGGCGATGGGCGGATAGAGCACCATCGCCACGGTCGACAGCGTCGTCACCGCCACCACGGTCAGGATCGTGTCGCGCTCCAGCGCCGGGTTGCGCGGCAGCACCGAGGAAATGGCCAGCGCCGCCGAGGCGCCGCAGATCGCGACCGCACCGCCCGACACGATGCCGAGCGTCGACCGCAGCCCGAGCAGCCGCGCCAGTCCCCAGCCGGCCAGGATCGTGGTCGCGACGCCGGCCACTACCATCAGCACCGGCCCGGGGCCGAGCCCGGCAATCTGCTCGATCGTGATCCGCACCCCCAGCAGCGCCACGCCGAGCCGCAGCACATTGCGCGCTGCGAATTCGATCCCGGCCACGCAGCGCCCTTCCTCATGCAGAAAGTGGAACGCCATGCCCAGCAGCAGCGCGAACAGCATCACCGGCGCGCCATAGCGCGTCGACAGCCAGGCCGAGGCGATGCCGATGGTCAGTGCCACCAGCAGCCCGGGATAGACCGCATGCACCAGCGCGGCCCCGGGCAGCCGGCGCAACAGCGCCGGCACCGGCGATTTCTCGGCCTGCGCGATCCCTTCCATGCTGTCGAGCGAGGCGAGCGCATCGAGCGTCGTCGGCTGTCCGGCCGCGCCCGCCGGCGCGGCGAGCCGGCGCCGCGCCTTTTCCAGTTCTTCTTCGTTCATCGCCCGGCTGTTCCCCGCTCTGGCCGCCGCTCTGGCCCTTGCCGCCGACAAGCGCCGATCCCGCACCCATCATCGAACCCCGCCGCCCCCCGGGGCAACGCCAAAATCGCCGCGCCCCGCCGCGCCGCCGCCGCGTCTTCCCTCAGCCCCGTCATGGCCGCTGCCGATGGGCACACAAACACCCCCACTATCGTCATTGCCGGACCCTGTCCCGGCCTTCGAAAGCCGGCGTGTAGATTCACATTTGAACTGTAACAGTTGGGTTGAGAAGAGGGTGCTGACACATTAAGTCCGACCGGCAACTGCCCAAGCCGATTAACCCCGAGTCAAGATAGATTCATATCTATGCGATAAACAACACGTACGCGTTGTTTGGGTGAGGCACGAACATGCCGGCCCCGCTCGAAAAAAAGGCCACATCGCCCTGGTCACACTCAACTGTCCGGAAGCGCGCAACTCGTTCAGTCCGGAGATGCTGGTCAGGCTCGCCGACCACTGGGAAGAGGTGCGCGACGACGCAAATATTCGCGTCGGCAGAAACGAGCTTCTCAGTGAGATCTCTCAGAATGCGGGCTTTAATCTTCTCCCGGAGTTTCTCCCTCAGGCGCCAGGCGGCGGGCGTACGGCGGCGTACGCCCGCCGCCTTGACATTTAGCGTATCGCTAATTAATTTAGCGTTACGCTAAATTAATTAGCCTATCGCCTTCGGCAGCGCTAGGTTGATCCATCGCGCGAGTGCCCGCCGTCACACTAGGGAACCCGATGAACAAGGTCGCAGCAATCTCGTCGAAAGCCGACTGGCGTGGGCGCGACATGCGTCAGACCGAGGATTGGATCTACCGCCTTTCGTCCGACGAGATCCGCGAAATTGACGCGGCGCTGAAGTACGCTAAGAGTAAAGGGCTTTCCGGCATTCAAGTCGCACGCCGGGATTTCCCGCTGCCGACCTTCGCCGCCACGATCGACAAGATCACGGACGAACTGGCCAATGGCCGAGGATTCATCCTCATTCGCGGCTTTCCGGCGCAAGACTACTCCAAGGAAGACGTGGGTACGATTTTCTGGGGCCTCGGCACTCATATCGGCAGGCCGTGGCCACAAAATGCCCAAGGCGACGTGCTGGGCGACGTCCGCGACACAGGGCGCAGCATCCTCGATCACACCGTTCGCGGCTATCAAACGCGCGTGGCGCTGCCCTTCCACACCGACGGTTCGGATCTCGTGGGGCTGTTGTGCTTGCGTACCGCCAAGAGCGGGGGATTGAGCAGCATCGTTAGTTCCGTCGCTTGCCACAACGAGCTGGCGCGCACGCGACCCGATCTATTGGCGCGGCACTACGAACCCTTCTATTACGATTGGCGCGGCGAGCAGAAGCCCGGCACCAAGCCGTATTACACGGCACCGACATTCACGCTGCACCAGGGCCGGCTCTTCAATCGCTACATCCGTGGATATATCGACAGCGCACAGCGCATTGCCGAAGTGCCGCGCCTGACCGCGTCCGAACGCGAAGCGCTCGATGCCCTCGACGCGCTGACCGTCAACGAGGAGTTCCGGCTCGACATGGAACTGCACGTAGGGGACATGCAGTTCATCAACAACTACGTCATCTTTCACTCACGCACCGACTATGTCGATCACGACGAAGACGACAAGAAGCGTCACTTGAAACGCCTCTGGCTTGCCACCGACAAGATCGGCGAGCGGCCGGCGGCGTTCCAGGATCGCGGCTACGACATGAATTGGTGGAGCCAAACCGCACCCAAACTACCGGCCGCCGAATAGGCACGGCGGGTGCCCGACGGGCACCGCTTTATCATCTGTTTAGCAAAATGCTAATTGTCTTGAGGCGCACGCATATGTGCCGTGGATTTTCCGCGACCGTGCCGGTATCCGAATGTCCAGCATCTCGCCATCCGCCGAAACGGAGCACAATGGAATGAACGCAGCGACCGCGATACAACGCCCCGAGGCGGCGCCAATCCTGTCGGAGTTGAAAGCAATCGCCGCCGATTTTGCCGCCGATCGCCAGGCGCGCCAAGCCCGCCGCCATCTGGAGCACACCGATTTCGATCGGCTGGCGGAAGCGGGCTTTCTGCGCACCGGCATCCCGGCTTCGATGGGCGGGCTGTGGAGCGACACGCGAAGCTCGGTGCGCCTTTATTGCGACATGGTGCGAATCATTGCGGGCGGCGATCCGTCCGTGGCGCTGGTCGCTTCGATGCATCCGTCGGTGCTTGTGTTTTGGCTTGCCGCCGAAAGCGCGCCGCCGGCCGATGACGCCGCTTGGCAAGAGCAACGCAATTGGTGCTTCGATACGGCGCGCGAGGGACATTGGTGGGGCACCGTGACGTCGGAGCCGGGCAGCGGCGGCGACATCATGAAGACGCGCACCCTTGCCCAGCCGACGGGCGCGCCGAACTCCTTCTGCCTCACGGGCGAGAAACATTTCGGCTCCGGCTCCGGCATCACGTCGTTCATGATCACGACGGCCAAAGTGGCACAAGATGCCGCTCCTTCCATGTTCTTCATGGATATGCGCGACATGCCGTGGGACGGATCGAAGGGTGTGACGCTCGCGGCCGAATGGGACGGGCACGGAATGAGCGCGACGCAGAGTCATGCGTTCCACTTCGACGGCGTTGAGGCAACGCAAATGGCCTGGCCTGGAGGCGTTGCTCAAAGCTCGCCGGCCGCAGCTCAACTCGGCGCTTGCATGTTCACCGCCGTGGTCGTCGGCGTGATAGAAAGCGCGCTCGCTTATGCGCGCGGCAAACTTCAGCCGCGCAAGGATGGGCTGCGCAGCTTCGAGCGGGTCGAGTGGGCACGAGCGGTGAACGAAGTTTGGACGATCCTTCAAATTCACGAGGGCATGGTCGCGGCGGTGGAAAGCGGCGCGGGCGGGGTCGCGGCCAGCGCACGTGGCAAGGCGATTGTTGCGGAACTTGCCGAGGTGTGCCTCGCACGGATGAGCAAAGTCGTGGGCGGCAGCTCCTTCTCGCGTAGCGCGCCCTTGGGACAGTGGGGCCAGGACGTGCGCGCGCTCGGGTTCTTGCGCCCACCCTGGGGCTTGGCCTTCGACCAATTGTACGATTTATCCTGGAAGGACTAGGCCATGTCCGGCGCCGTCAAGAAGGAGCCCGTTTCCCTCGCCGAACATCAAAAGCGCGGATCGGCCAGCCGCGCGGCGCGGGAAGCGGCGCTCGAGCAGGCGGCCTTGGCGCTATTGCGCGAAAACGGCGCGCTGGCCGGTCTTAATCTGCGCGAGGTTGCCGACCGGGCCGGGATCAATCGCGGTTTGGTCTACCACTATTATGGATCGCGCGAGGAGCTCTTGCGCACGACACTCAAGCGCAATCTCGCGCCGCGCTTGGCCGAGATCAGTGCGGGCAGCTCGCTGCCCTTCCCCAACCGGGTGCGGCAGTTGCTCAGAACGCTGGTCGGTCACGAAGAGGCTATCCGTCTCGTGACACTTCTACTGCTCGACCGCGGTGGGCCACTCTCGCTGATGCCGTTGCTGGCGAATTGGCTGGAGAATCTGGAGCGCGACCAGCGCGACGAAAAAGTAAAAGAGGATATCGACGGCCCGGCGATGGTGGCTTTGATCACCTGTCTCGGCTACGGCTTCGTGCTGTTCCGAAAACAACTGGCGCGCGAGATGGGCACGTCGGTGGCCGACTTCGATTGGCGGATCGACGAGGCGCTCCGCCGCCTGCTCGACGCGTTGGAGCCGGATTCCGTTCCCGACCCGACCGCTACGAACCGGTCGAAGTGCGGCCCAAAAGCTTCGCCAAAAGGTGATCGGAGGAGGAGAAAAACATGACCAATCAGAGCATCGCCGTCGAAAAGCTCGGAGCCCATGTCGGCGCCGAGATTTCGGGTATTGATCTCGCCCGTCCGCTCGGCAACGAGACCTTTCGAGAGGTTCACGACGCACTCATGCATCATGGCGTTATATTTTTCCGCGACCAGGACATAACGCCCGCCCAACACATCGAGTTCGGCCGCAAATTTGGCGAGCTAAATTTGCACCCCTTCGCGCCGTCGCTTCCCGGCCACAAGGAGATACTGGTCATCCGCAACGACAAGGATCACCCACCCAACATCAATGTCTGGCATACCGACGTGACGTTCATGGAGCGCCCCGCGATGGGCTCGATCCTCAAAGCCGAGCGCCTGCCCGACAACGGCGGCGACACGATGTGGGCCTCCATGTACGCGGCCTTCGAGGCCCTGTCGGACAAGATGCAGCGCTTCCTCACCGATCTGGTGGCGTACCACGATTTCGAACACGTCTTCTTCAGCGACCGCAGCAAAATGGAACCGCTCGAAAAGGCGCAAGCCGTCAAGAAAGCGCGCGCGGAGTGGCCGCTGATGGAGCATCCTGTCGTGCGTACGCACCCGGTCACCGGGCGCCAGGCACTGTTCGTCAATTCCTCGTTCACGCTGCGGATCAAGGACATGAAAGAGCTCGAGAGCCGGGCGCTGCTGCAATTTCTCTACGCGCACGTCACCACGCCCGAGTTCCAATGCCGCTTTCGTTGGCGCGAGAACTCCATCGCATTCTGGGACAACCGCTGCACCCAGCACTATGCGCTTGCCGATTATTGGCCGCAGGAGCGCTGCATGCACCGCGTGACCGTTGAAGGCGACCGTCCGTTCTACCGAGCGAGTGTCAAATAATGCGCGCGAACAAGAAAATTCATTTGACGGGCTTCATGCTATACTGCCCGGCACCGCACATGATCATGTCATGGGTCTACCCGCCGGAAAAGATGACCGCGGGCAAATGGTACGAAATCGAGTATTGGACTGCGATCGCCAAGACGCTCGAACGCGGCAAGTTCGACATGTTCTTCTTCGCCGACGGGTGGGCGGGCGGAGTCAACGACCCCAGCGTGAAATACGCGATTCAATTCCCCACCCACGATCCCGTGACGTTACTGCCCTATCTCGCCGCAGTCGCGCCGAAGCTCGGCCTGGCCGTAACCATGTCGACAACGTTCTACGAACCCTACATGGTGGCGCGCAAATTGTCCTCGCTCGATCACATTTCGAAGGGCCGCGTCGGCTGGAACATCGTCTGTTCGATATCCTCTGGTGAGGCCAAGAATTTCGGCATGGACGAATTGCCGCCGCACGATTTGCGGTACGACCGCGCCGACGAGTTCATGGAGGTTTGCTACAAACTCTGGGGCAGCTGGGAGCCCGGGGCGATGCTCATGGACATGGAGCGCAAGATCTTCGCCGATCCCGCTAAGGTTCGCAAGATCAACCACGCCGGCAAATGGTTCAAATGCCAGGGGCCGCTTACCGTCATCCCTTCGCCGCAAGGGCGCCCCTATCTGTTTCAGGCAGGGTCCTCCGAGCGTGGCCGCGATTTCGCCATCAAGCATGCCGATTGTATTTTCGCGGTCGGGACGGGCGTCAAGCAAATGCGCGAATTCTGCGACGACATCAAGACACGCGCGGATCGCGCTGGCCGCAATCCAGACGAGATCAAGATCATCTGGGGCGCCCAGCCGCTGGTTGCCGATTCCGAGTCCGAAGCGCGCGACCGAATCAAGGAAATTCGCGCCCGCATTCCTCTCGAAGCGTCGCTGGCGCTGATGTCGGGCCATTTCAACGTCGACCTGACGCGTTTCGACGTCGATACGCCCATATCCAAACTCGTGGGGCTCGATGTTACCGGCACGAAGGGCATGTTCGAGACCTATTCGAGGCAGAATCCCAACATCACGCTGCGCGACATCGCCGGCAGCTATCTCTCGGGCAGCGACGATAATGCGATGGCGGGAACGCCGGACCAGATCGCCGACTACATGATGTACCTGATCGACGAAGGCGGCGGCGACGGCTTCCAGATTACCCCGGCCTACTACGCACCGCAATTCTTCGACGACATCGTCGACAAGCTCATACCCGTGCTTCAGAAGCGCGGCGTCTTTCGCAGCGAATATGAGGGCAATACGTTGCGCGATTACATGACTAAGTGACGGGAATCATCATGCCAAAGAAGAGCGTGAGCGTCGGCGTGATCGGCGCGGGTCTGAGCGGCATCCTGATGGGCATTCAGCTCAAGCGGGCCGGCATAGACGACTTCGTCATCTATGAAAAAGCTGGCGACGTCGGCGGCACCTGGAATTGCAATACATGGCCGGGCTTGCATTGCGACGTACCCTCGCACCTTTACGCCTATTCGTTCGAGCCCAACGCCAATTGGAGTTTACTCTACGCAGGCCAGCCCGAGATCAAAGCCTACCTGCGCGGCTGTGCCGAAAAATACGGCCTGTTCGATCATCTACGGCTCGGCACCTGTATCGAGAAGGCGCGTTACCGCGAAGAAGACGGATCGTGGGCGCTCGAAATGCAAGACGGCAGCACGGCCAATCACCGCGTCGTCGTTTCAGCAACCGGCGGACTAACCGAGCCGAACCTCCCGCGCATCGAAGGTTTCGACGATTTCCAGGGAACCTGGTTTCATTCCGCTGCCTGGCGTCACGATTACGATCTGAAGGGCAAGCGCGTCGCCGTGGTCGGAAGCGCGGCCAGCGCGGTAACGGTTGTGCCCCATGTGGCCAGTCTCGCCTCAAAGCTCTATGTGTTTCAGCGTACGCCTAACTGGATCTTGCCACGCATGAACGCCGCCTATGACGATGCGGCGAAGGACGCTTTTGCCCGCGATGCGGCAGGCGCATTGAGCAAGCATCGCCAGCAACTCTATCGCCGGTCGTTGATGACCTATCGGGCGTTCAAGAAGCAGCCGGCGGCGATCGCCTTTCTGCGCGCGGTCGGTATGCACAACATGACGGCGCACATCAAGAATCCCGAATTGATCAAACGTCTGACGCCCGATTACGCCCCCGGCTGCAAGCGGATTTTGGTCGCGGACGATTTCTACCCGGCCCTGGCCAAGGACCATGTGGAACTGGTGCCCGAAGGCATCGCTCGCCTCTCGCAAAACGGCGCGGCGACGGTCAGCGGGCGCGAAGTCGAGGTCGACGCCGTCATATTCTGCACCGGATACAAGCTAGGTGGGCGCGCCGACGGCCGGCCCGCGGTGCAGGTCGCCGGTCGCGGCGGCGTCACGCTCATGCAGACCTTGGCCTCGCGTCCGGAGAGCTATCGCGGCGTTGCCTTCCCCGGATTTCCGAATTACTTCACCATCTGCGGCATCAACGGCGTCGTTGCCTATACCGCGCTGTTCGCCTCCGCCGAGGTGGAAACGGACTATATCGTCAAGCGCATCAGGGATATCGAGCAACGCAACCTGCGCGCCATCGAAATCAAGCCTGACGTCGTGAGGCGCTACAACGACGCCATTCAGCCGGAACTGCAAAAGATGAGTTGGACAGGCCCCTGCCAGAATTTCTATCGCGATGCGACGGGCCGGGTTCTCTCATTCTATCCCGGTACGCTCGGCCGCATGCGCCGCGAATTCCGCAAACTGACGCTCGACGACTACACCGTCGAGACCGCGCGCTAAACGAGCGTCGCGCCTGATCCGCTTCGACGACGGCCAAGTCAAGTATGTTTGCCCCCTTCCCCGGGATCGAACATCGAGAGACCGGCGACGCCTGCCGTTGCAGGTACCTCATTCTGCAACACGTCCCAATGCTCAACCAACTCGCTGCCCTCAACCCGGAAAATGCCGACAACAACCTGCGGCTCCTCCGTCCAGCCGCGGATGCGGCCATGGATGGCGACGAGATCGCCCTCTGCAACGATCAGGCCCGGCTCATAGCAGACGGAAGGCGACAGGGCTTCGACGAGACCCTGCAAAGCGTCCCGGCCTTGCGGGATGCCGGGATTGTGCTGGATGTAGTCCTCTGCATAGAGGCGTTCGACCGCCGAGACATCGTGCCGCTGGAACCGCGACGTCATCGCATCCAGCATCAGGCCGCCAGGGCGACACCCCGCGCGGAAAGTCCGGGTCCTCACCGAAATGCTGATCGCGTACTTCGCAAGCAATCCGGACGTCTGGGCCAGGACGGCTGAGACCGGACGAAGAATTTCTCATCGAGGAATTGCGTTCGGGCGTCGCTCCTCTTCAGGCCGCCGGGTTCGACGTTCCGCTTCCCGAGACACAGATTGGCGCATCTTGAGGCTAGTTGAGCAGACGGCTCCCCGCCAGTCTGGGCATTCGTACCGGCAGGGCCAAAGCCCCTCGGAAGCCCAGAAAGGATGACATGCATGACCTCGGACCCCGCCCTCGCCCCCGGCTGCCCCGATGAGGTGGGTGTCGATGCGATCGAAACGCTCATCATTCCGCGCGCGCGACCTTGGCGGCTTCGAGGTTCGCCGCGCCCTGCCCGCGCCGAAGCGGCAGATGGCAGGCCCCTTCATCTTTTTCGATCAGGCGGAGCCGGCCGAGCTCCTGGGCGGACAGGGCATTGACGTGCGGCCGCATCCGCATACCGGTCTCGGCACCGTCACTTATCTATATCGCGGCGACTTCCATCATCGCGACGGCACCGGTGCCGACCAGATCATCCGCCCGGGTGAGCTGAACTGGATGGTCGCCGGGCGCGGCGTCACTCATTCCGAGCGCACATCGGAAGCCGCTCGAAAAGGCCCGAACGGCCTCTTCGGTATTCAGACCTGGCTGGCGCTGCCCGACCGATTTGAGGATGTGGCGCCGATGTTCGAGCATCATGGCAAGGAGGCGCTGCCGGTGGTCGAGGATAGCGGTATTTCGATCCGTCTCATCCTCGGGACTGCCTGTGGTGAAACGGGCCCCGCAAGGATGTTCTCTGAAACATTCTATGCCGACATACTGCTCGATGCAGGGAGCCGGCTGCCGATGCCGGACGATCACGAAGACCGGGGCATCTATATCGTCGAGGGATCGATCTCGATTGCCGGACAGGAATTCGAGGCGGGCCGGATGATGGTCTTCCGTCCCGGCGACAGGATCACGGTCGCGGCTGGCGGTAGAGGCGCGCGGCTGATGATCCTCGGCGGCGCGACGCTCGAAGGCCCGCGCTATGTCTGGTGGAAATTCGTCGCCTCCTCGAAGGAACGCATCGAAGAAGCAAAGGCCGAATGGCGCGCCGAGGACTGGGGCAAGGGACGTTTCGATCTCCCGACCGATGACCGGGACGAGCACATCCCGCTCCCGGACTGAAGGCCGTCGGCAAGCCTGTCGCCCGGATGCGACCGGGGTGATCGCCGACCATGGTAACGACGTCGCACATCGAACCCTCCCGTTGCCAGAAAAGGATTCAATCGGCGAAATTGTGAACATCCACAATTTCGACCATACCCTGCTAAAGGTGCTCCGGGTTTTCGACGCGGATAAGCAGAGAGCCGTTGTCGCGCCGGAGTTCGCTTCGGGCGATCCTCAATGGTGCGGCAATCACTTACACGGCGCGCTCGTCAACCCAAGCGCCATTTGCTTTCTCTATCACTGCACATGCTCTATCACTGCACATGCCGGTCGCAAGAAGCTCTCCAGATCATTGGAGCTAAAGAGAAATCGTCCAAATCCACCCCAGGACAACAGATATATTTTTCCTATATATTTCAATGCCTTGACCGAATCCGAAGCAAAAATCCGGCGAAGCAGTCGGGCCGCTCGTCATCGGGGACCGCCGCCTCCTTCCAAATTACGGCGGGCCGTAAGGTCAAAACTTCCAGCGATCGCCGTCAGCCGCTCAGGGCAGACTGCGGGGCGATGGTACGCACTGGGGCAGGCGCGATGGCGCGGGATGGGGCGGGCCCGGAAACTAAGTAAACGGGCAAATAGACCGTTGGATCATTCAGATAGGTAGCCTTCAAACAGGCAATTCTACTATAGTCCGGGATGTTCAACTCAATTCCGTTCTGGAGGGCCGTCATGCCGGGGTGGCAGCCTCACGACCGGATCAGGATTTAGGGGCGGGGCGCTTTGGGGGCGCGTGTAGATGAGAGTTGGTGACATGAAAAAGACCGACATGGCCATTATCGGCTTGGCCTGTCGGTTCCCCGGCGGCTGCAATACGCCCGAGGCGTATTGGGAAGTGCTCGCCGGGGGGCGCAATGTCGTCACCGAGGTTCCCGCCGACCGCTGGGACCACTCTCTCTTCAAACACCCCAACCGGAAGGCGCCGGGCCGGAGCTACACTTTCGCCGCCGGAACACTGGGCGACATTCGGGGTTTCGACGCGGCGTTCTTCGGGATATCGGCACGCGAAGCCGACATGATGGACCCGCAGCAGCGGATGCTGCTGGAAATGGGTTGGGAGGCGCTGGAATCCGGCGGACAGATTCCCGACCATCATGCGGGACGCAATTGCGCCGTCTATATCGGCATTTCCTCCACCGAATACGGATCGAGCCAGCAAGGAAACGGCGACGGCATCAACGCCTATACGATGCTCGGTTCAACGCTTTCGATTGCCGCCAACAGACTTTCCTACCAGTTCGACCTGCGCGGCCCGAGCATGGCGATCGACACGGCCTGTTCATCGTCGCTTGTCGCGTTGGACGAAGCACTCAACGCACTTCGCTCCGGACGCTGCGACATGGCGCTGGTCGGCGGCATCAGCCTGCTTCTCAGCCCCCTGCCCTTTGTCGGATTTTCGAAGGCGACGATGCTTTCGACTTATGGGTTATGCCGGGCTTTCGGCGAGAACCCGGGCGGATATGTCCGCGGCGAAGGAGGCGGCATCGTCGTCATCAAGCCTCTGGTGGATGCGCTTCGCGACGGCGATCCGATCCACGCGGTCATCGAGGGGTCCGGTGTCAATACGGACGGGCATACCAACGGCATTGCCCTTCCCTCGCACAAGATGCAGCGCCTGCTCATCGAACAAACGATGGCCAAATTCGACGTCGATCCCGCCGGGATCGACTTCTTCGAAGCGCATGGCACCGGCACGATCGTCGGCGACCCGGCGGAAAGCCGCGCGCTCGGCGAAGCGATCGGCCAGAAGCGCAAACCGGGCGACGGGCCGCTGCCCATCGGTTCGGCGAAAACAAATGTCGGCCACCTGGAGCCGGCATCGGGCATGGCCGGTCTCATCAAGACGATCCTGGCGATCCGGCATCGCGCCGTACCGCAGTCGCTGCATTCCGAGACGCTGAACCCCGACATCGATTTCGAGAATCTTCGTATCGCGCCTGTGCAGAAGCTGATGCGGATCGAGGCGACCGGGCGCCCGATCCGCGCCGGTGTAAACTCGTTCGGATTTGGCGGTGCGAACGCAACGGTATTCTTGCGCGAGCATGTGATTCAACCGCCGGCGGCGCGCGAACTTTCGCCAACACCGCCGCCACTTGTGCTGTCCGCAAAATCGCCTGCGGCGATGCGCGCGATGGCGCGCAACTGGGCGGAATTCCTCGCTCCGTGCAGCAGGGACGACTATTACGATGCCGCGTTTACCGCGGCTTTCCGGCGCGCGCGCCATCCGAACCGCGCCGTCATCCGCGGCGATACGGTCGGCGATATCGTCGCGCACCTTGCCGCGTTTGCCGATGAAGCCGACGGCGCGGTCGTTTCAGGCGAGACTGCCGTCTCACATGCAAAGGTCGGCTTCGTCTTCAACGGCAATGGCGCGCAATGGCCGGGCATGGGACGGCAGCTCTATGCCGAGAACGAGACTTTCCGCCGCGAGGTCGATGCTATCGACGCATTGCTCGTCGAAATCGCCGGATGGTCCCTTGTCGAAGCGTTACATGCCGAGGACGCCGAGCAGCGCCTTGGGCGAACCGAAGTAGCGCAGCCTGCCTTGCTGGCGATGCAGGTCGGGCTAGGGCGTTGTCTGCAGGAAGCGGGATTGACGCCTGACGCCGTCGCCGGGCACAGCGTCGGCGAGGTCGCCGCCGCATATGTTTCCGGCGCGCTCGATCTTCGCCAGACAATTCTGCTTATCGTTGCCCGATCCGAGGCGCAAGGCCAGACGCGTGGCCAGGGCCGCATGGCAGCGGCGGGGATTTCGCCGGAGCAAGCGCTGAAGATCGAGAAAGAATCCGGCGGCAAAATCGAGCTTGCCGCGATCAACACATCGACCTCCGTCACGCTTGCAGGTGACGAACAAGCCCTGATCGAACTGGGCGACAAGCTGACGGCGGAGAAGATTTTCTTCCGCCTCCTCGATCTCGACTATGCCTTCCACAGTCGCGTGCTTGACCCCGTGCAACACCGCTTCCTTGAACGGATTGGTTCGGTCGCGCCGGCCGCGACGAGCATTCCTTACTATTCGACGGTGCACGGCACAGAAACGGCGGGCGACGCACTCGACACCGAATACTGGTGGAACAATATGCGTATGCCGGTGCGCTTTCACGACGCTATCAGCTCCATGATCTCGGACGGCATCGATGTGCTTGTCGAAATCGGTCCGCATAACGTTCTCCAACCTTATCTTCGGCAGATTCTGCGCGAAAAGGCCAAGGCCGGCGCTCCGATCGCCAGCATGACGCGCGCCGCACACGATGCGACGATGCTTCGCGAAGTCGCCGATACAGCGTTCTGTGCCGGCGTCGAACTCGACTTCGGCCAGTCATTTCCTGCGCCGGGCCGGTGCGTTGAACTTCCGAGATATCCGTGGCAACACGAAGCCCACTGGACGCCGGTGACGCCCGACGCCGACGGACGTATGTATACGCATGTCGACGGGCCGTTCCTTGGCAACCGGCCGCAACGCGGACATGCTCTTTGGGAAACCCAGATCGATGCCGACCTGTTCCCGTTTCTCGCCGATCACAATGTGGGCGGTTCGGTCGTCTTCCCGGCAACCGGCTATGTCGAATGTGTCCTCGAAGCATCGGCCGCGCTGTTCGGCGGCGACCGCCACGACATAGAAACGTTGGAAATTCGTCGTCCGATCGTTCTGGCGCGCGGACATATGCTCAATTTCCGACTCACCTACGACGAAGACGACAAGGCTTTCCGCATCGAAACGCGCAAACGAATGAGCGAGGACCCGTGGACGCTGAACGCCGTTGGCCGCTTCACTGAACCACTCATCGGTGCCGAGGACACGGAGGCCGCACCGCGGATCACCGCAGCGTCGGGAAATATCTCGCACGATACTCACTATCGTATCGCGACCGCGCTGGGGCTGAACTACGGGCCGGCCTTCCAGACGGTCGGGCAGGTGCACGTATTCGGCAATGAAGCGATCGCGGATTTGCGCGCACCGGAAGCCGTTGTCGCGACACTCGACAAATTCGTCTTGCATCCGGCGCTGCTCGACGGGTGCCTGCAAACGCTACTTTCGATCTTGTTTGCAAGTGGCGTCAAGGAGAGCAATGCATATCTGCCCTATCAGTTCAACGGCGTTAAGGTTTTCCGGCCGCGTGCACTCGCGGTTCGCTGTCACACAGAATTGCGTTCGCGGAACGACAAGTCGCTGGTTGCGGACTTTGCACTGTTTGACGCCGACGATGCTTGTATCGCCAAAGTAACCGGGTTGCGCTTTCTGCGAGCCGAGCTTCACAATACCAGTTCCGGCACACGGCGTTTCCGGTTCGAGACGCTGCCGCTCGACTATGTTTCCGCTTCGTGCCAGACACCGGATGCTGCGGCACTTGCCGAGACGCTGGCATTTTCCGAGCGAAATGCCGCCCCTTCCGACGTTGGGCCCGACCTCGACGCCATTGCGCGCGGCCTGCTGGTGCGCGCCACCGATCTCGCTCGTGAAGCAAGCACGAACGGACACACGAGCCCGCCGTCTGCGCTTTCGAAGGTCAACGGCGCGGCCCACTCAGCGCCGCATTTAGATGTCGCGCCGGGCGATGACGGGCGACGGCTGTGGCGGGAAGCACTGGCGCGCAATCCGGCCTATCTCGCCGAACTTGGTGCCCTGATGCAGTGCAGCGACGCGGCGGCACGGGATTTGGTACAGCAATGGCCGAGCACAGCCAGCCGCGATCACCTGCTGGAAAGTTCGCCGAGCTTTGCGCCGGCCCGCGACTTGCTCATGGACGCGCTTAAAAAGATAGCCGCGCTATGGCCCACCAACCGCAGGCTCCGGATACTTGAGATAGGTACGGCCAACGGTCTGGTGCGCGGCGCCGCGTCGATCTCCGCCGCGGGTGCTGTCGATTTCACTGTCGTTTCGGACGACGGAACGAAGCTCTCCAGTCTCGAGATGGATATCGACGCTCAAAATGTGCGGTTCCTGCACGCGGATCCGGCCGGGCTCCTGTCAGAAAGCGACATGAAGAAGCTTGGCGAATTCGATGTCGTCGTTTGTCCGCTGCCGTCGGCCGCCAGCGGCCTGACGCCGGCGCTGCGCGGGAACATCAACGATCTGCTGGCGCCGGGCGGGCTGCTGCTTCTGTCCGAGCCGCTGCCTGCGTTCTGGATCGACACCGTTCTTGCGGCAACTCGCCCGGAGGTGCAGGACGGACGTATGGACCCCGAGGCGCTTGTCCGGTTTTTTTCGATCGAGGGGTTCTGCAACATTCAGACCGCCACCACCGGACGCGCAACGGTGTTCATCGCCGACGCGCCGCGGCCGGGTGAATATCGCACCGCACCAGCGCGCGCCAGAATCGATGCGGCGGGAACCGGCTGGCTCGTCGTCTACGATCCGTCCAAGGCGGAGGCCGCCAGTGCTCGCGCGCTGTGCACCGAGCTCGAAAGGGCCGGAGCGATCGCCATCCAGGCACATGCCGGCCTCAATCCCGACGGTAGCGACGATGCCTTGCCACTCGACCCCGATGTCGAGCTGCAATGGCTGGAAACCTATCAGGCGATGGCCGGAACCGGCATCGACCTTCGCGGCGTCGTGCTTTTCGGCGACATGTCCGCCGATGCAAGGCCCGGCTGGAGCGCGCTGCTGGCGGCCCGGGCAATGTCGCATGCCGAATTTAAAACGATGCCGCGTCTGCACATCGTTACACGCAACGCATCGAGTTTCCGGGCGACCGACCAGATGAACCTCATGCAAGCTCCGCTTTGGGGCATTGGTCGGGTCATCGCCAATGAAGTGCCGAAGACACGACTGCGCATGATCGACCTGCAAGACGACGATCCGGCGCAAACGGAGCTCATCGCGGCACTCTGCGCGTCGCTGCTCGACGCCGATCCGGAATCCGAACTCGTTCTCACCCCCGACGGCGCCTTTGCGCCGCGGCTACGCGTGGTGCCGAATGAAGGTACCGCCGAGGCGGAACTGACGGCGCGGAAGCTCATGTTTTCGACCGGGCGGCTCGGCTCCCTTACCTGGCAGCCGGCCGCGATGCCCAAACCAAAGCCAAATGAAATCGTCGTTGCACCGCGCGCCGCCGGACTCAATTTCCGCGATGTGATGTACGCGCTCGGCGTGTTGCCCGAGGAAGCGCTGGAGGCGGGATTTGCAGGTCCGAGCGTCGGCATGGAAGCCTCCGGCATCGTGACCGATGTCGGCGCGGATGTTACCAATATCCGGCCCGGCGACGAGGTGTTGTGCTTCGCGCCTCATTGTTTCGACAGCCATGTCGTGACGCCAGCGAGCGCGGCCGCAATCAAGCCGGCCCAGCTAAGCTTCGAGGAAGCGGCAACAATCCCGACGGCTTTCTTTACGGTGCAATATGCACTCGACTACCTGGCACGATTGCGCAAGGGCGAGCGCGTCTTGATCCATGGCGCGGCCGGTGGCGTCGGCCTTGCGGCGATCCAGGTGGCCCGCCACATCGGCGCCGAAATCTTCGTGACGGTCGGTACGCCCGAGAAGCGCCAGATGATGCGGATGCTCGACATCCCGGAAAGCCAGATATTCGACTCGCGCTCGCTGCTGTTTGCCGAGGAGATAATGAAGGCGACCGGCGGCGAAGGTGTTGACGTCGTTCTCAATTCCCTGGCTGGCGAGGCGATACACCGGAACCTTGGATTGCTGCGTCCATTCGGTCGCTTCGTCGAACTCGGCAAGCGCGATTTCTACGAGAACAACCGCATCGGCCTGAAATTTTTCCGAAACAATCTCACCTATTTCGGCGTAGATGCGGACCAGTTGATGATCGAACGGCCGGAGCTGGCTCGTGAAGTATTCGACGGCCTGATCCAACGCTTCGAGACGGGAATCTATACGCCGCTGCCTTATCGTGCCTTCGACTCGGACCGCGTGTCGGACGCTTTCCGCCTGATGCAGAGATCCGGCCACACCGGAAAGATAATCCTGCGCCCGCCACAAGTGCCTGCTGCAGTGGCAAGACGCGAAAGTGCTGCCTTTCCGGTGCGGCCGGATGCGGCCTGTCTCGTGACGGGCGGGCTTTCCGGGTTCGGGCTCGCGACCGCGAGATGGCTTGCCGAGAAAGGTGCTGGTGCGCTGGTGTTGATCGGGCGATCCGGACCGACGAGCGAAGAGGCGCGAGCGGCCATCGCCGAGTTCGAGCAGCGCGGCGTTCACGTCATTGCGCGCGCTTGCGACGTTACAGATGCCAGCGCTGTCGGCACGCTTTTCGACGAGGCGGAAGCAGCCGGTTTCCCGATCCGCGGCATTGTTCACGCCGCGGCTGTTTTCGACGACGCCACGATGGAGACGCTCGACCAGCGTCAGTATCAGCGTGTCATCGAGCCGAAGATTCGCGGCGCCATCGTGCTGCATGATGCCAGTCTGGGCCGCGAGGTTGATTTCTTTGTCCTCTATTCGTCGATTACCACCGCGTTCGGCAATCCGGGCCAGGCCAACTATGTCGCCGCGAACGCCTTCCTAGAGGCGCTTGCGCAGAAGCGCCGCGCCGCCGGCTTGCCGGCGCAAGCGATCGGATGGGGCGCCATCGGGGACGCCGGCTACCTCGCTCGCAATGCCGAGATGCGCGACCAACTCGCATCGAAGCTCGGCGCCGACCCGCTCAGCACGAGCGACGCCATGGCGCTGCTGGAGGGGCTCGTTGCACGCGATGAGTCAAATTTCTACGCAGCCGGCATTAACTGGCAGCGTCTGCGTGCAGGCCTGCCCGTGCTGCAAGCACGCGTTTTCGGCGAATTGGCGCCGAAAATGGCACGGGAAGGCGAGAGCGGCGGCGAGGACATCCTATCGAAGCTCTCGGAAATCTCACTGGAAGAGGCCATCGGCTTCGTGTCCGGAATTCTTGCCGAAGAGATCGGCCAGGTTCTGCGCCTGACCGCCGACAAGATCGACCTTGGAAAATCGGTGTTCGATCTCGGCATGGATTCGTTGATGGCACTCGAATTGAAGCTCGGCATTGAGGATCGCTTCGGCATAGAGATACCTGTCATGGCGCTTTCCGAAGGCGGCAATGTGACGTCACTTTCGGCGCAGATCGTCGGTCAGATTCGCGGTGAAGAGGCAAGCGACCAATTTGCCGGCGACGTACAGACCATTATCTCTCGTCATATCAACGACGACGACGTTGAAAATATACGAAAAACAGACGACACTCGCGACGTTTCAACAAGCGAAAATCAATTCGGCACGTGACAGATTCAGATCCCAACGAACCGCGAAAGCTCTCCAAGGAATCCAAGGAAGAGGCGCTGCGGCGTATCCTCAAGAAGCGCAACGACATCGCCGGGGAGGTGAACGGCGTCGCTAAACGCGACGCGTTCACCATTCCTGAATCACACTACAGGATCGAAAAGTTCGCCGATTACCAGACGCTGACCCTTCAGCAGAGCCTTGCGAAGAAGGTCAATCTGGAAAGTCCGTATTTTCAGGAACACGATGTCCTGGCGCGCAATACGACCGTTATCGACGGGCGCGAGTTCATCAATTTCGGAACCTACAATTATCTCGACCTGAACGGGCATCCGCGGGTCAATGAAGCAGCGCACAAGGCGATGGTCGAGTATGGCACATCGGCTTCCGCGAGCCGCCTTGTCTCCGGCGAAAGACGTCCGCATCGAGAGCTCGAAGCCAAGATTGCCGAAATTCACGGCACGCCGGCCGCTCTCACATTCGTTTCCGGTCATGCGACAAACGTAACCACGATCGGCACGCTGCTTGGAAAGCGCGACCTCATTCTGCACGACAGGCTGATTCACAACTCGGTCCTGCAAGGGGCCCTTCTTTCCGGCGCGCAACGGCAGCCATTCGATCACAATGACTGGCGTGGGCTCGACGATCTTCTGATACGGTCGCGACGCAAATTTGAGAAGGTGCTGATTTGTGTCGAAGGCGTCTATTCGATGGACGGCGATGTGCCCCCAATGCCCGAGATCATCGAGGTTGCGCACAAGCACAAGGCCTTGACGATGGTCGACGAAGCACACTCCTTCGGCGCGCTCGGCGCCCGGGGGCGCGGCATCGGCGAATATTTCGGCCTGAAGCCGGACGATGTCGACATCTGGATGGGAACACTTTCCAAGACGCTGGCGGGCTGCGGCGGCTATGTCGCTGGTTCGGAAGCACTGATCACGCTGCTCAAGTACACCGCTCCCGGATTTCTCTATTCCGTCGGCATGCCGCCGCCGATGGCGGCCGCGTCGCTTGAAGCCCTACGGATCATGGAGGAAGAACCCGAGCGCGCCCGGCAGCTTCAGGCGAACGGAAAACTGATGCTCGATCTTGCCCGGGAGGCGGGGCTCGACACTGGTTATGCAATCGGTTCCACGGTTCTTCCCGTAATTACCGGCAGTTCGCTGCTGGCGGTGCGTCTGTCGCGCGCGTTGTTCGAGCTCGGCATCAATGCTCCGCCTATCATCTATCCTGCCGTCGAGGAGCGGATAGCGCGGTTGCGTTTCTTCCTGTCCAGCGCGCACACAGAAGAGCAAATACGCTTTACGATCGCGCAAGTAGCAGATCAGAAGAAGAAACTCGAAAATACGCCGCTGTGAGCCCTAGAGGCCAATAATCGTTTTCCAGGATTGCTCGACCAGACAAACCGCGCTGACCTGCGATCGCCCGTTTCCGTCCGCCAGAATGACACGGCGGCAGCGATCGCCGGTCGCGGAAATATAGTCCGGGCCAACATGCACCAACATGCTGGCGCCGGACGCAGCAACAACAGGCGCGGCCGAACCCGGCGCAGCCTCCACGGCATAGAGCGCGATCGGATCGCTGGCCGGGCTGGCGGCGGCTTCACTAGCGGAGGTATATGTGTTCGATTCCGGCGTTGTGGTCTGGCATGCCGCGAGCCCCATCGACAGCGCCAAAGCGACAAGAAAGCCCCTCATACCCCTACCCTTTTCGTCATTTGCCGCCGCGCGCCGATCGGCTGCGCTTGGTCGATCCTACCATAGAAAAATCGCTTGTCATGTCCGGCATCACGCCGACGCGGCGGCGGCAAGACGCCGGAGCGTCGGTGGTGATTTTATTCCGGTTGGCCAATCGATCGCCGCAGTCAGCCTGTTTCGCAGCGCAGGATCCCGAACAAGCGCAATCAACGAATCTGACCAGGCTTCCTTGTCGTCGGCCGACCGGACAATGCCGTTACGATCATCCATGACGACGCTTTCGTAAGGCTCGCCCGCGGCATAGATCCCCACCGCGCCGAAGCGCGCGATGTCGAGATACTTTATCCACGATCGGGCCGAATTGAATGGTGTCGGCACCAGTGGCGCCAAGCCTATGTCGAGGCGTGTCGTCCGGCTTCGCTGCCAATACTCGGGCCAGGGTAGCGGCGCGCGCACCGTCACCCTTGGCAGCTCACCATAGCACCGCCGCGCCTCCGGTCCGCCAACGATTTCGAATTCACAGTTCGGACACTCTTCCAGCACCGGGCGGATCACCTCCCGCAGCCACACGCGGTCCGCGCGATGCGTCTTCTGGCCGTGATAGAAAACGCTGACATTGCCACTCTCGTTCAACGGCCGTTCCGGCGGCAACGCAAAACGAACCGGTGCCGGGTCGATACGGTAGACATCACCCGCCAAAGCGTAACGGCGCGCCAGGACATCGGACGAAAGCCACAACTCGCTTGCAAGCGCGCCGATGCGCCGGGCGTAGCGCAGCCAGAAATGCGTCATATAAAGGCGATAATGAAGCGGCAGGGAGCGGTCGCCGATCGCTGCGGCCAGGTCATCGTCGAGAAGGTAAGCAAAGCCGGAAAGGTTGCGTTTCGCCCGTTCGAGCACTCTCAACGACGCCGCGTCGACGTACCGCACAACGATAACGAAAGCGTCATCCAGCGCGACAGGCGGCGCTTTTCCCAATGTCCAGTAGTGCACCGGTATGCCGGCATGCCGAAGCCGGTCGCGCAGATATATGTCGCAAGTGGGCGAATGCTCCCAGGTGAGAACGACGATGCGCTCCGGCGCACGGACATATTCGCCCCTGCAGCTAAAAGGGTTCGTCGCCATCGGCGGACGATCGTCGTCCATATCCGCCCTCATCGTCGCAGTCAGTTGGCGCTGAGCACGACAGCGGTCGAAAGCGCCACGCGATAGATGACTTCGATAATGTCTCTGACCACGGCAAAGGTTTTCTGATTGGCTGCGGGCAGAACCATGATGTGATCGCCCTTGCGGATCGACTTCGATCCGTCATGCACCGATCCGTCGTTCCGCAGAACCAGAATGCGACCGGCATCGCCGCGATTGCTCAGACCACCGGCGTCCTCGATATAGGAACGCACTGATCGGCGGTTTTCCCAGAGAACGGTCTGCGGCAACTTGACCTCACCGGAAATCACGACGACATCGCTTTTCTTCGGGATCACGATTTCGTCACCATCCTCAAGCAGCATATCGCGCCAGTCGGCACCCGCCAGCACGACGCGACCCTCCGGCCGAACCGCCCGCACTTGCGACACAAACCGTTCGACCAGCGCCGCCTCCTGGACGCGTATCGCCGAGTCCGTCGTGCTTATCGAATTATCGGTCAGCACGGACCGTTGAAGCTCATAGAGCGCCTGTTCGATCGCCTGCTGCTGCCGCAGCGCCACCGACTGGCGGCGCAGGTAAATGGAGTCTATATCGGCCAGGCTCGGGTCGATCTCTACAAGCTGCGCCACCGCGCCGAGCCTCGTCGCCCGCGGCACCGCAAAAGCCGACGGCCCCATGTCGTTGCCGTCGACCTTGATGACGATGGTTTCGCTCTCACGGTCGGCTTCGATCACGATTGAATCGCCATCAGTCGGCTTGTAGGTCGCCATCTGGCTCAGCGGCACGTAAGTGTTGAATTGCTTTCCGTCGCGAATACCGCGGATCAGCGCGTGACTGGCCGAGGGCCGCGCCTGCGCGAGTGTTATCAGCTCCCCGCCCGTCGAGCGCGCAGGGTCGAACTCGTACAGATATTCGTTTCTCACGTCGCCCGATATCGCAACGGTTGGCATCTGGGATCCGACGACAATCGAATCATTGTCGGAAAATCGTACCGCCGGCATTTCACCGTCGGTCAGGAACTTGTAGAGATCGATCGTCGCGACAGTCGCACCGCGTCGGACAACCCTGATGTTCCTGAAGCTGCCGCTCTCGGCGTCGATACCACCGGCACGCGCCAGATAGTATAGTACACTATCGTCTTTCGAACCCGGATAACGGCCCGGAAACGGGACGGAGCCAGTTACGAAAACACCAAGTGGCTGTGTGCCGAGCAGATTTGTGTAGACCTTCACATTGTCGGTGAAGACACTGGCGACGCTTGATCGTACGCGCTGCGCGAGCTGCGAATTGGTTATGCCCTCGACCTGCACCGGCCCGATTTCCGGGAGGAAAATATTTCCCTGAATGTCGACCACGAGAATGCTGTCGAATGTTCTCGCGCCCCACATCCTGACCGCAATGCGGTCGCCCTGCGCCACCCGATAGTCCGGGTTCACGCCGACGCTGCGGTCGACCAAGCCCGAGTTGGTGAATATCTGTGAACCGAAGGGTTGCAAGCCTATGGCTGTGGATGGCGGGATCGCATTTGGAATATCGGTGCGTGAGCCGCTCTGCTCGCGCAAAAGCAGATCGCCACCACTTGGCGACTGCTGCATCGGCTGGGGCTGCTCGTAACCGCGCGGATCCTCGAAGATGTCGCCCAGCGGTTCCGGCTCGCTCAAGTTCTGAGGAGCGCGCAAGGGCGCGTCATTGCTGCTCTGCCCACCAACCGAACTCTGAGCGTAAAGCGCCTCGGCACCCAACGCCGTCAGCAGCATCGCGGCGAAAATAGCCCCCCAAATCCTCATATACGCGCATGCTCCCTGATAGCAGCCCCAATCAACATCAACAGCCCGTATGCTAGCAGGCCACATACCAGAAACGACATGATAATCAACAGTCTGTCGGGCTTGGAGGGATCGTCGGGCAGGGACGGCTCGACAAAGGCCACCAGGTAGGCCTGCTTGCGCCCGGCATCGGCGCGCGCCACTTCCAGCGCTGAGATCGCGGAGGTGTAGGCCGTTCGGGCAAATTCCTCTTCGATCAGCAACCGTTCGTATTCAGCCAACAGATCCGAATAGGTGGTTCCAGGCAAATCCTCGTTTCTCGTCAATCGGCCCCGCTCCGCCCGCATCTGCTGCTCGATGGCCGCGATTCGTGCCTTGACACCCGCAATCTGAGCGCTGTCCTCGCGCATATAGCTCCTGAGCGAGGCCAGCTCGGTCTTGTACCGCGAAAGCTCGCCCTCAAGGCTCGCAACGATACCGCCGATGGCCTCAGCCGACCTTACGGGATCGAGATCGCCGTGTTCCTCGCGAAACCGGTAGATGACCAACCGATTGTCCCTCAATCTGTTTTCGGCAAGGCTCACCTCGTCGAGCGCAAACTGCAGCGCGTCGGTCCTTGATTGCTGCGAAATACGATTAACCATGTCGTCGCTTATCTCGACAATGGCAGATGCTATCCGCTGCGCATCCTCCGGCCGATAGGCTTGCACATCGAGGTGTACGACATTTGCGGTGCTGTCGAAGTAAACATCGATGCGGTTCAAATAGTAGTCGTAGAACTCCTCAAAGCTCGCGTCGGCGCTTAGCCGTGACCAGATGTCGGATTCGGACGCCATATAGATCGCGCGCATATCGACAGCTTCGTCGAGCTTCCGTGCGATTTCTCGAGATTTGATATACGACTCGACGACATAACCATCGACGAGCCCTGTGCTTGCGCCGCCGAGCGACCCCAACAATCCACCGACGGCCATCGCAATCTGCGAGTCGGCAGTTCTGACCGTCATCAACGACTGCGACACATAGCGATCGGCGGCCCAGAGACCGTAATACAAGAACGCAATCGCCGTCGGAACAATCACCAGACATATGAAGAGGATCTTCGAGATACCGAGCTTTACAACCTCTGCAAGTTCATGCTCGACGAACGGCCGCGCTCGTTGCCGGACAAAAATCTGAAAACGATCGATAGGACCGCCGGGCCGGACCAGGCGGTCGATTTGTTCCTTGCCGAACCGCGAATTCATTGCGCACACCTTCTCATATAAAAATCGATCGCATCTTCGACATCGGCAAACGCCAGAGGAAATCCGTCGAAGAGAAAAACGGAGGCGCGAAAGCGGAGCCGGTTTCGTGTGAGGCTATGGCGGTCCGGACGGCTATGCCTTTCTCCCAGGCCGCATATGCCCGCGAGAACTCTTTCGCTCGAACGAAGAACGATGTCTGTTCGACAACACTCAAACTCACCGGATAAATCCGCCTGTCTCTGGCGAGTGCCGCCACGCAGGCTGCCGACACTCGCGGTAAATCTCATTGACCACCGGGACCCCGCCAGCCCGGCGGACGATTTTCACGGGCGGGCCGCGACCGATACATCCATTTTTTGCGAACGGGATATGCCAACTTTTGCATGAGCTTCGTCGACGACGTTCCGCCGGTCGTGCCGTTCCGGTCTCTCCGCGCCAAGCGACGAGCCCGGCCCCCCAATTTCCGCGAGAGCCCGACCAGCGCCCTCAAATCTAGCTATCGCGTTCGCGACGGCAAGTCGAATTCCGGCGGGCGTGTAGTAATCGCCGTTAATCATGCTTCGCTTCAGAAGCCGACGCCGGAAATCCGCAAATAGCTCCTTGTCGGGCATTGTCGCTTTCGACCAGAAATCGTCCAATCCGTCCTGAAAGGTCAGTCCCGGCCGATCGAAGATGGCCTTTCCCAAGCAAACCAACGGCCGTCCCAGATCAAGCGCAATCAACCCTACGGTGCTGTTCAGCGTGACGACGCCCCGCGCACCGCGCACGAGCGCCTGCAAGTCGCCGCCATCAATATAGTCAACCCGGCCAGACACCCCATAGCGACCGGCAATTTCGCGGGTACGGCGACGAAAATTCGTCCATCCATTGTCGAGCGGATGCGCCTTGACGACCAGCCGCACCGAGTCAGATGTGTGTGAGGCAAAGCTGCGTATCACATAATCGAGCGCATCGGTCATGTTGTTGTGCGACGAATGCAAACGAACCTGCGAGTCGCTGTCGAGCTGCATCGGAAAGACGAAGAACTCATCTCCCTCCGCAATACGCCTTTCGATAATACTGACCGCTTGCCGGCGGCGGAGCGGCAATGTCACCAGCCTGCGCGTCCATGTCGCGTATTCCGCCCAGATCGGGAACGGGCGATGCGTCCGATATTTCGGATAACGCAGCCAATGCAGGTAGTTCCATATCTGCCACTGGAAATCGTAGATCACGCGGCGGCGCATAGCCGGCAGTACCGGCACATAATCCGGCTCGCTCGAAATCGCGACATCGCGGTTGCAGGAGGGCCCCTGCGGGTCTTGCAACAGCGGCGAATGTCCGTTGATCCCGCCTTCCTCGAGCGTCAGCCAATGGGGCCGGATGTAACCTTCCTCGAAGACCCAGACGCGGCACGCCATATCACGGATGGCCTCGATCGCGTCGCGGTGCAGTGGTCGGCAGTCGTTGTGCAGGACGATGTCTGAAATGCCCTCCGTGGCGACCAGACCGCGGACATAGGTGCCAAAATCCTGCGCGGGGCCTCGATAGTCGACCGCATTCCAGTCCCCCCAGAAGTAGCGGTCGCCGCCGCACACGTTGATCCGCCTGACCGGATAGCCGCGTTCGGCAAGCGCGCGGCCGAGCGCCAGAAAGAAATGGCTGCTGTTCCCCTGAAGAAAGAGAAAAGCGCGGTTCATCGGGCGTCCCCCGCCCGCCTGCCGTCGCCCGGCCCCTCAACCGCGGCGGTCGCGCCGGCATCCGTCAGCGCCGCCGTCACGGTTTCGAGCAGGAGACGGTTCAACGCGTCGGCGCTGATATTGGCGCTGCGCTTTTCCTCGCGGGCCCGCTTGTGCCAGATGAAATAATCGGTCCTCGGATCGTCATAGCGGAGCGCCCGGAAAGCTTTAGGCAAGCTGGGAAGATGGTCGCCGTAGAAACACAAAACCGCGTCGCGCTTCATTTCGTGCAGGACTTTCCGTAGATGTCCGATCATCCGGTCGGCGTTCTGAACGTGGCTCAGATATTGCTGAACCGCTTTCGACCGGAGAGGCGACGCAACGCGGATATTTTCGGGCACCTCAATGCGCGGTTTTGTCCAGGGACCGTGATTTTCCATCGTAATCGCGAATACGAAAACAGGCTGCACCGAATCCTTGAGCACGGCCTCGATTTTCGCCGCGACGGAAGCGTCCGACATATAGGGACCGATCCTGTCGGCGGCGGAGAACGAGGCAATGTCAATAAACTCGTCGAAGCCGAGATGCGGATAGGCCCGGTCGCGTCGGAAAAAGGATTTGTGGAACGGGTGAATGCAAACGGTGCGATAACCGACGCTGCGAAGATATGAAGCAATCGTCCATACGGGCTTTGCACAATAGCCAAGATAGGGATTGAAGCGGTCGACCCCCATTGCCTCGTCCGGTATGCCGGAAAGAAAGGCGAATTCGGTCCTCAGCGTGTTGGCGCCCCAGGCAGGCACACGCAGCCGGCCGCTGTAGCGCGCCTCGGCTGCCATGCGGCTGAAATGCTTCAGAAATCCGGCGGGCGGCTTTTCCATGATGCGGCGCGCATCGAAGAACGACTCGCTCTGCACAACCACCACCGAGGGCTGCAAGTTGGCCTGGCCGACAGGCCGCGCACGGTCCTCATCTTCGTTTTTCCGAGATCGGGCCGTTGCTTCCTCGCTCTCGCCGGCAAGGAAAAAATAAAATATCAGCGTCGTCACCAAACTCAGCTTGTCGACATCCTCGCGAATGTCGGCCGATGGTCCGAATGTCCTCAGTATCTGCCTGAATTCGTTTCTCAGCGGTCCCCGCGTAATCGCATAGATCGAGCCGAAGACGACAAGACAATAGGCGAGTGTCGGAATCCATTCGGCAGCCTCGTCCCGGCGGACAAACGGATTCTCGTATATCAGTCCCGCCATGATCGCGATTGTGCCCGCACACAATACGGCGGCAACCTTCCACGGACCGATATAGGTGACGTAGAGACCGGGATGAGCGATCGCCTGGCGCAGCAAGGCAAAGTCCGAATAAACCAGCGGCTCGCGCAACTCGCGCACCTTGGCGTTGTTGACGATGACGATGCCCAGAAACACGATGATGACGAAGGCCGTCGAGAAGACAGGCCGATAGGTCAACATCAGAATGGAAACGTAAAACAAGATCAGCGGCATAGCCGCAAGCAGGCCGACCTTGTGAAGGATCGGCGTTCCACGTCGCCGTGGTTTTACAAAGCGCTCCAGGATCAACACCGCCGCGAAAGCGATGAAGAGTCCGGCAAGGCCGGCGATCATCAGACGTCCCCCGTGGAAGTCAAAAACTCAGAAGTTCGAACGAACGACATTGACCCCCTATGACGAAATCGTAAAAGCAAAGGCGGGCAGGATCAAGCGGACAAGCCACTCCGGCAATATGTTGAGACACCGAATTCCTATAGCAAAAACAACGGGATGGGTAATTCTCGCCCGATTCCTCTCCAGGCCGGACCGGATCATGATCGCGGTCTTCGCCGGCGTCGTCAGAAAGGGCTTCGGGCCGCTCAAACGGCGGCTCATATCGGTCTCGACATAGCCCAGGGTCACGACGTTAAGCCTGACGCCTTTCGGGGCCAGCAGATACCGAAGGGCCAGCACATAGGTTTCGAGGCCCGCTTTCGAGGCGCTGTAGGCCGGGCTGTAAGGCAGCGGGGCCAGGGCCGCCAGCGACCCGATGCCGGCGATCTGGCCGCGCCCCCTGGCGGCCATGCGCTCGGCGACAGGCGCGATCGTCCGCAGCGCACCCATGAAATTGGTTTCCGCCGTCCGGATCGCTGCGTCCCGGGGCTCGAGGCCGTCGGCCGCCGACACCCCGGAAGTCATGCCCGCATTCGCGATCAGCAGGTCGATCGGGTGGGCCGCATCGAAAGCGCGCAGAACCTCTTCTATGTGCGGCGTGGTGACATCGGCGACGCGGATTTCGGCGGTCGCGCCCTTCGCGCGGCACTCGGCGGCGACACGGTGGAGCTTCGTCTCGTCGCGGCCGATCAGGCCGAGCGTCACACCCGGCGCCGCATAAACGTTTGCCAGCGCGGCGCCTATCCCGCTGCCGGCGCCGGTGATGACGACAACCGCAGGATTGTCCGGGGCCTTGCTGTGTCCAGCCGCCACCCGATCAAACCGGACATTGAAGCAGCAGCATCGGGGCGTCGTGCCGCAGATTGTCGGTTCGAGGCATCTCTACCTCGCCGACGCGCTCGAAACCGCGCGCCTTGTAGAGACTGAGCGCCGTTTCGTTATCGCCCCAGGCATGCAACGTCATGCTTTTGCAATCGCTGCCGCGCGCGAGCTCGGCGGCGAAATCCAGCAAAAGGCCCCCGACGCCCTGACCGCGCATCGATTCATCGACCGCCAGCGTGTTGATATAGAGGCTACCCGGCACATGCTCCTCGAAAAGAGGCCGCACCGGATCGAGACGGTCGCGCGAGAGGACGCTGTAGGCCAGTTCCGGCAGGCCGATTTGTTCGGCCGGGAAAGCGACCAGGCACCCGACGACACGATCGCCGGATTCGACGAGATAGGCATTCTCGAAATGATAGGGACTTTCCTCGTCGCCGACGCCGAGCGCCAGCGCGTCACGCGCGGTCAGACCCGGATAGGCATCGTCGAACAGGAACTCGAACAACCCCTCCCCGGCCATCAGAAGATACCGCACCAGATCGTCGAGATCTGTCGCGGTGCCAATTCTTACATCCATGGTCAAACGCTTAACCCCATGCCAGACAAAGCTGTTTTTTCACGACGTCTCGATCAGACGTGTTGTTGGATCGTGCCGGTCATGCCAGAACGGCGTCAAGGCGCCGTCGTCCAGATGCTGCATATCTTCAAGCGGCAAATCCTGCGGTCCCGCCATGCGCCGCGCCTCGCAATCGCCGATCTCTGCCATAACCGAACCGAGCCACGCCTCCACGTCACCGGCCGGACGCCCTGCCCGCACATCATAGGGGAAGCCGCCGCCCGGCACAGCATCGAATGCGGCGACATGTATCGCGTCGACGGGCCATTTTGCCTTGCCGGGCGGTGCGAGCCATATGACGACATCGTCGCGCATCGAGACCGGCCGCCGTCCGCCAGCCAGCACCGGCGTTCGTGCCGAATGTCCGGCGGCTCTCAAAGCCGCTGAAATTGCTGCCGCGGCGGTGCTTTGGCCCTCCGGCGCCAGAACAGCGAACCGGAGCCGGTTCCGCAGGAAATCGCCCACCGTCGCGCGCAGGGCCTCCGTGACGCCGCGCTCGCCTATCGCGACCACCGGGCGTCCGAGATGCGCCGTCATGCGGGAGGCAAGGTCTGCCTCGTCCGCCAGCAGAATGTCGAAGGCGGCGGCGTTGGCCCGCCAATCTCCATCGCCGTCACGAATCCAGGCAACGGCCAGCGCCATCGGACTGAGGTTTTTCGCCCGCGCCAGCGGGAAGCGGGGCCGACGCGACAGGATCATGTCGTAGCCGAAGAGGTTACGGTGCCTGAAACCGCCCGTCTTGAGGTCCGCGAATTCGGCAAATTCGGATGCCAGGTCCTGGGTCGCGCGGTTCGCCGCTGCGTCGGTTCGATCCGCCAGAACGGCGATGGCGGGGCGGCGTCCCCAATGGAACCGCTCATCTGCCCCGAAGAGACCGATCCAGGCCAGCCGGCGAATATGATAGCCGTAGCGGGAGCGCAGCACCCGGAAGCTGTGACGGTGCCAGCGGCGGCGGCGCGCCGAATTCGCGCGCTTGATCCGCGTTGCGCCCATCAGGTGGAGGGCCGAGACGTCGTTGAGCGCCACCGACGGCAGATCGAACCGCGCCGCCGCCTTCAGCCCCAGATCGACGTCTTCATAGGCGTAGAGATAGTTTTCGCAGAAGCCACCCATCTTCAGAAACTGCGCGCGGTCGCAGGCAAGAACCGCGCCGGTCACGACGGGCATGTGGCAAGGGCGCGCCGCGCGCAGGCCGTCGCGGGGACCGGGCGTTGCGTCGTAAGCGGCGATCCGGCCCAGCCAGAGGTTCCACCTGAAACGGACACCGATTTGCGGGCGCTGGGCCTTTGCGCCCGCTTGCTTGTGCATCAGCCTGATGCCGACAAGACCGCCTGTCGCCTGAACGCCGGCAACAATCCGCGGCACGATGTCTTCGGTCAACTCTATGTCATTGTTGAGAAACAGCACGATTTCTCCGCGCGCGATCTGCGCGGCGCGATTGCAAGAGAATGAAAAACTGTGGTTCCGGCCAGGCTTCACGTGACGGATGTGAAATCTCGCGGATGCCGCGCGCAGGACCTCGGCGGTCGCATCATCCGAGCCGTGATCGACGACGATAATTTCGAGATCGGGCCAGGTGTTGAATGCCGCCAGCGACGCAAACAGAACGCGCAGCATTTCGCCGCCGTTCAGGGTCAGAATAACGACCGAAACGCGGACAGGATGCGGCGCGGCCATTTCGATGGCGAAGACGCCAGCCTGGTCAGCGGGAAGGACTGCGGGCCGGCGGGTCGCGAAAAACCGTTCCAGCGCAACAGCCGGGCGCCCGCCGGTTGCGGCGAGCCGGGTCGCGGTCTCGATGGCTTCGACTAGACGGGAAATCAATGGCATGATGGCAAGCAAGTCGTTGAAAGCTCAAAAGATTTGGCGCGAAATCGCGGCGCAGAGAATGCGACAAAGACATCTCTGAACAAAGGCTATAATTCGGAACCACCTCGATGACCAACCCTACCGCCTTCAGCAACCGTCAGGGCACGCTGAAACAGCCGGCCTATTTTGAGGGTATCGGCCTTCATACAGGACGTAACACCCGCGTGACCGTGATGCCTGCCCCCGCCGGTCAGGGCATCCTCTTCCGCCGCACCGACCGCTGGGGCAAGGGCGCGGAATTGCAGGCGGACTGGCGGAATTGCGTCGACTTTCCACGCTGTACGATGATGAAGTCACCGAATGGCGGGAAGTTCCAGACCATCGAACATCTGATGGCGGCGCTGTTCGCGCTCGAGATCGATAACGCGACCGTGCTGATGGATGGGCAGGAAGTGCCGATCATGGACGGGAGCGCCGCGCCGCTGATCGAAGCGATCGCGGCGGCCGGACGCGAGGAGCAGGACGCGCCGCGCAGCTTTCGGCGTATCGAACGGCCGCTGACCGTTACCGACGACCGCATCTCGCTGAGCGTCGAGCCCGCCGATCGCTTCATCATCGACTACACGCTGGAACTGCCCCATTGGGGCACGCAAAACTGGGTGGGCGAGGTGACACCGGCGAGCTTCCGCACCGATATCTGCTATGCGCGAACCTACGGCATTCTCTCGGTTATCTGGCCGGCGCTCATTCTGGGCAAGCTGCGGCTGATACCGCTGGTGCGCGGTGCTTCGCTCGGCAATGCGCTGCTGATGTACAAGGACCGGGTGCTGAACAAAGGGGGCCTCAAAAGCCCCGACGAATTCCTGCGTCACCGGATTATCGATCTTGTCGGCGACCTTTCGCTCGGCGGAGGGCCCATCATCGGGAAGGTGACGGCCTTCTGTTCCAACCACAAGCACAACCGGGCGCTGCTACGCGCGATCGAGGCCGAAAAAACGGCGGAACCACACGCCGTTTCGGCCTGATTCAGGCGCCCACCAGCGCGTATTCGGCGAAATCGGGGTGGCGCATTTCCCACCAGTATTTGGCGGTGAAACTCGACCAGTTGTTGGTGACCTTGCCGTCGGCGGTCTTGTACCAGCTCGCACAGCCGGCCGCCCAGACCGTCTTCTGCATGTCCTTCTGAAGCACGCGGTTGAACTCCGCCATCGCCTCCTTGCGGACGTCGATGTAGCGCAGCTTGCCATTTTGCAGCGCCTGCGCGCATTGGGCGATGTAGTTGGCCTGACATTCGATCATGAAGATGATCGAGTTGTGACCGAGATTGGTATTCGGGCCGTAGAGCATGAAAAAATTGGGGAACCCCGCCACCGCGACGCCACGATGGGCCTCGGCGCCCGCCGCCCAGACATCGTTGAGATCGGCGTTGCCGCGGCCGACGATCTTCATCGGCGAAAGGAAATCGGTCGATTCAAAGCCGGTGGCGAGAATGACGACGTCGGCCGGATGGGAAACGCCGTCTTCGGTGACGACCGCATTGTCCGTTATGCGCGCGATGTGGCTGGTTTCGACATGGACGTTCGGGCGGGCCAGCGTCGGGAACCAGTCGTTGGTCAGGAGGATGCGCTTGCAGCCCGCCGGGTAGTCCGGTGTCAGTTTCCTGCGGAGTTCGGGATCCGAGATGTGCGCCTCGAGTTCCTTTTTCGAGGCCCGTTCGAAAAGCTTGCCGAAGAAGCTGCCTTGCGTGAAAGCGAGGTAGTTGCGCTCCAGCATCATCCAGGTCAGCCAGCGCTGGGCGCGGACGAGCCAAGGCATTGACCGAAAAAGCTTTTTTTCGCGCTCGGTGAAGGGCCGGTCGGGTTTCGGCACGCACCAATTGGGCGTGCGCTGGAAGATCGTCAGCTTGCCGACCTCAGGCGCGATTTCGGGCACGAACTGGATGGCGCTGGCGCCGTTGCCGATGACGGCAACGTTTTTGCCTGTCAAATCAACGCTGTGGTCCCAGCGCGCCGAGTGGAACTGCGCGCCCTTGAAAGCGTCGAGGCCGTCGATCTTCGGATAAGCGGGGCGATTGAGCTGGCCGACGCCGGAGATCAGGACATTGGCGGCGATTTCCTCGCCCGAGGCGGTGCGGATGCGCCAGAGGCCGGCTTCTTCGTCGAAGCGGGCTTCAGTGACCTCGGTGTTGAAACGGATATGCGGCATGAGGCCGTATTTGCGCGCAACGCCTTCAAAGTAATCGACGATTTCGGCTTGTCCCGCAAACTTGCGGCTCCAGTCGGGCTTCGGTTCGAAGGAGTAGGAATAGAGCATCGAGGGCACGTCGCAGCCCGAGCCCGGATAGGTGTTGTCGCGCCAGGTGCCGCCGACACTCGGGCCCTTTTCCAAGATCGTGAAGTTGTCGATGCCGGCCTTTTGCAGCTTGATCGCCATGCAGAGGCCGGCCGCGCCGGCACCGAGAATGGCGACGCTGAGCGGGCGGAGCTTCACATCGGGGCCCGCAAGGATGGTGTTGACCGACTGCGACACGGCGTTTCTCCCTTGATTTCAAACGGATTTTCCGTCTCCCCGCGGCGCCGGCCGGGCGCCCTAGGGTGCATACCCCACCATCTATAGCAGGGTGCAAGGGAGTTCAATCGCGGCAAAAACGCGACGCCCGCGCCTTTTCCGGATGAAAGCCGCCGGTCGGGTGACCGGGCAGGCCGGAAAAGGGCGCGGGCGTCAGCCCCTCTGGTTCAGAACTTGTAGCCGACGCCGAAGCCGACGATCCACGGATCGAGATCGACATCGGCATTGATCGCGCCGCCATTGATCGAGACATCGGTGCTCAGGAAGATCTTTTTGACGTCCAGGTTGGCGTACCAGTTGTCGTTGAGGGCATAGTCGAGACCCGCCTGCAAGGCCCAGCCGAAGCTGTTGTCGTAGTCGATGCTGGTGACCGCGCCGCCCGGTGCGTCTTCGTTGTAGAAGATGGTGTAGTTGACACCGGCGCCGACATAGGGGCTGAAACGCTCCTTCGGCATGAAGTGGTACTGGAGCGTAAGTGTCGGTGGCAAAAGACTTACTTTGCCGAGGTCGATGCCCGTCGGGCTGTGCGAAACGTCGTGGCGCGTCGTTGCCGCGATCAGCTCGAGCGCGATGTTGTCGGTGACGAACCAGGAGAAGTCGATTTCCGGCACCCACTCGTTGGAGACATTGACGTCGCCGCCGAGCACCGTGACGGAGGCGCTCTCGTCCGGGATGACGCCGATCAACCGTGCACGGACCATGATATCCCCGGCCGACTTGCCGCTAAAGCCTTGCTGCGCCTGCGCTTCCGGCGTTGCGGCAAAACCGGCGGCGGCGGCGATTGCGAGCGCGGCGAAAGTTGCCCGGGGCTTCGTTGCGATTTTCATTTGAGCTTCTCCTTGAGGCGGCACCGGACCCCCCGATGCACGAATGGCGTTCACCTCACATTCGCTCAATATCCATATTTTTTTAGTGGTCATTTCGCCGCAGCGGCGGCGCGCGGTGTCGCACCTCTAAGTACCTGTATCTCCTTGCAAAATATGAAGATAAGTGCGGACCTGCTGGACGAAATGCACCGCCTGGCCGCCGCGCGCCGTTCCGTGGCGCAGATTGTGACCCGGATCGGCCAGCAGCGGCAGGGTGCGGCGCAGGTCGGCCCAGCTGTTTTTGTCGCGGCCGAGACGCTCGGCCAGCACCCGAGCGTCGTAAAGATGGCCGAGGCCGATATTCCAGGCGGCGAGCGCCATGTATGTGCGGTCGGGCTCGGCCACGGCTTCCGGGATTCTCTCTTCAAGTTCAACGAGATAGCGCGCGGCGGCCGCGATGCTTTCGGATGGATCGAGGCGGTCCTCGACGCCGAGCTGGCGCGCCGTCTGCCGCGTCAGCATCATCAACCCGCGCACACCGGTGGGGCTCACCGCCTCCGGATCCCAATGCGATTCCTGATAGGCGATGGCCGCAAGTAGTTGCCACGACAGGTTATTTTCGCGCGCGGCGCGGCGGAAGGCCTTTTCGTAGAGCGGCAGGCGATCGTCGACCGCGCGCTGGAAGGCGCGCAGGTCCACATAGTCGAAACGCGGCAGAAAACCGAAGAAACGCCGCTCCAGAGCCGATAATTGACCGGTTTTGCGGATGCCGGCGAACCAGCGGCGCATCGGCTCGGCGAGGTCTTCCGAGCCCGGCGCGGTCAACCAGACGACCGGAAAATCCCCTGTCAATTCAAAGGCTTGCATCAATTCCGGGTAATAGGGATTGACGACCCCGAAGGTGCGGCTGTCGGTGAGCGCGCAATCGAGCCGGCCCGCGGCGACGCGGGCCAGCAAAGCCTCAACGTTTTCAGAGAGATAGCCGGTATCGAGCCCGGCCTCGGCCAGCAGCGCGGCGCCCGGCGAGCCGGCGGAGGCGGCAAAGCGCAGGCCGCGAAGATCCTCAATTTCACGTGGTTTTTCAACGAGTTGCCGGTGGCAGGCGACGAGCTGGCGGGTGGTGGCATAAGGCGGACCGGCCGCGAACTGCGCCTTGCGCGCCTCATCGAGCGCCAGGCCGGCCGCCGCGACATGGCCCTTGCGCGCCGCCAGCGCCTGCATAAGCCTTTGTTCCGTCGAGTAAATCCGGAATTCGACCTCAACACCGAGCGACTTGCCGAAGGCCCGCATCGCCTCGTATTCAAAGCCGGTCAGCCCGTCGACACCCTCATACCAGGTGGTCGGGCCGAGCCGCGTCAGCACCACCAGCGTGCCGTTTTTTTCAATGGATTCAAGGCCTTGTTCGACCGGCGGCACATAGAGGCGCAGATAGAGCAGATGGTTGAGGCCGAACAGCACGACGAGAAGGAAGACGAACCACGGCGCGCGCGAGCTGCGGCGCGGGCGCCACGGGCCCGGCGCGCGCAGCCACGCCACCAGAGCACCGGCCCAAGCCCTTGATTTCACGATGATTTCCGACAAGCGCGCGTCCCACCGCTGCCTCTATGGGCGCAGAATAGCATGGCCGGCGCACACCGCGGCGGACAGCGACTGTCACAATCGAGAAATGGCGGAATTCCGCCATTTCGCCCCGGCTGTCATCGAACTGTCAAAAAACTGTCACAAACGGGGATAGGTTCGATCCGTGTACGGAGGAGTGGCGCGTGGCGGGCGGGGATAAGTCGAACTTATCCCCGGTTTGGGGCGTGAAGGAAGGAAAAGAGACTCACGCGGAGCCGCCGAGAAGAAAGATCGAAAAACTTGTCCCCGGTTTTCGGTGTGGTGGCGACGCGGACGTTTGAGTCGCGGGACGCGCAACGCGGCGGCGAAAAACTTATCCCCGGTTTTGGGGGCGACGGGAAGAGAGCGAATCACGCGGAGACGCGGAGGCGCGGAGAGGAGAAGGCTCGCGCGCTATGCGGCTTTCGCAGTCGCCTCGGGCGCCGATCCCGAAATGGCCGGGAAGGCGCGCGCGGGCGGCGCGGCGCATCTCGACCTGCGCTCGCCGGAAGACGACGCGGCGGTGCTGCGCGAGGCGGGGTTTTGGGAGGTGACGATGTTTTATGCGGCGTTCACGTGGCGCGGGCGTGTGGGGTATGCGTGAGGGGTGGGCGGTCCGAAAACCATTATGCGCCAGAAGCCGTCATTCAAAACGTATAGGCAGGTTCAACTCTCCTGCTGGACGGAGCGATCCAGTCCAAGGACGACCTAACCTGCAACGCAGCAAGTGCTCACCCGGAGACGCCCTTCGGACGATGCGTGACTTCGCGTCTCGGGGCTTCGCCAAGCCGCTTCACCAGAAGTAGCGTCGTAAGCCCGCTGTTCCATTCAGTGTCAGGATATTGATCGGTTTCGCGATATCCGCGCTTCGCGTAGAAGGCGCGCGAGCGAGTGTTGAACGTGTCTGTCTCCAAGCGCGCAGTGGGAAAGCCTGCTCGCGCGATCCCGGTCTCCGCCATGTCCATCAGGCGGCTGCCCACACCCTTTCGCGCGTGACCGGTGCGCACGTGAAGGGCGTTCACGAAGTCCGCGTCCCAATCCACGAAGCCGACGACCTGCCCATCGCATTCCGCAACCCAGAACTCGGTGCCGCGCGCCCTAACGTAAGCGCCAGGACGGTCCTCGTCGCGGAACCGCTGAGCGGCAGCAGGGGTCAACTCAGGAAACCAGGTGCTCTCATACGTTTCATAGAGAATCGCCCGAAGCATGGGCGCATCGCTCGACGTAGCGCGACGGAGGTGTGTCTCGGAGGCCGGCGGCATGACGGCAACCTAGCTCCACAAGGCTACGTCCGCAAGGGATCAGAAATTACCTTTAAATGACGAGTCCGGACGATTTGCCGGCTATGCGCCAAGAGCTGCCTTTCGATCCGGCACTTCCTCCCTTATGTTGCGACCGGCATTGGCAGCGGGCGGGCATACCGGATGGCGGCACAGATAATTTTCCTTCACGGTGCTTCCAGCAGCGGCAAGTCGACGATCGCCCGCGCGCTGCAGGCGCGTATCGAAAAGCCATTCTGGCATATCTCGATCGACCATCTTCGTGATGCAGATGTCCTGCCCCTTGAACGCTTTCGCAAAGGCGACTTCGCATGGGCCGACGCGCGCACCGCCTTCTTCGACGGCTTCCATGCATCGCTCGCGGCCTATGCGAATGCCGGAAACAACCTCATCCTGGAGCATATTCTCGACACCGAAGGATGGATGGAAACGCTTCGGCGCATACTCGCGCCGCATAAAGCCCGGATCGAAAGATCCGGGCTTTTTTTTGTTTTTTGTGGGTGCGGCTTCCCCTCACCCTTCCGCGGCCTTGCGGCCGCTCCCTCCCTCTCCCCGAGGAGAGAGGGAAAGATTTTTATTTCCCCTTGGGGGCCTGATTGAAGGGCAGGTCCTTGTCGACGCGGATGTCCTGGGGCAGGCCCAGAACGCGCTCGGCGACGATGTTGCGCAGGATTTCGTCCGTGCCGCCGGCGATGCGATAGCCGGCCGCGCCGATCCATTGTTCGGTATAGGCGCCCTCTTCCGGCGAAATTTTCCGGTCGCGGATGACGCCGCCCATGTCCTGCAGGTCCATGCCGAAGGAGCCGAGGTCCTGCATCTTCTTGGCCGCGACGATTTTCGAGATCGAGCTTTCCGGTCCGGGCGTTTCGCCTTTCGACAGCGCGGTCAGCGTGCGGAAGCGCGTGAACTTCAGCCCCTGCGCCTGCACATACCAGTCGGCGATGCGCTCGCGGACGCCGCCGTGGCGGATGGCGGGCTCGCCGGCGATGTCGGTGTTGCGGGCGAGCGAGATCAGCTCGTCGGTGTCGGCATTGCCCTGACTGCCGCCAACGGCGAGGCGTTCGTTCATCAGCGTCGTCAGCGCGACCTTCCAGCCGTCGCCGACCTTGCCGAGACGCTGGCTGTCCTTGACGCGCAGATTGGTGAAGAAGACCTCGTTGAATTCGGCGCCGCCCGACATCTGCTTGATGGGGCGCACCTCGACCGCCGGGTCCTTCATGTCGATCCAGAACATGGTGAGGCCCTTGTGCTTGGGCACGTTCGGATCGGTGCGCACGAGCAGGATGCCGTAGTCGCAGAAATGCGCGCCGGACGTCCAGACCTTCTGGCCGTTGATGACCCAGTCGTCGCCATCCTTCTCGGCCTTGGTGCGAAGGCCGGCGACGTCGGAACCGCCGGCGGGCTCGGAAAAGAGCTGGCACCAGATCTCGTCGCCGCGCACGGCGGGACGGACGAAGCGCTGCTTGGCCTCGTCGGAGCCCCATGACATGACGGTCGGGATGCACATGCCGAGACCGATGGCGAAGATGCCGCCGGGAACCGCGTATTTCGATTCTTCCTGGCTGTAGATCACGTTGTTGATGGTGGTGCCGCCAACGCCGCCCCATTCCTTCGGCCAGGTGATGCAGGCATAACCGGCATCGGCCTTTTTCGCCTGCCAGGCCTTGGACTGGGCGATCATTTCCTTCAGGTCTTTCGGCGGCGCGATGTCCTTGGCGTTTTCCTTGCGGGTGGCGTTTTTATCGAGCCAGGCGCGCACCTCAGCGCGGTAGGCGGCTTCTTCGGCTGTGTCGTTGAAATCCATTTTCGTTCTCCCGAATGTCTTTTTGAGCCGCTTCAGGCCGCGTTCTTCGCTTCAAGGCGCGCGACGAGTTTTTCCTTCCACTGGATCGGCGCGCCGACCGCGAGCGCCAGCAGCTTGGCGCGGCGGTAGTGGAACTGGCAGTCGGATTCCCATGTGTAGCCGATGCCGCCATGCGTCTGGATGTTTTCCTGGGCGGCGAAGACATAGGCATCCGAACCGGCGATGCGCGAGGCGGCGGCGGCTTCGGTCAGCTCCGCGCCCTCGTCGTTCAGCATCATGGCGCCGAAATAGGCGTTCGATTTCGCCAGTTCCTTCTTCACATACATGTCGGCGAGCTTGTGCTTGATCGCCTGGTAGGAACCGATCTGGCGGCCGAAGGCGTAGCGCTCCAGCGCATAGTCGCGCGCCATTTCGAGCGCGGCTTCGGTGCCGCCGACCTGTTCGAAGGCGAAGAGCACGGCGGCGCCGTCGAGCACGCGCGAAAGCTGCGACCAGCCCTCGCCCGTTTTGTCGCCCAGAATTTCGGCCGGCGCGTCCTTGAAGGTCAGCGTCACATGCTGGCGCGAGGGGTCGAGCGTGCGGACGGGCTCGGCCGAGACGCCGCCCGCCTTGAGGTCGACGATGGCGAGCGAGACGGCCTGCTCCCCGGAACCGCCGGTGTTGACCGCGACGATGGCGACGGAGGCGGCTGCGCCATCGACGACCGGCTGCTTGACGCCATTGACCTTGCCGCCCGCATGCCTGACCGCGATGTTGCGCGGATGCGCCGCATGGGTGCCTTCCGACACCGCCAGCGTGCCGATGATTTCACCCGATGCCAGTTTCGGCAGCCAGGTTTCCTTCTGCTTCTTCGTGCCGAAAAGGCGGAGCGCTTCCGCCGCGAGATAGATGGACGAAGAGAACGGCACCGGCGCGGCGGCGCGGCCAAGCTCTTCCGCGATCACGCAGAGCTCCAGCGCGCCGAGACCGAGGCCGCCGAACTCTTCGGGGATCGCCGTGCCGGTGAGGCCCATCTCGACAAGGCCCTTCCAGACCTCGGCCGCATAGGGCTCTTCCTTTTCGAGCACGCGGCGCGTGACCGACATCGGACATTTGTCGGCGAGGAACTTGCGGACCTGCTCCTTCAGCATTTTCTGGTCGTCGGAAAAATCGAAATTCATGACGTCTCCCCTGGCGCTCTGCCAGCACTTGATTGCCCGCATTGGCGGCGTTTGTTTGGGCGCATTCTCACTGCAAAGCGGGCGCATGAAAAGCCCCGCGCAATTGACGCCGCGTCGGCTTGGGGGAAGGCCGGGATTGCACCGCCGCTCAGGCGCCGGTTTCATCGGATTCCTGGAGATTGCCCTTGATGCGCTCGAGGAAATTCATCAGTTGCGCGTATTCCTCCGGCGTGAAGCCCCGGACCGAGGTTTCGAACATGCCGAAGGCGGCCTGCCACAAGCCGGCGGTGAATTCCTCGATCGGCGGCATCAGGTAGACGCGGCGCACGCGGCGGTCGGCGGGATCGTTGCGGCGTTCGACGAGGCCCTGCTCCTCAAGGCTGTCGAGCAGGCGGCCGAGCGGCGCCTTCTCCATTTCGACGCTGTCGGCAAGCTCGGTCTGGGTGATGCCGTCGCGCCGGCGCAACTCGGCAATGATGCGCGACTTGGCCGGATTGATGCCGGTGCCGGAGGCCTGAAGGCGGCGCGCCCAGGCCTTGCGGAAGAGGCGGTAAACGTCGTGATGGAGCCAGCCGAAAGTTTCGTCCGGCTGGACCCGCGATGCCGGCTGCTTCGGCCGGGTGGCGATAAACGGGGGCCTGGCTTGTTCGCCCATTTTATCCTCGGTCTTTGTCCCCGGCTTATAATCCCGCCCTGCCCGCGATTTCGCTTTGCCGGGATCGTAACAAAATATACTATAACCTTCTATACGTTTTTTACGACGCAGCGACGGAGAGCCTCCTCTCCGCAGTGGACGCTGCGTCAGGACACGAGGCGGTTCATGTCGGTTTGTTTCAATTTTCGTTCCTTTGCGCGGCTGACGGCGGCCGGGCTCGTCGCGGTGGCGCTGGCCGGCTGCGGCGAGAGCGCGGACGAGGAAACGGCCGATCCGGATGCCGGCGCCATCGGCGTCTTCGCCAGCGCGGTGACGACACGCGAGCTTGCCGAGCCGATCACCGGCACCGGCACCATTGCCGCGCACAAGACGACGACGCTGGGGCCGCGCGTCGACGGCATCATCGAGGAGATCATGGTGCGGGTCGGCGACCGCGTGAAGGAAGGGCAGCCGCTCTTCCGCACGCGCGACGTGGAGCTGCGCCTCAAGGTGACCGAGCTTGAAAACCAGGTGCGGCTCGCCAAGGCGGATGTCCGCAATACCGGCCTTGCCTTTTCGCGCGCCAACGAGCTGCATGCCAAGGGGTTCGTCGCCGACGGGCGGCTCGACGATGCGCGCTCGGCGCGCGACGCCTCGCAGGCGCGGCTCGGCATTGCCGAAGCGCAGCTTGCCGGCGCCAACCAGATGCTGACCGACAGCGTGGTGACGGCGCCTTTCGACGGCGTGATCACGCGGCGCGACGTCGACGAAGGCAAGTTCATGGCGACGCGGATGGGCGGAATGGGCGCGATGGGCGATGCTGGCGGCGGCGGTGTGTTGCAGATCATGAAAATCGACATCGTGGCCGCGATCGTCACCGTGCCCGAAATTCATCTCTCGAAAATCGAGGTCGGCACCAAGGGCCGCGTCTATATCGACGGCATCGACCGCGCATTCGACAGCTATGTGATCATTCTCAACGACTATGTCGATCCGGTGACGCGCTCGGTCGAACTCCGGCTGCCGATCCTCAACGAAGACTATTCGGTGAAGCCCGGCCTCTTCGCGCGGGCCGAGATTTTTCCGGCACCGCGCCAGGGGCTGACGCTCGACCGGCGGATGATTTACGGCGGCGAGACCGACCGGCATGTGTTCATTGCCGACGGCAATGTGGCACGGCGCGTTTCGGTGACCGTGCGGCAGGTCGACGCGCAGACGGTGGAAGTGCTGTCGGGGCTCAAGGCCGGCGACAAGACGCTTGGCGGGCCGAACGCACCGCTGCTTTCCGACGGCGTCAAGATCAGGATCGAGGCCGAGCCGGGACAGATTGCGGCCGGCACACGCGACAGCACGGCGCAGTAGCGCGGGCGGAGGGGAAGCGCATGTGGATTTCAGACGTCTCGATCCGGCGGCCCGTCTTTGCGGTCATGGTGATCGGCGCGCTTGTCGTGCTTGGGTGGATTTCGCTCGGCCGGGTGGGCGTCGACCTTTTTCCGAAGGTCGAATTTCCGGTGGTCGCGGTGACGACGGTGCTGGAAGGCGCCTCGCCCGAAGGCATCGAAAGCGACGTGACCGACCCGATCGAGGAACAGGTCAACACGATTTCGGGCATCGAGACGCTGTCCTCGACCAGCGCCGAGGGCCTCTCCCAAGTCGTCATCCAGTACGACCTCAACGAGGATGTCGACGTCAAGGCGCAGGATGTGCGCGACAAGGTTTCGCTGGCGCGCGCCAACATTCCGCAGGAAGCCGAACAGTCGATCGTGCAGAAGGTCGATCCGGACGCACAGGCGATCATGTCTGTGATGATCGCCGGCAACATGCCGATCCGGGCGCTGACGCATTTCGCCGACAAGACCGTCAAGGAACAGCTGCAACGGATTTCCGGCGTCGGCTCCATCGAGCTCGTCGGCGGGCGCGACCGCGAGGTGCGCATCTGGCTCGACGCGGTGAAGATGCGCGCCTATGGCGTGACGGCCGAAGACGTGACCGGGGCGCTGCGGCGCGAGCATGCCGAGATTCCGGGCGGGCGGCTCGAAACGCCGGGCCTCAAGGCCGAATTTCCGGTCAAGACCAAGGGCGAGGTCACGACCGTTCCCGAATTCCGCAGCATCGTTGTCGCTTTCCGGCAGGACGGCGCGCCGACGACCATCGGCGACGTCGCGCGGGTCGAGGACGGCATGGCGGACGAGCGCTCCTATGCCGAGCTCAACGGCAAGCGCGGCGTGTCGCTGGACATCCGCAAACAGTCGGGCCGCAACACCGTGGAAGTGGCGCGCGCGGTGCGCGAGGCGGTGGCCGAAATCGAAAAGAACGCGCCGACCGGCCTTGAAATGCGGATCGCGCGCGACACGGCGGTCTTCATCGAGGGTTCGGCGGCGGACGTCTTTGTCGATATCCAGCTCGGCATCGTGCTGGTCGTGCTCGTCACCCTCGCCTTCCTGCTGTCGGTGCGCGCGACGATGATCGTCGCCATCGCGATGCCGACGGCGCTGGTTTCGACCTTCTTCGCCTTCTATGTGATGGATTTCACCATCAACGTGATGACGCTGATGGCGCTGTCGCTGGCGGTGGGGCTGCTGGTGGACGACGCCATCGTGGTTCTGGAAAGCATCTACCGCAAACTCGAAAGCGGCTTGCCGCCGATGCAGGCAGCGGCCGAAGGCACGAAGGAAGTCGGGCTTGCCGTGCTGGCCGCGACCTTTTCGATCGTCGCGGTCTTCGTGCCCATCGCCTTCATGAGCGGCATTGTCGGGCGTTTCTTCTTTCAGTACGGGCTTGCCATCACTTTTTCGGTGATGGTGTCGCTACTCGTTTCGCTGACGCTGACGCCGATGCTCAGTTCGCGGGTGCTGAAGCGCGAGGACACCGACCCGACGACCTATGGCCGCGTGGCGCGGTTTTTCGACAATGCCTATAACGGGCTCGACCGTTTTTACGGGCGGCTGCTCGACTGGGCGCTGGCGACGCGCTGGGCGGTGATGGCGGGCGCCGTCGTCGCGGTGATCGCCGGCGCGATGGTGGCGCGGACGCTGCCAATGGCGTTCGACCCACGCGCCGACCGCGCCGAGTTTCTTGCCACCGTCGAGCTTCCCTTCGGCGCGGGCCTCGAAGAAACGCGCGGCGCGGCGGTGCGCGTCGCACAGGCCATTCGCGGCGTCGACCAGGTGGTGACGGTGTTCTTCACCATCGGCTCCGACGCGCAGAAAAGCGTCAACAAGGCATTCTTCCATGTCGGACTGACGGCGAAGGACGCGCGCGACGAAAGTTTCATTCCGATCATGGACCGGGTGCGCGTGGCGATGCTGGCGGCGGCGCCCGACGCCAAACATATTTCATTGTCGGACGTGCCGTGGATTTCGGGCGGCGGCTTCTCCGAATTCGCGATGATGTATGTGCTGCAGGGACCGGACCTCGCGGTGCTGGAGGCGAAGGCGAACGAGGTGACCAACCGGATGCGGGCGAGCCCGCTCTTTGCCGACGTCAAGACCAGCTACGATTCCGGCAAGCCCGAAGTGCAGGTGCAGATCGACCGGCGGCGTGCCGCCGACCTCGGCGTTTCGATCCGCACGCTTGCCGAAACGCTGCGCGCGACGATCGGCGGCGTCAAGGCGGGATCGTTCGAGGAATTCGGACAACGCTACGACGTCAGGGTGCGGCTGGAGGAGACGCAGCGCGACGACATTTCCAAGTTGTCGATGATCCAGGTTCGCGCCGCCAACGGGCAATCCATCGATGTGCCCAATGTGGCGCGCTTCACGGTCGACAGCGGGCCGGCGCAGATCGAACGGCAGAATCGCGCGCGGCGCATCGCCCTGCTCGCCAACAACCCCGAAGGCGCGGCGCTGGGGCCGGCATCGGCCGAGATCGAGCGCTATCTCGAGGAGCTGGAACTTCCGCCGGGTTATAGCTGGAGCGCGGAAGGCCGCTCGAAGCGGATGAAGGAGACGGGCGCGGCGATCGGCTTTGCCTTCATGCTGGCGCTGATCGCGCTCTACATGATCCTCGCCTCGCAGTTCAACAGCTTCGCGCAGCCGGCGATCATCATGCTGTCGGCGCCGCTCTCGTTCGTCGGGGCTTTCGTGGCGCTGAAAATATCGGGCCAGGAAATGACCATGTTCAGCCAGATCAGCCTGCTGGCACTGATGGGGCTGGTGATGAAAAACGGTATCCTGCTGGTCGACTACACCAACCAGTTGCGGGCGGCCGGCGCCAGCGCCTTCGAGGCGGCGCGCAAGGCCGGGCCGGTACGGCTGCGCCCTGTGCTGATGACGCAGATCGCGACGATCTGCGGTCTCATTCCGGTGGCGATGTCGACCAGCCAGGGGGCCGAATTCCGCAATTCGATGGGCATTCTGGTGATCGGCGGGCTCATCTCCTCGACGCTGCTGACGCTTGTGGTGGTGCCGGTCGCCTATACGCTGATGGAGCAGGCGCGCGGCGGCATTGGCGGGCTTATGGAGCGGATCCGGGGGCTTGGCGCCCGTGTGCGGCCGGGACGCGCGCCGGCGGAGTGAAATCCGGCGTATTTCCTTAATCGGACGCTAACCGGCGATGGCAGATACTGGCGGGACCACAGCAGCCAGAGGATCGTCGTCAGATGGCGAAAGCGCAGTTCCATAAAAACCAGCGGGTCTATGTGCGCCCCGTCGGCACCTGGGCCGTGATCGAGCGGATCGTTCCGCAATGGGTCAAGGACATGGATGAACCGCTGCGCATCCATTACGACGTCGGGCTCGGCCGCGACTTTGCGGCGAAGGAGCTGGAAACCGAAGAGGTTTCGGCGCTCTCGCATCTCGATCCGCAGATGGAGGAGTGGCAGGTGGTCAGGGTGCCCAACAAGTGGCGCTCGGCCGAAGAATGCGCCGGCCATCCGGTGCCCGGCACGCATCCGGTGGTCATCACCGGCTCGGCCGAAGGCGGCGGCTGGCGCGTGCCCGGCGTCGAATACGACCTGACGCCCGACCGCGTGGAACTGCAGGCCAAGGTGATCGCGGCGGCGCCGAAATTCATGGTGCTGTTGCAGCGGCTCGCCGATTATGCGCGGACGAACGGCGAGAACCTGCCGGACGAGATCATGGCCGTGGCGTCGGACGCCGACATGCTGATTTCCAGCATCATGGGGCCGCAGGCTTAAGGGCCTGACTTTCCTCGTCCCATTCATTCGTCATTGCGCGGCCTGAAAGGCCGCGGCGGAAACCTGTCCTCGGATTGCGCAATCTTTGCCCAATTCGCGGCAGCGCGCTTGCGTCTCTGCTCTGAGATGAGAGATGAATTTCACGCCTCAACTCAATGATCTCCAATTGAAAATTGCACGCTGAAGCAGCAACAAAATTTATGCACTCCATGAATTGGGGACCGATGTCATGAGCATTTCCCCGTAGACGGCTGGAGCGTTTCAAGAAAAGATGGCTAGGTACAAGGGGGGAATTAGGCATGAACATATTTGAGTACTTACGCAGTTTAGAGTTCCTCGGACTTGATACAATTGAATGGGTAGGCGCGTGCATCGTCTACGCCATACAGGCTGCGGTCGCCTATCAATTGGGCAAGCTCCGACAGAGAAGAGCGGCAATCGATGTCGAGACCGCCAAGTACGAACAGCAAATCAAGCAGCATCAGGCAAATGTTGGCGCCGCTGACGTCGACGTCCGTGTCAGATCCGACGATGTTGCCAAGATTGAACAACGTCTCGAACTGCAGATAGACCGAATATCAGAGCTTGATTCCATTGTTGACGACTGCAAGCGTGACCAATCGAAGGCATCGACCAGAATGGGTACGGTTAACATTCGAAAAAACGAGGCCGAGGCGGAGAGGAGCAGGATTGAAGCAGAGCTGACCGAAGCTAAACACTGGCTGGAAAGAACAAAGACCGCTCGCGTCAAACTACGCGGCAAACTCCGAACAGCGCTCAATACCCCGCTAGGCGACGAACCTCAAACGTCAAATAAATGATCTCTCCGAAAAGAGTCTGAAAGCGGCGCTTCCCCTCATCAGCCTTCGCGCGAGGCGCTTCGGCCGACAGGCCCTTTCTCCGAGGACACCGGGATTTCGTGTGTGGGAACTCCGAGGGGGCTTGCGTGGGCGCCGCAATTCCGCCATGCCATTCGCGTTCGATCGCGGATGCCGCGCCACACCCCGTATTCGAGTAGCCCCATGAGAACAGAAGATCCCCGCCCGATCCGGCTGAAGGATTACACGCCGCCGGCCTTCAAGATCGACGAGGTCCGGCTCGAAATCGAACTCGATCCGGCGGATACGCGGGTCAGGTCGCAGCTCAAGATGCGGCGCAATGCCGGCACGGGACCGCTGGTGCTCGACGGCGAAAAGCTGAAGCTGCACGAGGTGTCGATCGACGGGGTGAAGCTCGGGCCGAACGCCTATCAGGTCGACGGCGAACACCTGACGATCCTCGACGTGCCGGAGGGCCCGTTCACGCTCGAAACGCTGACGGGTTGCGCACCGGAAGAGAACACCGCGCTGACGGGGCTTTATCTTTCGGGCGGCATCTATTGCACGCAATGCGAGGCGGAAGGCTTTCGCCGCATCGCCTATTCGCTCGACCGGCCGGACGCGATGTCGGTTTTCACGACGCGAATCGTCGCCGACGCAAAGGCCGCGCCGGTGCTGCTGTCGAACGGCAATCCGGTGGCGGAAGGCAAGCTCGCCGACGGGCGGCATTTCACCGAGTGGCACGACCCGTTTCCCAAGCCGACCTATCTCTTCGCGCTGGTCGCGGGCGACCTCGTGCATGTCGAGGGCAAGTTCCGCACCATGTCGGGCCGCGAGGTGACGCTCAGGATTTTCGTCGAGCGCGGCAACGAAGACCGCTGCGGCTATGCGATGGAAGCGCTGAAGCGGGCGATGAAATGGGACGAGGAAGCGTTCGGGCGCGAATACGATCTCGACATTTTCATGATCGTGGCGGTGAGCGCCTTCAACATGGGGGCGATGGAGAACAAGGGTCTCAACGTCTTCAACGACAAATACATCCTGGCGCGGCCCGAAACGGCGACAGATGCCGATTATGCGGCGATCGAGGCGATCATCGCGCATGAGTATTTCCACAACTGGACCGGCAACCGCATCACCTGCCGCGACTGGTTCCAGCTTTGTCTGAAGGAAGGCCTCACGGTTTTCCGCGATCAGGAATTCACCAGCGACATGCGCTCGAGGCCGGTGAAGCGGATTTCGGATGTGCGGTTGTTGCGCGCGCACCAGTTTACCGAGGATGGCGGGCCGCTGGCGCATCCGGTGCGGCCGGACAGCTATATCGAGATCAACAATTTCTATACGGCGACCGTCTACGAGAAGGGCGCCGAGCTTTGCCGGATGATCCATACGCTCAGCGGACCGAAACGCTTCCGCAAGGGCATGGACCTCTATTTCGAGCGGCATGACGGCGAGGCCGCGACGGTGGAGAATTTTCTCGATGCGCTGGCCGACGGGGCGAAGCTCGACCTTGCGCAATTCAAGCGCTGGTATTCGCAGTCGGGCACGCCGGAAGTGCTGGCGTCGGGCCGCTACGACGCGGCGCGCAAGACCTATACGCTGAAGCTCAGCCAGGTGTGCGCGCCGACGCCCGGCCAGCCGGTGAAGGAGCCCTATCACATTCCGATCGCGCTCGGGCTTGTCGGGCCCGACGGCCGGGACATCAAGCTGCAACTCGACGGCGAGGACAAGCCCGGCGCGACGACGCGCGTGCTGAGCCTGACGGAGCGCGAGGCGACATGGCGCTTCCGCAATGTCGCGGACAAGCCGGTGCCGTCGCTGCTGCGGGGCTTTACGGCGCCGGTCAAGCTCAGCACCAACCTGAAGGAGCGCGACCTCGTGTTCCTGATGGCGCATGACAGCGACAGCTTCAACCGCTGGGAGGCGGCGCAGCGCTATGCAACGGGGCTGCTGATCGCGATGGTCAACGCGCAAAAACAGGGCGGCGCACCGCGCAAGGGCACGGCCTTTGCCGAAACGATCCGCAAGCTCCTCGCGTCGAAAAAGACCGATCCGGATTTCGCCGCGCAGATGATCGTGCTGCCAAGCGAGCAGACGCTGGCGCAGGCGATCGGCAAGGATGTCGATGTCGATGCGATCCATGCGGCGCGGGAAGGCCTGCGCGCCTCGATCGCAGCGCAACTGAAGGACGAGCTGCTGGCCGCCTATCACGCGCTTGCCATCGACGGGCCTTACAACCCGGATGCCGCGCATGCCGGCAAGCGCGCGCTGCGCAATGCCTGCCTCGCCTTTCTGGCGGTCGCGCCCGGCACCGACGGCGTGGAACTGGCGGCGGCGCAATTCGCGCAGGCCGACAACATGACCGACGAGATCGCGGCACTGTCGGTGCTCGCCAATATCGATTGTCCGGAACGCGTGGCGGCGCTCGGGACATTTTATGCGCGGTGGAAGGACAATCATCTGGTGATGGACAAGTGGTTGTCGATCCAGGCGATGTCGGCGCTGCCGGGGACGCTCGGCGAAGTGAAACGTCTGACGGGGCATCCCGCCTTCACAATGCGCAACCCCAACAAGGTGCGCGCGCTCATCACCGCCTTCGCGACCATGAACCAGCTTCGTTTTCACAGCGCCGACGGCAAGGGCTACGAATTCGTCGCCGACAAGGTGCTGGAGCTTGACGCGCTCAATCCGCAGGTGGCGGCGCGCCTCCTCGGCGCCTTCAAGAGCTGGCGGCAATTCGAGCCGAAGCGGCGGAACGCGATGGCCAAGCAGCTCAAGCGGATCGCCGCCGCCGAGCGGCTTTCGCGCGATGTGTACGAAATCGCCAACAAGACACTGGCCTGAGGCCCGCCGCGACCCGAAGCGGTAAAGCTATTTAACCGGGCGTTAACCGCGATTCGCCATGAGTCGGGTGAGTCCTATTTGCATCGGTTAACAAAAAGTAAACGCCGCCTATGGACAAGCCGGAGCCGAGGCCGAATCATCGTTTTGCACCGCCTGATTCGGGCGGGAAGAGGCCGCTTGCAGGTGCTAGATTCAGTTCGGCCTCAAGGCGTTTCATCGGGACGAAGCGACGCATGTCCGACGCGACCACCACACGATCCGACGCCCTGAAATGGGAAGAGGAAGCGCCACGGCGGCGGCGCGTACTGCCGGCCGGGCTGTTGCCGCGGATCGCGCTCGGCATATCGGGCGTGGCGCTGGCGGCGCTTAACGGCGCGCTTTATTTCCAGGACGGCGAATCCCGCGCCCTTGTCTTCTCGGGTCTCCTGTCGGCCGGATACATGGTGCTCGCCTACCTGCTGGTGCGGCTGCGCGAGAGCAAGATCGAGGCCGATGCCGCGCTGATCGAAAACCAGCATCGCTTCGACATGGCGTTTGCCGGCGCGCGCTGCGGCATCTGGGACTGGGATCTCTCGGCCAATCGCATCTACTGGTCGTCGGCGATGTTCGACATGGTGGGGCTGAAGCAGCCTTCGAAGCGGCTGACGCCGGCCGAGGTGAAGGCGCTGGCGCATCCTGACGACGCGGGCGCCATCGACGAAATCATGGAAGCGGCGGATCGCCCCTCGCGTTCCTACGACACGATTTTCCGGCTGCGCCATGCCGACGGCAACTTCGTATGGATGCATGCCAAGGGACAGGTGTGGGGCGGCGGGCGAACCGGCAACGAACGGCTTGTCGGCATCACCATCGACATCACCGACCAGAAGATCGCCGAGGCGCGCGTCTCGGAAGCAAACGAACGGCTGCGCGACGCGATCGAGAGCGTCGGCGAGGCCTTTGTGCTGTGGGACGCAAGCAACCGGCTGGTGACGGCCAACAGCAAGTTCGCCGAATTCCTCAATCTCGACGACGGCGCGCTGCGCGCCGGCGCGACGCGGGCCGAGGTGATGGCGCGGGGCGGGCTTGCCGATGCGTGGCCGGAAGCCGGTGCCGACGGCGTCAGCGAAATCCGCTTGCCGACCGGGCGCTGGCTGCAGATCAGCGAGCGGCGCACCAAGAGCGGCGGCCTTGTGAATGTCGGCACCGACATCACCGCGATCAAGGGCCAGGAAGCGGCGCTGACCGACAACAAGCTGGCGCTCGAAAAAACCGTGCGCGATCTCGAAGCCTCGCGGCGCAAGCTGCAGGAACAGGCGCGGCAACTGGTGGACCTCGCCGAGAAATACGCGGCCGAGAAAACCCGCGCCGAGACGGCCAACCGTTCGAAGTCGGAATTCCTCGCCAACATGAGCCATGAACTGCGGACGCCGCTGAACGCAATCATCGGCTTTTCGGAAATCATGGAGACGGGACTGTTCGGCGATCTCGGCTCACCGAAATACAAGGAATACGCGACCGACATCCATGCGAGCGGCGCTCATCTGCTGGAACTCATCAACGACATTCTGGATATGTCGAAGATCGAGGCGGGGCGGATGACGCTCGAGACGCAGCGCCTGCCGCTCTCGGAAGTGGTGGAGGAATCGCTGCGGCTGGTGTCAGGCCGCGCGGATGTGGCGAGCGTCAAGATCGTCGACGAGCTCGGCTCGATGCCGGCGGTCGACGCCGACAAGCGCGCCGTCAAGCAGGTGCTGCTGAACCTTTTGTCCAACGCCATCAAGTTCACGCCGGCGGGCGGGTCGATCTATCTGCGCGGACAAGCCGAGGACGGCATGGCGACGATCGCGGTCGAGGACACCGGCATCGGCATTCCCGCGAGCGCGCTGCCGAAGATCGGCCGCCCGTTCGAGCAGGTCGAAAGCCACCACGCGAAGTCGCACAAGGGCACGGGGCTGGGCCTTGCGCTGTCACGCTCGCTGGTCGAACTGCATGGCGGCACGCTGACCATCGAGAGCACCGAAGGCGTCGGCACGAAAGTAAGCTTCACGCTGCCGCTGGCGCGAGACTAACGCTCCCTACAAATACCAGTCATATTCCAGCGGCGAGATGGCACGCTGGAACTTGTCGTATTCGAGCATCTTGGTTTCGGCGTAGACGTCGACGTAATGGTCGCCGAAGTAGTCGCGCATGACATCGGAATTGCGCAGGCGTTTCAGGGCGCTGGGGAGAAAGAAGGGAATGCCTTCGTCCATGATCTCGCAGGCATTGCCCTCGGCCGGTTCGCCGGGATCGATTTCGTTGACGATGCCGTGGTGGATACCGGCGAGGATCGCGGCGAGCACCAGATAGGGATTGGCGTCGGCGCCCGAGACGCGATGTTCGACACGCCGGGATTCCGGCGATCCGTTCGGTACGCGGAAGGCAACGGAGCGGTTGTTGTAGCCCCAGGTGCGGTTGACCGGCACGAAGAGGTTGGGCCCGAAGCGGCGGAAGGAATTGAGGTTCGGCGCAAAGAAGGCCATGGCGTCGCCGAGCGTCGCCTGCAGGCCTCCGATCGCATGACGCAGTTTCAGGGAACCGTCTTCAGTGCCGTCGTTGAAGATGTTGTTGCCCTTCTCGTCCATCACCGAACAATGGACATGCATGCCGTTGCCCGTCTGATCGACAAAGGGCTTGGCCATGAAGCTCGCCAGAAAATTATGCTTGCGGGAGATGGCGCCGATCAGATGGCGGAGCATGACCGCGTGATCGCCGGCGCGGATGGCATCGTCCTCATGCTTCAGGTTGATCTCGTACTGGCCGGGCGCGAACTCGGCCGTCGCGCCGGAGGCGGGAACGCCCTGCGCGGCGGCCGCTTCGTCGATCTCCTTCAGGAGAGCCATGAAGCCGTCGAGCTCGGTGATGCCGTAGACCTCATGCGCGGTTTCGCGCGCGCCCGTCGCGGGATTGACCGGCGGTTGCGGGCGGCCCTTGCGGTCCATGTCCTTGTCGAGCAGATAGAATTCAAACTCGCAGGCGACAGTTGCCTTGAGACCGATGTCTTCAAGCTTCTTCACGACGTTGGCCAGCACATTGCGCGGCTCCAGCAGGAGCGGCGAACCGTCCTCGTCGACCATCGTCATCAGAACCTGCGCCTGCTTCATCGACGCCCAGGGCACGGGCACGATGGAGCCGGCGACAGGATGCGACTGCGCATCCGGATCGCCATCGGAGAAACCCATGCCGAGGATGTCCTCGTTGACGCCCGTCACATCGAAGAAATAAATCGACTGCGGCATCTGCACGCCGTCACCGAAGACCTTGTCCGCCTCTTCGGAGGGGAAGCGCTTGCCGCGCACGGTGCCGCACATGTCGACGAAAATGGCATCGAGATAATCGATCTCGCCATGTTCGGCGAGGAAGGCGTTGAACTCGCCCAAGGTCGCCCACTCCGCAGGAGTGGGTTTTTGCCGGTCACTCATGATTTTCCAAGCTTATTTGTCCCGGAAACGATAGTAGCCGAGAGCACCCCGCACATACCAGCGCCGCAGCGCCGGAAAAGGAATGGGCAGGGGCGCACCCCGCATCGGCGCCGGAATATCGGCTAATTCCGCTTTACCGCCAATGAGTTGCGCCAGAAGGCGGCCCGACCAGGGGGCCGCCGAAACGCCGTCGCCGTGATAGGCCAGCGCGAAATAAACGCTTTCGTCCTCCTGCATGCGGCCGACGGAGGGCGTGAGGCGCGCCGCCATGCAGACGAAGCCGCGCCAGCTATGCGCGATGTCGACGTGCCGCCAACCGGGGAAAACCTCGCCGAGACGGCGCTGCATCCAGCGGTGCATCTTCGCGGCGTCCTCGGGGCGGCCGGTCAAGTCGCCGCGCGCGCCGAAGAGGAAGCGATTGCCGGGCAACATGCGGTAGTAAAACAAGAGGCGGCGCGTGTTGGCGCAGGGGCGTTCGGTGCGCCAGTTCTGGCCCGCGAGTTCGGCGGCGGTCAGCGGACGCGTGACGACGATGTTGGAGATGACCGGCATCAGGTTTCGGGCGATGCGCGGTTCGACCTCTTCGCGCGTGAAGCCGTTGGTGGCGATAACGAGGCGGCGGGCGCGGACGGTGCCGGAGGCCGTCGTCAGGCGGTGCCAGCCGTCCGATTTTTCGTGAGCGACGACGCGCGAAGCCCCGTGCAGTTTCGCGCCGGCGCGTGCCGCGGCAGCGGCGAGCCCGCGGGCAAAGCGCAGCGGCTGCAAGCCGAAGCCGACGGGATTGTGCAATGCGCCGAATTGTTCGGTGGAATCGTATTGCGTCTCGGCGACCTCAGCGCGCGGCAGCAGGCGGGCGGGCACGCCGAAGACATCGTTGAGCAGATCGCGTTCGGTTTCGAGATCGGCGATGCAAGCCGGGTGATGCGCGACATGCATCGTGCCGTCGCCTTGCGGTTGCAGGTCGACGTTTTCATCACGCGCCAGCGCACGGACGAGATCGACCGCCTCGACCTGCGAGGCGATGAAGCGTTTCGTTTCCGTCTCGCCGTAATGGGCGATCAGTTCGCCGAGCGACCGGCCGGATGGCGGATAGGTGCAGAAGCCGCCATTGCGGCCCGAGGCGCCCCATGCGAGCGGACCGGCCTCGACGAGGCGGACATCGGTGTCGAAATCGCGCGCCAGATGAAGCGCGCAGGAGAGGCCGGTATAGCCGCCGCCGACGATCGCGACGTCGCAGGTTTCGTTGCCGACCGGTCCGAGATCGACGCCGGGGCCGAGCGGCGGCGCTTCCTCTTCCCAGAAGCTGCCGACGGGCACGCCCGCATCGTACATGTCCGGATGATACCAGCTCATTTCCGCCCTGCCCGTTCCGGAAGCCGGAACGGCCAGCCGGTGCCTGTCAGTCCCGCCCCGCGCCGCGATCTTCTTCCCGGCGCTCGCGCCAGCGCAGGTTGTGGCGTTCACCGCCCTCGCGCATCGCCTGCGCCATGCGCTGACGTTGTTCGGGCGAGAGTTTGGCGAACCCGGCAAGCATAGCGTCGCGCGTGACGGCCGTCATCTCGCGCATCGCCTCGTCCATTGTGTCGAAGGCGGCACGCGCGGCCACCTCGTCATAGGGCTCGGCGGCGAGCGCGTCCGCAAGCGCGGTGCGCGCCGCGCCCATGTCGCGCATATGGGGCCGGATCGCCGGGAACTTGCCGCGCATCGCCTCGCGGATCGCTTCGCGGTCGTCGTGCGGAAGATCCTTGAAGCTGTGATACATGCCCATCAGGCCGGACGGGCCGCGCCGGTCGAGGCCGGACGGACCCATGAGCAAGGGTACGGCCATCAGGGCGACCAGAAACAGGTTCAGCGCCAGCGATCCGAGCAGCGCCGGGCCGAGCCAGCGGCGGGGATTTTTTTCCGATGACGTTTCAGGTGTGCTCATTGCATCCATTCCTCGGGCCATTCGATATCGGCCATCGCCAGCGCGATCAACTGGTCATCCGCCGTGGTCTCGACGGCGACAGTTTCTGCTTCGGTCAGGGGCGAAAAGTCTGCAGCGCTGCCGACCACAACGCCAAGCATGATGGAGGCCGCCAGCGTGCCCGCGGCAACAGCCGGCGAACCGTCGGGCCAGACCGTATCGACAAGGGCGCGCCACCAACCGCGCCGTTCGGCGACAGTGCGGGACGGTGCATTCGCGGCGGGACGCGGACGGGCGGCCATCAGCCGTTCCATCAGCGCTGCGGACGGCGCCTCGACCGGCGCGGCATCGAGCAGCGCGTCGAGACGTTGCGCCTCGGCGACCAGCCCGCGCGCCTCCGAAGACGCCGCGAGCAGCGCTTCGGCTGCACCGCGCTCCGCCTCCGGCCAGCGGGACGGCGACGCACCCCATGCGTCGACAATCTCCTTCAGGCGCTCGATCGAGAATTCATTCGTCATTGTTCCGGTTCCGTATGCCTTCAAGCGTTTTGGGCGCTTCGTTCGTTTGAACGCAGCAGCTCGTCCTTTTCCGTCGCCAGCGCCCCGCGAAGCTGCCGCCGGGCGCGGCCCAGCAACGATTCCACGGCCTCAACGCTGATTTCGAGAATTTCGGCGGCCTCGATATTGGTGAGGCCCTGATAGTGCGAGAGCACGATGGCGGTGCGCTGACGTTCGGGGAGCGCCTGCAAGGCGGCTTCCACCCGCTCAGCCAGTTCGCGGCGCTCCAGATTTTCGTCAGGGCGCGGATCGCTGCTGGCGGGTTCAGGAATGTCGTCGATGTTTTCGGGCCGGCGCTTGCGCAGCCTATCGAGACAAAGATTGGTGGCCACGCGGTGAAGCCAGGTGCCGAATTGCGCCCTGCCCGGCTGCCAGCGTTCGGCGTGGGTCCAGACGCGCAAGAAAACCTCCTGCGCCACGTCCTCGGCATCGGCCTGATTGCCCAGCATGCGGCGCGCCAGCGCGACCATGCGCGGCAAATGCCGCTCCATCAGCAGACGGCAGGATGCCTCGTCGCCCCTGGCGACGGCGGCCACCAGATCGTCGTCCGACGATGCGTCCAACCGAAAGACCCCTCCTTGCCGGTCCGGCGGAGGAAACCGCCGAACGGTCGCGGGAGGATGCCGGATTTCGCCAGCATCCTCCGCATTTCGAAACCGGACCCCGAGATTACCCGGATTTCGACTTCTTGCCATGACCGCCGCGCATTTCGCCGCGCTCGATCTTGCCGTCATCGTTCTTGTCCATGCGTTCGAACATCTTCTGGCTGCCGGCCATGAACTCGTCCTTCGAGATGCGGCCGTCGCCATCGGCGTCGAGGCGGGCAAACCGGTCGCCGCGCTCCTTGCCTTCCGGCTTGCCTTCGGCGCGCTCGCCGCGATGCGGGCGGTGCTTGGCCGCCTGCATTTCCTCAAGCATCACGGCACCATCACCGTCGGCGTCCATGGCGTTGAAATGCTTTTCCATGCGTTCGGCATGGCGTTCGCCGCGCATTTCCGCGCCGTCTTTCCCGTATTCGGCCATGCGCTTGGCAACCGCGTCCTTCATTTCCTGAAGCGTGACTTTGCCGTCGCCATCGGCATCGGCGGCCGCGTGGCGCTCCGCAGCAGTGCTTGCGCGGCGTTCCTGCCACTTCGCCCGCATCGCCTCGCGTGCAGCGGTCATTTCCTCCGTGGTGACGAAGCCGTCGCCATCGGCATCCATCGTCGCGAAGCGCTCTTCGGCATGCGTGCCGAACTCGGCGGCGGCGATCGCGCCGTCCTTGTCGGTGTCGAGCATTTCGAACATCTTGCCGCCGTGATGACCCTTTCCGCCCCAGGCGGAAGCAGTCATCGGGAGGGCGATGGCAACGGCAAGGGCGGCCGCACCGCCGAGAAGTCCATATTTCAGTTTGCGCATCTCTAATTCCTCAGTTTCCAGGTTTGTACCCCTGGGATTTCCGGGTTCCCGAAGCGTCGCGGACGCGCCGACTTCGGCACCGCTTGCTCCGGGAACCCGAGCGGCCGGCCGGACTTTGCCGTTCGGGGGGCTAATGAGCAAAAGCGCCCGCCGGCCACTCGTTGATCTATAAACGGGCAGGCCGGGAAATTCCGTCGGTTGCGAAAAGGGGAAATTCAGGCGGTCAGCGGTGCCGGAACGGCGCGGCGGCGGGCCGGCGCCCAGAAGGGTTCGCCCACCACGCGGGCGGGCAACGACACACGGCGGAGCGCCAGTTCGTCGCGGATTTCGGCATCGACCGCCAGCCCGGCCATGGGCGCGCCGGCGTCGAGCGTCGCCAGTGCGATGTTCTGGCCGAGTGCCGGCGAGAAGCCGGTGGTGGTGGCGATGCCGACCTGGCGGCCATTTGCGTGAACCGCCGTGAAACGCGCCGGCTCAAGCCCCTCGACCGCGAGGCGCACCAGCCTGCGCGCCGGCACGGCCGCGAGACGGGCAAGCGCTGCGCGGCCATTGAAGAACGGCTTGTCGAAGGCGATGTTGTGGCCTGCGCCCAGCTCGAAGGGCGTGCGCGCATGGGCCGGGTCGATGGCGGCGAATGCACCAAGATAATCCCGGCCCGCGCGGGCGAAGCCGGCTTCGAGGCGCGCCAGCTCGCGCAGATGGAAACCCGAGGCGCGCAAACCGAACGGCGCGCCGACATCGGTGAGGTAGCGCCAGACATGTGGCGCGTCGTCGGGATCGACCCAGATTTCATAGCCGAGATCGCCGCTGGTGCCGGTGCGGCTGACATAGACCGGCATACCGGCGGCGGCGGCCCAGCATCCGGTCATCGGCGCCAGATGCTCGATGCCGGCGAGGCCCGCCTCGGCGAGGCAGAAAGCGGCAAGCGGGCCTTGCAGACTCATCGCCGCCAGCGTGTCGCCGACATCCTCGACGCGGACGCGCAGGCCGATGGCGCTGTCCATCAGCCAGGCCAGATGCGTTTCTTCGGTGACCAGACGATATTCGTCGTCGCCGAGGCGGAACAGCAGACCGTCGCCGAGCACCAGCCCGTGCTCCTCGCAAAAATGCACATGCAGCGCGCTATCGACGGCGAACGCGCCGAGATCGCGCGTGACGAGGCGGTCGAGATAGACATGAGCGTCGCGCCCGGCGATGCGATATTTCGCCAGCGGCGAGATGTCGGCGAGCGTCGCCGCGCCGCGAAGAGCGCGGTATTCGTCGTCGAGATCGGTGAGCACCGAGGCGACCGTGAAGCCGTTCCAGCGCGTCCAGCGATTGACGCGGCTCTCGGCGGCGACCGCGAGGTGCAAGGGCGTCGTCAGCACCGTGCGCGCGAAAGGCGGCTCGCCGGCGGGCGGCTCGAACAAAGCCGGGTCGACGGATGCGTGCTCGTCCATCGGATCGATGCCGGACCGCAGCGGGCCGGCTTCGTCGTCGCGCAGGGGCGGCGCCATCGTGTCCGGTGTCATCGGTGCCCCCTTTCCGCGGCGAAGGCTTCGGCCATGTCGCGACCGGCAAGTCCGGTGACGCTTTCGGCCGGGTGACGACCGGGGCCGCAGAGCCAGAGGCCGGAGACCGGCGTCGCCGGCCCGCGGGGACCGGCAAGATCGGCCGCGCGGATGCCGCCGCGATACCAGTCGCCGCCGGGTAGTCCGAACCTCGTTTCGATGTCGGGCGGCGTCAGCACGTCGCCGGCGATCAGGCGGTCCGGGAAATCCGGCGCATACTGCGCGATGGTTTTTATCACGCGCTGCATGAATTCGTCGCGCCGCGCCGGCCAGCCGCCTTCGAGGTCGTGCGGCATGAAGGGCACCAGCACCGACACTACATGATGACCGGCGGGCGCCAGCGCCGGATCGACGGCGCTGGGGATGGTGATTTCCATGACCGGTTCGGAGCTGAGTTCGCGCTGGCCGAAGTCGGTCGCCGCATGGTCGACCACGTCAAGCGACGGAGCAACGAGCAGCCGGGCGCCGCACAAGGCGGGCGCAAGACCGCGAAAGTCGGGCAAGCCGTCGAGCGCCAGATTGACCTTCGCGACGCTGCCGGAACGCGATGTGCGGTCAAGACGGCGCGCCTCTTCGGTTTCGAGATGCGCGGCGCCGAGAAGCCCGAGCATGGTGAGGCGAGGGTCCACGCTCGAGACGACCAGCGGCGCGGCGATCGCGACACCGTCCGACGTTTCGACCCCGGCGATAGCACCATCCTCGACGAGCAGACGCATGACACGCGCGCCGGTGCGGATTTCGCCGCGCTGCGCGGCAACGGCTGCCGCCAGCGCATCGGTCAGCGCGCCGAGGCCGCCGAGCGGAATGGAAAGCCCGCGACCGAGGCCGCGCATCGCCATGCGATGCAGAAGACGCAGCACGGTGCCGGGCGCGTAAGGCCCGTCGGCGCCGCCCAGCACCGCGTCGAGGGCGAGCGCGCCCTTCAGCAACGGGCATTCGAATTCGGCATCCAGCAGATCACCGATGGATTGCGGCAGCAGATGCAGCAGGTCGCCCAGCCTGTCGGCGCGGTTCCATCCGGCACGCCAGACGAGGCGCCGCAGGTTGGACGCGTCCGGCACCGCGTCGGCAAGCAACAACGGCGCGAGCAATGCGGCATGGGCCTTCATGCGCTTGTCGAAGGCGCGCCAGGCGGCGGCATCCCTGGGCTGGGTGGCGGCAAGTGCCGCGATGTCCTTGCGGTTGCGCGGCACGATGAAGTGTTTGCCGTCGCGATCGAGCGCCACGGTCGGGATGTCGCGCGCCGCCATGCGCAGACCATGCTTCGCGAGCTTCAGATCGCGTTCGACGCCGCGCGGCAGCGCTTCAACGAGATGTGCAACGGTCGAGACGCTGTAATCGGGCATGATTTCGCCGGTGACGGCGACGCCGCCGAGCGTCGCGCTTTCCTCCAGCACCAGAACGCGCTGATGCGCGCGGCCGAGATAGGCCGCGGCGGCGAGACCGTTCAGGTCTCCGCCGATCACGATCGCATCGTATTTGCGGCCGCCCCATGCCATACGCGCTACCCTCGCTTCCGGTGAAGCGCGAGAACGCGCGCGGCGGCGTTGACGCCGGCCTGGCCCGGCAGCAACGGACCGGGATGGGCGCTCGGCGAGCAGACATGGAAATTCTCGAGTTCGGTGTCATAGCCTCCGGTGCCGGGCAGCGGGCGATTGACGAACATCTGGTCGAGCGTCGTTTCGCCATGCGCGATGTCGCCCGCCGTCAGACCGATTTCGTCCTCAAGATCGGCAGCGAGCAGCACCTCGCGCGCGACGATGCGGCTGGCGATGCCGGGGCTTGCGACCTCAAGCCGTGCGACGACAAGATTGCCGAGCGCTTCGCGCCGCTCTTCATTCCACGGACCGTCATGCAATGCTTCCGGCACGTACTGAACCAGTGCCGAAAGCACATGGCAGCCGGCAGGCGCCAGCGTCGCGTCGGAGAGCGAGGGGATCAGCACTTCGATCGGCGGATTGCGCGGCGGCATGTGAGCGCGCCAGTCGTCGAAGGCGCGCTGCATCTCGCCGATGGAACCTGCCAGCCGTAAGCCACCGGCAATCGACGGGCAGCCTTCAGGGAGGCCTGGAAAGACCGGCGCGGCATCGAGTGCCAGATTGACCTTGGCCGTCGCGCCTTTCATGCGGAAACGGCCGACGCGGCTGACGAGACCGTCCGGCAGATCCTTCCATTGAAAGAGGCTGAGGAAGCTGCGCTTCAGATCGAGACCGGAGAGAACGACACCGGCGCCGATCTCTTCGCCATTGGCGAGCACGACGCCGCGCACCTTGAGGTCGCGCATCGCGACGTCGGTGACTTCGGCGTCCATGCGCAGGCGGCCGCCATGCGCTTCGATGACGGCGACGAGTGCCGATGTCAGCGCGGCCGGGCCGCCATGCGGCAACAGAATGTCGGGCGCGCCGCCATAGGCGTCGCCGCGGGCCGCGAGCCAGGGCGTTGCGAGCCTGCCGGCGCTCGCGGGCGACAACGGGCCCAGTGTGCCGCCCATCATCGCGGCGGCGGCGAGATGCGCCTTCACGTTATCGGATTCGAAATAGCCGTCCAGAAAGTCCGCGGCCGGAAGCGCCCACAGGCGCAAGGCTTCGCGCCGCTCGTCCGCGCCGATGGCGGCGGCCTGGCCGGCAAGGCCGAGCCGCGCCCGCAAGGCCGAGAGGCCGCGGGCCACCGGGAATTCGGCCCCGCCTTCGAGGAGCGGCGTCAATGCGCGGGCCGCGCGCAGCATGTCGCGGCGATACCGCGTCCATGCGTCGGCGTCGCGGCGCGAGAAACGCGCGAGTTCGCGGCGGTGGACGTCGCCGTCGCGGTAGCTCGCATGGTAGCAGCCGTCGGGAAAGATCGTGACACCGCCCTCGGCGCGGATGAAGCGCAGGCCGTGACGGGCAAGATCGAGGTCGGCGACGAGACGCGCCGGCAAACCGCCGGCACCCAGCACGTAACGCGGCACGCGGAAGCCCTGCGCGATTTCATGCGACGCAGACAAGCCGCCCGGCGCCGCGTTGCGGTCGAGCACCAGAACGCCGAGACCGGCGCGCGCCAGACTGGCCGCGGCTGTCAGACCGTTGAGGCCGGCGCCTATGACGATCGCATCGTGACGCTCCATGCGCCGTTACTCCACATGCGCTCCGTCCGCCTCGGTTTCTACCTACCCGAAACGTGCCGTATTGACACGCTTCGATGACGGAGGGTTCCCGGCAGCGCACGATGCCGCCGGGCGATTAACCATGTATGTCCGGGATTTCCTTGTCTTCGGCGCGCAAACCCGAAGCAGGGTTAACGTGCCGCTCGTCCCGGCCAGCATGGCTGCGCTGCAAGGAATCAGCCAGCCGGGGCGCCCGCCGCCGCGACGACGATAGCACTGAACGCGCCGCGCACATGTGCCTGACTTTCCAGAAGTTCGGCCTCGAGCGCGGCGAAATCGGGCGCGTTGCCGGCACGCGCCAGCAAGGATTTGAGACCGATCGTCGCCTCCGCCGGATTAAAGACGCCTTCGACGCAGATGCGGATGACCTGTGTCAGGTTGAGGTTGAGCTCGACGGCGGCGACCAGCATGTCGGCGGTGTCGGAGGGCAAAAGTCCCGCCGCCGCGATACGCGACAGCGATGTGCGCGTATGGGGGTGCAGGATATCCGGATGATCGCGACCATGCACGAGCTGGAGGTACTGGCAGATGAATTCAATATCGACGAGGCCGCCGCGCACATGCTTCAGCTCCCACGGATCGGCGCTGATGCGTTCCTTTTCGATGCGGGCGCGCATGTCGGCGACGTCGGCGGCGATCTTCGTCTTGTCGCGCGGGCGGCGTAGCGTTTCACCGATCGCAGTCGATATTTTTTCGCGCAGCTCGTCGGGCCCCGAAAGCGGACGGGCGCGCGTCAGCGCCATGTGCTCCCAGGTCCAGGCCTCCTCTTGCTGGTAGGTCGCGAAGCTGTCGAAACCCGTCGCGATGGGGCCGGCATTGCCCGAAGGGCGCAGCCGCATGTCGACTTCGTATAGCTTGCCTTCAGCGGTCGGTGCCGTCAGCGCGCCGATCAATTGCTGGCAGACGCGAGCGTAGTATTGCGCCGCGTAGAGCGGCCGTTCGCCGTCCGACATCGCATCGGGATCGTCGAGATCGTAGATCACGATAAGGTCGAGATCGGAACTTGCGCTCATCTCCTCGCTGCCGAGTTTGCCCATCGCGACGACCGCGAAGCGTCCGCCCGGCATTTTTCCGTGCTTTTCGCCGACCCGGCGTTCGGCAACCGGCGCCAGCGCGGCGACAAGTTCGGCGGCGAGAGCGGCATAAGCCGGACCTGCCTCCTCGGCGTCGGCGCTGCCGGTCAGCACACGCACACCGAGACGGAAGCGATACTCGCGTGCCCAGACGCGGACGAAATCGAGCGTATCCTGATAATCGGCGGCGTGAACCAGCGTACCTTCGAGGCTGCGATGCAGGTCTTCGGGATCGGGCAGCACCTTGAAGAAATTCGGATCGACCACCGCTTCGAGCACGCGCGGGTTCTGACTCAGATAGCGTGCGAGGCGGGGCGCCGTTCCGCAGATGCCGGCAAGCAGGTCGAGCAGGCTCGGATTTGAATAGAGCATCGAGAAGAGCTGCACACCCGCGGGCAGGCCGGTGAGAAAGCGGTCGAAGCGCGCGAAGGCCGTATCGGGGCTCGATGTCCGCGAGAGCGCGCGCAGCAGCGCCGGCATCAGGCTTGTCAGCAATTCGCGCGAACGCGGCGTGCGCGTGGCGGGAAACCGGCCGGTGTGCCAACCGCGAATGGCTTCCGACATTTCCGAGACTTTCTCGAAGCCGAGGCCGCGCAGCGTTTCGAGGGTCTCGGGGTCGTCTTCCGTTCCGGTGAAAACGAGACTGCCGCCCTCCTCGCCCAGCGGCGGCGCCGTCTCGAACAGCTTCGCATAATGGCCCTGCACGCATTGGAGCTGCTTCGTCAACGCTTCCGAAAACGCGGCGCGACCGTCGAAGCCCATAAAACAGGCGACGTGATCGAGGCCCTCGTCGCTTTTCGGCAGCGCATGGGTCTGTTCGTCGTCGATCATCTGCAGACGGTGTTCGAGCGTGCGCAGAAAACGATAGGCGTTCTTCAGCTCGGCGGCCGCCTCCGGCGCAATCCATTTCTTGCGGGCAAGCTCGTCGAGCATCAGGCAAGTTTGCTTGCCGCGTAGATCATGGTCGCGGCCACCGGCGATCAATTGTTGCGTCTGGACGAAAAATTCGATTTCGCGGATGCCGCCGCGGCCGAGCTTGATGTTGTGTCCGGCGACGGCGACGATGCCGTGCCCGCCGACCGCGTGGATCTGCCGCTTCATCGAGTGAATGTCGTCGATGGCCGCGTAGTCGAGGTTCTTGCGCCAGATATAGGGCGTCAGCATTTTCAGGAAACGCTCTCCCGCCGCGATGTCGCCCGCGACGGCACGCGCCTTGATGAAGGCCGCGCGCTCCCAGTTCTGACCGCGGCTTTCGTAGTAGCTCTCGGCGGCGGGCAGCGACACGGCGACCGGCGTGCCGCCGGGATCGGGGCGCAAGCGCAGGTCGGTGCGGAAAACGTAGCCGTCTTCGGTGCGTTCCTGCATCAGCTTGACCAGATCTTTCGTCAGGCGGACGAAGAAATCACTGTCGTCGAGACCGGGTTTGAGCGGAAGCTGGCCGGGCTCGTAGAAAACGACGAGGTCGATATCGCTCGAATAGTTGAGTTCGCGCGAACCGTATTTTCCCATGCCGAGAATGGCGAGGCCAGAGCCACGGGCCGACATTTCCTCGGGCGCGCGCGCGACCTGTCCGCGCTTCGCCGCGTTGACGAGCAGCCAGTCGATGCCGGCATTGACGGCCGCGTCGGCGAAGGACGTCAGCGCATCGGTTACCTCGTCGAGTTGCCAGGCACCGCAGAGATCGGCCATCGCGATCAGCAATGCCGCCTCCGCCTTGGTATCGCGCAAGGCGGCCATGATGGCGGCCTGCGTGTCGCAGGCGGTGGCGGCACGGACGCGGCCGATCACATCGTCCAGCGCCGCCCCGGGCGTACTGGCGAGCAAGCGCGGCAGCCATTCGGGGTGACGGCGCAGAATGCGCGTCAGGTAGGGCGAGTTGCCGTGGATCGAGGCCAGCAGGTGGCGGACCTCCTTGTTGCCGAGAAGCGGCGCGGCGGCCGACGCTTCGAGGTCTTCGATTTCGCGCGCGACGCGGGACCTGTCATACGGCGGCGGCGCCTTGTCCACCCATTCGCGCAGCGTCTTCGCGCCGCTTGCCGTTGTCACTTGTCGTTTCCTCTATCCTGTCGTCAGCGACCCAAGACCGGAAGGTGCAGGTTGACCTTGAGGCCGGGATGGTTGTCTTCCAGTTCGATCTGGCCGCCATGCAGCCGCACCACAGCGGCAACAAGACTGAGGCCGAGACCCGAACCCGGTGTGTTGCGGCTCGCCTCGAGGCGGACGAAGCGCTCGAGAACATGGTGCCGCTCGCCGGCCGGAATGCCAATGCCGCGATCGGCGACGGCGAGAACCACGCCACGGCCCGGACGCGCCGGATCGGGCGCCGCGGACACCGTGATGATGCGTTCGGCCTCGCCGGCCGGCGGAAGGCCATGCTTCAGAGCGTTGTCGATCAGGTTGGCGGTCGCCTGCGAAAGCAGCTCGCGGTTGCCGCGAATCTGCAAGCCTTCCTGCACATCGACATGCAGCTTCAAGCCGCTCTCTTCCGCAACCGGCTCGTAGAGTTCGGCCGCATCCATGACGATAGGGGCGAGGTCGACCACCGTCATCGCTTCGCGCAGCGAGCCGGCCTCGGCGCGCGCGATCATCAGCAGCGCATTGAATGTGCCGAGCAGATTGTCGGCCTCGGCAATGGTTTGCTCAAGCGCATGGCGATAGTCGGCCGGCGAGGCTTCCTGCATCAGCGTCACTTCGAGCCGGTTGCGCAGGCGGTTGAGCGGACTGCGGAGATCGTGGGCGATGTTGTCGGTGACCTGCCGCATGCCGGTCATCAACGCCTCGATCTGATCGAGCATCGCGTTGAGGTTGCGGCCAAGCTGGTCGAGCTCATCGCCGGTGCCAACAATCGGCAGGCGCTGCGAAAGGTCGCCATCCATGATATCGCGGCTCGACCTGTTGATGTCGTCGACGCGAGCCAGCATGTTGCGGCTCATGAAGAGACCGCCCGCGAGGCCGAGCGCCACGGTCATGCCGATGGCCCAGATCAACGCATTGGTGATGAGGCTTTCGATCTCGCGGCGCTCCTGCACGTCGCGGCCGACCAGCAGGTAATATCCGTCGGGCAGATAGAAGGCTCGGGCGCGAGCCGCCTTCACCTCCGTACCGTCGAGCGTCTTGCGGTTGTAATCGAAATCGAACCAGCCGTCGGCGCCAACCTCGATGGCGGGGCGCGCATCCAGCGTACCGGCGAGAACGCGGCCGGCGGGATCGAGCACCAGATAGAGGCTCTGGCCGGGGTCGCGCGAACGCTGGATCACCGTATGAACCAGCAGCGGCAGCCCACCCTGCCGGTATTGCTCGGCAAGGCCGGTGATCTCGGCTTCCACCGCCTCGTCGGTCTGGCGAGCAAGGAAGCCGGCGGTGTTCCAATAGACATAGGCCAGAAGCGTGATCGCCGAAGCGGCGAACAACGCCAGATAGATGACCGCGAGCCGAAAGGTCGAGGTCTTGAGGAGATTAGTCAGCGGCACGTAGCGAGTATCCGGCTCCCCGAACGGTATGCAAGAGCGGCTGTTCGAAATTCTTGTCGATCTTGGCTCTCAACCGCGAGATATGCACATCGATCACGTTGGTTTGCGGATCGAAATGATACTCCCAGACGTTCTCCAGCAACATGGTCCGCGTGACGACCTGGCCGGCATGCTTCATCAGATATTCGAGCAGGCGGAATTCGCGCGGCTGGAGGTCGATTTCGGTGCCCTCGCGGACGACCTTGCGGGCCAGCATGTCAATCTCGAGATTGCCCACCTGGAGGCGGGTTCGGACCTGATCCGGGTTTGACCGGCGCACCAGCACTTCGATGCGGGCCAGAAGTTCGGCGAAAGCATAGGGCTTGGTCAGGTAGTCGTCACCGCCGGCCTTGAGACCCTTGATACGGTCGTCGACCTCGCCGAGCGCGGAGAGGAAGAGTACCGGCGTGCGGACGGCCTCCTCGCGCAGCGTCTCGACGACGCTCAACCCGTCGCGCTTGGGCAGCATGCGGTCGACGATCATCACGTCGAAGGTGCTGGAGAAGGCCAGCATCAGGCCCTCCTCGCCGTCCGCCGCATGGTCGACGATGTGCCCGCTTTCGCGCAGACCCTTCACGACATAGGCGGCGGCTTCCAGATCGTCCTCGATCACCAGAATGCGCATCGTTCGATCAAACTCCCGGCTCGCGACGGCGGCGGATAGGTCCGGCGCCTACGACTTGCTGAGCGACAGCGCGACGAAACGCTGCTGTTCCTCGCTGCGCAGAAGCAGCAGCACCGAGCTCTTGTCGGCCTTGCTCGCTTCTTCGACGCCCGCCACCACATCGTCGGGCTTTTTCACGTCCTTGCCGGAGACCTTCACGATCACGTCGCCGGGACGTATGCCCTTTTCGGCCGCGTCGCTCGCGGGATCGACGCTCTGCACCACGACGCCGTCGGGCGTCTGCGTCAGCGCGAGGCCGAGGCTCTTCGTGGCCGCGGCGGCCGGCGCTTCGCCCGGCTCCACGGCCGCGACATCGACCGTGTCGGGGAACGTGCCGATGTTCGCCGTCAGCGTGCGGCGCTTGCCGTCGCGCCAGACGACGAGCTTCGAGCGCGTGTCGGGCTTCAGTTCGGCAACGGTGCGGCTCACCGCGCGCACGTCTTCCATGTCCTTGCCGTCGACATTCAGAATGACGTCACCGATCTTGACGCCGGCCTTTTTCGCCGGGCTGTCTTCGGCGACCTGCGCCACAAGCGCGCCTTGCGGCTTGTCGAGCGCGAGGGAGGACGCCATTTCGGGGTCGACCTGCTGGATCGTGACGCCGAGCCAGCCGCGCGTCACCCGGCCGCTCTCCTTGAGGTCGGCGATGACCCTGGAGGCGATCGATGAGGGAATGGCGAAGCCGATGCCGACGCTGCCGCCGCTCGGCGAGAAGATCGCCGTGTTGACGCCGATCACGTTGCCACGCACGTCGAAGGTCGGGCCGCCGGAATTGCCACGGTTGATCGAGGCATCGATCTGGATGAAATCGTCATAGGGACCGGCGCCGATTTCGCGGCCGCGCGCCGAAACGATGCCGGTCGTCACCGTGCCGCCGAGGCCGAAAGGATTGCCAACCGCCAGCACCCAGTCGCCGACGCGCACCGTGTCGGAGTTGCCGAAGGCGACATAAGGCAGATCGGCTTTGCTTTCGATCTTGACCAGCGCCAGATCGGTCTTCGGATCGCGGCCGACGAGCTTTGCCGGTATTTCCGTGCCGTCGTCGCGAACCACCGTGATGTCCTTGCCGTCGCCGACGACATGATTGTTGGTGACGATGTAACCGTCGGCCGAAATGATGAAACCGGAACCCAGCGCCGTCGCCTGACGGCCGCGCGGGGCGCCGCCCGGGTCCTGCGGCTGCAAGTCGCGGAAGAAACGTTCGAAGGGGCTGCCGGGCGGGAATGGCAGGTCGGGTGTGCCGGCCGGCGCGCGAACGGCGCGCTCCTCGGCGACGCGAATGCTGACCACGGCGGGGCTCACCTTCTCCACCAGATCGGCGAAGCTCGGCAGGCGCTCAAGCGCGGCGGTGGCGGGCGCGGCCGATCTTGTGTCGAGCGGCTGGGCCTGAACGCCCGGCGCGACCAGCGCCAGCGCCAGCGCCAGCGCGCCGCAAGCCATGGAAACGAAGTACTTCTTTCCGCCGGTCGTCATCGCGATGAACTCCTGTGGATGCGGGCTGCCCGAGACGGCGGCCGCCATTTCCGGTTGGGCTTTGAGGATCAGCATCATGTCCCGATCCTTACCAATTCATGTCGGAAACATTACAAGTCTGTAAGGCGAAAAGATGGCGGCCTTATTCGGCCGTGTCCGGGCCGGTCAGTGCCGCCAGCCGCGCTTCTTCCTCGGCTGTGAGGCGAGCATTGGCGCCGGCGGTGCGTGCCCGGCGCATGGTCAGCAGGGCGATGCCGCCGCCGATCGCCAGCACCAGCCCCGGCGCCAGCCAGAGCAGCCAGGTCTCGGGCCGGAAAGGCGGGGTCATCAGCACGAAGTCGCCATAGCGGGCGACGACGAAATCGAAGACCTCCGCGTCGCTGTCGCCGGCCCGGATGCGGTCGCGCACCACCATGCGAAGGTCGCGCGCCAGTTCCGCGTCGGAATCGTCGATCGACTGGTTCTGGCAGACCATGCAACGAAGCTCTTTGGAAATTGCGCGGGCGCGGGCTTCGGCTTCGGGGTCGTCCAGCATCTCGCTCGGGTCGAGCGCGGCAAAGCCCGGCACGGCGAGCGCCAGCAGAAGAGCGAGCGCTGCGAGGCCCGCGCGCACCGGTCTATTCCGCCGCGGCAGGCCGGGCGCCCGCATGGGTCTTGGCGCTGACCGGCGCGCCGACGCGCAGGCGCCGGTCGGTCAGCGAAATGGCGCCGCCGAGCGCCATGATCATGCCGCCGATCCATATCCATGGCGCCAACGCATTGCGATAGGCGCGCACGACCCATTTGCCCTCGCCCGCCACATCGCCGAGCACGACATAAATGTCGGAGAGCAGGTTGGTGTGGATGCCGGCTTCGGTCTTTTCCTGGCGCTCGGCCGGGAAGCGGCGCTTCTCCGGCATCAGGCGCGCAACGAAGCGCTCACCACGGTCGATGCGCACGACGCCTGTCGTCGCCTCGAAATTCGGCCCGTCGCGCATGCCGACGGCTTCAAGCGTCAGCGTATAGCCGGCGAGTTCCGTGCTTTCGCCCGGCGCCAGCGCAACGATGGTTTCGGTGCGCCATGCGGTGACACCGACAATGCCGGCAACCGCGATCCCGAGGCCGCCATGTGCCAGCGCCATGCCCCATGCGGCGCGCGGCAGGCGGCGGGCGCGGCCGAGGCTCTCGGCCAGGGGCGCCGAAAAGAGTTTGGTTCGGTAGGCGATTTCCGATGCCGCGCCGGCAACGAGCCAGACGGCGAGCGCGATGCCGAGCGGCGCAAGCCAGGGCCCGCTCCACATGAAACCGTAGGCAACCAGCATCGCGACGAAGGCGAGGCCGGCTGCCGCCATCAGGCGCTGGGCGGCCGCCTGAATGTCGGCGCGCTTCCATCCGAGCAAGGGCCCGAAAGGCACCAGCACCAGCAGGACGACAAAAATCGGCGCGAAGGTCAGATTGAAGAAGGTCGGGCCGACCGTGATTTTCGGCCCGTCCAGCGCATCGAGCAGCAGCGGATAGAGCGTACCGAAGAACACGGCAGCGGTCGCGGCGGCAAGCAGCAGGTTGTTGACCAGCAATGCGCCTTCCCTACTGACCGGCGCGAAAATGCCGTCAGTCTTCAACAGCGGCGCACGCCAGGCATAAAGCGCCAGCGAACCGCCGACGAAGAAAATCAGAATGCCGAGAATGAAAATGCCGCGCTCGGGATCGACGGCGAAGGCGTGAACCGATGTCAGGACGCCGGAGCGCACGAGGAAGGTGCCCAGCAGCGACAACGAAAAGGCGACGATGGCGAGCAGCAGCGTCCAGCTTTTCAGCGCCCCGCGCTTTTCGGCGACGATGGCCGAATGCAGCAGCGCCGTGCCGACGATCCACGGCATCAGCGAAGCGTTCTCGACCGGATCCCAGAACCAGAAACCGCCCCAACCGAGTGTGTAATAGGCCCACCACGAACCCATCGCGATGCCGATGGTCAGCGAAAGCCAGGCGGCGAGCGCCCAAGGCCGCACCCAGCGCGCCCAGCTGGCATCGACACGGCCTTCGAGCAGCGCCGCGACGGCGAAAGAAAACGTCATCGAGTAACCGACATAGCCGGCATAGAGCCAGGGCGGGTGAAAGGCGAGCGCGCGGTCCTGCAGCAGCGGGTTGAGCCCGGTGCCCTCGAAGGGCGCGGGGTCGAGCCGCTCGAACGGATTGGAGGTGAAGACGATGAAAAGCAGGAAGGCGACCGCGATCGAGGCCTGCACCGACAACACGCGGGCGCGCAATGTCGCGGGGAGGTTGCCGCCGAACAGCGCCACCATCGCGCCGAACAGCGCGAGGATCAGCACCCAGAGAACCATCGAGCCTTCATGGTTCCCCCAGACGCCGGAAATCTTGTAGATCAGCGGCTTTGCCGAATGCGAATTGTCGTAGGCGAGTTTCAGCGAGAAATCGGAAACGAGGAAGGCCCAGGTCAGCGCGGCGAAGGCGAGCAGCACCAGTGCAAACTGCACCAGCGCGGCGGGTTCCGCCACCGCCATCAGCGTCGCGTCGCGCCTGTGCGCGCCGAGCATCGGCGCCACCGTCTGCGCGACGGCGACGGCAAGCGCCAGTACCAGCGCGAAGTGGCCAATTTCGATAATCATGGCTCGATGATCATGGTTCGGCGGTCATGGATAGGCGCCCTGCCCGTATGTTTCCGAATGCGAGACTTCGGCGCCTTCGCCCTGCCAGTTGCCGGTGCGCTTCAGCGCGTCGACGACTTCGGGCGGCATGTAGGTCTCGTCGTGCTTGGCAAGCACCGTGTCGGCGGCGAAGCTTCCGTCTTCCAGCAACACGCCTTCCGCGACGACGCCCTGCCCTTCGCGAAAAAGGTCGGGCAGGATGCCACGATAGGAAACCCGGATCGTCTCGACCATGTCGGTGACCGCGAAGCGCGCGGCACCGTCGGCAAGCGTTTCGACCGAGCCCGCCTCCACAAGGCCGCCGAGGCGAATGCGCTGGCCGGCCGGGACTTCGCGTTCGACGACGTCGCTCGGGCTGTGAAAGAAGACGATGTTGTCGCGCATCGCATAAAGCACCAGCCCGATGGCCAGTGCCAGAATGGCAAGACCGACGGCGATGAAAGCGGCGCGGCGCTGCTTGCGCGTCATGGCGTTTCCTGTTTCCCGGGCGCTCTGTCGTCGACCGGAGAGGGGTGGACGGACAGAGGTATAGCGGGCCGACAATAACCGATCAAACCGCTAAATGGTCGCGGTAACACGTGTTTTCCCGCTGAAATGGCGATTCAAAGCCCCAATATCATGCGCGTTGCGGGGCCGGCGATGCCGTCAGCGGTCAGCCCGTGCTCCTTCTGGAAAGACTTCAGCGCGCCTTCGAGCCCCGCGTCGAAGACACCATCGACATTGATCGCATAGCCATCCCTTACCAGCGCCTCTTCCAGCGCGCGGACATCGGCGCCGGTCATGTTGGGCTGCGTCAGGCGCAGGTTGCGCGTTGCGGCATCGACCGCCGAGACCGGAACCGGCGGCCGGTAGTCGAACACGGTCTTGTCGATGCGAACGCCGCGCACCGCGAGCGGCAGCGTCAGTTGCCAGTTTTTGGCGCCGATCAGCGCCTCGAAGGCATCCATCCTGTAGACGGTCTTGCCGAGCAGCGCATTCGAATGCGTCGCAAGCCAGTTTCGCCGCTCCTTCACATAGGCGGCAATCCAGCCGCGTTCGCCGGCTTTCGACGGCAGGCCGACTTTGGCCACCGTGCGGTCCCGCATCGCCGCCCACGAGCCGTGGATCGTGCTGTCGTAGACAACCGCGAGTGAAAGCGCTTCCGCGAGACCGAGCTTCGATGCCGCCTCGGCGGAGGGACGCCAGAAAACGCGGTCGAAAAAACTGTCTTGCGTGTCCTGCATCGCCGGGTCCGCACCGGCGTCTTTCAGCAGACCGCGAAAACTCATGTCGGTGTCAAGCCGCAGGTCGATGTCGGCGAGGCGTTCGAGATAGGGTTTCAGCGCGGCGGCATAGGCGGCACCGGGCGTTGCGCAATAGGCCTTGATCAGCAGATAGAGATTGCCGCTGCCGAGCGTCGTCTGCGCCATGCCGTAGGTCAGGTGTCCGCTGTCGCCGGCAAGCAGCGTCACCCGGCCGTAGTCGCCGAGCGCCCGGCCCGTCTCGAAAATGTTGACGATGGCTTTTGCCGTCTGTTTCTGGATTTCGCTGAGCATGATCCCCCTCCGGCCTGAGTCGGCAACCATGCTAACCCGGCCGACAGGGAACCGGGGATTACTTCCCGGCGGCTTCGGCCTCGACGGCGGCAATGCGCGCCTCGACCGCCGCCGTCCAGGCCGCGTCTTCGGGGGCTTCGGCCAGCAGTGCCTTCCAGCGGCCGAGCGCGGCGTCGCGGCGGCCGTCATCGTAATCTGCGAGACCGAGGAAATATTGTGCGCGCGGTTCGACCGCATCGAGGGCGACGGCCTTTTCGAAGTCGGCCCTGGCGCCGGCCGTCACCCGGCCTTCGGCGGCCAGCACGCGCGCCTCGCCGCGCGCCGCCAGCCGTTCGGCCGTTGCACCGTCGAGGATCATCGCCCGCGTCCAGGCGCCCGCCGCGTCGTCGTAGCGGCCGAGACGCAGATAGGTGGGCGCGATCAGCTCCCAGCCTTGCAGGTCGTCCGGTTGCGCCTTCAGCCGCCGTTCGATGCGAACGACCAGGGCTTCGACCGGCAGGGTGTCGGCCGGCGCCGCGAGCCGCGCCGCGATCGGCCGGTCCGGCAGGCCGGGCGATCCTTCCTGCAGATAGATCGCCAAAGCAACCAGCGGCACGCCGAGCGCCAGCACTGCGGCCATGCCCTTGCGCCAACGCGGGTCGGCGGCTTCGCCCCGCCGCGCTGCCTCTTGCCGCATCTCGTCGGCGGCCAGGAGCCGCCTCGAAACCTCGACGCGCGCCGCCTCGGCTTCGGCTTCGCCAATTACGCCCCGATCAACGTCGCGGACGATTTCGGCAAGCTGGTCGCGGTAGAGCGCGACCTCGCTTTCACCCCGATCGGCCGGGGTGCCGCCGATGGCCCGCAAGGGCCGGAGCAGCAGCGTCACGACGATGCCAGCCAGAAGCGCAAGCGCGACGAAGAGCGGAATGTCGCCGGAAAATGCCAAGGACACGGTCTTTCGCGAAGGTCGGTTGCGGGACGCCCCTTGTATAGAGGCTCGCGCCGGTCCGCAAAAGCGGCGCAGGGACGCAGGCCAGCTTTGCGGATCGGATCGGGGCGGCTAGGCTCCGGCGCAAATCGAAGAATCAGAGGGAGGCGCGCGTGCTGCGGATCGTCAAGGCAGGAGGATTGGGGATTGTCGGCATCGCGCTGACGGTTCTCGCTGTCATTCTGATCAGGGGCGCCATCGAGGCTCCCGGCCGCATCGATCCCGCACCGCTGATCGAGCGCGCGGCGGATTACGACGTGCTCATCCGCCGCGACGAATGGGGTGTGCCACATATTCTCGGGACGACTGACGCGGATGCCGCGTTCGGGGTCGGCTTCGCCCATGCCGAAGACGACTACGCAACAATCGAGGAAGTCGCCATTGCCACACGCGGCAAGCTCGCATCCGTGAAGGGCGAGAAGGCGGCGGTCAGCGACTATCTCGTTCACCTGATGCGGGTGTGGGCAACGGTCGACGCGCGCTACGAAAACGACCTCAGCGCCGAAGTACGGCGCGTGATCGAGGCCTATGCGGACGGCGTCAATTACTACGCGGTCCTCAACCCGGACCGGGTGGTGCCCGGTTTCCTGCCGCTGACCGGCAAGGACGTCGCCGCCGGCTTCATGTTCAAGACGCCATTTTTTTACGGTCTCGACAAAACGCTGACGGCGATTTTCGAAGGGCGGATCGGCAAGGCGGGCGGCCTTTCCAAGGAAGGTGTCGATGCGTTCCTGCCGACGCAGACGCCGCTGCCCGTCGGCTCCAATGCCGTCGCGGTCAGCCCGGCGCGCTCGGCCGACGGCACGACCCGGCTCCTCGTCAATTCGCACCAGCCTTTCACCGGGCCCGTCGCCTGGTGGGAGGCCGTGGTGCGCAGCGAGGAAGGCTGGCATGTGGCCGGCGGTTTCTTTCCCGGCACACCGTTCATGTTGCATGGACACAACCGGCATCTGGGCTGGGCCAACACGGTCAACGAGCCCGATCTCATCGACGTCTATGCGCTGACGCTCAATCCCGACAATGAGGACCAGTATCTGCTCGACGGCGAATGGCGCGACTTCGAAAAACGGGTGGCCGAAATTCGCGTCGACCTCTGGGGGCCTTTCTGGTGGACGGCGGCGCGCGACGTTCTGTTCTCGGAGCACGGGCCAGTTCTGAAGACCGACGGAGGCGCCTATGCCGTGCGCTATGCCGGGATGGGAGAGATCCGGCAGGTCGAGCAATATTACGCGCTCAACAAGGCGACGCAGCTCGGCGAATGGATCGAGGCGATGAAGCTGCAGACGCTGCCGAGCATCAATTACATCTATGCCGACCGGCAGGGAAATATCGCCTATGTCTACAACGCGCAGTTTCCGGCGCGCGCCGAAGGGCCGGACTGGTCGGGCGTCGTCGCCGGCGACGATTCAAGCCTGATCTGGCAACGTTACCTGCCTTTCGAGGCAGTACCGAAGCTCTTCAACCCCAATTCCGGCTACCTCTACAATGCCAACAACACGCCGTTCCGCGCGACCGCACCGCGCGACAATCTGCTGGCGGAGCAATTCGCCGCATCGATGGGCATTCAGACCGATATGACCAACCGTGCGATGCGCGCCGAGGAAACATGGGGTGCCGACCGGTCGATCACGGCCGAGGAGTTCCGCAGCTACAAATACGATCTGAAATACAGCGACAACTCGGAAATGGCGCGGCTGATCGACAAGGTGTTGCAGGTGGATGCCAATGGCGATGCAGATCTCGCCGAGGCGCAGCGCATCCTGGCCGGCTGGGACCGCGTGACGAACCAGGAGAGCCGCGGCGCGGCGCTGGGTGTGTTGATGGCGGAGCCCGTTGTGCGTGCCGGCTTGCAGGGGCACGAACCGCCCGCCGCGCTCGACACGCTGCGCAACGCCATTGCGACGCTGAAAACCCATCACGACCGTCTCGACCCGCTCTGGGGCGACGTCAACCGGCTCCGGCGCGGCGATGCCGATCTCCCCGTCGATGGCGGACCGGACACGCTGCGCGCGATCTATGGCGGGCTCGAAGCGGACGGCACGTTGACGGCGCGCGGCGGCGACACGTTGATCATGTTCGTCGAATGGGACCGGCAGGGACGGCTGACGTCGGAAAGCATCCACCAGTTCGGTACCGCGACCCTCGACGAAAGCTCGCCGCATTATGCCGATCAGGCGCCGCTCTTTGCCGCCATGCGGACAAAGCCCGTGCGTTTCGAGGAAGAAGATCTCGATGGTCATATCGCGGAGAGCTACAGGCCCGGCCAGCGGTAAGCTAAAGGATCGCGCTTTCCTGCGCCGGCGCGTCGCGGCCGACGATGCGCGACAGCGGCAGGTCGACATAGACTGTCGTGCCTGCATCGACTTCGCTTTCGATGGTCAGCGTGCCGCCATGCAGTTCGGTCAGATGCTTGGCGAGCGGCAGGCCGAGCCCCGTGCCTTCATGGGTGCGCGACAATGAACCGTCGACCTGGGTGAACGGCGTCAGCGCGCGCGGGATGTCGTGCTCGGCGATACCGATGCCCTTGTCGATGACGGCGATGCGCAGGCTCTCGGCACAAACCCGCGCCTCGATCCTGACCGTACTTCCATCGGGGCTGAACTTTACCGCGTTCGACACGAGGTTGATGAGGACCTGCTTCAGCGCCCGCTCGTCGGCGACGAGAAAGAGCGATGGCGCCGGCAAATCGGTTTCGATCGAAATGCGCGCCTGCTGGGCGCGATGATGCACGATGCGGGTCGCCGCCTGGACCACGCGATCGAGTTCGGTTTCGTCCTCGTGCAGCTTGAAGTGACCTGCCTCGATTTTCGAGAGATCGAGAATGTCGTTGATCAAGCTCAGCAGGTGAACGCCGCTGTCGTGAATGTCTTCGGCATATTCGCGGTAACGCGGATTGCCGACCGGGCCGAAGAGTTCGCGTTCCAGCGCTTCCGAAAAGCCGATGATGGCATTCAGCGGCGTCCTGAGTTCATGGCTCATGTTGGCCAGGAATTCCGACTTCGATCGGCTCGCCGCCGTCGCCTGGTCGCGCGCCTCGCGCAGCGTCTCGGCTTCCTTGTGACGCGCGGTCACATCCTGAATGCCGATCAGCAGCGCCGCGCGGCCTTGGAACCGCACCGTCGCCGCCGACACGAGCGCCCATATCGCCGAGCCGTCGCGCCGCGTCAGACGGAACTCGACCGGTGCGCCGGCGCGGCCGCTGACCAGCAGGCGCTCAAGGCGAGCATCGAGATTTTCCTCGGTAAAGAGGGTGCGAACGTCGAAGCCCCTCGCGTCCTCCTCGGAAATATCGAAAAGTTTCAGCGCCGCGATGTTTGCCTGCACCAGCTTGTAGTCGGCCGGATCGACCAGCGAAATCGGCAGCGGTGCCGCATAAAAGAGGCTCTGAAAGCTTTCTTCGGTGGCACGCACGGCCTGTTCGGCTTCGCGCCGCACTTCGACTTCGCGCTTCAACTGGTCGTAGAGCTCCTGCTGGCGGACCAGCGTCAGAAAACCGTTGCGCCGCAGCCGGTTCGCGGCGCGCACCATCTCGACGCCGATCGCGTTGACGACGGCGAAAAGCGCGGCGATCTGCGCGAGCGCGGCCCCCGGCACGTCGGCCAGCCACGGGCAGATCGCCACGAAGACGATGCTCAGCGCGAGTGAATTGGCAAGCGTCGCGCGCAGCGCCGTCGGCATACTGACATAGAAGGCAAAGATGACGACGACCACGGCGAGCAGGCTGGCTGCGAAATCGGCTTGGCCGAGCACCAGCGAAGTGGGCGCGACAATGGCGACCAGCACCTGCGTGGTCGTCGCGCAGCGCAGGAACTTCCGGTTGTCGTCATAGGATGTGAAACGCTTGAGGGCGATGAGGGCGACTGCGAGCGTTGCAAGCCGGCCCGCCGTCAGCGCCGCGAACGCCCAGCCGAAACCGATCAGCAGAAAGTCGAAGACGGCCCAGCCGACAAAGATATAAATGGCGATCAGGACGGCGCGCAGACGGGAGCGCGTTTCTGCCCAGTTGGCGCGCGCATAGGTCTCTTCGAGCGCCCGGTCGGCGAATTCGCCGGTCCAACGGAACGCGCGCTCGACCGGCGGCGCGGCCGAGCCGGATTCGGGCATAGCTTCTCCGGCCGTGTCCTCGGACCCCCTCACGCGGCTTCCCTTCCCACAAATGGCCCCGGTCGACGTGTCTCCCCACCCGTCGAGTGCCGGTACAATACGGGTCAAAGCCTAAATAAAATGCAAAATTCGCCTGGGGCGGCCTTTCTCGAAACCGGCGCGCCGCCTATCGTTTCGGCACCTGTCCGGTGTACGAAAACGAGACAGGACAATCGATCGGGAGACAGACGACATGACGGAACGGGACGGCGGCAATCCGGCGCAGGGCATATTGGCAGGCATCCGCGTGCTCGATTTCGGCCGCTACATCGCCGGCCCCTATTGCGCGGCGCTTCTGGGCGACATGGGCGCCGAGGTCATCCGCATCGAAAGGCGCGAAGGCAGCGAAGACCGCTTCGTGCAGCCGATCGTGCCCGATGCCGGCCCCGGCGAAGGCGGCGAAGGCGCGATGTTCCTGCAGATGAACCGCAACAAGAAGGGCCTGACGCTCGATCCGATGACGGAGACCGGGCGCGGCATCGTCCGCCGGCTGGTCGCCACCGCCGATGTCGTTGTCGCCAATCTGCCGCCTTCGACCCTGAAGGCGATGGGCCTCGACTATGAGAGCCTTTCGGCGGCAAAACCCGACATCATCCTCACCACCGTTTCGGCCTTCGGTCACGGCGGCCCCTATAGCGAGCGGACGGGGTTCGACGGCGTCGCGCAATCGATGGTCGGCGCGGCCTACCTCACCGGACACCCGGACGAGCCGGTCAAAAGCTACGCACCCTGGGTCGATTTCGGCACCGCCTCGCTTTCGGCCTTCGGCACGATGGCGGCGCTGATGGAACGGCAGAAGTCCGGCAAGGGCCAGATCGTCGAAGGCGCGCTACTGTCGACGGCGCTCGCCTATTTCAACTTCCACCTGATCGAACAGCAATTGCGCCAGACCAATCGTGTCGCGATCGGCAACCGCTCGCCCTATGCGGGGCCGGCCGACATTGTGCGCACAAAGGATGGATGGATTCTGGTGCAGGCCATCGGCGCACCGCTGTTCAAGCGCTGGGCGCGGCTGATGGGCGAGGATCACTGGCTCACCGACCCGCGCTTCAAGGACGATCTCGCGCGCGGCGACAACGGCGCGGTGCTGTCCGAGCGCACGTCGCGCTGGGCGGCGGCGCGCACGACCGAGGAAGCGCTTGCCGAGCTCGAGAAGGCGCGCATTCCGGCGGGGCCCGTCTATACGCCGCAACAGGCGCTCGACGACCGGCATATCCGCGAAATGGGCTATCTGAAGCCGCTCGATTATCCGGGCCTGCCGGGCCCGGCGCCCATCATGGAAACGCCGCTGCGCCTGTCGCGTACACCGGCGACGATCCGCGAGCGGGCGCCGGTTCTCGGCGAACACACCGATGTCATTCTCGGCGAACTCGGATATTCATCCGCCGAAATCGCCTCGTTTCGCGCCGAAGGGATCGTCTGACCGTGCCGGATCCCCTCGCCCGCTTTCCGCGTTTCCCGCTCGCCCATTTGCCGACGCCTCTCGCCGAAATGACGCGGCTGCGCGCGGCGCTTGCCGCCCGCATGGATGGCACACTCCCGCGTCTCTTCATCAAGCGCGACGACTGCACCGGCCTTGCCGGTGGCGGCAACAAGACGCGCAAACTCGAATTCCTGATCGGCGACGCGCTAGCCAAAGGCTGCGATACGGTGGTGACGACCGGCGCCCTGCAATCGAACCATGCGCGGCAAACGGCGGCGGCCGCCGCCGCGGCCGGACTTCGCTGCGTCCTCGTGCTGTTCGACAGTGTGCCCTATGAGGGCCATGCCTATCGCGGCTCGGGCAATCTGCTGCTCGACCGCATTCTCGGCGCCGATGTCCGCGTCGAACCGGCGGATGCCGATGCCGCCGCCGTTTTCGTGCGTGCCATGAGCGAGATCGAAGCCGGCGGCGGCAAGCCCTATCTCGTGCCGGTCGGCGGCTCGAATGCCGTCGGCTCGCTCGGCTATGCCACCGCCTATCTCGAAATCTCCGACGGCCTCGACGCGCTCGGCATCCGCACGGCGCGGATCGTTCATGCCTCATCGAGCGGCGGAACGCAGGCTGGCCTCGTCGCGGGCCGCGTGTTGCGCGGCGGCGGGCCGGCGATCGCGGGCGTCAATGTCTACCGCGCCGACAATGACGCGATGGCGGCCGGCATTCTTGCGCTGGCCGGGAAGACGACGGCATTGCTCGGCATTGCCGCTCCCGGCCCCGACGCCGTGGTGCTCGACGGCGCACATCTCGGCGCACGCTACGGCATGCCGACCGAGGAAATGCAGGCGGCGGTCGAATGCCTGGCGCGCGAGGAAGGCGTATTGCTTGATCCGGTCTATACCGGCAAGGGGATGGCCGGCTTCATCGCGCAGCTTCTCGCCGGCGCCCATGCCGATGTCGAGGCGCTGGTTTTCCTGCACACCGGCGGCATGCCCGGTCTCTTTGCCTATGAGGACGAGTTCTAGCTCGCGGCCTGCTGCAACGCCACGTCGGCGCGGCGGCGCAACACGTCCGCGGTGCGGTCCTCGCCGAGCGCCTCGCGGAAGCGTGCGGCGATTTCAACAAACGCTTCGGCGTTTGCGCGCGCGGTGCCGGTCGCGGTTCTGAGTTCCTCGAGCAAGCGGTCTTCATAGGTATTGAGATAGATCGTGATCTGCCCGCGAACGCTCCGGCAATGGCTTTGGGCGCCGACCGCTTCGCAGATCGGTGTCAGGCCTTCGAGGAACCGCAAGCAGGCGTTCATGCGTTCGGTGCGGACGGTGTCGGGCGCGCCGGAGATGTCGGGACGCAGCGGACCGCCGCGTCCATATTGTCCGATCTGATGCAGCGGCAGGGCGCGCGGAAGATCGGTTTCAAAGCGGGCCATTTCCTGCGAGATCGCGGCCGAAAGGCGCGCCCGCGCGCCGAGCAGGCGTTGTCCCCATTCGCCGTGACGGCGCAGATCTATTTCGGCGGTGAAGCCGCGCGAAATGCGGGCGAAACGCTTTATCTCGTCGCGCAGCTTGTCGAGATCGGCATGGCCCGGACGCTTGCTTTCGGCGGCCTGTGCGATCCGGTCCATGTCGGCAAGCAACAACTCGCCGAGAACCGCGAGCTCGCTGCGGCTGATCAGCATGTCGTTGCGATAATGGGCGACTTTCCGTGCCAGACGGAGGATTTGCCAGGGCTCGGCGAGGCGCGCCATCGCGGCAAACGGAACATAGAGCGCCGCATCGGCGGATTTCTCCCGCGCCTCTTCGTAGAGTTCCTTGACGGCCGTCACCAGATCGTCATTGAAATCGGCAGCCGATTTCGGCAGCACCGATTGCAGCTTCAGCATCACGGGCGCGATCGACAACGCGGCGGCAATTGCGCGCGCGTCCTCGATGGCGCTCTCGCTTCCGAGCCGCGCCTCGATCTCGCGGCGCCGCGCGCCGTCGCGGCGCGCGTCGTCGAGCGCCGCGGCGATGGCGGCTGCGACCGAAGCGTGCATCACAGACACCGTGGTCTCGAGCGCGGGCGCGTCACCCTTCAACGTATGATCGACGATACGTCGCGCCATGTCGGGCAACGCATCGGGCAGCAATTCGGATTCGAGCCATGCCCACAACGGTTCGATGACACCGCGCACGATGCGGCCCCGCGACCTGTCGACAGCCGGCGCGTCGGACAACAGGTCCTCGAAAGGCAGACAGAGGCGGCGGACCGGATCGGCCATGCCGGGCCGCGCGCCACGGAAGGAGGCGAGCAGCGGGCGCAGACCGGAGAGAATTGTCTCGTAGGGAAGGCCCGTGGTGCCGCGCAGCTTTTCGCGCTCAATGCCCGATGCGAGCTTCAGCACGGCAGGCGGCGGCAACTGCGCCAGGTAGTTGGCCAGGCGCTGTGACAGCGATGCGTTCGGTTCGTTGGCCATGACGTCTCGGCTGAACTCGGCGGCCCCCATGCCGCTCCCCAAGGCCCAACCCTAGGGACCCATGCTTAAAATTTGGTTCCATATCGCCGCAAACGGCGGAATTTAGCCACTTATGCCGGTCATTTGGGCGGGTGACGGCCCTTGCGGACACCGCCCGCAGGCCGGGATTTTCGTTAGCCCGGGCCAAATTTCGGTGATAGCGTTTTTTCCCGGGTGCGGCCCCGAACGGCGGCATCCGTTCGTTCTATCTCTATGCGAGGCAATCAGCGCACTATGGCTAGCGGAGTCGTGAAGTGGTTCAACGCCACTAAGGGTTATGGATTCATTGCACCTGCCGACGGAGGAAAGGACGTATTCGTCCACATCTCCGCCGTCGAACAGGCCGGCCAGAAGACCCTGCAGGAAGGTCAGCAAATCCAGTATGAACTGGTCGAGGGGCGCAACGGACGCTTCTCCGCCGAAAATCTGGTACTCGGCTGATCGACAATCAGCACCGGCGCGGGCGGCGGTGCCCGCCCGCCAAAATATCGAGGCCCTCCCCGGAAACGGTGGGGGGCCTTTCGGTTGCGGGCGGGCGCGTCTAGCATGGCGCCATGTTCGGCTCCGCTTCGCTCATCGAGCGCCTCCACGCTCTCATCTGGGATCGCTCCCTCGACGACCAGCCCTTCTGGACGCGCACGATATTCATCGCGGCGCGGATCGGCTGGGCGACCGGGCGCGAGATTGCCGGCGGAGCGCTGAGCCTTCGGGCGATGAGCCTCGTCTACACGACGCTGCTGGCACTGGTGCCGGCGCTTGCCATCGCCTTTGCCATTTTCCGGGCCTTCGGTTTCGACAGCTACATCGAAACCATCATGGCCGATTTCCTGGCGCCGCTCGGCGACCAGGGCGCCGAGATCACGCAGCGGATGATGGAGTTCGTTCAGCGGGTCAATGTCAACGTGCTCGGCACGGTCGGCTTCGCCTTCCTGCTCTACACGGTCATTTCGCTGATCAACAAGGTCGAGGCGGCGTTCAACAGCATCTGGCATGTCGAGGCCAACCGGTCCTTCGCGCGCCAGTTCACCGAGATCGTCAGCATGGGCATTCTCGGGCCGCTGATCGTGCTGACCGCGGTCGGCATCATGGCGGGGGCGATTTCCAACAGTTTCATCGGCAGTGCCGCCGAACACTGGCTGGTCGTCTACATCGTCGAGCAATCGAGCAGGCTCTTGCCCTTTGCGGTGTTGATCGCCGCCTTCACTTTCATCTACACGATGATCCCCAATACACGCGTCAAAATCGATGCGGCCCTTGTCGGCGCGACGGTTGCGGGCGTGGTCTGGGGCGCAGCCGGATGGACGTTCGCCACCTTCGTCGTCAAGTCGGCGCAATATGTGGCGATCTATTCGGCCTTCGCCAGTCTCGTCTTTTTCATGATCTGGCTCTACGCAGCGTGGCTGATCCTGCTCGGCGGCTGCGCCATTGCCTTCTATTACCAGAACCGCGCCTATCTGTCGGCGCAGGCGGGCGTCAGCCCGCTGACGTTGCGCCAGCTCGACCGGATGGCGGTTCAGGCTCTGCTGCTGATCCACGACGCTTTCGAGCACGCGCAGACGCCGTGGACCGAGGAAGCGCTGGCGCGGCGCCTGCATGTTCCGATGGAGGCGATGGGCGAGATTGCGCGCGCCTTGTGCAATGCCGGCCTCGTCACTTTCGCTGCCGGCAGTCCGAGCCGCTTCGTGCCGACCCGGCCGGCCGACAGGACCCGCGTCGCCGATGTTCTGGATGCCGTGCGGGCGCAGCGCTACAAGCGGCATGTCGAGGATGCGACGCTTGCGCATGAGCCCCGCGTGGATGCCTTTTTCGGCGCACTGGCGGCGCGGGAGGCCGAGCTTGCCGATCCGACCACCATCGCCTCGCTGCTGGCGGCCGAAGAACCTGCCGCCGAAGCCGACAAAGCCGCGGCCGCAGGCCGTTAACTTCTCGATTCGATGTCAAAATCCGCGCCAGTCCGGCCGCAACCGGACGGCGACCCACGGGATCGCGCAGGGTCACGGGATTCGAAAATACCAGCAATGACGCGCATCGCGGACACCCGATTGTGTGTGTGTGAACTCTTCACACACATCCTCTTGACGCGCGCGCTTTCGGGATTCACGCTTGCAATACTGGGTTCAACAATTGAAAGGAGGTGATCCGATGTCTAACGGTCTGGTGACACCGTTTGCCATCGCCAGGTTTTCGATCTCGACAGAGGGTCGTGTGGCGAGGCGGGTATGGTCGGATACTTCCGGAGACCTGCCTGTCTGAGCCTTTATCCTTCATCGCCGTACCGGCATTCGGCGCGGCGACTCTGCAATCGAAATAGATGGGCGCAAACGGGGCGGTCCAGAGACAAGACAAACTGACCGCGTCGCTGCCGTTTCCGAACTGGCCGCCGCTTTCCTCGGGGAGAGCGGCGGCCTTTTCACGTCGGCGTCATACGAACGGAATGTCTCACGAAGGCCGGGTTTCGCGTCAGCCGACGATCTGCCACGAACCGTCGGGCTGGCGGCAGGCAGTGCCGTAGGCCTGTTCGGCACGACCGCCGATATAGACGGTCTGGTTGTACTCGCGGCAATAACCGGAATTCGACTGATAGGAACGGCCCGGATTGACGTAGCCGTAATTGCCGCTGTCCGGGTTGCGCCACTGCGTCGACTGACCGGTATTGAACGCGCTGTAGGAAGCGTTCTGGAGATAAGCCTGGTCGGCGCGGTCGAGGCTGCGGCCGATATTGTTGCCGACCAGCGCGCCGATCAGAACGCCGGCGCCCGTCGCCCAGAGCCGGCCCGAACCGCCGCCGATCTGCGAACCGGCAAGGCCGCCCGCGACCGCACCGGCCAATGTGCCGAAGCCCTCCTTCGGGCCCGTGCCGCCATATCCGTAACCGGGGCCGCCCGTCTGGCAACCCGCCAGCGCCAGGGCCAGTGTGCCCACGAGAAGAGTGCTTTTGATCTTCATAGCTGTACCCCATGTCCTGATTGAGTGATCCAACGGTCACGAGGATAGGAAACCGCCCTTGAGCGGAGGCTGAATGCGGCGTTCATCCGGCGTTCAGCTTCGCAGCCCGGATCGGGCCGGATTTCAGTCGGCCGATGCCGGCAGCAGGAGTTCGGCCCGCAGGCCGCCGGTCTCGGAGGTCTCGAGGCGCAATTCGCCGCCATAGAGTTCGGCGATCTCTGTGACGATCGAAAGGCCAAGGCCGGAACCCGGCTTTGTTTCGTCGAGCCGCGTGCCGCGCTTCAGCACCGTCTGGCGCGCCTCTTCGGGCAGGCCCGGCCCGTCATCCTCGACCGCCAGCAGAAAGAAGGGGCGTTCATTGTGCATCACACCCGGCGTCACTGTCAGCGTCACCCGCGCGGCGGCCCATTTGCAGGCATTGTCGACAAGATTGCCGGCCACTTCCTCAAGGTCCTGCGCCTCGCCGCGAAAGCCGGTCGTCGCCGGGCAGTCGACGGCGATGCCGATGCCGCGCTCGGCATAGATGCGTTCCAGCGCGCGTGCGATCCGCGCCAGCACCGGGGCGACCGGCGTGTTGACGCCGAGCACATTGGCCGACGCCGCCATGCGCGCGCGGGCCAGATGATGGTCGATCTGTTCGCGCATCTGCGCTGCCATGCGGGTGACGGTCTCGCCCAGCGGCCCGTCATGCGTGCGCGCCTCGTTGGTCAGCACACTGAGCGGCGTCTTCAGCGCATGTGCCAGATTGCCGACATGGGTGCGGGCGCGTTCCAGCACCTCGCGGTTGCCTTCCAGCAGCCGATTGAGTTCGTCTGCCAGCGGCTCGATTTCTTGCGGAAACTGTCCCTCAAGCCGGGTTGCGCGGCCCGAGCGTATCTGCGCCAGCGCGAGGCGCACGCGTTCGAGCGGCTGGAGACCGAAGCGCACCTGGATCAACAAGGCGATCAGCAGGCCCGCGCCCATCGCCGCCATCGCCGCAAAGAGCCAGGTGTTGAAGCCCTGAATTTCGGCGTTGATTTCGCCGCGATCGCCGGCGACCGCGAAGGATACCCGGATGTCGTAGTCCGGCAGTGTCACGCGGCGTTCGGCGACGCGCAGCGGCTGGTTTTCCGGGCCGGCGACATCGAAGACCTTGAGCCCGTAATCGTTGCGACCGGCGCCGCGGCCCGGCGCGAGATCGAGCGTCTGGTCGAAAAGCGAGCGCGAGCGCAGGGCCGGCCGTTCGGCCAGCGGCGATACCTGCCAGTACCAGCCCGAATAGACGAGATCGAAGCGCGTTTCGGAAAGGTCGCGCAGGCGAACGATATTGCCCGCGTCGTCGACCTCCGTCGTCGCGATCAGGCTGTCGAGCAGCACGTCGAGCCGCCCGTCGAAACTGCGCTCTACCGAATTGCGGAAGATGGCGGAGAGGATGAGGCCGCCGGCGACGAGCGCCACGACGCTCCACAGCGCCGCGCCCGCGACGAGGCGGAATGCGAGACTGTCAGACCGCATCTTCCGGCGCCGTCAGCCTGTAGCCGAGGCCGCGCACGGTCTCGATCACATCCTTGCCGAGCTTGCGGCGCAGGCGGCCCACAAAAACCTCGATGGTGTTCGAATCGCGGTCGAAATCCTGGTCGTAGAGATGCTCGACCAGCTCGGTGCGCGAGATCACGCGGTCGCGGTGATGCATCATATAGGCAAGCAGGCGGTATTCGAGCGACGTCAGCTTGATCGCCCTTCCGTCCACCGTCACGCGCGAGCTGCGCGTGTCGACGCGCACCGGCCCGCATTCGAGTTCGCTGGTCGCATGGCCGCTCGCGCGGCGCAGCAGTGCGCGCAGGCGGGCCAGCACTTCCTCCATGAAAAAGGGCTTGGCCACATAATCGTCGGCGCCGGCGTCGAAGCCCGCCACCTTGTCCGACCAGCGGTCGCGCGCGGTCAGGATCAGCACCAGCATGATCTTGCCGTCGCGGCGCCATTTTTCGAGCACCGTCACGCCGTCCATTTCGGGCAGGCCGAGATCGAGCACCACGGCGTCATAGGGTTCCGTGTCGCCGAGGAAATGTCCTTCCTCGCCGTCGCGGGCGCTGTCCACCACATAGCCCGCTTCCTCCAGCGCGCCGACAAGCTGCCGGTTGAGATCGGGATCGTCCTCGACAACCAGTAGCCGCATACCCCTGTCTCCGCTTCTGCCCGTTACCGGGCGCCCATAACCCGGCCCGAGCTGGCGTCGACCGCCACCACGACGACCCGGTTGTCCGCCGTCCTGATCTTCACATAGTAGGTCTGGCCCGCAAGGCTCATGTCGAGATAGCGGCCCGGATAGCTCGACAGGGCGGCCTGCTTGGCCTGGCCCGGCGAAATCACCCGGCCCTGACGCACGGCGTCGCGCGCATTGTCCTCGCGTCCCCAGTACTGGGCTTCGACCAGCAGGTCGGACGCCTGGGGGCGCCCGATCGCCTCATCGGCGCGCGCCGCGCCCGTCCCCGTGAAAACGAGGATCGAAGCGGCGAATGCCAGAGCGGCCCGTGTGCGTTTCTTCGTCATGCCCCGGTCTTAGGTCATCCCGACTGAACCCGCGATGAACGGGCGCTCCGGCATTCTGTCAGAATTCGCCGCTCAGAAACCGCTGAACGTCACGAATTCCTCGAGCGGCGCGCGATCCGTGCGCAATTGGTTAATGGGGGCTGCCTCATCCATGTAGCCGAGCCCCATACCGCAGAAGAGCATAAGCTCTTCCGGTATCCCGACAAACTCCCCGACCGTCTTGTACCAGATCGCCCAGGCTTCCTGCGGCGCGGTGTGCAGCCCGTGCTCGCGCGCGGCCAGCATCACCGACTGGATGAACATGCCGAGGTCGGACCATTGACCGAGGCCCATCTGCCGGTCGATGGCGAAGAACATTGCGACCGGCGCGTCGAAGAGGCGGAAGTTGCGCGAGAATTGTTGCAGGCGCCCTGCCTTGTCCTCGCGCGTCACGCCGATGGTCGCATACATGTCCTCGCCGCATTTGAAGCGGCGGGCCTTGTAGGGATCGGTCAGGCCCTTCGGATAGATGTCGTATTCGGTGCCTTCGCCGAAGGGGCTATCCTTCTGCTTCTCCGCCACGATGGCCAGAAATTCCTTCAGCCGGTCGCCGGCCACCACATAGACATGCCAGGGCTGCAGGTTGCCGCCGGACGGTGCGTATTTTGCCTCTTCGAGAATCTGGCGGACGGTTGCCTCGGGCACCGGCTTGTCGAGAAAGGAGCGGCAGGTGATGCGGCTCTTCAGCGCTTCGGAGACTTTCATCGAGTGTACTCTCTCTTCGGTTGCAAATTCTATCGCGCCGTCACATAGGGCCAGAGCGCATCGGCCCCGCGCGCGATCGTCTCGCGGCCGAGGCTTTCAGCCCATTCCGCGCCGGCGCCGAACTCGGCGCGCCACGACCAGAGGCGGCGCGTCGCGAAATGGAGCCCGTGCTCGTAGGTGAAGCCGATCGCGCCATGCACCTGATGGGCGATCGATGTGGCGATGCTCGAGGCATCGTCGGCGCGGATTTTCGCCACCGCAATCTCGAATGCCGCATCGCCCTTGTTCAGACTTGCACAGGCATGATCGGCGGCGATGCCGGCGGCGGCGGCTTGCGTCGCCAGCACCGCAAGCTGCTGCTGGATCGCCTGGAATTTGCCGATGGGTTTGCCGAATTGCGTGCGCTCATTGGCATAAGCAACCGTCTGCGCCGCCAGATAATCGAGCGCCCCGGCCATCTGGCACGCGCGGATCAGCGCTCCGAAGAGACGCAGCGCATTCTCCGGCAGTGCGACGGATGCCGATTGCACCGTTACGTTCTTCAGCGTCACGGCATCGCGCGGCTCGCGCGCCACATTGATGTCCGGGGCAATCGCGGCACCGGCGAGCGGCGCCAGCACAATTTCCGCGCCGACCAGCGCCACGCCATGCGCCGCGTTGCGGCCCCAGGGCACACGCGGCGCCGTACCTGAAAGCTTCCCGCCGGCGAGCGCGAAGTTGCCTTCCATCACCGTCAGCACGCCGTCGGGCGCGGGGATGCCGGATTCCGCCAGCAGCCAATGTGCGAGCACCGCTTCGGCGAGCGGCAGCGGCGCGACGTGGCGGCCCGCCGCTTTCAGCACGATGGCCGCGTCGGCCCATGTGCCGCCCGCGCCGCCCTCGGCTTCCGGCGCCAGCACGCGGGTCAGCCCGTTCGCTTCGAGTTCATTCCACAAATCTTCGGGCCAGGTGCCATCCTCGGCCTTCTGGATCAGGTCCCTGGTCACACGTTCGGCCAGCAAGCCGTTGACGCTGTCTGCGAGGATCGTCTGCAATTCGTTCATCTGCCGCTCCTCACCGCAGTCCGAGCCCGCGGGCGATGATGCCGCGCAGGATTTCGCGCGTACCGCCGCGCAACGAAAATGACGGCGTCGTCTGCGTCAGGTAGCCCAGCACCTGTTCGTAGTCGCTGCCCGCGCCGACGGTGGGCTCGATCCCCAGCAGTTCATGCGCGCGGACCGGCATGTCCTGCTCGAAGATTGCGCCGAGGTCTTTCACTACCGATGCCTCGAGCGCCGGGTTCTCGCCCTTGTCGAGCAGGCCCGCGACCGAGAGCGACATCTGCCGCAGCGTCACCAGATGCGCGACGAGGCGGCCGATCTCGCGCGCGCCTTCCGTGCCGCCGCGCTTTTCGAGTTCCCGGATCATCTCGACCATCAGGATGAAGCTCGAAAGATAGCGCTCGGGACCGGAGCGTTCGAAGGCGAGTTCCGCCGTCACCTGGTTCCAACCGCCGCCTTCGGTGCCGACCATCATCTCGTCGGGCACAAAGGCGTCCTCGAACACCACCTCGTTGAAATGCGACTTGCCGGCGAGGTCCTTGATCGGGCGGACGGTGATGCCGTCCGTCGTCTTCATGTCGACGAGGAACTGCGTCAGCCCCGCATGCTTGTTCTGCGGATCGAGATGGGTGCGAAAAAGACCGATCATGTAATGCGCGGTGTGGGCGCCCGAAGTCCACAGCTTGGTGCCGTTGACCTTGTAGCCGCCGTCGACCTTTTCGGCGCGGGTGCGCGTCGCGGCAAGGTCCGAGCCCGAATCCGGTTCCGACATGCCGATGCAGAAATAGCATTCCCCCTTGGCGACGCGCGGCAGGATTTTCTGGCGCTGTTCCTCGGTGCCGAAGCGCATCAGGAGCGGGCCCGACTGCCGGTCGCCGATCCAGTGCGCGCCGACAGGCGCGCCGGCCGCCAGCATTTCTTCCAGCACCACATAGCGATCGAAGGCGCTGCGCTCATGGCCGCCATACTTCTTCGGCCAGGTCATCGCGATCCAGCCCTTCGCGCCCATCTTGCGGCTGAAGTCGGGATCGGAGCCCGACCAGGTCTGCGCCCGCGTCACCGCCGGCACGTGAGCCAGCTCCGTGGCGAGGAAGGCGCTCACATCCTTGCGCAAGCCCTTCGTTTCGCCGGGCAGTTCACACAGATCGAAGCGGAAGGCCTGCATCTCTTCTCCTCACGTCACCAATGCGGTCGTACCGCCGTCGATCCGGATATTGAGCGCATTGATCGCGCCCGCTTTCGGGCTGACGACGAAAGCCACCAGATCGGCGATTTCCTCGGGCAGCGGAATTTTCCCCGTCAGGTTACCCATGAAATTCTTCAGCACATGCGGCTCGACCTCATCCCATGTCGCGCCCCAGCCGCGCTCGCGGCCCTGCGCGATGAAGCGTTCTTCCACTTCCCTGGTACGGATCAGGCCGGGCGAGACGAGATTGACGGTGATGCCGCTCGATTTCAGTTCCTTCGCCAGCGAAATCGTCATCGTCGCCAGCGCGCCCTTCGACGCATAATATTGCGGCATGCGTGCGGCGGGCTCCGTCGAGCCGATGGTGCCCAGCATCACGATGCGGCCCCAGCCCTTGCGCTTCATTGCGCCCATGAAGGCCCGCGTCAGGCGCATCGCCGACAGCACGTTCTTCTCATAGGCCTCGATCCAGTCCGGCGTTTCGGATTTCGTCCATGAGCCGGTGTCGGCGGTGCCGTAATTGTTGACGAGAATATCGACATCGCCCGCGGCCGCGGCGACTTCCGCCGCGCCGTTATCGTTCAATATGTCGCCGGCGATCCCCTTCGCCGAAAAGCCGGCGGCGCGAATCTCGGCGGCCACGGCATCGGCGGGCCCTTGCTCGAAACCGTGCACGAACACATGCGCGCCCTCGCGCGCCAACGCATGAGCGATGGCGCGGCCGGTGCCGCGATGCGCGCCCGAAACAAGCGCCGTCTTGCCGGTGAGTTGAAGGTCCATAAACGCCGATCCTGCCCTGCCGCCCCTCATCGTCCGGAGGCGTTTCTAGCAGCATATGGTTCGCCTGTCCGCGTGGGAACAGAAGCGTGCGGGTCTTGAAGGGAAATTGGTTGCAGGAAAGAGCCTCAAGCGCGCGGTGGATCAGAATTCCGCTGCGGTAAGCGACACCGGCACGACATTGGACGCGACGGGTGCGGCGGCTGTCGCGGGCGACAGCGATGCGAGGCTGAACAGGGCGGGATAGGACTTGCCGGTATAGACGCCGGCCGAGAAGACGGTGGTTGCGACGACGCAAATGCCCGCCACCGCCAGCATGCGACGGCGTGACCGGCGATTGTAAAAAATCTTCCGCGCCATTGAAGTTTCCCCTCATTCGTTCGAACCGGCGATGGCCGGCCGTCCGGGGTACGCTACAATTGCGATTTTAGGGATTGCGCCCTAATGAACCTCTAATAAACTGTGGTGAATCTTAAATTCCGAGTGCGGAAAACCCGCCAAAACCGGTGCCCCGCGCCGCGCCGGCCTTCAAATGGCGCGGCGTGGCGGCGGGAATCCGGCCGGTTTAGCGACGGCGGATATTGCCGACATTGAGGGCCAGAAAGTCGACAATGCGGACGATCTTGCCGACGATCTTGTCGTCCTTCTGCGTCGGCGTGGCGGCGGCGACGGCGGATGCGGCGCCGATGACGGCGAGCAACGGTTCGATCCAGCCGAGCAGCGTATCGAGGAAGAGAAAGTTCATACCGGGGTTCCTTTCGGGGTTGGGCCCTGCGCGGCGAGCGGCTGCCCGGCGCATCAGGGCGGGTAAAAGAAGTGCTTTCCTATCAGTGCATTCGGCGCGGTCTGGCTCGCCCAGCGCGGACAATCCGTATGCGAATGAAAGCGCGTGGCGCCGCGCGTCGGGTCGGGGGCATCGCCCGTCCATGCGCGGCAGGCGGCGCCGAGCGCGCGCCAGAAGGCCGGATCGGCAAAATCGGACTTCGTCGGTGTGAAGCGGCCGTCGCCGGGACGGCTTCGGGTGCCCGCGCGCCGGTTCAGCACCGCCCAGGCGAGCGCCACGCAGGCTTCCTCGCCGTCGTTTCCGGCCGCGTCGCGCACGATCGCCGCGAGCGCCGCCATTTCGGCAAGCGTCGGCATCCGGTCGAAAAGGTCCCTCGCCCCGCCCATGGCTGTGGCCTCCATATCTAGGATTTTGTTCCCATATATCAGAACAAATCGGGAACATTGTCAAGCGAAAGCCGCGCCGCGATGGCGCCGAATTGGAGAAGTCGTCAGAGGGCGGCGGTTGCGTGGCCGCCGGTGCCGCGGCCGAAGCGCGCGCTCACCTGGTAGACGGAGATTTCGAGCGCCGGAAAATCGGCGTTGCCGAAATCGGCAATCTGTTCGGCCATGCCGTATGCCGCGCGCGGCTCGATCGCCGCGATGATGCGCTTCACCGTTGCGCCGTCGCGAATTTCGACTTCGTAGCGTTCGGCCTCCTCGGCGAGCGGCACGTCGAGGCCGGTCCAACTGTCGCCGCCGATGCGTGTGCGCCGGATCCATGCGATCTCGATGCCGCCATCCGCGGCGCGCCGCGCCCGCAGATGCACGGGGCTCAGCGGGCGCAGTCCCACGCCCTCGAAAGCGCGTGTCACGCTTGCATAGGTTTCGTCGTCGCGCGGCAGCGGCGCGGGACCGTAAGCCCAGACGCGCGCGAGGCCGCGCTCGGCGTCGCTCAGCCCGAGTTCGCTCACCGCGTCGTCGAGCAGCACGAAGCGCGCGCCGGGCGCAAGCGGTGCGCGCATCGCCGCTTCGCTGCCCGCCTGTCCGCGCAACAACCCGGAAAGTTTCATCTCGCCCGCTGCGACCAGCAGCGCCTCGCGGAACTGCACTATCTCCCAGTCGCCTTCCGGCGTTTCGAGCGCGGCGGCATTGGCGCCCGCCAGCACCGACAGGGCGTCGGCGCTGGCCAACTCGCCGCTCGACAGCGCGACGGTGAATTCATTGACTTCATCCCAGCGACCGACCGGCCCGGGCATCAGCGGCGTCAGCGTGTGGCCCAGCGTCGCGGCCCGCGTCGCCACGCGGTCGAACGCAAAACCCGCGCCGGCGCTCTTGAAGAAGGCGATGCCGCCCGGCCAGGGATCGGCCGCCACCGCGACACGCGGCGCATGCGGCGTCTCCTCGCCGGTCAGCAGCGGCAAATCCATGAAGACCGCCAGCGGCGTACCGTAATTCGGCGCGACGGCCGGCCGGCCGATGCGGACCGGCGCCATCACCGGCCCGTAAAGGCTCGCCTCGCTCTCGACGCCGCGGGCCTCGCGCGCGCCGGCATCGGAAATTTCGGTCAGGCGGAGGCGCGCGGCGCGATGCGGCAGATCGAGCGTCACCACATCGCCCGGATCGAGCGCCAGAAGGCTCGGCGGCAGCGACAGCGCCGCCCGCTCGCGTTCGCTCCACGCTTTCTGCATCCATATATCGGCGATGCCTTGGGCGGCGGCTTGCGTCAGCACCATCGGCAGCGTCGTTGCCGCCACCCGCTCGCTGCTGCCTGCGAGCCGCCTTGCCTCGACCGCCGCCTGCCGGTAGTCGCCGCCGCCGTCGATATAGGCGAGCTTGGCGGCGAGCGGCAGTTCGGTTTCCTGTCCGCGCGTCAGCGCATAGCCGGGCGCCGCGCTGGCCTCGCCCACCGCCAGCATCTCCGGCGTCAGCGCGACAACGGGCGCATCGCCGAAATGGCGGAAGCGAATCAGGCCTTGCGTCTCGGCCGCGTCGAAGAAATGCGCCAGCATCAACGGTTCGAGCGCGGCGCGCGGCGACATGATGCGGTCGATGACGAAGCCCTCGACCGTGCCGCCGAGTTCGCTCACATCGAAATCCTCAAAGCCCGCCTCGCGCATGATTGCGGCGGCGAGGTCGGCCAAGGGTGCCGCGCCCATGCGGCCGTTCAGCCAGTGGCCGAGCCGCCAGTTTTCGCCATCGGCCCAGATGTCGGTGCGATCCGGGAAGGCCGGAAAGGGCCGCGCGTCCCAGGTCCAGAGAAAAATTCGCGCCGGATCGACCATGCGTCCGCCGTAAACCGCCGACAGCGGATTGGCGCCCGCGACATGACCCGCATGTGCCGGGTCCCAATACGACATTTGCGCCTCGATGAAGCGGCGCTGCATGAAATCGTCCCGCGTGCCGCGCGAGAAATGCGGCAGCGCGCTTTCGGCCGATTTCGGATCGACAAAGACGTTGGGCTGGTTCGTGCCCTTGTCGACCGCCGGGCAGCCGAGTTCGGTGAACCAGACCGGCTTCGATTGCGGCACCCAGACGGTCGGCGTCGCTGCCTCCGCGCCGCCGGGCCGGTTGCAATGTTCGTTCTGCCACCAGGATTTGATGTCCTTCGCCCGCCACACCCAGGGCTTGCCATGCGCGCCGTCCGCGATCGGCGTGCGGATTTGCGCGGCGCGGTCGCTCTCGCTCGCATAATACCAGTCGAAACCCTCGCCGCCCGCGATGCGGCCCCGCAGATAGTCGAGATCGTAGATCGAGCGCCAGCCCACCACGGCATCGAGATGCGCGTGGCCGTCGCGCCAGTCGGTCAGCGGCGCATAATTGTCGATGCCGATGAAATCGACATTGGCGTCGGCCCAGAGCGGATCGAGATGAAAATAGAGATCGCCGGTGCCGTCGCCCGGCGCGTGGCCCGCATATTCCGACCAGTCGGCCGCATAGGAAATTTTCGTCGCCGGTCCGAGGATCGCGCGCACATCGGCGGCGAGCGTCTTCAGCGCCGCGACGGCCGGATAGATGCCGGCGGCGCTGCGCACTTGCGTCAGCGCCCTCAGTTCCGAGCCGATCAGGAAGGCGTCGACGCCGCCGGCTTGCGCGCAGAGATTTGCGTAATGCAGCACCATGCGGCGGTACGACCATTCGCTGCCCGCCGGCGACGCGCTGCCGAAAAATGCCGCAACCTGCGTTGCCGCCGCGCTTGTCTTGTCGGGCGTGCCGTCGCGGGTAGGCGCCGGGTCGCAGGTGATGCGCCCGCGCCACGGATAGGCGGCTTGCGCGCCCGCCGCGCTCCAGGGGTCGGGCAGTTCGTTGCCGGCCGCCACGTCCATCATCACGAAGGGATAGAAAACCGCCGCCAGCCCGCGCGCCTTGATGTCCTGCAACGCACGCACCACCGAGGCGTCCGACGGCGTGCCGCCATAGGCCGGGCGGCCGTCGATCTGGCTCACGGTTTGCGCGGCGGCGCGCGTGAGCCCGGCGACCGACCAGTGTCCCGGCTGCGTGATCTTGTGGCCGATCTCGACCCTGGGTCTGACGCTGCAATGTCCGCAGCGCAGATCGTCGCCGAACCAGCTCACCACCAGCGACACGGCCTTTGCGTTCGGGCAGGTCGCCTCGAGATCGTCGAGCGCCATGTGCCAGTCGGCACGGGCATCGGATGTATGCACGTTCAGCGCCCGGCTCGACGTCTCGCTGAGGATTTCGCGCTGCGGGCCCGTGTCGTAGACGAATTCGCCCGCGCCGGGGATCATCGTCACCGCGCGCACCAGCCCCTCCACATCGCTCAGTGTGCGGAACACCTCGAAGCTCAGTTGCGGGATACGGTTGCCGAAGGGCGTCACGTCCATGTCCTCGAAGACGACATAGGCCGTGCCGCGATAGGCGGGCGCGGCGTCGGCGCCCTCTATCGCCTCGATCAGCGGATCGGGGCCCTCGTCCGCGCCGCCCTTGTGCAGCCGCCAGGTCAGTCGCCCGCACGGCAGCGGCTTGCCGTCGGCCCAGATGCGGCCGATGCGCGTCACCTCGCCCTCGCAAAGGCCGACCGCGAAGGAAATGCTGTAGCTGTATTCGGTGACAGTCGCCGACGATCCGCCGCCGCCCTTGCCGCCGCCCGAAGAGCGCCGGTTGACATGCTCCTTGTAGTCGGTCGCCCAGATCACCTGCCCCGCCAGCCGCGCGCGGCCGTAAACGCGCGGCACCGGCGCGCCCTCGGTCGAGGCCATCACATGCAGATCGTTGAGGCGCGGGCCTTCGGCGCTTGCCGACGAACCGAAAAGTTGCCCGTCGACATAGGAGCCGATGCCGGCGCCGATCGCGCCGCCCAGCGCCGCGCCGCCGATGGTCGCGCCGAAAAAGCTCAGGCCCGACGGCAGCAGCGCGCCGCCGATGGCCGAACCGACGGAGGAGAGAACGAGTGTCGCCATGCTTTAGTCTTCCATGCCGGGAAAGCGGAACGCGAAGGCGGCGCGCGCGCGCCACCAGCGGCCCATCGCCGTTTCGACGACCGCATGACCCGACCAGGCGTGGATCATCCTGTCGGCGCCGCTCAGGATCGCGGCATGCTTCGCCGGACCGCCGTCGCGCATGCGGAACAGCATCACGTCGCCCGCGCCCGCATCCGCCGCCGCAATCTCGATCATGTGCCGCCGTGCGGCTTCCGCCATCGTCTCGCGCGCGCCGCCGCCCGGCCACTCGGCCCAGTCGGCCGTATAGGGCGGCGGCAATTCCGGCTCGGCGCCCATCGTCTCGCGCCAGACGCCGCGCACAAGACCGAGGCAATCGGTGCCGGCGCCTTTCAGGCTCGCCTGATGGCGATAGGGCGTGCCGATCCAGCCGCGCGCCGCGTCCACGATATCCTCGCGTCTCGTCATGTCAGTTCCGCTTGCCGCCATCGTTCGGACCTTCGCCGGCGCGCGACACCACGAAGTCGTTGCCCGGCATATGCGGGAAGCCGCGAAAATTGACGCCATTGGCGAATTTCGCGCGGCAGGTCGCGAACTGCTTGTCGCATCCGGCCGTCACCGCGAATGTGTCGCCTTCCGCGACCGGCCGCGCCATGCGCCGCCAGAGTTCGAGCCGCGTTCCGCCGGGCACAAGCGCATGCGCCTTCACTTCCATCGCCGCGCCTTCATTTGCACCGCTTGTGAAACCCAGTTTGCCGCGCTCGAACCATCCGGCGGCAAAACCGCCAAGTCCGCTTGCCACGAGAACACGGTCGTCCTCGGCGCTCGTCACGGCGCCCTCGCCGCGAAAACCCGATGAAGAAAGATCGATGCCGCAGCGTGCATCGCCCAGATCGGCGTCGCAGCCATACTGGAAGATGCGGCCCGTCGGCTGGTTGAGGCGGTGCGCGAGGCCGCGCAACTCGGCGCTGAAGGCGCCGCCGCCCCGCGTCACCTCGCCGATATTTCCCTTGCGCAACAACACACGCTCTTCGACCGCTTGCCAGTTGACCCGCCAGATCTCGATTTCGGCATCGTCATAGAGACCGGCCGCGATATCGCCCTCCTCGATCCGCGCCGACGACAAGGCGCCCGCGACATCGAGATTGTCGACCGCGAGCCCCGACGAATTTTCAAGTGCCGTCGCCGTGAAGCCGCCCGCCGCCTCGTAGGTCGTGCCGTCGAACGCGATATCGCGATCGTGATCGGTGAAGCCCATGACGAGTCCGTCCGCCCGCAACAGCTTCCAGCACGTCGCCAGCGTCGTCGCGCCCGACGCCAGATGCGCCGCGAGACCGGGGGAGAGCGTCTTCATCGGTCACAACCTCACTTCGACCACCGGCACGGCCGGCACACTGCCGGCTTCGAAGGCGCCGAGGTCGATATCGAGAAAATCCGTGTCGAAACGCACCGGCACGTCGAAGGCGAAACCGGCGGTCACGCTCGCTCCCGATGCCGGTGCGGCGGCGATGAACGTCACGATGCCGGTCGCGGGGTCGACAGAGAAATCCGTGCCTGCGGTTTTTTCGACGCCGCCGACCGCGACGCGCACACTGCCCGAGACCGGCTTTGCGATCTCGCGCGTGTAGCTCGCGCCGCCCGACGCATAGATCTTGACGAGTTGAAACGCGGTGCGCGTTCCGTCGCCCGCGCCGAGCATCTGGTCCGTCGCCGCGATGCCCGCGCCCGGCGCGCCGCTTTTCCAGTCGGCGCGGTCCTTCCAGCGAAAGCCGTGCAGCCGTCCGTGCCGCGCCTCGAAAAATTCGATCAGCGCATGAATGTCGTCGAGCGAACGCAGCCCGTAGCCGGCGTTGTAGCGCCGCCGCGATCCGGCCCAGGGGCTGTTGCGCTCCTCATGGCCCGACCCCAGCGTCACAATCTCGGTGCGGCGCTCCGGCCCGCCCGACGAACCGAATGCGATGTCGAGCGGAAAACGGATCTCGTGAAAGGCCATGTCAGAGGTTCCTCGTTCCCCGTTTCGCTGCCCGCGCCAGCATCGCGGCGATCTGCGATTCCGAGCGGCGGAAACTTTCGGCGTCCGCCGCCGTCACATTGAAGGTCACGTTGATCGCGCTACCGCCGCCTTCCGTCGCCACGCCAAGGCGTCCATCCGCGCCGCGCTTCAGCGGCAAGATCGCTTCCGGGCCCGCCTCGCCTGCCAGCCCCGCGCCGCCGCGCAGCGGAAACAGCATCGGACTGTTGACGACACCGCCCTTGGCAAAAGGCATCACGCGGCCATCGGCAAAAGCATTGCCCTTTGCGCTGCCGATAATGCCGCCGACAAGACCGCTCAAGCCGCCCGCGACCGCGCCCGAGATCGAGCGCGTCACGCTTTCAAGCGCGAGGCGCGAAATATCGAGCGCCAGTTTCCGCAGCACATCGGAAAGCGAGCGGCCCTTCAGCGCGATGCCGTCAAAGGCACTCGACAAGGCGCGGCCGAAATCACGCCCGCCGGCGCCGGCGCGGCGATAGTCCTCGGTCACGCCGCGCAGCGTGCGCTGCGTTTCGAGACCGAAGGCGCGCGTTGCCGCTGCCGCCTCCTCCATGGCGCGCGCCGTCGCCGCCGGATCGGTGTCGGGGGTCATCTCGTCTCCATCAGTCGGGGAAGCGCCGCATCAGTCCTTCGAGTTCGCCGCGCGCCATCGGCGCTTGCGCGCCCTGCCCGTCAAGCGCCCGTGTCGCTGCCGCAAGCTCCGGCAGCGTCAGCCGCCAGAAAATCTCGGGCGCGAGGCGCAGCCGGCCGAGGCCGAGCGTCATCGCCTCGTCCCAGGGAAAGCGCGCCGCGCTCATTTCGTCTCCGCGCCGCCGCCAAAGGTCGCCGACAGCAGATCGGCGACCACGGCAATGAAGCCCGCCGCGCCGCCCTCGGCCGTCAGCCGCGCCACCTCGGCGTCGGAAATCTCGGCGCCCGCGCCGCGCAAACCCGCGCCGATCACGCGCACCGCGTCCATCGCCGAAATGCGTCCCGTCTCGAAGCGTGCCGCCAGCGCCAGCATGTCCTCGCCGCCGAAGGCCTGTTCGAGTTCGGCGAGCGCCCCCAGCGTCAGCACCAGCACCCGCCGCTCGCCGCCGAGCATCGCCTCGATCTCGCCTCTGTGACGGTTGGCCATGCTCAAGCCGCCGTGAAGGCGATGGCGCCGGCGCTTTCGAGCGCCAGGTCGAATGTCACTTCGCCGTCATGCTCGCCGGAAAATTCCAGCGCGACGATCTGGAACGGGCCTTGAACCGTTCCGAAGTCGGGGATCACCACCTGCCAGTCGCGGATCGCGCCGTCGAAAAAGATTTGTCTGACGCTCGCATCCGAGCCCGCATCCTTGAAGATGCCGCGCCCGGTCACGCCGGCCGAGCGGACGCCCGCGCCTTCCAGCAGCTCGCGCCAGCGCCCGGCCGATTCCGCATGGGTAATGTCGACGGGCCGTGCGTTGAAGGCGAGCGCGCGCGAGCGCAGCCCGGCAACGGTCGCGAAACTGCCCGTGCCGGTCTCGTCGAGCTTCACCAGCAGGTCCTTGCCTTTCTGGGCGGTCATTGCACGTTCCTTTCGTTCATGTTTGTTCCGTCACGGCGCGGAAGCGGATCGTGCCGCGCCAGGTCGTGCCGTCGGCTTCGCGCCGCGTGTCCGCATCGAGAAAACGCAGATTGACCAGCGCATGACCTTCAATCGTCAGCGCCGCGTCGTGCAGCACCGCACGCACCGCGCCGAGGATCGCCTTTGCCTGCGTCCGCCCGCCGCCGCGCGTGAAGGCGCGGAAGGCGAGCCGGTGTTCGGCGCCCGCGCCCTCGCCTACGCTCCAGTCGCGCATCTCGCTTTCGCCGAGCGTCAGGTAGGGCAACGCCACGTCGTCCGGCGGATTGTCGTGGATGCGCGTGGCGACCAGCGCCGCCAGCGCCGCATCGGCGGCAAGCGCCGCATAAACGGCCTTCTGCAAGGCGATATCCGCGTTCATTGGCCGCCCTCCTCGCAGTCGATCAGCAGCATGTGCCGCTTGCCATCGATGTCGCACAGGGTCCGGATGTCGAGCACCCGGCCCTGCCACATCAGGCGCATGTCGGGCGTCACGTCGCTCCGGTAGCGGATCAACACCTGCAGGCGGCGGCGCGCCTCCATGCGTTCGCCGGCGGGCCGTTCGCGCCCCGACAGCACCATGACGCTCGCCCAGACGGTTGCGACATCGCTCCAGCTCACATCCGCGCCGCCGGCACCGTCCGGCGTCCGGACCGGCGCCTGCAGCGTCGCGCGCTCGCGCATCGCGCCCGCGTTCACAGCCGCACCCGTTTCCAGGGCGCGACAAGCGCCGTGATCGTGCGCGGCAGCTCGTTGCCGGCCGCCACCGGCTCGCGATGCTCGAACCAGTGCGCGACCAGCAGCAGCAGCGCCTGTTTCAGCGGCGGCGGCACATCGGCGGCCGCGCCGTAACCGGCCGTGAAATCCACCGCGATGCCCGCCAGCCGCGTCGCCGGCATCGGCCAGGCCTGACCGCGTTTGGCGGCAAGGCGCGGCGCGTCGTCGGCGAGATCGGTTTCGTAGAAACCCGGATCGATCGGCAGCATCGCGCCGCTGAGGCTCGCGACCTTCACTGCCGTCACGGCGGCAACCGGCGCGAGCGGCAACCGCACAGGGTCCGCCGGCCAGTCGTCCAGCGTCAGCCGCCAGCTTTGCGTCACGAAGGCGCGCCGCGTCTCCGCTTCGAGCGCCGCACGGGCCGCCGCGATCAGCGCCTCGACGAGCGGGTTCTCCTCCGTCCCGTCGAGGCGCAGATGCGCGCGCGCCTCCGCCAGCGTCACCGGCTCGGCGGCCGGGCCTGTCAGAAGCGCCAGCGTCATGGCGTCACCGGCTTCAGATGCGCGTGCGCCAGCAGCGCCAGCAGCGCCAGCGCCGCGACGGGCGTGCCGTCCTCATGCGTGCCGGTCAGGCGGACCGCGACGCGCGTATAGCGCGCCGGGCCCACATAACCGATCCTGTAGTCGCGCTGGTCGCCCGCCACATCGTCGATGACGGCGAAGGTGCCGTCCTCGCCGAGCGGCCCGCCCAGCACCTCGCGTTGCTCGCCGACCGGCTGCCAATCGCCGCCGTTCTCCGAAACCTCGATCGCACAGGCGATCGCGAGTTCCGGCGAAAGCTCCTCGTCGGTCGCGCCGATGCAGACGATATGCTCCACCGCCTCGAAGCCCTTGCGGTCGACCGGCGCGCCGTAGCGCGTGGCGGTTGTCAGCGCGGGATCGAGCGTCTGCACGGTGGCGATGCCGCTATGGATGTCGCGCATCTCGTTCCTCCTATTCCGCGAATTTCAGAAACTTGATCGCCTCGAAGTTCTGCACCCCGCCGCCGACGCGCTTGGTGGTGTAGAACAGCACGTAGGGTTTGGCGCTGTAGGGATCGCGCAGCACCCGCACGCCGAGCCGGTCGACGATCAGGTAGCCGCGCTTGAAATCGCCGAAGGCGATGGCCGGCGCATTGGCGCCGATCGACGGCATCTCTTCGGCCTCCGTCACCGGATAGTTCAGAAGCGTCGGCGGCTGACCGGCGGCCAGTGCCGGCTGCCAGAGATAATTGCCGTCGACATCCTTGAACTTGCGGATGACGGACTGCGTGGCGCGGTTCATCACGAAGCGGCCATTGGCGCGGTAGCCGGCCTTCACCGCATAGATGAGGTCGATCAGCTTGTCCGACGGATTGGTCGCCGGGAAAGCGCCGGCCGCGCCCGTCGCGACGAAACCGAGCTTGCCCCATTCCCAGCTCGCATCCGCCACCATCTCGTAGTCGAGGAAGCCGCGCGGCTTTTTCACGCCGTCGCCGGCGACGAAGGCGGCGCCTTCCTGTTCGGCGAAGACAGTCTGCACTTCCTCGGCCAGCCACTGGTCGATATTGACGGCGGCATCGTCGAGCAGCGTCGAGGTCGCGGCGGGCATCGCGTAAAGCTCCATCGCCGGGAACTCGATTTCCGACAGCGTCGGCGTCGCGGTTTGTGCCCGCGCTTCCGTTTCGCCGACCCAGCCCGTTTGCGGGCCGCCGGTCGTGAACGGCTTCTTGTAGCTCGCGGCGCCGATCTGGCGGACACCGGCGATGGCGCGGATCGGCGACACTTCCGAGACGATGCGGTCGATCAGCCGTTCGGTTTCGACCGGCACCAGGTAGCCGCCGTCGGGTCCGGGCTGCGTCGACAGCGCCTTCGCTTCCAGCCCGCGCAGCTCATGCGCCTCGCCCTTGCGGACATAATGTTCGAAGGCGCGCTTGTGTTCGCGCGCCGCGGCGGGGCCGGCGCGGTCGCCGCCCAGTTCGGGCCGCGCGGCCGCCAGCGCCAAATCCTCGACCTTCTTCGTCTGCCGGTCGAGGGCGCGGTCGATGCGGGCGAGCTTTTCGTCGGTCAGCGGATCGGCCGCCACCTTGCGCTCGATCTCGCCGAGCCGCTCGTCGTTCGCCTCCTTGAAGGCCTCGAAGGACGTCAGCAGCTCGTCCATCGCCTCGCGCATTTCGGCGCCGGTCGCATCGGCGCTCTTGCGTTCGCCTTTGCCTTCGGGCGCGCTTTTGCGTTCCGGTTCCTTCAGCGAGGCGCCGACGCGCGGCAAATCGTTCATCCACAATGACATGGGTTTCTCCGTTCGGGGGGTGAAAGGTTTCAGCTTCGGAAAAGACGCGCCGCCGCCCGCATCGCGCGAACGAGCGCCGCATCGGCGCTTCGGGCCGCCTTGACGGCGCTGACGCGCGCCTCGGGCAGCATCGGAAAAGTGACCACCGAGATTTCCCAGAGGTCGAGTTCGACGAGGCGGCGCGCGCCGCGCTTGCCGTCTTTCTCGGCGCGCACCACGTGGTAGCCGATCGACAAGCCGTCGACGGCACCGGCGCGCATCAGCGCCAGCACCTCGCGGGCGCGCGCCACATCGGTCAGCAACCGCCCGCGCACGAAGAGACCGCGCGCATCCTCGCTGATCTCGGTCCAGACGCCGATCACCTCGCCGGCATCGTGCTGGTAGAGGAGCTTGACGCCGCGTGGCCCCCGCTTTGCCAGCGCGCGCGCGAAGGCGCCCGGCATCACGATGTCGCGGCCGAGATCCTCCGCGCCGAAGAGCGACGCATAGCCCTCGAACGTCCCGTCGGGCCGGACGCTTTTCGCCTCAAACCGCGCCGCCTTGCGCTCCGCGCCTCTCCGTTCAGCCTCGCTCACGCTTGATCCTCCGTTGTCGGATGGTTTCGGGGTTTGGGGTCGGGCAACAAAAAAGGCGCCCTTGGGCGCCTAGTATTGCTCCGCTACTAAAAGTACATCGTCATGCCCGGACTTGATCCGGGCATCCAGAAGCCGCCGGAGGCGGCGTCTCGCTTCGTCAAGAATCCCTGTGCCGACACCCATATTGTATTTACGAAGATGGACGGCGCGTTCCGCGCCTTCTGGATTGCCGGGTCAAGCCCGGCAATGACGAGTTGGTGAGGTGAGAGAGATATACCTTTGTGGAAGAACTACCTCTCCAGCCGCGCCTCGATCCGCGCCAGCGCCTCGCTCGCGCCCCGCGCGCGCTCCTCGAGCCTGGCCGTGCGCTCGACCATTTCGTCGATGCGGGCGGCGCGCATTTCGAGCGTCGTCAGGCGCTCCGACGCCGACCCGGCCCAGACAAGCGCCGCGCAGCTTTGCAGCAGCAGCGTCAGGATCACCGCGATCGGCACGCGCCGGTCGAGATGCCAGTGTTTTTCGTCGCCGTTCATGTATGCTGCTCCCGTTCCCATCCCCGTCCGGAGACAAGACCTCGCATGACCCCCGATGAATGGATGATCCTCGCCATGGGCATCGCGCTCGCCTGCGCGCCGATGCTTTTGATCTGGACCGAAAAGCGCACCCGCGCGCGTGGGCTCGCCGTGCCCGCGCTCGTCACGATCAAGGGCTACAGCCTCTCGCCCCATGCCGGCTTCGGCGCCGCCATCGGCGTGATGCTGCTTTATTTGTCGTATCAGGCTCGCGCGGGCAGCCTCGGCTTCGTCTTCATGGTCTTCGGCGTCGTCGCGCTGATCGTCGTCCTCAATCACGTCCAGAAGACGAAGGCCGGTTGACCCGGCCATAGCCCACCGCCTCGCGCTTCTCCTCGTCTGACAGGAACCCCGCGCCGCCGATGCGGGCCCACAGCGCCTCGCGCTCGCTCGACAGGGCTTCGATGGCGTCGGCGTCGTACCAGAGCCGCAGGCGTTCGCCGCCCTCGTAATGCGGGGCCAGCCAGCGCGTCAGCGCGCGGGCCGTGCGCCCCAGCATCGGCAGCACCGTCGCCCGCCAGAAGGCGCGGTTGGCTTCGCGGTAATTCGCATAGGTGTTGTCGCCCGGAATGCCGAGCAGCATCGGCGGCACGCCGAAGGCGAGCGCGATGTCGCGCGCCGCGGCGTTTTTCGCGCCGATGAAATCCATGTCCTTTGGGCTCAGCCCCATCGGCTTCCAGTCGAGCCCGCCTTCGAGCAGCAGCGGCCGCCCGGCATTCGCCTGGCCGGTATAATTGTCGGCCAGCTCGCGCTTCAGCCGTTCGAACTGGTCCTCGCTCAAATTCGCGCCCGCCTCGCCGCCCTTGTAGACCAGCGCGCCGGAAGGCCGCGCCGCGTTGTCGAGCAGCGCCTTGTTCCAGCCGCCGGCGGCGTTGTGGATGTCGATGGCGGTCGCCGCCGCTTCCAGCGGGCTCATCCCGTAATGATCGTCGAGCGGATGGAAGAGCCGCATATGCAGCACCGGACTTTCGCCCGAGCCCGCGTCGCAGGGGATCGTCACTACCCGTCCGTTGACGGAATATTCGTAAGCCGCCGGCCAGCCGCTCGCCCCCGGCACGACCTTCATCCGGTCGGGGCGCAGCACATGCAGCTCGCGCGGGCGTCCGTCCACCGACACCTGTTCGAGATAGGCATTGCCCGCCACCTGCAAAAAGCCGAACCAGCTTTCGAAGAGGTCCGGCCCGGCCTGTGCGGCGTTCGGGCGTTCCAGCAGCGCCAGCAGCGGATGTTCGGCGAGCTCGCGCGGGCCGTCGTATAGCAGCCAGGGCACGCTCGCCGCGGCTTCCGCAATCGCCCGCACGCAGCGATAGGCGACCGCGTTGCCCTGAAATCCCTCGTCCGCCAGCGCCGCATAATCGCGCGGCGTCCAGACCGGCCGCCCCAACGTGTGAAAGGCGATCGCCGGCGCGACGCGGCTTTGCTTCACGTCGCGCTCGTCCGCGCGCGGACGCATCAGCCGCGAAAGCGCTGTCAACGGATTGGGCATGTGCCCTCCTCATATCGGTTGTCGAATGTTCAGGTGGCGGGTATGGCGCGCGGCCACCCCACCTAATGGCGTCACCCCGGCGCAAGCCGGGGTCCATGGGCGGACGACACAAATTCGAGAGTCGGATGGATCCCGGCTCTTGCCCCGGCGAATGCCGGGATCACCGGGATGACACTTTTATTTTTGGAGATGCAGAAATGCATTCGTCACCCCCAAAACCGTCATGGCCCGCTCTACGGGGGCCATGACGGTGTTTGAGTGGCGAAAAGTGCAACCGAGTCCGCTTAGCCGGACAGCCATGAGGCAATCCAACTCAACCTCCAGCTGTGTGTAGCCCGGCCACAGCTGGAACATAAGAATACATTTCCATGAAACGCCATGCGGCAAAGAACAACGCTCCAGCAAACAGAAGGATATACTGCCATCGTGACGCCCTAATTCCAGCTCGTTTCTTATTTGAAAACGTGACGTTGACGTCGTCGATCATTTGCGCTGCGCGGTCCGGGTTTTGCTGAAAAAAACGAGTCTGGAGTCTCACGCGTTCAATATTAGCAGCAAGCATCACGTCAACGTGGCGCAAGTAGATGCACCCACACCAAAAACTCAGCGCCCACATAGCCAGTGCAAGTCCGAGAAAGGCATGAGCCCCCGCAAGGGTTTGCTGATGAGTTTGCGTCAACGCAAAGGCAATCGCAGCGCCAGCACTAGCTAACAAAAAATAGGTGAACTTCAGTTGTTCAGCCTGTTGCGTTTTAATCAGATGCCGCTCTGTTTCTCCCCCCATCGGCTATCCGCCCTTCTTTCGATCTTGAATCAGCGTTCATCCCACACAATTCAGACCGTGCCGAAAACCATTGCAACCGCAATGTTGGATGCCTTCTTCCCTTTCTCGCGTAAGTCCCTTCTTCCTTCACAACCGCTGAGCGTAGAACGAAGGCAATGCGAGCGTTGGTTAGCGCGTGAAGCGGGTCTTTACGCCAAGTCTTCGTTCGATGCTCTCGATCAGAGGGATGGCCACACGTTCATCCATGGGAATGTTTGGCAACGTGCAGTGGCCACCGGTCGCAGGGTTCTTTGCATATCTGACTTTTATCGGACCGCGCGGCCCATACATCGCCTCGGAGAGGTCGATGATGGAGCACCCCAGGGTCTCCAACTCGTAGATGAGTTCCGCTAGCGTAGGGCGGACGCCAGATGGCTCAGCCAACGTCCCCCCTTTGACGGCCCACAGGCATGCTTAGGCATACGCGGATACGTTGCCGTTTTCCGTCGAGTTTTCAAACAACCGAAGAACCGGAACGAATGGCCGAGTCTCTCCCTGCTGGGATAACGGAAGACACGTCGGCTCCAGTTGCGTTGCAGTCATGCTCATGGAAGCGTGCTCGAACATGCGCCGGTATTTCTCCGGGGCAGGGGCTATGTCGTCAAGCGGCGAGACGCCTTGGGCCAAGCCAATCATCGCGCTCGCGCAAACGGCCTCTTCAAACGCCCGACACGCATCCTTGATCGTGCGTCCTTGCGCGCAGATATCGTGCTCGATGCCCTGCACAACCCAATAGTCACCGTCGGGAAACACGACCGCGCTTATCGTCACAGAGAATTCGTCGGACATTTTGCTACCCTGGGAAGCGTTCAAACCAAGCCCCCCAGTTCCCCATCCACAGCCTATAGCGCAGAGATTTAGGTCAAATTCCCTGCAGATTCAATAACTTATTGATACGCGAGGAAAATCAAGCGGTTACAAGGTCAATTTTTGGTTCTGTTTTGAGTTCTCCGCGCCTCCGCGTGAGTCCCTTCTTCCTTTTCTTCCTCACAACCTTCTCACCTTCGGCTCGCCCGCCTCGCCCGACAGCATCAGCTCCGTCAGCGCCCAGACCAGCGCGTCGAGCCTGTCCGGGCTCCGCGCGCCGGGTGTCCAGTCGCACATCTGGTCTTCGAGTTTCGCGAACGCGCCGACGTGATGCACGAGGCCGCGCTCGTAAAGCGCCGCCACCGGCTCGGCGCGCAACCGCTTTCCCCGCGTCGCATGCACAAGCCGGATCGGCGCGTCGGGCATTTCCTGGCGCATCACCTGCGCGACCATTTCGCCGCCATTGTTCGCCTCGGCGACAATCCGGTCGGCCTCATGGGCGCGGTAGCAGCCGGCGACGCGCTTGGCCCAGGCGAGCGGCGAAAGCCGCCCCATCGAGCGGTCGTCGATGACGTAAGCCCGGCCGTCGGGCCCGAGCCCCGCGCAGACAATGCCGCATTCGTCGGCGCCCGCGCCGCTCGATGCCGGCGGATCGACCGCCACCACCACGCGCACGAAATCGCGCGCGTCGCGCAAGCGGCCCCGCTCGATCGTTTCGCGCGTCCACAGCGCGTCCGGGTTGTCCTCGATCAGCTCGGCGTCGAGTTCCTGCCGCCCGAGCCGCGTGCCCTCGTAGCGCGCGATCACGCTGCGGAAAAACCCGTCGGCGAGGTTGACGCGGTTCGCCGCCGTCGCCGCCCGCGTCACCGCCGTTTGCGGATCGGCGATCAGCCGCTTCAGCAGCGGCACCGGCCTTGGCGTCGTCGTCATCACCTGCCGGGGGCGTGTGCCCAGCCGCAGCCCGAATTGCAGCATGTCCCAGGCCGCTTCGGCGTGGCGCCATTTCGCCAGTTCGTCGCCCCACGCCGCATCGAACTGGGGCCCGCGCAGGCTTTCCGGTTCGCCCGCCGAAAACACATAGGCCACCGCGCCGTTCGGCCAGAGCAGCCGCTTGCGCGACACTTCATAACGCGGCCGCATGTCGGCGCGCGCCACCCCGCGCAATCCCGACGGCCCGTCGATCATCACCTCGCGCACATCCGACAGCGTCTCGCCGACCAGCGCGATGCGGCCCGCGCGGCCGCTCTCGACCTCTTCCATCACCCATTCGGCGCCGGCCCGCGTTTTCCCGGCGCCGCGTCCGCCCAGCATCAGCCAGGTCGTCCAGCCGCCTTCCGGCGCAAGCTGGTCCGCGCGCGCCCAGAAGCGCCAGCACGCTTCAAGCGTCCGCGCCTCGCGCGGCGTCAGCTTCTGCGTGAAGCCGGTCCTGATCGGCGGCGGCAAAGCAGCGAGCGAAGCGATCCCGAAGTCCGGCATAGATTCGCTCGTCTTCGTCGCGCCGCTTTTTTCTGTCGCTGTCGGGGTCATTCTTTTTCGCCTGCCGCGCCGCCTGTTCGATTTCGTGAAGCTTGTCGATCGAGCGCACCAGCGAGGCCAGCCGCCGCGCCTGCCGCTCGCCTTCCGCGTCGTCGCGCGTCGTCCGCCGCTGTCCCTCGACATCGGCGATTTCGCGGGCGATCAATTTGGTCAGCCGCGTTGCCAGCGCCTCGGCATCCTCGGGCAATTCGCCGCCGGTTTTCGGCGGCGGGGCTTCCGCGGCCTCGGCGCGTTTCGGCCAGTTTTCATGCAGGGCGCGCGCCGTGATCTTCTGCCAGTGAATGCCGTGTTCCAGCGCAATCGCCGGCAATTCGCGCGCACCGATTTCATAGTCGGCGCGAATGCGGTCCCAATCGATGCCCGCATCGTCCGCCTTGCGCGCGGGCAGCTTCGCCGCCGCAGCCTTCTTCACACGCGGCTTCGCCGCCGCGGTGCTCACCTTCCGCTTCGTCGCCATGTTCTGTCCGGGTACAATTCTGGAGATGGACTGTAAGTGGGGTTCGAGCGCAACGCTGACAACTGGGGATATCTTTTGAGGCGCGAAAAAATGCGGGTGGAGCGGTTGTCGCGCCACCAAATCCGCCCATCCCCGCCCCGACTCGGCTATGCTCCCCCCGCATCACCCCGGAGCCCCCATGCTGCGCCGCCTTGTCCTTTCGCTTCGCTACACCTTCCGCAGCCATACGCCGCGCGCACCGCAGCGGCAGGTCGGCGTCATTCCCTATGCGGTGGTCGACGGTCAGGTCGCGGTGCTGCTCGTCACCTCGCGGCGCACCGGGCGCTGGATCTTTCCCAAGGGCGGGCTGATTGACGGGCTGACACCGGCGGAGGCCGCCGCGCGCGAGGCCTTCGAGGAGGCGGGTGTCGAAGGCGAAATCGAAGCCGAGCCGCTCGGCGCCTACCGCAGTTTCAAGCGGCGGGGCCTCAGGCCGTTGCAAATCGAGGTCGATCTCTATCCCTTGCGCGTCGCGACGCAGCACGAAGACTGGCCCGAGAAAAAACAGCGGCGCCGCCACTGGGCGACCGTCGTGGAAGCGCGCAAACTTTTGTCCGAGCCGGGCATCGCCAGCCTCGCCACGATGCTGCGCCAGCGCATCCAGGCCTAGCGTCAGGTCAGGAAAATCTTCAGCGTCACGTAAATGCCGGCCGCCAGCCCGCCGGCCGCCGGCACGGTGATGACCCAGGCAGCCGCGATGGTCAGCACATGGCGGCGGCGCACCAGTTTGCGCGTCTCGCGCTTCGACTGGCGGCGGATCGCCTCTTCCGGCGTCTTGTTCAGCGTGTCGGGATCGCCGGCGCGTACCTTTCTGGGTTTCACGCCGTCGGCACTCAATCCTCGATTGGCCAGAACCTCGCGCAGGAAGCCGACCCCGAAGACGCCGCCGATCGCGATATGGGTAGACGATACCGGCAGGCCCATCGCGGACGCGATCAGCACCGTGATCGCGGCGGCGAGCGCAACGCAGAAGGCGCGCACCGCGTCCATCTTGGTGATCTTCTCGCCCACCGTGCGGATGAGGCGCGGGCCGAACAGCGCAAGACCGAGCGAAATGCCCATCGCGCCGATCAGCAGCACCCAAAGCGGCAGCGCCACCTTGTCGGGTGCGGCCTGGCCGGTTTCGGCGGCGGCGACGATGGCCGCCAGCGGGCCCACCGCATTCGCCACATCGTTGGCGCCATGCGCGAACGACAGCAGCGCGGCGGCGAAGATCAACGGCAGCGTGAAGAGCTTCGCCACATGCTTGCGGCGGTTTTCGATTGTCGCCGCGCGGCGCGCGACCCAGGGCCGCGTCAGCCACCAGCCGGCCGCGAAACCCGCCGCGCCCAGCGCCCAGACCGTCAGGGCGTCGGGCTTCCAGACGCGCGAGAAGCCCTTCAGCGACAGATACATCGCGAAGGTGCCGGCCATCAGGCCGATCATCACCGGCACCCAGCGCTTGGCCGCCTCGATGCGGTCTTCGTCGCGAAAGAGCACCGTCCATTTGACGAAGCCGAGAAGGGCCGCCGCAATGATGCCGCCCATCAGCGGCGAGATCACCCAGCTCGCGGCGATCGCGCTCATCATCGACCAGTTGATCGCGGCCATGCCGGCCGCCGCGACGCCGGCGCCCAGCACGCCGCCGACGATCGAATGCGTCGTCGAGACGGGCGCGTTGAGGAACGTCGCGAGATGGATCCAGAGCGCGGCGGCAAGGAACGACGCCATCATCAACAGCACGAAGTCGAGCACCGCAAGCGATTCCGACGGCTGGACGATGTTGCGCGAGATCGTGTTGACGACATCGCCGCCGGCCAGGATCGCACCCGCCGCCTCGCAGATCGCCGCGATGACGAGCGCCGCACCGAGCGGCAGCGCGCGGCTGCCGACCGCCGGTCCCATATTGTTGGCGACATCGTTGGCACCGATATTGAGCGCCATGTAAGCGGCGATCACGCCGCCCGCGATCACGAAAACGCTCAAGGGGCCGACCGGCGCGAGGCCGGCCATGAAAAGCAGGACCGCGAGCAGGAAAATAATCGCAAGACCCGGCGCGGCGATCGAGCGCGACAGTTCGTAGGTCGCCTCTTCGAGACGGACGACCTTTTTCAGATCCTTGTCGAGTGCGCTCTTCGGCAAAGCCATCCCCGAATCGTCAGCGGCCACCCCCCGCGGACCGGCCGGGGAGAGCACTTAGCATTTCGGGCGGAGCCCGGCTAGGGTTTGTGACAGTTTTTTGACAGTTCGATGACAGTCGGGGGTCCGGGCGGCCCTTGGGGGCTCATTCGGGCGGCATCAGCGGCCAGTCGACGATCCGCATTTCGAGGTCTTCCATGTCGGCCTCGTCCTCATAGAGAAACCGTCCGTGAACGGACATTCCGGCAAAGCGCACCGTCTCGAACTCGCCCGAAACCAGCGGATGCCACCACGGCAGATCCTTGCCTTCCTTCAACAGCCGGTAGGCGCAGGACGGCGGCATCCAGTCGATGTCCTCGAGGTTCTTCGGCGTCAGCGTCACGCAATCGGGAACCAGTGTCGAACGGTTCGGGTAGTCCGAGCAGCGGCAGGTCTCGGCGTCGAGCAGGCGGCAGGCGATATCGGTATATTCGAGAACCCCTGTGTCCTCGTCCTGAAGCTTGGTCAGGCAGCACTTCGCGCAGCCGTCGCAAAGGCTCTCCCACTCCTCGCGGGTCATTTCGTCGAGGCGCTTCACGCGCCAGAAGGGTTCGCCGGTGCCGGTCATTCCGGCACAGAAGCGCGCGCCGCCCGCGCCGTCAAGCGGTTCCGGAAAATCGCGGAATGCCTGCCATTGCTTCGCCGCGAAGCCGCCCCAATCCTCACACAAAGTTAATCCAGTCTCGTTTCGGTGCAGTCCAGGGTGGCACGAGGCTCGCATGGAATCCCTGCCCGGTTCACGCCGGAAATGTAGCTATCGAGGCAATTGACCCGTGTCGCAGGACGACGACGACCCCTATCCGATGCGTGCGCAGCAGCGCCGCGTGCCGGCGCACGACCTGCCGGAACCGCCCGATCCGGCGGAGGACGAACGGGTGCGCGCGACGCGCCGTTTCCGTCCGGGTTTCCTCGCCGCTGTTTCCTTCGTCCTCACAGCTTTCATCATCTGCGTCTTCCTGCTCGTCTCGCAAACGCTGCCCAACCTGCAACGCGCGATCGATGCCGGGCCCGACGAGAGCCTCATGCTGACCGTGCTTGACGCGGAAGGAAACGAGATCGGCACCCGCGGCAAGCGCACAGCGCCCACGGTGCCGCTCGGTGAAATGCCGCCCTATCTCATCATGGCCGTGCTCGCGACCGAGGACCGCCGCTTCTACGAGCATAACGGTTTCGACCCGCGCGGCATCGCGCGCGCCATGTGGTCCAATCTCAAGGCGTTCGATTTCGTCGAGGGCGGATCGACGATCACGCAGCAGGTCGCCAACAACCTCTATCTCGACAACAGCCGAACGGTCTTGCGCAAGGCGCAGGAAGCGTTGATCACGCTCTGGCTCGAAAACAATCTGTCCAAGGACGAAATCCTGACGCTCTATCTCAATCGCATCTATATGGGCGCCGGGAATTACGGCATGGATGCGGCCGCCCGCTATTACTTCGGCAAGTCGGTGCGCGATGTCTCGCTGCCGGAAGCGGCGATTCTCGCCGGGCTGCCGAAGGCGCCGAGCCGCTTCTCGCCTAGTAACGATCTCGAACGGGCCCGCGCCCGCGCGGGCCAGGTGCTCGACCGGCTGGTCTCCTCCGGCACACTCACCGCGCAGGAAGTCGCCGGCGCGCGCGCCAACCCGGCCGATGTCGTGGTTCGCGCCCGCGCCGAAGGCCAGGAATATTTCGTCGACTGGGTCGCGGGCCAGATCGCCGCCGCGATGCCGGGCACGACCGGACGCTACACCGTTCGCACGACGCTCGATCCACGCCGCCAGAAGGCGGCCACCGCCGCCATCGAAAAGGCGCTCGCCGATGCCGGCGCCGCGCATAATGTGTCGCAGGGTGCGCTCGTCGCGCTCGGGCCCGACGGCGCCGTGCGCGCGATGGTCGGCGGCAAATCCCATCTCGAAAGCCAGTTCAATCGCGCGGCGCAAGCGCTGCGACAGCCGGGCTCCGCCTTCAAACCCATCGTCTATCTCGCCGCGCTCGAAGCGGGGTACACGCCAGACAGTCCGATCACGGACGAACCGGTATCGATGGGCGGCTGGATGCCGCGCAACGCGGCGGCGCGGGACTGGGGCACGGTCAGCCTCGCCACGGCGCTCGCGCATTCGATCAACACCATTGCCGTGCAGATCGGCAACAAGGTCGGCCTCGACAGGATCGGTGCGGTTGCGCGCCGTCTCGGGCTGGAACGGCCGCTGCCGCGCAACCTTTCCGTCGTGCTGGGCAGTTCCGAGGTGACGCTGCTGGAACTGACATCGGCCTATTCGGTGTTCGGCAATGAAGGCCGCCGCTCGGCGCCTTACGGCATTGCCGAGATCGTCGCGGAGAACGGCGATAAGATTTTCACGCACACGCCTGAAACCGTTCAGGCGGCCAAGCCCGAGCATGCCCACGACATGACCTACATGCTCTACAACGCGATGACCGAAGGCACCGGCCGCGCCGCACAGATCGGCGGCCGGCTCGCCGCCGGCAAAACCGGCACCAGCCAGGACAATCGCGATGCGTGGTTCATCGGCTATACGGGCAACGAGACGGCCGGGGTCTGGTTCGGCAACGACGACAACTCGCCGACCGACGGTGCCGCCGGCGGCAATGTCGCGGCGAGCGCCTGGCAGACCTATATGAGCGTCGCACAAGCGGGTCAGGCGCCGGCGCCGCTGCCCGGTGCCGTGCGCTACCGCGACGCGACGATCCGGACCGCTGTCAGCGCGCCGTCGGGTTTCTTCGCCGAGCTCAGCGATCTCTTCTCGGCGGCGCCGAAGCTCGAAGGCCGTTCGGCCAGTTGGGGACAGGGCTTCCGGCGCGGCGGCGAAACGCTCGGCGGACCCGGCAAGCGCTGAGTTTGCGTCCCGCCGCCCGATGCGCCATACAGGCGCATCGCCTCAGACATGCAGAGATTTCCAGATTGGCCCCGCCGCTTCTTGCCCTTCGCGACATTCGCGTCGCCTTCGCCGATCAGGTGTTGATTTCGGGCGCGAGCTTTGCGCTCGCGGCCGGCGACAGGCTGTGCCTTGTCGGACGGAACGGTTCGGGAAAGTCGACACTGCTGCGGATCGCGGCCGGCCTTGCCGAACCCGATGGCGGCGAGATCTTCCGCCAGCCCGGCACGCGCATCGCCTATCTCGAACAGGCCCCGGACTTCGGCGGCGCCGCGACCGTGCTCGATTACGCGACGGCGGGCGGCGCCGAGACCCACAAGGCGCAAGCCGCGCTCGACGAACTAAAACTTTCGCCGCGCGCCAACCCGGCAACGCTTTCGGGCGGCGAGGGACGCAAGGCGGCGCTTGCCCGCGTACTCGCCGAGGAGCCGGACATTCTGCTGCTCGACGAACCGACCAACCATCTCGATCTGCCGTCGATCGAATGGCTCGAGGAGACGCTATCGCAGTTTCGCGGCGCCTTCGTTCTCATCAGCCACGACCGCGCCTTTCTGCGCCGGTTGACCGCCGGTTGCCTGTGGCTCGACCGCGGCGCAATCCGCCGTCTCGACAAGGGCTTTTCGGCCTTCGACCAATGGTCGGAGCAAATTCTCGCCGAGGAAGAAACCGTCGCACACAAGCTCGACCGGCTGATCGAGCAGGAGACGCAATGGTCGCGCGAAGGCATTTCGGCGCGGCGCACCCGCAACCAGGGGCGGCTGCGGCGGTTGCACGCGATGCGCGCCGACCGCGCGCGGCGCGTCGGCCAGACGGGCCGTGTCGAGCTTGTCGCCGAAAGCGGCGCGGTATCGGGATCGCTTGTCGTCGAGGCGAAAGGCATATCGAAGAGCTGGCCGCAACCGGACGGCAGCGCGCGCGTTGCCGTGCATGATTTCTCGACGCGCATCATGCGCGGCGACAAGGTCGGGCTGATCGGCCCCAATGGTGCGGGCAAGACGACGCTACTGAAAATACTGACCGGCGCACTCGCACCCGACAGCGGCACGATACGCCTGGGCACCAACCTGACGCCCGTCTATGTCGACCAGACGCGCGCCCTGCTCGATCCCGAGGCAACGCTCTGGCAAACCTTGTGCGAAGGCGGCGGCGACCAGGTGATGGTGCGCGGGAAGCCGCGTCATGTCGTCTCCTATCTCAAGGATTTTCTCTTCCGCGAAACGCAGGCCCGCCAGCCCGTCAAGGCACTGTCCGGCGGCGAGCAATGCCGGCTGCTGCTGGCGCGCGCGCTGGCGAAGCCGTCGAACCTGCTCGTGCTCGACGAACCGACCAACGATCTCGACATGGAAACACTCGACCTGTTGCAGGAAATGCTGACCGACTACGACGGCACCGTTCTGCTGGTCAGCCATGATCGCGACTTTCTCGACCGCGTCGTGACCTCCATCATCGCGCTCGACGGCGCAGGCAACGCCGTCGAGTATCCCGGCGGCTATTCGGACTACCTGACCCAATCGCGGCACGAACGCGGCGAGGCGGCACGTTCGGGCCGTGCAGCGGCCGCGTCCGCACGGCCGGAGCGCGCGCGGCCGGCGGCCAAGCTCGGCTACAAGGACCAGCGCGCGCTTGAGGAGCTGCGGGAAAAAATGCCGCGGCTCGCCACGGAAATCGCCGCGCTCGAAAAGAAGCTCGCGGATCCGGACCTTTACGCGCGCAGCCCCGACGATTTCCATAAGGCGACGGCGCGCCACGATGCGCTCCGGGCGGAGCTTGCCGCCGCCGAAGAGCTCTGGCTGGAACTTGAACTGAAGCGCGAGGCGCTTTCCGGCGTCTGAGAATTAACCACCCCCGCACAATCCCTTTGACTGTTGAGACAACACAGTTTTGGATGTTGGACGTTGCGATTCGCGGGCGGGGGTGCGGCGAGGCGAAGCGTGGACCGGTTTCGGATCCAGGAGGATCCGGTGGGGGAATATTGAAGCTCTTCCTGAAGCTTCTGGCATCTTTTGTCGTTGCGCTCGTTCTGGGCGTCGGATCGGCGCTGCTGCTTCTGCGCGGCGGCCTTGGCGGCACGATCGCTGTCGGCCCGTGGATGACCAGCGACGTCATCGGCTCCGCCGACGCCGATCCCTATACACGGGCCCGCGTCGCCATCGGCGGCCTGCTGGCTCTCAATCGCAGCGAGACGATCTACTTCACCGCCGCGACAGACAGCGACGGCGAAGCGCTGCGCATGCAATGCACCTACAAGATCATCGGCTCCGATCCGCCGGCGCGCTGGTGGAGCATCACGGCCTATGCCGCCGACCATTATCTGATTCCCAATCCGCAAGACCGCTATTCCTATGGCGGCAACACGGTGGCGCGCGAGGATGACGGCAGTTTCGTCATTTCGGCCGGTCCGTCGGCCGGCGGCGGCAACTGGATACCGACCGGCGAGACCGACGGGACGTTCACGCTGACACTTCGACTTTACAATCCGACCGAGGAAGCGGCGCGCGATCCGTCCGGGATCGTGCTGCCGCGCATCGCCAGGGAGGCGTGCGCACCATGAAGACATGGCCCATGTGGATCGCCGGCACCATCGTGCTTGCCGCCGTCTTTCATATCCTGACGATATTCGCCCTGCCCTACGGCATCATGGACCGTGCCATGGCCGGCATTGCCGCGCAGGCCGGTGGCGTCAACAAGCCGGTCTATCCCGAGCCCGTGACGGCGGCGTCGCGCGGCATCGTCCGTCCCAGCCCCGATCTTCTCTACACCGCCTGCGCCTACGATGTCGGCGCGCGGCCGCTGCGCATTACGTCGCCGGTGCCCGAAACCTACTGGTCGCTGTCGATGTTTGCGTCCAACACCGACAATTTCTTCGTCGTCAACGACCGGCAGGCCAATGCCGGTTCGATCGAAATCATCCTCGCGACAGACGAAACCGCGAATGGCGGCAACGGCGCGCCGCTCGTCGTGGCGCCGTCGAGCCGCGGCATCATCCTCTTTCGTTCGCTGATCGCCTCCGAGGAGGAGCGCGCCAGCATCGACGCCATGCGGCGGCAGTCCGGTTGCGAACCGCTCTGACCCGGCTTCCGCACCCTTTCGTGCAGTAGCCCTGCGGGTTTCCCGCTGATACCATCGCCTCCGTTCTCGCGCGGCCGCGCGTTCCAGGGGGAGGCCTCAATGAACCGGAATCTGATTTTGGGTGCCGTTGCGGCGGCGGTGGCAGTTGCCGTCGTCATCGTGCTGGCGGTCGGGCCCGGCGGCGGCCGGGACGCGAGCGGCCTCACCCGCGTCAGCTTCGCCACCGACTGGAAGGCCCAGGCCGAGCATGGCGGCTTCTATCAGGCGCTCGCCAACGGCTACTACGCCGAAGCCGGGCTCGACGTCAAAATCGTGCAAGGAGGTCCCGGCATCAACGTGCCGCAACTGCTCGCCGCGCAGGCGGTCGATTTCGGCATCGGCTCCAACAATTTCATTCCGCTCAACATCGTCGTGGCCGGCGCCGGTGCCCGGGCCGTGATGGCGACTTTCCAGAAAGACCCGCAGGTCTTCATCACGCATCCGCGCGAGGACGTGAAGTCGATTGCCGACATGAAAGGCAAGCCGATCATGGTGTCGGACGCGACCGTGAGTGCGTTCTGGCAATGGCTGAAGGCGAAATACGGTTTCGAGGACAGCCAGATCCGCAAATACACCTTCAACCTCGCGCCGTTCCTGACCGATCCGTCCGCCATCCAGCAGGGCTATCTCTCTTCCGAGCCCTACATGATCCGCAAGGAAGCCGGCATCGAGCCGCAAGTGTTCCTGCTCTCGGACTATGGCTATCCGGGCTATGCGGCCGTCATTCTCGCCGCCGACCGTACGATCGCCGAGCGGCCGGAAGCCGTCCAGGCTTTCGTCGATGCCAGCATTCGCGGCTGGGTCAGCTATCTCCATGGCGATCCCGCACCGGCCAATGCACTCATCAAGCGCGACAATCCGGAAATGACCGACGATGTGATCGCCAATGCGATTTCGATGATGAAGAAATACGGCATCGTCGAGGCCGGCGGCACGGCGACGCTCGGCATCGGCGCGATGACGGAGGCGCGCTGGAAGGACTTCTACCTGACGATGGTGACAGCCGGCGTCTATTCGGCGGGCCTCGACGTCCATAGCGCCTACACGCTGGAGTTCGTCAACCAGGGCGCCGGGCTCGATCTCAAGAAGCAACTCACCGGCGAATAGGGAGCGGTCGCGCAAGCCCATGACCTCAGCCGACGCGCCGACACGGCCTCCGCTGCTCACGCTGACCGGCGTCGCCAAGACCTATGACGGCGGCACGGTGGCGCTTTCGGGTGTCGACGCGGACATTCGCCGCGGCGATTTCGTCTCGCTGGTCGGGCCTTCGGGTTGCGGCAAGAGCACGCTGCTGCGGATCGTCGCCGGACTGATCGCGCCGAGCGCGGGCGATGTTCGCTGGCACACGGCCGACGGCGCGCGGCCTGCCGATATCGGCTTCGTTTTTCAGGATGCGACGCTGATGCCCTGGGCATCGGTTCTCGACAATGTGCACCTGCCGCTGAAACTTCGCGGTGTTGCGCTCGAAAAGGCAAAGCCGCAATTGATGGATGCGCTGGCGCGAGTCGGCCTCGCCGATTTCTCAGGCGCATTCCCCCGCGAGCTTTCCGGCGGCATGAAGATGCGCGTGTCGCTGGCGCGCGCGCTGGTGACCGAGCCGCCGGTGCTGCTGATGGACGAGCCTTTCGCGGCGCTTGACGAGTTCACGCGCGAGAAACTCGACGACGACCTGCTCGAGCTCTGGCGCCGCCAGCGCTGGACGGTGATTTTCGTCACGCACAGCATTTACGAATCCGTCTATCTGTCGGAACGTGTGCTGGTGATGGGTGCACGGCCGGGACGCGTCCTCGACGAGGTTGCGATCGGCGCGCCGCATCCGCGCGGGCCCGCTTTCCGCCGTTCGCATGACTATGTCGATTACTGCGCGGCGGTCAGCGCCGCCTTGCGCGACGGGGTCTTGGCATGAACGGCGAGGACAGCGCCATGTCGCATCTCGCGCGCATCGTCGTGCCCATCGCCGTCGGCATCGCCTTTCTGGGAATCTGGGAAGCATGTGTACGGCTGGGCGACGTGCCACTCTTCGTGCTGCCGCCGCCGAGCGCGATCGGGGCAAGCCTTGTCGCCAATTTCGGTTCGCTGATGGGGTCGCTCTGGGTGACGTTGCGCGTGACGCTGATGGCCTTCGTGCTCGCTGCGGCCGGCGGCATCGGCCTTGCCATTCTGTTTTCGCAAAGCCGCCGGATCGAGATGGCGCTTTTTCCCTACGCGGTCGTCCTGCAGGTGACGCCTGTCGTCGCCATCGCGCCACTGATCCTGATCTGGGTCGGCTACGACCGTGTCGAACTCGCCGTGCTGATCCTTGCCTGGATGGTCGCCTTCTTTCCGATCCTCTCCAACACGACGCTCGGCCTGCGCTCGGCCGACCACAATCTGCGCGACCTCTTCCGGCTCTATGGCGCCAGCCGCTGGCAGGTGCTGAGCGAGCTGCAACTGCCCTCGGCGCTGCCCTACATTCTGGCGGGCATGAAAATTTCCGGCGGGCTGGCGCTGATCGGCGCCGTCGTCGCCGAATTCGTCGCCGGTTCGGGCACTGGCGCGGGGCTTGCCTGGCGCATCGTCGAGGCCGGCTACCGGCTCGACATCCCTCGCATGTTCGCCGCCCTCTTCCTGCTCTCGGTGCTCGGCATCTCGATTTTTTTCGGCCTCACCTGGATCGAGCATCGCCTGCTCCGGCGCTGGCATGAGAGCGCGGTCCGCCGGGAGTTCTGAGGTGGGTTCAAAAAATGGCTGAATTCAGCCCTTTGTCCCAAATTAAACAATTTTATATGTGGATAATAATGTTCTACACTTCTATTGACGATCTTTAGCAAAAAACCCATGTTACCGGGTAGTTAGCAGCGGCCTTACCTGCCTCGCCTCCCTTTCGCTCACTGTCCGGCGGCGGGCGGTGGAACGGCACGGATGAAAGCCCCAAGGAGCGTCAGCATGGCCCAGCACAGCCGCAAGGGAGCGCAGTTTCAGGCGCTCACGGCCAACCGTCTCGCCGACGGCATCGTCGTCTATCTGACGGCGGATAATCGCTGGTCGGAATCCCTGCAGGACGCCGATGTGACCGAGGGCAAGGAAGCCGGCGAAGCGTTGCTCGCGCGCGCGCAAGCCTCGGTCGACGGCAACATTGTCGTCGAGCCCTATCTTTTCGAAGTCGCGCGCGAGGACGACGGCATCCGCGCCGCCAGCGTGCGCGAGACGATCCGGCAGGCGGGTCCGACCGTGCGCCTCGATCTCGGCAAGCAGGCGGAACTGCCGGGCGTTCATCGCTGAGCGCACGAACCCGCGAGAGGCAAAGGTTTACAGATGTACCGTTACGATGAATTCGACCAGCAGCTTGTCAACGAGCGCGTCACCCAGTTTCGCGGGCAGGTATCGCGCCGTCTTTCGGGCGAGCTGACGGAGGACGAGTTCAAGCCGCTCCGGCTGATGAACGGCGTCTATCTGCAGCTTCACGCCTACATGCTGCGGATCGCCATTCCCTACGGCACGCTGTCGTCGAAGCAGCTTCGCATGCTCGCCCATATCGGCCGCAAATACGACCGCGGCTACGGCCATTTCACGACGCGCCAGAACCTGCAGTTCAACTGGCCGGCGCTCAAGGACACGCCGGACATCCTGCGCGATCTCGCGACCGTCGAGATGCATGCGATCCAGACTTCGGGCAATTGCATTCGCAACGTGACGTCGGATCAGTATGCGGGGGCTGCGAAAGACGAGATCGAGGATCCGCGGATCGTTTCGGAAATCATTCGCCAGTGGTCGACTTTCCATCCGGAGTTCTCGTTCCTGCCGCGCAAGTTCAAGATCGCGGTTTCGGGCACGCCGGACGACCGCGCCGCGATCCGCGTGCACGACATCGGCATCCAGATCGTGCAGAACGGCAAGGGTGAAATCGGCTACGAGGTCTATGTCGGCGGCGGCCTCGGCCGTACACCGATGATCGGCAAGAAGATCGCCGACTTCGTGCCGAAGGAAGATTTGCTCGCTTATCTCGAAGCGGTCATGCGCGTCTACAACATGTATGGACGCCGCGACAATATCTACAAGGCGCGCATCAAGATCCTGGTACACGAGATCGGCGCCGAGGAAATGAAGCGGCAGGTCGATGCCGAATTCGCCGAAATCCGCAAGACCGGCGCCCTGCACCTGCCGGCCGAGGAAGTCGCACGTATCCAGGCCTATTTTGCGCCGCCCGCTTACGAAACGCTGCCCGACGAAAGCACCGAGCTCAACAAGTCCGTTGTCGCCGACCGGGATTTCGCCAACTGGATGAAGTCCAACGTCGCCGCGCACAAGGTGCCGGGTTATGCCATCGTCAACATCTCGCTGAAGCCCATCGGCGGCACGCCGGGCGACTGCTCGTCGGACCAGATGGACGCGGTTGCCGACATCGCCGAGAAATACAGCTTCGACGAGTTGCGCGTCACGCATGAACAGAACCTGACGCTGGCCGATGTGCGCAAGAAGGACCTGCCGGCCGTTCACGCGGCGCTGAAGGCGGCCGGTCTCGCGACCGCCAACATCAACCTGATCACCGACCAGATCGCCTGCCCCGGTCTCGACTATTGCGCGCTCGCCAATGCGCGCTCGATCCCGCTGGCGCAGCAGATTTCGGAGCGCTTCAGCGATCTCGACCGGCAGCACGACATCGGCGAATTGAAGATCAACACGTCGGGCTGCATCAACGCCTGCGGCCACCACCATGTCGGCCATATCGGCATTCTGGGCGTCGACAAGAAGGGCGTCGAATACTACCAGGTGACGCTGGGCGGCGCGGCCGACGAAAAGACCGCGATCGGCGACATCGTCGGTCCCGCCTTCACCGAAGAGCAGATCGTCGATGCGATCGAAACCATCGTCACGACCTATCTTGGCCTGCGCCAGCCCGGCGAACGCTTCATCGACACCTATCGGCGCACCGGCATCGACCCGTTCAAGGAGAGCCTCTATGCAACTCATTAGGAACGGGAAGTTCGTCGAGGACGATTTCGCGACCGTCGGCGACGAAGATGCGCTGCCGGAGGGCGCCGTTATTGTCAGCCTCGAACGCTGGCAGAAGGAGCACGATACACTGACCGCGCGCAACACGCCGCTCGGTGTCCGCCTGAAGAGCGGTCAGGAGCCCTCCGTCATCGCGGACGATCTCGACAAGCTTGCGGTGGTTGCGCTCGAATTTCCGATCTATCGCAACGGCCGTGCCTATTCCTATGCGCGGCTGCTGCGCGAGCGCTACGGCTACAGGGGCGAGCTTCGCGCGGTCGGCAATGTACTGCGCGACCAGTTCCATTTCATGGTCCGCTGCGGTTTCGACGCGCTTGAAGTCGCCGACAGCATCACGCCGGACATCTGGACCGAGAGCGTCGGTGTGTTTTCGTTATCCTACCAGCCGGCGACCGATGATCGCGAGCCCGTGCTGTCGCTGCGCCAGCGCCTCGCGGCGCGTGCCTCGGCCCGCGAAGCGGTCTGACGGCCCTCACTTCCAACGCGCGGACAAAATAAAGCCCGGCACCCTTTTCAGGGGCCGGGCTTTCCGATTACGCAACAGTACTCAACAGACCGGGTCTGGAGCTTCGCGCGGAAATTACGCGGCGCGGAGCTTCTCGAAAGCTTCGGTGAACTTCGTGGCGTAGGGGTTCACGGCTTCGCGAACGGTGCTCACGGTCAGTTCGTTGAGTTCGCGGGCGGCGTCGATGTTCCGCTTGATGGTGCCGCGAACGAGTTCGTTCTGGAGTTCCACCGCCGTCTTGATGCTGCCGGACTTGAGTGCGGCGCGGGCGGTCTCGACCGATTCCTCGAAGTTGGTGCGGGCCAGCGTCACGATGATGCCGGACGCCACTTCGAGCGGATTCTTCGCGCTGGCCTTGGGGGCGGCCTTGGCGGCTTTCGGCGCCGCCTTGGCGGCGCGCGGCTTCGCAGTCGTCTTGGTCTTCTTCGCTTTGGGGGTCGCTTCGGGCATTGTTTCTATCTCCTGTACCGCGTGGTCGCTCGCCTCACGCGAGCGTTTCCAAGCACATACCGGCGCGCCGGATTTGTGCGCTGCAATATGAGATAGAATACCCCTGCCCCAGCGTCAAGATATTTTTGTGCATCGCACAAAAACTCGCATTGCAGCGCACCAATTTTTCTAAAATCTCCTTATATTGAAAGGGCTTAGGGATAGTTGCGGCGCGCTGTCGCAGATCAGATCGGCAAGCGCCGCGCCGCTGCCGGCCCCCAGCGTCCAGCCCAGCGTGCCGTGGCCGCTGTTGATGAAAAGATTCGAAATGGGCTCCACCCGACCGATCACGGGGCTGCCGTCCGGGGTCATCGGCCGTAGACCGCACCAGAATTCGGCGGTTTCGGCGCCCGCGCCCGCCTGCGGCAACAGGCTCGTCAGCGCATTGAGCACCGAGCGGGCGCGCCCGGTCTCCAGCGTCAGGTCGTAGCCGCCGACTTCGGCCTGGCCGGCGGCGCGCAGCCGGTTGCCGAGCCGGCTGATGACGATCTTGCGCGCTTCATCGGTGATGCTGACCTCCGGCGCGTTGCCTTCCGGCGCCGGCAGCGTCACCGAATAGCCCTTCACCGGATAGATCCAGGTGCGGATGCCGAGCGGCTTCAGCAGCGCCGCCGTGCCCGTGCCGGCCGCGACGACGACCGCATCCGCGTCGAGCACGCCGCGCGAGGTTGCGACGCCATAGGCGCGACCCGCGCGCGCGATGATCCCCTCGACGACCGTATCGGTCTCGAACGTCACGCCGCGTCGTTTCGCGGCCTCGGTCATGTGCTTCGAAAAAAGATACGCGTCGCCGCTTGCGTCCGACGGCGAATAGAGGCCGCCTGCAATCTCGCCGCGTTGCAGGGCCGGCGCCAGCGCAGGCTCGACCTCGACGCATTCGGCCGCCGTCAACAAGCGCTGTTCGACGCCCAGACGCGCCATTGTTTCCATCTCGGTCATGGCGGCACGAACCGCATGTTCGCTTGCGAAGATGCGCAGGATGCCTCTGTCGCGCCGGTCGAAATCCAGCGACCGGCCCTCGTCGCGAAAATCGGCCGCGTAGCTCGCCATGCGCTCGCGCGTCAGCAGCGCCAGTTCGAGATTGGGCGGAATACGCTGCATCCGCGCCGCGCTCCGGCAGCGCAACAGGAAACGCAGCAGCCAGCGCCACTGGTCGGGGTCCATTTTCGGACGCAGCCGGAACGGCGCGTCGTCGCGTCCGAGCCAGCGCAGGATCAGTCCCGGAATTTCGGGGCCCGCCCAGGGCGCCACCTCGCAGGCCGACATCTGGCCGCCATTGGCGTAGCTCGTGCCGAGGCCCGCGCCTTCGCGCGTCTCGATCAGCGTCACCGTCTCGCCGCGCAGCGCGAGTTCATAAGCGGTGGCGACGCCGACAATGCCGGCACCGATGACGACGACCTTCACGATGGACCTGCCTTGCCCGTGCCGCGGTTCGAGATGGGCCCTACCGGTATCAAAGCGGCGCGGCTTTGGCGATGGCAAAGAGGGGGCAACGGCAAAGAATGGGGCCTTCTGCCGAAAGCCTTTGCCCGTCATACTCGGCCGCCATTCCCCGCGACCGCCAAGCCCGGAGTCTGTCACCGATGACCGTCCAAACGCCTCTCTGGCCCTTCGTGCCGTCGGCCCGCGCGGTCGACATCACCCATGCGAAGGGCTGCATCCTCCACACGCGCGGCGGCGGCGAAATTCGCGGCGAAGGTCTCTTGCGCGGCATTGAGATCGTCAAGGATCGCGAGACGCTCGAGCGCTTCCCCGAAAGCACCGCGGTCACACAGCGCGTCATCGGCGCCGGCCTCAAGCGCGGCGTCTTCTTCTATGGCGGCGGCACCGGCGCCATCCGCGACATCATTTGTCTCGGCCCCGCCTTCATCGTTTCCGATGCCGAGCTCGACCGCATGGCCGAAACGCTGAAAGCCGCCATCGACGAGGCCGTCGCCGCCGTCTGATCCCCTCATTTCAGGTTCGTCTTGACTGCGGTTCCAGCCTGCCCTATATGTCACCGTATGGTGACAAAAGCCGCAACCAAACCGAAGCCCCGCCCGCGCGACCGCGCGAAGACCGAGACGGCCTTTCTCGACGCCGTGTCGCGTCTGATCCTGCGCGACGGGCTGTCGGGTGTCGGCATCAACGCGCTGGCGCGCGAGGCGGGCGTCGACAAGGTTCTGATCTATCGCTATTTCGGCGATCTCGATGGGCTTTACCGCGCCTATGCCGAACATGGCGACTTCTGGTGGAGCGTCGAGGAGATGCTCTCCGCCACCGCAGATGCGCCGAACGCCGCCGAAGCGCTGAAGCGCGGCCTTCGCCATCACGCCGCCGCCATGCGCAAGCGTCCGGTGACGCTCGCCGTCATCGCCGCCGAGCCCGCCAACCGCACCCCGCTCGTCGTCGCGCTGGAAGATGTGCGCGAGAAGCGCACCATCGAATTGATGGAAAAGGAAGCCATGCGTCGCGGCGGCTGGGGCGATGTCGACATTGCCGCCGTCACCGCGCTGCTTGCGGCCGCCATCGACTATCTCGCCGCCCGCGCACTGAAAATTCGCGTCTATGGCGGCGTCGAAATCAAGACCGACAAAAACTGGGAGCGCGTGCTCGCCGCCGTCGACGCGATGATCGACGGACTTTTCGCGGCCGTGCCCCCCTCAAAACGGAAGGGAACATCATGACCGAAACTCCGAAAGTCACGCGCCGCCGCTTTCTCGAAATCGGTTCCGGTATCACGCTTGTCGCCGCCGCGGGCGTTCTCTGGCGCGCCAATGAGCGCGGCGTCTTCGCCGATCCCATGGGCGAGGCCTATGCGCCGTGGCAGATGTGGCAGGCACCGGAATATGCGAACACACCGCTGGCGCTGGTCGCGGCCGGTATTCTCGCCTCCAACCCGCACAACACGCAGCCCTGGATTTTCCGCGTCACCGACACACAAATCGACATTCTGGCCGACACGCGCCGTCATCTCGGCACGTTCGATCCCTATTTGCGCGAGATGCATCTCGGTCTCGGTTGCGCCGTCGAGAACATGGCGCTTGCAGCCGCGCCCAACGGCTTTGCCGCCGATGTCGAATATGCGCCGGGCTCGCTTCTCGACATCGCCGGGCGCGACGGGCAGGTGCTTGCGGCGACGCTGCGCCTGACGCGCACGGTGGCGGCGACAGACCCACTTCATGCGGCCATTCCGGTCCGCCACACCGACCGCAATCCTTACGACACCGCGCGGCCGCTCGCCGCCGAAGCGCTGGCCGGCATCGCGCATGACGACGACATCCGGCTGTGGCTCTTCGGTGAGGGCGAGGCGCGCGACCGTCTCGGCGCGGCGATTGTCGAGGCGACGGATGAAATCGTCGCCGACAAGCAGATGATCGAGGACAGCCATCACTGGTTCCGCGACGGGCCGGACGAGATCGCGCGCGAAAAAAGCGGCCTCGCGCTCGACACGGCCGGCCTGTCGCCGGCACTGCTGGCGGCAGCGAAATTCCTGCCGGCGCTGCCGGCCGAGCAAAGTCACGGCGCATGGGCCAACCAGACGCGCGACAATCATGTGCCGACAGCGGCGCTCCTCGGCCTGATCGCCACGCGCGACCGCTACGACCGGTCGCAGGCGCTGGCCGCCGGGCGGTTCTGGCAGCGGTTGCACCTGACCGCCGCGGCGGAGGGGATTTCGATGCACCCGCTCAACCAGCCGGTCGAAACCATCGACCGCGAAAGGCAGCTCGGCAGCGAGGCAAAATCGGAAGCGCGGCTCGCCGCGATCACAGGCGATGAAAGCTGGCAGCCGACTTTCGCGTTCCGCGCCGGCTATCCGACAAGGGTTGTGCGGACAAGCGCCCGGCGCGGCGTCGCGGACGTGGTCGTCTGAGCGCCTATTTGCGCGCCGCGACGATTTCGTCGGCCGATGGCGGCAGCGTCTCCACATAGATCGAGCGGCTCGGAAAGGCAAAGCCGGTGCCGGAACCTTCGACGATCTGCTTGATCCGGTAGGCCAGCGCTTCCTTCACGGCCAGCCATTCGCCCCAGACGGTCGTGTGGGTGAAGCAATAGACCATGATGTCGATCGAAGAAGGTCCGAAGCTGTCGATGCGCACGAAGAGCGGCGCCAGCGGCGGCTGCGCGAAGTCCTCGGTCGAGGTAAGATAGGCTTCGATGTCGCCGCAAATCTGCCGAAGCTGATCGTGCGTCGTGCGGTATTCGACGCCGATCAGCCATGAAATGCGGCGATAGGTCATGGCGGTGAAGTTCGTGACCGCGTGGTCCGAGAGCTGCTGGTTCGGCACGAAGACCGGCGCCCGGTCGAAGCGGCGCACATGGGTCGAGCGGAAACCGATCTTCTCGACCGTTCCCTCGACGATGCCGTCGACCCTGATCCAGTCGCCAATGCCGAAACGCCGCTCGATCAGGATCGACATGCCGCCGATCAGGTTCTTGAAGAGATCCTGTGCGCCGAGTGCCACCGCGACGCCGAACAAGCCGAGGCCGGCGATGATCGGCGCCACCTGGATGCCCCAGGTCTGGAGGATCGTTGCGCCGGCGATCAGGACGACCGCTGTTTTCGCGCCGGCGATCAGCCATTCGAGGATTTCGGGCGTCAGCACCCTTTCGAGCTTCCTCATTCCCTGGCTGATGGGGCCGACGCAATTGTAAAGCGCCCAGAAGATGGCGATGATGATCAGCGTACGGTTGAGGCTCTCGGTGAAGTCGCGCGCCACATCCTCAAAGGCGAGGTACTCGGTGGCGAAGAAAAATCCCAGCGCGAAAAAGAGGAAGCGCAGCGGGCTGCGGATCGCGTCCCTGATATAGTCGTCGACCTTTGTTTCGGTTTTCTCGACCCAGCGATCGGCGATCGCCAGCACGAAGCGGGTGAAGAGGCCGCGCAGCACAAAGAAAATGCCGAAGATCGCTGCTGCAACCAGCAGATCGCCGATGCTGTGACCGAGAACGCCGGTACTCCAGACATCGCGCACCAGATACCAGTAGTCCTCGAAGTTCTTCAGTATGGCCTGCATGGCTGCCCCTGCCGTTCCTGCATGGTCTAGATCATGCGGCGACCGGCGCGCGTTCGCGCGTCGCCGAGAATGTCACGTTCGGCCATTTTTCGAGCGTGTAGCCGATTTCCCAATTGCTTTTCGCCATGAAGACCGGCGCGCCGTCGCGGTCGGTCGCCATGTTACCGCGATGAGCCTCGACGAAGCGCTTCAGCTCGGCGGCATCCACCGCCTGCACCCAGCGCGCCGTCTCGAAGGGCGCCGGTTCGAACTGCACCTTGATGTCGTATTCGGCGGCGATGCGGGACGCCAGCACTTCAAGCTGCAACTGGCCGACCACGCCGACGATCCAGTTGGCGCCGATCTCCGGCTTGAAGACCTGCGTCACCCCCTCTTCCGCCAGGCTTTCCAGCGCGCGGCGCATGTGCTTGGCTTTCATCGGATCGTCGAGGCGGACGCGGCGCAGGATTTCCGGTGCGAAATTCGGGATGCCGGTGAAGATCAGGTCTTCCCCCTCGCTCAGCGTGTCGCCGACGCGGATCGTGCCGTGGTTCGGGATGCCGATAATGTCGCCAGCCCAGGCGTCGTCCAGCAGCTCGCGGTCCTGCGCGAAAAACATGATCGCGTTGTTGACGCCGATGGACTTGCCGCTGCTCGAAATTTTCAGCCGCATACCGCGCTTGAACCTGCCCGAACAGATGCGCATGAAGGCGATGCGGTCGCGGTGGTTGGCGTCCATGTTCGCCTGTACCTTGAAGACGAAGCCCGTGACCTTCGGCTCCGCCGGTTCGACGACGCGGCTCGTGCTCGGCTGGGCGCGCGGCGGCGGCGCATAGGCGGCGACCGCGTCCAGCAGTTCGCGCACGCCGAGCTTGCGGAGCGCGCTGCCAAAATAAACGGGCGTCATGTGCCCGGCGCGATATTGCTCGATGTCGAAAGCCGGCGAGCCTTCCCGCGCCAGTTCCATCTCGTCGCGGAACTTCCGGAGTTCGTCCGTTCCCAGATAGTCGGCGATGCGCTCACCGGTCAGGCTTTCGGGCTCGCTGTCAGGCCCGCCCTTTTCCGTTCCCGGCTTTTCGTAGGGGATGAAGCGGTCGTTTTCCGGATCGAAGATGCCGCGCAAGAGGCCGCCCATGCCGGCCGGCCAGATCATCGGCGCCGTGTCGAGCGCCAGCTTCGAGGCGATCTCGTCCATCAGTTCGAAAGGGTGCACGCCCTCGCGGTCGATCTTGTTGATGAAGGTGATGATCGGCACGTCGCGCATGCGGCAGACCTCGAAGAGCTTCAGCGTCTGCGCCTCGATGCCCTTGGCCGCGTCGATTACCATGATGGCGCTGTCGGCGGCGGTGAGCGTGCGGTAGGTGTCCTCGCTGAAATCCTCGTGGCCCGGCGTGTCGAGCAGGTTGCAGACGATGTCCTTGTATTCGAAGGTCATCACGGCCGAGGTCACCGAGATGCCGCGGTCCTGTTCGATCTTCATCCAGTCCGAGCGCGCGCGCCGGTTGTCGCCGCGGGCCTTCACCTGGCCGGCCATGCGGATCGCGCCGCCTTTCAGCAGCAGGTTTTCGGTCAGCGTCGTCTTGCCGGCGTCGGGATGGGAGATGATGGCGAAGGTCCGCCGCTTGCGGATTTCGCTCGCCCATTCCTTGTCCTGACGGCTTGCGGCCTCGGAAATACTCAACGTTTCGTCTCCGGGGTGGATTTGCGGCGGAACCTAGCCCAAAGCGCTACATCCCGCCACCCCGCGACAAACTGGCCGATGCAAGCCCGTTGCGGCCCGTGCGAGCATGGCGGCATCATGCCATTGAATTTCAGGAGACAGTCATGACAAGCGCCCGGGACGTTGTCGAACCTCACATCGAGGCCATGCTGAAAGAGGCCGAGGCCGCAAAGCTCTCGACCGATGCCGTTGCCCGCATCCTGTTCGAACAGGCGGTTCGCATCTGGCGCGGCATCCGCAAGCCGGAAGACATCCGCGCGGAACTGCTCGAAGCGGCCGATCATCTCGATCCGGACGAAGACTTCATGTTCATGCGCCCCTAGATGGCGCGGGATGTTCATGCGCCCCTAGATGGCGCGGGATGTTCATGCGCCCCTAGATGGCGCGGGATGTTCATGCGCCCTTGACGAGGTTACGGGCTGGGAACCCGACAGTGCCTCAATGATCCGGCAATCGCCGATGCGGCCGCCCTGACAGCATTCGCTGAGGCGCCGAAGTTCCTTTTCCAGTCTTTTCAGGTCGGCGATCTTGCGCCCGATTTCCGCGAGGTGATCGAGCGCAAGCCTGTCCACCGCCGCGCAATCCCGGTCGGTCTTCTTTGAGAGATCGAGAAGCTCGCGCACCTGTTCCAGCGTGAAACCGAGATCCCTGCAACGCCGGATGAAATGAAGCCGCGCGCGGTGCCGCGCGTCATAGGCACGATAGTTGCCGCGCGTCCTGGGCGGCTCCGGCAGGAGACCTATTTTCTCGTAGTAGCGAATGGTGACGACCTTGGTGCCGGTCGCCTTGGCCAGTTCGCCGATGCTCGCTTCAGAATTCATGGCTTGACCCTATAGTCACTATAGACTCCATCCTAGCCTCCCGAATTCTTTTTGGCGAGGTCAGGATGAGCGGACAATGCTGCGACCACGACGCATCGGAAGCGCAATTGCGCGATACCGCTTACCGGCGCGTCCTCTGGGCGGCGCTGGCGATCAACGGCGTGATGTTCGCAGTTGAGATCGTCGCCGGTTTCGCGGCCGGTTCGGTCGCCCTTCAGGCCGACGCTCTCGATTTTCTTGGCGATACGGCCACCTATGCGATCAGCCTCTTCGTCATCGGCATGTCGTTGCGCGCGCGGGCGCTGGCCGCGCTCGCCAAGGGCAGTGCGATGGGGCTGCTCGGCATCTGGGTCATCGGCTCGACGTTCTGGCATGTCGCCTATGGCGACGCGCCGCAGGCCATGACGATGGGCATCGTCGGCCTCGCCGCCCTTGCCGCCAATGCGGTCGTCTTCGCCCTTCTCTGGCGTCACCGCGCGGGCGACAGCAACATGCGCTCGGTCTGGCTCTGCTCGCGGAACGACGTGATCGGCAATGCCGCCGTCGTCCTCGCCGCACTTGGCGTCTTCGGCACCGGCACAGCATGGCCGGACATTGCCGTCGCCGCCATCATGGCGGTGCTCGCGCTGCAAGGCGCGTGGACGGTCTTCGTTCATGCGTGGAGTGAGCTTCGCGGCGGAGCGGGGGAAACCGCGATGCGGCGCACAGAGGCATGAACGGCGGCCCGGCCTAGCGCACCGCTTCGGTCAGGAAATGCCGGCCCTCGCGATCCTCGATCTCGACGACCCAGAGGTCGGGGTCGCGGCCGCGCTGCTTCTCGATATAGGCGTCGGCGTCGGCCTCCGGCGCAGGTTCGGGGGTGGGCCGTGCCATCCAGAAAAGCGCGCCTTCGCCGTCGCGGGCCGGCGCATAGACGGTCGCCCGCCCGTCGAGCCGGTTGACCTTGACCAGCACGACGCCGGCGGTCGCGTCGCCGCGCCGGACCACCATCGCCGCCGCGCCCGCCGTTTCGCAGCGGCGGATCAGCGCCTTCACCCAGATTTCGGCTTTCAGCCGCGGCGCCGCTTCCATTCACATCCCCAAATTTTCCGCAATGCACCGTCGGCGGCGCTCATGTTCATCCTTAACGCGTTTCCCGTTTGCCGTCTCCCTGTTGCGGGACTAGACTCATCAACACTCTATTAAGAGAGGCCGTTCCGCAAAGGGCCGATCATTGCGGAACCGGCGCTCCGGGTTCGTGGGCGTTGGGGGATGCCATGCCGAGGGGTTGCAACTTGTCGCTACATTTCCTGAACAGGGCGCATCGCGCCGCGCTGCCGCTCGCGGCAGCGTTTCTGCTGTCCGGCTGCCTGACATCGGGCGACACCAAGGCGCCCGCCGCAGCCGCGCCTCAGCCGGCGCCCGCGCCGGTCGCGATGATTACCGACGAAGCGCTGATCGCCGTCATCGCGTCGGGTGTGCCCGTTCCGCTGCCCTCGCCGCTGCCGCGGGGGCCCGTGCAGGTCGCCTCGATCGATCCGTCGGCCGGCGTTTCGGCACTGACGACGGCGCCGCGCCTCGGCGATCTCACAGGCGTCTATGTCAGCTACGGCTCGGCGCTTGCCACCGTCGCGGAAGCCCGGCTCAACACGCCGAACGATGTGCGCCGCGCGCTTGCGACCTTGCGCATCGAAGAGCCTGACCGGCTCGCCGAAGCCTGGTATGCCTCGCGCGCGATGATCGCCGCGCAGGATCCCGAATTCGCGCAGGGCGTGCGCAACGAGGCCCGGGCCGTCGGCAAGGTGGCGCTGCTCGAACAGCTTGCGGCCGATGGCGACCATATCCTGCAGATCAGGGGTGCCAGTTCGGCCAGTGCCGCCGTCGCGCTTGCCATCCGTGACGAAACGGGCCGCATGTCGCAGCTTTCGACCCGCTTCATCGACAAGGCCTATGAGTTCCAGAAACAGAAATGGGGCATGATCGAGCCGGAATCCGCGCCGCTCGAAGCCCCGGTCAAGGCCGCCTCTGCCAGCCCGCTCGAAAAAGCCCGTGCGGTGATGGCGGCGCTGTCGCCCATCGGCACGGCGCATGCCTACACGCCCTCGGTGATGAACCGCATCCTGACGCTGGCCGCCCATCAGGTGCTCGACGGCTCGATGGCCGCGATGCAGGCCGGCGCCGCCCGCAATCCGACCGGGCGCTGCCTCAACTGGGCCCGCCTCAATCTCAACCAGTGCGTCGCCGCCGCCCGCTTCCCTTCCGAGGAAGCCTGGTGCACCGGCAAGCACGCGGTCGAGGATGTCGGCAACTGCTTTGCCGAGGCGGTGCCGTCGGCGCCCAGTTCCAACTAGGCAAGCCTGAGCCGGGAGGCCGGCGCTTCGTACGAATTTGAATTGAATCTCGATCTTTTTTGACGCGCATTCTCGAAAAATGCGCGTCAATTTTTTTGCGTATTTTATTATATTTTTCGAGTAATTAGATTATATTTTCAAGTATAGTGTACTACCGAAATCAACCAACTCCTGTATTTATTCGTATAAGACTCAACCTCTATTGCATTTTATCTTTCAGTTTAACTTGGCGACAGCAGATCGCGGCCTAGCCTTCGCCCATGTTGATCGCCGGCCGCCTGGGAACGACCGGCCTTTGAAAGGGTGAAAACGATGTCTTTTATTCTCAGAGCCGCTTTCTGGCTGACAGTGCTGGCCTTCCTGCTGCCCTCCGCCGGAGACGAAACCTCCGCGCGCACCGCCGATGCCGGCGGCTTCACCGCCGCCTCTCTCGACGCGCCGGGCGAACCCGCCGAACCCCAGATGGGCGCCGGCGAAGCGCTCACCATGGCAGCACGCTCGGCACAGGACGTGATGGGCTTCTGCGGCCGCAATCCGGATATCTGTGAGCGAAGCCACGCGATTTTCGGCCATGTCATGCGCCAGACCACGCATTACGGCGGCATGGCCCTTGTCTGGCTGACCGAAAAGGCGCGGGAGCAACAGCACGACGGCTCCGCGTCGCCGGTCGCCACACCGGGCCGGCAGGCCCTTGCTCCCTCGCTTCTGGCAGGCGCCTGACCTCACCCATCCGTCGCCTCGCCCCCTGCCGGATGCGGGGTCCTAGACCCGCATCCGGTCAACTTCCCCGCCCCGTCGCTCGCCTCCCGAGCGGCGGGGCGCTTGTCCTTTGGGGCCTGGCCCGCTATGTCCTGACCGGTACGGACGGAGCGCCATGAGCATTCAGGATCTCATCGACGATTTCGCCTTCCTCGACGATTGGGAGGAGCGCTACCGCTATGTCATCGAGCTCGGCCGCGAGCTTGAGCCGCTCAGCGAGGCCGAACATTCGGCCGGCAACAAGGTTCAGGGCTGCGTCAGCCAGGTGTGGCTGGTTTCCGAGGTGCGCCCCGGGCCGGACGGCACGCCGAGCCTCCATTTCCGCGGCGACAGCGACGCCCATATCGTCCGTGGCCTGATCGCCATTCTGATGCGCCTCTATTCCGGCCATACGCCGGCCGAGATTCTCGCTGCGGAGCCACGCGCCGTCTTCGCCAAGCTCGGTCTCGACGAACATCTGACGCCGCAACGATCAAACGGCCTTTATTCGATGGTCGCCCGTATCGAGGCGGATGCAAAAGCGCATCTGCAACCTGCCGGATCCTGACCGCCACGGCCAACAAGGGAGACGATGAAATGACCTCCGTGTTGCTTGCCCTTCCCTTCCTCGCCACGCTGATCGGCGCCGCGCTCGGCGCCTATGCCGCGTTTCGTCCGGCTCATGTCGCAAGTCTCGTCGGCATCGCCTTCAATCCCGCCCGCGCCGAAAGCATTTCCGAGGTTCGCGCCACCTATGGCGGCGTCTTTCTCGGTTCCCATGCGGCGGCGCTTATGCTCGGCGCGCCGGCGGCCTTCATCGTACTCGGTTGCGCCTGGGGCGCGGCGGCCCTCATCCGGGTGATTTCGTCGTTCGCCGACAATGTGCCCTTCGGCGCCAACGGGCCAGGCATCGCCGTCGAACTCGGCATGGCCGGCGCGCTGATCGTGCCGTTCCTCGTCACCTGACCTCGTCACCTGAACCGCGTTTTCGTCCGGCGCTTTCCGCCGGCCCGAAGTCCGTAATGCGCGGCCAGCCGGTCGAGTGCGATGGCGAGCACGATCTTGCCGGCGCGCTGCGGCCAGCCGAAGTGGCGTTCGGCCGCTTCCATGCCTTCGAGGTGGCAGCAGACGGCAATCAGCAGGTCCGACAGTCCCGGCCCTACCGCCTCCATCGCGCGGGCAACGCGGTTGCGCGCGGCCAGCGCATGATCGGCGATCTCGGCCGGATCGCGCACGGCGCCGCGCTGCGGCTGACTGCCGCCGATCGCCGACCAATCGACGGTAACGCGCGGCGTCAGTTGCCCGATCGTGAAGTCGCGGCGCAGTTTCTCGCCGGCCTCGAATTGCGTCTCGTCAAGCAGCGGCTTGCCGCCCGGTCCCTTGCGGCGGCGCAGCCAGCCAAGCGGCGTCTCGGCTTCGTTGACGCAGACATCCACCTCCGCGCCATCGACCGCGACACGCTTGCGGGCGGTCAGGCGGTGTGCGGCGGCGAAGCTGTCCGGATCGGTGGCCCGTTTCTCCGCCGTCATCGGCATCCGCTCTGCTCGCCGTTCTCCAGCGTCAGCGCCAGCGCGTCGAGCAGGCGGTCGAAATCGGAGTCGTCGCGTCGATCCTCGATGCGCCGGCAGGCATGGCCCGCGGTTGTCCGGTCGCGGCCGTAGAGGCGGCCGACCTCCGACAGGCTGATGCCGAAAATCACATGCGTCAGATACATCGCCACCTGCCGCGCCTCGGCGACCGGCGCGCGGCGGCGGGTCGGCGCCTGCAACTCGCGCAAGGACACGTTCCAGGCGCGCGCCACGGCCGCCAGCGTCAGATCCAGCTCTGCCTTGCGCTTTGGCGCCGGCCCGGTGGAACGGCGGCGTCCCGGGCGGCGGCGCGGCGGGTCCGCCCGCGACGCATGTCCGGCGAAGACCGGCCTCCGGACTTCGGGATTGCCGCCATGGACAAGCAAAAAATCCAGTTCCATCGATCTACTCCCTGCCAAAATATGTCGCTTTTTTTAGAACAATAGCGGAACATTCTTCCGCTTGGCACTCAAATTTACATATTTTGTATATATCGGGGATAAGATTCGGTAACATCTTGCACTTGCACTTGCAAGGAGGATTCGCCCGTGAAGACAAGGATTCGCCACTTCAGGAAGCTGAAGGGCCTGACCCAGTCCGGCCTCGCCGTCCGGCTCGGCACCACGGCGGCGACGGTCTCGCGCCTCGAAACCGCCGACATGACCGTCTCGACGGACTGGCTGGAACGGATCGCCGCCGCGCTCGGCGTGACGCCCGGCGACCTGATCGACGTGGCGCTGCCGAACCGTCTGGTGGCGCTCGGCGAACTGGGTGCGGGCGGCACCGTCGCCACGCTCCCCTCCGAGGCGGCGCCGGTGCTGACCGTCGAAACGCCGGCGGAACATCCGGTACTGATCGGCGTTGCGCGGGATCTCGGCCCGTGGCGGGCGGGCGATCTGCTGGTCGGCGACCGCCTCGACGGCGAAAGCGCCCTGCGCGCCGCGCTCGGGCGCGACGCGATCGTGGGCGGCCGGACGGAGACCGGTTTCGGCCGGCTCATTGCGTTTGAAAAAGGCGACTGTCTTCTCGCGCCGCCGGAAACGGGCGCGCATGGCAAGCGCATTGTCGCGGCGCTCTGGGTTGCGCCGCTCGTTATGCTGGTGCGGCGATTTCCGCCGCTACATCGCTGAAATCAGTTCGCGGCGGGTTTGCAACTGACGGTCACGCTCGCCGCGCCGCCTTCCGCGCCGTCGCAGGCCATGCCCGGAAAACACATCGCCGCCGCCGCACCCGTGAAGTTGAAGGCGATATAGGCGCCGCCCTCTGGCGCATCGACGACGCCGGAGAGCCGGTATTGGCGCGTTTCGCCGCGCGTCAGCGTCACCGTTTCGCCGATCGCGAGATCGGACATTGCGATGTAATGCTCGCCGTCGAAAACCAGGCTGGCGCTGCCGGCGACATCCGACAAGGTGCATTGCGCGTGCATGTCCGACGGCGTGCCGGCGCTTGCGATCGGAAACTTCGCCTGCTCGCCGCTGCGGATCGTGAAGCTGCCGCTTTCAATCGTCGCGGCCTGCGCCGTTGCGGCAAGAAAAAATGCCGCAAAAAACATCGCCGCCGGCACGCCCGCATTCGTCGCTGAAATTTTCACGGCATCCTCCTCGCCTCGTCGCCGTCCAGTCTGCGCCATCCGGGGCGCATCCTTCAAGCGGCGCTTCCGTCAGGCGATGCGCAGATTGGCGCGCTCGGCCAGCGCGTGGGCCTTTTCCGATTGCAGGAAAGCGTCGTGGCCGAGCACCATAACGATGCGGCCTTCCGCGTCCGCCAATGGCAGGCGCAACCAGAACTGGAAGACATTGGGCTGCTTCCAGGCGTCGAGCGCGATCACGCCCTGCGCGGGGCGGCCGGCGCCGATCACTTCACGATAGGCGCCGTTCCAGTATTCGGCCTGGTCGCCGAGATCGTACTCGTCGAGAAAATGTCCCGTCATCTCGACGCCGAAATAATCGCGCAGCCGCGTTCCGGCGAGGCGTACGCGCAGCCGCACCGTGTCTTGCGTTTCCGCGACGATGTCGAGAAGGCTGAGCGAGGGAAGCAGCGCGCGCAATTCGCCGGGCTGGATGTCGGCCCGCGTCGGATAGGCGCCGTCGACGGATTTCGAACGCCAGTAATCGAAGAGCTCGCGCTGTTCGGGCACGATCAACTGGGCGCGGATGGCTTGGTCGGCGCGGGTCAGAAGCGCCTCCTCCAAAGACCGGGTTGGCTCCCGGCGGCGAATCATGTGGAAAAATCTTGGGCGGACGCGGGTTTTAATGCAAGCCGCGCGGCGCGGCGGCCCTATCGCGCGCGGCGGCGGCCTGTCTGGCCGAGGCCCATTTTCTTGGCGAGTTTCGAGCGTGCCTGGGCGTAGTTCGGCGCCACCATCGGGTAGTCGCGCGGCAGGCCCCATTTCTCGCGATATTGCTCGGGGCTCAGGTCGTAATGGGTGCGCAGATGCCGCTTCAGCGATTTGAATTTCTTGCCGTCTTCGAGGCAGATCAGATAGTCGGGCGTCATCGACTTGCGGATCGACACCGCCGGTTCCGGGCGCGGTCCGGCCTCGACGGCCCCTCCCACGGAGATTTGCGCCAATGTGCCGAAGACTTTGTGGATAAGACCGGCCAGTTCTTCTGGGGCTATCTTGTTGTGACCTGCATAGGCCGAAACGATCTCGGCCGTCATCTCGATGAGCTCAGTCTTATCCGCCACCACCGCCTCGTAATTTGTTCGGCCTGCCGCCAGCCCCCCGACAAGTACCACTTTTCGGGACGATAATTAATCCGAATATTACAAATGATTCTATAGCTCTTTTGGTGAATAGCAATCAAGGGGCCGATCGGAGTGCTTCGCTACAAATCACCGCATCGCAATTAACCATGATTTAGAGTCGTCTACACCTTGGCGAGACCGCTTCGCGTGTGTCCGGCCGCTGTATGTTGCTTGGCCAGCCAGCCGCCGATGCGTTCGATCGCCCGCTCGCCCTCCGGCAGCATCTGGTAGAACGCCTGCCAGACATGGATCATGCCGTCCCAGATTTCGAGATCGGCGGCGACGCCGGCGGCGCGGGCACGGGCATCAAGATCGCGCGCGTCGTCGAGCAACACTTCATCGCTGCCGACCTGGATCAGCAGCGGCGGCAAGCCCGCGAGATCGCCATGATTGGGCGAGGCCAGCGGCTGGCGCGGATCGGCGCCGGCGAGATACATCGCCGCCAGTTCCTTGATGCCGGCCTGCGTGATCATCGGGTCGGCATCGGCGCATGACGCATAGGTGCCGGTGTCGCAAGTGAGATCGGTCCAGGGGCTCAACAGGGCCGCGGCCATCGGCATCGGCAAGCCGTCGCGTTTGGCGGCCAGCAGTGTCGCCATCGCCAGGCCGCCGCCGGCCGAATCGCCCGCCAGCGCAATTGCCTCCGGCGCATGGCCCTCGCCGAGCAGCCAGCGATACGCCTTCAGCCCGTCATCGACGGCGGCCGGAAACGCATGTTCGGGCGCCAGCCTGTAGTCGACGCTCAGCACATTCGCGCGCGCCGCCAGCGCCAGCCGCGACGTCAGGTGGCGATGCGACACCGGCGAGCCGAGCACATAGCCGCCGCCGTGAAAATAAAGCACCGTCGCGCCGTCCGTTTCCCTCGGCCGCGCCCATTCGGCCTTCAATCCGTCGAGATCGGCGGGTGTCACGGTCACGCCCGCCGGAACCGGAAACATCTCGGCATTGCCATCCATAACCTTGCGGCGCTCGGCCAGCGGCAGTTCGGCGCGTTTGCTGCGCTCGCGCACAAGTTCTTTCAGCCGCGCGATGCTCATGGCTTCACGGTCATTGGACATTCCCGCCTCCCTATGGTTCGATTCAACGAGATTCGCGCCCCGCGACGCGTTCCCTTCGGGCGATGCTAGCAGGCGGCGAATGCGGCAGGCTTCAAAAATCGCTGGAGCCGCCTTCATCGGTCAGGCGCATGCAGAATCAGTCCGTCGATCTGCCCCGAAACGATCTTTGCTACGCGCGCGGCGCATGGCGGGCTTTCCTGCGCCTCGGTGCGGATGACCGCGCGCGCGTGCGCGCCTTTGCCGACGCGCTGCCCGGCGATGCGCGCCAAATCGCGCCGGGGCTGATGTCGTTTCAAGCCGGCGAGGATTTGCGCATCGTCTTCGCGCGCAAATCCGGCCTGACCACCATCCTCGCATTGACCGGCGGGGAGCGGGCGCCATGAGCCGCGACGCCGCCTCTCAGAAAATCGTTGGGCCCGGCGGCGAAACGCTGTTCGTCGTCGTGCCGGCCGACGAATACGAGCGTCTGAAGCGCGCGGCGGCGGATGCCGAGGATTTGCGCGCCGGCCGCGCCGCGCTCGGCCATGACGGGCCGGAGCCGGTGCCCGCCACCGTCGCGCACCGCATTGCCGACGGCGAAAATCCCGTGCGTGTCTGGCGCGAGCATCGCGGCTTGAAAGCCATTGAGCTTGCACGCGCCACCGGCATGAGCGCGCCTTATCTGTCGGAAATCGAAACCGGCAAGAAGGACGGCACCTTCCGCACCATGGCCGCCATCGCCGAAGTACTCGGCGTGTCGCTCGACGATCTCGCGCCGCCGGCCGACGAGGAAGGCCGCCGGGCGCGCGAGCGCCGGGCGCTGATCGACGGCGTGGGCGCGCAGATCCGCAAGCTTGCCGCGCTGGTCACCGGCCCCGTCGATTTCAACACGGCAGCCGTGCGCCGCGCCGTGACGCGGCTTGCCGCCGATGCCGTGGCGCTGAAGGCGCAGGGCGGCAGTCTCGACAGCTGGCTCGATGAAGTGCTGGACGGCATCCGGGCGGTGCTCGATCTGGTCGACCGTGCCGAGGGCGACATCATCGGCACGGCGCGCACGGCGCGTCAGGAGCTTGAAGAGATCGTGTCCGGCCCGCGCTTTGCGCGCGCGGCCGCCGTGACGGAGGATGCGGCGGCGGAAGAAGAAACGCCGCCCTACGCCGCGCCAAGCGCCGCCGACTGAGGCTCACGCCTCTCCGGCAAAGCCCGCCGCCAGCGTTTCGTTCGCCAGCCCGACATCCCAGCAATGCAGCGCGAAATCGGCGCGGTCTGTCGATATCGTGTCGAAGAGTTCGCCCATGCGTTCGAGGTCGCTCTTGCCGGGCACCGCGCCCTTGCGCAGATCGACGGCGGCGACGATCAGGTCGCCGAATTCCTTGCGGTTGAGGCCGGCCGCCTTGGCAAACACAGACAGCGGTTCGCCGCCGGTATCGTTCAGGATACGGAACATCGTTTCGGTGCGCAGGCGGACGGCCCGCGCGAGGCCTTCGGCCAGCGCGCCGATACCGTCGGCGGAGGCGTTGGCGAGCAGCGCGTGCAGGCGTCCCTTGTCGGCCGGCGTCGGACGCCGCACCACCGACAGCGCGGCCTCGAGCGCCGGATCGGCGGCGAAATCGCCGCTCAGGATTTCATCGAGTACATTGTGAATGTGCCGGCGCTCGGCGGTGAAGCGCGTCAGGATTTCAAGGCGGAGCGGCGACGGCGCCCACCAGAAAATCCGGTGCGCCAGGCGCAGCGTCAGTTCGGGGCGCGCCAGCAGCGGCGCCAGCAATTCGGGTTCGGCGGCGCTGCGCCCGGCAAGCGTTTCGACGGCGCGCAGCGACAGTTCGGCCGTGCGGTTTTCGAGCAGCCGGCAGATCAGTCCCGCATCGCCCACGTCGATCAGTTCGTCGGCGATATCGCTTGTCAGGTCCTTGCGCGCGGCAAGCGCCATGCGGTGCGCGGGGCTCCCCTCGCGCGCCACATGCACGAGGTCGCCGGCCTTCAGCGTCTGTCCCTCGGCAAGCAGCGGCATCGCGATCCCGATGTCGTCGAGCGCCAGCACCATCGCCAGTTCGCGGGGCGCGTCAGCCTGCGGCGCCAGGCGCTCGGCGATGCGTTTGCGCATGGCCGGCTCGAAGCGCATTGCGAGCGAAGCCAGAATCGTGTCGAGCACGCTGCGCTCCTGCGGCGAGACCAGCGAGGCCGGCAGCAGCGCGAGGTCGGCAAGCCGCCGCAGCAGCGCATCCTGATCGGCGCCGCGCGGCATCGTCTCGTCGTCCCGGTCGGTTGCGTAGCCGTGTAGGGCCATCGTTCTGCCTCTTGTCCTGCCCGGTTCGGGGCGCGGCCCATCAGACCATCGCGGCGTTAAGGCTCCGTAAAGCATCGCAATGGATTTCGCCCGCGCGGCGGCTTATCCTGCATTTTCACTTTCACCAGCGAGGCGTTCCAGGATGAGATTTCCGCTGATTGTCGCCGTTCTGACGCTGGCGCTGGCCGGTTGCGCGCTCGGCGTCAGCGAACATGCCGACGACCCGCACTACAAGGCAGGCCGCTCGGACGGCTGCTGGAGCGCCACCTCGCGCGTGCCGGGCGATCCCTCCACGATCACCCGCAACGAGGAAGCCTACAAAAGCATCGAGGCCTACAGGGCCGGCTGGAACGCCGGCTACAACGCCTGCCGCATCCGCGACGACAGCGGCGGCGGCATGGGCATGCCCGACAGTTCCGGCCGCGGCACCGGCGTGCATTAGAAAAAACACTTCCTTCTCTTCCAACCCCCCTCAGGGGCGGGTGGAAGGGAGAGCCGAAATCTCCTCAAGCGCTTTTCGAGTCGGCCGCCAGCGGGTGATCGATTTCAAGCGCCAGAATGTCGGACGGGTCGGCGAGTTCGCGCCAGGCGACGTTCGGAATATCTTCCACAAGCGCCGCGCCGCCGATCGCCGAGGGCAACTGGAAGCCCGGCCGCGCATTGCCGGCGAGCGCGCGGCGCGCCAGCACCAGCGCGGCTTCAGCGGAATAGAGATGCGCGTCCGGCGTTTCGAGCCGTGCCCGGCGCAACGTGCCGTCGGGCGCGCGCGCCTCGCCCCAGACGACCGCGCGGCCGTTCTTCAATTGCGTTTCGGTGAGTTTCGTGCGGCGGCGGCCGAGTTTTTTCTCCAGCCGCTTCAGGCCCCAGCCGCGGCGAAACAGGCGAGCGCCGAACGTGCCGCCCGTCAGCGCGCGTTCGAGCGGCTCGGGCAGCGCCTCATAGCATTCGACGGTCGAATAGGCGCCGCGATGCCGCGCCGCCATCGCATAGCCGTTCCAGGGCGCAAGCCAGGCCTTCTCCGGCCCGGCATCGAAGTCGATATCGAGGCTGCGTTCGGCGGGCTTTGCCGGCGCCGGCTGCCCGTTCTTCACCGTCTCGCCCGGCTGGCGCACCGCCGCGACGAGCGCCTTTGCCTCGTCGCCCAGCAGCAGGCCGCGCTTCACCGCCAGCGTCACGGCGCGGGCGCCCGGCAAAATATAGGCAAGCCGCGCCGCCAGCGCGTCGGTGGCGGCGAAATCGAAGCCCGCACCGGCGATCAGCATGACGCCGGCCTGCTTTGCCGCTTCGTCGCGCGCGCCCAGCGCGGCGATCGTCGCGCGGTCGGCCGCGAGGTCGATGAAATGCGTGCCCGTCGCGAGGCAGGCGATCAGCAGCGAATTGAAATCGGCCTCGGATAGCCGCGCCGCGTTAACGACGACGCCGGCATCGTCGAACTGGCCGGCAATGCGGTGCGCATCGCCCGGCGTGAAGATGCGCGGCTCCACCGGTCCGCCCGCCGCCGCGCCGCCAGCCATCGATGCCGCATGCTGGGCGACCGGCGCGATGTCGCGCCCGGCGCCGATATGCGCGACGCCGCGTCCCGCGGCCACACGCGAGGCCAGCGCGCCCACATAGTGATCGACGCCATATATCAGTATGCGCGACTTCATGACCCCACCCGGTTGGCCGCAACCCCATTGCGGCGGCGGCCGATCTCCTGTCCATTGTCGCGTGAGGAAGGAAATGCCGCAATGCGAAGCTATGAAAAGAGGCCGGACCGGCCCGTTTTTGCGCTGTCATCGTTAATTTTCAGCGCCGTCCTGCTCGTCCTGCCGCTGGCGGCGGCCGGCGCGGCGGAGGCGCGTGTACGGATCGAAACCGGGGCCGACCTGCGCGCCGCCTGCGCCGCGCTGGCCGAGCATCACCTCAATCCGAAATCGCCGGCGCCGCGCGAGGCGCTTTTCTGCCGTCAATACCTGATGGGATATTTCGGCTCGCTGAGCTATCTGCACGAAGACGAGCGGCTGAAACGCACCTTCAACACGCCGCCGCAAAACACCGTCGCCTGCATCAATATCGACGGCACCCGCTCCTACGATCAACTCGCGCAACAGATCGTCCGCACCGCCGACTGGAACCTGCACCTGATGGAAGAGACCGCCGTCAAGCTGGCGCAGAAGACCTTCGCCGACCGCCCGCCCTGCTGAGACGGCGCGCTCACGCCGCCGTGATGGTCGGGATCGCGCGTAGATCGACGTCGCGCTCGGCGTGCCAGGCATCGTAAGCGGCCTGCATCCGCAGCCACACCGCCGCGCCATCGCCGAACAGCTTGCCGAGACGCGCCGCCACATTGGGCGTCACCGGCTTTCGCGCCGACATGACCGCGTGCAACTGCTGGCGCGAGATGCCGAGCAGCGCGTTCGAACGCCCCGCCTCGTTGGTTTGCGGCGCACTGTCGAGGAATTACGTCAGGAAACCGTCATGGCCGGCAATCGCCGTCGCGATGGCGCCGCGCAATATTTTGTCGTCCACCTCATGCGGCGGATAGGCGGTGGCGAGCGCCGCGCCGTCGCCCGCAACGCCAGTGCGTCGTTCACCGGATTTCCCGGCCAGTCCAGAATGCGCGCGCCGAACGCCGTCTCCGTCGTCAATTCATCCGCCAGCGCTTCGCAAACGCGCCGTGAACGGCGAGCCGAGATGCCGGCAGGCCAGCGCCTGGCGGCGGAAGGCAGCGGGGATGGTGTGTGTGTCGGGCATTTCCGTTTTCCTCAAGCAATAATTGTCATTCCGGCGAAAGCCGAAATCCATGGGCGAATGCAACAACTACGAATGTCGCGTTTGTCTTCTCCGCCTCCACATTGTCACCCCCGGACTTGATCCGGGGGCCCAGAAGCCGCCGTTGGCGGCTTCTGGATTGCCGGGTCAAGCCCGGCAAAGACGATGGTGGGGTGACACCCTTGTTTTAATCCTTGGGCGGACCGCCCCCTCAAGCCGCCCGCGTCTCCTCCGGCCAGTCGCCGACATAGACCGACTGCGGACGAATGAGACGTCCCACCCGCTCCTGTTCCATCGCATGCGCCGACCAGCCGGCGATGCGCGCCATCGCGAAGACGGGCGTCACCGCGTCGCGCGGGATGCCGAGCGCTTCCAGCAGTACGGCCGTGTAATACTCCATGTTGGTGTCGAGGCGCTGACCGGGCTTGGCCTTTTTCAGCGCCGCCAGCGCGCCGGCCTCGACCTTGCGCGCGAAACGCAGGCGCTCGTTGTTGTTCGTCAGTAGGCTGACGGCCTTGTCGAAGACATCGGCCCTCGGGTCGCGCACCTTGTAGACGCGATGGCCGAAGCCCATCAGCCGCTCGCCGCTCGCGATCGCTGCGTCGAGCCAGGGGCCGATATTTTCCTCCGTGCCGATCTCATCCAGCATGTCGAGCACAGGCCCCGGCGCGCCGCCATGGAGCGGACCCTTCAGGGCGCAGAGCGCGCCGACCACCGCCGAGATCGTGCCGGCGCGCGTCGCGGCGATGACGCGGGCGGTGAAGGTCGAGGCGTTCATGCCGTGATCCATCACCGTCACCAGATAGGCGTTCAAGGCTTCCACCTCGGCGGCGCTCGGGCTTTCGCCTTTCAGCATGTGGAGGAAGTCGGCCGCATGGCCGGCCGCCGGATCGGGCGCGATCGGGGCCTTCCCCTCGGCCTGGCGGCAGAGCGCGGCGACGAAAACCGGGGCAGCGCCCAACACGCGCAGATGGTCCACCAGCGAAGCGGGGATAACGTCACTTATCCCCGGGGCGGGTTCGCCGTCCGAGAGCATCGACAATCCGGTGCGCAGGCCTTCTGTGACATTTTTGTGACAGTTCGATGACAGTAGCTGCGGCACGACTGCGAAAGCGGCCGCGCGGGCAGCCCCCAAAGGGGCTTTCAGGTCGCCCGGTTCGGCCCCGGCGGCGCGCCAGAGTTCGCCCACCGCGCCCTCGAAATCATGCGTGTTTACAAGGGTTTCGACCTCATATCCCGCGACGATCAGGCGCCCCGCCTCACCATCGACATGGCTCAGATTTGTCCCGGCGGCAACCACATTGTCGAGGCCGCTGGCCGAGGCGCGTTCCTTCTGCACTCTTTCCGTCATCGCCGTTGCTCCCTTGCTGTCGCCGCGAAACCTCAATGAATCCAGAGGCTTGGCGGAGCGCGCCGCAGGTTTGCGCGGCGCTTTTGCGGTTCTCTGTCACAATCGAAGCTGGGGGAAGGTTGATTGTTCGTCAATCTTGATTAAGCTGATCAATATCAAATAATCTGAGGGCATGATGGTCAAGAAGCCCGGAAATCCGCCGGAAAGCCTCTATCTCTCGGCCCGCGAGGCCGCCGCCGAGTTGGGGATCAGCCAGGCGACGCTTTACGCCTATGTCAGCCGTGACATGATCCGCTCCGAGCCGGTTCCGGGGTCGCGTGCCAAACGCTACCGCGCCGAGGATGTGCGCACCCTCAAAAAGCGGCGGGTTTCCGCCGAAAATTCGACCCTTCCGGCCTCGCTGAGCTTCGGATTGCCGGTCATGGATTCGGCCATCACCCTCATTGCCGACGGTCAGCTCCACTATCGCGGCTCGGATGCGACGGCGCTGGCCCGCACCTCCTCGCTGGAGCAGGTGGCGGCGCTTTTGTGGGGCGCGCGCGAACAGCCCTTCACCCGCGAGGCTGTGCTGCATCCGGGCGGAAAGCTCCAGAAAATGGCGGAAAGCCTCGCGAAAAGCCCGCGCATCGAGCGCTGCCTCGCCCTCCTCCCGCTGGCTGCGCTCGAAGATCCGACCGTCTACAACGTGACCGATCGCGGACTCGCCACGACCGGCGCGCGGCTGATGCGCTTCGTCGGCGCGGTCATCTCAGGTGAAGAGCCGAGCGAAAAACCGCTTCACGAGGTCCTCACCCGCGCGCTGACGCAGGGCGAAAAACCGGCGTCCGAGCTCATCCGCGCGGCGCTGGTGCTCTGCGCCGATCACGAGCTCAATGCCTCGGCGTTCACCGTCCGTTGCGTCGCCGGCACCGGCGCCACACTATATGCAGCGGTGCAGGCCGGCATTTGCGCCGCGCAGGGGCCGCGTCACGGCGGCTTATCGGGCCGCGTCGAGAGCCTGTTGCTCGACATGGCCAACCGTCAGGATGTCGAGGATGCGGTGCTGCAGCGGCTGAAGGACAACGACCCCGTGCCGGGCTTCGGCCATCCGCTCTACCCGGACGGCGACCCGCGCGCCAAAACGTTGATCTCAATGCTGAAAGAGAAATACGGCGACGACGCTAACTTCTTGCGCGCACAGCGAATTCTGCGCGTGATGGCGGAAGCGGGCGGCCTCAAACCCAATATCGATTTCGCCATTGCCGCCATGGGCGCGGTGCTGCATCTGCCGCGCGGCGCGGGCTTGAGCATTTTCGTGCTTGGGCGCACGGCCGGCTGGATCGGCCATGCGATCGAGCAATACCGCACCGGCACGATGATCCGGCCGCGCGCGCGCTACATAGGCGAGGCACCCAGATGATTGAAAAGACTGCATTAATCGCCGGCGCGACCGGGCTTGTCGGCGGCCATTTGCTGAAGCTGCTGCTCGCCGATCCGCAGTACGGGAAGGTCGTCGCGGCGACGCGGCGGCCGCTTGGCGGTGCCGCTTCGCCGAAGCTCGAAGAGCTGATCGTGGACTTCGACGCGCTCGACAAGTCACGGGCGCAGAACAACATTCCAGTCGACGATGCCTATTGCGCGCTCGGCACGACGATCAAGACCGCCGGCAGTCAGGATGCATTTCGCAAGGTCGATCGCGATTATATCGTCGCCTTCGCCAAAGCCGCGAAGGCGCGCGGCGCGAAACGCATGATGCTGGTCTCCTCGATCGGGGCCGACCCCACTTCCTCCGTTTTCTATTCGCGCGTCAAAGGCGAGACGGAACAAGCACTTGGCGCGCTTGGTTTCGAGGCTTTGCATATTTTCAGGCCGGGGCTTCTCATCGGCGCACGCGCGGAATCGCGGCCCGTCGAGGCTCTCGGCAAAATCGTCTCGCCCGTTCTCGACGCATTGATGCTCGGGCCTGCGCGCGCCTATCGTTCGATGCGCGCTGAAAATGTCGCCCGCGCCATGCGCGCCGCTGCGTCAACCGAGGTCACCGGACGGCAAATTCACAGCTATGACAGCATGATGCGTCTCGCGAGGGCTTGAAAATCCCTTTCGCGTGATACAGTTCCGAAAATGAATTGAGTTCGGGAGGAGCCGCGATGACGGCCCATGAAGGGATGGCCGCCGCCGATGGCAATGCCGTCGCGGCGCGACGGCGGCGTCTCAATCTCTATCTTGGCGGGCAGGCGAGCTGGTTCGTCAGTCTCGGTATCCAGTTCGTCATCTTTCCGTTTCTCGTGACGCAAGTGCTGCACGAGCCGGCGGCGCGGGTGGGCATTGCGCAAATGTCGCTGATGGCGCCGGCGCTGCTCTTCATGCTGCTGGGCGGCACGGTTGCCGATCACGGCGATGCGCGGCGTATCCTGATCCGCGTGCATTTCCTGTCGGCGCTGCCGCCGCTGGTGCTGGCCGGAATTTATCTTTCCGGCAACCTCACCTATGCGTCGCTGATCGTCTTTGCCCTGACGATGGGTACACTCAGCGCCTTTGCGATTCCCGCGCGCGACTCGGCGCTCACCCGCGTCGCCGAAACCGGCATCCAGCAGGCGGTTACAATGGCGATGGGCGTGCAAATGGGCTCGCAGCTTGTCGGCATGCTGATCGCGGCGCTTGCCGCGCTGACCGGCACACCGGCGCTGCTGATCTTCCAGGCCGCTATCATGCTGACGGGGTTGTTCGCGTCGTTGAAACTCACGCCGCTGCCGCCGACCAACGCGGTCAGCACCGAAAGCCGGTTCGCGCAAATCGTCGATGGCATCAAGACGGCCGCCGCCGTTCCGATCGTCGCCACGGTGATCGGCCTCAATTTCGCGGTCGGGCTTTTTTATGTCGGCAGCTTCCTTGTCGTTCTGCCCTTGATGATCCGCGACATCTACCTGACATCGGCGGCCGAATTCACGGTCAAGTTCGCGATCACCAATATCTGTTTCTGGGGCGGCACGATCGTCGTCAACATGGCGCTGCTGCGTATCGGCCATATCGGCCATCGCGGGCGGATGATGATGGGATCTCTGGCGAGCGGCCTCGTCATGCTGGCGCTGTTCCACTTCCCGATGCCGTTCTGGATGATCTGTGTGCTGGTTTTCTGGTGGGGCATGGGCGCCGGCACGACAATGACGATGGGGCGCACCATCGTGCAGATCGCCGCGCCCGAGAGCCACCGCGCCCGCGTGCTCGCCGCCTATCAGCTCGGATTTTCCGGCGGCGCGCCCATCGGCGCCTTGACCATGGGACTTCTCGTCGGCTGGCTCGGCATTTTCGACGCCGTGCTGGTGCCGTCGACGATCATGGTCGGCATCCTCGCCGCGCTTTACTTCCTCTCGCCGATCTGGAGTTACAAGGCGGAGATGGAATAGCGGCACCGTGACATCGGCGGCGCTTTGCGCCGGGCGGCGGCGCGCCTATAGTAAGGCGACCGAACCAATTTTATCCTTGGCCGAAGCCGGCCGCTCCGAGGCCTCGATGACTGCACAAGACGCGCCCGACGCCGGGACGCCACGGAACGACCATGGCTGGTACATGGCCGGATTGTGGGGTTACTTCCTTGCAGGCGGCATCCAGGGCGTTTTGTTCCCGTGGATCATTGCGTTTGTGCTGCATGAAAGTTCGGACCGCGTCGGCATCGCGCAGATGTTTTCGATGCTGCCGATGCTGATCCTCGGATTGTTCGGCGGCGCAATGGCCGATCGGGTGGAGTTGCGCGCGCATCTGATGCGGCTGCAATTCATCGCGATGGTGCCGCCGCTGGCGCTGGCCGCGCTGATCTGGAACGGCATCCTGTTCTACGAAATGATGATCCTATATGCGCTGGCACTGTCGACGCTGGGCGGCTTCATCATGCCGGCGCGGGACTCGATGTTGTCGCGCGTCGCCACGACCAGTCTCGGCGGCAATATCCAGCGCGCGGTGGCGCTGGCGATGAGCGGACAGTTTCTCGGACAGGTCGGCGGCTATCTGCTCGGCAGCCCCGCCGAATATGTCGGCGCGGCGCCGCTGCTGATCCTGCAGGCGCTGCTGCTCGGCTTCGCCGCCTTCACGACGTCGCGGCTCGCCGCCTCGCCGCCGGTCGAGCATCGCGTACCGGGCGCGCGGCGCCGTCCCTTGCGCGACGTCAAGGAAGGACTCGAAGCGGTGTGGCGCGACGAACGCATCCGGCCCGTGCTGCTGTTGATGTTCTTCTCCGGCATTCTTTTCATGGGCGTCTTCATGGTGCTGTTCCCGCTGCTGATCCGCGACGTCTATCACGGCAGTTCGCGCGAGATCGGTTTCGTCTTCATGTCGTTCTTCGGCGGCATCGGCATTTCGTCGTTCGTTCTGTCGCGGATGCGGCCGATCCGCCGGCAGGGCCGCGCTATCATGCTTGCAATGTGTACCGGTTCGGGCGTGATGGTGCTGATCCATTTCGAACCGCCGATCTGGGGCGTCTTCCTCCTCGCGCATTGCTGGGGACTTGCGGCCGGCATCTCGATGAGCCAATCGCGGGCCATCGTGCAGGAAAGCGCGACACCGGCGCTCCGTGCACGGATGCTTGCCGGCTTCAATCTCGGCACGATGGGCGGCGGCCCGATCGGCGCGGTGCTGATCGGCTATCTGATTGCCGCGGTCGGGCCGCTCGATGCGGTGCTGGTGCCGTGCGGCCTGATGATTTTCCTGTGGGTGGCGGTCTACTGGCTGACGCCGCTGTGGCGGGTCGAGGCGCCCAGGTAATCCGCTTTCACGGCGGAAGGTGTATGCTGCCCCGTTGCCCTGCCTGATTATGAACATCGAGGCCAATTCATGAACGAAAATCCGGCGCTCGCAGCCGCGCTGATCGTGTTTATCGGTGCCGCCGCACAATGGTTCTCGTGGTGGATGAAACTGCCGGCGATTTTGCTCCTGCTGGTCGCGGGGCTCGCGATCGGACCGGGCTTCCATCTCTTCAGCCCCGACGAGATGTTTGGCGACCTGCTCTTTCCCTTCGTTTCGCTCGGCGTCGCGGTCATTCTTTTCGAAGGAAGCCTGACGCTGCGCTTTAGCGAAATTCGCGGGCACGGCCAGATCGTGACGCGGCTCGTCACGCTTGGCGCAGGCGTTACCATCGTCATTGCGGCGCTCGGCGCGTGGATGCTCGGGCTCCTGAGTTTCGAGGTCGCGTTCCTTTTTGGTGCGCTCGTTTCAGTTACCGGTCCAACCGTCATCATCCCGATCCTGAGATCGGTGGGGTTGACCCGGAACGCAGCCAATGTGCTCCGCTGGGAAGGTGTCATCATCGATCCGCTCGGTGCGCTGGCGGCCGTCGTGATCTTCCAGTTTGTTGCGGTCGGGACCGCCGATCAGGGTAATTTGCTTCTGATCGCGGAAATCTTTGCGGCCGGGCTGTTTCTCGGCGCGGGCGCCGGATATGCCTTCGGCTGGCTGTTGCGGCGGCATATCATGCCCGACTATCTCCACAACGTCATAGCGTTGGCGCTGGTGCTTGCCGTTTTCGTCGGAGCGAACGAGATCGCGCATGAATCCGGACTTCTGGCGGTCACCGTCATGGGCATTTTTCTCGCCAACATGCGCGACGTCGATGTCGAGGACATCCTGGACTTCAAGGAGAGCCTGACGGTTTTGCTTACCTCCATCCTTTTCATCGTTCTGGCAGCGCGGCTTCCGACCGACGCCTTCACCGCGAACTGGACGACGGTGGCGGCTCTTATGGGCATCATCCTCTTCGTCGCACGGCCAATTTCGGTTCTCGTGTCGACTGTCGGAACTTCGATGCCGTGGCGGGAACGAGCGATCCTCTCCTGGATCGCGCCCCGCGGCATCGTCGCCGCAGCGGTATCCGGCCTCTTTGCGATTCAGCTCAACCGCGCGGGCGTCGAGGGCGCCCAGACACTTGTCGCGCTCACGTTCACCGTGATCGTGACGACTGTTCTGCTCCAAAGCCTGACGGCGCGTCCGCTGGCCCGGCTTCTCGGTGTCGCAGACCCCGAACCGCGCGGCCTGCTCGTCGTCGGCGGCAATCCGGCTGCACATGCCATCGCAAACAGCCTCAAGAAGCTCGATTTCGATGTCATTCTCGCCGACACCTCATGGGAGGAAACGCGAATGGCGCGGATGGGGGGATTGCGGACGTTCTTCGGCAATATCGTCTCGGATGAAGCCGATCGCCGTCTCGATCTCATCGGCATCGGGCAATTGATGGCGTTGTCGACACGCGCGCCGCTCAACACGCTGGCCTGCCTGCGCTATGCGCGGGAGTTCGGTTCCGGCTCGGTGTTTCGTATCCGGCTCGCCGATCAGGCTGAAAATGTCGCCGCGATAGAAGGCCGCCTTCTTTTCAAGGAAGACACGACGCTGGAGGCGCTGGAACAACGGATTGCCGATGGCTGGCAGATCAAGATGACGAAGCTCACCGAGGAATACGGCTTCCAGCAGATGCTGGAACAGCAGGGCGGTGAAGGTATTGCCCTTTATGCGATATCTCGGGACAACATTGTCCATCCGTTTGCGGAAGATCGTACCTTCAAGGCCGGTCCCGGCTGGCAGGTGGCCAACCTCGTGAAACCGGCAGAAGAGGCGGCGTCGCCGGAAGCGTCCGCCGCAAAACGCGCGAAAGCGCATCTCCAGAAAAATGCGCCGCCGAATCTGCCCGACTGACGAAAAGGCGGGGACAAGTCCCCGCCCTTCCTCGCACTCAGCTGTATTTGCGTTCCTGCCACCAGGGGTAGAAGGACGGCATGTCGGTCGACGTCTTGCAGGGATAGACGGCGGCACGCTTTTCGAGGAAGGACATGACGCCTTCCTTGGCGTCGGCCGACGCACCGCGCGCGTAGATGGCGCGGCTGTCGACTTTATGCGCTTCCATCGGATGATCGGCGCCGAGCATGCGCCAGAGCATCTGCCGCGTCAGCGACACCGAGACGGCGGCCGTGTTGTCGGCGATCTCGCGGGCGATGGCGCGGGCGGCGGGCAGCAGGTCTTCGGGCTTGTGCAGCGAACGCACGAGGCCGCCCTTCAAGGCTTCCTCGGCGCCGAAGACGCGGCCGGAATAGGTCCATTCGAGAGCTTGCGAGATGCCGACGACGCGGGGCAGGAACCAGCTCGAACAGGCTTCCGGCACGATGCCGCGGCGGGCGAAGACGAAGCCGAATTTCGCATTGTCGGAGGCGAGGCGAATGTCCATCGGCAATTGCATGGTGACGCCGACGCCGACAGCCGGGCCGTTGATGGCGCCGATGACCGGCTTGAGGCTTTCGAAGATGCGCAGGGTCAGGCGGCCGCCGCCATCGCGCACGCTTTCATGGGACCAGTCGATGTCGCCATTGGCCATGACGGGCGTGTTCGCCTTTTCCGGACGGTCCTCGCGCTCGGCATAGTCGAAGGTCTTGGCGCCGGCCGACAGATCGGCGCCGGCGCAGAAGGCCCGGCCCTCGCCGGTGACGATGATGGCGCGCACATTGTCGTCGGCGTCGGCCTTGTCGAAGGCGTCGATCATCTCGAACATCATCTTGCCGGTGAAGGCGTTGAGCTTGTCCGGGCGGTTCAGCGTGAGGGTCAGGATGTTGTCCGCCACTTCGTATTTGATCGTCTCATAGGCCATGTCGTTCGCTCCCTGTTGTGGCTCCATGCCGAAATTCCGGTTGCGGCTGCGGTGCCGCTGCGTCAACTCGCGCGCCCCGAAGCAAGTTGACGAGCGCGTCATATTGCTGTGTCTTTGCGCCAGAAGAGCCGCGTGTTTTCTGGCTCCAGATATAACAACGGGCGCGCATAAAAGCGACGACGCCCTTTCAGCGACCCCCGGGAGACGACCTGCGATGCATCCTTACGTTCATGCCGCCAAGACGCCGGACAAGCCCGCCTACATCATGGGCGCGACCGGCGAGACGGTGACCTTCAAAGAACTCGACGAACGCTCCAACCAGGTGGCGCACCTGTTCCGCGCCGCGGGCCTCAAGGCCGGCGACGCCGTTGCGATCTTCATGGAGAACAATGCGCGCTATTTCGAAATCTGCTGGGCCGCGCAGCGCGCCGGGCTCTATTTCACCTGCGTCTCCTCACGGCTGACGGCCGGCGAGATCGCCTATATCGCGGCCGATTGCGGCGCCAAGCTGTTCTTCACCTCGAAGGCGCTGGAAACGACGGCGCGGGAACTCGTCGACGGCAATCATCTGCCCGGCGTCGAGCGGCTCTTCATGGTGGGCGGCACGATCCCCGGCTACGAAGCCTATGAGGCCGCGCGCGACCCGATGCCGAAAACGCCGATCGCCGACCAGACGGCCGGCACCGACATGCTTTATTCGTCGGGCACGACGGGGCGGCCGAAAGGCATCCGCATTCCGCTGCCGGGCGGCGCCATCGACGAGGCGTCGGGGCTCGTACTGCTGGCACAACTGCTCTACGGGATGGACGAGAATGTGCGCTATCTCTCGCCGGCGCCGCTCTATCACGCCGCGCCGTTGCGCTACTGCATGACCGTCAACCGGCTCGGCGGGACCATCGTCGTGATGGAGCATTTCGACCCCGAGGAAGCGCTGAAGCTGATCGAGAAACACAAGATCACGCACAGCCAGTGGGTGCCGACGATGTTCGTCCGAATGCTGAAAATGCCGGAGGATGTGCGCAAGAAACATGACGTCTCATCGCTGAAGGTCGCGATCCACGCCGCCGCGCCCTGCCCCGTGCCGATCAAGGAACAGATGATCGACTGGTGGGGGCCGGTGATCTACGAATACTACGCCGGTTCCGAAGGCAACGGCTTCTGCGCGCTCAATTCCGAGGAATGGCTGGCGCACAAGGGCTCGGTCGGCAAGCCGCTGATGGGCAAGCTGCATGTCTGCGACGAGGAAGGCAACGAATTGCCGCTCGGCGAGGCCGGCACGATCTATTTCGAGGCCGAAGACCCGAACGCGCCGATGTTCCAGTATTACAACGATCCGAAGAAGACGCAGGAGAGCCGGCACCCGACGCACAAGCACTGGTCGACGCTGGGCGACATCGGCAAGGTGGACAAGGACGGATTTCTGTACCTCACCGACCGCAAGGCCTTCATGATCATCTCGGGCGGCGTGAACGTCTATCCGCAGGAGGCCGAGAACATCCTCGTCATGCATCCGAAGGTTGCCGACGTGGCGGTGATCGGCGTGCCCAACGAGGATTTCGGCGAGGAAGTGAAGGCGATCGTGCAGCCCGCCAACTGGGCCGATGCGGGACCGGCGCTCGAAGCGGAGCTGATGGATTTCTGCAAGCAGCAGCTCTCCGCGATCAAATGCCCGCGCTCCATCGACTTCGAGGAGGAACTGCCGCGCCACCCGACCGGCAAGCTCTACAAGCGCCTGATCCGCGACCGCTACTGGGGCAACCGCGACAGCAAGATCGTTTGAGAGGGTTTAGAGAAGATGCGAGGCGGCCCGGGGATTGTCCGGGCCGTTTTGCGTTTCAGCTTCTGCTCACGCAATCGTTCGATCCCACCCCCCCTGTGCGAAATTTGTGGAGCGTCCGCGAAACAGATTTCGGGGAGGGGTAAGCGACGAATCCCGGCGCACAATCGATCGCACGCTATCTCCCCGGTACAAACACCCTTGGGGAGGGTGGGAAGCTTTGCCATTCACGACCGGCAGCTCACTCACACATTATGTGCTAGATTTGGACGATTCATTCGGACGGAGGTTTTCCATGCACATGGCACTCAAGGGATTTGTCGCGGCGGCCATGCTCGCTGCCGGAATGGCCGGCGGGACGGCGTTCATCGCGGGGCCCGCCACGGCGCAGACTTCCGAGATGCATACGCAGGGGCGCGAGTGCCGCAATGCCGGCAAGTCGAACAAGGCGTTCGAGCGGAACTACTATGTCTATTTCGAAACCAATTCGAGCCGGGTCGACCCCAAATACCAGAAGGAATTCGAGCGCATCGTGAAATTCGCCAAGGGGCAGAAGGCCGGACAGATCTGCCTTTTCGGCAAGTCCAGCAAGGTCGGCGATCCGGCTGCGAATACCGAGCTGTCGAGAAAACGGGCGCGGAACGTTGCCGCCGGGCTCGAAGCGGCGGGCTGGCCGCGTTCGAAGATGCCGATCGTGGCCGAGGGGGAGGCCTGGGGCTGGCTGCAGGAAACCTTGACCTGGGACGCCAAGGAAGACCGCCGGGTGCGCATCCGGCTTTCACGATAAGACTTTTGCCGATGGCAGCGCCAACATTCAATCCGCGACCGGCGCAGCGCCCGAAGGGCGGGCTGGCGCTTGCCCGCGCCCGCGAGGACATGGCGAAGCGTCAACAGGAGGCGCTGCTGGCCGAGACCGGCATCGTTATCCCACTCAGCGAATGGCTCGGGCACAATAACGGGCCGGACCTTCTCGCCTCGACCGCCTGGCAGGCCTATGCCTGGCGGAAATCACACGAGAAAGCGTGGAAAACGCCGCCTCTCGAGGTGGTGAAGCTCCGCTGCAAGCGGGCCGAGGCGCTGGGGCTGAGCTATCGCGAATATACATTGGCGATATTGGACCGGGGCCGCTACCTTTAGCCGCCGCCGGACAAGCCCGGACAAGTCACGAAATACGCAATGGAGAATGAGATGCGCGTCTTCAATACGGTTGCCGATTATGTCGCCGAAAAAGGCAACGAGATCGGCGTCAGCGAGTGGGTCCAGATCGACCAGGACCGCGTCAACACGTTTGCCGACGCGACGGGCGACCACCAATGGATTCATATCGACCCCGAGCGGACCAAGAAGGACCTCGGCATGGGCACCATCGCGCATGGCTATCTGACGCTGTCGCTGCTGCCCTATCTGATGGGCAAGATCAGCACCGTGAAGAGCGCGACGCGCGGCATCAATTACGGTTCCAACCAGGTGCGTTTCACCAACATGGTGCCGGTGGGCAGCCGCGTGCGCTGCCGCGTGAAACTCAAGGACGCGACGCCGAAGGCCGGCGGCACGCAGATTACCAATGAAGTGACCATGGAAATCGAAGGCCAGGACCGACCGGCGATGGTGGCCGAAACGCTGAGCCTGATTTTCGAATAAGCGGATTTGCGCGCCCCGCTTCCCGCAGACGGGGCGCCGACCGATCTCAAGGAGATGAACGGATGACCGGCGACAGCGCGAAGAAACCCGACGACGAATGGCAGAAAAAGCTGACGCCCGAGCAATATGCGATCACGCGTTGCGCGGCGACGGAGCGGGCCTTCACGGGGCCCTGGCTCGACGAGCATCGCGACGGCACGTTCAGCTGCATCTGCTGCGGCACGCCGCTTTTCCGCTCCGAAACCAAATATGAGAGCGGCTCGGGCTGGCCGAGCTTTTTCGACGCCGTAGCGCCCGGCGCCATCGCAGAACGCGACGATCCGAGCCATGGCGTGCGGCGGATCGAAATCGTCTGCGCCAAATGCGATGCACATATCGGCCATGTTTTTCCCGACGGGCCACAGCCGACGGGCTTGCGCTACTGCACCAACGGCACGGCGCTCGACTTCAAGCCCGACGCCGGCTGACTAGACAAGCATGAAACTGACGCCCCCCGCCGTGGCGCCCCGCGCCGAGAAGCGGCCGCTAAGCGACACGCATCACGGCATCACGCGCATCGACGATTACGCCTGGCTGCGCGATGCGAACTGGCGCGAGGTGATGCGCGATCCGGACGCGCTCGACACGGACATCCGCGCCTATCTGGAAGCGGAGAACGCCTTTACCGACGCAGCGCTGGCGCCACTGGCGGAACTGCGCGAGACGCTGTTTGTCGAGATGAAGGGACGCATCAAGGAAGATGACAGCTCGGTGCCATCGCCGGACGGCGCGTTTGCCTATTACACGCGCTTCGAAGAGGGCGCGCAGCACCCGATCTTTTGTCGCAGGCCGCGCGAGGGAGAGGCCGAGGAAATTCTGCTCGACGCCAACAAGGAAGCCGAGGGCACGGATTATTTCAAGGTCGGCGATGTCGATCACGATCCGACGCAGCGACTGGCCGCGTGGTCGGCCGACCGCAAGGGCTCGGAATATTTCACCGTGCGGCTGCGCGACATCGCAAGCGGACGCGACCTCGACGACGAAGTGCCCGACACCTCGCCCGGCATTGCCTGGGACGCGGCGGGCGCGAGCTTTCTCTACACGCAAGTCGACGACGAGCACCGGCCGCTGAAAGTCTTTCGGCATGTGGTGGGCACGCCCACGCGCGACGACAAGCTCGTTTACGAAGAGAAGGACGAGGGATTTTTCGTCGGCGTCGGCAAGGTGCAGAGCGGGCGCTGGCTCGTCATCTCCTCACACGACCACCAGACCAGCGAGCTTTACCTGATCCCGGCCGACGCGCCGGAGACGCAGCCGATGCTCGTCGCGGCGCGCGAGGACGGCGTCGAATACGATCTCGAACACGATGCACCGCGCGGGCGCTTTCTGATCCTCACCAATCTCGATGCCGAGGATTTCAAGATCGTCGAGGCGCCTGAAGGCGCGCCGGGGCGCGAGAGCTGGCGCGACGTCACCCCGCACCGGCCGGGCACGCTGGTGCTCGATCATGTCGCTTACCGCGACCATCATGTGCGGCTCGAACGCCGCGACGGGCTGCCGCGCATCGCGGTGCGCCGGCTTGCCGACGGCGCCGAACACGAGATCGCTTTCGACGAGGAAGCCTATGACCTCAACATGGGGGCGGGCTACGAATACGAGACGCGCCGTTTGCGCTTTTCCTACAGCTCGATGACGACGCCGGCCGAGGTTTACGACTACGACGTCGAGACGCGCGAACGGGTTTTGCGCAAGCGGCAGGAAGTGCCCTCGGGGCATAATCCGGCGGACTACATCACGCGGCGGATTTTCGCGACGGCGGCGGACGGGGTGGAAGTGCCGGTGTCGATCCTGCACCGCCGTGACCTCAAGCTCGACGGCAGCGCACCCTGCCTGCTCTATGGCTATGGCGCCTACGGCATCAGCATTCCCGCTTCCTTTTCGACCACCTGCCTGTCGCTGGTCGATCGCGGCTTTGTCCATGCAATCGCGCATATTCGCGGCGGCAAGGAGAAGGGCTATCGCTGGTACAGCGACGGCAAGCTGTTGAAGAAGCGCAATACGTTTTCCGATTTCATCGCGGCGGGCGAACATCTGGCGACGCAGGGCTTCACGTCGCGCGGCAACATCGTCGCGCATGGCGGCAGCGCCGGAGGCATGCTGATGGGGGCGGTCGCCAACATGGCGCCCGATCTCTTCAAGGGCATCCTTGCCGAAGTGCCGTTCGTCGATGTGCTGGCGACGATCCTCGATGCGTCGCTGCCGCTGACGCCGCCCGAATGGAACGAATGGGGAAATCCGATCGAAGCCCGCGCGGCCTATGAGTACATGGCGTCCTACAGCCCTTACGACAATGTGAGTGCGCAGTCCTATCCGCATCTCTTCGCGCTGGGCGGCCTCACCGATCCGCGCGTCACCTATTGGGAGCCGGCGAAGTGGGTGGCGAAGCTGCGGGCGCTCAAGACCGACGACAATGTGACGCTGCTGCACATCAACATGGATGCGGGCCATGGCGGCAAGTCGGGGCGTTTCGAGCGGCTGAAGGAGGTGGCGCGGGTCTATGCGTTCGCGCTGGCGGTGACCGGCAAGGCGTGAAAAAAGCGCGGGCCGCGTTCCCCCTCAAGAACGCGGCCCGCGAGCGCCCGGCCGTTGGCCGGTCGCCACTCAGCCTTGCAGCGGCGTGCAGACGGAAACCGCGCGCAATGCGTCGAGCCGCGGCATGGCGGCGCCGTTTTCGATGACGCGGCGGACAAGGGCGAGGCCCTTTTTTGTCGGTGCGGTGACGGTGGTGAAACCCGCCGGGAGGTTTGCGGGCGCATCGCCGCCGGGACCGGTGACGACAATGCCGATCACTTCGCCATCCTGCAGCCCGCCGTCTTCGCGGTTGTTGCGGACGAAATAATTGTCGGTGATCGAGGAATAGAGCGCGAGCGAGGTGTAGGGGGCGCTGGCCGGTACCTCGATGCGGACGGGCCCCGCCGACAGATCGAGAATGCAGATCGAATAGGCGAGGTCGGGGCTCGGCCGGACGACGGCGCGCGACTGGTCGGTCGGCGCACCCCAATGCGTGAACACATTAAGCGCGCCATCGCCGCCCAACTTGTTCATGGCAGCGGACATCGCAACACGCGGGATGGCCCAGACGGCCGCGAGATGAAGGATGACGGCAAGTGCCGCTACAACGGCGACCCATTGGAGTTTGCGGTTCATCGGCAGGATTCCTTCACGATGGAGGGCAGAATGGCGGCGGCGGGGTCGACGTGGACGGAAGCTTCGGGATTGTAGAAGCGCGCCGTCAGGTCGAACGTCTCGCCTGCTTTCACCGGCAGCCAGTTTTTCTCCTGACGGTCGGCTGAGATGCGGATGACGAAGCTGCCATCGGCTTCACGCTCGGTGGTGGTTTTGGAGAAGGAGAAGACGTCGTCTTCGTTGGGGATCAGGAAACTGTCGGCGTCATAGGCGGTGATACTCCACCAATGGGCCGCGAGGTCAGATCCTTCGAGGCGGTAGGTGCAGTTGCCGGTGAGCCAGTCGCCATCGCTGTCGACGCGCGCCTGGTAGTACATTGTCTCGCGCCTGTCGAGTGCGAGAAGGCCAAACAGGGCGACGCGGGCGCGGGTGTACATGTCGGCGTCGACGCTTCCGAAGACGGTGGAGGTGGTCCAGGGACCGGCGCGGTAGCCGCCGTCATAGTCGGTGACGAGCCACCATGCTGAAAGGGTCGCGACGGCGAGTGCCATCGCCAGGGCGGAGCCCCAGTAGACAAGTGTTTTCATTTTTTCTCTCTGTCGTTTGGCGGCGGCGCTCAGCGCGGCCGGTCGCCGATGATCGTCACGCGCTCCATGCGCCTGATGGCCGGCCAGTAATCCGAGACCGCGTAGTGCTGGCAGGCGCGGTTGTCCCAGAAGGCGATCGAGTTTTTCCGCCAGCGGAAGCGGCACTGATATTCGGGGATCGCGGCCTGCGCGTAGAGGAAGGCGAGCATCGCGTCCGATTCCGCTTTCTCCATGCCGACAATGTGCTGGGTGAAGGCAGCGTTGACATAGAGGCCCTTGCGGCCGGTTTCGGGATGGGTGCGCACCACCGGATGCTCGACCATCGGATATTTGCGATTCATTTCCTCGATCTCGGCTTCACCCTTGCCGCGATTACGCATCATGCTGCGGAAATGCGCGAAGTCGTGGACGGCAACCGCGCCATCGATTTTTTCCTTCACCCCGCCGGGGAGATTGTCGTAGGCCGCGTACATGTCGGAGAAGAGCGTGTCGCCGCCGACCTCCGGCACCTCGACCGCGCGCAGCACCGAACCGAGCGAGGGGCATTCGCGCCAGGTCACGTCGCTGTGCCAGACATTTTCGCGACCCTTGCTGTCCTTGTCATGGGTGATGGCGAGGACTTCCGGGTAGCCGGGCTTCTGCGGCGCGAAGGGATGCACTTCCAGATCGCCGAAGCGGCGGGCGAAGGCGAGGTGCTCATCGGTCGTGATGTCCTGGTCGCGGAAGAAGACGACTTTCCATTCGAGCAGCGCAGCGCGGATGGCCGCCAACGCCGCGTCATCGAGAGGCTTTGCAAGATCGACGTCGAAAAGTTCGGCGCCGATGGCCGGCGCCAACGGCATGAGGGTGAATGGCGCGGCTTGCGGCTTCAGGGCGGGCTGGCTCATGGGCTCTCCTCCGGGTCCGGGGTTTCCTCGAACGCTTGCATTGACCCTAAGCGCGGCGGCGCGCCGAGGACCAGCACGCAATTGTGAAGTTCCGCGAGACGGAATTAATGGCAGATTGCCCCGCAGGCGCGGCCGGGCGATAAAGCGTGAGACGCAGCCAGCCGCCCACCGGGGTGGCGCCCCAAGGGAGACCCGACCCATGAAAACCGGCGCTGTGCTGCGATTTCTCGCGCTGTCGCTTGCAATGTCGATGCCGTCAGCCGCACGGGCCGACGACGTGCCGGCGATTGCGGCCGCGTCGGACCTGCAGTTCGCGCTGACGGAAGTGGCGGCATCGTTCAAGACGGCGACCGGCCGGGAGGTCAGGCTCGCCTTCGGGTCGTCGGGCAACTTCTTTCGCCAGATCCGGCAAGGCGCACCCTTCCAGATGTTCCTGTCGGCGGATGAGGAATTCGTGCAGGGGCTCGCCGATGCCGGGGTGACGGCAGACGAAGGGACCGAAGGGGCGCTCTACGCGGTGGGGCGCATCGTGCTGATCTTGCCGCATGGATCGCCGCTCGCGGCCGACGGGACGCTCGGCGATCTTGCCGCCGCGCTGGAAGACGGACGATTGAAGAAATTCGCCATCGCCAATCCCGAACACGCGCCGTACGGGCAGCGCGCCGAGGAAACGCTGCGGCATGCCGGATTGTGGGACGCCATCAAAGGCAAGCTCGTTTATGGCGAGAACGTCTCGCAAGCGGCGCAGTTCGCGCTGTCGGGCAATACGGAAGGCGGCCTCGTTGCGTGGTCGCTGGCGCTGGCGCCGGAAGTGGCGGCGCGCGGAACCCACGCGATCATTCCCGAAACGATGCACAAGCCGCTGCGCCAACGCATGATGCTGCTTAACGGTGCAGGCGAGACGGCACGGCTTTTCCACAGCTACATGCAGGAAGAGGAAGCCCGCGCGATCATGCGGCGCTATGGCTTCGTGCTTCCCGGCGAAACGATGTGAGCGGCTCATGGACTGGGAAGCATTCTGGCTGACGATCAGGCTCGGCGGGCTGACGGTGCTGCTGCTGATCCCCGCCGCCATTCTCACCGGACGCTGGCTGGCGGCGACACGGATGCGCGGCCGCGCCATTGTGGAAGCCGGGCTGGCGCTACCGCTGGTCTTGCCGCCAACCGTTGTCGGCTTCTATCTGATGACCGCCTTCGGGTCGGGGGCCTGGTTCGGGCAGATGTTCGAGCGGCTGTTCGGGCAGACGCTGGTCTTCACCTTCGAGGGGCTGCTGCTTGCGTCGCTGATCGTCAACATTCCCTTCGCCGTGCAACCGATCCAGCGCGCCTTCGAGGCGGTGGGACCGGAACTGCGCGAGGCGGCGGCAAGCTGCGGGTTGTCGCGCTGGCGGACGCTATGGCGGATCGAGCTGCCGCTGGCCTGGCCCGGCATCCTGACCGGCACGGTGCTGACCTTCGCGCATACGCTGGGCGAGTTTGGCGTGGTGCTGATGGTGGGCGGCAGCATTCCCGGCGAGACGCGGACCATCGCCATTGCGATCTACGACCGGGTGCAGGCCTTCGACGAGGCGGCGGCGGGGCAGATGGCGGCGGTGCTGCTGCTCGTTTCGCTCGCCACCATCGCCGCGAGCTACCTGCTGACGCAACGCATCGGGCGGCGCTATGGATAAGGGCCTCACCGTCCGGCTGCGGCAGGATGCGCCGATCCCGCTCGATGTCGCCTTCTCGGTCGCGCCCGGCGAAGCGATGGCGCTGGTCGGCCCATCGGGCAGCGGCAAGACGACGACACTGCGCGCGATTGCAGGCCTCTACCATGCGGCCGAGGGACGGATCGCCTGCAACGGCGCGACATGGTTCGACAGCGTGGCCGGCCTTCACCTGCCGGCGCGGCAGCGGCGGGCAGGGCTCGTGTTCCAGTCCTATGCGCTCTTTCCGCATCTGACGGCGCTTGCCAATGTGATGGAAGCGCTCGGCGACACGCCGCGCGAGACGCGGCGCGCGGCGGCGACGGCGCTGCTGGCGCGGGTGCATCTCGACGGGCTCGAAGACCGGCGCCCGGCACAGCTTTCGGGCGGCGAACAACAACGTGTCGCCGTGGCGCGGGCGCTGGCGCGGCGGCCCGACGTGCTGCTGCTCGACGAACCTTTCTCCGCCGTCGACCGGGTGACGCGGCGCAAACTCAGGCGCGAACTTGCCGAGTTGCGCCGCGACCTGCCGATGCCCGTGGTGCTGGTGACGCACGATCTCGACGATGTGACACGGCTCGCCGACCGCATCTGCGTGATGCACAAGGGCTGCATCCTGCAATCGGGGAGCGTCAGCGACGTGATGGCGCGGCCGGCCAGCGCCGAGATTGCCGAATTGCTCGACCTCGCAACGGACGATGCCTGAGCATTTGGCGATTCCGTAAGACGGAATTAGGCTCTGCGGCAGGAGGCGTCTCATGCCGCAATCCGACACCGGCGGCGTCCAGCCGGTCATTCGCAGTCTGCATATCCTGGAGGCACTCAACGGCGCCGGGTCGTCGACGCTTGCGCACCTGCATGACGCGACCGGCTTGCCGAAGCCGACGCTGGTGCGGCTGCTCGACACGCTGATCGCCACCGGCCATGTGGCGCGGCTGCCGCGGCGCGGCGGCTATGCGCTGACCGAGCGGGTGCTGCGTTTGTCGGGCGGCTTTCGCCACGGCGACCGCGTGGTGGAGGCGGCGCGGCCTTTTCTGACGGCGCTGACGGCGGAACACAAATGGCCCATGGGGCTTGCGACGCTGGACCGGGACGCCATGCTGGTCAGGCTTTCGACGCGGCATGAAAGCCCCTTTGCGACCGATCCCGACTGGCTGAACCGGCGGCTCGCCATTCTCGTGTCGGCGCTGGGGCGGGCCTATATTTCGTTCTGTCCCGAGGAAGAGCGCCGGGTGCTGATGGTGCTGCTGCGCAGTTCGAAATCGAAGATGAATGCGGCGGCGCGGGACGAGAAATATGTGGATGCAATGATCGACGGCATCCGCCGGCGCGGCTATGCGACGACGGCGCCGATGCGCGGCGACCCCGCGATGGGGCTCGCCGTGCCGGTGATGCAGGGCGACAAGGTCGCGGCAAGCATAAACATGCGCTATATCGGCTCGACCATGAACGAGGCGGAAGCCGCGCGGCGCTACCTCGCGCCGATGCAAGCGGCAGCAGCGGCGATTGCGGCAGGTCTCAAAGGCGAGTGAACGCCCTTGCCGCCTGTCACGCCGCCTTCCTGATCTTCATATCGACATGCAGGCCGGCCGCCGCGACCATGTTGACCAGCGTGTCGAGGCTGAACAAGTCGATCTTCCCGCGTGTGAGATCTGAAATGCGCGGCTGCGTGACACCAAACACCGACGCGGCATCCTTCTGCGTGAGCTTTGCGCGTTTCATATGCCTGACGAGTTCCACCATCAGCGAGGCCCGGAGTTTCATGTTTTCGCGTTCGGCGGGCGCGTCCTCAATGGCATCGAAAACATTCGCGTAAGCCCGATCCCTGGTCTTCGTCATTTTTCAAGCTCCCTTAGCAACTCCGCATAGCGTTGGGTCGCCAGTTCAAGGTCGTTACGGCCTGTCTTCTGCGTCTTCTTGCGAAAGCAATGAAGCACATAAATCGCGCTTTCAAGTTTCGCTATGTAGATCACCCGAAACGCTTCCTTGTCGCCTCGAACGCGAATTTCACGCACGCCCTTGCCAATCGCGTTCATCGGCTTCCAGTCTGGCGGTTCTTCGCCGGACTGTACGAGGAAGAGCGCCAACCCCGCTCGCTTGCGCGCCACCGCCGGAAATGCGCTCAAATCCTCAAGCGAAGTGCCCCGAAATTTCAGGGCTTTTCACTCATTGCGATGATATACAATATTTTGTATATATACGCAAGGGCCGGACTTTCTGTTTTCGGACTATTTCCGGGCGATTATAACCGCGACTTTCCGCGAGCCGACGGCATGGACCTTGAGGCTCTGGTTTTCGTCGTCGCGCGTCGCGGTGCCGCCTTCGACTTCCACCTCGTAGCCGTTCGGATATTGCAGGCGCGGCACGAAGATTTCGGTGTCGCCGTCGCCTTCGGCCTCATAGACGAAACGGAAGGCGCCGGTTTCGCGCTTGAACTTCATTTTCAGCGGACGGCCGGCAATCGTGCGCGCATAGGGGCGCACGAAACCCTTCAACGCCCGGCCGCCGCTGTTGATGTCGGAGGGATCGATGCGCTGGTCGATGCTGTAGATCGAGAGGTCTTCCTGGTTCCAGCCGTCGCCCACCGCCTGGTCGTTGCGGTTCGAGGCTGTGTAGTTCCAATGCGTCGAATGCATCAGCAACTGGTCGAGGGCGTTGTACATCAGGTCGAGCGCGATGATGTGTTTCTCCCAGGGCCCGTCCGTGCGGTCGCCCGCGTTCCAGGCCTTGTAGGCGGCCGCATCGTCGAGATCGAAGGGTATCCCGAATTCGCCGAGCAGCGCCGGCGCACCGGCGCCGCGGTTCAGCGTCTTCGAGGCGTCCTTGATGCGGCCGAGCTGCCGCGTGTAGGAGGCTTCGATGGCATCGGCGCCTTCGGTCGTGCGGCCGGTATAGGGATTGATCTTGACCGGGAAGTCGAAGCGCTTGGTCGACAGCGTCACGATGTCGTACCAGTGGCTCGCATTGACCGTGCGTTCCGGCGTGTCGGCCGGGAAGCCATGCGCAAAGCCCGCGCCCGGATCGAGCTCGGCGAAGAGCAGCCAGTCGTTGTTGATGGCGCGGACGCGCTTTGCGACCTTCGCAAAGAACGGCCCCATGAAATCGGCGTCCATGTTCCATTTGCGGCCGTTGCGGGCGACGAAGAAATCCTCGTCCAGCGCGACGATCTCGCCGCCGTCGAGCCGGTAGACGCCGGCGCGTTCGAAGGGACATTGCCGCCCCTCGCGCCAGATCGAGATGCCGTCGGCATTGACCAGCACGTCGCGCTTTTTCACGACGGCGCGCGCGTCCCAGTCGATCTGCATTTCGGGGAGTTCACGGGCGAGGCCTTGCGCTGCGGCGAAACCGTCCAATGGCGACCAGGCAAGGCCCGGCCGGGCGGGTATCGGGTTTTTCTCGCTCGGGCCGACATGGCGATAGCTCAGCGGCAGGCCGACATAGCCCGAGCCCGGCTCGTTGAGCGAGTCGAAGCCGATGACATTGGGCAGGTCCCTCACACGATGCGCGACCGCTTCCATCGCGCCCAGATAATGCTCCTGCAGATAGGTCTGCGCCGAACGGCCCTCGATCAGAAAATCCGGGCAGAAAGCATCGCCGGCGAAGAACAGCGTCCACATGATCGCGTTGGCCGGATATTTGTAGTTCTGCGACCAGGTCATGGTCGGATAGGTGTCTTCCTGCCGCCCGCCGCGCGCAAAATCGTACTTGTATTGCATCACATGCGCGGCGCCGGCGGCGTGGAACTTCGTGAAATCGAGACCAACCGCATCGAAGAGCCAGCCCGGCGCGCCGTCGCCGCCGGTCATGCGGCTCCAGACATCCTGATGGAAGTCGACGAAGACATACATGCCGTAGTCGTCGGCCATGCGGCAGAGCGTGGCGAAATAGTCGAGATATTCCTCGTCATATTGCCCCGGCCCCGCATGCTCGACCGCTTCCCATGTCGTCAGCAGGCGCAGGCAGTTGAAGCCCCAGGCCTTGAGCCGTCCGAAATGCTCATCGGCTTCGGCCAGCGGAAAAGGCCGGCCGACGAAGGAGACCGTCCGGTGATCGGAAAAATCGGTCGGGATGTTGGTGTGCCCGTTCGGCGTGTAGGGCACCTTGCAGTCGCCGCCCAGATTGACGCCGCGCAAGAGACGCCTGCGGCCGTCGGTCCCCTGAAACCACTCACCCTCGATCCCGAGCCTCGGCAACGCCATTCTGTCCTCCCGGCCTTCTTGTTGAAGGCGAGGATAGCGGGCACCATCGGCACACACAAACCGGAGCCGGAAGATGAGTGCGACCCTGACTGCCGAGAAGCTGCCGCCCCTGCCCGCCCAGCCCGTCGGAGTGCCGTGGCCAACGGATGAGTGGCCGCTCGGCGACTTGCCGCCGAATATGGACAAGGCGCGGTTCGCCCGGCTGATGGGTCATGCCTTCGCCGCGACGCCGCCCGCCGATCTCGGCGAGACCTTCGGTGTCGTCATCGTCAAGGGCGGCAGACTCGTTCACGAGCAATATGCGGCGGATCACGGGCCGGACGTCACCTGCCCGTCCTGGTCGAAGGCGAAAAGCATCACCCATGCGCTGGCGGGCATTCTGGCCGGCGACGGCAAGCTCGATATTCACGGCGCAGCCGACGTGCCGGAGTGGCAGGGCGCGGGCGACCCGCGCCGCGCGATCACGCTCGACCTGTTGCTGCGGATGTCGAGCGGGCTCGCCTTCCGCGAGGATTACGTGCCGGAGCATCCGTCCGACGTCATCGAAATGCTGTGGGGCGCCGGCAAGGACGACACCGCGCAATTCGCCGCGTCGTTTCCGCTCGCGCACGAGCCGGGCGCCTACTGGTCCTATGCGAGCGGCACGACCAACATCGTCAGCCGTTGCCTGGCGCGTGCGGCCGGCGCGCATGGGTCCGACTTCGAAGCCTTCATGCGTGCCCGCCTGTTCGAGCCGCTCGGCATGACATCGCCGGAGCCGAAATTCGATGCGGCCGGCACCTTCATCGGTTCGTCTTTTTGTTTCTGCACGCCGCGCGACTTCGCGCGGTTCGGCCTGCTCTATCTGCGCGATGGCGTGTGGGAGGGAAAGCGTCTGTTGCCGGAAGGCTGGGCCGATTATGCGCGCAGGCCCACTTGGCAGCAGGCCGATGCCGAAAATCCCTATGGCGCGCATTGGTGGCTCGGCATTGCCGGCGACGGCAGCTTTTCGGCCAATGGCTATGAGGGGCAGTACACGGTCTGCGTGCCCGACCTCGACATGGTGGTGGTGCGCAACGGGAAGACGCCGCTCGAGCAGCGGGAAAATCCACGAGCATGGATCGCCGAGGTCGTCGATTGCTTCAGGGGCGCCTGAGACGCAGGCCCCGGATGCACAGCGCCACGGTGAGTGCGCCGGGGAGAATGACGCCGAGCCAGTCTGTCGCGGTGCCGCCCGGCGCCGCCGCGCAACCCGCCGCAATGTCGGCGAGATGTGCCAGCGCATGGCCGCCCATGAAGATGGCGGGCGCCAGCAGCAAGGGCGCCGTGAGGCGCGGCCAGACCGCGGAGGCCCGCGGCGCTTGCCAGATAAGCGGCTCCGACATCGCGGATCAGGTGGGCGTTGGCCGCGCCGGTCAGCGCAAGATCGGGATCGAGGCGAACCAGCCGATCGGATCGGCAACCATACGGCCGCCATTGAGCAGCGCGAAGAGGCCCAGAAGGGCGGCAAGGAGGCGGAAAACCGTTTGTTCCATGGCGGGAAGCCCAGGGCGCGCCCGGCGCGCGCGGCAGAGCCAATCCCCCGTCAAATATTGGAACCAAATGACGCCGCCGGTCGTGTAGACTGCCCGCCGGCAGGCGAAGGGGCCACGACAACCAAAGGGTCACAGGCATTGGGAAACATCGTCCGATTTCCCGGCGATCTCGTCACCGAGCATGACCGCCGGCGCCTGAAGGCCGCTGCGGAAAGCTCGCCTTTCGATCTCGAATTCCGCAAGAACGGGCAAGGCGTGATGGCGCCTTATCTGACGCGTTGCGGCCATATGCGCCCGAGTTTCCGGCTGCGCAAGACGCCGGACGGCTGGGAGGCGATTTCGCTCGGCGCCGAGGAGACCGGCATGGTCGCGGCGCAGGGCCGGAGCGCCGAGGAACTTTTCCGCGAGCTCGGCCCGCGCACCGAATGAACACAACAACGAAAACAACACCACGAGGAAACGCGCGATGAACATCATGCCCCGCATTTCGAAGCCCGAGGATGTCGGCCTCGACGCCGACCGGCTCGCCAACATCCCCAACTATTTCAGCTCCTATGTCGACCGGGGCAAACTTGCTGGCTTTTCGACGCTGGTGTCGCGGGGCGGCGAGATCGCGCATTTCGAAGTGCGCGGCAACCGCGACCGCGAGCGCGGGCTGCCGATGGAAAAGGACACGATCTTCCGCATCTATTCGATGACAAAGCCGATCACCAGCCTGGCGCTGATGATGCTTTACGAGGAAGGGCACTTCCAGCTCAACCATCCGGTGTCGCGTTACATCCCGGAATTCAAGAAGCTGAAAGTCTGGGCCGGCGGCACGCCCGAGAATTACGAGACGAAGCCTTGCGCGCGGGAAATGACCATCCGCGATCTGCTGACGCACACATCCGGCCTCACCTACGGCTTCATGTATGCCCATCCGGTCGACAAGCTCTACCGCGACGCCGGCATCGACGGCGCCAACACGGTGAAGCTGACGCTGAAGGAAATGGTGACGGCGCTGGCCGACATTCCGCTGCTCTTTTCGCCCGGCGAACAATGGAGCTATTCGGTATCGACCGATGTCTGCGGCTATCTGGTGGAAGTGCTGTCGGGACGGCCGCTCGACGAATTTCTGGCGAGCCGCATCTTCGCGCCGCTCGGCATGGACGACACCGGCTTCTTCGTGCCGGCCGACAAGCTCGACCGCTTCGCCACCAACTACTTCAAGGACCCGAAAAGCGGCAAGACCGGCATCATGGATCTCGGCGACGAGAGCAGCACCTATGCACAACCGCCACGCTTCCTTTCCGGCGGCGGCGGTCTCGTCTCGACGATGATGGACTACTGGCGCTTCTGCCAAATGCTGCTCAATGGCGGCGAACTTGACGGCGTGCGGCTGTGCTCGCCAAAGACCATCGAGTTCATGACGCTGAACCACCTCCCCGGCGGCAAGCGGATGAACGAAATATCGAACTCGGCATTCAGCGAACTCGCACCGGCCGGCGCGGGCTTCGGCCTCGGCTTTCAAGTGACGCTCGATCCGGCGGAATCGCCGACCATAGGCTCCGCCGGAAACTTTTCCTGGGGCGGCGCGGCCTCGACCTATTTCTGGATCGACCCGGAAGAAGAAATGGTCGCCATTTTCCTGACGCAGCTCTACCCCTCCTCCACCTACCCCTTGCGCCCGCAACTGCAACAGCTCGTCTACGGGGCGATCACCGACTAGAATCGTTCACCGTTTCATGGAAACGATGAACGATTCCAATTCTTTGTTTGTCGCGTTTTCGGACGGAAAACCGCTCCCTTTTGTTCAAAGGAGGCGCTTTTCCTGAAAACGCTCCAAGGCGGCACCCGCGCCCATCATGCCACTCTGGATACCGATCACGATTGCCGCCGCGTTCCTGCAGAACCTGCGATCGACGCTGCAAAAGAAGCTCACCGGCGAGATGTCGGCGATGGGCGCAACCTATGTGCGCTTTGCCTATGGCTTGCCGGTGGCCGTGCTCTATCTCGCGGGGCTTGTTTTCTTCACCGGCGCGACGCTGCCGGACGCCAACACGACCTTCCTCGCCTATGCGGCGCTGGGCGGGCTCGCGCAAATCTGGGGCACGGTGCTGCTGGTGACGATCTTCGCCTGGCGCAACTTCGCGGTCGGCAACACCTATTCCAAGACCGAGACGATCCAGACGGCGCTGTTCGGCGCGATCGTGCTGGGCGATCTCCTCAGTCTCGGCGCGTTCCTCGCCATTCTGGTCAGCCTTGCCGGCGTCGTCGTCATTTCGATGGCGCAGGCGAAGCTGACGCTCGCCGCCTTTGTGCGCTCGCTCGGCGACAAACCGACCTTGATGGGGATCGGCTCCGGCGCCTGCTACGGCGTTGCCGCCGTCTGTTATCGCGGTGCTTCGCTGTCGCTGGAACGGCCGGACTTCCTCACCGCGGCCGCCTACACGCTGGTTGTCGTGCTGGCGATCCAGACGGTGGCGATGACGCTGTGGCTCTTGTCGCGCGGCCCGGCTGATTTGCGCACTGCCCTTTCGACCTGGAAGGTGAGTTCGGTTGTCGGGCTTGCCGGCGCGCTCGCCTCGATGGGCTGGTTCACCGCCATGACCATCCAGAACGCGGCCTATGTGCGGGCGCTCGGCCAGATCGAACTGGTCTTCACCTTCATCTCGTCGCATTTCATTTTCGGCGAAAGAACCAACCGGCTCGAATTCATCGGCATCGCGCTGGTCGCGGGCGGCATTCTGCTGCTGCTCTTCGCGCGCTAGACCCAAAAAGAAAACCCCGGATCCGGTGGCTGACACCGGATCCGGGGTTGGCGGCGATTTCGGGGAAGACTGCTGCCGCGGCGTCGGGGGGGCAAGGGGTCGCCGGCACACAATCGCATCCCGATACTGCCGCCTTGGCGCGCCTCGGGTGCGCGCCAGGCAAAATATCGTTCTTCGACTGCTGTTGAGACTAGTCCTCCACGCGGCGGAATCAAAGAGATTCCGTCCGTAGACGCACGATTCTGTTTTCTGTGCCGCAGCGGGACAGAATGCGATTCTGGAACGAAGTCTAATGCCTGCCGTTAAACCGGCGTGTCGCCGCCGACGGTCGTGCGGTGCATCACACGCAAATGACCGTCGTAGCCGCCATCGGCGAAATGCAGCGTGCAGCGATTGTCCCACATGGTCAGCATGTTGGGCTGCCAGCGGTGGCGATAGACGAATTCGTCCTTCGTCATGTGTGTGTAAAGAAAACCGAGCAGCGCCGCGGACTCGTCAGGCGACATACCCTCAATATGCGATGTGTAAACGGGGCTGACATAAAGTGCCTTGTGTCCCGTCACGGGATGCGTGCGCACCAGCGGATGCGGGCAGGTTTTCTCGGCCTCCTTGCTGACGATGATCTTCATCGTCCGCTCTTCCTTCTCCTGCGCGAAGATGCCCTTGGTGCCATAGGGCAAGGCGGCGGTGTGGATCGCAACAAGGCCGTCGAGCAGCCGTTTCATCGTTGCCGACAAAGCATCGTAAGCGCGGGTGCAGTCGGCATAGAGCGTGTCGCCGCCGACGGGCGGGATCACTTTCGAATGCAGGATTGTCGCGGCCGGCGGCTCTTCCTGAAAGCTCCAGTCGGAATGCCAGCCGGCGCCGAAATTGCGCGCCTTCTCGTCCGGCTCGCGGCGCAATTCCAGAATATGCGGGCGGCCTTCCATCGGCGCGATGAACGGGTCGTGGCCGAAGGGGCCGATCTGCAGCGTGAAGGCTTCAAGTTCGTCATGGCTGAGCGGCTGGTCGGGAAACCAGACGACCGCATGGTCGGCCCAGGCCTGCTTCACCTCGGCCAGCACATCCGGCGGCAGAGGCTTCGACAAATCGAGGCCCGAGATCGCCGCGCCGAAACCATTGGCGTTCGGCGTGACTTCGATGCGGCGCGTTCTGGCGGCGGCTTGCGACATGGGTTCCCTCCCTTGCCCCTTCGACGGGGCTTCGGGAGAGATTGCCACAGGCGGCGGCGCGGGCAAAACCGCCTAGTGAAGCGGTGCGCCGGCAATCGTGATGCGGTGCATCAGGCGTTTTTCGCCGTGATAGTCGTTGACCGCGTAGTGCCAGGTCGAACGATTGTCCCAGAAGGCAACCGAGCCTTCGCGCCACTGGAAGCGGCAGGTGAATTCGGGGCGCGCGGCATGGCGATAGAGATGTTGCAGCAATGCCTGGCTTTCCTCGCCGGTCCAGCCCTCGAAATGGGTGGTGAAGCCGGGGTTGACGTAGAGTGCCTTGCGGCCGCTCAGCGGATGCGTGACGACGACGGGATGGACCGCCTCGCCGATCAGGCTTTCGCCCTTGAAGCCGGCGCTCTGGTCGCTTGCCTTGTAGAAACCCGCCGCACCGAAGACATGGGCGTTGGAGTGTACGGCGCGCATGCCTTCGAGCGTTTTCTTGAGGCCCGGCGACAGCGCCTCCCAGGCCGCATACATGCTGGCGAACATCGTGTCGCCGCCCTCCTCCGGCAATTCGCGCGCGACGAGCACCGAGCCCATCGCCGGTTCGACGTCGTAGGAGTGATCGGTGTGCCATCCGCCGCCGATATTGACGGTCTGTTCCTTTTCCTTGCGCACCTCGGCGATCAGCGGATTTTGCGTCGGCGTGAAGAACTTGTTGACGACGATGTCGCCCCAGCGGCGCGCGAAGGCAATGTGGTCCTCGGGCGTCAGCTTCTGGTCGCGGAAGAAGACGACGCCATAGTCGACATAGGCCTGCCGCACCGCTTCCATGTCCGAGTTGCTCAACGCGGCAATGTCGACGCCCAGCACCTCGGCGCCGCAACCGCCCGTCATCTTCCGAATTTCAACCGCACCCATGATTTCCTCCCAACGGGTTTCTTGCCCTTGAGGATAGGCGGGCGCATGGGCTAGATTGTTACTTCGGTAACATTTTGGGAAAAATCATGCGCCTCGTGCCGGACCGCAAGCGGATTGCCGAGACTTTCAGCCGCAATGGCTGGTTTTCGCGCTGCCCGGCAAGGCTGCGCGAGGCGCTGGTGGCACATGCGCAGGTGAGCGCGGTGGAGGCCGGCCGCTGGATCTACGACACGGGCGACGAGGCGCATGGGCTTTACGGCGTTCTCTCGGGCTCGGTGACCAGCCATGTGGTGCTCGACAATGGCGAGGCTGTGCCGATCAGCATATCGGGACCGGGCACGGTGTTCGGCTATGCGGCGCAGGTGCTGGGCGGCAAGCGCGTGACGACGGCGATTGCGCGGGAGCGCGCCGAGACCATTTTCATTCCGCAACATGCACTGGCGGCCATCGTGCGCGACATGCCGGCGCTGTGGCTGCATTTCGCCGAGCTTGCGACCGAGCAGCTTGTCTGGGCGGCGCGCGCCTATGCCGAGCGCATGCGGCTCTCGCCGGAGGCGCAGATCGCCAGCCGGCTTTACCTCTATTCCTTCCCCTGGGGCGGCGGCGGGCCGGCGACGCTGCCGATCCGCCAGGACGAGCTTGCGGAACTGACCGGCTTTTCGCGCAAGACAATCAATCTTGCGCTGCGGGACTTCGCGGCGCGCGGGCTGGTCAAGACAGGTTATCGCAGCATTTCGGTGCTCGATCCGGGCGGATTGCACAAGGTTGCGATGGCAGCCGCACAATGAAAAAGCCCGCGCCGTTTCGGGCGCGGGCCTGTTCGAACGGCGGTGGCGTTTACTCCGCCGCGCGGGCCGTGGCGATGCCGGCCATGCGGTTGAGGCGCTGGGCGATGATCGCCTCGGCTTCCGAGACGATGCGGGTGACGAGTTCCTGGCAGGACGGGATGTCGTGGATCAGGCCCTGCACCATGCCGGCCGACCAGATGCCGTGGTCGGGATCGCCCGCTTCGTAGACGACGCGGCCGCGCGCGCCCGCCACAAGATGGGCGATGTCCTCGATCTTGGCGCCGCCCTTCTTCTCGATCTCGACGACCTCGCGGCTGACCGCGTTTTTAGCCACGCGCGCCGTGTTGTGCAGCGTACGGAAAATCAGGTCGGTCGCGCGCTCGTCATTGGCGACGATCTGTTCCTTCACCTTCTGGTGGATGGCGCTTTCCCTGGTGCACATGAAGCGCGTGCCCATGTTGATGCCTTCGGCACCGAGCGCCAGCGCCGCCACGAGGCCGCGCGCGTCGCCGAAGCCGCCCGACGCGATCATCGGGATTTTCACCTTGTCGGCGGCCACCGGAATGAGGATCAGGCCGGGAATGTCGTCCTCGCCCGGATGGCCCGCACACTCAAAGCCGTCGATCGAGATGGCATCGACGCCCATGCGTTCGGCCGACAACGCGTGGCGGACGGCGGTGCATTTGTGGATCACCTTGATGCCATGCGCCTTGAAGTGATCGACATGTTCCTGCGGCTTGTAGCCGGCGGTTTCGACGATCTTGACGCCGGAGTCGATGATTGCCTGGCGATACTCGGCATAGGGCGGCGGCTTCAGCGCCGGCAGGATGGTGAGGTTCACGCCGAAGGGCTTGTCGGTCAGGCCCTTGCACTTCTCGATTTCCTTGCGCAGATCGTCCGGCGTCGGCTGGGTCAGCGCCGTGATGAAACCGAGTGCACCGGCATTGGCGACCGCGGCCACGAGTTCGGCGCGGCCGACCCATTGCATGCCGCCCTGCACGATCGGGTGGTCGACCCCGAACATTTCCGTGAATCTGGTTTTGAGCACTTCGCTGTCTCCCCTGAACGGGCCCCGCGCCACCGGGCCGGGCCGCTTCAATTCTCTTATGCGGTTGTTCTAGCAGAAGGAACGGCGCTTTTGCACATGTGGAATCGGCTGTACGCCATTGCCGCAGCGTCGGCCAAGCGTCGTCAGGACCGGGCCCAAGTTCTTGAAATGAACTGAAAACCGGCGCAGTCTGCCGCTGCAGGATCGGACAACGGATTGTTCAGCCATGAACAACGAAGCCAATTGGGACGCCTACCGCATTTTTCTGGCGGTGGTCGACACGCAGAGCCTTTCGGGCGCCGGGCGCCGGCTGAAGCTCAGCCATGCGACGGTCGGGCGGCACATCGCGACGCTTGAGAAAAATCTCGGCACCAAGCTCTTCGTGCGCGAGCCGACCGGCTATGCGCTGACCGGCGCCGGCGAGCGGCTGCGCGCCGAGGTCGAGCCGATGTCGCTGGCCGCCGAACGCGCGCTCCATGCGGCGACCGGCGCCGACGGACAGGCTCAAGGTCTGGTGCGCGTCGCCATTCCGCACAGTCTCGCCTCCTACTGGTTCATGCCCTGTCTCGACGAGTTCGCCACGCGCCATCCCGGCATCGAAATCGAAATCGCCAATGAAGTGACACAGGTTTCGGTGAAGCGGCGCGACGCCGACGTCGTCATCCGTCCCTACGGGCCGGGGCGCGAAAACGTCGTCGGGCGCAAGATCGGGCGCATCGGCGTTGGCTTTTATGCTTCGCGCTCCTATGCCGAGCGTTTCGGCCTGCCGGCAAAGCGCGAGGAATGGAAGGATCACCGGATCGTCGGCTTTGGCGGCCGCGCGGCGGAGGTCGAGCTTGCCGACTGGCTCGCGCACGTCACGCAGGGCGCGCGCGTGGCGCTGCGCTGCTTCTCCGACGCCGATCTCGTGCAGGCGGTGCGCGCCGGCATCGGCATTTCGACGCTGGTCTGCCTCACCGGCGACCACTATGCCGACCTTGTGCGGATCGCGCCGCAGAAGCTCGCCAACGGCACCGAGATGTGGCTGCTGGCGCATCCCGATCTCCGCGACACGGCGCCTGTCAGGGCCGTCATCGACTTCATCGGCGAGAAAGCCAAGATCGACCGCGACCGGCTGGCCGGGCGCGATATCGCCTGATCGTATCCGAACATCCTGACATTCAGCGCTGAACAGACATAACAGCGTAATCCGGTCCATACTGCGCATAGTGAATTTCCGGAGGACACCGACATGGCGCTACCCGACATTCTGAAAAACAGTCTGGAGATACCTGTTATCGGCTCTCCGCTTTTCATCGTCTCCGGCCCGGAGCTGGTGATCGCGCAGTGCAAGGCGGGCATTGTCGGTTCGTTTCCGGCGCTCAACGCGCGGCCGGCGCATGTGCTGGAAGAATGGATCACGCGGATCAAGGGCGAGCTTGGCGAATACAAGGCCAAGCACCCCGAAAAGAAGGTCGCACCCTTCGCGGTCAACCAGATCTGCCATGCCTCGAACGACCGTCTATCACACGACATTGACGTCTGCACCAAGCTCGAAGTGCCGATCATCATCACGTCGCTTCGTCCGCCGGCAGAAGTGATCACTGCGGCGCACAGCTATGGCGGCAAGGTTTTCCATGACGTCATCAACGTGAAGCATGCGAAGAAGGCCGCCGAGCAGGGCGTCGACGGGCTGATCCTCGTCTGCGCCGGCGCCGGCGGCCATGCCGGCACGCTGTCGCCCTTCGCGCTGGTGCGCGAAGTGAAGCAATGGTTCAAGGGCCCGGTGATCCTCTCCGGCGCGCTGTCGGACGGCTGGGGCATCGCGGGCGCGCTGGCGATGGGCGCCGATCTCGCCTATCTCGGCACGCGTTTCGTCGCCACGCAGGAGGCGAACGCCGATCAGTCGTACAAGGATCATCTGGTCAAGTACGCTGCCGACGACATCGTCTACACCAATCTCTTCACCGGCGTGCATGGCAACTATCTGGCGCCGTCGGTCGCGGCGGCCGGCCTCGACCCGCACAACCTGCCGGAAGCCGACAAGTCGAAAATGAATTTCGGCTCGGGCGGCAACATGAAGCAGAAAGCGTGGAAGGACATCTGGGGTTCGGGGCAGGGCATCGGCCAGATCGTCGATGCGCCGCCCGTCGCCGAACTGGTCGACCGGCTGAAGCGCGAATATGTGCAGGCGTGCCGCGAATTCGCGGAACGGATGCCGGCGGAAGCGCTCGCCGCCTCGAAGGCCGCGGCCGAATAATCGCTGCAATACAACGACTCAACGCGACGGCGGCGGGAAAAATCCCGCCGCCGTTTTCGTTCAGATGACATAGAGCGTCGCCGTTTCGTGCAGGAAGCCGAGGAGGTAGATACCGAGCGCGGTGGCGGCGACGGCGGTGAACATGCGTTCGATGCGGTTGGTGCGGGTCATTGGATCGTTCCTTCCGTAAGGCTGGTGAGGGAGAGGGTCTCGGTTTCGGGATTGAGGTCGCCGGCGCCAAGGCAGCCAAGCGCGGCGAGGCTCTGGCGGACGGCGATGTCGAGCGGGGTGTGCGGTACGGTGCCGAGAAAGGCGGCGAGTTTCGTGTCGTCGAGCCGCACCGGCTTTTTCCAGAGGTAGCGCATCTCGCGCATCTCGCGGAATGTCTCGACGAAGGGCGAAAGCAGCGTCAGCGCGAACCAGGGCAGCTTCCTGACCGGCGCATCGGGCCGCCGCGCCGCGGCGCGGATGGCATCCGCCATTTCGATGCCGTGTTCGAACCAGTGGCCGCCGAAATGGAAAACCTCGAAGGTTCCGAGTTCATCGGCGCGACCGAGAAGACGCGCCGCCGTCTCTGCCATGTCCGGCAGATAGGCCCAGGCGTGGCCGATCTTGTGCGGGCCCGGATAAGTGACGGCGCGGACCGGCTTGCCGGGCTTCACCAGCCCTTGCGCGAACCAGTTGTTGCCGGCGTAGCGGCCGCCGAAGAAATCGCCGGCGCGCAGGATCAGCACGGACATGCCGTCGTCCGAGGCCGCGCGCAGACGGCGTTCCATCTCGACGCGCAGCTTGCCCTTGCGGGTCTTCGGGTTCTGCGGCGAGGTTTCGGCGAGCAGCGGAAAGGCATCCGGCCCGAAATTATAGACCGTGCCCGGAAAGAGGATGCGGGCGCTGTTGGCCTTTGCCGCCGCGATCGTGTTGTCGAGCATCGGCACCACGGTGCCGGCCCAGTTGCGGTAGCCGGGCGGATTGACGGCATGAACGATCAGGCGGGCATTGACGGCCGCCGCGTTCACATCGGCGGCGTTCATGGCGTCGCCCTTTACCCAGTCGGTGAAGGGCATGTCGGCCAGTTGCCGTGCCGCCGCCTTCGGCTTGCGGTGCATGGCGCGCACCTGCCAGCCATGATTGCGGAGGGCCAAGGCCATTTCGCTGCCGAAACCGCCGGTTGCGCCGATGATGAGTGCCGTCGAAGCCATGTTTCCGTCTCCAGTTGCCGTCTCGTTGACTGGAGAATGGGATATTCATATTCGAATATGAATTGCCTAAATTCGAGGATTCTATATACATTTTCGTATGATCGATGCATCGCCCGGCTGGGAACTCTATCGCTCCTTCCTCGCGGTCGTCCGGGAGGGCAGCCTTTCGGGCGGGGCGCGGCTGCTTGGCCTCACCCAGCCGACGGTGGGACGCCATATCGACGCGCTGGAACAGTCGCTCGGCACCGCGCTCTTCACCCGTTCGCAGGGTGGGCTCGCACCGACGGAACTGGCGCTCGCTCTCGTCCCCCATGCCGAGGCCAAGTCGATGGCGGCCGAGGCGCTGCAACGCGCGGCGTCCGGCGAGGCGGAGGAAGACCGTGGGACCGTGCGCATCACCGCCAGCGAAATGATCGGCACGGAAGTCCTGCCGCCGATCGTCGCCCGCTTCAGCGAGAAGCACCCGCGTATTGCCATCGAACTGGTGCTGTCGAACCGGTCGGACGATCTCATCCGCCGCGATGCCGACATCGCCATCCGCATGATCCGGCCGACGCAAACTTCCCTTGTCGCAAAAAAATGCGGCACGATCAGGCTCGGCCTTCACGCCCACAAGAACCTGATCCAGCGTTTGGGCATGCCGCAATCGGTCGAGGACCTTACACAATTCCCGATCATCGGCTTCGACCGGGAATCCTCGATCCGGCGGCTGAAGGATCTCGGCGGCTTTCCGCTCTCGCGCGAACTCTTCGCCTTCCGCTGCGACAGCGATGTCGGCCAGTTCGCGGCGCTCCGGGCCGGCGTCGGCTTCGGCATGTGCCAGTATCAACTGGCGCTGCGATACCCCGATCTCGTGCCGGTGCTGCCGGGGGCGATCGAATTCGAGCTCGATGTCTGGATCGCGATGCATGAAGACCTCAAGACCAGCCGGCGGATGCGCCTGATGTTCGACCATCTGGCCGAGGAAATGACGGCCTATACGCGCGGGGCGGCGCGCTGAGCCAAACAAGCGGGTGCGGGGCGCCTGCTTGCCTGCTATATCCTTCGGCAACCCGCCTTCCCCGACGTTTCGAGGACGATCCGATGTCGAATGCCGCCGAAGCCAAGACGCCCGCGACGGGCCAGAAGCCCAATCCGCCGCTCGCCTCGTTCAACTGGCAGGATCCGCTGCTGCTCGACACGCAGCTCACCGAAGAAGAGCGGCTGGTCCGGGACAGTGCGCATGCCTATGCGCAGGAAAAGCTGATGCCGCGCGTGCGCGACGCCAACCGGCACGAGATTTTCCATCGCGAAATCATGAACGAGATGGGCGCGCAAGGGCTGCTCGGGCCGACGCTGCCGGAGAAATACGGTTGCGCCGGGCTCTCCTATGTTTGTTACGGGCTGGTGGCGCGCGAGATCGAGCGGGTCGATAGCGGCTATCGCTCGGCGATGAGCGTGCAATCCTCGCTCGTCATGCATCCGATCCACGCCTATGGAACGGAAGCGCAGCGCGAGAAATACCTGCCGAAGCTCGCGACCGGCGAATGGGTCGGCTGTTTCGGCCTGACCGAACCCGATCACGGCTCCGATCCCGGCTCGATGAAGACGCGGGCGAAAAAGGCCGATGGCGGCTATGTGCTCAACGGCGCGAAAATGTGGATCACCAATTCGCCGATCGCCGATCTCGCGGTCGTCTGGGCGAAAACGGAAGACGATGTCATCCGCGGCTTCGTCGTTGAACGCGGCTTCAAGGGTTTCGAGACGCCGAAGATCGAAGGCAAGTTCTCGCTTCGCGCCTCGATCACCGGCGAGATTTCATTGCAGGATGTGTTCGTGCCGGAGGAAAACCTGCTGCCGAATGTGCGCGGGCTTGCCGGTCCCTTCGGCTGCCTCAACCGGGCGCGCTACGGCATTGCCTGGGGCGCGATGGGCGCGGCTGAGTTCTGCTGGCACGCGGCGCGGCAATATACGCTCGACCGCAAGCAGTTCGGCCGCCCGCTGGCGGCCAACCAGCTCATCCAGAAGAAGCTCGCCGACATGCAGACCGAAATCACGCTCGGCTTGCAAGGCTGCCTGCAGCTCGGCCGGATGTTCGATGCCGGCACGGCGGCGCCCGCCTCGATCTCGCTGATGAAACGCAACAATTGCGGCAAGGCGCTCGACATCGCCCGCGTCGCCCGCGACATGCATGGCGGCAACGGCGTCTCGGACGAGTATCACGTCATCCGCCATGCGATGAACCTCGAAGCGGTCAACACCTATGAAGGCACGCATGACGTCCATGCGCTGATCCTCGGCCGCGAACAGACGGGCATTCAGGCGTTTTTCTGATCGGCGGACCTGCGGGTGGCGGGCGCGCCTGGATCCCGCAGGAAAAGCATGAACAGCGCCGTGGGCCGCTTGAACGCGAGAAGATAAGTCACGTGCAAGGCGACGAAGAGAACCAGAAGGTTCGCCGTCGTTTCATGAACCTCTTCGAGCGCTTCGCTCTCGTTGACATCCCGGTCGCGATCCCGGTCGCGACCGTCGTCCGCGAGGGCCGGCGCAATCGATACTTCAGCAGCAAGTTGTCCGATTGGCGGCGGTTCCATCAGGAGGCCCGTTCCCGTCGTCAGCAGGAGATTGATGACGATACCGGCGAGAAGCGTCCGGCCTATCATCGGATGATTGGGGCGCCGGGCTTTCGCGAGTTCCATCAGATCGGGGAAGAGTCGTGAAATGCCGAGCTGCCACGGACCGACTGCCGCCCAGAGTACCCGGAAGAGGATGACGGCGGCGACGGCATATCCGAGCCAGACATGCAGACCTTCAAGTTCGTCGCCTGTGAGGTAAGCCGCGGCGACGAGCAACGCCAGCACCGTATGATAGAGCCGAATCTTGTGAAACACCGACATTTGAAACCGACCATATTCGAGCCCCGCTCCGAATATGATCGTCTCGCATGAGGCATAACCAGACTGCATCTTGTCGCATCGACGATGCGATTTACTCGCATCCTCACGCGCAACGGTCGCGCGCTCAATTCAACGGCAATCGTAACACCGCATACCAGGCATAGCCGCGATAGAGCGAGCGGAACTGGAGATCGGCGCCGAGCTTCGTCGCAAGGGCTTCCAGCACACGCTTGAGATCGCCGCGCGGACTCACATGGAATTGTGCGAGCCAGGCTCTCAACATCGTGCGGAACCAGTGCGGCAAGCGCTCCTGTTGGCCGAAATCGACGATATGCAGGCTGCCGCCCGGCGCTAGGTTGCAGATACCTTGCGCCAGCGCCGCCTGCCAATCCGGGATCATCGACAGCGTATAGGACATGTAGATGCGGTCGAACCGGCTGATGCCAAAGGCCGCATAGGGGTTGAAGCGCGTGGCGTCGCCTTGCGCGAAACGCAGGTCCGATCCCCGCCGCATCGCGGCCGCCTGTGCCGTCTCCAGCATTTCGTGCGAAATATCCATACCGTGCAGCGCCGCCTCGGGGTACAAGCGCGCGGCGCGAATGAGATTGCGGCCTGTCCCGCAGCCGACTTCCAGCACCGTCATGCCGGACGGTGCACGCAGCTCGCCGACAAGCCGGTCGCGGCCAAGCAAATAATAGCGGCGCGTGAGGTCGTAGATATGGCGCTGGAACCGGTAGGTCCGGTCCATCAGGCGAGCGTGGTTTTCCTCGCCATGTTCGACTGCGCTCACCGCGTCATTCCTTCAGAACATAAAGATGGAAGCCGCCGTAGATCGACGAGCGGTCCTGCAAGGTGAAGGCGCGCGAGGCTTCGACGCGGTAGTCCCAGCGCGCGAGAATTTCGTCGCCGACGCGGCCCGGCAACAGGCTCGGTTCGGCGGCGGTGCGGAAAATCACCCGGGCGCCGCGCCGCGCCGTGCGCGTGATTTCGGTCCACAGATCGTTCAATTGCGCATCCGTCATCCAGTCCTGCGCATCGAGCAGGACGTAAGCGTCGGCGCTTGCCTCCGTCTGACAGCGCAGATAATCGGTGAAGGAGGCGTTCAGCACTTCCGCACGGCCGGCATGGGCCTGCAACGCGGCGAAGCTTTCGCGTTTCAGGTAAGGCGGCAGCGGCCCGTCGGCGCCCGGCGCGTAGCCGCGTGCGAAGGCCTGCCAGGCGAAATAGTTTTCCTTCAGCGGAAACCCGCAGACGAGGCGTTCGAGCCTTTCGCGCAGCACGAGCCGCATTTCGCGTCCGCCGGCCAGCGTTTCGTATTGCGCGGGCGGAATGCCGAGGCCGTAGAGCGACGAAGGCTTTCCGGTCAGCCAGCGAATGAATTTGCGCTCGAAGAGAGGCGCGAGCTTCTCATCGAAGAAGCGGCGCTGCTCCTCGACCGTCGGCGCGTCGAGCAGGGCGCGGAAAGAGATGCCATAGAGCCGCGCCAGCAGATGTGCGACGCCGATGAAATGTCCGAGCAGCCCGTGGCGATAGAAGCCGCGTGCGAAAAGCGAGATGCGGCGGCGTCCGCTCAGGGTGCGCCTGTCCCAATAGGTGCGGGTCGCCTCATCGAGCGCCGGCCGCAGCAGCCGCGCATAGAGGCCGAGATTTTCGCGCGCATCGGCGCGCCCGAAAAAGCGGAAGAAATGTTCATGGCTCGGCAGGCGGGCGGCGCCGACGAGCTTCAATTTCACCAGCGCGACATGCGCCGCGTTGAGATCGAGCGCGGTCACGCGCGCCGGCCCCGCCGCAAGATACGACATCACATTGCAGCCACCGGACGCAACGGCGACCACCCGGCTTTCCGGCGTCAGCGCCATCGCCGCCATGTCGACCTCCGGGTCCTCCCAGATTTGCGGATAGACAAGGCCGGTGAAGAGCCAGGTGAAGAGACGCTCCGTCAGCCCTTCGCGCGAGACGGCCTTGTGGCGGTGCACGGCGCGGCCGAGGCCGCGGTGCACGCCGCGCCTGCCGGTCGCGGGTTTGACGAATTCGGCGTCGACGGGGATGGCGGTTTCGAGCAAGGGCCTCTCCTGGCGAAAACGGGTGGCGGCTCCGGGGATCGCCGGAGAACATTCCGCCGATACCGCTTTCGGATGACAGTGTCGTGACGGTCGGGCGACAAGCCCGCTTCCGAATCGTTTTGCGAGGCGTATAGTCGACGGCGAAGACGACAACCCCAGGAAGCATCGCTGCCCGCCCCCGATCCGGTCCCGCCGGGAAATCGGGTCCGGTGGCCCCCATTTCAGCCGGCGCGGCCCGTCCGCGCCAAAGCCCCGGACGTTCTCCCGTGGAATCGCCGCGCAAGTCCCCGGAACGAAGCCCCCTCTGGCGGCTTGTGCCGCTCGTCCAGCAGCACAAGCTTCGCTTCTGGGGCGGCATGTCGCTGATCAATTTCGGGCGCCTGCTCGAAGCTTTCATGCCGCTCTACCTCAAAATGGGCATCGACCGCATTGCCGCCGGCGACACGCGGCTTGCCCTCCCGGCACTGGCAATCCTCGGGCTGATGGCCGTGCGCTATGTCGCCTTCAATTTCGGGCGGCGCTATGTGCGCGAGGTCGGCGTCGAGATCGCCTTCAATCTTCGCCAGCGGCTCTACTGGCATCTCGAACTGATGGGCCCGCGTTTCTTCTCGCAGTTTCCGACCGGCGATCTGATGGCGCGCGCGATCAACGACATCGCGCTGATCCGGCAACTGATCGGCATGGGTACGCGGCTGCTGTTCGTACTCGGCTTTTCGGGCATCATCGCCTTCGTCTTCATGTTCTATCAGTCGGCATCGCTGACGCTGCTGCTGCTGCCGGCGCTGCCTGCCTTCGCCGTCATCGGCTGGGTGCTGGCCAAGAAGATCTTCGGCCAGTCGACGCTGGTGCAGGAAGGATTCTCGACGCTTTCGGCGCAGGTGCAGGAAAATCTCAACGGCATCCGCACCATCCGGACCCATGCGCAGGAAGGCCGCGAGATCGACCGCTTCGAGGCGACGTCGGACGCCTATGCGCGCGACTACTACAAGCTGATGTTCCTGAACTCCGGCCTCACCTCGGCCATGCTGATCGCGACCGGCTTCACGACGCTGCTGGTGGTCGGCTATGGCGGCTTCCAGGTGATCGAGGGCACGATCACGCTCGGCACGTTCACCGCCTTCATCTTCTATCTCAACATGATGCTGGCGCCGATCAAGGAAGGCGGCGTGATGGTGACGCTGTTCCAGCGCGGCGGCTCGGCAGCGGCGCGGATTTTCGAAATTCTCGACCGCGAGCCGGAAATCCGCGATGCGCCCGATGCCGCCCCGCTCGACGAGATCGGTGGCGCGATCACGCTGCATCATCTTTCCTATGTGCATCCGGCGCGGTCGGGCGACGGCTGGCCGGCGCTCAACGATCTGTCGCTCGAAATCGGCAAGGGCGAGATGGTGGCGGTACTGGGCCGCGTCGGGTCCGGCAAATCGACGCTGTTGCGGCTGATCGTGCGCCTGCTCGATCCGCCGCCGGGATCGGTCTATCTCGACGGCCGCGACATCCGCATGCTGCCGCTGGCGCAGGTGCGCGGGCAAGTCGCCATGGTACCGCAGGACCCGTTTCTATTCGCCACGCATATCGCGCAGAACATTTCCTACGACAACCCGTCGCGCGAAACGGAAGAGGTCTGGCGCGCGGCCGGAAGCGCCGATCTCGAGGCGACCATCCGACGTTTCCCGGACCGGCTCGAAACGATGGTCGGCGAGCGCGGCGTCACGCTGTCGGGCGGGCAGAAGCAGCGCGCCAGCCTGGCGCGCGGGCTGATCCGCGAAACGCCGGTGCTGCTGCTCGACGATTGTTTTTCCTCGGTCGATACCGAAACCGAGGAGTTCATTCTTTCGCGCCTCAAGACGCTACGGAAGGGCCGCACGACCATCATGGTGTCGCATCGCGTCTCGACGGCACGCCATGCCGACCGGATCGTGGTGCTGGAAGAGGGGCGCGTCGCGGAAGTCGGCACCCATGCCGAGCTTCTGGCGAAGGGCGGCCTCTACGCGACGCTCGAACGCCAACAGGGGCGCCGCGACGAACTGGTGCAGAGCCTCGGCAGCCTGACGGGGAGCGAAACATGAGCGAGGCGGCACAGATGGCGAAAAGAAACCGCGACTACACCGTCTTCGACGACGAGATGGAGACGCGCGGCTTCGACTTCGGACTTATCGGCCGGCTGATGCATTGGCTCACGCCCTATCGCCGGCAAGGCTATGTCGCGCTGGCCTTTGTGCTGCTGGCGGCGAGCGCCGCGGTTCTGGCGCCGGTCGTCGTCAGCCGAGTCGTTGTCGACGGCATCTTGCTGCCAACAGCCGATGAAGGCGCGCCGGATTTCGGCCAGAAGGCGCTCAACGCGCTGCTCGCCGATCTCTTCACGCTGCATCCGATCGTCGCCGCCTGCATTCTCTACGGGTTCTGGATATTGCTCTGGGCGGCCTTCGGCCACGGCTTCCGGGTGATGCTGGCGCGCACCGTGCTCAACGGGTTGCGCGACTTGCGGCGCGATCTCTTCGCCCATCTGGAGCGCCTGCCGTCGAGCTTCTATGACCGGGTCGCGGTCGGCCGTGTGATGACGCGCCTCACCAACGACATCGAGACGCTGTTCGAGCTGCTGGCGGGCTTCGGCGTGCTGCTGGGCGAATTCGTGCCGTTCTTCGTCGCCGTCTCGATCATGCTGGCGCTCAATCCAACGCTGACGATGGAACTGATGTTGCTGTTGCCGGTGGCGGCGCTGGCGACGTGGATTTTCCGCATGGCCTCGCGACAGGTCTATCGCGGTATCCGTTCCTCGATGTCGCGCCTCAACGAAAACCTGCAGGAAAACCTGTCCGGCATCGAGGTCGTGCAGCTCTATGGCCGCGAGCAGATCAATTACGAGCGCTATACCGGGATCAACCGCGAGAACCGCGACCAGGAAAACCAGGCCATCCGGATCGAGAGCTATTACGGGCCGGCCATGGACAGCATGGCCTTCCTCGCCATGGCGGCAATCATCTGGTTCGGCGGCAATCACGTCTTCGAAATGACAGCGACGCTCGGCAGCGTCATCCTGTTCGCGCAATTCGCCGACATGATGTTCCGCCCGATCGTGGCGATGGGCGAACAATGGAACGTCGTTTTCCGCGCCATGGCGAGTTGCGAACGCATTTTCCAGGCGCTGGACTGGGACGAGGCGTTGAAGGAACCGGCGGCGCCGAAAGCGCTGCCGCAAGACCTCAAGGGCCATGTCCGGTTCAACCATCTCACCTTCGGCTACCGGCCGGGCGTGACGATTCTCAACGATGTGACATTCGACATCGCGCCGGGCGAACGCATCGCGATTGTCGGGCCGACGGGCTCGGGCAAGACAAGTCTCATTCGTCTCCTGTGCCGCTTCTACGACGTACCGGAAAATTCGATCCTGATCGACGGCATCGACATCATGGACGTGGTGCCGTCGGAAATCCGCCAGCGTGTCGGCGTCGTGCTGCAGGATTTCCACATTTTCTCAGGCTCGGTCTACGACAATATCGCGCTCGGCAATCCGGCGATCACGCGGGAAGCCGCGCGGGCGGCGGCGCGGCTTGTCCATGCCGATCCCTTCATCCGCATGCTGCCGCAGGGCTACGACACGATGCTGACCGAGCGCGGGCGCAATCTCAGCCACGGCCAGCGCCAGCTTCTGGCCTTTGCGCGCGTTCTGGCGATGAACCCCGAAGTGCTGATCCTTGACGAAGCGACCGCCAGCATCGACACCGAAACGGAACTGCTGATCCAGGACGCGCTGTCGAAAGTCACCGAGGGCCGCACCTCCATCATCATTGCCCACCGCCTGCAGACGATCCGCGAGGCCGACCGCATCGTCGTGCTGACGGAGGGGCGGATACGCGAGATCGGCACGCATGAGGAACTGATGGCCGAGGGCGGTGTCTACAAGACGCTCTACGAATTGCAGGTGCAGGACGTGACGGGGGCCGGCATCGCACGGTCCTGACCGTCCGCTCAGCAGCGCTGGTTGACGAAGGCGATATTGTGATTGCCGGTCTGCGTCGTATAGGCCGCGTGATTGTTGCCCTGCTGGATCGTGTGCGAGGCGTTGTTCGATCCGGCCTGCGATACACCAACCGTGTTGTTTGCACCGGCCTGCGCCGCCGTTGCGCTATTGCCATAGCCGAACTGACCGACCGCGACGTTATTGCCGCCCTGGCCGTCACCGCAAGTGATCGAATTGAGCGCGCCGCCGAAAAGCGATTGCCCGGCTCTCGCTTTCGCGGCCTTCGCGGCAAAGGTGCTTGCCGTGCTGCCGTGCTTGCGCGGCTTGATCTGCTTCGTCACAGCCTTGGTTTGTCCGCCCTTCTGCTGAACAAACGTCAGGTTGTAGTTGCCCGACTGATTGATGGCGGCGAAGCCTCCGGCATGCGCGGCCGGGATCGTCAGAACCAGGGTCATGCAGGCGGCGGACAAGGCGCGTGGGAACCGTTTCATTTTCTCTCTCCTGTTGCGGGACGGCGCGATCCATCGAAGGCCGACACCGCGTTTCTAGACGCAGCCCCCTGATCGCCCGCTGAAGTTTCTGTTCATGCGGCATTCAGCATTGCCGGCGCATGCGCGTGTGCGTGTTCTTTCATTCGCCTTCGCCCGGCGGCGCCGGTGAACGGAAGATGAATGCGCGCTTCAGAACTCGCTCAGGAACACCTCGCTAAAACGGACACCGTCAACCACCGGCCTCGATGCAGGTCATCCAAAGCAGGAGATGCAAAATGAAAAAGTTTCTACTGGCCAGCGCCGCCCTCACGGCCCTCGTCGTTGCGGGCGTCACGGGCGCCAACGCGGGCAACAGCGCTTCTGTTTACCAGAAGGGCTGGGGCAACACCGGCGTCTACACGCAGAACGGCTATGGCAACAAGGGCACGATCGACACCAAGGGCCATGCCAACTATTCCAAGGCCGTGCAGAGCGGGCAGTGGAACTACCTCTACCAGCAGCAGCTCGGCAACCGGAATTCGGCGCTGACCGACCAGTACGGCAAGGGCAACTACGCCGTGACGGGCCAGGAAGGCCGCAACAATTCCTCCGCGACATACCAGACGGGCCGCAACAACACGGCCGGCACCGCGCAGATCGGCAACAACCACACGGCGACGACCGATCAGTGGGGCTCCAGCAACACGGCGGCCACCATCCAGGTCGGCAATGGCCAGAAAGCCAACACCGTGCAGACCGGTCACGGCAACACCTCGGTCGTCATTCAGGGCGGCTACTGAACCCGACGCCCGCGCAGGGAGGCGGCATTCCGTGCCGCCTCCGGCGCCGGCTCATTATTCAGGGAGTACGACAATGTCGAAATTCCGGATGTCTCTCGCCTTTCTGCCGCTGGCGCTCGGTTGCGCGGCGGTGTCCATCGTCCCGGCAAATGCCGACGCCGCCGCGTGCGAAATCCACGCCTATGACGTTGCCGGTGGCGTGCGGATCGAGAGCGTCGTTTATGGCGCGCCCGGCTCGTCGGGCTTTTATGAACTCTCGCTCGCGCGTTCCGGCTCCGGCGGCACCTCGAATGTGTCCCAGGGCGGCGAATACGAGATCGACGGTGCCGGCGAAGCCGTCGTGTCGGTCACCGAATTCAACCTCGGTATTCGCGACAGCTACAATGTCGAGATGACCGTCGAAGATGCGCATGGCGTCACGCACTGCGACCGGGGATCGCTTTAAACCTGAGGACCGCGGCGACGGCGTCATCCCGGCCGCCCGCCGCGCCTTCCCCGCCGCCAACCCCCTTCCTTGCCGCCAACCCCCTTCCTTGCCGCCAAAATGTCGCACATGCCGTCCTTTTCACGAGGGACGGCATCTAGCTGTTGCGGGCCGCCCAAGGTCATGCTATTGCGAGTCATTATCATTATTAGCATGCAAGGGCAGACTGTAACCGAATGGCGGCTGAAATCGCGCAAGACAGGATGATCCGTCTGCCCGCCACGGGCACGCCGACGGTCGCCAGCGCCGATCTCTTCGGCGCCGGCCGCGAAGTCGTGATCCGTCACGGCGACGAGGTCTACCGGTTGCGCCTGACCAACAGCAACAAGCTCATCCTGATCAAGTAACGCCGCCGGCGGCGCCTCGCCGGACACATACGAAGGCAACCAAGCCAGCCAAACCCGCCATTCGCGGGCGCCAGCCAGGAATGCTTATCCACGCATCACCGGGACTGGGACTGAACATGGCACATATCGCCCGACGAACTTCTCTTCGAACTCTCCTTCTCGCCGGCGCCTCGCTCGCCGTTATTTCGGCGGCCGCGGCGCAGGAGCCCACCGCCGATCCGTCCACGGACGAGACCGCGCCAAAGGCAACGCAGCTCGACGCCGTGACTTCCACGGCCGCGCGCGGTCCGAAATCGCTCAACGACATCGCGGGCACAGCCTCCGTCATCACGGCGGAGGATCTCGAACGACGCAATGCCACCAACATCAAGAACGCGGTGCGCTACGAACCCGGCGTCACCGTCGGCAACAATCCCAATCGCGGCGGGGCAACCAATTTCAACATCCGCGGCATCGGCGGCAACCGCGTGCTCGTCCTTGTCGATGGCTTCCCGGCGCCGGATTTCCCCGGCACCAATATCGGCAGCCCGTCGAGCTACACGCGCGATTTCGTCGACATCGACAGCGTGAAGCGCCTGGAAATCGTGCGCGGGCCGGCCTCCGCCCTTTACGGCAGCGATGCGCTGGGCGGCGTCGTCTCCTGGGTCACGAAAGACCCCGCCGACTATCTCGATCTCGTCGGCAAGGACTGGTATGTGAGCCTGAAGGGCGGTTATGCCAGCACCGACAAGAGCTTCTCCGAAACCGCGACGGGCGCAGTGCGCGCCGGCAATATCGAGATGCTCGGCCTCTATACGCGCCGCGACGGCGAGGAAACGGAAGTCAACTCCTCGGCAACGCCGAACCCGACCGACTACTACTCCAATGCCTTTCTCGGCAAGCTGGTCTTCAACGGCAACGACAACAACGCGCTGAAGCTGACGGGAGAATTCAACGAGAAGAACGAAGAGATCGTTCTCCTCACCGATCTCGGCACCGCCTTCGGCACGACGACGCTGTCCTCGCAGGCAGAGGACGTCACCGAACGCAATTCTCTCAGCGCCGCCTATGTGCACGAGACGCCGTTCTTCCTCGCCGACCGCACGGAGTTCAAGATCTCCTGGACGACGGTCGACCGCAACGAGCACACCGTCCAGCTTCGTCAGACCGGCCCGACGCAGTTCCTGCGCGATTCAAACTTCGGCTTCAATCAGGAAATCTGGGCGGCCGACCTGCAGTTCGGTCTGACGCGCAAATTGTTCGGTCTCGCCCATGAATTCACCTATGGCGCGACGGTCGACTACACCGAAACCTCGCGGCCGCGTTTCCGTACACAGACCAACCTCACCACCAACGTCACAACGACAAATGTCGGCGGCGAGCAGTTCCCGAACAAGAACTTCCCGGACACCGAAACCACCAAGGCCGGCTTCTACGTCCAGGACGACATCACGGCGGGGCGCTTCAGCATCATTCCGGCGTTGCGCTTCGACTACTACCATCTGGAACCGAAACCGGACGCGATGTTCGCCAATGCCAGCGCCGGTGCTTTCTCTGTCAACGAGATGACGGAGACCGAAGTCTCGCCGAAGCTCGGGCTGATCTATGCGCTCACCACGGAATACAAGCTCTTCGCGCAGTATGCGCATGGCTTCCGTGCACCGCCCTACGACAACGCCAATTTCGGCTTCCGCAACGCCGCGTCGTTCTACGAAGTAATTCCGAACCCCAACCTCAAGCCGGAGACGAGCGACGGCGTCGAGGCGGGTTTGCGCGGCAAGTTCAGCAGCGGCAGCAGCTTCTCGCTCGCCGCCTTCTACAACGAGTATGACGACTTCATCGAAACCGTCGTCGTCGCGGCACCGCCCTTCCCCGGCCTCACGACCTTCCAGTACCAGAACCTTTCGTCCGTCACGATCTACGGCGCGGAAGCGAAGGGCGAGTGGTGCTTCCATCCGAACTGGTCGCTCATCGGCAGCGTCGCCTATGCGCGCGGCGAGGACGACCAGACCAATATGCCGATCGATTCCGTCGATCCGGTGAAGGCCGTCGCCGGTCTTCGCTACGAGACGGAAACGTGGGGCGCGGAGCTTGCGGCCATCCAGGCATGGCGTCACGACCGCGTCTCGACGGCCGGCAATTTCCAGGCGCCGTCCTACACGGTGATCGACTTCACGGCGTTCTACGAAATGTCGACAGCGCTCACGGTCAATGCCGGCGTCTTCAACATTTTCGACGAGGAATATTACATCTCGCAGGATGTCACCGGCCTCGCCGCCGCAAGCCCGCTCGTGCCGCTCTATGCGCAGCCCGGCCGGAACTTCGGCGTCAACGCAACCGTCCGCTTCTGAGGACCGTTCCATGAGCATGGCCGCCATCGCATCGGGCAGCACGGCGAACGGGGATCGGGGCTCCCTCGCCCTCGATTCCTCGCATCGCGCGCTCCGCATGCCGATGGCGGCCTCGCTTCTGATCCATGCAGGCCTCTTTGCCGGCGCACTCTTCTGGTGGCAAGCGGAAGGCCAGCCAGCGCCGCGCGGCACGCCGGATGCGATCTCCGTCACGCTTGTTCGTTTTTCCGAACCGGCGCCGAAGCCCGCGCAACCCTCCGCCGCGCCTGCTGCCGAACCGGCCAAGCCGGTCGTCGCGCCGGCCAAGCCCCTGCCCGCACGCAAGCCCGAACCGGTCAAGCAATCCATACCCGCCGAGGAAGCGCCGCCGGTTCCCGAAACCCGGCCTGAAACGACGGAAGCGAAGGCCGAGCCGCGTCCCGACCCATCGCCGCAGAAATTGCTGCAAACAGCCTCGCTCGCATTGCCGAGCAGCGGCGGCGCCGGCCAGGGAACCTCCAAAGGCTTCCAGAACACCGGCGGCCGCGCCACCGACGATGTTTTTCTCACCGAGCCGCGTTTCCGTGTGGCGCCGCGTCCGCCGGTCTATCCGCGCCGGGCGCGCGAACTCGAGCAGCAGGGCGAGGCGCTGATCCGTGCCCGCCTCGACCCTCGCGGCAATCCCGAAGAGGTGCTGGTCTGGAAAAGCTCCGGCTTCGTGCTTCTCGATCACGCCGCCCTGAAAGCCGTTCGCGGCTGGCAATTCGAACCCGCGCGGCGCAATGGCCGGCCCGTCGTCGCCTGGGTCCAGATCCCCGTGCGCTTCGCTCTCAACTGACGCCGAAGAAAGGAACCATCATGTCCGCCCTTCCCCACAACGCAGCTCTTGCCGAAAGGCGCGCCGCCGTTCTCGCCGCCGAGCCCCGCCTTCGCGCGCGCGATCTTGCCGCCCGCCTCGGCATATCCGAAGCCGAACTCGTCGCGCTCGGTCACGACGATGTCGATGTGACGCCCCTGCGCAAAGACTGGGCGGCGATCGTCGCCGCCGTGCCGGAACTTGGCCGTGTCATGGCGCTGACGCGCAACGAACATGTGGTGCATGAGCGCAAGGGCGTCTACGGGTCGCTCGAAGGCAATGCCCATGTCGGGCTGATCGTCGGCAACGACATCGACCTGCGCATCTTCTTCTCGCACTGGAAGTTCGGTTTCGCGCTGACCGAGCGCCTCGACAGCGGTTTCCGCCGCAGCCTGCAGTTCTTCGACGCGCAGGGAACGGCAATCCACAAGATTTACCTTACCGAGGGCTCGTCGGTCGAAAATTTCGACCTGCTGGTGGCGCGCTTTGCCGCTCCGGCCGCGCCGCTCGCCGTCGAAGCGCCGCGGGCGCCCAAGGCGGGTCTTCCCGACGCTGAAATAAATGTCGAGGGCTTCCGCACCGCCTGGGACGTCCTCACCGACACGCATCAGTTCCACGGCCTGCTCAACAAGTTCAAGGTCGAGCGGCTTCAGGCGCTGCGCCTTGCCGGCGATACCCGTGCCTGCCGTGTGCCGGTGTCGGCCCTGCGCGCCGCGCTCGAAACGTCGGCGGCGCGCAAGTTGCCGATCATGGTTTTCGTCGGCAATCCCGGCATGATCCAGATTCACACCGGCCCGGTCGAAAACCTCAAAGCCACCGGCCCGTGGTTCAATGTGCTCGACGAAGCCTTCAACCTGCATCTCAACGAAGCGGCGCTCGACAGCGCCTGGGTGGTCTGGAAGCCGACCGAGGACGGCACCGTCACCTCGCTCGAACTCTTCGACGCAACGGGCCTTCTCGTCGCCACGCTGTTCGGCAAGCGCAAGCCCGGCGTCGCTGAAGATGAAGGCTGGCGCGCGGTCGTCAACGGCTTGACGGAGCGAGAGGCAGCATGATGCGGTTCGCACTTCTCGTCGCGGCGGGCATCGCCCTCGCCACACCGACCCTCGCCGGCACCCCGCAACGCATCGTCTCGGCCGGCGGGTCGACCACCGAGATCGTCGTGGCGCTCGGCGCGCGCGAGCTTCTTGTCGGTGTCGACACGACGAGCCTCTACCCGGCGGCCGTCACCAGGCTTCCGAATGTCGGCTATGTGCGCCAGCTTTCGGCGGAGGGTCTGCTGTCGCTCCGGCCCGACCTCGTGTTGACGGGTTCGGAGGCCGGGCCTGAAGCCGCGCTCGACCAGGCGCGCGCCGCCGGTGTCGAGATCGTGACGCTGAGCGACGGCTACACGGCAAAAAGTGTCGCCGCGCATATCGAAACCGTCGGACGCGCGCTCGGGCGCGAGGCCGAGGCGGCAAGGCTCACCGAAGCCTTCGAGACCGACATCGCGACCGTCGAAGCCGACATCGCCCGTGTCGAGACGAAGCCACGTGTGCTCTTCATCTTGCAAACGGGCCGCGGCGCATCGATGGTGTCGGGCACCGGCACCGCCGCGCATGCGATGATTGCGCTCGCGGGCGGCGAGAACGCCATCGCCGAATATGGCGGCTACAAGCCCTTCTCGCCCGAGGCCGCCACCCTGGCCGCGCCCGATGTGATCCTGATGACGGACCAGACGGTCGACGCCATCGGGGGCGGCGACGGCGTGTTGCCGGAAGCGGCCTTCGCGGCGACGCCGGCCGGTCGCGACGGGCGGCTCGTCACCATGGATGCGCTTTACCTCGCGGGCTTCGGGCCGCGTCTTGCCCATGCGCTACACGATCTGGCGGTGAAGCTTCATCCGGCCCGTGCGTTCACGCCATTGCCGGAACGGGAGTGGACCAAAGCCCAATGACCGACATCGCCGAAAGCATTTCGGGCCCTGCCCGCGCGTTAAAGCGCCCGGCCATTCTTGGCGGGCTCGCCGTGCTGCTCGCGCTCGCCTCGCTCCTGTCGCTGGCGACGGGCGCGGTGCCGATCGGCGTCGGAGATGTGCTGCGCGCGCTGTTCGGTTTCGACGTCGATGCGCAGAACGCTGCCGTCGTCACCATGATCCGGCTGCCGCGCATGCTGCTCGCCATCGTCGTCGGCGGGGCGTTGGCGGGCGCGGGCGCGGCGCTGCAGGGACTGTTCCGCAATCCGCTCGCCGATCCGAGCCTGATCGGCGTGTCGAGCGGCGCGGCGCTCGGCGCCGTCGTCGTCATCGTCTTCGGCGGCGCGATCGCGGTCGCCATCCCCTTTGCCGCCTCGCCGCTGCTTCTCCCCTTCGCGGCGTTCATGGGCGGCCTCGCGGCGACCTTCGCGATGCAGCGTCTCGCGCAGTCGGGCGGACGGTCGGCCACCGCGACACTGCTGCTCGCCGGCATCGCCATCAACGCGCTTGCCGGCGCCACGACCGGCCTCTTTGTCTATATCAGCGACGACACGCAACTTCGCGACTTCACCTTCTGGAGCATGGGCAGTCTTGCCGCCGGCGGCTGGCAGGGCTTCTCACTTTCGGCACTGCCCATTGCGGCTGCGCTCGCCGTTCTCGTTTTCTGCGCGCGGTCGCTCGATGCGATGCTGCTCGGCGAGCGCGAGGCGATGCATCTCGGCGTGCCGGTGCAGCGTCTCAAGAACATCGTGATGATCGCCTCGGCGCTGGCCGTCAGTTCGGCCGTCGCGGTGAGCGGCGTCATCGGCTTTATCGGCATCGTCGTGCCGCATCTCGTTCGCATGGTGGCCGGGCCCGACCATCGCATCGTGCTGCCGGGCTCGATGCTGACCGGCGCCTCGCTGCTTCTCGTCGCCGACATGTTCGCGCGCACGGTCGTTGCGCCCGCCGAGCTTCCCATCGGCCTCGTCACCAGCGCCGTCGGCAGCCCGTTCTTCCTCTGGCTTCTGGTACGGCGGAGGAAGTTCGCATGATACGGGCCAACGGCATTTCGGTTCGCGCCGGGCGCAAGCGCCTGCTCGACAATGTCGATGCGCGCGTCGCGCCGGGTCGCATCATCGCGCTGATCGGTCCGAACGGCGCCGGCAAGTCGACGCTCATTTCGGTTCTCTCGGGCGAGCGGCGGCCGGATGGCGGCCATGTCATGCTCGACGGCGTCCCGATGACGTCATGGCCGGCCCCGGCGCTGGCGCGCCGCCGCGCGGTGCTGCTGCAAAGCACGTCGCTCGATTTTTCGTTCACCGTCGAGGAAGTCGTGGAACTCGGCCGCCTGCCCTTCGCCGGCACCGCCCGCCAGGCCGACGACGAGCAGGCGGTTGCCGCAGCCTGCCGCCTCGCCGGTGTCGATACGTTCCGTACGCGGTCCTATCAGACGCTTTCAGGCGGCGAGAAGCAGCGGGTGCAGTTCGCCCGCGCGCTGGCGCAGCTCTGGCACAGCGACGCTGCGGCCGGCAAGGCGCACTACCTGCTGCTCGATGAACCGACCGCGGCGCTCGACCTGCGCCACCAGCGCTCGGTTCTCGATGCCGCCCGCGCCTTGGCCGGGCGCGGTGTCGGCGTGCTCGCCGCACTGCACGATCTCAACCTTGCTGCCGCCTATGCGGACGATGTGATCCTGCTCAACGAGGGTCGTGTCGTCGCTTCCGGCTCCGCCGATGATGTGATGACGCGCGCGCTCATCGGCACCTGTTTCGAGGTGCCGGTCGAGATCGTTGTCCGAGAAAACGGCGCGCGAGCGATCCTCACCTGATATCCGCTCGACCGGTGGACTGGCTGGGGCGGGAGGGTTCGAACCTCCGAATGGCGGAATCAAAATCCGCTGCCTTACCACTTGGCTACGCCCCAGCGGACACGGGAAGCCCGAAGGACCGGCCCCGCGAAATGTGGCGGAACATACCGGCATCGGTGGGCCCCCGCAACCGGCGCGCCGGGAGCCCGGTGCGGCCGGGAATCGCCCTTGCGGGCCCCCGTTTTGGCGGCTATAACGCCGCCTCGCATGGGACACGGAGTGTGGCGCAGTCTGGTAGCGCACCTCGTTCGGGACGAGGGGGTCGCAGGTTCGAATCCTGCCACTCCGACCAATGCGACAGACACCGCCCACAAGCATGGCGGCGGCGCCTTTCCCGCACATTATCGGTCGGCACATATCGCTTGGCTCTCGCCAAAAGCGGTCTATGAATCGTGCCGGCAAAGCCAATGAACCGAGGAAACGACATGGCCCCCACCCTTTACGACTTCACCGCCGCACCGAGCCCGCGCCGCGCGCGCATCCTTCTCGCCGAAAAAGGCATTGCGCATGAGACCGTGCAGGTCGATCTGATGAAGGCCGAACAACTGGGCGATGCCTACAAGGCGATCAACCCGTCCTGCACGGTGCCGGCGCTGAAGCTCGAGAGCGGCACGGTGTTGACCGAAAACATCGGCATCGCCGCCTGGGCCGACGCCGTAAAGCCCGAACCGGCATTGCTCGGTTCGACACCGGAGGAAAAGGGGCTGGTGCTTTCGTGGAACGCACGCATCGAGTTCGACGGCTTCATGCCGATCGCCGAAGTGCTGCGCAACACCTCGAAGGGCATGGTCGGCCGCGCGCTGCCGGGCCCGCTCGACCTGCCGCAGATTCCCGAGCTTGCGGCGCGCGGCGCGCAGCGCCTGACGCGCTTTTTCGACATGCTGGACGAACGTCTGAAGGGCCGCGACTTCGTCGCCATCGACCGCTATTCCTTCGCCGACATCACGGCGCTGGTTTGCGTCGATTTCGCCAAATGGGTGAAACACGAACCGAAGCCGGAACATGCCGATCTTCTGCGCTGGCACGCTGCAGCGTCGGCACGGCCGAGCGCCAAGGCCTGAGCCCATGCTGAAACCGTCGGTTTGACTTCACACTCTCCCGTCTTATGATGCGCCCGCTCGATGGTTCCGGGCTTTCGTCCCTTGCGGCGGAGGTCTGGAGGCAAGAGGGAACAGGGTGAGGCTTCGCGTGAAGCCGATGCCCTGGCTGCCCCCGCAACTGTAAGCGGCGAGGCCGCGTTCCACCTATGTCACTGGCGCAGCGCTCTTTCGGGAGTGGCGGCCGGGAAGACGGAACGAGGCCGACGACCCGCGAGCCAGGAGACCTGCCACCGGGTTCGTCATCTGCCGAGGGCCGGGGTGCGCCAGCGGGACGGTTGCGCCCGCATTCGTTCTCGTCCGGGCCTTTCCGTTTCCTGTCTTTCCCCTTCTCCCGGCGCCATGCGGCCGGGGTTGGCCGCGCCAGAGACAGGGCATCTATTCAAATGAAAAACGCAAGCCGGGCGGTTTTTGCCGCTCTCCTCCTACCCGTTTTCGCGGCGGGCGCCGCGCAAGCGGACGAAACAAATGTCGCGCCCGAAGTGCTGGTGTCGGCGGGCATTGAGCCGCTGCCGACAAAACAGGTCGCCAGCTCCTTCACGATCGTGACGGCCGCGGACATAGAGACCTTTCAGTATCGCGACGTTGTAGACGCACTGAAAACTGTGCCGGGTCTGCATGTGGTGCAGTCAGGCTCGCGCGGTTCGCAGACGTCGATCTTCACGCGCGGCGCCAGTTCCAATCAAACGCTGGTGATGGTCAACGGCCTGCCGATCAACGACCCGGCCTCGCCGGGCGGCGCCGCCAATCTCGCCAATATCCCGCTCGACAATGTGGACCGGATCGAAGTCGTGCGCGGGCCGCAATCGGCGCTTTACGGCAGCCAAGCGATGGGTGGCGTCGTCAACATCATCACGAAGACGGGCAACGAGTCGCCCGTGACGACGCTTCGCATCGAAGGCGGAACGCTCGGCACGCTCAATACGCATGCGAATACCGGTGGTAAGGCAGACAACGTCGACTATTTTCTCTCGCTCTCGCGTGAAGCGACCGACGGTTCGGATGTCACGCCGGTCCGGCTTCGTGACGCGCGCGGCAAGGAGAAGGACGGCAACGAGGTCGTCTCCGCCTCCGGCCGCATCGGCGCAAAGCTCAATGCACATCTGAGCGTCTCCGCCTTTGTTCAGTACACGGCGTCCGACACCGACATCGACGATGACGGTGCGACGGCCGGGTTCGTGCCGGTATTCCAGAACTTCGACAGCACCTACGAGTCGAAGCGCCTGCAGACCTCGGGCGAGATATCCGGACGGTTTCTCGACGGCCGATGGCGTCCGCGGCTCTCGGTCGGCGTCACGCAATACAAGTCCGATCTCACCGACAATCCCGACCCCGGCGGGTCGATCTATCTCGCCAATGTTGAATACAAAGGCCGGGCACTGCAGACGCGTTTCGAAAATGCGCTCGACGTTCATCCGCAGCACTTGCTGACCTTCGGCGGCAGCTATACGCGGGACGACTACTCGTCGAACGGGTTGCGCGACTTCGGCGGTTTCGTCGTCACATCGGCGTCGGACGCCGACACCGACGCATTCGCGGTCTATATGGCGGACCACATGAACTTTGGCGAGCGTTTCTTCGCCACGGTCAGCCTGCATCACGACATGCCGGACGATTTGAAGAACCACACCTCGTACACAATCGCGCCGGGCTACGACCTCCCGGAGACGGATACGCGCCTCACCGCGAGCTACGGCACCGGCTTCAAGACGCCGTCGCTCTATCAGCGCTTCGGCAGCGAGTTCAGCGCCTTTCTCGGCTTCCCGGCCGGGCAATATACCGGCAACCCCAACCTCAAGCCGGAGAAGAGCCGCGGCTGGGAAGTGGGGATCGAGCAGGGATTTGCCGGCGGAAAAGCGCGCGCCGGCGCGACCTGGTTTGAAAACCGTGTCAAGGACGCCATCGAAATCATCTTCGACCCGCTCACCGGCGATTCCACCGCCGCCAATCTCCAGCGTTTCGATGTCAAAGGCCTCGAGAGCTTCATCGAAATCAATCCGACAGAGCGGCTGACCGCGCGCATCGACTACACATGGATGTCGCTCGACACCAACACCACTGCCGTCGTCGGCGCCCTGACGCGGCGTCCGCGCCACGAGATCGGTTTCACGACAAGCTGGCTTCCGTTTGATGGCACGGTCTTTTCGGCCAATGTCCAATGGGTCGATCCCGACCGCGACATTCCGCGCGACGGCTTCGGCTTCTATATCTACCAGGCGCCCTACACCGTCGTGAATGTCGCGGCTTCGCATCGGCTGACAGAAAGCATGCAGTTAACCGCACGGATCAACAACCTGCTCGACAAAACCTATGAACCGGCGCATGGCCTCGAAGCGCCCGGCATCGAGGCGCTTGCTGGTATCGCCTTCTCGTTCTGAACGGCGCACAAACACAAAAGGCGCGGGGATCGCTCTCCGCGCCTTTTTCATTCGGCACTGTCTCTCAGCGCCCAGTGAAATTCGCCGCACGCTTCTCGACGAAATGGGCGACGCCTTCCTTGAAGTCCGCGCTGCCGAAGCTCTTCTGCATTTCGCTGTCGCCGACCGCCAGCGCGTCGTTGAAGTTCTGGAACAGCGCCTTCCAGATCTGCGCCTTCATGATTGCCATGGAGCGCGGCGATACCGTGTTGGCCAGCATCTTTGCGTAGTCCATGACGTTGGCCATGAAATTTTCCTGCGGGAAGGTCTTGTTGACGAGGCCCATTTCGGCGGCCTCGGCGGCCGAGACCTTGCGCGCCGACATCAACAGGTCGAGCGCATGGGCCGGACCGACCAGATGCGGCAGCAGCCACGAGACGCCATGTTCGGCGATCAGCCCGCGGCTGGCGAAGGCAGTGGTGAATTTCGCCTCCGATCCGGCAAAGCGCATGTCGGCGTAGAGCGCGACGACGAGGCCGAGGCCGGCGGCGGGCCCGTTGATCGCGGCGATGATCGGCTTCTTCACCTGCATCAGATAGCCGAAGCGGCCGCCGTAATGCGGGCTGACATCGGGCCCGAGGCCGCTTGCAAAATCATACGTCTCCTCGCGTGCGGCGCTTGCCAGTTCGCGGTCTTCCCATTTACCGGGCTTGATCGACTGCAGCAGGTTCATGTCGGCGCCGGCGCAGAAGCCGCGGCCCGCGCCCGTAATCACGATGACGCGCACTTCGTCGTCGGCAACGGCTTCGGCCATGGCGCGCTTCAGGCTCTTCTCCATCGCCGCCGTCCAGGCGTTGAGCTTGTCCGGACGGTTCAGCGTCACCAGCGCGGCGCGATCCTTCACCTCGTATGTCAGGTCTTCGTATCCGCTCATTCTTTCCTCCCTCGATTTCGGCGTTTGTCTTTCATGGCCATGCCGTTTGGGCCAGTATAGGCAGAAGCGCACCGGCATTTCGAGATGTGCAGCGGGAGGACAAGAGGATGGCCGAATTCAGCGAAATCCTGTTCGAGACGCCTGAGCCGCATATCGCGCGGGTGACGCTCAACCGCCCGGCGCAGATGAACGCCTATACGACGCGGCTTTGCGAAGAGCTGGTCGAGGCGATCGAAACCTATCTGCGCGACGACGATCTGCGCTGCCTGATCCTGACCGGTGCCGGCCGTGGCTTCTGTTCCGGCGGCGACATCAGCGGTGCCGACGCGCATCATGCCGCGCTGATGGCGTCGCAACTTTCGCATGGACGCGAGATGCGCGACGGCATGCACCGCGTGATCCTTGCGCTTTCCCGCCTCGACAAGCCGACCATCGCGATGATTAACGGGCCAGCCGTTGCGGGCGGGCTGACGCTGGCGCTTTCCTGTGACCTGCGCATCGCCGCCGACACCGCGAAACTCGGCGACACATCGGGCCGCTTCGGATTGTTGCCCGACGAAGGCGGAGCGTGGCTCTTCCCGCGTTTCATGGGGCTCGACCTCGCCCTCAAGATGACGATGCTGGCGGAAGTCTACAGCGCCGAGGAGGCGGAAGATCTCGGCCTCGTCACCGAGGTCGTGCCGGCCGCCGATCTCGAGGCCCGCGTGATGGAGCTTGCCCGTGAATTCGCGCTGCGGGCGCCGCTGGCCGTCCGGCTCGCCAAATCGATGATGATGCGCGGCCAGAGTCTCGCCCTCGAACAATCGCTGGGCGACGCCGCGTTGTCGGTAATGATCGCCAATCCGAGCGCCGATGTGCGGGAGGGCGTGAAGGCCTTTTTCGACAAGCGGATGCCCAAATTCAAGGGCAAGTAGGGCCAATCCTGCGACAAGATGGTCGAAAACCGGCCTTGGCGCGGCGGCGGCGGCGGCGCTAGACTGCGCGGCATGGGGTTAGCGGGCACACATAACATTGCACGGGGCAGGGTCCGGTTCGGGCCGTCGCATCTCATTGCGTTCCTTGCGCTCATCGCCCATATCGCCCTGCCGACGGCGCTGCAGATCGCGGGTCCGGCGACTCAGGGGCTGTTCGAAACGGTCATCTGCGCCGGTGGCGAAAACAAGACCGTCTATATGGATGCCGAAGGCAATCCGGTCGAGCCCGCGCCCGCCGGCACATCGCATGATTGCAATTCCTGCCTGCATCATTGCGGCGCAATGCTCGCCTCCACGGTCGCACTCGCCACGCCCGGCTGGTCGCTGCCCGCGCTCGCCGCGCCGGTCCTGCGCATATTCGCCGGCGTCGTCGCGACGAACGTCCAGCCCCGCGCGCCGCCCGCCGCCTGACCTCACGACGATCCTCACCCGATTTTCGATTGCACGCCCCCGCGCTCGCGCGACAGGGCGCTTCTGTTCAGGCCGGTCTCATGTCTTCTTTATCCGCATTCGTTCGCGGCGCCGCGGCGCTCGCCTTTCTTTTTGCCGTTTCGCCTTCGCTCGCCGACGGATTCGACCCCGTCACCGGCGTTCCGGTCATCACCGTTCATCCGGGCGGCATCGAAGGCGATGTCAGCGCGCTTTCGGGCATGCCGGCCGCGCCGCAACGCCCGGGCACTTTGACCGTGCCGGGCGTCACCGAAGCCCAGCATGAAATATCGCGCATTCCGGGTTCGGTCGCCGTGGTGCCGACGGCGCGCTATGAGGACACCTACGCACACAATCTCGAAGACGTGATGGATTTCACGCCGGGCGTTTATGCGCGCAAGCGGTTCGGCGCCGAGGTGCGGCTGTCGGTGCGCGGCTCGGGCCTCAGCCGGAATTTCCACATGCGCGGCCTCGAAATCCTGCAGGACAGTGTGCCGTTCAACCTCGCCGACGGCGCCGCCGACTTTCAGGAGATCGATCCGCTGATCGCGCAACACATCGAAGTCTACAAGGGCGGCAACGGCTTGCGCTTCGGTTCGTCGACGCTGGGCGGCGCCATCAACATCGTCACGCCGACGGCCTGGACGGCGCCCGCCGCCAATCTCGTCCGTATCGAGGGCGGTTCCTACGGCTCGGCGCGCATCCATGCACAGGCGGCGCGCGTCTACGGCACAACCGACATCTACGCCGCGATGACCGGCAATCATGTCGACGGGTTCCGCGCGCAGGAAAAGGAAGAGAGCATTCGCTTCTCGGCCAATCTCGGCCACCGCTTCAACGACCGCGCCGAGACGCGCTTCTATGTGATCTCCAACACGGTCGATCAGGAATTGCCGGGCACGCTGACCCTGCAGCAGGCGCGCCAAACGCCCGAGATGGCAAACCCGGCCAATGTCGCGGGCAATCAGCAGCGCAATGTCCGCTCGATCCGCGTCGCCAACAAGACGGCGCTCGATCTCGGCGACGGGGCGAAGCTCGAATTCGGCGGCTATGGCGGCTACAAGCGCCTCTATCACCCGATCTTCCGCGTGCTCGACCAGCGCGGTCCGGTCGCTGGCCTGTTCGCGCGCTACCGCGACGAGGGCACGCTTGCCGGGCACCGCAACGTGCTGACTGTCGGCAGCGATGTTTCGTGGGGCGAAGTCGACGCCAAACAATATGCCAACCTCGCTGGCTCGCGCGGCGCGCTGCTGGCTTCCGGCAAGCAGGAATCGATCAATCTGCGCCTTTATGCCGAGAACCAGTTTTATGTGACGCGGACGGTCGCGCTTGTCGGTGGCGCGCATGGCATCTATTCGGAGCGCAAGTTCACCAATCATCTGGTGCCGGCACAGAGCGACGCAGCTTATTTCAGCACCGTCAGCCCGAAGGCCGGCCTGTTGTGGGACTTTGCCGCCAACGCGCAGGCCTTCGCCAATGTGTCGCGCAGCTACGAACCGCCGACCTTTTCCGAACTGGTGCAGGGCGGCGTTTTCCGGTTCGTGCCGCTCGATCCGCAACGCGGCGTCACCGCCGAGATCGGAACGCGCGGCGCAACGAAGACCGTCGCCTGGGATCTGACGCTCTATCGCGCCTGGGTCGAGGACGAATTGATCGGCTACACGCCGGGCGGCGGCATTCCGGCGGCGACCTTCAATGCCGGCGACACGATCCATCAGGGCGTCGAAGCGTCGCTGACCTTCGACGTCGCTTCCGCCACCGGACTGACGCTTGCCGATGGCGCGCGACTGCTCCTGGAACAGGCGTACACGTATAGCGACTTCGCGTTCGACGGCGATCCCGTCTACGGTTCCAACAAGCTTGCCGGCATGCCGCCCCATGTCTATGCGGCGGCGCTGCGCTATCGCTCGGGATCGGGCTGGGACGTCGCGCCGAAACTCGAATGGGTGCCGGATGGCGGCTATGTCGACTATGCCAACCGTATGGAAGCGCCGGGCTATGCGACCGTCGGCCTCGATGGCGGCATCGACATCATGCCGGGCACCCGGCTTTTCTTCGACGCGCGCAACCTCACCGGCAAGCGCTACGTTTCGACCTACAACACCATCACCGATGCAGCGCTTGCACCCGCCAATGTCTTCTATCCGGGCGAGGGGCGCAGCTTCTTTGCCGGTGTGAAAGTCGCCTTTTAGGGAAACGAACATGAAAAGAAGCATTCTGGCGGCTGCATTGATTGCGGCATTCACCGCACCCGCCGCCGCGCATGTGACGCTCGAAACGGGCGAGGCGCGGGCTGGTGGCTACTACAAGGCCGTTTTCCGCGTGCCGCATGGTTGCGACGGCGCGGCGACGACGCGGATTTCCATTCGCATTCCCGAGGGCGTCATCGCGGTCAAGCCGCAGCCGAAGCCGGGCTGGGTCGAGACGACGCGCATCGGCAAGTATGTGCAGACCTATGAGAACCATGGCAAGACGCTCACCGCGGGCGTTGTCGAGGTAACATGGGAGGGTGGGCCGCTGGCCGACGATCGCTTCGACGAGTTCGCCTTCCATGCGAAGCTGCCCAACGACCCGGAGATCATGATGCTGTTCTTCCCCGTCGCGCAGACCTGCGAAAAAGGCGCAACGAACTGGGACGAAATAGCCATGCCCGGCACCGATCCGCACTCGCTCGCCCGGCCCGCACCCATGCTTCACCTCAGCCATGACGGGATGCCCGCGCATCATCATTGATGCCGCCGCTTGCCGATCTGCTAGTCTTCTCCCCTCAACCGAGGGGAGAAGACGCATGGGCACGACGATGCCGGAAAAAGGCAAGGACTGGGCGGCGCTGAAAGCCGAGATGACGGAGCGCGCGCAGGGCGACGTCAAATGGCGCGACGGCAAGACCGCCGTCTATGTCTTCAATGCCGGGCCCGACGTCGCCGAGGTGCAGAAAGAAGCCTACACGATGTTCATGTCCGAGAATGGCCTCGGACCGATGGCCTTTCCGAGCCTGAAGCAGATGGAGGACGAGGTCGTCGGCATGGGCCTCTCGCTTCTCCATGCACCGGAGGGCGGCGCCGGCAACATCACGTCGGGCGGCACGGATTCGATCACGATGGCGGTCAAGACCGCGCGCGACCATGCGCGCAAGGAAAAGGGCGTCACCGGCCGCTGCAACATCGTCGCACCCTGGTCGGCGCATCCCGCTTTCGACAAGGCGGCGAAGATGATGGAAATCGAAATCCGGCGCGTGCCCTGCGCCGATCTCGTCGCCGATGTCGCGGCGATGGAAAAGGCCGTCGACGCCAACACCATCATGCTGGTAGGCTCGGCGCCCTGCTTTCCCTACGGTTTGATCGATCCCATCGCGGCGCTCGGCGAGATGGCGGAACGCAAGGGCCTCTGGCTCCATGTCGACGCCTGTGTCGGCGGTTACATCGCGCCTTTCGTGCGGATGAACGGCGCCGACATTCCGCCGTTCGATTTCGCCGTGCCGGCGGTGCATTCGATGTCGGCCGATCTTCACAAGTATGGCTATTGCGCCAAGGGGGCCTCCACCGTCCTCTTCCGCTCGGACGCTTTGCGCGCGCACATGATCTTCGACTGCGCCGACTGGCCGGGCGGGCGGATGGTGACGCCGACGCTCGCCGGCACGCGGCCGGGCGGCGCGATTGCCGCCGCCTGGGCGGTGATGAATTTTCTGGGCGTCGAAGGCTACCGCGCCAAGCACAAGCTCGTCACCGATGCGCGCGCGGCGATCGAGGCCGGCGTGACGAAGCTCGGTTTCCGCGTTCTCGGACGGCCGCAGCTTGGCCTCATCGCCTTCACCCATGACGAGGTCGATCCCTTCGCCGTCTGGGGCAAGCTCTTCGAGCGCGGCTGGTTTACGAGCCTCACCACCGAGCCCAAGGGCCTGCACCTGATGCTCTCGCCCTTCCATGCGCAAGTGACGGACACCTACCTCACCGACCTCGAATGGGCGCTTGGCGAAGTGAAGGCCGGGAAAGCCGGCAAGAAGCGCGAGGCGCGGTATAGCTAAAAAAGAGCCCGCCTCTCGGGCGGGCTCTCCGTTCGTGGCTTTCGACGGCTAGCGGTCGAAGGCGTCGTCGATATCTTCGCCCGTCTCCTCGGCGGGACCGTCGTCTTCAAACGCGTCCTGCACCGAATCGCCCGCTTCGTCGAGCGCTTCGCCCGCTTCTTCCGCAGGCCCCTGGTCGTCGCAGGCCGCAAGGCCGCCCATCAAGGGAAGAACGACGGCAATACCGATCATCGTTTTGCGCAGCATAAAAACCTCCATGCTTTCAAGGGGGACAAACTCAAGACTGCCGAATGGATGCGAGCCGGCTAGATGACGCCTGCCAGCACAAGCACCAGCAGCACGATCAACACCGTGCCGAGGCCGCCGCTCGGGCCGTAGCCCCAACGGGCGCTGTAAGGCCATGTCGGCAAGGCGCCGACAATCAGAATGATCAGAAGGATCAGAATGAGAAGGTTCATGTCCGTCTTCCTTTCCTCTGTCGTTGGCCATATCGGGCGCGATCGAACCGCGCTGACGCAGCGTCATTGCGGCCCGAACAAGTTGTGGAAGGCTGCGGGCCGGTTGTGTCCATAGTTCGGCGATGATGGGGCGACAAGACGACAATCGCACCGTGCCGATGCCCATATCCGTTCCCCCTTTCTTCTTTCCGGCCGTCGCCGCCCTGCTACACTCCGGTCAAAGAAAATGTCATCCGGGGAGGAGACGATGGGCGGAGCAACGGTGCGGTCGGGCGGCCGCGTGGCTGAAAATGCGGCGCTTGCCTTGCGCGCGGCGCGCGCAGCGAGCGGTTTCAGGAGCCTCGGCATCGGGGCGGGAGATGTCGTCGCCGTCTACCTGCGCAACGACTTTCCGTTCTTCGAAGCCTCCGTCGCCGCAGGCCTCGTCGGCGCCTATTCGACGCCAGTCAACTGGCACAACTCGCCCGACGAGGCGCGCTATATCTTCGAGAATTCGGGCGCCAAGGCCATCGTCATCCATGCCGACCTCTATCGCGGTATCGAAAAAGCCATTCCGAAGGGCGTGCCCGTCTTTGCTGTCGAGACGCCGGCCGAGATCATGTCCGCCTACGGAATACCGGCGGAAGCCGCGGCGCTGCCGCCCGGCGTCGAGGACTGGAGCCGCTGGCTCGAAAAGTTCGATCCCATCGAGGCCGGTCCCGCCGAACCGCCCGGCACGATGATCTACACATCGGGCACGACCGGCCACCCCAAAGGCGTGCGCCGCGCGACACCGACCGCCGAGCAGGCGGTCGCCAACCTGCGGATCATCAGCCAGGTAATGGGCTTCACGCCCGAATACGGCAACCCGAGCGAGATGGTCACCGTCGTCACCGGGCCGATGTATCATTCGGCGCCCAATGCCTATGGCCTGTTCGGTTTCCGCGTCGGCGCCAACATCATTCTCCAGCCCCGCTTCGATCCGGAAGAGCTGCTCGGGATGATCGAGAAGCACAAGGTCACGCATCTCCACATGGTGCCGACGATGTTCGTGCGCCTGCTGAAACTGCCCGACGACGTGAAGAAGAAATACGATCTCTCGTCGCTGCGCTTTGTGGTTCACGCGGCGGCGCCCTGCCCGGTGCATATCAAGCAGGCGATGATCGAATGGTGGGGGCCGGTGATCTTCGAATATTACGGCGGCACCGAAACAGGGGCGGTCGTCTTCTGCAACTCGGAAGAATATCTCGCGCATCCCGGCACTGTCGGCAAAGCGGTGGAGGGCGCGAAAATCCTCGTGCTTGGCGAGAACGGCGAAGAGCTGACGAAAGGCGCGACCGGCGAGATCGTCTGCCGCGTCCCCTCGATCGCCGACTTCACCTATCACGGCGACGACGAAAAGCGGCGGCGCGCCGAGAAGGCGGGCCTCATCTCGCTCGGCGATGTCGGCTATCTCGACGCCGACGGTTTCCTCTATCTCTGCGACCGCGCCAAGGACATGGTGATCTCGGGCGGCGTCAACATCTACCCGGCCGAAATCGAAGCCGAGCTTCACAAGATGCCCGGCGTCGGCGACTGCGCGGTCTTCGGTATCCCGGATGACGAGTTCGGCGAGGCGCTCTGCGCCGTCGTCCAGCAGCAGCCGGGCGCCTCGCTCAAGGACACCGATGTGAAGGCGTTCCTGCGCGCGCGCATCGCCGGCTACAAGGTGCCGAGGCTGGTCGAATTCCGGACCGATCTGCCGCGCGAGGATTCGGGCAAGATCTTCAAGCGCAAGCTGCGCGAGCCCTATTGGGAGAAGGCCGGCCGGCAAATCTGAGCAGGCCGAAAGCCCGGATTTCCGCCGGAAATATATGTTGCATTGCAGCAACACACATGTTGCGTCGCGAAATATTCATCGCTGACATCTTGTCAGTTTGTGCGACGCACCATATCTTCGATTCAAGAGCAAGGAATGCCGCTTCAGGCATCCCCCCATGGAAACGACCGGGCCGGGCTTCGTGTCATCCTTGTATGAGAGGTAAGCCCCCATGACGACCGCCCAGCACCCCGTCTCCCCCCTCGCCACCGAGGCCCGTCCCTTGGGCGCCAGCCTCGCCGCCCGCACCGGCCGCATCTGGACGGCCGTCAGAACGCAGGCAGCGCGCACCCGTGCCGAGTTCAACTTTTCCGACGCGCTCGCCGCAGCCGGCTACACGCTGCTCTGGGTCTATTCGGCCGGATTGATCGTCTATATCGCCGGCCTCTACTGATCCGCCCGCCGGGCGTCCGGGGCCATCCCGGATGCCCCGCAGCCCAAAACGGCCCTTGCGCTGTGTCAGGCCGGACCGATATGATAAGCTATGCTTATTAGTGGTCAGACCCTTAGACAGCCGTGCACGGTATCGCAATGCCAGAATTGAAAATCGACCGCGGCGCCGGTCGCCCCACCGATGCCGCCGGGCACCAGGCGCAAGGCGCCGGTTCCGACCAGAACCCCGAACGCGCCACCGGCTTCCTGATGCGCGACAATTCGCGGCTGATGCGGGCTGCCTTCACCGAACGCGTCATCGGCCTCACCCAGGCGCAATGGGGGGCACTCGCCCATCTGTCGCGCCATCAGGGTTTGAACCAGGTCGGACTTGCCGATCTGCTCGAGGTGCAGCCGATCACGGTGGCGCGGCTGGTCGACAAGCTCGCCGCGCTCGGCCTTGTCGAGCGCCGCCCCGATCCGAAGGACCGGCGCGCCCAGCAGCTTTTCCTCACCGGCAAGGCGCAGCCGCTGCTCGACCAGATGTGGGACGCGGGCGATGAAATTCTCGATGCGGCCTTTTCGGGCTTCAGCGACGACGAACGGCAGGACTTCATCGAGATGATGGTCCGCATGCGGGCCAACCTGTCGCGCCTGGCGCAAGGCGGCGGTGTCGACCGCCGCACGCTCCGTCATCGCATGGGTTGAAGCGCGCCGCCGGACAGTCCATTCTCCGGCCCGCAACCGGGAGGAGCGTCCCATGTCCGTCGAAATCCCCTATGTCCGCGACATCGCGTTCGAATATGGCGCCTGCGACGAAGTTTCGCCGCTGATCCGGCGCGTCGTCGCCAACAACCCTTCTGCCTTCACCTACAAGGGCACGGGCACCTACATCATCGGCCATGGCGAGGTTGCCGTCGTCGATCCGGGCCCGATGCTGATGCCGCATGTCGAGGCGCTGCTGGCCGCGCTCGAAGGCGAGACCGTTTCCCACATCCTGATCACGCATACCCATTCCGATCATTCGCCGGCGGCAAAACCGCTGAAATCGCTGACCGGCGCACCGACCTATGCCTTCGGTCCGCATGGCGCCGGACAGGACGGCGCGGACGATGTGCAGGTGGAAGAAGACGGCGACATGGAATTCAAGCCCGATGTCGAGGTGCGCCATGGCGACATCCTCGAAGGCGAGGGCTGGAGCGTCGAATGCGTCTACACGCCCGGCCACACCTCGAACCATATGTGCTTTGCGCTCAGGGAGGAGAAGGCGCTCTTCACCGGCGACCATGTGATGGGCTGGTCGACCAGCGTCGTCAGCCCGCCCGACGGCAACATGAAGAAATACATGGCATCGCTGCAATTGCTGCTGGAACGCGACGACGAAATCTACTGGCCGACGCATGGGCCCGCGATCACCGACCCGAAGCCTTTCGTGCGCGCCTTCATCGCCCATCGCGAGGAACGCGAGCGGCAGATCATGAAGCAACTCGCCTCCGGCAAGACCCGCATCGCCGACATGGTGCCGGTGATGTATGCGGCCGTCGACAAGCGGCTCCACCCGGCAGCGGCGCGTTCGGTGTTCGCGCATATGGAACACCTTGTCGAACGCGGCCTTGTTGCCGCCGACGGCAAGCCGTCGCTCGGCGCGAACTACCGGCTCAACGCCTAACCCGCCGCCAGCTTCTTTTTCAGCGCGTCGCGGAAGGTGCGGATGCGGTTGGCGTTGGCGCCGAGATCGCTTATGCCGACGCGCGAGACCGAGCGCATGTCGACCGCCGCGCCGCCGTCGCGTTCGACGACGCGGATCGCGACATCGTCCCTGAAGTTCATCACCCGCGTCGTCGCCGTCGCTTCGATGAGGCCGGCTTCGGGGTTCATCGAGACGATCGTCCAGCCCATGTCGCGCGCCACTTCGACCGCCGCCTCGAAGACCTTGCCCGGCTGTTCGCCGATCTCGATGGTCGCGATGTCGGGATAGGCCTGTGCCTGCAATTCGGCGAGATTTTCAGGCTCGGCCCGGTCGAGCGGGTTGGTGCCTTCGCCGCGCAGCGCGACCACGGCGTCGAACTGCGGCGGGTTGTCGAGATCGGTCGTGATATCGTGGATGCCGGGCACTTGCGAGCCGGCCATGATCGCCTGCACCACCGGCGCGGCGACGAGAAGCCCGAGCACAAGGCCGGCGATGGCAAGCCTTGCGCCACTGCGGTTCGAGACCAGCGTGCGGACGATGCCGGCTGCCGAAAGGCCGACGGCGACAAGGCCGATCAGCGCCGCAACCGCAAGACCGCGGACCGCGATGCCGAAGTGAATGAGCTCGGTGCGGTTGCCGACGATGCAGACCGCCAGCACCACCAGTGCCGCAACCGCGATCCACAACCCCCATTTCGCCAGACGCGATTGCTGCCCGTCCATGATCTCGTGCCCCTTGAAGAATTCGGGCGGACCCGTCATGGGCCCGCCCGTCGTTCCCTGCCTTACTCGGCGGCTGTCGCCGTCGGCAGCTTGTAGTCCTTGAACTGCTCGCGCAGCGCCAACTTCTGGATCTTGCCGGTCGCCGTGTGCGGAATTTCAGTCACGAACACCACATCGTCCGGCATCCACCATTTGGCGATCTTGCCGTCCATGTAGCGCAGGATTTCTTCCTTGGTCGGCTTCTCGCCTTCCTTCGGAATGACGATCAGCAGCGGGCGCTCGTCCCATTTCGGATGAACGATGCCGATGACAGCGGCCTCGGTGACCTTCGGATGGCCGACGGCGAGGTTTTCGATCTCGATCGAGGAAATCCATTCGCCGCCCGACTTGATGACGTCCTTGGCGCGGTCGGTGATCTGCATGTAGCCGCCCGGATCGATGGTGGCGACGTCGCCGGTGTCGAACCAGCCATCCTTGTCGAGAATGTTGCCGCCCTCTCCCTTCAGATAGGCGCCGGCGATGGCCGGTCCGCGCACCATCAGATGGCCGAAGGCCTTGCCGTCCGACGGCAGTTCGTTGCCGTCGTCGTCGGTGATCTTCATTTCGACCGTATAGATCGCGCGGCCCTGCTTGACCTTGACGTCGATCTGTTTTTCGAGCGGCAGATCTTCCATGCCGGCCTTCAAGGCGCCCAGCGTCCCCATCGGCGACATTTCGGTCATGCCCCAGGCGTGGAACACCTTGACGTCGTAGTTCTTCTCGAAGACCTCGATCATCGAGCGCGGCGCGGCCGAACCGCCGATGACGACACGGTTCAAGGCCGGCAGTTGCGCGCCGCTCTTTTCGAGATATTGCAGCAGCATCAGCCAGACGGTCGGCACGGCCGCCGTGACCGAGACTTTTTCGGTGTCGAGCAATTCGTAAATGCTGGCGCCGTCCATGTTTGCGCCGGGCATCACGATCTTGGCGCCGACGGCGGGTGCGGCAAAGGCGATGCCCCAGGCGTTGGCGTGGAACATCGGCACCACGGGCAGGATCGCGTCGGTCGATTTCATGCCCAGCGCGTCGCCCATGTTGGCGGCCATCGAATGCAGCACGTTGGAGCGGTGCGAATAGAGCACGCCCTTCGGATTGCCGGTCGTGCCGGAGGTGTAGCAAAGGCCGCAAGCCGCGTTCTCGTCGACTTCGGCCCATTTGAAGTTGCCGTCTTCCGCTTCGACGATCTCCTCGAAGCAGAGCGCGTTCTTGAGCTTCGTTGCCGGCATATGGGCCTTGTCGGTCATGATGACATAGGCCTTCACCTTCGGCAGCTGATCGGCGATGCCTTCGAGGATCGGCACGAAGGTCAGGTCGAGGAAGATGATCTTGTCCTCGGCGTGATTGACGATGTAGACGAGCTGCTCGGCGAAGAGGCGCGGATTGAGCGTGTGGCAGACGGCGCCCATCCCCATGATGCCGTACCAGGCTTCGAGGTGGCGCGCCGTGTTCCAGGCCATCGTCGCGACGACGTCGCCTTCCTTGACGCCGAGCTTCGTCAGCGCCTGCGCCACCTTGCGCGCGCGCAGATGGATCTCCTTGTAGGTCGTCCGCGTAATCGGTCCCTCGACCGAGCGCGTCACAATTTCGCGGTCGCCGTGAAAGCGCGCCGCGTGATCGATGATCGTCGTCACGCGCAGCGGCCAGTCCTGCATCAATCCTTTCATGGATACGTCCCTCTCTCGTCCTCTGTGGCTTCCCCGCCGGGGCGTCCCGGCATCGGCCCCGTTGCGGGCCTGTTTGGCGGGCAGTCTAGTGGCCTTTGCCGCCCCTCACAACGGCCCGCCGCAGCGTTTGCCTTGCTTTCGGGCCGCCCCGCCCCTTCTAATGGGGCAACAAAACAACAGGATTTCAGGGGGCTTTATCGATGACCGATCTTCATTTCCGCTCGGCGAGCGATCTTGGCCGCATGATCCGCCGCCGGGAGGTCAGTTCGGCGGAGCTGACCGAACATTTCATCGCCCGGATCGAAAAGCACGACCCGAAGATCAACGCCGTCGTGGCGCGGGATTTCGACGGCGCGCGCAAGGCGGCGAAAGCGGCCGACGCGGCGCTGGCCCGCGGCGAGGTCAAGGGTGCGCTGCACGGCCTCCCCTTCACCATCAAGGACGCCTATGAGGTCGAGGGCCTCGTCTCGACCGGCGGCAACCCGGCCTGGAGGGACAATGTGCCCGCCCGCAGTGCAGTCGCCATCGAGCGGCTGCAACGCGCCGGCGCCATCGTCTTCGGCAAGACCAACGTGCCCTTCCTGTCGGGCGACCTGCAGAGCTACAACGACATCTACGGCACCACCAACAACCCCTACGCGCTCGAATGCGGCCCCGGCGGTTCGTCGGGCGGCTCGGCGGCGTCGCTGGCGGCCGGTTTCACCGCGGCGGAGTTCGGCTCCGACATCGGCGGCTCGATCCGCACCCCCGCCCATCTCTGCGGCGTCTTCGGCCACAAGCCGACCTACGGCATCGTCCCGAAGCGCGGCCATCTCGGCCCTGCCCCCGGCAATCTCCATGAGAGCGACCTGTCGGTTGCCGGTCCGCTCGCCCGCGGCGCCGAAGACCTCGATCTGCTGCTCGACATCGCGGCCGGGCCGGGCTGGGCCGATGCCGCCGCCTGGAAGCTCGACCTGCCGCCAACGCGGGCCAAAAACCCGAAGGAGCTTCGCGTCGCGGTCTGGATCGAGGACGCCTTCTGCGACATCGACAAGGAGAGCGCCACGCTGCTGACCGACGCCGCAAAGGCGCTTCAGGATGCGGGCGCCAATGTCGACTGGAACGCACGGCCCGATTTCACGCTGGCCGAGATCACCGAGACCTATCTCGTGATGCTGCATTCGCAAACCGGCGCCGGTATGCCGGACAGCGTGCGGGCGCGCTGGGCCGAGATCCGCAAGAACGCAGCGCCCGGCGACAAGAGCCATCAGGTGCTGCAGGCCATCGGCGGCACCATGAATGTTGCCGAACAATTCATCTGGAAGGAGCGTCAGGCACAGCTGCGCTGGAAATGGCAGGACTTCTTCAAATCATACGACGTCGTGCTCGCGCCGGTGATGATGCGCCCGGCCTTCGAGCATAATCACGACACCAACTGGCACCGCCGCCAGCTCGAGGTCAACGGCGTCATGCGGCCCTATATGGACGTGCTGATCTGGGCCGGCCCCGCCGTCGTCTCCTACCTCCCGGCATCCGTCGCGCCGGTCGGCCTCACAAGCGCCGGAAAACCCGTCGGTATCCAGATCATCGGCCCGCATCTTGAGGACCGCACCACGATTGCGGTGGCGGGGATGTTCGAGGAGATACTCGGCGGGTTCACACCGCCGAAGGGATACTAGGAGCATTGCGTTTTCCCACCCTAACCCTGAGGGAGGGTCGAAAATTGCGAAGCGTAGCGGAGCAAGTTTCGGGGGAGGGGTAAGCGAGGAACGTCAGCGCATAATCGGCACACCTGCGTTCGCGAAGAGCGGAGAACCCCTCCCCAAACGACTTGCAGCCGTTTGACCCTCCCTCAGGGGTGGAGAGAAAGAAGACAACGCGCCCCTTTGACACCTCCGCCTTCCACTCCCATGATGCCCGCCAAGCCGCACAAAATAATCCGAGGAGTTCGCGCATGAGCCTGTCCAACGCCGCCGTTCGCGATATCGAGACGGTGATCCATCCCTACACCAATCTCGACACGTTCCGCACCACCGGACCGATGATCATCGAGCGCGGCGAGGGCGTTTATGTCTTCGACTCGGAAGGGAACAAATATATCGAAGGGCTGGCCGGGCTCTGGTGCACTTCGCTCGGTTACAACGAGCAGGAGCTGATCGACGCCGCCACCGAACAGATGAAGCAGATCCCCTTCACGCACACCTTCGGCGGCAAGAGCCATGAGCGCGCGGCGGAAGCGGCCGAACGGCTCAAGGCCATCGCGCCGCATGCGGCCTCGAAAGTGCTCTTCTGCGGCTCGGGCTCGGAAGCCAACGACCAGCAGGTGAAGCTCGTCTGGTACTACAACAATGCGCTGGGGCGCCCGAAGAAGAAGAAATTCATTTCGCGTATCCGCGGCTATCACGGCGTCACGGTCGCGTCGGCCTCGCTGACCGGCCTGCCCGCCAATCACCGCGATTTCGACCTGCCGATGGCGGGTGTGCTGCACACCGACTGTCCGCATTACTACCGCTATGCCGAGCCCGGCGAAACGGAAGACGAGTTCACGACGCGGCTGGCCAAAAACCTCGAGGACATGATCATCCGCGAGGACCCGGACACGGTTGCCGCCTTCATCGCCGAGCCGATCATGGGCGCCGGCGGCGTCGTCATTCCGCCCGCCGGCTATTTCGAGAAAATCCAGGCGGTGCTGAAGAAATACGACATCTATTTCATCGCCGACGAGGTCATTTGCGGCTTCGGCCGCACCGGCAACATGTTCGGCTCGCAGACCTTCGGCATGAAGCCGGATTCGATCTCGGTCGCGAAAGCCCTGTCGTCGGCCTATTTCCCCATCGCCGCCGTCACGGTCGGCGAGGAGATGTATCAGGCGATGATCGACGAGAGCAAAAAAATCGGCACCTTCGGCCACGGCTTCACCTATACGGCGCACCCCGTGGGCGCGGCGGTGGCGGCCAAGACGCTGGAGATTTACGAGAAGCGCAACATTGTCGGCCATGTGCGCGATGTCGCGCCGCGTTTCGCCGCGCATTTCGCGCGTCTCGCCGATCATCCGCTGGTCGGCCATGCGCGGTCCTCGGGTCTCATCGGGGCGCTCGAACTCGTCGCCGACAAGGCGTCGAAAAAGAGCTTCGATCCGAGCCTCGGCATCGGCGCCGCCGTCGTTGCCGCCGCGCAGAAGCACGGCCTCATCGTGCGGCCGCTGGCCGGCGACATCGTCGCCTTCTGTCCGCCGCTGATCGTGACCGCCGAACAGATCGACGCGATCTTCGCCGCCATCGAAAAGGCGCTCGACGATGTGGAGGCGCGGGTCGGCAAGGAAGGCCTGCGCGCCGCCTGATGCCCGAGCTTCGCTATCAACTGACCTTCGCGGGCAAGGTCGCGCCGGACGACGACATGGGCACGCAAATGACGATCGAGGCGACGGCGCCGATCCCGGCCGGCGTCGACGATGTGTTGCGCCAGAACGGCTCGTCGGCCTCCATGAGCGCGACGGTCGAGACGGACGAATATGGCGGCTTCACCGAGACGGGCGAAATCCGCTTCGGCGCCGGCACCATCCGCTATGTCTCGCGCGGCGAAGGCTTCATCGAGGAAACGGAGGAGGCCGACATCCAGCAGGGCTGCGTCATCCGCCGCATCGACGGCGGCAGCGGTATCTTCGAAGGCGCCACCGGCTACATCGCCTCGACATTCACGGTCGACGAAGATGCCAATTTCCGCGACAGCCAGAGCGCGGTGGTTTTCGCGGGGTGATTGCGGGTACGGCCCTTCTTTCTTGCTTCATCATTGCCGGGCTCGACCCGGCAATCCAGAAGCCGCCGAGAGGCAGCGTCTCTCTTCGAAATAACGCCTTGACGACGGAACCGCCGAAAAGATTGTCGCGAAGCGAGACGGCGCTGACGCGCCTTCTGAATGCCCGGCCTCCCTAATTACAAAGGAGGGTCCGGGCAAGACGAGCAAAGGGAAACGGGGAAGAACTCACCCTCAAACGTGCTGGCCGCCATTGATCTGGATTTCGGCGCCGTTGACGTAGCTCGACTGATCCGTGCACAGAAAATAGATCGTCTTCGCCACTTCCTCGGGCGTCCCCAGACGCCGCATCGGGATTTCGGCGACGATCTTGTCGGTGCCGGGCGAGAGGATCGCCGTGTCGATTTCGCCGGGCGAGATCGCATTGACGCGGATGCCGAGGCGGCCGAACTCGGCGGCCATTTCGCGCGTCAGCGCCGCCAGCGCCGCTTTCGATGTGCCATAAGCGGTGCCGGCAAAGGGATGCACGCGCTCGCCGGCGATCGAGGTCACGTTGACGACCGAGCCCTGCGCCGCCTTCAGTTCCGCCACAAGGCCGCGCGCCAGCATGGCGGAGGCAAAAAAATTGACCTGGAAGACCTGCGTCCAGACATCGAGCCCGGTCTCGAAAACGCCGAGCCGCGCCCCGCCCTCGCCCTTGGGCGAGATTGCGGCATTGTTGACCAGCGCATGGAGCCGGCTGCCCTGGTCCTTCAGGCGCACGCGCATTTCGGCGATGGCGTCTTCGGTGTTTTTCGGGTCGGCGAGGTCGACCTGGATGTGATCCTCCGGGCCCGCCTCCCAGGGGCAGTCCTCGGGGAAGGGGTGGCGCGAACAGGTGATGACGCGCCAGCCCGCGCTTGAGAAGCGCTTCACCGTCGCGTGCCCGATGCCCCGGCTGGCGCCGGTCAGGATCAGCGTCCTGCGTTCCGAATTCTCGATCTGTGTCATGGGCGGCAATCTAGGCCCTGCCGCCCGGTTTGTCATGGCCGCAGGCTATCGCGGCCCGATCGAGGGTTTCGGCGGCGCTGCCCGAGGCGTCGACCTTTTGCCAGTCCATGACCCCGAGGTCATAGGCCAGTTGCCGGCGCAGCACCTCGACGCCCGCATCCGACGGGTCGCGGCCCTCGCGTTCGCGCGCCGCGACCCGCGCCTCGAGCACGTCCGGGGCGGCGTCGAGCCAGAGCCCGGTGAAGGAAACGCCGCGCCCGGCGGCGAGCCGCGCTGCCGCCTGCCGCTCTTCGGGGCGCGCAAACACCGCGTCCAGCAGTACACCCTGCCCCGCTTCAAGCGCGATGCGCGCCTGGCGCAGCATTTCCTCGTAGACCTGGGCGCCGGTGCCCGGCACGTAAGCCGCGTCCGGCAACCTTTCGAGCGGTTCGACGCCGAACATCCGCTTGCGGATGATGTCGGTGCGCAGATGCACCGCGCCGGCCGCACCGCCAAGCGACGGCGCCAGCGCCTTTGCCAGCGTCGACTTGCCGGTGCCCGAAAGTCCGCCCACCGCGACGAGGCGCGGCGGCGCGGGCTTCAACGCCGCGTTGGCAAAATCGAGATAGGCGCGCGCCTTGGCGCCATCCTCTTGCGCCGCCGCCACCTTGGCGCGGATGACGGCGCGGGTGCCGATGAAAAGCGGCAGCAGCGCCAGCCCCTCCAGCGCCGCCACGATTTCGGCCTCGGTCAGATGGTCGAGCCAGGCGTTGAGCGCACGGTTGGCATGCGCCGCGAGGCGGCTGTCGACCCGGGCGCGAAAGGCGAGGTCCATCAGCAGGAACGCCAGATCGTAAAGCACGTCGATGCGCGCGAAACGGTCGTTGAATTCGATGCAGTCGAAAATGACCGGGCGTCCGTCGATTTCGGTGACGTTGCCGAGATGCAGGTCGCCGTGGCAGTGGCGCACCCAGCCGGCGTCGCGCCGCGCATCCATCAGCGCATGATGCTTTTCGATCAATTCGCGGCAGGCCTCGTCTACCTCAGCCACGTTGGCGGCCGCGAACACCGGGCCGATATGGGGGTTCATGTCGGCCCTGTTGCCCTCGACGATTTCACGAAAGCCCGCGCCGCCGCCGGCATCGCGCCGGACTTCCGCCGCGCGGTGAAAGCGCGCCACGTCGGCGGCGAGCCGCTCGACCAGCGCCAGCGGCAAGCGTCCCTCGTCGGCCATTGCCGCCAGCAGACCGTCGGCCTTGAAGCGCCGCATCTCGACCAGCCAGTCGACGATCTCACCCTCTTCGCCGCCAAGGCGGAGCTCGCCGCCCGCGCGGCGCAGTGCCACGACGCCAAGATAGATTTCGGGCGCCGTGCGGCGGTTGAGCGCCACTTCGGTCTCGCAGGCGGCGCGGCGTTTCTCGGCATCGGAGAAATCCAGGAACGTGAAGCGCACCGGCCTTTTCAGCTTGAAGGCGCGCTCGCCGGCTAGGAACACATGCGAGATATGCGTTTCGACATGCTCGACCGGCGCGACCGGCGGCAATCCGTAGCTTTCGGGCCGCGAAAGGAAATCGATCGTCGCCTTGTCCGTTTCGCCGGTCAAACCCGCCTCAAATCCGCTCAAGGCGCGTCGGCGTTTCAACGCCGGCCGGGTCCTGATGCACGATCACCTCCGAGCCCGGAAATTCCGCCATGATCTCGCGTTCGACCGCATCGGCAACACGGTGTGCCTCCATCAGCGTCATCGTGCCATCCATTTCGAGGTGGAACTGGATGAAGCTCTGCGTTCCCGAGGCGCGGGTCCTGAGATCGTGCAGGTTGACGACTTCAGGATGCGCCATGGCGATTTCCCTGATGCGGTCACGCTCGGCGTCCGAAAGCTCGCGGTCCATCAGCTGATTGAGCGCGGCAATCACGATCTTCGCCGCGCTCCAGGCGATCAGCCCCGCGATCACGATGCCGAACAGCGGGTCGGCGCGGTGCAGGCCGAAGACGCCAGACAGCAGCAGCGCCGCGATCACCGACAGGTTCATCAACAAGTCGCCGCGGTAGTGGATCGAGTCCGCCTCGATGGCGAGCGAGTTGGTCTGCCGCACCACATGGCGCTGATAGGCGACAAGGCCGAGCGTCACGGCGATGGCGAAGACCGTCACCGCGATGCCGACCTCCGATTGCGCAACCGGCACGGGGTCGACGAGCCGCATGACAGCCGCGAAGACGATGTATCCGGCGGATGCGAAGATGAAAAACGACTGTCCGAGTCCCGCCAGCGCTTCGGCCTTGCCGTGTCCGAAACGGTGCTCGCGGTCGGCCGGTGTCAACGAATGGCGCACGGCGAACAAATTCAGAAGTGAGGCGGCGCCATCAAGCAACGAGTCGAAAAGCGTGCCGAGCATGGCGATCGAACCCGTCATCCAGAAGGCGACCGCCTTGACCGAGACCAGCAGGATGGCAACCGCGACCGCGGCATAAGTCGCGCGGCGCATCAGCCGTCCGTTTTGGGCAGCAGAATCGGGGATAAGTTTTTTTTGCGCGGGTCCGGCCGTCATCGCAAAACCCATCGCCGGGGTTTTGTGACAGTTTTTTGACAGTTCAATGACAGTCTCACGGAAAAAGCCTCTTCTGGCGCCAGTTATCCCCGCTTTCGCGCTCGAAAACCAGCCGGTCATGCAGCCGGAACGGGCGGTCACGCCAGAATTCGATCCGTACAGGGACGATCCGGAAACCCGACCAGTGCGGCGGCCTCGGTACTTTTCCGAAACCGAATTTCGCAGCGTATTTCGTCACTTCGCGCTCGAGCTCGAAGCGTGTTTCGAGCGGGCGCGATTGGCGCGACGCCCAGGCGCCGATCTGACTGTCGCGGGCGCGCGTCGCGAAATAGGCATCCGCCTCCTCGTCGCTCACCGCGATCACCTGACCGCGCGCGCGCACCTGCCGTCGCAGGCTCTTCCAGTGAAAACAGATCGCGGCCTGCGAATTCTCGGCAAGCTCGCGGCCCTTGTCGCTTTCGAGATTTGTGTAGAAAACGAAGCCGCGCGCATCGACATCTTTCAACAGCACCATACGCACATCGGGCAGACCCGCCTTGTCGGCGGTCGCCAGCGCAAAGGCATTTGCGTCCTCCGGCTCCTTCGCGCGCGCCAGCTCCATCCACTCGCGAAACAATGCTATCGGGTCTTCGGAAGTGAAAATTTCGGCGCCGTCCGCCGTCGTCGTGCTGTCGCTCATCGGGATGTTCCATTTCGACGCCATCGCGGCGGAAAACCGGCATCCGGCCGCCATCGGCCCGCCGGATGCTCCATTCTTGCCACAATCGGTGTCTTATATACCTCTGTTCTAATATGGTTCCGGAAATGAAATTTTCCGCCCCATGCCGAATGTATGGCGGTCTTTCGCCAAAAACCACAGGATGGAATGAGATGAAACTCGTCAAGGGAATTGCCATCGGCGCCGTGGCGCTGGCGCTCGCGGCCTGCGATCAGCAAGGCGGCTTTGGCGGCGCCGGCACGAAACAGACAATAGGCACGGTCGGCGGCGCTGTTGCTGGCGGCCTTGCAGGCCAGGCGATCGGCGGCGGCACGGGCCGGCTCTGGGCGACGGGCGCCGGTGTGCTGCTCGGCGCGCTGATCGGCAGCGAGATCGGCAAATCGCTCGACCGCGCCGACCGCGCTGCCATGGGCCAGACGACCTACAATGCTCTTGAAACCGGGCGCTCGGGCCAGGCGGTCCAGTGGCGCAATCCGGACTCCGGAAACTACGGCACGGTGACGCCGCAATCCGCCTACCAGTCGGGCAACGTGACCTGCCGCGAGTACACGCAGACGATCAATGTCGGCGGTCGCAGCGAACAGGCCTACGGCACCGCATGCCGTCAGCCCGACGGTTCGTGGCAAATCCAGAACTGATTCTCCAGAAGGGCGGGACGAAGTCCATGACAGAACTTCGGCCCGCCCTTTTTCTGGCTTCCGTCGCCTTGGCCGTGCCGTTCGCATGGCTGCCGATCGTTGCGGCGCAAGGGCCCGGTACGACAGTGCGTGACCGGCTCGAACAAAGCACAAGCGTGACGCGTGCCGATGCCGACCGTTTCGACGACGGCGTCGCCGCCTACGACACAGGTAATTTCAAAAAAGCATTCGAGATATGGCTGCCGCTGGCGCAGCGTGACGATCTCGCCGCGATGCGCAATGTCGCGACGTTGCTGCGGCAGGGAAAGGGCGTCGCCCGGGATTCCGAGCGCGCCCTCTATTTCTACGAGCGATCCGGCCGCGCCGGCCTTGTCTCCTCGCAGGTCAATTCGGCCTTCATGTACCTCGATGGCGACGGCATCGCTCAGGATTACAGGAAAGCATCGTTCTGGTTTCATGCCGCCGCCGTCGCCGGCGTGCCGGTGGCACGCTACAATCTCGGCGTGATGTACGAGCGCGGGCTCGGCGTCGAGGAAGACCCGGCCCGCGCCCTTGCCTGGTACACGCTGGCGGCACGCAGCGGACATGCCGGCGCGCTCGATCGGCTGGCGGTTCTGGTGCCGCATCTGCCGGGCCCAACGCCGCCGACGGAGGCCGACGCCACGCTCGAAGCGCGGGCTCCCGCGCCGCCTCTGGCAGAGCTTGACCGGCTCGACGACGCGGCCAATCCTTAACCAATTCGTATCGCGGCGGCGGCTATTCTTCGGGTTTCACCTGGGCGGAGAAACGGGCGCCGTGCGCGATCCTTACGAAATTCTGGGGCTTGCGCGGAACGCAGGCAATGCGGAGGTCAAGGCCGCCTATCGGCGTCTTGCCAAACGTCTGCACCCGGACGCCCAGAGCGAAGGCAATGCCGCGCGCCAGCAGGCCCGCTTCCAGGAAGTGACGGCCGCCTATAATCAGCTCAAGGATGAAGCCGCGCGGCGGCGCTTCGAGGCCGAACGGCGTGCCGCGGCAGGCATGGCGCGGGCTCCCGCTTTCGAGGAAACGATACGGCGCGGCACGGCCGAGCCCGCTCCGTCGGAAGATATTTTCTCCGAACTTTTCGAGGGTATTCGCAGCGCCGGCAAGCGCGTCTTCCGCGCGCGCGGCGGCGACCGGAGCTACCGGTTGACCGTGAGTTTTCTCGAAGCGGCAACCGGCGCCCGCAGGAGAGTACGCCTTGATGGCGGCAGGACGCTCGACGTCAATGTTCCAGCCGGCATCGACGACGGGCAGCAGATCAGGCTGCGCGGCCAGGGCGACGAAGGACATGGCGGCGCGGATGCCGGCGACGCGCTCGTCACCGTCGCCGTCGAGCCGCACCCCTTTTTCCGGCGCGCGGGACGCGACATTCACCTTGCCCTGCCGGTCAGCCTTCCGGAAGCGGTGCTGGGTGCGCGGGTAGACGCGCCCACCGTCTCGGGACCTGTCTCGCTGACGATCCCCGCGGGTTCGAATACCGGCACAAGGTTGCGTCTGAAGGGCCGCGGCATCGCCACCGAGGGCACGGCGGCGGGGGATCAGTATGTGACGCTTGAGGTCGTCCTGCCCGACACCCCGGACGAGACGCTTCGCGACTTCGCGGCAACATGGACGGCAGGCGCTAAACACAATCCACGCAAGGATTTTTCGGATTCCTGAGCCGACATGATTCGACATGAATCGTGATCCGGCGACATGGCCGGATTCCGGGCTTTTTTGTTCGACCGCTATAGGGTTTTGTGTAGGATGCGCGACGATTTTCGGTCAGACAAAAAGCAAGAGACGGGGACCCGATGAACGAAGCCACCAGCATCGCAGGCGCTGCCCCCAAAGGCGGCCTGATGGCGGGCAAGCGCGGCCTCATCATGGGTGTCGCCAACAACCGGTCGATCGCCTGGGGCATCGCCAAGGCCTGCGCCGACCAGGGCGCGGAGCTTGCTTTCACCTATCAAGGCGAGGCGCTGCTGAAGCGTGTCGTGCCGCTGGCCGAATCGGTCGGATCGAACCTCGTCATGCCGTGCGACGTCACCGATGCGGCCAGCATGGACGCCGTCTTCGAGCGGCTGTCGAAGGAGTGGGGCAAGCTCGACTTCCTCGTTCACGCCATTGCCTATGCCAACAAGGACGAGCTCGACGGGCGCTATGTCGACACGTCGCTTGAAAACTTCACGGCGAGCCTCGCGATCTCCTGTTATTCGTTCACGGCGCTGTGCCGCCGTGCCGAACCGCTGATGACCGATGGCGGCTCGCTCGTCACGCTCACCTATTACGGCGCCGAAAAGGTCATCCCGCATTACAATGTGATGGGCGTCGCCAAGGCGGCGCTGGAGGCGAGCGTGCGTTATCTGGCCGTCGATCTCGGACGCAACAATATCCGCGTCAACGCGATCTCGGCCGGACCGATCAAGACGCTTGCGGCATCGGGCATCGGCGACTTCCGTTACATCCTCAAATGGAACGAGCTCAACGCGCCGATGAAACGGACGGTGACGATCGAGGAAGTCGGCAAGACCGGCCTCTATCTGCTCTCCGACCTCGGTTCGGGTGTTACCGGCGGGGTTCATCATGTCGATGCCGGCTACAACGTCATCGGCATGAAGGCCGAGGACGCGCCGGACATGAGCATCGTCTGAACTTCTCCTGTATGGTTTGCTTCGGAGACCCGTCTGGACCGGCCGGGCGCGTTTCCTGACCACTTGCAAGGGCGGCCCTGCCGGGGTTCGCATTTCGGAGCCATGTCGCACAATACGTTCGGTCATCTTTTCCGCGTGACGACCTGGGGCGAGAGCCACGGGCCGGCACTCGGCTGCGTAGTCGACGGCACACCGCCGCGCCTTGCGCTGAAGAACGCGGACATCCAGCACTGGCTCGACCGCCGGCGGCCGGGGCAATCGCGCTTCACGACGCAGCGGCGGGAGCCCGACGCGGTCAAAATTCTTTCGGGCACTTTCGTCGAAGATGGCGTCGAACTGACGACCGGCACACCGATTTCCCTGTTGATCGAGAATGTCGACCCGCGGTCGAAGGACTATGGCGACATTGCCGAAAAATTCCGGCCGGGCCATGCCGACTTCACCTATCTGTCGAAATACGGAATTCGTGACTATCGCGGTGGCGGGCGCTCGTCGGCACGTGAGACGGCGGCACGTGTCGCGGCCGGCGCGGTCGCGCGCGCAGTGCTGCCCGGCGTGACGATACGTGGCGCGCTGGTGCAGATGGGCCCGCACAAAATCGACCGCGTCAACTGGGACTGGGACGAGATCGAACGCAATCCTTTCTGGTGTCCCGATGCGAAAGCGGCCGCGCAGTGGGAAGACTATCTCGACGGCGTGCGCAAACAGGGTTCGTCCTGCGGCGCCGTGATCGAGATCGTCGCCTCAGGCGCACCCGCCGGGCTCGGCGCCCCGATCTACGGCAAGCTCGACGCCGACCTCGCCGCCGCGATGATGAGCATCAACGCGGTCAAGGGCGTCGAGATCGGCGACGGCTTTGCGGCCGCCGCGCTCTCGGGCGAAGAGAATGCCGACGAAATGCGCGCCGGCAACAGCGGGCCGCTTTTCACGTCCAATCACGCCGGCGGCATTCTCGGCGGCATCTCAACCGGACAGGACATCGTCGCGCGCTTCGCCGTGAAGCCGACATCGTCGATCCTCAGCCCGCGCAAGACCGTGACGCCTGCGGGCGAGGAAACCGAAATCGTCACCAAGGGCCGCCACGATCCTTGCGTCGGCATCCGCGCGGTGCCGGTCGGTGAGGCGATGATGGCTTGCGTGCTGGCCGATCATTTTCTGCGGCACCGGGGTCAGAGCGGTGAGTGAGGCGCAGCGGCCGGCCGCCGTTCCGCCGGCCGTGCTGACGGTCAACTACGCCAGGGAAAAGGGCGAGGGCATCGTCTATGGCGGCATCCTGATCGCCGGGGTCCTCGTCCTGTATGCGGTCACGCGAACGCCGGTGCTCGCGACGATCGGAGCGCTGGCCGTGCTTGGCGTTGCGCTTTATCACTGGCCGTTTGTCGGGCGCGACCGCCGGGCGCTGGAAATTTCCCCGTCCGGCTTCGCAATCGACAGGCTCGGGCGCCTGCCGTGGAACGCCATCGCCAGCGTGGCAGTCGTCGACCGTTACGTGCGCGCCATCCGCAACGCCGATTTGCGGATCGAGTTGCGGCGACCGCTCGAAACGGCCGTCGAGGATACGACGCCGGTTCATCCGTTGCGGCGCGCGATGTATCGCTGCTGGCGCGTCACCGGCCCGCAGCAGGTCACCGTCAAGCTCAGCACACTCGACGCGAAGCCCGAGGCAGTCCGCGCGGCAATTGCACAATATGCCGGCCGCGCTGCCTGATCCCGGCGGTCAATCTTTCAGGAAAACGCCGACCAGTTCGATGTGGGGCGACCAGAGAAACTGGTCCACCGGCGTCAGGCGCGCCAGCCGGTAGCCGCCATCGATCAATGTGCGGGCGTCGCGCGCAAATGTCGCCGGATTGCAGGAAACGCCGACGACAACCGGCACCGTGGATTTCGCCAGTTCGGCGCATTGCGCCGCCGCGCCCGCGCGCGGCGGATCGAAGATCACCGCCCCAAAAGGCTTCAACTCGGCGGCGAGCAGCGGCCGGCGCATCAGATCGCGGATTTCCGTCGTCAGCGGCTTGAAGCGCAGCGAGGGCCCCTGCTCGCGCGCCGCCCGGGCGAGCGCCGCGAGCGACGAAGCTTCGCTTTCGACCGCGTGAATGGCGGCGCGCGGCGCCAGCGCCGCGGCAAAGGTGCCGCAGCCGGCAAAGAGATCGGCAACCCGCGCCGCGCTTCCGACCGCCTCTTGCACCAAGGCGACCAGCGACTTCTCTCCGTCGCGTGTCGGTTGCAGAAACGCGCCGGGCGGCGGGGCAACGTTCAGGCCGGACAGATCGACAAGCGGCGCGCGGCGCGCGGCGACGATTTCGCCGTCCCATGTCAACCGTGCGAGGTCGGCGATCGCCGCCTGCTTCGCCAGTTCGGCGCGCAACGGTCCGTCGAGCGTCTTGCCGCCGCTCACCGCCACATCGAGACCGCTTGCCGTTGCCGTCACCAGAAGCGAGGCGTGGCCGCTGCGCGACAGACCGTGGCCGATGAGCGCCGCCAGCGCCGGAAGCACACGCTCGATCTCCGGGACGACGAGCGGGCATTCCGATACAGGAACAATGGTGTGGCTGGCCTTGCCGTGATAGCCGAGCGTCAGCGTCTTGCGGCTGCGGGTGGCGGCGAAAGTCGCGCGACGCCGACTCTGCGGCATCGCCGAAATCAATGTCTCGATGTTCGCGACAACGCCCCGCGGACGCAGCGCCGCCTCGACCTGCGCATGTTTCCACGCGGCATAGGCTTGTGGCGTCATGTGCTGGAGCGCGCAACCGCCGCAGACCGTGAAATGCGGGCATGGCGGCTCGATCCGGTCGGGCGAGGCTTTGAGAATCGCGACAAGTGCCGCCCGCCCCTCGCCTTCCGGGCGTATACGCACGCGCTCGCCCGGCAGCACGTATGGCACGAAGAGCGGGCCCGCGGGCGTTTCGGCAATACCGTCGCCCTGCGCGCCGAGCACGGCAATCCCGGCTTCGATTTCAGCGGTCATGACAGGCCGCCAGCAGGAATTCCCGGTTGCCGTCGCCACCCTCGATGGGGCTCGGAACGACGCCGAGAACGCGCCAGTTCATTTCATTTTCGAGCCAGCGCGAAAGCCCGTCGCAGGTTTTCTCGTGCAGCGCCGCGTCACGCACGATGCCGCCCTTGCCGACATTTTCCGGACCGACCTCGAATTGCGGCTTGATGAGCGCGACAAGATGCGCGCCGGGCTCGGCAAGCGCCAGCGCGGCCGGCAGCGCCTTCGCAAGGCCGATGAAACTCAGATCGGCGACGATGAATTCGATGCGCTCGGGGACGATGGCGCGTGTCAGGTCCTTCACATTCATTCCTTCGATGGCGCGGACGCGGGCGTCGCCCGCGATTTCCAGCGCCAATTGTCCGTGACCGACATCGACCGCGACGACGCAGGCGGCGCCGCGCTCCAGCAGAATTTGCGTGAAGCCGCCGGTCGATGCGCCTATATCGAGACAGGTCCGGCCGGCAGGGCCGAGACCGAAATTGTCGAGTGCATGGCGCAGTTTGAGTGCACCGCGCGACACATAGGGGTGCTCGGGCGCCGTCAATTCGATTTCGTCGGCCTCATCCACGAGGTCGGCGGGTTTTGCTGCCGGCCTGCCGCCGACACGCACATGGCCGGCGTGGATCGCTCCTTGCGCGCGGGCGCGCGTCGGGGCCAGGCCCCGCTCGACCAGCACAAGATCGAGGCGGCGTTTCTCGCGTGACATCGAATTTCTCAGACGAGTTTCGGCAGAGGCTTCGGCGCGATTTCCGCGATCTGCCGTTCAAGTCCCAGCGCCATCAGCGCCGTTTCGACGATCTGCGGGGCGTTGAGATGCGCCATGTCGTACATCTTTTCGGGCTTGTCGTGGTCGATGAAAATGTCGGGCAACGCCATCGGCCGCACTTTCAGGCCGCGGTCTAGTGCGCCGGAACGCGCCAGAAAATCGAGCACATGGCTGCCGAAGCCCCCGGCCGCGCCTTCTTCGAGCGTGATCAGCACTTCGTGTTCGCGGGCAAGGCGTGCCACCAGCGCCTCGTCCAGCGGCTTTGCGAAGCGTGCATCGGCAACGGTCGCGGTGAGCCCCATCGCGGCGAGTTGATCCGCCGCCTTCAGCGCTTCGGGAAGGCGGGTGCCGAAGGAAAGGATCGCAATCTTCGTGCCTTCGCGCAGGATGCGGCCCTTGCCGATCTCGAGCGGTGTGCCGATTTCCGGCAATTCGAGGCCGATGCCTTCGCCGCGCGGATAACGGACAGCCGAGGGCCGGTCGTCGATCGCCGCCGCCGTCGCCACCATATGCATCAGTTCGAGTTCGTCTGCCGCCGCCATGACGACGAAGCCCGGCAGGCAGGAGAGATAGGCGACGTCGAAAGCGCCGGCATGGGTCGGCCCGTCGGCGCCGACAAGCCCGGCGCGGTCGATGGCGAAGCGGACGGGCAAACGCTGGATCGCCACGTCGTGCACCACCTGGTCGTAGGCGCGTTGCAGGAATGTCGAATAAATGGCCGCAAAGGGCTTGAAACCTTCGGTCGCGAGACCGGCCGCGAAGGTCACCGCATGCTGCTCGGCGATGCCGACATCGAAGGGGCGTGCCGGGAAGCGCCGGCCGAAGAGATCGAGGCCCGTGCCCGACGGCATCGCGGCCGTGATCGCGACGATCTTGTCGTCGCGCTCGGCATGGGCGATCAGGCTTTGCGCGAAAACCTTGGTGTAGCTCGGTGCATTGGCAGCGGATTTCGCCTGCGCGCCGGTGATGACATCGAATTTCGTGACGCCATGATACTTGTCGTCGGCGGCCTCGGCGGGCGCATAGCCCTTGCCTTTTTGCGTCACAACATGAACGAGGATCGGTCCTTCGCCCGCGTCGCGCACGTTTTTCAGCACCGGCAACAGATGATCGAAATTGTGGCCGTCGATGGGCCCGACATAGTAACAGCCAAGTTCCTCGAACAATGTGCCGCCCATCGCCATGCCGCGCGCATATTCCTCGGCGCGGCGGGCACTTTCTTCCAGCCGCTTCGGCAGAAGTTGTGCCAGTTGCTTGGCGAGATGCCGCATCGAGCGGTAAGCGCCGCCGGACAGCAGCCGCGCCAGATAGGCGCTCATCGCGCCGACCGGCGGGGCAATCGACATGTCGTTATCGTTGAGAATGATGATCAGCCGGCTGTCCATCGAGCCGGCATTGTTCATCGCCTCATAGGCCATGCCCGCCGACATCGCGCCGTCGCCGATGACGGCAACGACATTGTTGGTGGCGCCCTTGAGATCGCGCGCGACGGCCATGCCGAGGCTGGCCGAAATCGAGGTCGAGGAATGCGCGGCGCCAAAGGGGTCGTATTCGCTTTCATCGCGCTTGGTGAAACCCGACAGACCGCCGCCCTGGCGCAGCGTGCGGATGCGATCGCGGCGCCCGGTCAGGATCTTGTGCGGATAGGCCTGGTGGCCGACATCCCAGACGATGCGGTCTTCAGGTGTGTTGAACACATGATGCAGTGCGACGGTGAGTTCGACGACGCCGAGGCCGGCGCCCAGATGACCGCCCGTGACCGACACGGCGTCGATCATTTCGGCGCGCAATTCGTCGGCGATCTGGCGCAGATCGCTTTCGGGGAACGCGCGCAGATCGGCCGGGCTGTTCACCCGATCAAGCAATGGGGTCGCGGGTTTGCTGGTCAACGCTCACCTCGGCCGGCAAAGGCCAGATACGAATGTCCGGAGCCGGCGATGCGGGGCGGCTCTCAGTTGCGGCGCGTTATAACGAAATGCGCCGCCTGACGCAAAAGGTCGGCTCTTTCGTCAAATAAATCAAGATGTTGGACTGCCTGATCGGCGAGCATGCGGGCCTGGGCGCGGGCCCTGTCGGCCCCCAGAATCGAGACGAAGGTTGCCTTGCCGGCGGCGGCGTCCTTGCCGGCTTTCTTGCCCATCACCTCGGGATCGCCCTCGGCGTCCAGCAGATCGTCGGCAATCTGATAGGCAAGACCCATGTCGTGGGCATAGGCATGGAGCGCGTGCTCGGCATCGAGCGAGGCGCGGCCAAGAACTGCGCCGGCACCGCAGGAAAAGGCGATCAGTGCGCCGGTTTTCAGCAGTTGCAGGCGGGTGATGCCGCCAATGTCGAGCGGCTGGCCCTCGCTTGCGAGGTCGATCATCTGGCCGCCGACCATGCCGCGCGCACCCGCAGCCGCGGCGAGGCGGCGCACAAGCTCGATGCGGACGCGGGCGCGTTCATGGGTCGCGGGATCGGCGACGATCTCGAAGGCGAGCGTCAGCAGCGCGTCGCCGGCCAGCATCGCGGTCGCCTCGTCGAAGGCCTTGTGAACGGCCGGCCGTCCGTGACGCATCTCGTCGTCGTCCATGCACGGCATATCGTCATGGACCAGCGAATAGATGTGGACGCATTCGGCGGCGGCGGCGGCGCGCAAGGCGGATTCCGAATTGACGCCGAAAAGGCGGGCGCTCTGCGTGACCAGAAAAGGACGGAAACGCTTGCCGCCACCGAGCGCGGCATAGCGCATGGCCTCGGCGATGCGGCTTTCGGGACCCTCGACGCGGGGCAGCAGCCGGTCGAGCATCCGTTCGACATCGGCGGCATGGGCGGTCAGCGCGGTTTCGAAAGGGGAAGCGGCCATCGGCGCGCCGTTCAGCCGATGTCGAGCGGGGCGGTGCCCGACGGCTCGCCATTGGCAGATAGCGTGATTTTCTCGACTTTCGCTTCCGCCGCCTTCAGCCGCGCTTCGCAATGGGCTTTCAGCGCCGTGCCGCGCTCGTAAAGCTCGATCGATTTTTCGAGCGGCGCTTCGCCGGATTCAAGCTGGCCGACGATTTTTTCGAGCTGGGCCAGCGCTTCCTCGAAGCTCAGCTTCTCGATGTCCTTGTGGGCGTCGGCCTTGGCAGCGGACATGGGCGTCTTCCTCCGGGATTTTCAGGCGGCCAGCATCAGGGCCCGAACATGCGCGCGGGCGCTCGCGGCCAGCGACTTCAAGTCATAACCGCCCTCAAGCGCCGAGACAACGCGGCCGCCGCAGAGCTTGTCCGCGCGTTTGACCAGTTCGCCGGTCGCCCAGCCGAAATCCTCGTCGGTCAGGCGCAGATTGGCGAGCGGATCGGCCATATGCGCATCGAAACCCGCCGAAATGAAGATGAAATCGGGGCGGAATTGTTCAAGCGCCGGCAGGACCGCGCCGGTCATGGCGGCGCGAAATTCATCCGATCCGGCGCCGGGCGGCAGGGTGCGGTTCAGGATGTTGCCGAGGCCGTGTTCGCCGGCGCGACCGGTGCCGGGATAGAGCGGCCATTGATGCGTCGAGGCGTAGAAGAGCGAGGGATCGGTTTCGAAAGCGGCCTGCGTGCCGTTTCCATGGTGGACGTCGAAATCGACCACCGCGACGCGGGCGCAGCCATGCGCCGCGCGGGCATGCTGCGCGCCGATAGCGATATTGTTGAAGAGGCAGAAGCCCATCGGCGTTTCGGGCTCTGCGTGGTGGCCGGGCGGACGTACCGCGCAGAAGGCGTTGCGGGCGCGGCCCGCCATGACCTCGTCGACCGCATGGACGACGGCGCCGGCGGCGCGAAAAGCGGCTTCGGCGGAGCCCGGCGACATCGCGGTGTCGGCGTCGATGCGGCGGAAACCCTCGGCCGGGGCACCATTTTCGATGCGTTCGATATGCGAGGCGGGGTGAACGCGGGCGATCTGTTCATGCGCGGCGCGGGGCGCCTCGTTGCGCGCCAGCAATGCAAACTCCTCGGCCTCCAGCGCGCCTAGCACGGCGCGCAAGCGTTCGACGCATTCCGGGTGGCCCGGTGGCGTCTCATGTTCGAGACAGGCGGAATGGGTAACGAGAAGCGTGGTCATCGGTAATAATTATAGCATGCGGGCCGTTCAGGTCCGGCGATACCAATTGACGCCCTTTTCATCGCGGCTGACGGTCGCGAGGCCGCGGCCGAGCAGGCAGTTCAGGTGGGCGAGGCTTTCGCCGGTGGCCATGAAGAAGACCTCGGCGCCGATCTTGCGCTTGAAGAGCGCCGAAAACACGTCGATGGCGCGTTTCGGTTCGTCGAGCATCGCCAGCAGCTTCTCCAGCCCCTCTTCGTGGCCATCGATCAGTTGCGTCAGGCGCGTGTGGAGCCCGTAAAAGGGCTCGTTATGGGCCGGCAGTACCAGCAGATCGTCCGGCAGGTTGCGGCGCAGGCGCTTGCAGCTTTCGATCCAGTCTTCGAGCGGGTTTTCGTAGGCCTCGGTCGGGTGGACGCTGACATTGGACGAAATGCGCGGCAGCACCTGATCGCCGGAAATCAAGACCTTCGCTTCCTCGCAATAGAGGCAGACATGCTCCGGCGCATGGCCCGAGCCGACGACGACGCGCCAGACGCGGCCGCCGATCGTCAGTTCGTCGTCCTCGCGCAGGCGGCGGAAAATGTCGGGCATGCGCGAGACATTCTTGCCGAAACCGCCGAAACGCGCCGCATAGCTGTCGATGCCGCGCTGGCTGAAGCCCGCCGCGCGGTAGAAATCCAGCGCTTCCTTCGGCGCTTCGCGGCCGGTGTCGAGGACCAGCGTCTTGCACATCAGGAAATCGGTGCGCGACATCTGGAGTTCGACACCCCATTTGCGCGTGAACCAGCCGGCGAGGCCGACGTGATCCGGATGGAGATGGGTGACGATGAGGCCGGTCACGGGTTTGCCCTTGAGGCCCGACTGAAAAACCTGACGCCACAGGTCTTTGACCTCGTCGGTCGAGACGCCGGTGTCGACAACCGTCCAGCCTTCGTCGCCCTCGATCAGCCAGAGATTGATGTGGTCGAGCTGGAAGGGCAGCGGCATGCGCACCCATGAGATGCCCGGCGCAACCTCGATGATTTCGGCCGGACCCGGCACCCGCCGCTCGAAGGGATAGCGCAGACCGGCGCTTTCGATGGTCGCTTGCGAAATATCGGACATTCAAACTCTCTAAACAGGGCAGCCGGTGCCGGCAAAGGCTCGTTTCCGTGATAGGCGCAGGGGACCGTGCCGTCAAACCGCATGGCTGCGTAAGACGGCGGACGTTGCGGCAATCAGGAAAGTTCGTCGGCCGTCAGCGCGAAAAGGCTCTCGGCACCGGCAGTTGCGGGGCCGAGAAGACCGTGAGCGCCGGGCAGGATATTGGCGGCGTAGAAACCGGCAAGCGCGAGGCGCGCGGTGTCCGCTGTTTTCAGCGCAGCTTGCGCGAGATAGTGGCCGCCCGCGACCGTGCCAAAGAGGCGCAGATAGGGCGAGGCGCCGGCGAGACTGTCGTTGGGCGCTGTCTTCACGCGGTCGATCATCCACGCGGTTGCCTTGTCGAGCGTGTCGAGGGCGTCGTCGAGCGCGGCACCGACCGCGCCCAGCGTCTTGACGTTCGAGCGGCGCGCGGCATCGGCCGTCTCGCGCATTTCAGCGATAAAGCCTTGTGCCACCGAACCATTTCCGAGGGATAGTTTTCGCGAAACGAGGTCGATGGCCTGAATGCCGTTGGTGCCTTCGTAGATCGGCAGGATGCGCGCGTCGCGCAGAAATTGCGCGGCGCCGGTTTCCTCGATGAAGCCCATGCCGCCATGAATCTGCACGCCGAGCGAGGCGACCTCGCAGCCGATGTCGGTCGAGAAGGATTTCGCAATCGGCGTCAGCAGATCGGCGCGGGCCTGCGCGGCGGCGCGGATTTCCGCCGTTTCGCCGGCATGGGCGGTGTCGATGGCAACGCCTGTCACGTAGCAGATGGCGCGGGCGGCGGCGGTCGAGGATTTCATGGTCAGCAACATGCGGCGGATGTCGGGATGTTCGACGATCGGCGCCATGTCGCCGGGCGCCAGCGTCGAGCCTAAAGGCCTGCCCTGCTTGCGTTCTTTCGCATATGCCAGCGCGTGCTGGTAGGCCGCTTCGGCGATTGCGACGCCTTGCGTGCCGACCAGCAGACGGGCGTTGTTCATCATCGTGAACATGCAGGCGAGGCCGCGGTTCTCCTCGCCGATCAGCGTGCCTATGGCGCCGCCCGCTTCGCCGAAGGACATAACGCAGGTGGGACTGCCGTGAATGCCGAGCTTTTCCTCGAGACCGATGCAATGGGCATCGTTGCGCTCACCCAGCGAACCGTCTGCATTCACAAGGAATTTCGGCACGAGGAAGAGAGATATCCCCTTTGTGCCCGCCGGCGCATCGGGCAGACGCGCGAGCACGAGATGGACGATGTTGTCCGTCATGTCGTGATCGCCATAGGTGATGAAGATCTTGGTACCAGTAATCTTGTAGGTGCCATCGTCCTGAGGAACGGCTTTTGTTTTCAAGGCGTTGAGATCGGAACCGGCCTGCGGCTCGGTGAGGTTCATCGTGCCGGTCCATTCGCCGGAGATGAGTTTGGCGAGGTAAAGCTTCTTCTGTTCCTCGGTGCCATGCGCGGTCAGCGCCTCGATGGCGCCTTGCGAGAGAATGGGACAGAGGCCGAAGGACATGCAGGCGGCATTCCACATCTCCTGCATCGCGACGGCGAGCGACACGGGGAGACCCTGGCCGCCATAGTCCGGCGTTGCGGCGAGGCTGCCCCAGCCGCCTTCGACCCATTGGCGATAGGCGGCGGCAAAGCCGGAAGGCACCGTGGCGCCTGACTTTTCGAGCTTCGCGCCTTCGGCGTCGCCCGAGCGGTTGAGCGGCGCCAGCACTTCGGCGGCGAGCTTTGCGCCCTCCTCCATCACCGCTTCGACGAGCTCCGGCGAGAGGTCGGCGAAGGGGCCCTTGCCCGCAAGCGCCGAAAGGCCGGCGACTTCGTTCAAGGCGAAGGCCATGTCGCGGACGGGCGGGCGGTAGGTCATGGGGGGCTCCTCGGGACACGGAAAACGACGGAATGGCGTGGCTTTTCGGCCTTTTACTGTATTCTCCGCCGCAACGGTACCGTTCAAACAGGCGGAAACGATGACGGAATGCGCCAAGGCCGACGCGGCGGCGATCGCCCGCGCGGGCGCGGCGATCCGCGCGGGGCAGCTTGTCGCCTTTCCGACCGAGACGGTTTACGGGCTCGGCGCCGACGCAACCGACGACAAGGCGGTGGCGCGCATTTTCGCGGCCAAGGGACGACCGCGCTTCAACCCGCTGATCGTCCATGTGGCGAGCCTGCAAGTGGCTGAAAAACATGCGGTTTTCACCGCGGAGGCGCGGAAGCTCGCCACCGGTTTCTGGCCGGGCGGGCTGACACTGGTGCTGCCGCGGCGCGCCGACACGCCGCTGTCGCTGCTGGTGAGCGCCGGGCTCGACACGGTGGCGCTGAGGGTGCCCGCGCATGAGATCGCGCAGGCGCTGCTGGAAGCGGCGGAAAGGCCCATTGCCGCGCCTTCAGCCAACCGCTCGGGACGGGTGAGCCCAACGCGGGCCGCGCATGTGATGAGCGAGTTGGGGGACGCGGAAGGGCTCGCCATGGTGCTGGACGGGGGGCCTTGCCGGCTGGGGCTCGAGTCAACCGTGATCGGATTTCCTCAAGGAATTCCGACACTTCTGCGGCCGGGGGCGGTGGCGCGAGGCGATATCGAAGAAGTGCTGGGGCGGCGGCTGGCCGACGCAGATGCAGGCTCGGGCGAGGAAGGCCGCGCCTCGCCGGGGCAGCTTGAGAGCCATTACGCGCCGGGGTCGCCACTCAGGCTGAACGCGACGGATGCGGGCGAGGATGAGGTGCTGCTGGCTTTCGGGCCGGACGCGGCGGGCGCGAAAACCTCAATGAATCTATCGACTTCCGGCGACCTGACCGAGGCGGCGGCCAACCTGTTTGCGATGCTGCGCGCGCTCGACGCGGAAGCTCAAGGGCGGGTCATCGCGGTGATGCCGATCCCCCATGCGGGGCTCGGCGAGGCGATCAATGACCGGCTGAAAAGGGCTGCGGCGCCAAGGGGTTAGACTTTTTTGTTCGGTCGCATTTTCTACGGAAAACCGGCATCCACTTTTCCGGAAAATGCTCCTAGCGCTCACATATGAGCAGTGTCGGGACGCCATTGGTCGGCTTGCGGATGGTCGCGACCTCGGTGCCGGGTTTGCGGCCCTTGCGGACTTCGGAGACGTCGAGACCGGCCTTTGCGAGACGGGCGACGGCGGCGGCGATGTCCGGCACCCTCCAGGCAACACCCCAGAATCGTTCGGCTTTTGGCGCTTTTTCCTTGTCGAGCGGCTCGACGATTTCGAGCGTCAACCCGCCGGCGCGGAAGAAAAGCTGGCGAACGCCCCATTCCGGTTTTGTGTGGTCGAGGGCCAGGCGGATGCCGAATTTGTCGCCGAAGAGCGATTTCATCGCCTCCGCATCAGGCGTCAACACGACGACATGATCGCAGGATGCGACGGCTTCGGCATCGGACACGCCATCGGAAAGCGGCGCCACGGGCAGTGCGCCGGCAGGGCTAAGATGTTGAATCCCAAGAAGAAAAAGGCCGTGCGTTTCGGATGACGGCATGGCGATGGTGCGCCATTTGCGCTCCGCGCCCGTGATGCCGTCACGGCCCGACCCGTCGACCGGCGGGCCGGATTTCAGACCGCGGGCGTTGAAGGCTTCAGTGGCGGCGGCGGCGTCCGCGACGCCGAAGACGACGCCGTAGAGACCCTCGCCAACCTCGTCGAGACGCTTTTTCAACGCCTCGGCATTGGCGCCTTCGGCAACCGGCGCGTAGAGCTCCACATAGGTATTGGCGAGGCGGTACAAGACGTTACCGGTGCCGACGCCGGGATGCGTGCCGCGCCATGAGGGGCCGCGGCCGAAGATCGCCGTCCAGGTTTTCTCGGCTTCCGCGAGATCGCGGACCGCGATGATGAGGTGATCGACGGCGGTGACTTCGCTTGTATTCGAGCTCATTTGTGACAGTTCTCCGATGCAAACCGCCGCGGACTCTAGAGGCTGTCGAATGTCGCCGCCAGCGCCGCAAAAACGCAGGTGGATTTGCACTTATCCCGCATGGGGCGGCAACGACTGTCATCGAACTGTCAAAAAACTGTCACAAACGGAGTTATCCCCGGCGGATTTTTCGTTCGTGTACGGATGAGTAGGGGAGTTATCCCCGGTTTTCGGGCGCGCGGGGTTGCGGCGGGCGATTTGGGCTGCCGTGGCGGAGGTGAAAATAATTTATCCCCGGTTTTTGGGGCGCCGTGTGAAGGGATTCGCACCCACCGGTATCGCCCTTGGCGATCCCGAGGACAGGCTCCGGCGCGGAGACGCGGAAGGAAGGAACGTTATTCGCGCGAGGGCTCGAAGAAGGTTTGATGGCGCTTCCACTTTCGCCGAGGCTATGGCGGACAGGTCGCGCCGAAGAGGGGCAGTTGGCTATTGCACCCAGGCGTTCCCCCACCCTCGTCTTTGCCGGGCTTGACCCGGCAATCCAGAAGGCGCGTCAGCGCCGTCTCGCTTCGCAAGAACCGCTCACAAACAACACCCTTCAGTATACGGTGTTTCCCGCCGCTCCAGGCTTGGGCATACCAGAAGAGGAACGGGAGAGGACCGCACAGATGCCCAATTCGTCTGCGACGATGAGCGCGATTGCGTATGAACTAAATGAGCGCGCAACGGCACATTCCATCGGCAAATTGCAGTGGATTCGGGCGCGTTTGCAAGAAAAGCGCCGTGCGTGCACCAAGATATTCACGAATAGTACGATTCACCCCGCATTCGCTTTCCATCATGGCGGACGGCCAGAGCTGCAATTCAATATCGGTTTTGAAGAACGGCCGGAAGGCACAGAACTTCGATATGGCGTGGCGTTTTCATTTAAGATCAACCTGTCACTGCGAACGATTGTCCCCCTGATTCCAAAGGTTAGACTGTTCAACGACTTCATAAGAAGTCATCCAGGCCGATTTTCAGACATGCGTATGTGACACTACGCCGAGCGTGAAGATCCGAGCCCTGACTACCTGCCACAACCAATTGACGAGAGACTCGTCGTCGATGGTCCGTTCGTGTTCTTGGGAAAGAGGCAGCCCGCAGACTCGCTCGATGTCGAGACAATTCTCAGCGACTTCGATCGCCTGCTCGAAATCTACACTTACATCGAAAGCAGTGGCCGGGAGATCACTCCGGTAGCGCCGGCCCCTGTCGGATTCAAATTTCAAGCAGGGTGCAAGGTTCGCAGGCCCGCAACTACTGCATCGTTTGCAGCGCGCGAGTTGAATATAACGCTTAAACACAACTCGTTGCAGGCAGCGTTATGTGAGCAGCTAGTTGCAGAGTACGGAAAAGAAAACGTCGCGGACGCACACAAAAACGGTGCGAATGGCGAGGTTGACGTCATCCTGCAGAAGGGGCTGAATGACTTCTGGTACTACGAAATCAAAACGGCATGGCCGCCACGCGAATGCCTGCGGCAGGCGTTGGGACAGATTCTGGAATACTCATACTGGCCGGGTGCGAACGAACCGAGCCGGCTGATCGTGTGCGGTGAAAATCCACTGGACGACGAGGGTCGGCGATATATCGAGAAACTCAAAAGCAAGTTTCAACTGCCGATTTTCTATGAGGTCATTTCTCTCTAGAGCACTCTTTCTCTCTGCGTGGTTGGCTGCATCCAAGGATTCCTTGCGAAGAGAGACGCCGCACGAGCGCGGCTTCTGGATTGCCGGGTCAAGCCCGGCAATGACGAATGGGGGTGTCGGAAAGACGTGGATGGCCCGCATGAAGCGGGCCATGACGGATGGGGGGTGTGGTGCTGGGAAACGTCGAGGCAACACGTGCCGGGGCGACACCTGTTTCTGGGTTTTCGCCGGGGTGACAATATTGGGTGGGGCGAGGCGAAGGCTGCTGTTACCCCTACCCCCTAAACCACCTTCCCCGGATTGAGGATGCCTTTGGGGTCGAGGGTCTTTTTCAGCATACGCATCAATTCGATTTCGACGGGCGATTTGGTGGCGGCGATTTCGTCGCGCTTCAACTGGCCGACGCCGTGTTCGGCGCTGATCGAGCCGCCCATCGCGCGCACGATGCCGTGCACCAGCGCATTCATCTCATTCCAGCGGCCGACGAAGGCGGATTTGTCGGCGCCGAGAGGCTGACTGAGATTGAAATGAACATTGCCGTCGCCGATATGGCCGAAGGCGACCACGCGCACACCCGGCATCGCGGCCTCGACGGCGCGTGTTGCCTGCGCGATGAACTCGCCCATGCGCGAGACCGGCACCGAAACGTCGTGCTTGATGCTGCCGCCTTCGAGACGCTGCACGTCGGAGAGCGTTTCGCGGAGGCGCCAGAAATCGGCGCGCTGCGCTTGCGAGCGCGCCAGCGCCGCGTCGGTCAGCAATCCCTGTTCGAGCCCTTCGGCCAGCACCGCCTCAAGCGTTTCATCGAGACCTGCCGTCGCGCTGCCGGCACTCATTTCGACCAACACATACCAGAGCGAAGGGTCGGGCAGCGGATCGGCCGCGCCCTCGATGTGCCGCGTCACGAATTCAAGGCCGATGCGCGGCACCAGCTCGAAGGCGGTCACCATGCCGCCCGAGACATTGTCGGCGACGCGCAGGAGCTTCACCGCCGAAGCGACATCGGGCACGGCGGCAAAAGCGGTGGCGATGGATTGCGGGCGCGGGAAAAGTTTCAGCACCGCGCCGGTGACGATGCCGAGCGTGCCTTCCGAACCGAGAAAGAGCTGCTTCAGGTCGTAGCCGGTGTTGTCTTTCCGCAGACCGCGCATCCCGTCCCACACATCGCCATTGGCCAGCACCACTTCGAGGCCGAGCACGAGATCGCGGGCATTGCCGTAGCGCAGGACCGCCGTGCCGCCGGCATTGGTCGCAAGGTTGCCGCCGATCTGGCAGGTGCCTTCCGAGGCGAGGCTCAACGGGAAAAGCCGGCCGGCTTCTTCGGCCGCGGCTTGCGCGGCGGCCAGCGTGACGCCGGCATCGAGGGCAAGGGTGTTGTTTTCGGCGTCGAGGGCGCGGATGCGGTTCATGCGCGCCAGCGACAGCACGACTTCGCCGCCCGCCTCACGCGGGATCTGGCCGCCGACGAGGCCGGTGTTGCCGCCCTGGGGCACGATGGCGGTGCCGGCTTCGTGGGCGATTTTCAACAGTGCCGAAACTTCCTGCGTCGAGGCGGGCCTGAGCACCGCCGCCGCGCGGCCGACATAGAGCTCGCGGCGCTCGACGAGATAGGGCGCGATGTCACCCTCCGCGACGACGCCCTTCGCGCCGACAACGGCTTTCATGCGGGCGAGTGTTTCGGGTGTGGGTTTCATTTGTTTCCTTCGTTCCCTCACCCTGAAGAGAGATTGGGGAGTGTCTTCTTTTTTACAATGTCATTGCCGGGCTTGACCCGGCAATCCAGAAGGCGCATAGCGCCGTCTCTCTTCGAAAAGAATCCTTTGCCAAAGTTTTTCGAAGTGTGACGCCGCCTGCGGCGGCTTCTGGACCCCCGGGTCAAGCCCGGGGGTGACGAATATGGTGGGAGGGTAAAGACAATTCCTTCCGGTACGAAGCGACAACAAGCCTTCTCTGCGCCTCATGCGCATCCTCACACCCGCTTATGCGCCCGCGCGCCCTGGTGGAGCCAGCGGGCGCGGCCTTCATTGTCGCTGCCGAGGAAGTGGTATGTCTGCGGCAGCGTCATGCCCGGCGCGGTGCCGAGGAAGAGTTCGGCGTCGACGGCTTCGAGCGGCACGCGCTTCGGACCACCGGCGATTACCGCATAGTCGGGCGCGGGGTGGCTCGTCGCGACCAGCCTGCCCTCCTCCACCGTCACCTCAATGGTTTCCATCGTGTTGGCGTAGCGGCCTTCATAGCGCGCGGGATCGGCGCGGAAGGCGGGGTCGGCGGCGGGCAGCGCGGGCGGGGCGATGCCGGCGGCTTCGGTGAAGACGGCGCGGATCAGGCTGTCGGCCATCGCCTTGCCGTTGCCGCCATTCGTAAGCAGCGCGAAGGCGGTGCCGCTGGCCGGATGATAGCGCAACCATGCGGCCTGGCCGATGGTCGAGCCGTCATGGCCGAAGACCTCGTATTTGCCGTCGCCGTCCCAGTCCCACATGAAGGTGGCGAGGCCGATGGCGTCGATATTCATGCGGCGCGGGCAGACGGTGTTGACGGTCTGCATCGCCGCGACGCTTTCGGGCGCGAGAAGCCGCGTGCCGTCCGGCGCGGTGCCGCCGGCCATCAGCATCCGCGCGAAGGCGACGACATCGCGCGCCATCGCCATCGGCGTCGAACCGACCGGCGCGTTCGACTGCGCCAGATAGACAATCGGCGTCACGAAGAGTTTGCCGGGCTGGCCGAGATGACCGATGGCGGTCCGGTAGCGCATCGCCTGTTCGGGCAGCGTCGAGAAGGCGGGCGTGCCCAGCGGTTTGGCGATGCGGGCGCGCACCGCCTTGTCCCAGATGCGGGTGTCCGCCACCTCGATCATGCGGCCGGCGGCGACAAAGCCGGTGTTGCAATAGGAAAACATTTCGCCGCGGCCATGCACCTGGCCGAGCGCCGCCATCATCGCCACGAACTTCTCGATGCGGTCCTCGCCGCGGCCGGCGTCGCGGAACCAGTCGCCTTCGATGCCGCTACTGTGGGACAGAAGATCGCGCAGCGTGACTTCGGCCGCAACCGCTTCATCGGCAACGCGGAAATCCGGCAGCGTGGCGCGCACGGGCGCGTCGAGGGCGAGCTTGCCTTCCTCGACAAGCTGGAGACAGAGCGCGGATGTGTAGAGCTTGGTGATGGAGCCGATCTGAAAAAGCGTGTCGGACGTGACGGGCACCTGCGTTTCGAGATTGCAGACACCGGTGGCGGCCTCGGCCAGCGCGCCGCCGGCCCACACCGCCAGCGACGCGCCGGGCACGCCGCATTGGCGCGTCAGCGTTTCGAGCATGTCATGCAGGTGTGCGGGAGAGAAGGACATGGGTGGTGGGCTTTGCATCCGAGGGACAGGGGCCGCCATCATATACGGCTGTGCGGCGACGGCGAAAGGCGGAGACGCTCATCCCACAACGGATGTCACCCCGGCACTTGTTGAACTTGCGTTTGCCTCACACCCCTCCCCACAATCGTCTTTGCCGGGCTTGACCCGGCAAAGACGAGTTTGGGGATTGGGACAAATAACGATTTGACCAATGCCACCTCACCCGCTCAATCCGCACTCCGCGCCAGCGCGCTGCCGATGGGCAGGTTTTGCGCCGGAACGATCAGCACCTTGTCGATGCGGGGGCCGTCCATGTCGACGACTTCGAAGCGGTAGCCGTTCCAGCCGAAATAATCGCCTTCGCGCGGCAGGCGGCCGAACCAGTTGAACATCACGCCGGCCAGCGTGTTGACCTCGCCGCTTTCGTCGCCGGGGAGCTTGGTCAGCTTCAGCAGGCGGCGCACCTCCTCGACCGAGACGACGCCGTCGATGATGTATGAGCCGTCCTCGCGGATGGTGACGGCGGGATTGCGGTCGATCGCGTGGTCCGACAGATCGCCGATCATGGCGAAGAAGATTTCCGACATGGTGAGCGTGCCGACGACATCGGCATATTCGTCGATGACGAAGGCCATGAACATGTTTTCGGACTGAAGGATGCTCAAGGCCTTCAAGACGCTCGCCGTGCGCGGGATGTAGAGCGGCGGCGACATGCGGGCCAGCAATTCGTCGTTCGACTTCGGATCGAGGAAGAGTTCTTCGAGCCGCACCATGCCGATGAAAGGTCCGTTGGCGCCGCGCCGCACCGGATAGCGCATGCGCTGCTCGCGGCGCACCATGGCGAGATTCGCCTCGACCGGCTGTTCGGTGTCGAGCCAGACGAGCTGCAGGCGCGGCGTCATCACCTCGCTGATGCGCGTGTCGCCCAGACGGAAGACGCGGTTGACGATGTCGCGCTCGACGCTTTCGATGGCGCCGGCGGCCGCACCCTCCTCGATCAGATGCTTGATCTCGTCTTCGGTGACTTGCGGCGCCTCGCGGCCGGCGATGCCGTAAATCTTCAGCACCCAGTCTGTCGAGTGCGAAAGAAAAGTGACGGCCGGCGAGAGCAGGCGCGCGAAGCCGCGCATCGGCCGGGCGACGCCGGCGGCGATGCCTTCCGGGTTCGACAGCGCGATGCGCTTGGGGACCAGCTCACCGAGGATCAGCGTCAGGTAGGTCAGCACGATGACGACGAAGCCGAAGGCGACAGGTTCGGCGTAAGGGCCGATCCAGGGCCAATCGACCATGAACGCCGAAACGGGACCGGCCAGCACCGCGCCGCCGAAAGCGCCGGTGAAGACGCCGACCAGCGTGATGCCGATCTGCACCGAGGAGAGGAAGCGGCCGGGCTCGGCCTGGAGCTTGAGGGCGGACTCGACCGGGGCGGTGGCGGCGCCCGCCTGCTTGCGCGCGCCCAAGAGCGCCTGCAGACGCTGGCGCCGCGCCGAAACGAGCGCCATTTCGGACATCGAAAAGAACCCGTTCACGAGGATCATGACGAGCAGGATGACGATGTTCGATAACATGGGGTCCCCGGGGCTGGAAGATGAGTATAGGGGAGAGCGCCGGGGAGCGCGACGGGGTAGCGCGCGCGGGCCGAAGGGGCCAGTATCAGCGGCTTTTCCAGCCGGCGGAGGAAAGGCACATGGGCCAAGGGGACAACGAATCGGGGGCGCGGGCGGCGCGGGACGGCGACGGGCCGGCGCTGGCGGCGCTTTGGGCCGATTGCGGGCTGACGCGGCCGTGGAACGACCCGGCGCAGGATTTCGCCTTTGCGCTGGCGGGGCCGGCCTCGACGGTACTGGCGATCGAGCGGGAGGGACGCATCGTCGCGAGCGCGATGGTCGGCCATGACGGGCACCGGGGGGCTGTTTATTACGTCGCGGCCGATCCGGCGATGCGGGGGCAAGGGCTGGGCCGCGCGATCATGGCGGCGGCGGAGGACTGGCTCAAGGCGCGCGGCGTGTGGAAGCTCAATTTGATGGTGCGGCGGGGGAACGAGGCGGCGACGGGATTTTATGCCGGGCTCGGCTATGGCGAGGAGGCGGTTGTGGTGATGTCGAAGCGGCTGGGCTGAAGTTGAAGGAAGGTTTTGGCACGCCCACGGGTATCGCCTCCGGCGATCCCGAGGGCAGGCTCCGGCGCGAAGAAGGATTTCTGGCGCTTCCGCCTTCGCCAGGGCTACGGCGGACAGGTCGCGCCGGGAGAATGTGGTTGTCCACTCCCTTTTCCTACACTCGTCATTGCGAGCGAAGCGAAGCAACCTAGAAGCCGCGAGCACTGAATTTGCCACTTCCGGGTTGCTTCGTCGCCACGCTCCTCGCAATGACGATTTAGGGGATTGTGCTGCAATGCGCGTGTCAGAACAGGCCCATCTGTCTGGTGTCGGGTTCTTTTTTCGGGCGGGCGGGTTTTTCGGGTTCGGGCTCGATCGCGGCCGGGTCGAGCAGGGTTGCGTCGTCGTTGGCCACGCGGTTGATCCGTGTGCTGACGGGCTGGGCGTCGAGGAGGTCCGCCGGCGCGGGGCGCATGAGGGTCTGGAGTTCCTTCGGCGGCGTGGCCGGGTCGAGCCAGGTGTCCCAGTCCTTTTCGTCGAGGATCACCGGCATGCGGTGGTGGATGGCGACGAGCGTTTCATTCGCTTCGCAGGTGACGGCGGCGCAGGAGTCGATTTCGCTGCCGTCGGCGGGCATCCAGTTGTCCCAGAGGGCGGCCATGGCGAAAGGCTGGCGGTCGCGGCGGCGGATCACATAGGGCTGTTTCGCGCCGCCATGTTTTTTTGAGCCCTCCGCCTTCCACTCATAGAAACCATCGGCCGGCATCAGGGCGCGGCGGTGGCGGAAGGACCCGCGGAAGCTCGGCTTCTCGGCGACGGTTTCGGCGCGGGCGTTGATGAGAAGCGACGCCGGCGCTTCCTTCGCCCATGAGGGCACGAGACCCCAGCGGACCAGCAGGAAGCGGCGTTTGCCGCCGTCGAGAATGACGATCGGCACAGGCTGGGTCGGCGCGATGTTGAAGCGCGGCGGGAAATTCGGCCGCTCCTCGAAGCCGAAAAGCTCGCGCATCGCGTCGGGGGGCATGGTGATGGTGTAGCGTCCGCACATGGCGCGACGTTAATCCGAGTCGCGCGACAAACGCGATTGTTATGTTGTACCATCGGTATCAACCAATGGAGGCAGCATGGCGGCGCGCGCGGCGGTCCACGCCCATACATCGCATAATCACCGGGCCTGCATCGACGATGCGCTGGCGACGGCGCGCGAGTTGTGCGGCGCGCGGGGCGTGCAACTGACGCCGCTGCGCGAAAAAGTGCTGCAGATCGTCTGGCGAAGCCACAAGCCGATGGGGGCTTACGAGGTGCTGGACGAGCTGGCGCGCAGCCACAAGGCCGCGCGGCCGCCGACCGTCTACCGGGCGCTCGACTTCCTGATGGCCGAGGGCCTCATCCACAAGATCGAATCGCTGAACGCCTATCTTGGCTGCATCGAGGCCGGCGCCCCGCATTCGGGCCAGTTCCTGATCTGCCGGAAATGCGGGGCGACCGAGGAAATCGTCGACCCCAGGCTCGAAACGGCGCTCGAAGCCGCCGCCGCCCGGGTGCATTTCCGGCCCGAGCGCAAGGTGGTCGAGATTTCGGGGCTTTGCGCCCGCTGCGGAAAATGACCCCGCGTTGAAGGTTTGCCGCCTTCGGATAAGATCGCCGCTCGTTTCGCATCCCTCCCCGGAGTTCGCGCGCCCATGATCCGCCAGACAATCCAGATTCTCGTCCTGAGCCTGCTGGCGGCCGCGCCCGCCGCCGCGCAATCGGCGAAGTTCGAGCCCGGCACGCGCACGGGGCCGTTCGTCGCGACCGACAAATCGCTGACCGATCTCGTGGGCGACGGTTACCGCATCCGCGGCAATCTCGGCACGGCGCTGATCCTGCAAAAGGGCGCGTCGGTTTTTTCCTGCCAGGTGCCGCCCGATCCGGAGGCGCTCGGCTTCAAACCCTATTTCGTCTGCGCCGAGCTCAGCGAGCTGCCGCGCGCGCCCGAAGAGGAAGCGCTTGAGCCCCGAACGGGTAATTGACCGGCGCCGTCTCTCCGATTGCCATCCGCATCGTCAAAACAGAAACCACATCAGGGAGAAACCCCATGGCCTACAAACCCTTCGATCTTTCCGGCAAGGTCGCGCTGATCACCGGCGGCAATGGCGGCATCGGCCTCGGCATGGCCGACGCCATCGCGCAATCGGGCGCCGATGTCGCGATCTGGGGCACCAACGAGGACAAGAACAAGCGCGCCGCCGAGCAGCTTCGCGCGCATGGCGTGAAGGTCCATGCGCGGAAAGTCGACGTGTCCGACGAGAAACAGGTCGTCGACGGCATCGGCGCGACGGTGAAGGAACTCGGGCGCATCGACGCGTGCTTCGCCAATGCCGGCGTCGGCTTCGGCGCGCCGTCCTTCATCGGCATGACGACCGAAACCTACCGCAAGACGCTGGCGGTCAATCTCGACGGCGTGTTCTTCACGCTGCGCGAGACGGCGCGGCACATGGTCGATCGCGCCAAGGCGGGCGATGCCGGCGGTTCGCTGGTCGGGATCGCGAGCCTCGCGGCCATCGAGGGCGCGGCGCGCAACGAGGCCTATGCGGCGACCAAGGGCGGCGTCATTTCGATGATCAAGAGCGTTGCCGTCGAACATGCGCGCTACGGCATGCGGGCGAATGCCATCCTGCCGGGCTGGATCGCCACCGACATGACGGCGCAGGCACAGGCCGCGCCCGCCTTCGCCGAAAAGGTGATCCCGCGCGTGCCGGCCAGGCGCTGGGGCGAGCCGGAGGATTTCGGCGGCGTCGCGGTTTACCTCACTTCGGATGCTTCGTCCTATCATTCGGGCGATACCTTCGTGGTCGATGGCGGCTACGCGATTTTCTGAGGAGCGCCTATGGACGAACAAGGGGGCGGCACCACGGGGATCGACCGGCGGCTGATCCTGATGGCGCGCACGGTGGTGGTGCTGTTCCGGCAGTTCGAGCGGATCGCGCGGGAAATGGACATCACCATTCCGCAATACCGCTTCCTGCTGTTCCTGAAGCGCGGGCCGAAGCGGGCCGGCGAACTGGCGGTGGAAGCCGCGATCCGCAAGCCGACCGCTTCGGGCCTGATCGCCGACATGGAAAAGCGCGGCCTCATCGAGCGCGCACCGGACAAGGATGACGGACGCTCGATCCGGCTGACGCTGACGAGGAAGGGCCTCACCAAACACCGCGAATTCGAGGAGGCGCTGGCGCGCTACCTGCCGTCGCTGATCGAGGAGGGCGATGCGGAACGAATGCTCGAGGCGTTTACCGAGCTTGCCTATATCATCGACAGCAAGCGCGAAGGCACGGGGCCGCTGGAGGTGGAGGAATAGAGGTTGTGGTTGTGGCAAGACCCCTCACCCTTCCGCGGGCTAACGCCCGCTCCCTCCCTCTCCCCTGTTTGTTGTTTGTACCGGGGAGAGGGATTGAAGCATCGATGCCCTGTCTCCCTCTCTCCAGCGGGGAGAGGGAAGGGTGAGGGGGCGCCACAGCATGCAGAGGGGGAGATGAACCAATGAGCCTCGATCTCAATCCGGTTTCGGTGTCGGACTATCGCGAACTGGCGCGCAAGCGGCTGCCGACGCAACTCTTCGACTATATCGACGGCGGTTCCTATGCCGAGGCGACGCTGGACGACAATGTGGCGGCGTTTTCGCGGCTGAAGCTCAGGCAGCGCGTACTGCGCGATGTGTCGACCATCGACACCGGCACCGAGATTTTCGGCGAGCGCTGGAAAATTCCGGCCGCGCTCGCCCCGGTCGGTTTCGCCGGCATGTATGCGCGGCGCGGCGAGGTGCAGGCGGCGAAGGCGGCGGAAGCGTTCGGCGTGCCGTTCACGCTGTCGACGGTGGGCATCTGTTCGATCGAGGAAGTGGCCAAGGCGACGACCAAGCCCTTCTGGTTTCAACTCTATGTCATCAAGGATCGCGGCTATGCGCGCGCGCTGATGCAACGCGCGCATGAGGCGGGCTGTCCGGTGCTGGTGTTCACGGTCGATCTGGCGGTGCTGGGCGCGCGCTACCGCGACACGCGCAACGGCATGAACGTCGCCATGTCGCTCGGCAAGCGGTTGAAGGTGGCGGCCGATTTCGCGCGGCGGCCGGGCTGGATCCGCGACGTGGCGCTGGGCGGCAAGCCGCTCGATTTCGGCAATCTGCGCGAGGCGGTGCCGGATGCGCGCGGCTTCGGCGAATTCGGCATGTGGGTCGCCCAGAATCTCGATCCGGCGATGACCTGGAAAGACCTCGAATGGGTGCGCGCCAACTGGCCGGGCAAGATCGTCATCAAGGGGGTGATGGACGCGGAAGACGCGCGCATCGCGATGGCGGAAGTGGCGCCCGAAGGCATCGTCGTTTCCAATCATGGCGGGCGGCAGCTCGACGGGACGCCGGCGACGCTCGACGCGCTGCCGGCGATCCGCGCCGAGGTGGGCGACGCCACGACATTGCTTCTCGATGGCGGCATCCGCAGCGGGCTCGACATCGTGAAGGCGGTGGCGCAAGGGGCCGACGCCTGCCTGCTCGGGCGCGCCTGGGCCTTTGCGCTGGCGGCGCGCGGCGAGGCGGGCGTGAAAGCGATGCTCGGCACGATGCGCAGCGAAATGAACGTCGCCATGGCGCTGACGGGGCACACGAAGGTTTCGGAGATCGGGCGCGAGACGATCGCGTGAGGCGCTAGAGGCCGAGTTCGGCGCGGCAGGCGGCTTTCAGCAGGGGAAGACGCGCGACCGTGACTTGCCAGATAATTTCGACATCCACGTCGCCATAGTCGTGACGCAAGATGGAACCGAAACGGCGCAGATTCGGGAAATCGACTTTGGGGTAACGTTCATCCAGCATGTCGCCGATCTTGCGCGCCGCCTCGCATATCCGCTCAAGGCAACGCTCCACCGCGTCCTGGGCGAGCGTGTTCACCCGGAAGGTCTCGAGGTCCTGTCCCGCAAGGTGACTTTCGATCCGCGCGACCTGTTCCAGTATGTCCGCGATGCGTTTCATCGGATCGCTAGAAGACATGAATTTCATCCTCGGCGAGATGCCCGGCGAGTTCGGGTTTCATATCCGGGCGGCGGCGAACAATGTCGGTCGGCATACCGACGAGGCTTTCAACAAGGCCGCCGATGCCGGCGAGACCGACAATGTCGACCGGGCGCGCGGGGTCGATGTCGACCACCACGTCGAGATCGCTGTCGGGGCGATCTTCCATGCGTGCGACGGAGCCGAAGACGGCAAGGTGGCGGACGCCCCGCGCTTCAAGCTCGGCCCGCGATTTCTGCAGTGTACGGAGCACATGGGCGAGGCGGCTTTTGTGTTGCGGGCGATCCGACAGCGCGGACTGAAGCGCCTGGAGGCTGGCGCGGAGCGGCCGGCCCCTGCCCTTTTCGAAATTGACCAGCGTGGCGCGCGAAATGCCGGCGCGGCGGGCAAGCTCGGCTTGCGTCAGGCCGGCGCGGGCGCGCTCGGCCCGGAGGGTGGCGGGGGTGAGGCTATGAGCGTCGGTTTCCATGGCCGCATAATGTATAATATTTGTCTTTATATCAAATATTTTACGTATCGAGACTACCGCTTGTATCCAGACAACTGCTCGTGGACCCGGGTGTTCCCGGTTTTTGCTGGGACAAACGCCGGTGCGCCACTTGAAATCGGGAGGCGAAGGAGAATCTCATTGTTGTGTTTTTTACCCAAAGCGGGCGGTATCGATGCCGCGCGAACATGGTACGAACAAACCCCCAGCATCGGCTAAATATTTGCCCAGTCTCTGGCGGCGGCATTCACACACTTCCATCATTTGCTTGCCATCCATCCCAGCATGCTGTAACTCATGCGTAGAGGGCACAGATTCCCCTCATTTGGAGCAAACCTATGGCACACGACAAGCTAGACCCGACCCCGTCCCAACTCGCCTATATCGAGGAATTGAAGGGCAAGCGGTCGGAGCTTCAGCGCAAGCTTGCAGAGACGCAGGACCTTTTGAGTGATGTCGACAAGCGTTTGAACGCTGCGGCCGTGCTCTTCTCCGCGCCTCATTCCGCGCTAAAGCCGGAGGCCGTTCCGGAGCAGTTTGAAATGAGGTCGGAAGACGCCGAGGACAGCACCGATTTAACGGCAGCCGTTGAGCGCCTCGCGAATAAGGCCCCGTCGCCGCTAACCAAGTCGAATTTGAGGGCGCAGCTTCGCAGCGCGGGCTTTCCAGAAAACCGGCTGGGAAATTACTTCTACACCGTCATCAAACGGCTGAAAGAGAGCAGGCGAATCTCGGTTCAGGCGGACGGAAAAATCTGGAAAAGCCCAAAATGATCTTGGGTTTTGAAATAGTTAGGGCGTCAAACGGCTATCCCTTGCACGGAACCGCTCAACGCCCTGTATCGAGTCCGGTGTCTAGCCAACCCGGAGAATCATGCAGTGACACGTCGACGGGCATAGGAGCCCAGAAACGGAGGTGGTACATGACAAGATAGGCCCGAGGACCTAGGGCGGTTCCCCAATGAGAGTGGCGCTCTCTGCGGGGGCCGCTTGTCCTATTTCGTATAAGCTACTGAGTTCATTGTCAAACTTTGAAATCGCGAGTTGATTCAAGGTCTCAGGGTGTTTGTGTGCGCTTAATGCTGATGATAGGAAAAGACCTATCACTGTGAAACGAGAGTCCTACTCCGCCTTCACGATGCGGATCAGTTCGCCGTTGGGGGCGTCGGTGAGGAGGTAGAGCGCGCCGCCGGGTCCTTGGCGGACGTCGCGGATGCGCTTGCCGAGATCGGCGAGCAGAACTTCCTCGCCCGTGACGTTGTCGCCGTCGAGGGTCAGGCGGTAGAGGCCGGGGCGCGCCAGGCCGCCGACGAAGAGATTGCCTTTCCATTCGGGGATCGCGTCGCCGGTATAAAACGCCATGCCGGAGACGCCGATCGAGGGCGTCCAGTGATGGACCGGGTCTTCCATGCCGGGCGCCGATTTCTCGCCGCTGCCGACCGGCGTGAGATTGTAATTGACGCCCTGGGAGACGACCGGCCAGCCGTAGTTCTTGCCGGCTTGCGGAATGTTGATCTCGTCGCCGCCGCGCGGCCCGTGTTCATTCGTCCAGAGGATGCCGGTTTCGGGATGGAGCGCCGCGCCCTGCTGGTTGCGGTGGCCGTATGACCAGATTTCGGGAAGGGCACCGCCTTCGTTGACGAAGGGGTTGTCTTGCGGCACCGAGCCGTCGGGGAAGATGCGCACCACCTTGCCGAGATGCGAATCCAGATCCTGCGCCTGGGTGCGGAGGTTCGCCTTCGAGCGTTCGCCCAGTGCGATGAAGAGATGACCTTCGCGGTCGAAGACGAGGCGCGAACCGAAATGCAGCGTGCTGTCTTCCTTCGGCTGCTGGCGGAAGATCACTTCGACGTCCTGCAACTGCGGAGACACGCTGTCGGTCAGGTGGCCGCGCGCGACGGCGGTGCCGTTCGTTCTGCCCTCACCCTTTTCGGCATAGCTCAGATAGATCAAACGGTTTTCCGCGAAGCCGGGATCGAGTGCGACGTCGAGCAGACCGCCCTGCCCCTGCGCCACGACCTGCGGCACGCCGTAGATCGCGTCGCTCACGCGGCCTTCGGGCGTCACGACGCGCAGAAAGCCCGGCCGCTCGGTGACCAGGAAATTTCCGTCGGGCAGGAAGGCGAGGCCCCAGGGATGCTCAAGTCCGGAGGCGACCGTTGCGACGCGGATTTCCGTTTCTTCGGTCGCGTAAGTCTTGTCGAGCGCGAAAGCGGGCGCGGCGAGCGTGGCGGCGAGAGCGAGGGCGAAAGCGGAGCGGCGGATCATGCGTCACCTTTTTCCGGGGCTGGTTTTCGGGCCGGGGAATGCGAGATTTACCCGGCCACGCGACCAAAGTAAGGCGGGCGGGTGCGCTTGACAGGGGCGCCGCCAGACGTTTTAGTTAGGCAACCGAACTAAATTGGCGGAACCGGCGGGATGCCGGCGCTTCCGCATGCAGGGAGAGACCCCCATGACCATCCGTACGCCGCTTTGCGACCTTCTGGGCATCAAATATCCGATCATGCTGGCTGGCATGGGCGGCGTTTCCTATGCCGAACTCGTGGCCGCCGTTTCGAATGCCGGCGGCTTCGGCACGCTCGGGATGGCGGGGCGGCAGCCGGAGGAAATCCGCACCGAGATGAAGAAGGTCAAGGACCTGACCGACAAGCCGTTCGGCGTCGACCTTCTGGCCGCCGTGCCGGAATCGCTGGAGCGCACCGCCGACATCATGATCGAGGAAGGCGCGACGGCTTTCATTTCCGGTCTCGGCGTGCCGACCAACATTCTCGCGAAGCTGCATGGCGCGGGCATGAAGGTGATGAATGTCTGCGGCACGGTCAAACATGCGGTGGCGGGCGAAAAGGCCGGGCTCGACGGCGTGATCGCGCAGGGCACCGAGGGCGGCGGACACACGGGCAAGGTTGCCGGCATGGCGCTGATCCCGCAGATCGTCGATGAGGTGAAGAGCATTCCGGTGATCGCGGCGGGCTCCATCGTCGACGGGCGCGGGCTTGCGGCGGCGCTCGCCTTCGGCGCGCAAGGCGTGTGGATGGGTACGCGCTTCATCGCGGCGAAGGAAAGCCATGCGGGCGACATGTACCGGCAGGTGATCGTGGACGCGAAGGACACCGACACGATCGTGACGCGCTGCTATTCGGGCAAGACGATGCGCGTCTTCAACAACCCGTATGTGCAGGACTGGGAGAGCCGCCCCGCCGACATCCAGCCCTTCCCGCAACAGGCGATCCTGTCGCATCAAAATAATGTGATGGGCGGCATCGGCGGGCAGATCGAGGGGCTTGAGCGCGACCGCTCCTGCTTTGCGATGGGCCAGGGCGCCGGCGGCATTCACAAGGTGCTGAGCGCCGCCGAAATCGTCGAGAAGACGATGGCGGAAGCCGAGGCGGTGCTTGAGCGGCTGAAGAAATTCGGCTGAGCGAAAGCGCGGGTTTTCTTCTTCCGATCTGGGCCCGCTTCCTGCAACGAACCCGGCGGACCCGCCCGAAAGGCGGGGATAGCGCCAATTCCGGCGCGGAACGGGGCGTTGCATGTCCGAATTCGGGACAGATGGACGGGGCAAATGGAGGCGCGGCGCCCTTGCGGCGCTGACAATCGCGCTGCTCGCAATGCCGCCCGCGCCCGCCGCCGCACAGACGATGCCGGCCGAAATGTTCCGGCTGGCCGAAGTGCTGGGCGCCGTTCACCATTTGCGCACCGTCTGCGGCACGCGCGAGGGACAGCTCTGGCGCAACAAGATGATCGAAATGCTGGGCGCCGTCGGGCCGACCGAAAAGGACCGGCAGGAACTGATCACGCGCTTCAACGACGCCTTCCATGGCACGCGCAGCCGCTATTCGAGTTGTTCACGCAGCGCGGCGGCGCAATCCGACAAGTTGTTCGAGGAAGGACAGCGCATTGCCGAGGAACTGGCCGTCAAGGGCTTCGGCCGTTAAGTAAAACGCCTCACCCGAAAGACGATACATCCGGCGATGTAGACCGGCGGCGGGTTTGCCTCGTATCGAGACAAAATTGCATCCACAACGGCCGGGATTAACCTCCTCTTCACGAATGGGAAGACATTCGGCGCGGGTGTGTTACAAAGACCCATATATTCCAACCGCGTGTTGCCGGTTGCGGGCGACGAAACCGTGCCGGGCAGACCACCGGATCGAGGAACTGATGGCCGAAGATTTTCCGGGCGACGCGACTTTCCGCGCCCTCGACGAGGATGGACACGACGCCTCGCCGCTTTCCGAATCCGAACAGCGCCGCGTCGCGCTCCAGAACATCCTGGATGCCTGGGACGAGGCGCTGGGCGAAGGCGTCGACGCCGACATTCTGGCGACGACGGCGATTTTCGCCGCGCTTTCCGACATGGTGGAAGCCTATGGCGAGGAGCCCGTGGCCGACATGGCGAACGGGCTCGCCGACCGTGTGCGGCAGGGTGAATTCACGCTCAACCGGACGATGAACTGAGCGATATACTCAGAAGCGATAATTGACGCCGAGCGCGAGACGTCTGCTCTCGAGTGCAATTTTCCCGTCCACTGCCGGACCCAGCAACACGCTTGGATAGGTGTCGGTGCCGAGATCGGCGTATAGATATTCGCCTTTCAGCGCGATGCTGTCGGTGAGCGCGTATTCGACGCCCGCGCCCACAACCCAGCCGAGCCGGTCGCTTGTCTGCCGAACGTTGGCGGTGAAACCGAGGCCGAACTCCCGATAATACTCGACGTCCTGACGCGCCCATGCGAGGCCGCCCGTCACGTATGGCAGGAACGCACCCGCTGCATAGCCGAGGCGGCCGCGCAGCGACCCATGGGCCTTGATCGTGCTGCCGGTACGCGTGAGGAGATTGAAGCCACCGACATTGTCCACCGTAAGGCGGCCGCCGGAGGCATCGGACCATCCGGCAGAGCCGATCAGTCCGGCAACAATGCCGTTTCGGAACTGGTGGTCGTAGCCCGCCTGAAAGCCGGCGGAAACGCCATCGAGCCCGTGGTCGTAGCCATAATAATCGCCCGTTTCGGTCTCATACCAATCGTAACCGGCATAGACGCCGGCGTAGAAGCCCGACCAGCGGGGATCTGCGGCGTCATCGGCGCTTGCCGGAGCGGACAACGCAGCGGTCGCGCTTGCAAGCGCAGCCGCGAGGCAGATACCGCACCTCATCGATTCACCTCCGGCCATGAAGCCAAATCTTTTTCGAAGCTAAAGGCGAGAGATGCGAGGTCAAATGAAAATCGCGCCGCGCCGGGGGCGACCATCCCCGTCAGAGCATCACTTCGATCAGACGCGGGCCCTTCTGCTTCATCGCGGATGAGAAAGCCTCGGCGAACTCTTCCGCCGTTTCGACGCGGACGGATTCGACGCCCATGCCCTGCCCCAATTGCACCCAGTTCAGCTCCGGATTGTGCAGGTCGAGCATCGAGAGCGCCTTGGGACCGGGGTTTTCGGCGCCGACGCGCATCAGCTCGATGCTGAGGATGGCGTAGGAGCGGTTGGCGAAAATCACATTCGTTACGTCGAGCTTTTCACGCGCCTGGGTCCAGAGTGCTTGCAGCGTGTACATCGCGCCGCCGTCGCCATGCAGGCAAACAACCTTGCGGTCCGGACAGGCGACCGCCGCGCCGGTCGCGAGCGGCAGGCCCTGGCCGATGGCACCGCCCGTCAGCGAGAGATGATCGTGGGGGGCGGCCGTCGCGGTGGCGATCGCCGAACCGATGCCCGACGTCGCCGCCTCGTCGGAAATGACCGCGTTGTCGGGCAGGTAATGCGCAACGATAGCGCCGGCCGTGAACTGGTCGAGATTGCCTTTCGGCAGGTCTGGCTTTGCAAGCGCCGCGACATGGGCCGGCTCCTTCGGCGCGGCAATCGCATCCGCCACCGCCTCGAGCGCGGCGACACCGTCTTCATGCGGATGCGCCAGATAAAGGATGTCGGCACTGTCCGGCGTGCACCAGCTCGGCTTGCCGGGATAGGCGAAGAAGGAGACCGGCGGCTTCGAGCCGACCAGAATCAATTGCTCGACATTTGCCAGTGTCTCGACCATCTGCTCCGCAAAATAGGGGATGCGTTCGACCGCCACGCGACCGGCGCCGCGCTGCAGACGGGGCGTGAAGGTGTCGCACATGATGCGCGCGCCGGACTTCGCGGCGATGCGGCCGGCGGCATTGAGGCCGCGTTCCTTCAGTGCGGACCCACGAATGAGGATCGCCGTCTTCTTGCCGTTCTTCAGGGCTTTCGCGGCCGCATCGACGGCGGCGGAAGAGACGGCGGCCGGCGCGGTGAAGGGCAGCTTCGGCGCAGGATGCTCGGCCTCGAGCCAGGCGGTGTCGGCGGGGAGGATCAGCGTCGCGATCTGGCCGGGCGGCTGCATCGCGGCGTGAACGGCACGCGCACCATCGGCGGCCACGGTTTTCGGACTGGTCGAGGAATGGACCCAGCCCGAGACGGGGCGCGCAAAGCCGAAAATGTCGGAGGCGAGCGGCGCGTCGTATTGCGCGTGATAAGTCGCGTGGTCGCCGACGATGTTGACGATGGGCGTCGAGGCACGGCGCGCGTTGTGCAAATTCGCCAGACCGTTGGCGAGGCCCGGCCCGAGATGGAGGAGCGTCGCCGCCGGCTTTTCGGCCATGCGGCCGTAACCGTCGGCCATGCCGGTGACGGCGCCCTCGAAGAGACCGAGGATCGCACGCATGCCCTCGACCTTGTCGAGCGCGGCGACGAAATGCATCTCCGAGGTGCCGGGATTGGAGAAACAAACTTCGACGCCCGAATTCACCAGCGTCCGCACCAGGCTTTCCGCACCGTTCATTTGACGCTCTCCCTTGGTCATTTCTTGTTGCCGATTATTCTAGAACAAATGCATCGCCGCGACACGGCCAAGAACGACGACGCCGAAAACGACGATCAACCCGCCCGAGACGCGGTTGACGAGGCCGAGCAAGCGGTCGGTCATGCGTGCGCGGAAGAGGCTGACGAAGCTCGAAACGCTGGCCCACCAGATGAGCGAGCCAGCCGCGACCGCGACGACCACCGTGGCCGCGTGAACGTAGTCGTCGCCGGCCGAAGCGAGGCCGGCAACGCCGCCGAAAATAGCGATGAAGCCCAGCATGGTTGCCGGATTGGTGATCGTCAGCACGAAAGTGATGGCGAAAACGCGGGCCGTGGCGGCAGCCATGGCGGCCGAGATGTTCTCGGCGGGCTCTTCATGGGTGTGCGGCTTCGAGAACCAGGTGCGCAAGCCGAGGCCGAGCAGGAAGAGACCGCCGACGATCTGCAGCAGGGTTTCGACGCGGAGGACGAACTCGATCGCCTGGGTGATGCCGAAGGCGGCGACGACGGCGAAGAGCGCATCACCCGCCGCGGCGCCGCCACCCGACAGGAAACCGTTGAGCGCACCGTAGCGCAGCGTGCGGCGAATGACGATCAGATTGACCGGGCCGATGGGTGCGGCGACGGCCATGCCGATCGCCACACCGTTTACCGCCAGACCGAGATCGATCATTCCGCGTTCCGTTTTTCTGGCTCAGACCACGACGACATCGTTGCCGGGCGGATCGGCATAGAGCTTCTCGACAAGCGCGGCGCGGCGGCCGAGCGCCACCGACTGGTTGATGTAGCCCTTGTCGGTGAGTTCGCCGGCATCGACGCTGGCGGGTTCGACCATCAGCAGCGCGCGGGCGACGCGCGTGCTCGAAGCCGGATTGCCCTTGTTGTGGGCGCGCATGCCTTCGGCCAGACGTTCGAGCACCGCCGGATGATGGACGATGTCCTCGGCCGCAAGGCTCTGGTCGCCGGCGATGTTGCGGCAGGCCGGAATGTTGGGGAAGCCGAGCAGGCCGATATATTCGCGATCGAGACCGGCGATCAGCGCATCGGCCAGCACGCCGTTCGAGGCGGCGACCGCATCGACGCGCAGCTTGCCGGCGCTGACCCAGGTGCCGGTCGAGAGCTTGAAATCTTCCGCCACGCGGCCGTCGAAGACGAGGCCTTCGAGCGGGTTTTCCGGATTGACGAAGCGCGCGCCGTCGCCGAGGCGGTAGAAGCCCTCCTCGTCATAGGCGTCGCGGGTCTTCTCCGGGTTCTTGTGGTAGCCGGGCGTGATGCAGGCACCGCGCACGCGCACTTCCATTTTGAGGCCGACGGGCGCCAGCTTCAATTCGATGCCGGGTAGCGGCAAGCCCAGAAGACCCATGCGCTCGGTCGGCCAATGGACGTTGGTGATCGTGGGTGCGGTTTCGGTGGCACCATAACCCGAGGAAAAGACGATGCGCTCGCCGACCGTGCGCACCGCGACTTTCTGTACGCGCTCGTAGAGATCCTGGCTCAGCGCCGCGCCGCCATAGGCGAGCGTGCGCACGCGCGAGAAGAAGTTCTTCGCCAGTTCGTCGTCGCGTTCCAGTTCGTCGGCCAGCATCGTGTAGGCGGCCGGCACGTTGGAGTAGGCAGTGGGTGCAATTTCGCGCAGGTTCGCCACCGTTTCGGCGAAGCCGCCGGGGACGGGACGGCCGCCGTCGATGTAAAGCGTGCCGCCGGCGACCAGCAGATTGTTGAGGATTGCGTTGCCGCCGAAGCAGTGGTTCCAGGGGAGCCAGTTGAGCAGCACGGGCGGCTCCTCGTTTTCCTCTTCGAGCGTGACGCTTTTCGGCATCACGGAATTCACGCACATCATCCGTTGCGTCGTGATGACCGCTTTCGGCATGCCGGTAGAGCCCGACGTGAAAAGATATTTGGCGACCATGTCGGGCGCGAGCCGCGCATAGCTTTCCTCGACCGCTTCGCCTGGCACGGTGTCGAGAAGGTCGGAGAAGGATGTGCCGCGCGAGGCATCGACGGTGACGAGTTCAACCGTTTTATTGAAATCAGGATTGGCGAGGTCGAGCGCCGCGAGGCCGCGCGCGAAGGGCGCGCTTTCCTGCATGAAGATCAGCTTCGGCGCGACGAGATCGACCACATAGCGCAGCTTTTCGAAATCGGAACTCATGGTGCTGTAGGAGGGCGAGACCGGCGCGACGGGCACACCCGCCAGGATCGCGCCATAGGTCATCAGCGCGTGCTCGATCGAATTTCCGGAAAGGATCATCACCGGCGTCTGCTGATCGAGCCCGCGGTCGAGCAGCGCCTGCGCGATGGCGCCGACCTTGCGGTTCGCGTCCGCGTAGGTCAGCAATTCCCAGCCGCCGAGACCTTCCTTCGCGGCGCGGCGCTTGCCAAGCCAGACGCGGTCCGGCGCCTCGGCCGCCCATTTGCGGATCGGTTCGATCAGGTTGGCGGGGACGGCGCGCAGCGGATGCGGATTGCGCAGCACGACCGAGCCGTCGGGGCGGCGCTCGACCTCGACTTTCGGTTCGACATAGCCGGGATCGCGGAAGGGCGGCAGGTTGATATCCAAGGCTCGCGCTCCCGCTCAGGCGTTGACGTCGATGACGGCGCGGCCGCGCACCTTGCCGGCGACGATTTCCCCGGCGAGGCGCGGCACGTCGTCGAGCTTCGCGCGGAAGCTCATCGCGGCGAGCTTCTTCATGTCGAGATCGGCGGCGAGGCGCTTGTAGGCCTCGATACGGATTTCTTTCGGCGCCATGACGCTGTCGATGCCGCAAAGCGTGATGCCGCGCAGGATGAAGGGCGCGACGGAGGCCGGCAAGTCCAGCCCTTGCGCCAGACCGCAGGCGGCGACGGCGCCGCCATATTTCGTCATCGCCAGCACGTTTGCCAATGTGTGGCTGCCCACCGCATCGACGGCGCCGGCCCAGCGCTCCTTGCCGAGCGGCTTGCCAGCGGCGGAAAGCTCGTTGCGGTCGATGATTTCGGCGGCGCCGAGGCTTTTCAGGTAATCCGCTTCCGAGGCGCGGCCCGTCGAAGCGATGACGCGATGGCCGAGTTTCGACAAGAGCGCGATGGCGACCGAGCCGACGCCGCCCGCCGCACCCGTCACCAGCACGTCGCCCTTGTCCGGCGTCACGCCGTTTTTCTCAAGCGCCAGCACGCAGAGCATCGCGGTGTAGCCGGCGGTGCCGATGGCCATGGCCTGTTCGTTGGAAATCGCGTCGGGCAGCTTCACCAGCCAGTCGCCCTTGACGCGCGCCTTCTGCGCATAGCCGCCATTGTGGCCTTCGCCGACGCCGAAGCCGTTCAAGACCACGCGGTCGCCGGGCTTGAAATCCTTGTGGTCCGACTTCTCGACCTTGCCGGAGAAATCGATGCCGGGGATCAACGGCCAGTTGCGCACGATCGGCGCCTTGCCGGTGAGCGCCAGGCCGTCCTTGTAGTTGACCGTCGAATAATCGACCGCGACCGTGACGTCGCCCTCCATCAGATCGGCTTCGGCCAAGTCCACGAATTCGGCCTTCGGGCCCTGATCTGATTTCGACACGCGCAGGGCGCGGAACTTGTCGGTCATCGGCCGATCCTTCCTGTTTTGCTTTTCGTTTCGGACTTTCCGGCTTTTTTCCGCCGGTTCCGGCGACAAACGAACCCAAATCGCAGGCCGGGTCAAGCGGGCGGCGGCAGGCTGGCACTCGCCGCGCCTCGCGAGTGCCAAGCCTCTGATTTTATTGAACGAATCGCCCTGCAGGCGATTTGTCAATATCGACGGGTGAAAATTTGCCGCCTAGGATTCTGGTGTGATTGCGTCGTTATCCGGAGGTGTCGCGTGAGACAGGTTTCCGAATTCAAGAAGATGCTCGATGGCTACCGGCTGGTGACGGCCGAAATTCTCTACCGGATGCCGGACCATCCGAAGCTGCTGCAGAGCTATATCTGGCAGGATCTGGACATGGCGCCGAAATATCCGGTGCTCGGCAAATTCCTCGATTTCTGGAACCGCGAGCTCGACGGGCCGATCCATTCGGTCACGGTGGGAACGCGGCGGGTGATCCATCCGAGCGAGTTTATTCGGGCGGATTTCGTGGCAACGATGCACTAAAGCCGCTTGCCGTATCAATGATGCGGCAGGTTCTCGACGAAGAGGATCGGCTCGCCGGTCGCGGCGCCCTGTAATTCATCGTCCCACATGACGCGGCGGCCGCGCACGACGGTGCCGATGGGCCAGCCTTTGACCTTCATGCCGTTATAGGGCGTCCAGCCGCATTTCGAGGCGATCCATTTGTCTTCGATGGTGCGTGTGGCGGCCATGTCGACCACGGTGATGTCGGCGTCGTAGCCGACAGCGAGGCGGCCCTTGCGCGCCATGCCGAAAATGCGCTGCGGGCCGGCGGATGTCAGGTCGACAAAGCGTTGCAGCGTCAGGCGGCCTTCGTTGACATGGTTCAGCATGACGGGCACCAGCGTCTGCACGCCGGGCATGCCGGCGGGCGATTTCGGATAGGTCTGTTCCTTTTCCTCGATCGTGTGCGGGGCGTGGTCGGAGCCCAACACGTCGACGACGCCGGCGGCGATGCCGGCCCATAGACCGTCGCGATGTTCGTGGCCGCGGATCGGCGGGTTCATTTGCGCCAGCGTACCGAGCGCCTCGTAGCATTCGGGCGCGGCCAGCGTCAGATGCTGCGGCGTCACCTCGACGGTGGCGATGTCCTTCGCCGCCGCGAGGATCGGAATTTCGTCGGCGGTCGAGACATGCAACACATGGATGCGCTTGCCGGCCTCGCGCGCGAGGCGCAACAGGCGCGTGGTGCAAAGAATGGCGGCTTCGGCGTCGCGCCAGACGTGATGCGTCTCGACATGGCCGAGCAGCGCCAGTTCGCGGCGCTCGCGCAGGCGGAACTCATCTTCCGAGTGAACAGCGGCGCGGCGCTTGATCGCCTTCAGCACACGCAGCACGTCCGCATCCTTGTCGACCAGCAGGTTGCCGGTGGAGGAACCCATGAAAATCTTGATGCCGCAGCAGCCGGGCTCGCGCTCGATGTCGGCGAGGATGTCGACATTCTCTGTCGTCGCGCCGCCGTAAAAGGCGAAGTCGCAATACATGCGGTGGCGGGCGCGGGCGACCTTGTCGGCCAGCGCTTCGGGCGTCGTCGTCGGCGGTTTGGTGTTGGGCATTTCGAAGACGGCGGTGACGCCGCCCAGCGCCGCGGCGCGGCCACCCGATTCGAGGTCTTCCTTGTGCTCGTTGCCGGGTTCGCGCAGATGCACCTGGCTGTCGACGACGCCCGGCAGCAGGTGCAGGCCCCGCACATCGACGGTTTCGGCGGCGGCGGCGCGGGAGAGGTCGCCGATGGCGGCGATACGGCCGTCCTTGACCGCAATGTCGGCCTTGCCGGTGCCGTCCTGATTGACGATCGTGCCGCCGCGGAAAACGAGATCGTAGGTGTGGTTCACGCCGGGTTCCTCTCGGGATTGGGGGCGGCATTATTGCTGCTTGCCGCGGGTTTGGCCAGCAGCGCGGCGGCGGCTTCGCAAACCGTCTCGACGGCGAGGTCTTCCATGAAATTGCGGCCGCTCGAGAGGAAATTCTCGCCTTCCTCGGCCTTGATTTCCTCCAGCGAGCGCGGCACGCGGACCGTGACCGATTTCGGGCCCCAGGGTGCGTAGATCGCATCCGCCGTCGGGCCGAAGAGGCCGATGGTGGGCGCGCCGGCGGCGGCCGCGAGGTGCATCAGGCCGGAATCGTTGCCGACATAAAGAGAGATGCGCTCGAAACAAGCGGCGGTTTCGTCGATGCCGGCGCCGATGAGGTCGATGCGGCGGGCAGGCGGGACCACCTCCAGCACGGGCAGGCATTTTTCCTGTTCGCCGGGACCGCCGGTGACGAGGAGATGCGCACCTTCGAGCGGACCGCCGGACGCGGTCAGACGGCGGGCAAGCTCGGCAAAACGCTCCACCGGCCACATCTTCCAGCGCCAGGCGGCGGTCGGGCCGATGGCGAGAACGCGGATGCCGTCCGGGATCGTGACGCGGGCGCGGGCGCGCATCTCGGCCCCCGGCCAGACGCGCGGCGCGGGCGGCGGGACCATGCCGACAACGCCCGCATTGTGCGCGACGCGGTGAGCCGTGTGATCGGGCTTCAGAATGTGGCGCTTCTTCGCGAACACAGTCCATGCGGTGGCCGAACCGCGCAGGTCCACCACCGCCTCGAAGCGGCGGAAGATCACGGATTTGAGGAGCTTGCGCCAATGTCCGGCGTGCTTTTCCTTGCGCATGACGATGATGCGGGAGACGCCCGGGGCATGTTTGAACACGTCGACGGCAAGCGGACCGCAGGCGACCCAGAATTCGGCGCCGGGATAGCGCTCCATCAGGCCGCCGAGGATGCCGGTCGAGAGGACGGCGTCGCCGATGCGGTTGGAAGCGATGAAGAGAATGCGCATGTGAGGTCCGCGAGGGGCGCAAATGGACGGCAGGCGCCGGCATTTCCGAGTTTTCGGGTTTATAGGAGGACGGGGCGCGGAAGCCAAGCCGGTCGCCCGGCGCTTGCGGGCGGCGGGCGGCGGGCCTACATCTGGGGCACCATGAAACGGGGCAAGACGCCATGAACGGGGTGAAGGCCTGCGCGCTCAGCGGGCGCGGGGTGCTGAGGGTCGGCGGGCCGGAGGCGCGGAGCTTCCTGCAAGGCCTTGTCACCAATAATGCCGATCTGGCCACAGAGAGCCAGGCGGTCTATGCGGCGCTGCTGACGCCGCAGGGCAAGTTCCTGTTCGATTTCTTCATTTTCGCCGATCGGAAAGACAGCGACGCCGTTCTGCTCGACTGCGACGGGGCGCGGATCGCCGATCTCGTCAAGCGGCTGACCATGTACAAGCTGCGCGCCAAGGTGACGATCGAGGATGTGAGCGCGGCGCATGGGGTTGCCGTCTACTGGAACGAAGACGGGACGGCGGTGGCCGCCGACGGCGCACGGCTTCCGGACCCGCGCCTCGCCGCGATGGGCGCCCGCGCCATTCTGCCGAAAGAGATGCTTGCGGCGCTTGACGGGGACATGACGGGCTGGCACCGCCACCGGATCCGCCTCGGCGTCGGCGACGCGGCCGAAGATTTCGAACCGGACCGGACTTTTCCGCTGGAGGTCAATCTCGACCTCCTCAACGGCATCGACTTTCACAAAGGCTGCTTTGTCGGACAGGAAGTAACCTCGCGCACCAAGCGGCGCGGCAGCGTGCGCAAGCGGCTCGTGCCCTGCGACGTCGAAGGCGATCTGCCGGCGCCAGGGACGCCGGTGAAGGCAATCGCGCGCGAAGTGGGTACGGTCTTCTCGGGCGACGCGGAGACGACGCGTGTGCTGGCGCTGCTCCGGCTCGACCTCATCAAGAATGCAACGCTCGAAGCCAGTGCGTCGGGCCTCACGCCGGACATTCCGGGCTGGCTTGCGCCCGAAATTCAACCGGGGGACGGAGACAATGGCCTCTGACGCGAAGCGCTGCCCCTGGCCGGGCGAAGATCCGCTCTATGTCACCTATCACGACGAGGAATGGGGCGTGCCGGAATATGACGACCGGGCGCTGTTCGAGAAGCTGGTGCTGGACGGTTTTCAAGCCGGGCTTTCCTGGATCACGATCTTGCGCAAGCGCGAGAGCTTCCGCGAAGCCTTCGACGGTTTCGAGCCGGAACGCATCGTCCGCTACAAGCCGGCAAGAGTGGAGAAACTTCTCCAGAACCCCGGCATCATCCGCCATCGCGGCAAGATCGAAGCGACGATCGGCAATGCACGGGCATGGCTCGACATCATGGAAGAAGACAGCGGCTTCTCCGGCTTCCTGTGGGACATCGCCGGCGGCGCGCCCAAACAGAACAAGTGGAAACGCATCGGCGACGTGCCGGCAGAAACGCCGATGAGCGTCGCGATGTCGAAGGCGCTGAAGGCGCGCGGTTTCAAATTTTGCGGACCGACGATCGTCTATGCGTTCGCGCAGGCGGTCGGCATGGTCAACGATCATCTCGTGAGTTGTCCGCGACACGCCGACTGTTCCGCATTGGCGCAAAATAAAAACCGATAATTAAGCGTCGTTACGGGCAGTTGTTTCGGCACAATCAATCTTCCGCCACAATGTCGGCACATGCGGGCCACGTTGCGCTCATACGTTGAGCAACGTTTCAGCCAGCGGAGGGGATTTTCAAAAATGTTCAAACGCCCCAAGGGTGTTTCCGAACCGGATTCGTCCGCGCCATTCAGCCCGCAGGAACGCGACACCGCGTCCCAGACCACGCGCGCCGAGGCGACCGGCGACGACAGCGCCGACAAGGGAACCCGTGTCGTCACTCCATCCTATCAAGCGAGGAAACCAACCGTGCGCACGCTTCACACGCCGGGCGGGCAGCCGTCCGCCACAACATCCGCTCCTGCCGCCAACCTGCATGTGGGACGCGGCCTCAAGCTCGAAGGCAAGATCCAGTCCTGCGACTCGCTCGTCATCGAGGGCGATGTGCAGGCGACGATCGAGAGCGGCACACTGACGATCAGCGAAACCGGCGAAGTGCGCGGCGAGGCGACGGTCGACGAAGCCGAGGTGAACGGCAAGTTCGAGGGAACGCTGACGGTGCGCAAATGCCTGACCATCAATGCGACCGGCCGCATCAACGGGAAGGTTCGTTATGGCGAACTTCGTGTCGAACAAGGCGGCCAGATCAGCGGTGAAATCCAGGCCGAAGACGCCAAGGATGCGCCATCGCGGCCGGCGCCCGTCAAGACGGCCGAAAGCAGCGAAGCCAAGAGCGATGCCGGCTCAAGCACCTCGTCCGCCGGCAGCGGACGCACCGCCGCGCTGAACTGACCGGCGCCTGTTTCGGGCCCGGTCAGGGCACCAGCCATTCGAGAGACGGCGCATCCGCCGGCCAGCGGATGCGCGCGCGGCGATGGCCGCTGCGGCTCAACACCACCAAGTCGGCCTCGTCGAAGCCGAAACGGATCAATGCGAAATTGACGCGGCCTTCCTCCAGCCTCTCCGCCGACGGCACGATGCCCTCAACCTCGGGCGGCAAGCCGGAAGTGGGGCTCTCGCTCGCCGTGCCAGGCGCGCTAACCGCCAGATAGGCGCGGCGGCTCGGCAGGCCGGCCGCTTCCCAGGCATCGGCCGCGGGCGCACCCGTCAGCGGCACGGCGCTGCCCGTCAGCCGCAATTGCACGTCGCGGCGCGGATCGTAGAAGAGCATCGAGGCGCGGGGCTCGCGCGCCAGTTCGGCGATCTTGGCCGAGCGGGCATCGGTGAACAGCTCCAGCATGCGGGCCGGGGCGTCGAATTTGCGTAAAATCACCGTTCTGACCGCCGGGGCGCCCCTCGCCGACAGGGTCGCGAGGGCCGGTTTACGCAAGGGCGAGCCCGCATCGGCCGCCCCTTCCTCCAGCAGCACGAAGGCAAGGGCCGCCATGTCCGCAAGGGTCAGGGCCCGCAAGGCCGCGCCCTCGAATGGCACCGGGCCCGCGCGCCCTGCCCCGCTGTCACTAGCCATATCGCACTCCAATCCGCTCAATCGGCCGCTCGGCAGTGGAAACGCCGGCTTGCCTGTTCTAATTTAGCCCGGCGGCGGGGGACGCCGCATGCTTCTTCGGAGACCTTCTCCGACGACACTCAAGATAAAAAACATTCAGGGACGCGCCGGCAAGGCGGATCAAGAAGAATCGGGTGGACATTGACCAAAGTCGTCATCAGCGGGACAGGCGTCTTCACGCCGTCCCAATCCGTCAGCAACGCTGAACTCGTCGAAACCTTCAACACCTATGTGCGCCGCTACAATGAAAAAAACGCCGACGCTATCGCGCGCGGCGAGATGGAACCGCTTGCGGAATCGAGCGTCGAATTCATCGTCAAGGCGTCGGGCATCGAAGCGCGCTATGTGATGGACAAGTCCGGCATTGTCGATCCCGAGATCATGGCGCCGCGGCTTCGGCAGCGCTCCAACGACGAACCGTCGATCCTGGCCGAAATGTCGGTCGATGCCGCCAACAAGGCGATGAAGCGTGCGGGCAAGACGGCCGCCGACATCGACGCCGTGCTGGTCGCCTGCTCCAACCTCGAACGTCCCTACCCCGCGATCGCGGTCGAGGTGCAGGAGCTTCTCGGTATCGAGGGTTTCGGCTTCGACATGAACGTTGCCTGTTCGTCGGCGACCTTCGGCATCCAGACGGCCTACGACATGCTGCGTTCGGGCTCGGTCGATTGCGTGCTGATCGTCGATCCCGAAATCTGCTCGGGACATCTCAATTTCCGCGACCGCGACAGTCATTTCATTTTCGGCGACGTCTGCACCGCGATCATCCTCGAGCGCGAGGAGACGTGCACCGTCGAAGGCGCCTGGGAAATTCTCGGCACGCGGCTTCTCACCAAATTCTCCAACAACATCCGCAACAATTTCGGCTTCCTCAACCGCGCGACGCCCGAAGGCATCGGCGCGAAGGACAAGCTGTTCGTGCAGGAAGGCCGCAAGGTCTTCAAGGAAGTGGTGCCGATGGTTTCGCAGCTCATTCTGGAGCACATGGCGGATGCCGGGCTCGATCCGAAAGACCTGAAACGCATGTGGCTGCATCAGGCCAACAAGAGCATGAACGATTTCATCGGCCGCAAGGTGCTGGGCCGCGACCCGGAGCCCGGCGAGCAGCCCAACATCCTGCAGGAATACGCCAATACGAGTTCCGCCGGGTCCATCATCGCCTTCAGCAAGTTCAGCGAGGACATGAAGCCCGGCGATCTCGGGCTGATCTGCAGCTTCGGCGCCGGCTATTCGGCCGGCAATGTGCTGGTCAGGAAGCGCGCGTAAGCGTCAGCCCTTCAACGGCTCCACCGTGACGATGCGGAAGGTCTGCATCTCGCCGTCCTGTTCGGTGACGGAAAGATATTCGCCCGATTTGAATTCGTGGCGGTCGAGCTTGAAGAAGGGCTCGTCGGCTTCCGGCGTCGTCGCGTCGTAGTCGATTGCCCAGCCCCGCCCGATATGGCGCAACAGACCCTTCTGGTCCGCCTCGCCCTGCCAGAAGCGGCGCACCGTGCATTCCTTCGCATGCGCTTTCCATGCCGCCGGGTCGAGCTTCATGCCGCCGTCGAGCGGCACGACGAGATCGTAGCCATGCGCGGGCGAGCCATTGGGAAATTCCTCGTTGCGGGCGAGGGTCATGTGGACGTGATAGAGGGTCATTGAAAGTTCCGTTCCGGTTGTTCAGTGCGCCATCAGCACAGGAATGGTGGCATGGGACCTGATGTGTTGCGTCACACCGCCGATGATGAATTCGAGCAGGCGGCTGTGACTATAACCGCCCATGACCAGAAGATCGGTCCTGGCCTTCTCCGCCGTTTCGAGCAGCACCTCGCCGGCGGCGCGGCCGCGTGCGTCGACCAGATGCACATCCGCCACCACGCCATGCAGCGCCAGATAGTCGGCGAGCGTCGAGCCGGGATCGGGATTGAGTTCCTTGTCGCCGATGCAGAGGATCGTGACCTTGCGCGCCTTTTCGAGGAACGGAATCGCGGCGGTGACGGCGCGTGCGGCCTCCGCGCTTTCGTCCCAGGCGATGGCGACGGAACCGCCGACCGGCGCCCATGATTTCTTCGGCGCGATCAGCACCGGACGTCCCGCGCTCATCATCGCGGCTTCGAGCGCCGTGCCGCCGGCAATGCCGGTGGCGCTTTCACCGAAGACAATGAGATCGGAGAGGCGGCTGTGATTGGCGACGACTTCGTCGCGGCGGCCGGTGACGTCGAGAAAGCGGATCGACGGCAGCGGCGGTTCGGCGCCCTTGCCAACGATCGGAAAGCCCGATTTCGACGCCGCCTCGTTCAACATCTGCAGGACACGGGCCGAGGCGTCGTCGGCGCCTTCGCGGGCCGCCTGCAACAGATCCTCGATCACCTGACCCGACACGCCGTCGCCCAGATAAGGCAGGGCCTCGGTCGGATCGGGCCGCGCAAAAAGCGCCACGATCTGCGCGCCGAAATCGCCCGCGATCGAAAGCGCCGTGCCGAGCACCTCATTGTCCGACGGGCGGCCGGCAAGCGGTACCAGAATTTTCTTCACGGACATGGATCAGTCTCCCTTTTCCGCGGGTGAAGATGCCGGGCGCGGTTCGCGCTCGGCACCGAGAAGGAGGATCGGACAACCGGCCACCGCCGAAAGCCGCGCGGCGTCCTCGTCGTCGCCGAGCCACCCGGCATTGACGATCAGCAGGCCGACACCGGCCGCCCTTGCCGCCGCCGCGATGTCGGCGGGGCTGCGGCCCCTGGCGCCGAGACGGCGGAAGGGCGCACCGATGCGCGCGGCCAGCGTTTCGGCAAAGGCCGAACAGCTTTCGCCGATGCTCGAGCCTTCGTCGACCGACGCGACGCCGCGGCCAGCGGCACCGGGCGGCAAGGCGGCGGCGAAAGCACCTTTCAGGCCGATGCCGCGCGCCACGAGCAAAACGTCGGCATGGGCATCGAGCGTCGCGGCGCGCACGGTGCGGCCGACCTCTTGCGAGGGCGCCGATGTAGAGCGGATGACCAGCGTGTCGTCGGCGCCTGCACTCGCCGCGATCGAGGAGAGCGGGTGGCCGCGCTTCACATCGAAGGTCCAGTCGACATGGGCCTCGGCCGCAACGCGCGCAAGCACGCGGCGCGCGCTCTCTGCCTGGGCTCGCATGGCGCGCAGCATACGCTCGGGATCGAGCTCGCGCACTTCGCCCGAAAACGAGATCTCGCGCGCGAAAGGCAGGCTCGACAGGGCCAGCAGGTTTTCATCCTCGACGAAAATGCCCTTGAGGCGCGCATCCATCGACGCCGCGAGCCGCGCCGCCAACGACAGGGCCTCGCGTGTCAGGAACGAGGTATCGAGCCCGATAACGATGCGCGTCGCGGCGGCGTCTTCGGTTTGCGCCGCCGGGGTTTGCGCCGCTTGCTGTTGTTGCTTGTCGCGGGCGGCCATCATGCCCCCCTCTTGCCGTTGTCGTCGGAGCGCTGGGCGAAGCGGCGCTGATTGTCGGCGAAAGCCGCGAGGCGGTCCTCGGTGCGCGCATAGATCGAGCCCGGCGGAAACCGGCCGTCCGATCCGCGAACGCCGGCGGGCGCGCCCATCAGCAATTCAACGCCTTCTTCGACATGCTCGACAGGATAGATCGCAAACATGCCGCGTTCCACCGCATCGACGACATCCTGGCGCAACATCAGGTGCTTGACGTTGGCGGCGGGGATCAGCACACCCTGCTCGCCGGTCAGGCCGCGGCGCATACAGATATCGAAAAAGCCCTCGATCTTGTCGTTGACGCCGCCGATGGCCTGCACTTCGCCGAGCTGGTTGACCGAACCGGTGACGGCAAGACCTTGCGCGATCGGCGCCTCGGCCAGCGCCGAGATCAGCGCGTAGAGCTCGGCCGAGGAGGCGCTGTCGCCGTCGACACCGCCATAGGATTGTTCGAAGACGACACTGGCGCTCATCGACAACGGAATTTCGGGCAGGAACTGGCCGGAAAGATAGCCCGACAGGATCAGCACGCCCTTGGTGTGGATCGGGCCGCCCAGCGCCACCTCGCGTTCGATGTCCATGACGCGCGCGCTACCGAGGCCCATGCGTACGCGCGCCGTGATGCGGCTCGGGCGGCCGAAGGAAACGCTGCCCATCGAGAGCACCGAGAGGCCGTTGACCTGGCCGACGCGCTCGCCTTCGGTGTCGATCATCACGATGTCGCGCGTGATCATTTCGAGGCTGCGTTCGCGCAGGCGGTCGGCACGTCCGATCTGGGCATCGACGGCGCTGTCGATATGGTCGGCAGTGACCGCGATCGCGCCTTCGCTGCGGGCGATGTGATCGGCCTCGCGCAAGAGATCGACAATGGGGCGCAGGATGGTGGTCAGCTTCTCGGCATCCTCGGCCATGCGCGCCGAACGCTCGATGACGCGGCCGACGCCGGCGCGGTCGAGCGGCAGCAGATTTTCCTCGCGGCAGAAGCCCGCGAGCAGGCGCGCATAAAGCAGTTCGTTTTCCGGCTCGCGGTCGATCTCGTCCTCGAAGTCGGCGGCGACCTTGAAGAGTTCGCCGAAATCCGGATCGAGGTTGCTCAGCATGTAATAGAGGTAACGGTCGCCGAGCAGCACGATCTTGATGTCGAGCGGGATCGGATCGGGTTCCAGCGTCACGGTGCTGATGAGGCTCAGATATTCGCCGGCGCTTTCGATAACGACCTTGCGGCGGCGGATGGCGCGCTTCAGCGCTTCCCATGCCAGAGGTTCGCGCAGCAACTTCAAGGCGTCGATCAGCAGATAACCGCCATTGGCGCGGTGCAGCGAACCCGGTTTGATGAGCATGAAGTCGGTGACCAGCGCACCCATTTGCGGCATGTGCTCGACGCGGCCGAGCAGGTTGGCCATGGTCGGGTGGTCTTCGTAGTGGATCGGCGCGCCGCCGCCGATGTAACCGCCGGCATCGGCGAGGTCCTGCGCCTTCAGCGTCGCCGAACCACGCTGGCGCGCGCTTTCGCTGTTCTCGACAACGATGTTGACCTCGTAGCGACGGAACGGGTTTGCCGCCGGGAAGCCGCCGCCCTGCCCCTGCGCCAGCGCCTGCATGACCTGCATCGGCTGGGGCGCCTGGCCCGGCGCCTCGGCGCCCGCGCCGGCGAAGAGGCCGATATTCTCAATCAGGTCGGCTTTCACCGCGTCGAGCCACGACCTGACCGGCGCCACGCTGTCGAAAAAGGCGCGCAGCTCGTGCATGACGCGCTCGACCTCGCGCTCGGCGACCTCGCGGTTCAGCGACTGGATGCGCAGACGGTGTTCCTTCTGCCAGCCGGGAATATGTTCGATGGTTTCGGCGAGTTCCTTTTGCAGGCCCTGAATGACGTCCTCGATGCGCTTGCGTTCTTCCTCGGGGAGCTTGTTGAATTCCTCGGGTTTCAGCACATTGCCGTCATGCACCGGCGCCAGCGCAAAGCCGGCCGGGGTGCGCAGCAGCGCGATGTTTTCGGCTTCCGCGTGGATGCGCAGCTCCTCGAAGGCCTGTTCCTGCTTCTCCTGGTATTCCTCGTCGATCGACTGGCGGCGGTTCTGGTATTCCTCGCTTTCAACAATCGCCGGCATCGTTGCCTTCAGATCGTCGACGAGGCGCGCCATGCTTTCCTTCAGCGTGCGGCCGGTGCCGGCGCCAAGCTCCAGCGCCACCGGTTTGTGCGGCGTCTCGAAATTGTTGACATAGACCCAGTCGGCGGGCGCGCGCTGGCGCAATGCGACGCCCGAAAGAAAACGCAGCACCGCCTCGTGCTTGCCGGCGCCGTCGGGGCCGAGCACGAACAGGTTGTAGCCCTGACGGCGGATGCTCGCGCCAAAGCGCAGCGCCTCCAGCACCCGCTCCTGACCGACAAGACCGCTGTGATCCTCAAGCTCGGCCGTGGTCGCGAAGTCGAATTGCGCAAGGTCGCAAGAGCGATAGAGGAGTTCCGCCGGAACCGGATCGACTGCCATTCTTCCCTTGTTTTTCCGACCGCATTTGTTGGCTGCGCGGTCGTTGCGAGCATATCCCCACCTCAATCATGGACAAAGCCCGGCGCGGCGCAAGCCAACCCGGGTGTTTTCCGGGTGCGGCAGATGCGCCCGAGCGCACGCCTCAGCCTTGTCGACAAGCTCCGGGACGCGCCGTAAGTTCGCTCCTCTTTTCAAAAGGCGACACTGACATGGCCCGGCCACGGCACGGCATAGACAAGAGCGGCAACAAGCCCCGCGCCTGGCAGCGAATGCTGAGCGGGCGGCGCCTCGACCTGCTCGATCCCTCGCCGCTCGATGTCGAAATCGAGGACATTGCGCATGGGCTGGCGCGCGTGGCGCGCTGGAACGGGCAGACGCAAGGCGATCATGCCTTCTCCGTCGCCGAACATAGTGTGCTGGTGGACGATATCTGCGCGCGCTTCCGGCCCGGCTGGCCGGCGCGGTGGCGGCTGGCGGCGCTGCTGCACGATGCGCCCGAATATGTGATCGGCGACATGATCAGTCCGTTCAAGGCGGCACTCGGCATCGACTACAAGGCGTTCGAGCACCGGCTTGCCGCGGCCATCCATGTCCGCTTCGGTCTGCCGAAGGAATTGCCGCAAAACATCGAGGAGACGATCAAACGCGCCGACAAGGCGTCGGCCTTTCTCGAGGCGACGCAGATCGCCGGATTTTCCGACGACGAGGCGGCGCGGATTTTCGGTCGTCCGCGCGGGCTCGCGCCGATCCCCATCGAACCCTTGCCGACGAAGAAGGCGCAAGCGCGTTTCCTGGCGCGGTTCGCGCAGTTGACCGGGGGTGACTGACGGCCTAAATGCCCGGTTTTACTCGATTTCGGCCCGGCTTTGCACAAATCTGTGCTATTGAGGGCCTATGATCGATTCAGCCGGGTTCTGTCCTTCGCCGAGTACAAGATGATCTATGTCAGCCCCCTCAGCGCCGTCGAGGATGCGATCCGGAAATTGCAGCCTTCGCATCTCGTCAGCCTGCTCGATCCGGAAACCATGATCGGGACGCCGCGCGGCATCGCGCCGGCGCGTCACCTGCGGCTCGGGGTCAACGACATCGCCGAACCGCTGCACGACCTCGTGCCGCCGGGCGCCGAGCATGTGTCGTCGCTGATCGATTTCGTGCGCGGCTGGGACCAGCAAAGCCCGCTGCTCGTTCACTGCTGGGCCGGCATCAGCCGCTCGTCGGCGGCGGCCTTCATCGCGCTTTGCGCGCTCAACGAAGAGCGCCCGGAAATCGAGTTTGCACGGCTGATCCGGGCGCGCGGGGCGCATGCACATCCCAACCGGCTGATGGTGCGGATCGCCGACGAATTGCTGGCGCGGCAAGGCCGCATGTCGGCCGCCGTCGAGGCGCTGGGCCCGGGACGCGCCGTCTGGGAGGGCGAAATATTCTCGGTGCCCGTGCGGCCCGGCGCGGCGTAACGGACCCGAAAATGGCGAAAGCGCAGGGCACAATTTCCAGCCAGTCGGCCGCCGAGGCCGCGATGCGCGCCGACAAGGCGGTGGTCATCGGCCTCAACGCCGCCATTGTGACCGTGTCGGACGACCAGCCGAAAATCCTTGTTGTGCCGCATGACGAAACCGACGGCGCCAGCGGCTGGGACGCGCTGCCTTTCGGCCCGTTCAACCCGGTGCGGCACAGGACGCTCGAAATCGGCCTGCGCGCCTGGGTGCAGGAACAAACGCAACTGGAACTCGGCTATGTCGAGCAGCTCTACACCTTCGGCGACCGCGGTCGGCATTCGCTCGAAAGCGACGCGCCGGGCGAGCATGTCGTTTCGGTCGGCTATCTGGCGCTGACACGCGGGCACGATGAAGCGCTGAAGGGCGCGGCGTGGCGCGACTGGTATCAATATTTCCCGTGGGAAGACTGGCGCGCGGGCAAACCTGGGATCATCGACCAGGCGATCGTGCCGCTGCTGCGCGAATGGGCCGGGCGGCAATCGGAAGCGCCGCCCGAGGAACTGGCGCGCGGCAAGCGCCGCGACCGGATGCGGCTTTGCTTCGGCATGGACGGCGTTGCGTGGGACGACGAAAAAACGCTGGAGCGCTACGAGCTTCTCTACAGCGCCGGATTGCTGCTTGAGGCAGCACGGGACGGGCGGCCCAATGCACGCGGGCTCACCGGCAAGCAGGCGCCCAATCTCGGACGGCCGATGCAGTTCGACCACCGGCGTATTCTCGCGACCGCGATGGGCCGGTTGCGCGCCAAGATCAAATACCGCCCGGTCGCCTTCGAGCTGATGCCGCCGAGCTTCACGCTTTACGAGTTGCAGAAGACCGTCGAGGCGCTGCTCGGCCTGCACGTCCACAAGCAGAATTTCCGCCGCCTTGTCGAGAATGCCGGCCTCGTGGAGCGCACAGGCCGGATGTCGACGCGCACCGGCGGACGGCCCGCCGAACAATTCCGCTTCCGCCGCGAGGTGCTGAACGAGCGCCCGGCGCCGGGCCTCAAGCTCGCGCCCTCACGGAGCCGGGCGAACAGCTGACCCGCTGCCGGTTGACCGGAAACGGCGTCCTGCCGGTTGAAAAGGCGCCGTCCCGACCCCTTATATTGGCTGTTGACGGGCCTAATGCTCAGCCGTAGCATAAGCGGGACTGAGAGACCGGCCTCCATTCAGGCTCTAGTTGTGGCGTGAAGACGGAAGCCGGTGTTTTTGATCCCTTATATATACTCACTATGAGCATATAGGGACAGCAAGAGGAGGCCGACATGGCCCTTGCAGGCGAGATCGAAAAGAAGAGCGCGGCGGCACCCGCCGCACGCGCATTCAAGCCGCTGGAGATGCCGGAGCTCGAATATACGCCCGGTCTCGCGAAGGAAATGGCGCCGCTCTATGAGCGCGTGAAAAACGTCATCCCCTCCGTCGAGTGGCCCTTCTTCGCGCCCTATATCCACGCCATCAACCGCCTCAAGAAAGAGCGCAACGCGGTGGTGCTCGCGCATAACTACCAGACGCCGGAAATCTTCCACGGCGTCGCCGACATCGCCGGCGACAGCCTGCAGCTCGCCAAGGAAGCGGCGAAGGTCGATGCGGATGTGATCGTGCAATGCGGCGTCCACTTCATGGCCGAGACGTCGAAGCTCCTGAACCCGAACAAGACGGTGCTGATCCCCGATGTGAAAGCGGGCTGCTCGCTGGCCGACTCGATCACCGGTGCCGATGTGCGGCTGCTGCGCGAGAAGTTTCCGGGTGTGCCGGTCGTCACCTATGTCAACACGTCGGCGGAAGTGAAAGCCGAAAGCGACATCTGCTGCACGTCGTCGAACGCCTTGCAGATCGTCGAGAGTTTCGGAACCGACCGTGTGCTCTGCATTCCGGACGAGTTTCTGGCCAAGAACATTGCCAAGCAGACCAAGGTGAAAATTCTCACCTGGAAGGGTCATTGCGAAGTGCATGAGCGCTTTACGGCGGAGGAACTGCGCCAGTATCGCCGCGACGATCCCAACATCGTCATCATCGCGCATCCCGAATGTCCGCCCGACGTTGTCGAGGAAGCGGACTTCTCCGGTTCCACCTCCGGCATGATCAAATGGGTGAAGGACAACCAGCCCAAGCGCGTCGTCATGGTGACCGAGTGCTCGATGAGCGACAATGTGGCGGTGGAAAACCCGAACGTCGAATTCGTGCGGCCCTGCAATCTCTGCCCGCATATGAAGCGCATCTCGCTGAAGAACATTCTCGACAGCCTCGTTTACATGCGTGAGGAAGTGACGGTCGATCCGGCGGTCGCGGCGCGGGCGCGCCTTGCGGTCGAGCGGATGATCAATCTCGGCAACTGATCCTTTCGGGGGCGCCATCATGGCTCACGGCAATATCGTCGATGCCGGCGACGTTCTGATCGTCGGGGCGGGGCTTGCGGGCCTCTTCACGGCGCTGAAACTCGCGCCCCGCCCGGTCACGGTGCTCGCCGGCGCACCCATCGGCGACGGCGCGTCGTCGGCCTGGGCGCAGGGCGGCATCGCGGCAGCCATCGAAGCGGGCGACACGGCGGAGGCGCATGCCGCCGACACGGTCGCGGCAGGCGCCGGCATCGTGGACGAAGACGCCGCGCTGTCGATCGCGCGCGAGGCCGCCATCCGCATCGAGGACCTGCTCCGGCTCGGCGTTCCCTTCGACCGCGACATCGAGGGCAAGCTCGCGGTCGGCCGCGAGGCCGCGCACAGCCACCGCCGCATCGTGCATGTGAAAGGCGATCAGGCCGGCAAGGCGATCATGCAGGCGCTTGTGGCGGCGGTGCGCGCGACGCCCTCGATCCGCGTCATGGAGGGACTGTCGGCCTATGAGCTCGCCATCGAGAACGGCCGCGCCGTCGGCGTTTTCGCGCGGCCGGCCCATGCCGCGACCGCGCCGCAGCCGCTCCTCATCAAGGCGCGGGCGCTGGTGCTGGCATCGGGCGGCGTCGGCCAGCTTTTCGCCGTCACCACCAATCCGCTCGAAGCGCGCGGCGAGGGCGTTGCGATGGCGGCGCGCGCCGGGGCGCTGATCGCCGATCCCGAATTCGTGCAATTTCATCCGACCGCCATCGCCGGACCGCGCGATCCCGCGCCGCTGGTGACGGAAGCGCTGCGCGGCGAAGGCGCGATCCTGATCGACAAGACGGGCCGCCGGTTCATGGCCGCGATCCATGAAGATGCCGAACTCGGTCCGCGCGACATCGTGGCGCGCGCGATCTTCCGCGAGATCGAAGCCGGACACGGCGCTTTCCTCGACACCCGCGCGGCGCTGGGCGCGCGCTTCCCGGAGGCCTTTCCGACCGTCTACAAGAGCTGCCGCGCACTCGGCATCGACCCCGTCAGCGAACCGATCCCGGTGGCGCCGGCCGCGCATTATCACATGGGCGGCATCCATGTGGATGCGCGCGGGCGCAGCAGCATCGAAGGCTTGTGGGCCTGCGGCGAAGTGGCGTCCACCGGCATGCATGGCGCCAACCGGCTTGCCAGCAATTCGCTGCTCGAGGCCATCGTTTTCGGGGCCCGCATCGCCGCCGACATCGAGGGCGCGGTGCCGGGGGCGCGGGCCGGCGTTCACATCGCGCCGCCGATGCTCGCCTCCGCGATGCCGCTCGACGCGCCGATGGTGGCGCAGCTTCGCCAGATCATGACGGCGCATGTCGGCGTGGAGCGCAACGCGGCGGGACTTTCGTTCGCGCTTGGCGAGATTGCGCGGCTCGAACGCGCGGCGGGGCCGGCGAGCCTTTTCGGCAATATCGCGACGACCGCGAAGCTCATCGCCGCCGCGGCATTCGCACGCGAGGAAAGCCGGGGCGGGCACTATCGCAGCGACTTCGCCAGTGCCCGCGCGCCCTGGCGGCACCGCAGCTACATCACCTTGAAAGACGCGTCGCGCATCGCCGAGGCCGCCGTCGCCGAAGCATCCGCCGCGACCGGCGAGCTCACCGCGCAGGCCGGCGCATGAGCCTGCATCCCGCGCCCCTGCCCGCGCTGATGGTCGAGCCCGCGGTGCGCGCGGCGCTGGCCGAGGATCTCGGCCGCGCCGGCGACATCACGACCATGGCGACGGTGCCGGCGGAGGCGAAGGCGCGCGTGCTGCTGAATGCACGCCAGCCCGGCCGCATCGCCGGGCTCGATTGCGCGCGCATGGCGTTTCGCCTGGTCGAGCCGGCGCTGAAGGTGGCGGTGCTGAAAGGCGACGGATCGGATGTCGAACCGGGTGACGCCATTGCCGCCATCGAGGGGCCGGCGCGCGGCATCCTGACGGCGGAGCGCGTGGCGCTGAACTTTCTCGGTCATATGTCGGGTATCGCGACCGCGACGCGCGAGATCGCGCGGGCCATAGAAGGCACGAAGGCGCATGTCTGCTGCACACGCAAGACGACGCCGGGCTTGCGCATATTCGAGAAATACGCGGTGCGCGCCGGCGGCGGCATGAACCATCGCTTCGGGCTCGACGATGCCGTGCTGATCAAGGACAACCACATCGCGATGTCTGGCGGCATTGCCGCCGCCATTGCGCGCGCGAAAGCCGCGAGCGGCCATATGGTCAAGATCGAGGTCGAAGTCGATACGCTCGATCAGCTCGACGAAGCGCTCGCCGTGGGCGTCGACGCGGTGCTGCTCGACAATATGACGCCGGCGATGCTTGCCGAGGCGGTGCGCCGCATTGGCGGCCGCGCGATTGCCGAAGCTTCGGGCCGCATCACCGCCGAGACGGCGCCCGCCATCGCCGCGTCCGGCGTCGATCTCATTTCCTGCGGCTGGATCACCCATTCAGCGCCCTGCCTCGATATCGGCCTCGATTTCGATTCCCTCACGGCATCCTGACCCACTCGCTCGCCCTTCCCCGCACGCTGAAACTGGACTACGGTCCACAAAATCAGAACAACAGGCGGGACCGATCATGGGACAGGCGAACGGACGGAAATCCATCTTCATCACCGGCGCGGCTTCGGGCATGGGGCTTGAGACGGCGCGGCTCTTTCACGGCAATGGCTGGTTCGTCGGCGGCTACGACGTCAACGGCGCCGGGCTCGTTGCGCTCGAAGAGGAACTTGGTCCGGAGAACTGCGTCGTCGCCAGGCTCGACGTCACCGACAAATCGGCTTTCGACGCGGCCGTCGCCCGGTTCGGCAAGGCGACCGGCGGGCAGATGGACATTCTCTTCAACAATGCGGGCATCGGCCGGGGCGGGCTCTTCGAGCAGATGCCCTTTGAAGACATCATGGCCGTCGTCAATGTCAATTTCGTCGGTGTGCTGAACGGCATATATGCGGCGCTGCCGCTCCTCAAGGCGACGAAGAATTCGCTCTGCTTCACCACCTCGTCCTCGTCGGCCACTTACGGCATGCCGGGCATCGCCGTCTATTCGGCGACCAAGCATGCGGTGAAGGGGCTCACCGAGGCGCTCTCGATCGAGTTCCGGCTGATCGGCGTGCGCGCGGCGGATGTGCTCCCCGGGCTGATCGATACGCCGATCCTGCCGCCGGAAGCGGTCGCCAATGCGCCGAAGGACGGCATGTTCCGCGCCATTCCGCCGGTCGAGGTCGCCAGGGTCGTGTGGGCGGCTTACGGCTCCGACAAGCTGCACTGGTATGTGCCACCGGAGCTTGTGGAGCTCGACAAGATGGCCGGCAATGCGCCCGAGATAGTGCGCGACCAGATCGCCAATTCGGGGCCGCTGGCACCCCTGCTCAAGGAAATGGAAGCGGCGGCGAAAGGCTGAGCGTCAGGAGCGGTTCTCGCGGCGCGGCTTGCTGTAGAAAATGTGGCGGCCGATCTTCGCCACCTCGACCATGCTTGCCGCCCAGTAAGGCTGCACATAGTCGGCGTGGTAGAACATCGCCGGGCCCACTTCCGCGTCGTCGAGGCGGCCCATTGTCACGAATTCGGCAGTGCGCATCGCCTTCGCCCAGGCGCGGCGTTCGTTCGGCACCTTGCTGAGCGTGCGGTCGCAGGTGAAGGAGAACTGACAGCCCGTGTTGCGCGCCGAGCCCTGATAGACGACGCCGCAAATCGTGTCGGGATAGTTTTCCGAACCGACGCGGTTGAGGATCACACGGGCGACCGCAAGCTGGCCGCGCGCGCTCTCGCCCCGCGCCTCGAAATAGATGCCGACGGCAAGGCAGCGGCGTTCTTCTTCCAGTACGCGCGCCTTCACCTGCAACAGCGGCGAGGCGACATCCATCGGCCGCCCATGCGCCGGCAGGATCACGGCCGCCGGCTGGAGATCGGCGTCGAGAAAGAGTGTGTCGTTGCTGAAGGCGCCAGCGAGGTCGCGGCCGTGGACAGGCGCGAAAGCCATCATCGGCGCGGCGTCGGCACGGGCCTCGACCACGGGCGTCTCCGTCGTCATCGCGCCCAGCACGGTCGCGGAGACCGTCCCCAGGGCAACAACGCCGAAAGCCGCACAAGCAGCCCCGGAAAAGACGTGGCCCAGATCGAGCCAATCAAACAACCTACGCATCGTTCTCTAATCCGTCGCTTTGTTGTTCATTCAGACCCTGGGACAGCGCCTCTCTTCGGAGGCTTCGATCCGGTTCCTTTTCGGGAACCTTGCAAGATCCACGGACAGCACCGCTTTAACGTGCCAGAGCCCGATGCCGTTTCGACACCTGGGCAATAATTTACGTTCACATCAGCCGCCGGGAGGTAACACGGCGATTCGGGGCTCACAATGTCATAGTTGTCACACCGGTACAGCAAACCCCTATGTCATTGTCGATAAAGGAATTTTTGCGTGTGACAAATTGTACACCCCGCGCCGGAGAACGGATTATGTGCCGCGATATTCACGTTAATGGCGCACATTGTGCGCGACTCAAACGTTAATGAAAATGTCGCAATTTCGACACAAACATTAATCGTCTGTACACGATCAAATCCCGAAACGGGATTGTCCGCTTACGGATTTGTCAGGCGGTGCTGCCGGCCGTTCCCGCGGCGGCGCCCACATGCAGCGCCGCCTGGGCGGCGGCGAGGCGGGCGATCGGCACCCGGTAGGGCGAGCAGGAGACATAGGTGAGGCCGACTTCCTCGCAAAACCCGATAGAGGCCGGGTCGCCGCCATGTTCGCCGCAAATGCCGAGCTTGATGCCGGGCCGGGTCGCCCGCCCGCGCTCGGCGGCGATGCGGACAAGCTCGCCCACGCCGTCGCGGTCCAGCGAGACGAAGGGGTCCTGCATCAGGATTTTCTTGCCCAGATAGTCGTTCATGAACTGGGCGGCGTCGTCGCGGCTGATGCCGTAGGTCGTCTGCGTCAGATCGTTGGTGCCGAAGGAAAAGAACGCGGCGGATTCCGCTATTTCACGGGCCATCAGCGCCGCGCGCGGCAGCTCGATCATCGTGCCGACGTGATAGGTCAGGCTGACGCCCTGCTCCTTGCCGACTTCGGCCGCCACGGCGTCGATGCGCGCCTTCAGGAAGTCGAGTTCGGTCTTCATCGCGACCAGCGGCACCATGATTTCGGGGATCACGGCGGCGCCGGTTTTCTTCGCGGCCTCAAGCGCGCCCTCGAAAATGGCGCGGGCCTGCATCTCGTAGATCTCGGGATAGGAAATGCCGAGGCGGCAGCCGCGATGGCCGAGCATCGGATTGCTTTCGGCAAGTTCGGCAAGGCGGCGCACCAGCTTGTCGGCCGGCATGCCGGTGTCGGCGGCGACCTGCGCGATTTCCGCTTCGCCTTTCGGCAGGAACTCATGCAATGGCGGATCGAGCAGGCGGATCGTCACCGGCAGGCCGTGCATGATCTCGAACAATTGCCGGAAGTCGTCGCGCTGCATCGGCAATATCCTGTCGAGCGGCGCACGGCGGCCTTTCGCGTCGTCGGCAAGGATCATCTGGCGCACGGCGACGATGCGGTCCTCATCGAAGAACATGTTTTCGGTGCGGCAGAGGCCGATGCCCTCGGCGCCGAACTTACGCGCCGTTTCGGCGTCGTGCGGCGTTTCGGCGTTGGTGCGCACTTCCATGCGGCGATGGGCATCGGCCCAGCCCATCAGCGTCGCGAAATCGCCGGAGAGTTCGGGTTGCAGCGTCGGGATTTTTCCCTTCAGCACCTGCCCCGTCGATCCGTCGACCGTGATGATGTCGCCCTTCTTCACGGTGACGCCCGAGGCCGTGAACGTCTCGGCCTTGTAGTCGATGCGGATGGTGCCGGCGCCCGACACGCAGGGCCGGCCCATGCCGCGCGCGACAACCGCCGCATGGCTCGTCATGCCGCCGCGCGTCGTCAGGATGGCGACCGCCGAATGCATGCCGTTGATGTCTTCCGGGCTCGTTTCGACGCGCACCAGGATGACGTCCTTGCCGATCTGGCGCATCGAGGCGGCTTCCTCGGAATTGAACACGACTTCGCCGGAGGCCGCGCCGGGCGATGCCGGCAGGCCCGTCGCCAGCACGTCGCGCGGCGCATCCGGATCGAGCGTCGGGTGCAGCAACTGATCGAGGGAGGCCGGATCGATGCGGGCAATCGCCGTCTTCTCGTCGATCAGTCCCTCGCCCACCATCTCGACGGCGATTTTCAGCGCCGCCTTTGCCGTGCGCTTGCCGGCGCGGGTCTGCAGCATCCAGAGCTTGCCGTCCTGCACCGTGAACTCGACATCCTGCATGTCGGCATAGTGCTTTTCGAGGCGGTCGAAGACGGCGGCAAGCTCGGCGAAGGCCTTGGGCATCGCCTCTTCCATCGACGGCTTGTCGTCCCGCGCGGCTTCGCGCGCGACTTTCGTCAGGCTTTGCGGCGTGCGGATGCCGGCCACCACGTCCTCGCCCTGCGCGTTGATCAGGAATTCGCCGAAATATCCCTTCTCGCCGCTCGACGGGCTGCGCGTGAAGGCGACGCCGGTGGCCGAGGTTTCGCCCATGTTGCCGAAGACCATCGCCTGGATGCTGACCGCCGTGCCCCAGCTTTCGGGGATGTTGTGCAGGCGGCGGTAGGTTTCGGCGCGGCGGTTGCGCCACGAGCCGAAGACGGCCGAGATCGCACCCCAGAGCTGTTCGTTCACATCCTGCGGGAAGGGGCGGCCGAGCTCTTCCTCGACGCGCGCCTTGAAGAGAGTGACGATGTTTTTCCAGTCGTCGGCCGACAGCTCGGTGTCGAGCTTCAGCTCCTGCTCTTCCTTGAAGTATTCCAGTATCTCTTCGAAATTGTGGTGCTCGACGCCCAGCACCACGTCGGAATACATCGCGATGAAGCGGCGATAGCTGTCATAGGCGAAGCGGTCGTCGCCCGAACGCGCGGCGAGCCCTGCCGCCGTTGCATCGTTGAGGCCGAGGTTCAGCACCGTGTCCATCATGCCCGGCATCGAGGCGCGGGCGCCGGAGCGCACCGACACCAGCAGCGGGTTCTTCGCGTCGCCGAATGTCGCGCCGATCGTGCGGCCGACTTCGGCGAGCGCGGTTTCCACCTGCGCTTTCAATCCGTCGGGAAAGGCGCGGTCGTTCTCGTAAAAGGCGGTGCAGACTTCGGTGGTGATGGTAAAGCCCGGCGGGACCGGCAGGCCGATATTCGACATCTCGGCGAGATTGGCACCCTTGCCGCCCAGCAGATCGCGCAAGGCGGCCGCGCCTTCCGCCTTGCCGTCGCCGAAGGAATAGACCCACTTCTTTTCAGCCATCGCACTCGCCTTTGTTGAGGCTTCTCATCCAACCACAATCGTCATGACCCGCTTTATGCGGGTCATCCACGTCTTTGCGGCACAGCACCGAAAGAAAGACGTGGATGGCCCGGACAAGCCGGGCCAAGACGTCAAGGGGTTGGGCAATTCCCTACCCCTCGACCTTCGAAAAATCGGCGACCTCGTGAAGCGCCGCACGAATTTGCGCCAGCAGCTTCAAACGGTTGGCGCGAACGCCTGCGTCGTCGGCATTCACCGTCACCTTGTCGAAGAAGGCATCGACCGGCGCGCGCAGTTTCGCCAGTGCCGACATGGCGGCGGCGAAATCCTCGCGCGCGACGGCGGCTTTTGCGTCTTTCGTCGCGGCGTCGATGGCGGCGGCGAGCGACTTTTCCTCGTCCTGCGCGAAGAGATTCGCATCCGGCGTGGCATCGTAGGCCTTGCCGTCCTTCTTCTCCTCGATGCGCAGAATGTTGGTGGCGCGCTTGTAGCCAGCCAGCAGGTTCGCCCCGTCTTCCGTCGAGAGAAATTCCGACAACGCCTCGACGCGCTTGACGATCAGGACGAGATCGTCTTGTCCCTCCAACGCGAAAACGGCATCGACCAGATCGTGCCGCGCACCGCGATCGCGGAGATAGACTTTCAGGCGGTCGGCGAAGAATGGCATCAGTGATGCCAATACTTGCGTTTCATCCAGCCCTCTCAGGGGCCGCCCTATTGGAGAACCCGAGTGAAACTTGACGACATCCTGCTCATTGTAGATGGAAACGTTCGAGCATATTACGGCATGTAGCGATAGACGTAAGTGATCTTCGAGCGCAACGCGACTATTGCCGAGAGCTGCACGGCGCAGAGCAAAAGGATCTTTTGAGCCGGTAGGATACTGTTGAATCCCAAAAAATCCGACCAACGTGTCAATCTTGTCGGCTAGGGAGACCACTTTGCCGAGCGGCGTGAGGGGCACATCGTCTGACGGACCAAGCGGCGAATAATGTTCGGCAATCGCCTGCGCGATGTCGTCGTCCAAACCGTCATTGCGCGCATAGTAAGCGCCCATCAGGCCTTGCAGTTCGGGAAATTCGCCGACCATGCCGGTGGTAAGGTCGGCCTTGGCGAGTTCACCTGCGATCTGCGCCTTGTCAGGATCGGCGCCGGGCACAAATGCCGCAAGTTCGCGCGCAAGCTTGCCGATGCGGATTGCCTTATCGTGAAGCGTACCAAGCTCCGCGTGGAAGACGACCTCCTTGAGCTTCGGCAACCGGCTCGTCAGCGTGTGGCGACGGTCCTGATCCCAAAGAAAACGCGCATCGGCGAAGCGGGCGCGCAGCACGCGCTCGTTGCCGTTGACGATGGCCTTGCCGCCGTCTTCGGCTTCGAGATTGGCGACGACGATGAAGCGGTTGGCGAGTTTCCCCGCCTTGTCGTGAAGCGCGAAATATTTCTGGTTGGCGCGCATGGTTGAGGTCAGCACTTCCTGCGGCACCGACATGAATTCATCGTCGATGCGGCCGATCAGCGGCACCGGCCATTCGACAAGCCCGGCCACCTCGGCAAGCAGCGCCTCGTCCTCGACCAGCGTCAGACCTTCGGCCTCCGCCAGCGCCTTCGCGCCCGCATGGATGAAATGCGCGCGCTTCGCCGGATCGAGTACGACCCTGGCGTCGAGCAGTTTCATTTCGTAGTCGGCGAAATCCTTCACCGCGAAAGCGTCCGGGGCCATGAAGCGGTGGCCGCGCGTCGTGTTGCCGGATTTAATGCCGTCCACTTCGAAGGGCACCGTCTTGCCGCCGAGAATGCAGAGCACCCAATGCAGCGGCCGCACCCAACGCAAACTCCCCGCGCCCCAGCGCATCGATTTCGGCCAGGGGAAGGCGCGGATGACGGCGGGCACGATGTCGGCGATCAGCGCCGCTGTGTCGCGGCCTTGTCTCTCGGTGACGGCGACATAGAAGGCGCCCTTCTTGTCTTCCTGCACCGTCGCTTCGTCGATGCTCTTGAGGCCCGCCGCGCGAAGAAATCCGTCGATTGCCTGTTGCGGCGCGCCGACTTTCGGACCCTTGCGCTCCTCTTTCACATCCGGCGTCTTGTCCGGCAAGCCGTCGATCACCAGCGTCAGCCGGCGCGGCGTCGCATAGGCGCGTGCGTTCTTGCCCTCGACGCCTGCTTCCTTCAGCGCGTCGGTGACGAGCCGCACAAGGTCCTCGCCCGCGCGCTTCTGCATCCGCGCCGGGATTTCCTCGGAAAAAAGTTCGAGCAGGAGTTCGCTCACGCGCCGCCCCCCGCTTCGGTCTTCAGCCAGGCCTCGGCGCAGGCTTTCGACAGCGCGCGGACGCGGCCGATATAGGCCTGGCGTTCGGTGACCGAAATCACGCCGCGCGCATCGAGCAGGTTGAAATTGTGGCTGGCCTTGATGACCTGGTCGTAGGCCGGCAGCGGCAGCGGCTTTTCGCGCTCGAGCAGCGCCGCGCATTCCTTTTCGGCGTCCTCGAAATGGCGGAACAGCATTTCCGTGTTCGCGGCCTCGAAATTATGCGCCGAGAATTCGACTTCGGCCTGATGGAAGACGTCGCCATAGGTCACGCGGTCGGCGCCCGATGCACCGTTGAAGTCGAGTTCGTAGCCGTTGTCGACGCCCTGGATATACATGGCGAGGCGCTCAAGTCCGTAGGTCAGCTCGCCCGAGACCTTTTCCACTTCGATTCCGCCGACCTGCTGGAAGTAAGTGAACTGCGAAACCTCCATGCCGTCGCACCAGACTTCCCAGCCAAGCCCCCAGGCGCCCAGCGTCGGGCTTTCCCAGTCGTCCTCGACGAAGCGGATGTCGTGGTTCTTCGCGTCGATGCCGAGTTCGGCCAAGCTTTCGAGATAAAGCTCCTGCAGGTTGTCCGGGTTCGGCTTCAGGATCACCTGAAACTGGTAGTAGTGCTGGAAGCGGTTGGGGTTCTCGCCGTAGCGCCCGTCGGTGGGGCGGCGCGAAGGCTGCACGTAAGCGGCTTTCCACGGCTTCGGCCCCAGCGCTCGCAACGTCGTCGCCGGGTGAAACGTGCCCGCGCCCATCGTCATGTCGTAGGGTTGCAGAATCACGCAGCCCTGGCGCGCCCAATAGGCCTGCAGTTTCAGGATCAGGGACTGAAAGGAATGGTCGGGCTTCGCCGTCATTTTGGCCTGGTCCGCGTGTCGCGCCTCGCGCCCGTTGCGGGTGGCGGGCGCCGCCGCTCAAAGGCGCGCGCAAGGTAGCCGCGCCTCCCCGGAGGGTCAAGCAAACGGACGGCTTGCCGCCGATGCGCGACCGCCAGTCAAGCTCCGGGAATCGCTTGAAAATCAGATGTCGCGGCGGCTGTGGTCCGGCACATAGGTGCCGTCGCCCCTGTCGCGCAGCGTGCCGAGATCGCGCGGTTCCACGCGCGAACGCGGCTGCGCGCGGGCGAAGGCTTCCCGCTGCCGCTCGACCGAGCGCTGAAGCGCTTTCCACGCGGCATAGAAAGCCAGAATGAAAACGGCCGCGAAAACGATCTTGGTCATGGGACCGACCCTCTCGAATCCGCCGGGGAACGGCCCCGGCTTTGCGTATTAAAGGCCAAAACGGCTCCAAAGGGAACGCTTCTCGGCCGCGGCAATCAGTCCGTCGGCCAGTCCCGCCCCCATTTCGGCGGCAAATCCGCCGCCGATGGCCGGAAAAGAGGGCCGAAGCCGGCTCGAAATGCCGCCGCCCGGCCGCCACCAGGGCGCCCGCTGCACCACCAGCCGCAGCTTCACCTTGTCGCCATAGAGGCCGCGCATGTGGCTGCGCAGGTCGGCCAGCCCGTCGATCAGCCCGCGTTCCAACGCGCCGGCACCGGCCCAGAACGCACCGGAGAAGATTGCCGGATCGTCCGTCTTCAACCGGTCGCCGCGCGCCTTGCGGACCAGCGCCTTGAAATTCTCGTGCACTTCTTCCTGCAGCGCTTCGAGGCGGGCCACATCTTCGGGCTTTTCGGGCTGGAAGGGATCGAGCATCGCCTTGCTCTCGCCCGAGGTATGCACGCGCCGTTCGACGCCGAGCTTTTCGATCAGCCCGGTGAAACCGAAGCCCGCCGAGACGACACCGATCGAGCCGACGACGGAGCTTTCATCGGCGTAAATCTCGTCGGCCGCGCAGGCGATCATGTAACCGCCCGACGCCGCCACGTCCTCGGCGAAGGCATAGACCGGCAGGCTCTTTTCCTCGGCCAGCGCGCGGATGCGCTTGTAGATCAGCGAGGACTGCACCGGCGAGCCGCCCGGCGAATTGACGATCAGCGCCACCGCCTTCGCATTTTTCATCGAAAAGGCCGCTTCGAGCGCCGCGGCGACGCCGGCAAGGTTCAGCCCGCCGCGCAGGGGCTGGCTCGGGCCGATGATGCCCGAAAGCCGCACCACGGCGACGACCGGCCTGGGCGTCCAGTCGGGGGCAACGCGCTTGCGAAGGGGTGCGGGGAGGAAAGGCGCAATCAGATTTTTCATACGGAGATACATAGGCGCGAGGCCCGCGCCCGGCAAGGCGGCGCCTTTACGCCGGCTGGTCGAGCAGCAACGCTTCGCCGCCGCGCAGGATCGCCTCGGTCCGGTCGGTAAAGCGGCCGTCGCGGCCATGCAGCACCAGCCCGGGGCGGATCGCCAGCGGCGCCTTCGAATCGCGCTGACCACGGACGATGACGCGCGAGGCCGATTTGCCGGCGGCCGGCCAGAGCGGGAAAACCTCGATACCGCCCAGATGCCCCGCCATGGCCGCGAGCAGCGCCGCCAGCGCATCGGCGCGGTGGATGAAGGTCACCGTGCCCCGGGGCCGTGCCATGGTGCAGCAGAAGCGCACCCAGTCGTCGAGGTCGGAGCCGAGCGTCAGATGCGATTGCGCCTTGCCGGCATGGGGCGGCGCGGGACTGGTCGCCGGATCGTGAAAGGGCGGATTGGCGAAGACATGATGCCAGCCATTGGGCTCGAACCCCTGCGCCGCGAGATCGCGCGGCGAGAGGCCGATATCGCCCTCGACGATCGAAACACGATCCGCCATGCCGTTGCGCTCGATGTTGCGTTCCGCGAGACCGGCAAGTTCCGGCTGCAATTCGAGGCCGGCCACTTCAAGGCCGGGCACACGCGCGGCGAGGCAGAGGCTTGCGACGCCGACACCGGCGCCCGCTTCGAGCGCCCGCTCGCCTTCGCGCGCCGGCACGGCGGCGGCCAGCAGCACCGCGTCGATCCCGGCGCGGTAGCCCTTCTCCGGCTGCAGCAGTTTCAGCCGGTTGCCGAGAAATCCGTCATCGGTCGTTGCCGGTGCGATGTCGTCCGCCGCGTTGCCGCTCATCCTTCCAGCCTCACCTCGTCGAGAATCCGCCGCGCCGCCTCATAATCCTCATCGACCACCATGATACGCTGCGGGAGAATGCCGAGCGAGCGCTGCATATGGGCGTCCATGCCGAAGCTCTCGATGCCAGCCTCGGTCAGCCGATGCGTCAGATAGGAGATCAGCACCGGGTCGCCCGTTCTGACCAGCTCTTTCATGCCGCCTCCGTCGTACAGATTTGCGCATCGCGGCAACGCATTTCAACGGCGCTGCATTTCGACAGCGTATTGTCACAGCGCATTGCGACAAATGGCCCCGGTCCACGCGGGCCCGGCCCTTGCCGCTACGGGGCCGTCAACCTATGCTTACGCGCAGCAGCATAACACATGCGGGGCATGGAGATTCAGCCCTGCATACGAATTTTGAGGAGCGGATATTGGGCGTTGTTGTTCCCCTCGAGGAAGAGCGCGGGCGCGGCCAGAATGCAGTCAAGCAGCTTCAGGCGCTGGTAGCCGGCGACATGGAGGCCGTCAACGAATTCATCCGCGAACGGATGGCATCCGAAGTGCCGATGGTGCCGGAGCTGGCCAGCCATCTCATCAATTCGGGCGGCAAGCGCCTGCGGCCGATGCTCACCATCGCGGCGTCGCGGATGTGCGGCTATAACGGCACCGACCACATCAAGCTCGCCGCAACCGTCGAGTTCCTGCACACGGCGACCCTGCTTCACGACGATGTGGTGGACGAAAGCGACATGCGGCGCGGCACGAAGACCGCGCGGATGCTGTGGGGCAACCAGGCGAGCGTTCTCGTCGGAGATTTCCTGCTCGGCCGCGCCTTCAAGCTGATGGTCGAGACGCGATCGCTCCGCGCCCTCGAAATCATCGCCGATGCCGCATCGATCATCGCCGAGGGCGAGGTGATGCAGCTTGCCGCGGCCAAGGACACCAGCACCACCGAGGACGCTTACCTGCGCGTCATCCAGGCGAAGACGGCGGCGCTTTTTGCCGCCGCCACCGAGATCGGCGCCGTCATTTCGGAGCGCAACGGCACCGAGGCCGCGGCGCTCGAATCCTACGGCCGCAATCTCGGCATCGCCTTCCAGCTTGTCGACGATGCGCTGGATTATGGCGGCCGGGTGGCGGCACTCGGCAAGAATGTCGGCGACGATTTCCGCGAGGGCAAGATCACCCTGCCCGTCGTGCTGGCCTTCCGGCGCGGCACGGCGGAAGAGCGCGCCTTCTGGCAGCGCACCCTGCAGGATGGCGAGCGCGGCGACGGCGACCTTGCACATGCGGTCGAGCTGATGCAGAAGCACGACGCGCTGGACGACACGATTTTGCGGGCCCGCCACTACGGCGCCATCGCCACCGACGCGCTGGCGATCTTTCCCGAAAGCGACTACCGCCAGGCGCTCACCGAGCTCGTCGAGTTCTGCATCAACCGCAATCACTGACGCCGCAGGCGACAGTCCACCAGCCGGGATGCGCGCGCGCAATCGCGGCGGCCGCGGTCTCCGCCGCCGCTTCATCGGCATAGATCCCGAAACAGGTCGCACCCGAACCCGACATGCGGGCGAGGCGGCAGCCGGCGCTCGCGGCCAGCGCCGTCAGAACCGTGCCGATTTCGGGCGCGAGCGCCCTTGCCGGTGCTTCGAGGTCGTTCGCCACGCCGGCGAGCCAGCCGGTCAGTTCGTCCAGCGTCGCAAAGGAGGGCAAGGCCGGCGCTTCGGGCGCATGCGCAAGCGGCGGTGCGGCCAACACCCGGAACACCTCCGCCGTCGCCAGCGCCACGCCCGGATTGACCAGCACCAGATGGAAGCGCGGCAATGCATCGAGGCTGGCTATGTTCGTGCCTGTGCCCCACATCATCGCCGGGCGCGCATCGAGGCAGACGGGCACGTCGGCGCCGAGCGCGGCCGCCATTTCGCCGAGCGCCGTCGCACCGGGATCGACGCCCCATAGCCGCACAAGCGCGCGCAAACCCGCCGCCGCATCGGCCGAACCGCCGCCGATCCCCGACGCAACGGGCAGGTTTTTCTCAAGCGTCAGCCGGGCGCCGGCGCGTGTGCCCGTCCGCTCGCGCAGCAGCCGGGCGGCGCGCAGCACCAGATTGTCGGGATCGGCGCCAAGCGCCGCCGCGAAAGGTCCCTGCAGGTCGAGCGTCAACGCGCCGGCCGCCTCGGCGCCCACGCGGTCGCCGGCCTGCGCGAAGACGACAAGGCTCTGCAGTTCGTGATAGCCGTCGGCGCGGCGGCCGATGACCCGCAGGCTCAGATTGATCTTGGCGGGTGCGTCCTCGACGATCTGGCGGATGTCCTCGCCCGTCACAGCTTAGAGCCCCGTGGCGCCCGCAGCGGCTTCCTCGCGCTCGGCGCTTTCGGCGGCTTCAAGGCCGTAGTCGAGCTTGGCGCGCAGCAGCTTCACCCGCTTTTCCTCCGGGTTCATCGCGAGGGCATGGTTCCACTGGAAGCGCGCCTCGATCTTGCGGCCGACCTTCCACAACGCATCGCCCAGATGCTCGTTGATGGTCGGGTCGTCCGGCTGCAACTCGACCGCGCGTTCGAGATATTTGACCGCGAGCGCATATTCGCCGAGCCGGTAGCGCGCCCAGCCGAGACTGTCGACGATGAAGCCATCGTTCGGACGCCGCTCCACCGCTTTCTCTATCATCGCCAGCGCCTCGTCGAGGTGACGATGCTGTTCGATCCATGAATAGCCGAGATAGTTCAGCACCAGCGGATGGTCGTCAGAGAGCTTCAGCGCCAGCTTCAGATCGTTCTCCGCCTTGTCCCATTCGCCGAGACGCTCGAAGCAGATGCCGCGCGCATAATAGAGCGTCCAGTCGCCATCCGATGGCGTGCCTGAAAGTTCGATGGCGCGCTCGTAATGGATCACGGCCTCGGCATAGTTCTCCTTGGCGCGGTAGATGTCGCCGATCGCGACCAGCGGATCTATGCTGTCGGGCTTCTCGCGCGAAAGACGCCGCAGCACGCTGACCGCCTCGGCGTCGCGTTCGAGCCTGTCGAGCGCGAGGGCGGTCTGGATGCGCGCATTCATGTAGAGCGGCGAGGCGCGGTCGATCCTGCTGTAGGCGGCAATCGCATCTTCCCAGCGCTTGCGGCTTTCATGGGCGCCGGCGAGCAGCGAACGGGCGATGTCGAAATCGGGACGCAGGTAGAGCGCCAGATGGAGATAGACCTCCGAGAGGTCGCTCGACGTGTCCTGCATCAGCGCGCTGCCGAGGCCGTACAGCGCTTCGGCGGCACCGTCGGCGGCACTGCGGACCTGAACCGGCAATTCCTCGCCGCGCGCGAGGCGCGCCAGGTGATCGCGCACCAGCGGGTGTTCGGGCGCGAAGACCAGGAATCCTTCCAGCGCCGCGCGCGCTTCGTCGGCGCGGCCCTGGCGTTGCAGGAAACTCGCATAGGCCTCGACGACGCGCACACTCGAGCCGCCACTGGCGCTCATCGCTTCCGCATAGGCCTCGTTTGCGCCCTCCGCGTCGCCCAGCAGGTCCAGCATCAGACCCTGGTGATAAGACCGGAACAGCGCGAAGGCCGTACGCCCCTCGAAAGCACCGATCTTTTCGAGCACCAGATCCTTGTCGCGTTCTCCCGCGGCCGCCCAGGCCGATGTCAGCGTACCGACAAGCGCCGTGAAGGGTCCGGGCGCCGATGCCGCGATTTGTTCGCGCGCGGCGGCATAATCCCCCGTCTTGATATCGGCCAGCGCCAGCGTCAGCCGCGCCATGCGCTGGCCGGGTTCGCCTTCCACCAGCCGTTCGGCCAGGCGGACCGCGCGGTCGATATCGCCCGCCGCCAGCGCGGCCATGAAGGCGCGGTCGAGAACAAGCGGATCGTCGGGTTCGCCGCGCAACGCGGCGTCGTAGAATTCGGCCGCCTTCTGCTGGTCGTTGATCGATGCCGCGTGACGGCCGGCAAGATAGGCGCCGTAGGGCGTCTCGCCGCGCTTCGCGCCGAGATCGGCGAACGAGCCGAGCCCCGCACAGCCGCCGAGCGCCGCCAGCGCCGCGGCCAGCGCCACGCGCCTCAACCCTTGCCGGAAGAGCCTGCCGGTCTTCGGCAGCCTAGCTGTCGTGATGGCCATATGGGCCCTGCCTCCGAGACTGCCTCGCGCGGCGGCCGGTGCGGCCGCCGTCGCGAAGCCTACAGGAGCGCGCGCACCGGAAACAGGCGTGCCGCCTTACATATTCGGGTAATTCGGCCCGCCCGCGCCTTCCGGCACCGTCCAGTTGATGTTTTGCGCCGGGTCCTTGATGTCGCAGGTTTTGCAGTGAACGCAGTTCTGCGCGTTGATCTGGAAGCGCGGATTGGAGCCGTCGTCGTCGCGGATCACTTCATAGACGCCGGCCGGGCAATAGCGCTGCGCCGGTTCGGCGTAGTTCGGCAGATTGTAGGCAATGGGGATCGCCGGGTCCTTCAGCGTCAGGTGAACCGGCTGATCTTCCTCGTGATTGGTGGCCGAAATGAACACCGAGGAAAGCTTGTCGAAGGAAATCTTGCCGTCGGGCTTGGGATATTCGATCGGCTTGCATTCGCTCGCCTTTTTCAGCGTCGCATGGTCGGGCTTCTTGTGGCGGAGCGTGAAAGGCAGGCCGAGACCGAGATTGTTCATCCACATGTCGAGCGCGCCGAAGCCTGTGCCGAGGAAGGTGCCGAGGCGCGAGAGCAGCGGCTTCACGTTGCGCACGCGCTTCAGGTCCTTGTAGACCGCGCTCTTCTCATAGGCCTGCGTGTAAGCCACAAGCTCATCGGACTGCCGCCCGTCCTTCACCGCCTCGAAGGCGGCCTCGGCGGCCATGATGCCGGTCAGCATCGCGTTGTGGCTGCCCTTGATGCGCGGCACGTTGACGAAACCGGCCGAGCAGCCGATCAGCGCGCCGCCGGGGAAAGTCAATTTCGGTACCGACTGGAAACCGCCCTCGGTGATGGCGCGCGCGCCATAGGCGATGCGCTTGCCGCCCTCGAACGTCTCGACGATCGAGGGATGATGCTTGAAACGCTGGAACTCGTCGAAGGGCGAGAGATAGGGATTGCTGTAATTCAGGTGAACGACGAAACCGACCGAAACGAGATTCTCGCCGAAGTGATAGAGGAACGATCCACCGCCGGTCGAATTGTCGAGCGGCCAGCCCAGCGTGTGTTGCACGAGGCCCTTGCGGTGCTTCGACGGGTCGACCTGCCACAGTTCCTTCAGGCCGATGCCGAATTTCTGCGGCTCGCAGCCCTCATCGAGCTTGAACTTGCGGATCAGCTCCTTCGACAGCGAACCGCGCACGCCTTCGGCAAAAAACGTGTATTTGCCGCGCAGCTCGATGCCGGGCGTGTAGCTGTCCTTGTGCGAGCCGTCCTTCGCAACGCCCATGTCGCCGGTGACGACGCCGCGTACCGATCCGTCCTCGCCATAGAGCACTTCGGCGCCCGCGAAACCCGGATAGATTTCGACGCCGAGGCCTTCGGCCTGTTCGGCGAGCCAGCGGCAGACATTGCCGAGGCTGACGATGTAGTTGCCGTGATTGTTCATCAGCGGCGGGAACAGGATGTTCGGGATGCGCAAGCCGCCGGCCGGGCCGAGATAGATGAAATGGTCGGCCGTCACTTCCGTGTCGACGGGCGCGCCCATCTCGCGCCAGTCCGGCAGCAGCGTGTCGAGGCCGATCGGGTCGATCACCGCGCCCGACAGGATATGCGCGCCGACTTCCGAGCCCTTTTCGATTACGCAGACCGACAGGTCAAAATCTTCCGCCGCCGCGAGCTGGCGCAGCCGGATCGCCGCCGACAGCCCGGCCGGGCCGCCGCCGACGACGACAACGTCGTATTCCATAAATTCGCGTTCGACCTGCTCGCTCATTCAGCCTCTCCTCGCCGCCTCTTTCCGTTCAGCCCGGGATGCCTCATTTCGCGCCCCACGGCCCGGTAAAATCGGGGTCCGTTATGGTGCGAATGGCCCCGCCGGTCAATATATTGGGCCGCACGGGACACAGCGGCCCAGTTGCATGTTATTCTCAACAATGCCGGCATCCGTTCTTTCCGGAAAGTGCCGGAAAAATGCCAGAATGAACAATTGTAGATTTGCCATGGCAAGCGTCAAACCGGCGCCCGGCAAACTCTGGAAACCGCAAGGTCAATGAACAGGTCCGGCTCACCGTCCGATCCTCTCGCGCCCGACGAAGCGGCGGCGTTGCTTGCCTTTTACGTCGAGGCCGGCGTCAGCGATGCGTTGTGCGACGCGCCGGTCGACCGCTATGCGCTCGACGAGGCAACCACGCCCGCCGCCGGCGCGCCGCACGCAGACAGACAACCGGCACCGGCGCCCGTCGCGGCCACGCCGAAGCCGGCGCCGCTGCGCCCGCCCTCGCCCGCTGCACTGCCGCTCGACGACGCCCGCGCCGCCGAAGGGGCGCGCGACGTTGCCTCGGCCTGCAACACGCTCGACGAATTGCGCGCCGCGCTCGAGACATTCGAGGGCTGCCCGCTGCGCTACACCGCGAAGACCCTCGTCTTCGCCGACGGCAATCCGCAAGCGCGCCTGATGCTGGTCGGCGAAGCGCCGGGGCGCGACGAGGATTTGCAGGGCCTGCCTTTCGTCGGACGCGCCGGGCAGTTGCTCGACCGCATGCTCGCCGCGATCGGCCTCGACCGCACATCGGTCTACATTGTCAACACGCTGCCCTGGCGGCCGCCCGGCAACCGCACGCCGACGCCGGCCGAACATGCGGTCTGCATGCCCTTTGTCGAACGTCACATCGAACTCGTCGCGCCGGAAATGCTGTTGCTGCTCGGCGGCGTCTCGGCCAAGCAATTGCTGCGCACCGACACCGGCATCACGCGGCTTCGGGGCAAGTGGTCGACATATAATGTCGCTGGCCGCGACATTCCGGCGCTGCCGACGCTGCACCCGGCCTATCTGCTGCGCCAGCCGGCGCAAAAAAGACTGGCGTGGCGGGACCTTCAGTCGCTGAAGGCGCGCCTCGACGCGGGTCCCGCCGGCTAAGGGCGTGTCAATAAATTACTGAATCGGAACGGCTGTCTAGAAAGTAAAAAAATAGCGGAAAGCCAAAATAAAAGTGCCGTCCCGGCACTCGTTGCCGAGGCCCAATCCACGCTGCGGCAGAGGGTGAGGCGAGTGGCACCCGGCACAGTATTCAAGAAGAAGGCCCGGAGTGTGAAGACCTGTTGCGGTGAGTGTGGTGGCGGAGGGCGGCGGTAGTTCTGGGGCCACGCACGGTGGTCCTTCATAAAAGAGAAGCATGGGGGGTACTATGGAGCAGAGTGAATCCACTGATGTGTCTGTCCCACGGGAAATCGGAGACGCACTTGATGAGCGCGATTACCTTGACCCTGAAACGTTCCCTATCATTGAACGTCAAATGGCAGCTCACTTCGACTATCAGATTGAGTTGTTTCCGGAGCTGAACAGAACTTGGAGTGTCCGACGGTTCTTCGACGTGTATTCGAGTCGAATACGGGAGCACTTTCCGATCGACGACCGGATTCAAGAGGTTATCTTAGCTCTCAAAAACAAGATCATACTCAGTATGGCACTCTACATCGCGTTAAAGAGGTTCTTGCTAGTCCTGTGTCTTTATCTCATTTACAAATCAACGTCGCTGACTAAATTTTTGGGAACGCAAGATTCGCGACTTGGCGATCAACAGTATACGGACCTTATATATTGGGGCGTTCTGCTGATGATCGTCGGATTCAAGTTGCTAGGGATGATTTCCCTGCACTTCATGTACAATATGAAAGTGGAAGCAGAAACTTCGTCGGCCGCTTTAACGATTTCCACTCACATCTCCAGGCTGTCTGGCTTGTTTGCTGACCTATTGCATAGAATCAACCATAGCAAGCATGTCTTGGAGAGTTCAAAGCAATGGGCGGACATGTCGGCCCGGCTAATCAAGAGCTGCATTTGGGTGGCCAGACGCGTCGAACATCTCGAAAAGTTTATACAGGTTTGGATGTGGCGCGTGAGGCGGATTCACAGGCTCACGATTTTGTTTGGGCGACTATCCGCAGGAGTGATACTGGGCGTATTTCTATTCTCCTTCAGTGACAGCGTCCCAGAAGAACACCTCGTTGCGAGCGTGTTGGCAGCAATCGCTGTCACGTTAGCGTCAGTATTCCTGTATCGAACTCCTACGAATGACATTGAAAAGCGCTTTAGCTATGCGGAGTGGGACAGCTTTAGAAAGATGGGGTTCCATGAGCATATTGCAGACCATGTAAAGTTCGACAAGCAAGAACTCAGGGACACCGAAACACTCGGCAATGCGCGACAAAGTCGTAAATCTGAATGAGAGAAATCACTCCGAATGCCCAGGCGCGCTTGCCTGGCGGCGGACGCGACATTCCGGCGCTGCCGACGCTGCACCCGGCCTATCTGCTGCGCCAGCCGGCGAAAAAAAGACTGGCGTGGCGGGACCTTCAGTCGCTGAAGGCGCGCCTCGACGCGGGGCCCGCCGGTTAACTTTACAAATCTTTTAATCGCCCGTTCCGGTTCCATTCCGGCATCGGCGCTTGCCGGGCGGGGGCCACGCCGCCAAGATGTCCCCATGAGCGTCTGGGGGACTTTCGTCATATCCGCGGCAACGCGGCGGGGGTGGTTTGTGCGTTCGGCCGTTCTGGCCGGGCTCGCGGCGCTGGTGCTGGCCGCGCCGCTCGCAACGCCGGCCCATGCCGAAACACCGACCGCGCCGCAGGCCCGCATCTGGAGCCCGGAAATCCTGACGGGCGCCGACCGCGAACTCTACCGCCAGATATTCGCCGCCACCGAACGCGGCCGCTTTGCGGAAGCCGACAAGCTGACCGCGCAGTTGAAGGATCGCCGCCTGATCGGGCATGTGCTGCATGTCAAATACATGGGGCCGCACTACATCACGCGCTATGCCGAACTGCGCGACTGGATGGCCGCCTACAACGATCATCCCGGCGCCGCCGACATCCACAAGCTGGCTTTGCGCAAACGCCCGGCATCGGCCACACATCCCGCCCGTCCCGCGCCGCGCCAGTGGCGGCAGGCCGCCCACGCGGTCTATGCGGTCGACGACGAGGAAACCGACATCCGCTCGCCGCGCTTTCGCGAAATCGACGGCCAGGTGCGCCGCATGGTGCGCGAGGGCAAGGCCGAGGCGGCGCATGCCTGGCTTGCCCGCGGCAATGCGCGCGCCTCGCTCCGGCCCTATGAGTACGACCGGATCACGGAGCGCGTCGTCGCTTCCTATTTTCTCGAAGGCGAAAGCAGCAAGGCCTTTGTGCTCGCCAACGACATCCTGCGCAACGGCACGCGGCCCCTGCCGCGCGCCGACTGGTATGCCGGTCTCGCCGCATGGCGGCTGGAAAATTACGGCGCGGCAGCGCATCACTTCGAACGGCTGGCGCGCTCGCGCACGACCAACGAATGGACGCGCGCGGCCGGCGGCTTCTGGGCGGCGCGTTCTTTTCTCGCCGCCGGCCAGCCGCAGCAAGTCGCGCCGATGCTCGAACTCGCGGCCGATACCGGCGCCACCTTCTACGGGCTGCTGGCGACGCGCCAGCTCGGCCGCGACCTCCGCATCGACTGGATCGAACCCGATCTCGATCCCGCATCCTTCCGTGTGCTGACCGAGAACGCACAGGTGGCGCGCGCCGTCGCGCTCTTCCAGATCGGCAAGCGCGAACTCGCACGCGAGGAACTTCTCCGCGCCCACGCCCATATCGACCCCTCGCTCGATCAGGCGCTGATCGCGATCGCCAACGACTTCAAGCTTCCCGCCGTCGAATTGCAGGTTGCCAATGCGGCGCATCTGCCGGCGGCGAAGCGCAATGGCGGCCGCATCGCGCTCAATGCCGGGCTCTTTCCGGTGCCCGACTACAAGCCCTCGAACGGCTACAAGGTCGACCGGGCGCTGCTGCTCGCCTTCATGCGGCAGGAAAGCAAGTTCCAGGTCGACGCTATGTCGCGGGCCGGCGCGCGGGGCCTGATGCAGATCATGCCGGCGACCGCGAGCCACATCACGCAGGATCGTTCGCTGGCGCGCGCCAATCGCGACCGGCTGCTCGACCCGACCTTCAACGTGACGCTCGGACAGGAATATCTGGCCGAGCTGATGGGCGCGGGCGAGCCGCACGGCAATCTCTACATGCTGACGACGGCCTATAATGGCGGCCCCGGCAATCTCAACCGCTGGCGCGCCAGCATGGATTTCAAGGGCGACCCGTTCCTCTTCATCGAAAGCATTCCGGCCGCCGAGACGCGCGGCTATATCGAGCGCGTACTGACCAATTACTGGATCTACAGCGACCGCCTCGGCACGCCCGTCGGCTCGCTCGACGCGTCGGCCGCCGGCACCTGGCCGGTCTATGGGCCGGCGACGGGAAGCGTCAGGTAGGGCTTCGCGACATTTCCGGGTTTTTCGGTTATAGGAGGCGCTCAAGCGCTTCCCGCGAAAGGCCCCCTTCATGCCCGGCATCGACGAAACACGCGAATTCATCGCCCTCAACATCGCCGTCCTCACGGTGTCGGACAGCCGCACGCCCGAGACCGACACATCGGGCGATGTGCTCGTCGAGCGCATCGAAAAGGCCGGACACAAGGTGGCGGCGCGGCGCATCGTGCCGGACGACACGGTGCATATTCGCGGCCAGTTGATGTCCTGGATCGCGGATGAAAACATCGACGCCGTCATCTCGACCGGCGGCACCGGCCTCACCGGCCGCGACGTGACGCCCGAAGCCTTCAAATCGGTCTACGACAAGGAGATCGACGGTTTCTCGGCGCTGTTCCACCGCGTCTCCTTCGAAAAGATCGGCACCTCGACCGTCCAGTCGCGCGCCACAGCGGGCGTCGCAAACGGCACCTTCCTCTTCGCGCTGCCGGGCTCGCCCGGCGCCTGCAAGGACGGCTGGGACGAAATCCTCGTCCATCAGCTCGACCACCGCTACCGCCCCTGCAATTTCGTCGAGATCATGCCGCGGCTGGAGGAACACAAAAAGCGGAAGTAAGCGCCCGGTTTTTGCGTGTTGTAAGCGCACGGGCCGCGTATCAGGATTCCCCTGCGGCGCGAATCGTCCGTGTTATTTGCGAGGGGACCCCCATGTTCAAGGAATTCCGCGACTTCGCCCTCAAGGGCAATGTGCTCGACATGGCCGTCGGCATCATCATCGGCGCCGCCTTCACCACCATCGTCAAGTCGCTGGTCGACGACATCATGATGCCGCCGATCGGCGCGCTGATGGGCGGCGTCGATTTCAGCAACTATTTCATCGCGCTGACGCTCAACGAGAACGGCCCCGCGACACTTGCCGAGGCGAAGGAGGCCGGCATCGCCGTCCTCGCCTATGGCCGCTTCATCAACGCATTGCTGCAATTCTCGATCGTCGCCATCGCGCTCTTTCTGGTCATCAAGCAGATGAACGCGCTGAGGGCGCGCATCGCGCGCGGCGAATCCCCCGCCCCCGCCGCGCCGCCGCGCCAGGAAGTGCTGCTGGAGGAAATCCGCGACGCGCTCCGGGCGAAGGGTTAGTCCCGCCGCCGCAACACATAGAAGACATAGGAATACTGGCCGGGATTGTTCTCGAAGAGAACGATCTCGGTTTCGGCCTCGTCGAGCACGTCGCGCGCGGCCTCGCCGTAAACAGCGCGCATCGCCGCGATCCGCGCCCGCATCGGCGTATAATAATCCTGCCACCAGTCCTCGGGCGGCAACACATAGGTTCCGACGGCCTCGTAGCCCGCGCGTTCCGCCGCAGCGCAGTTTTCGGCCACCGTTCCCATTCCCGGATAGGCAGCGCCCCAGAATTCCCGCGCTTCGGCGGAAGGTTCGTCCGTCAGCCAGGTGCATTCGGTGACGGCCATGTAGCCGCCGGGCTTCAGGAAGCGCCGCCAGAGCTTCAGCCCGCGCGCAAAGCCCAGCAGATAGATCCCGCCTTCCGACCAGACGAGATCGAACGCGCCGTCATGGAAGGGCAGCGCCTCCATGTCGCCGCGCTTCACGACGAGGCGCGCCTCGCTGACGCCTTCGCGCTCGGCACGGGCGTTCAGTTTGTCGAGAAACGGCTCGTAGAGATCGACCGCCGTGACGTGACCCTTCGTCAGCCGCAACAGGTCGAAGCTCGACGCACCCTGCCCGCAACCGATGTCGAGAATGCGCGCGCCCTCTGCCACTTCCGGCAGCATCGACAGCGCCTTTTGCGTCGCCGTGGCGCTTCCCGGCCCGTTGCGCGGCAGAGCAAGCTGCAAGTCGAGAAATATCTTGAAGGGATCGAGGTCGCTCATGCCGTCTTCTTCCATCGCGCGTAGTCGAGGCCCGTGTCGATGTCGGCGAGGCACTCCAGCAGGGCGAGGCTCATGTGCCGTTCCCGGATGTTTCGTGTTGTATCTGCCAGTGCATGCTCGCTCGACCAGCGCACGCCCTCGAATATACCTGCGATGCGCGGCCGGCGTTTCAACCCCACCAGCCAGTAGCCGCCGTCCTCGGCCGGGCCGAGCACCGCGTCATGCCGCCCGAGCGCCGCGAAAGCCGCCGCGACATGCGCCGCGCGAATGCCCGGAATATCGGCGCCGACAATCACCACCGGCCCCGGCGGCAGGTCACGGAAAAGCCGCCCCATGCGGGCGCCGAGGTCGCCCGGCCCTTGCGCGATGCGCGGCAGATCGTCCGGCCAGATGCCGGGCTGATGCACCGCGCGGTCGGGCGCCAGCGCCAGCACGGTCCGCCAGCGCGGATCGCACGCGACGCGGCGGATCAGCCCCGCCGCCGTCACCCGGAAAAACCGCACCGCTTCCACCGCGCCGACATCGCGCGCCAGCCGCGTTTTCACGCGGCCGATCGCCGGCGTCTTCGCCATGATCACCAGTTGCGGGTCGAGGGACATCGTCACCCGTATATCCGCGCGATCACCCGTGGCGGCACGCGCATATAATAAAGCGCGAGGCAGCCGAGATTGCGCAGCGAGCGGGCGATGAAACCATCCTTCAGGTAGCGCGCGGGGGAAGTCACGGCCATCGCACGCAGCATCACGAGCCGCCGCCGGCCGATGCGGCGCACGAGATCGACATCCTCCATCAGCGGCAGGTCGCGATAGCCGCCGATGCGGCGGTAAAGCGCGCGGTCGATCAGCAGGCCCTGGTCGCCATAGGGAAGCCGCAGCAGCGCGCAGCGCAGCGCCACCATGAATTCGAGGAAGCGCGCCCAGCCCGAAAAATCGTCGAGCGCGAATTTGAACGCGGCCGCCATTTCGTGGTCGCGGAAGCGGCCCGCCTCGATCTGCTCGAACAGTTTCTCGACCTCGGCGATCCACGAGGCGTCGAGGACGGTGTCGGCATGGAGAAACAACAGCCAGTTGCCGCGCGCCGCCGCCGCGCCGGCCGCGAGTTGCGTGCCGCGCCCGCGCTTCGCCTGCACGAGCTTCGCCCCCGCCGCCTCGACAATCTCCAGCGTCTCGTCGCTCGAACCGCCATCGACGACGATCACCTCCTGCACGAGCCCGCGCACCGCCGCCGTCACCAGCGGCGACAAGGTGCGGGTCAGGGTCTGTTCGGCATTCAGGGTCGGAATGATGACGCTCAGCATGGCGCGCAACATAGCGGGCGGGTCTTCTTTCGTAAAACGCGGCAGCCCCTCACCCTTCCGCGGGCTGACGCCCGCTCCCTCTCTCCCCACAGCGCGGGAGAGGGAGGGGGAAGCCACACCCTCAGTTCACAATGTTCTTGTTATGTTCCTGCGTTCTGCTATCTTCTCTTCATGACGTCGAGTCGCGAAACAGCGCCCCCCGGCCGCCCCGCTCACCCCGCCAATTCCCCGATTGGTCCCCGAGCGGCCACGCGGTCCGGCCGCACGGACCATGGCCCCGTCCCCCGCGGGGCCCCCTCGTACCCCCCGAGGGTCCGTGCGACGCCTCTGCCCGAGAACGGCCGCCGCGGCCGGGGCGCGCTTACGAACGAGAGCGGCCGCTTCGAGCCCAGGGCCCGCGAGCCGCTCGACGACGGCTGGGGCGCGCTCGACGCGCCGGCGCCGCTTAAAACCGAAGTCACGTCGGAAAACGCGCGCGCCGTGCTCACGCGCAATTCCTCGCCCGACCTGCCCTTCGACCGCTCGATCAATCCCTATCGCGGCTGCGAGCATGGCTGCATCTACTGCTTCGCGCGGCCGACGCACGCCTATATGGGCCTCTCGCCCGGTCTCGATTTCGAGAGCCGGTTGTTCGCCAAGCCCAATGCCGCCGCGCTGCTCGAAAAAGAACTGGCGCGGCCGGGCTATGAGCCCGCGCCGATCGCGCTCGGCACCAACACCGATCCCTATCAGCCGATCGAGCAGCGCTACCGCATCACGCGGAGCCTCCTCGAAGTGCTGTCGGCCTATAACCACCCCGTCACCATCGTCACCAAGTCGGCCCGCGTCACCCGCGACCTCGACATTCTGTCCTCGATGGCCGAACGCAATCTCGCCAAGGTCTATCTGTCGATCACGACGCTCGACGCGAAGCTCGCCCGGACGATGGAGCCGCGCGCCTCGACGCCGTCGCGCCGCATGGAAGCAATTTCAATGCTGGCCCAGGCCGGCGTCCCCGCCGGCGTCATGGTCGCGCCGGTCATCCCGGCGCTCACCGACAGCGAAATGGAAAAAATCCTGACCGGCGCGGCCTATGCCGGCGCGAAGGAGGCCGGCTTCATCGTGCTGCGCCTCCCTCTCGAAATCAAAGACCTCTTCCGCGAATGGCTCGCCGAAAACAAACCCGACGCCGCCGCCCATGTCATGTCGCTGATCCGCCAGATGCGCGGCGGCAAGGATTACGACGCGGAGTGGGGCAAGCGCATGCGCGGCGACGGCCCCTACGCCTGGCAGATCGCACGCCGCTTCGAACTCGCCACCAAAAAACTCGGCCTTGTCAAAAAAAGCGGAGAGCTCGACTGCACCCGCTTCATGGTCCCCGGCCGCGGCAAACAACTGGCGCTGCTTTAAGGGAAGATTTTGCACGCGAAGACGCGAAGGCGCGAAGGATATGAAGATACGAAGAAGAGTGGCGGCGAGAGGATGGTTGTACCTGCGGCGCGAAGACACTTCCGGCGCGTAGCGCCAAAAAGCCCTCTTTTTCTTCTTCGCGTCTTCGCGTCTTCGCGTGCAACTCCTTTCTTTCCTGCAAACTTCGAGCAAGCAAGACGAGCGGGTCATGGAAAATTCAACGGACGGACTGGAAGAATTGTCGGTCGAGATCGTCGATGCCGCCTTCAAGCTGCATAAGGGTCTCGGGCCGGGCTTGCTTGAGTCCGTCTATGAAGCCGTACTTGAGCGCGACATGGAAAGGCGCGGACTGAAGGTGGAGAGGCAGAAATTTCTGTCCTTTGAATATGACGGTATGAGGTTCACCGAAACCTTGCGGGTCGACCTGCTCGTCGACAGCCGCATTGTTGTTGAGGTTAAATCGGTCGAACGGCTACTGCCTGTCCATCCCAAGCAGGTGCTGACTTACCTCCGGCTGTTGAATCTTTCGATGGGATTCCTGATCAACTTCGGCGCACCGACGCTCAAGGAAGGGCTGCATCGGGTTGTGAACGGCTATACTCCCTCTGCGGCATCGCGTCTTCGTCTCAACCGGACATCTGCCTAGCCTCAGCTTTCGTTTCGCGGCACACTCCGGCTCATGCCGCCACCTTCAAAAAAAGCCGTGCCGTCAGCTCTTCCCGATTTTCGCTTCGAGCTTGAGGCCGGTCATCCGCGTCTCGCCGTTTGCGGCGTCGACGAGGCGGGGCGCGGACCCTGGGCGGGGCCGGTCGTCGCCGCGGCCGTCATTCTCGATCCCGCGCGCCTCCCCGCCGGTCTCAACGACTCGAAAAAGCTCGACGCCGCGCGCCGCGAAAGTCTTTTCGCCGCGCTCGAAGCCTCGGCCGTCATCGGCATCGGCGAGGCGAGCGTCGAGGAGATCGACCGCCTCAACATCCTGCAGGCGACCATGCTCGCCATGTCGCGCGCCGTCGCGGCGCTCTCCACCCCGCCCGCCTTCGCGCTGATCGACGGCAACCGCCTGCCCGCGCTCCCCTGCCCGGCGCGAACGATCGTCAAGGGCGACGCGCTGTCGCTGTCGGTCGCCGCTGCCTCGATCGCCGCCAAGACCGTCCGTGACCGGACGATGTGCGCGCTGGCCGAAATTCACCCCGGCTACGGCTTCGAGCGTCACAAGGGCTATGGCACGGCGGCTCACACACAGGCGCTTTTGCGCCTCGGGCCTTGCGCGGCGCATCGCAGCTCCTTCGCGCCGATACGCAAGATATTGAGTCCGCCCGCCTGAGGGGGACTCGATCTTGTGTCCTCGAATCCATTAACCTCTTGATTCAAAAAGCTTATTGACCGCGATTCCGCGCCGACTCATCATGCCCCGCAAATCCGGCACGGGAACCGGAAGCGACGTCAGTAACAGGGGTGTTCAGTGGGGCGCGTCACCAACAAGGCCGGCAATCCGGCCGAAACCATCATTCAGGGCGACTGCATCGAGGCGATGAACGCCCTCCCTGCGAAGTCGGTCGATCTCGTTTTCGCCGACCCGCCCTACAACCTGCAGCTCGGCGGCGAGCTGACGCGGCCCGACCAGTCGAAGGTCGATGCGGTCAATGACGACTGGGACAAGTTCGCCAGCTTTCAGGTCTATGACGAGTTCACGCGCAACTGGATGAAAGCCGCGCGGCGCGTGTTGAAGGACACCGGCGCCATCTGGGTCATCGGCTCCTATCACAACATCTTCCGTGTCGGCGCGACGATGCAGGATCTCGGCTTCTGGGTGATGAACGATGTCGTCTGGCGGAAGTCGAACCCGATGCCGAACTTCCGCGGCACCCGCTTCACCAACGCGCATGAAACCCTGATCTGGGCGACGCGCGACGCCGACCAGAAGAAATACACCTTCAACTACGATGCGATGAAGGCCTTGAACGACGACCTTCAGATGCGTTCCGACTGGCTGCTGCCGCTCTGCACCGGCGGCGAACGCCTGAAGGATGGCGACGGCGGCAAGGCGCATCCGACGCAGAAGCCCGAAGCGCTTCTCCACCGCGTACTGCTCGCCACCACCAATGCCGGCGACACCGTGCTCGATCCGTTTTTCGGCACCGGCACCACCGGCGCCGTCGCCAAGAAACTCGGCCGCAAGTTCATCGGCATCGAGCGCGAGGCGCGCTACATCAAGGTCGCGCGCGAGCGCCTGCGCCTGATCAAGACCGGCGCCCCGGAAGATCTGAAAGTCACGACCTCGAAAAAAGCCGAGCTGCGCATTCCCTTCGGCACGCTGGTCGAGCGCGGGCTGCTGGAACCCGGCGACACGCTCTACGATCCGGCGCGCCGCCATGCCGCCCGCGTCCGCGCCGACGGCTCGATCGTCTGCCGCGACGCCACCGGCTCGATCCACAAGATCGGCGCCCATGTGCAAGGCCTTGACGCCTGCAACGGCTGGACCTACTGGCACTTCAAGACCGATGGGAAACTCAAGCCCATTGACATCCTGCGGCAGAAGGTGCGCGCGGAAATGGGCGAAGGGTGAGAGGCGGTTCGCGCAGCGAACGAAAAGGTCCGGCGGACCTTTTCGAGCCTCGAACGCCCTGAGCCATGCGAAGGGCCGGGCCGCTCTATCCTCGTCATTGCGAGCGAAGCGACCTGTCCGCCGAAGCTGCGAAGCAGCGCAGGAGGAAGCAACCCAGAAGCCGCGAAGCATAGCGTCTGCCGCCTCTGGGTTGCTTCGTCGCTTGCGCTCCTCGCAATGACGGATTCTCCTCCGTCTACGGATAAAATCTCACCGCTTCGTGAACAACGCCCCCGCCTCCGGCATCGCGTGCATCGCCACCTTTCGCATCACGGTCGGCAATGCCTCGCCATGCAGCTCGTCGAGCGGCACCCAGCGTCCCTCACCCCCGGGGATAAGCTTTTTTCGCGTCGCGGCGGTGAAAACGCTCAGTTCAAGATCGAAATGGGTGAAGCTGTGGGTCACCAGACCGGGGATAAGTCGCCAGCCGGCGTCGAGCGGCGCATGGGGATAAGCCCAGTCAAAACCGGTTTGTGACAGATTTTTGACAGTTCGATGACAGTCGCCCCTGTCCCAGGGCGTTCCGGGCACTTCCAGCATGCCGCCGAGGAGCCCCTTGTCGGCCCGCCGGCGCAGCCAGACATGGCCCTCCCGGGTCAGCCAGAAGCAGGCGCCGGCCCTTGTCGGCTTCGGTTTTTTCGGTGCGCGGGCGGGCCTCAGGCTTTCGGTCCCGTGCGCGTGCGCATCGCATAAGTCATTGATCGGACAGCGATTACAGGCCGGGCTTTTCGGCGTGCAGACGGTCGCGCCGAGGTCCATCATCGCTTGTGCGAAGTCGCCGGCGCGGGCATCCGGCGTCAGCGTTTCGGCGGCCTTTCTGATCTCGGGCTTTGCTTTCGGCAGCGGCGTTTCGATGTCGAAAAGCCGCGCCACCACGCGCTCGACGTTGCCGTCGACCACCGTTGCGCGTTTGCCGAAGGCGATGGCGGCGATCGCGGCGGCCGTATAGGGGCCGATGCCGGGGAGCGCCCCAAGTCCTTCCAGGTCCTCGGGAAATTTTCCTCCGTGGTCGGACGATATGGCCTTCGCGCAGGCATGCATGTTGCGCGCGCGGGCGTAGTAGCCGAGCCCCGCCCAGGCCTTCATCACCTCGTCCTGCGGGGCTTCAGCCAGCGCTTCCACCGTCGGCCAACGCTTCAAAAAGCTCGTAAAATAAGGTCCGACGGTCGCCACCGTCGTCTGCTGCAGCATGATTTCGGAAAGCCACACCGCATAGGGATCGGCCGCCGCGCCGTTCCGCGCGCGCCACGGCAGCACGCGCGCATGTTTGCCGTACCATGCGAGCAATTTCGGCGCGGCCGATTTTTCCTTGTATTCCGGGGCTTTTCTGGCGTTTCGCGGCATGCTCCAGTCATCGCGCGAAAGGGCATCGCAGGTCAATTCGCCTGTCCGGCAAATTCGAGTCAGAATGCGCGCATGAACGGCATCCTCGGAAATCGCGTCGCCTCGCGACGCTACAGCCCCGCCCCCGTCGGCGCGCGGATCGGCGCGGTGGCGCGTGCGGCCTTTGCGAAGCGCGGCTTCACGCAATCGCACGTGCTGGCGCATTGGCCGGAGATCGCGGGCGCGCAGCTCGCCGAATTTTCATCGCCCGAAAAGCTAGTCTTTCCAAGGGCTTCCGGCGAGCGCGCCCGGCGCGACGGGGCGACGCTGGTGGTCCGTGTCGACGGCCCCGTCGCCGTCGAGATCCGGCATCTTGAGCCGCAGATTATCGAACGCATCAACGGCTATTATGGGCACAGCGCCGTCGCACGGCTGAAACTCGTGCAGGGACCGCTGCCCGTGAAGCACGGGCCACGCCTCCGGCGGCTCCGGCCGCTCTCGGCGGATGAGCGCGCGACGCTGGCACAAGAGCTTGAAAAGATTGAGGAACCGGCGTTGAAAGAGGCGCTCCGGAAGCTCGGCGAGCGGGTGGTCGGGGCGCGCCGCGCCCGCTGAGGCGGACGAGTCGCGATTCTCGCGCCGAGGCAACAAAAAGGATTGGTTGAGGGCGCGGACGCGCGCAGCCATAATGCCCCAACATCTAGTGGGAACAAGCCATCGTGAATCAAAATAGAGCTATTTTGGCCGGCGCCGCCGCGGTTATCCTCGTGTTGGCCATCGGCGGTTATTTTATCTTCGGGCCCTCCAACGGCAGCGGCGCGGAGGACCAGGTCGACCGTTCGGCCTTCGAAGAGGAACTGATGGTTCCGGGGCCCCTCGGCGACATGACGATGGGCGATCCCGATGCTCCCGTCACGGTCATCGACTATGCCTCGCTCACCTGCGCGCATTGCGCCAGCTTCGAGATCAACACGATGCCGCTCCTCAAGGAGCACTACATCGACACCGGAAAAGTCTACTACATCCTGCGCGACTTCCCCTTCGATCCGATCGCGACGGCGGGCTTCATGCTGGCGCATTGCGCGGGGCCGGAGCGTTATTTCGGATTTATCGGCGTCCTGTTCCGCCAGCAGCAAAGTTGGGCGTTCACGCAGACGCCGATGGAAGACCTGAAGGCGCTGGCGCGGCAGGGCGGGTTTTCCGAAGAAAGCTTCGACGCCTGCATGAAGGACCAGAAGATTTTCGACCAGATCAAGCACAATGCGCTACGCGGCACCAAGACCTTCGGTGTCCGCTCCACGCCGACGTTCTTCATCAACGGCGAGAAAGTCGAAGGCGCCTTGCCGTGGAGCGACTTCGAACCGCTGATCCAGAAAGCGCTGGCGGGCCGGGGCATCGACTCGGAAGGGACGCCGGAGGGCATGTCGACACCGATGCAAGAATAGCCGCCACGTCTGCATTTTTCGAAGACAGAGACAACGCCAGAGATCGAGACACACAGTGAAGTTCAATCGCCTCCGCCTTTCGGGTTTCAAATCCTTCGTCGATCCGACCGATGTCGTCATCGAGCCGGGACTGACCGGCATTGTCGGGCCGAATGGTTGCGGCAAGTCGAACCTGCTCGAGGCGATGCGCTGGGTGATGGGTGAAAACTCGTTCAAGAACATGCGCGGCTCGGGCATGGAGGACGTGATCTTCTCCGGAACCAGCGGACGCCCGGCACGCAACCATGCCGAGGTCGTTCTCCATATCGACAATGGCGACCGCTCGGCGCCGCCCGCCTATAACGACAGTGAAACCATCGAAGTGTCGCGGCGGATCGAACGCGATCAGGGTTCGACCTATCGCATCAACGGCCGCGAAGTGCGGGCGCGCGACGTGCAGCTGCTTTTCGCCGACGCGTCGACGGGTGCGCATTCGCCGGCGCTGGTGCGTCAGGGGCAGATCGCGCAGCTCATCTCCTCGAAGCCGATCAATCGCCGCCGCATTCTCGAAGAAGCGGCCGGCATTACCGGCCTCTATACGCGCCGTCATGAGGCGGAGCTTCGGCTGAAGGCGGCGGAGACCAATCTCACCCGTCTCGACGACGTGGTGGCGCAGCTTGAATCGCAGCTTGCGAGCCTCAAACGTCAGGCGCGGCAGGCTGTGCGCTACCGCAATCTTTCGGGCCAGGTGCGCGAGACGGAAGCAATCCTGCTGCATCTCAAATGGACCCATGCGGTCGAGTTGCTGGCGCATGAAGAAGAGCGACTCGCCGCAACCGACATCCGCGTCACCGAACTGACGCGCGAAGCGGCGGCGGCATCGACCATGGAAGCGCAGGCCGCCGACGCGCTGCCGCCTTTGCGCGACACCGAAGCGGCGGCCGCCGCGCGGCTGCACCGCCTCACCGTCGAGCGCGACAATCTCGACGCCGAGGAGGCTCGTGCCCGCGAGCAGGCCGAACGCCTGACGGCGCGGCTGCAACAGATCGCACAGGATCTCGCGCGCGAACGCGACCTGATCGAGGACACGCAGGCCGCCATCGCCCGGCTCGACGAGGAAGCCGGTGTGCTTCGTGCAGCCGAGGAAGGCCAGACGCAAGCGCAAGGCGAGGCCGAGGCGCGCGTCGAGGAAACGCGCAGCCGGCTCGACGAACGCGAGCACGAGCTCGACCAGCTCAATCAGGAAATTGCCAGGCTGTCCGCCGAGCGCAACAGCCTTGTCCGCACCATCGATGCCGGCCGTCAGCGCATCGAAAAGCTGGAGCGCCAGCTTGCCGAAATCGTCCGCGAGCGCGAGACGCTGGCGGATGCCGAGGAAAAGAAGGCACAGATTGCGCTGCAATCGGCGGAGCTCGATGCGGCGGCGGCGCGGATGACCGATGCCGAGCGCGTCACGCTCGAAGCCGAGGAAGCGCGCCGCGCCGCGCAGGAAAACGAAAAAGCCGCGCGCGAACCGTTGCAGGTTGCAGAACGCGTGGCAGGCGACCTCGCGGCCGAGGCAAAGACGCTCACCGATCTGCTGTCGGTCGGCGAGAGCGATCTCTGGCCGCCGATGATCGATGCGGTATCGGTCGAACATGGTTATGAAACCGCGCTCGGCGCTGCGCTTGGCGACGATCTGGCGGTGCCGGGCGACAAGGCGGCACCGATCCATTGGGACGCACTGCCGCCGTTCGAAACGACGCCCGCACTTCCGGATGGTGCCACGCCGCTTTCCTATTTCGTGCAAGGACCCGCGGCGCTCGCCCGCCGCCTGTCGCAAATCGGCATCGTCGTTTCGGCCGACGACGGCAAGCGCCTGCAGGCGCTGCTCAAGCCCGGCCAGCGACTGGTCACGCGCGAAGGCGCGCTGTGGCGCTGGGACGGGTACACCGCAGCCGCCGATGCCCCGACGGCATCGGCGCGGCGGCTCGAACAGCGCAACCGGCTGGCCGATCTCGAAGCCGAGCTCGGCGCGGCGCGCGAAAACGCTCGGACGGCCCGTTCGGCTTTCGATGCCGCCCATGTTGCTGCCGAGGAAGCGACGGCCCGCGAACAGCAGCAGCGGCAGGCGCTGCGCGAGACGCAGGCCGAACACAACCGTATCCGCGAGACATTGGCGGCGGCGGAGCGCGCGGCATCGGCGCAGCTCTCGCGGCTGGCGGCGCTTACCGAATCCGAGGAGCGCCTGACCGGCGACCGCGTCGAAGCCGCACGGGCGCTTGAGGAGGCCGAAGTCGCGCTTCAAAACCTGAAGCCCGACGAGGAATTGCGGGCGCGGGCCAGCGAATTGCGCGATCTCGTGGCCTCGCTCCGGCTCGAACTTTCGGAAGCGCGCGCCCAGCACGAGGGCTTGCGCCGCGAGGCCGAGGCGCGGACGCGGCGGCTCGACGTCATCACCGAGGAAAGCGCGGCATGGCAGTCGCGCGCGGCAAACGCCGGCAAGCAGATCGAAACGCTGGAAACGCGGCGCGTCGAAGCCGAAGCGGAGTTGAAAGCGCTCGAAAGCCTGCCTGCCCAGATCGAGGAAAAGCGGCGGGCGCTGATGAGCCATATCGGCGAGGCCGAAACGGCACGCGGGGAGGCGGCCGACGCGCTGGCGAGCGCCGAGAAGCTGCTTTCCGAAACAACCAAACATGCAAAGGACGTGCAGTCGCATCTCGCCGAAACGCGTGAGGAGCGGGCGCGGATCGACGGCCTGGTCGACGGGGCGCGGGAGCGGCGGCGCGAAGCCGAGGAGCGCGTGCGCGAGGTTCTGGAATGCGAACCGGTGGAAGCGCTGGCGCAGGCCAATCTGGCCGAAGGCGCCGAACTGCCGGACCTCGAACAGATCGATGCCAAGCTTGAACGGCTGAAGCGCGAACGCGAAAGCCTCGGCGGCGTCAATCTTCGCGCCGAGGAAGAAGCGCGCGAGTTGACCGAGCAGCTCGAAACCATGACCGGCGAGCGCGAAGACCTGGTCAGTGCGATCGCCAAGTTGCGTCAGGGCATCGGCAGCCTCAACCGCGAGGGCCGCGAGCGGATGCTCGAAGCGTTCGAGAAGGTCAACGCCAATTTCTCGCGTCTCTTTACGCATCTCTTCGGCGGTGGCGAAGCGCATCTGAAGCTCACCGAATCCGACGATCCGCTGGAAGCGGGTCTCGAAATCTTCGCGCGTCCGCCGGGCAAGCGGCTGCAGGTGATGTCGCTCCTTTCGGGCGGCGAGCAGGCACTGACCGCGATGTCGCTGATCTTCGCCGTATTCCTCACCAATCCCTCGCCGATCTGCGTTCTGGACGAGGTGGACGCGCCGCTGGACGACGCCAATGTCGAACGCTTCTGCGACCTGATGGACGAGATGACGCGCACCACCGACACGCGGTTCCTGATCATCACCCATCACGCGCTGACGATGGCGCGCATGAACCGGCTGTTCGGCGTCACCATGCAGGAGCGCGGCGTCTCGACGCTGGTGTCGGTCGATCTCGACGTCGCGGAGAGGATTCGCGAGGCATCCTGAGCGCCTGCAGGTCACACCTGCCGCAACGGAAAGGCCCCCTTTCAGGGGGCCTTTTCCGTGCGCCCGCCAGACTCGTTTCGCGCCCGCGCCGAGGCCGAATGCCGCAGCCGCGAAAGACCCCGGAATTCTCTTTTTTTACAATGACTTACCTGTCCCTCAGCGGTTCTTGACAGTACCAGACCCTGCAAGTAGGGTGCGCGCGGCTTGAGGCAGGGCTCTGCATTTGCAGCGGGGCTTTTTCGCGGGGAGCATGGCGTTTTGGCGGACCATCAGGACGGCAAAGCTCCAGACACTTCCAGCGCGGAAAAGGGGCGCAATTCCGATCTTGCGGATTTCGGCGCCAGGCTGCGGAAAACGCAGCAAGCCCACCTGAAGCCCGCGTCCGGCAGAGGCCGGAGCACGGCCATGGGCATCGCCTTCCGGCTGGTCACCGAACTGGTGGCCGGAGTTTTCGTCGGGGCGGCGATCGGCTGGGTTCTGGATAGCTGGCTCGGCACGCGGCCCTGGTTTTTGCTGGTGTTCTTCTTCATCGGCGCGGCAGCGGGCATTTTGAATGTGTACCGGGCGGCACGGCAGATCGCCGCTTCAGCCGAACGGGACGCAGACGGCGATCAACAGGGCTGAGGCCCATCCGAGACAAGGGCGGCGAGCGTGGCGACAGAAAACGCAGAACATGGCGGCGGCGGCTTCGCCATCGACCCGATGCACCAGTTCGAGATCAAGACGCTTTTCCCGATGCAATTCGGGAATATCGATGCCTCCTTCACCAACTCATCGCTCTTCATGGTCATTGCGACGGCGGCCGTGATCGGCCTGATGCTGACCGGCATCAACCGCCGCGCCATGGTGCCGGGACGGCTGCAATCCATCGTCGAGCTTTCCTACGAGTTCATCGCCAACATGCTGCGCGACAATGTGGGCTCGGCCGGTCTGCGCTTCTTCCCCTTCGTGTTCACGCTCTTCATGTTTGTTCTGGCGTGCAACCTGCTGGGCATGATCCCCTATTCCTTCACCGTGACGAGCCACATCATCGTCACCTTCGCGCTCGCTTTCTTCATCTTCATCGGCGTGACGATTCTCGGCTTTGCCGTGCACGGGCTCGGCTTCATGAAGTTCTTCGTGCCGCATGGCGTGCCGGCCTACCTGCTGCCGCTGGTGGTGCCGATCGAGGTCGTGTCGTATCTGACGCGTCCGATCAGCCTGTCGGTTCGTCTTTTCGCCAACATGATGGCGGGGCATACGGTTCTGAAGGTGTTCGCGGGCTTCGTCATCGCGCTCGGCGCCTTCGGCGTCGCGCCCGGCATCGTGCCGCTGGTGTTCATGGTCGGGCTTACCGGCCTTGAGGTCCTCGTCGCGGCGCTGCAGGCCTATGTGTTCGCGATCCTGACCTGCATCTATCTCAACGACGCCTTGCACATGCACTGAGGCGCCGGCCCAAACGGGGCGGAAGCCCTATCGATCAACCGCAACAGGGCGCGACCCGCACCCTTTACGACAATGGAGACTGAAGACCATGGAAGCAGAAGCTGCAAAGCTCATCGGTGCGGGTATCGCCTGTATCGCTCTTGCCGGCGCCGGCGTCGGCATCGGCACGATTTTCGGCAACTACCTCGCGGGCGCGCTGCGCAACCCCGCCGCCGCGCAGGGCCAGTTCGGCAATGCACTGCTCGGCTTCGCGCTTGCCGAAGCGACGGGCCTGTTCGGCCTCGCGGTCGCGTTCCTGATCCTCTTCGCGTTCTGATCGGCGCGAACGCCCAAGTGTTCCGGCGCCGCCTTGTCGCGCGGCGCCGGCAATCGCTTTCAGGAGAAGCGGCATGCCGCAGCTAGAATTTCATACCTTCGTGCCGCAGCTCGTCTGGCTCGTGATCACGTTCGGGTTTCTCTACCTGATGATGGCCCGCGTGGCGCTGCCGCGCATCGCCAATGTCCTTGAGGAACGCCGCGACCGCATTGCCGACGACCTCGACCAGGCCGAGCAGTTCAAACGGCAGACGGACGAAGCCATCGCCGCCTACGAGAAGGCGCTGGCGGACGCCCGTGCCAATGCGCATGAGATCGCGCAGGCGACCCGCGACAAGTTGAACGAAGAAACCGAACGGCAGCGGAAATCGATCGAGGCGCGCCTCGCCGAAAAGATCGCCGCCGCCGAGAAGCAGATCGCCGCGACCAAGGAAAAGGCGCTCGGCAATGTGCGGGCCGTCGCCATCGATGTGGCCGAGGCCGTGGTGACCGAACTCCTCGGCAGTGCCGACCGTGCCGCCGCCGAGCGCGCGGTCGACGGCGAACTCAAATAGAAGGACCGGAACCCATGTTCGCGTCTCCCGATTTCTGGGTGCTGATTTCCTTCCTGATGTTCATCGGGCTGCTGGTCTACTACAAAGTCCCCGGCATGGTGGCGGGACTTCTCGACAAGCGGGCCGCCGACATCGCGGCCGAGCTCGACGAAGCAAGGCGGCTGCGCGAGGAAGCGCAGCAGCTTCTCGCCTCCTACCAGCGCAAACAGCGCGAAGCCATGAAAGAGGCGGAAGACATCGTCGCCCAGGCGAAGGTCGAGGCCGAAAACCTCGCCAAGGAGATCCGCGCCAATATGGAAGCGCAGGTCGAACGGCGCACGAAGCTCGCCGAAGACAAGATCGCCCAGGCCGAATCGCAGGCCCTGAGCGAGGTCCGCGCGACCGCCGCCAATGTGGCCATCGGCGCGGCCCGAAAGGTGATTGCCGACAAGGTGACGGCGACCGAAGACGAAAAGCTGGTCGAGCGGTCGATCGCCGACCTCGCCTCCAAGCTGCACTGAAGAAAGCCGGCCTTCAAATAACCCCGCCCCGCGCAAGCCGGGCGGGGTTTTTGTTTGCATTCGCCGCCGCTCCACCCCTTCAATAGATCAACCGCGGGAGGGGCGATCATGCTGAGCAACTACACGCAGACCGAATTCACCCATGAAGGGGAAACCCGCCCGGTCTATGTGCGGGGGCATGGTCCGGCCGTTATCGTCATCCACGAAATTCCCGGCATCACACCGGAGGCGATCCGCTTTGCCGACTGGGTGGCCGATGCGGGGTTTCGCGTCTACATGCCCGAACTGCTGGGCGAGGCCGGCAAGCCGCTGACGAACGGCTATGTGCTTTCCTCGATCGCCAAGCTCTGCGTGCGTCGCGAATTCCACATCCTTGCATCCAACCGCTCGAGTCCCGTCACCGTCTGGCTCAGGGCGCTGGCGCGGCATGCGCATGAGGAGGCAGGCGGCAAGGGCGTCGGCGCGGTCGGCATGTGCTTCTCGGGCAATTTCGTGCTGTCGATGATGATGGAGCCGGCAATGCTGGCGCCCGTCCTGTCGCAGCCTTCGATGCCCTTCCCGGCGGGCGCGGCGCGCAAGGCGGCGCTGCATGTATCGCCGGAGGAACTCAGCTGTATCAAGGATCGTTGTGCGAAAGGCGCCAAGGTGCTGGGCCTGCGCTTCAAGGGTGACTTCATGTGCCCACCGGAAAAATTCGAGAGCCTGCGACGGGAGCTCGGCGACGCCTTCGAAGGCATCGAGATCGACGATCGCCACGCCAATCCGGATTCGCCGGCGCCGAAGCCGCATTCGGTGCTGACCGTCGACCTGATCGACCGCGACGGCGAGCCGACCAAGGAGGCGGCCAAGCGCGTCATCGCCTTCTTTCAGGAGCGGCTCAAGGCAGCCTGACCGCTTTCGACAATCGTCAGCTCCGGCCACTTTTCTTTCCAGCGCGCGGCCTTCTCGGCGAGACGGCCGGCGTTGAAATTGGCGACAGGATTGGGGCGGATGGTCATCGTCGCGATATCGCCGAAGCCGAAGGGGGCATAAGTCCGCAAGCCTCCGCCCGCCACCTGCACGCCGACCATGCAGGCCGGTGCCAGAAAGCGGTCAATGCCGTCGGTCGCGCAGGAAAGCGGCGGATAGGGCATGCCGAATTTTTCCGGATACCAAAGATGCACCCGCGCCTGATTGCGCAACTCGACCTCGATGCCGAGCGGCGCGAAGAGAGCGCGGGCCCGTGCGATGGCGCGGTCTTCCGCTTCCCAGCTTGTGTCAGGATCGAAATAGAAGATGTCGTAATCCTTGATGCCGTAGTCCGGCGCGCGGCCGGTCAGCGCGTTCCAGACGGCCTGAAAAAGGCTGCCCGACACAAGCCATGTGTCGGGCAAGCTGAGTTCAGGCAATCGGTCGAGGATCGCGCGGTTGATGTCGTTGGCGAGCGCCAGCGAAAGAAACCGCGCTTCGTCCATCCCTACTCGGCCGCCTGTTTCGGTGCCGGCGGCACCCAGCGCAGCACCGGGCTGCGGGCGGCGGCGGTTTCGTCGAGGCGGCGGCGCGGCGAGAGATAGGGCGCGCCGGTGAACCGTTCCTTGTCGTTCGACTTCGCGGCGCGGGCAAGATCCTTCAGGGTGGCAATGAAAAGATCGACAGCCTGCTTCGATTCCGTCTCGGTCGGCTCGATCAGCAACGCGCCATGCACCACCAGCGGGAAATACATCGTCATCGGATGGTAGCCTTCGTCGATCATCGCCTTGGCGAAGTCCAGCGTTTCGACGCCGGTTCCTTTCAGGAAGCGGTCGTCGAACAGCGCCTCATGCATGCACGGACCTTCGAACGGTGCCGAAAGGTCTTCCTTCAATGAGGCCAGCACATAGTTGGCGTTCAGCACCGCATCCTCGGCGACCTGGCGCAGGCCATCCGAACCGTGGCTCATCATGTAGGCCAGCGCGCGGACGAACATGCCCATCTGGCCGTGAAAGGCCGTCATGCGGCCGAAAGGCGTCGTGCCGTCGGCCTTCGCATCCTCCGCCGTTTCGACCAGGCGGAAACCATCCGCGCCGTGCACCACATAGGGACGCGGCGCGAAGGGCGCCAGCGCCTCGGAGAAAACCACCGGCCCGGCGCCCGGTCCGCCGCCGCCATGCGGCGTCGAGAAGGTCTTGTGCAGGTTAATATGCATCGCGTCGACGCCGAGATCGCCCGGCCGCACACGACCGACAATGGCGTTGAAGTTGGCACCGTCGCAGTAAAAATAGGCGCCCGCTTCATGCACCGCATCGGCGATGTCGATGATATCGCGTTCGAAGAGACCGCAGGTGTTCGGATTGGTCAACATGATCGCGGCAACGTCAGGCCCGAGCTTCGCCTTGAAGGCTTCGAGATCGACACGGCCTTCCTTCGTCGCCGGGATGGCGTCGACCTTGTAGCCGAGCAGCGCCGCGGTCGCCGGATTGGTGCCGTGCGCCGATTCCGGCACCAGCACGCGGCTGCGCGCTTCGTCTTCGCCGCGTGCGATCAGCGCCGCGCGAATGGCCATCATGCCGCAGAGCTCGCCATGCGCGCCGGCCTTGGGCGACAGCGCCACGCCCGGCATGCCGGTGAGTTCCTTCAGCCAATGGGCGAGCGTGTCCATCAGTTCCAGCGCGCCCTGCACCGTTTTGACCGGCTGCAACGGGTGGAGATCGCCGATGCCCGGCAGCCGCGCCATTTTTTCGTTGAGACGCGGGTTGTGCTTCATCGTGCAGGAACCGAGCGGGTAGAGGCCGGCATCGATCGAATAGTTCTTGGCCGACAGCCGCACATAGTGGCGGACGACCTCGGGCTCCGACACGCTCGGCAGACCGATGCGGCCCTGCCGTTCGAAATTTCCGAGTCGCGCGGTGAAGGGCTCGGGCTCGTCGAGATCGACACCGCAGGCGCCGGGATTGTCGAGTTCGAAGAGCAGCGCTTCCTCGAGCTGCAAGGCCCGGTTGCCGGTGAAGGTCTCGTGCGCTGAAGAAGATGCGCCGCCGATCGAGGTCGGGCGCCCCTGCTTGTTCATTCCGGACATCAGAGCACCTCTTCAAGCGCGGCGGCATAGGCGGCGCGGTCTTCATCGGTATTGATTTCGGTCGAGGCGACGATCAGCAGATCGTCGAGACCGGCATCCGGCAGCAAGCGCGAGGCCGGCACGCCGCCGAGTACGCCCTTGTCGGCCAGCGCATCGACAACTTCCGCCGCCGGCCTCGACAAGCGCATCGTGAATTCGTTGAAGAAAGCCTGGTTGAGAATTTCGACACCGGGCACTTTCGCGAGACGTTCGGCGAGATTGACGGTGGCGGCGTGATTGATCCGCGCGAGGCGTTTGTAGCCCTCCTCGCCCAGCAGCGACATATGGATCGTGAAGGCAAGGCAGCACAGTCCCGAATTCGTGCAGATGTTGGACGTCGCCTTTTCGCGGCGAATGTGCTGCTCGCGCGTCGACAATGTCAGCACGAAGCCGCGCTTGCCATCGGCGTCGACCGTCTCGCCGCAGAGGCGGCCGGGCATCTGGCGTATGAATTTCTGTCGCGTGGCGAAGAGGCCGACATAGGGCCCGCCGAAATTGAGGCCGTTGCCAATCGACTGCCCCTCGCCGACCACGATGTCGGCGCCCATGTCACCGGGCGGCGTGACGGCGCCGAGCGAGACGATTTCCGGAACGACGGCAATCAGAAGCGCGCCTTTGGCGTGCGCTGCTTCCGCGATAGGACGAAGATCGACCAGTTCACCGAAAAAGCCCGGCGTCTGCACGACGACGCAGCTCGTGTCGTCGGCGATGTGGGCGGCGATGTCCTCGGTCTTTCCGGGAAGCGCGGCAGGCATCACCTCGAGTTCATAGTCGGCGAATTCCGACAGGTTGCGGACGACCTCGGCATATTGCGGATGCAGCGTGCCGGACAACACGGCCTTCTTGCGCTTCGTGACGCGATGCGCCATCAGCACCGCCTCGCCACAGCCGGTCGAGCCGTCATACATCGAGGCGTTCGCCACATCCATGCCGGTGATCATCGCCACCTGGGTCTGGAACTCGAACAGATATTGCAGCGTGCCTTGCGTGATCTCGGGCTGATAGGGCGTGTAGGAGGTGAGGAACTCCGAACGCTGGATCAGATGATCGACCGAGGCCGGCACATGATGGCGATAGGCACCCGCGCCGACGAAGAAAGGCACCGACCCGGCCGCAACATTCTTCGAGGCCATGTTCGAGAGTGCCCGCTCGACGTCGAGTTCGCCCTTGCGGCGCGGCAGATCGACAAGACCGTCGAGGCGCGCGCGCTCGGGCACATCACGAAACAGCTCGTCGACACTTTTCGCGCCGATGACGCCCAGCATTTCGCTGCGGTCGGTTTGGGTCAGGGGCAGGTAACGCATAATCGCAACATCCTTGTTCGGGTTTGCGTGCGGCGAAGGCCGGACACCGTGCGAGGTCAGTGCAGGCTTTCGACGAATTCCTTGTAGGCGCTTTCGTCCATCAGCTTGTCGAGCTCGGAGGGATCGGACATGCGCAGTTTGACGAACCATCCGTCGCCCATCGCATCCTCGTTGACGCCGGCGGGTGTTGCCTCGATGTCGCCATTGACGTCGATCACCTCGCCACTTACCGGCGTGTAGACCTCGCTCGCGGCCTTGACGCTTTCAACGACCGCCGCCTCGTCGCCGGCCTCGATGGTCTTGCCCACTTCCGGCAATTCCACATAGACGACGTCGCCCAGCTGCTCCTGCGCATAATCGGTGATGCCGATGGTGGCGATGTCGCCGTCCACGCGGACCCATTCATGCTGATCGGTAAAACGAATGTCGCTCATCTGAAGTCCCCTGATCCCTTGCTGGAGGCCATTCTCAATTGCCCCGGTAGAAACGTTTTTCGACAAACGGCATCGCCGCGACATGCGCGGCGCGTCCCTTGCCCCGCACCATCAACTCAACCGCCGTGCCGGCTTTTGCCGAGGCCGTGTCGACGTAGCCCATCGCAATCGGACCGCCGACACTCGGGCCGTAGCCACCGCTCGTCACCAAACCGATTTTCTTGCCATCGGCGAAAATTTCCGTGCCTTCGCGCGCCGGCGCCTTGCCGTCCGGCAGCAAGCCAACGCGTTTGCGCGGCGCGCCGTTGGTGATCTGGTCGAGAATGATTTTCGCGCCGGGAAAATTCGCTTCCGCGCGGCGGCGCTTGCCGATCGCCCAGCCAAGCGCGGCTTCGATCGGCGTCGTCGTTTCGTCGATGTCGTGACCATAGAGGCAAAGCCCGGCCTCGAGGCGCAGCGAGTCGCGGGCGCCGAGACCGATGGGTTTCACTTCGGTTTCGGCGAGCAGCTTTTTCGTCAGCGCGGCCGCATCTTTCGCCGGTATAGAAATCTCGTAGCCATCTTCGCCCGTATAGCCCGAGCGGCTGACCATGCACGGTACGCCGCCGATATCCATGTCGCACGCGGTCATGAACATCTGTGTCGCCGCTTGCGGCGCGAAGCGCGCGAAAACTTCCGCCGCCTTCGGGCCTTGCAATGCGATCAGCGCGCGATCTTCCAGGCGTTGCAGCGTAACGTTCGAGGGGAGATTGGCGGCGATGTGCGCGAAGTCGGCATCCTTGCAGGCGGCATTGACGATCAGGAAAAGTCTTCCCTCCGTCTGCGTCCGCGTCACCATCAGGTCGTCGCGGATGCCGCCCTTGTCGTTCAACAGCAATGTGTAGCGGATCGCACCCGGCGCGAGGCCGAGAATGTCGCCCGGCGTCAGCGCTTCGACCGCGCGGGCAGCCGTTTCATGGTCGGGCGCGGTGAGGAGGGCCTGCCCCATATGCGAGACATCGAAAAGACCGGCGGCATCGCGCGTGTGCAGATGTTCGGCCAGAACGCCGTCGGGATATTGCACCGGCATGTCGTAGCCGGCGAACGGCACCATCTTCGCGCAGAGTTCGACATGGAGCGCGTGAAGCGGCGTGGTCTTCAAGATGTCCGTGGTGACGGCGGGGTCCGACATTGGGCTTCCAGGCTCGTCCCGCCGGCGATTTTGGCGATGGACGAAAACGAATCGAGTTGGCCGCTACCCGGCGGATTTCTCCGCTTGTAGCGCCCCACTCTGTCGCTGAACCTGAGAGATTTCGCGGTGAGGGAACGCGTTCCCGTCGCTTACGCCCTTCGGTGAGGCCGGCCAATCAGTGCCGGTCTGCTTTCCAGAGATTCATCCCCCTGCGGTCCTTGGTGCCTGAGAGTTTCCGGGGCGGTTGCTCCTTCGGCGTCGGAATCCCGTCGAAATAAAGGTTCCGATCTCTCCCGCAGGGTTCGTCTGTGTGTCGCCGATCATATGGACGGGGCGGCGAGAGTCAATCGACGCCGGTCGAAAAATGGCCGAATCACAAGGTTTTCAGCGGATCGGCGTATATGCCGTGCGGCGATTATATTCGAGTTGTTCCGCCGTCAGCTGGAAGCCGACCAGGACCTGGTAGATGCGTCCGTCGGCCGTGCCACCATAGGGGAGAAGCGTTCCGTCGACCGTCTTGACGAAGCGCGCCTGCCGCTGGCCGGCCTCGAAAGTCACCGGAATCTGGTAGACCTGCTTCTTGTCCAGCGTGTCAAAACGGCGGGTTACAGCCACAAATACGTTGAAAACGAGATCGCGCGACGTCGCGGCGGGACCGAGTTCGGCGATGCCGTCAAATGCGAGATCGACGGTGATTGTTGCGTCTTTTGTGTTGTAGGTGCATTGGGAGACGACGCGGCCCATCTCGGCGCGGGCGACGACGTCGGTGAGGTCGGTGCCGGCGCCGCGCAACAAGGTGATGTGGTCGGTTTCGCCCAGCACCCCAACCTGTGGACAGGGAAGCTGCGAGGTGCCGCCTTCCCGTTCGCTGCTGCCGAACGGATTGAGCGAGGAACAACCGGCAAGCGCCAGCGACAGCGACGCGACGAGCGCCAGGGAAAGTCTGCTAAGTCGTTGCGGCGCAATCGAAATCGGCATCTGATCTCACTCTGTTGTGGCAGACGCGAGCGGCAGGACGCCGCTCGGTGGCTTTCTTGACTTTCCCGGACGGGGCCCCTCTATTACCGGCGATAGGGGCGTTCCCCGAAAGCCTTGCATTTCATACGGTTAGCAAGACAGACGGACGCTCCCGACGGCGCGGAAACTCTATCGGAGAGCTCCGGAAGTCACAAGACGGCACGGATTCACGGGCCGCTGTCATCGAACTGTCAAAAAACTGTCACATGACTGTCACAAACCAGAAGCCGCCCCTCACCCTCCTCCTCGCAAGTCCGCGCGGATTTTGCGCCGGGGTCGACCGCGCCATCCAGATCGTCGAAATGGCGATCGAGAAATTCGGTGCGCCGGTCTATGTGCGCCACGAGATCGTGCATAACCGCTTCGTGGTCGAGAGCCTGGAGCGCAAGGGGGCCGTCTTCGTCGAGGAGCTCGACGAAGTGCCGGCCGGCGCGCGGGTGATTTTTTCGGCACATGGCGTGCCAAAATCCGTGCCGGCGGAAGCCGAGGCGCGCGAACTCTTCTATCTCGACGCCACCTGCCCGCTCGTCTACAAGGTGCATGTCGAAGCCGAGCGGCTGCACGAGCGCGGCCTCGAAATCCTGCTGATCGGTCATGCCGGACACCCGGAAGTGATCGGCACGATGGGGCAGTTGCCGGAAGGCGCGGTCAGGCTGATCGAAACGGCGGCGGATGCCGAGGCGTTCCGCCCGCGCGACCCGGCGAAGCTTGCTTTCGTGACGCAGACGACGCTGTCGGTCGACGACACGGCGGAGATCGTTTCCGTGCTGCGCCGCCGCTTCCCCGCGATCGCCGGTCCGCACAAGGAAGATATCTGCTACGCGACGACCAACCGGCAGGAGGCGGTGAAGGCGATCGCGCCGCGCGCCGAGGCGATGCTGGTGATCGGCGCGCCCAACTCGTCGAACTCGATGCGGCTTGTCGAAGTCGCCGAACGGGCGGGCTGCGCCTACGCGGCGCTGGTGCAACGCGCCGCCGACATCGACTGGGCCGCGCTCGGGCACCCCGCCACCATCGGCCTGACGGCGGGGGCGAGCGCGCCGGAGGTGCTGGTCGAGGAGGTGATCGAGGCCTTCCGCCAGCGCTTCGACGTGACGGTCGAGGATGTTCCGGTGCGCCGCGAATCGGTACAGTTCAAGCTGCCGCGCGCGCTGGCGGTCTGACCGGGGAATTTCATGGCCGTCTATACGGAAGTGCCCGACGAGGAACTCGAAGCCTTTCTCGCCGCCTACGACATCGGCCGGCTCACCTCCTACAAGGGCATCGCCGAGGGCGTCGAGAATTCGAACTACATGCTGCACACCGACAAGGGCGTCTTCTTCCTGACGCTTTATGAAAGGCGCGTGGCGGCAAGCGACCTCCCCTTCTTTCTCGGGCTGATGAACCATCTGGCCGGGCGCGGCATCAACTGCCCGACGCCGATCCGCAACCGCGCGGGCGAAATGCTGGGCGAACTCAGCGGGCGGCCGGCCGCGCTGATCAGCTTTCTCGAAGGCGTGCATGTGCGCCGCCCGCAGCCGCGCCATTGCGTCGAGGTGGGAGCCGCGCTCGCGAAGCTGCATCTCGCCGGGCGCGACTTCGCGCTCACGCGGCCGAACGCGCTCAATGTCGATGCCTGGGGGCCGCTGTTCGACACATGCCGCGCCGGCGCCGACGCGCTGGCCGCCGGGCTCGCCGCCGAACTCGACCGCGAACTCAACATCCTCGCGCGCGACTGGCCGCGCGACTTGGCCGCAGGCGTCATCCATGCCGATCTCTTTCCCGACAATGTGTTTTTCATCGGCGACCGGCTGTCGGGCCTGATCGATTTCTATTTCGCCTGCAACGACGCCTTCGCCTACGACCTTGCGATCTGCCTCAACGCCTGGTGCTTCGAAAACGACGGCGCCTTCAACATCACCAAGGCCCGCGCGCTGCTGCAGGCTTACACGCAGGTGCGCCCGCTCGAGGCGGCGGAACTGGCGACGCTGCCGCTGCTCGCGCGCGGCGCGGCGATGCGCTTTCTGCTGACGCGGCTTTACGACTGGATCAACCATCCGCCGGGGGCCTTCGTCAAACCGAAGAACCCGAAGGAGTACCTCACGCGGCTGCGCTTTCACCGCGGCGTCGCCTCGCCCGCCGGTTACGGGCTCGACGCATGAACGGCGAGACGGTCGACATCTATACGGACGGCGCCTGCTCGGGCAATCCCGGCCCCGGCGGCTGGGGGGCGCTGATGATCTGGAACGGGCACGAGAAGGAAATCTCGGGCGGCGAAGCGGCCACAACCAACAACCGCATGGAGCTGATGGCCGCGATCATGGGCCTCGAAGCGCTGAAGCGCGGCACGCGCGTGCGCATCCACACCGACAGCACCTATGTGAAGGACGGCATCACGAAGTGGATTCACAACTGGAAAAAGAACGGCTGGAAGAACGCCGCGAAACAGCCGGTCAAGAACGCCGAACTCTGGAAGCGCCTCGAAGCGGCGCTTGAGAGCCATGAGGTGAGCTGGCACTGGGTGAAGGGACATTCCGACCACCCGGAGAATGACAGGGCGGATGCGCTGGCAAGGCAGGGGATGGGGCCTTATCTCGCGGGGTGAGGGGGGTCTGAGGCATTAGTGGCGACCGTAGGGGCAATAGATGAGAATCCTCTACGCTTTGTTGCCAAAATGTTCTATCTTCGTGCAATGTCCAAAGAGATCACTGATAATCAGTTGATCGGCGAACTCGGTGAAGCGGCGGTTCGGAAGCGCTTCCTATCGATTGGCTTCCAGTTCGACGCGCGTTCACGGCTGGAGGCGGGGATCGACGGCATCGCCGAGGTCATGATCGAAGGTGAGCCGTCCGCTCGGATGCTCGCGGTGCAGGTGAAGTCGACCCGCAGCCGCAAATATACGTCCGAGGATGAAAATGGCTTTTCCTATCTCCTTGAGAGCAACGACCTCGCCTATTGGCGGAATTCCAATCTTCCGGTCATCCTGGTTCTCTACCGCGAAAGCGATGAGAGTTTCTACTGGAGCATGATCGATGTCCGCCCGGGCGTTGAAGCGCGACGGCTGATATTTACGAAGTCTACCGATGCACTAAACCGAGAGGCTGTCGATCGGCTGGCAGCGCTCACGGTGCCGAAGGCAGGGTTTGGTTACTATGTGCCGCCACTTCGAGGTGGCGAGATGGCGCTCGTGAATCTCCTGCCCTTGGTTCTGCCGCAGGAAATCTATGTTTCGAGCTCACCGTTCGACCCCAAACGAGCTGTTGCCGAGCTATTTAATCAAGATAACACACCGCGCTTCGATTGGGCCCTTAAAGGTGGAAGCTTTTGGTCATTCCACGATCCTCGGACCACGTCGACTCGTGCGATCGTTGACGTTGATCAGGTTGAAGTGATCGAAACCAGTCTGCTTGCTTTCCACGAGGATATCGACGAACAAAACAACTTCGCATTTCTGCTTCGCAGGACTCTCGAGCATCAGGTTCAATCCGACCTTGCGTGGGATAACGAGACGCGGCTGCTGTATTTTCGGGCGCATGAAGAGAACCAGTCTCGGACCTACGCCTATCGGTCGGCCAAAAACAAGGCGAAGGCTGACGTTGTCAACGTTGCCCGACATCCAAAGTATCCCGAAAGGGTTTCTTTCGTCCGCCATCATGCCTTTGTCCCGAAGTTCGAATGCCTGATGGATCAGTGGTTTCTGATGGTGAATCCGACCTATCATTTCACTACGAACGGGTTTCTGCGCCATTCCCATCCACACGCTCTTCTGTCCGGCAAGAAGCGTCTCGACAACAACGCCTCGCTTCGCGGACAGGTCATTATGTGGCACCGATTTCTGACGGAATATGATCTGCCAGAAACCGAGTTGTTTGTATCAGATGACGTCTCGGAGCCGGTTCTACGGTTCGGGTCACCGCCAGAGATCGAGTTACCGACCACCGTACCGGAGGATGTGTGGGGCAAACCCAAAAGCCGCGGCGAAGTGTCTGGCGATCAAGCGGAGTTCATCCTCAATGAAGTTTGAGAGCAAGATATTCGAAGAACCTTTGCTTGAATTCGGGGATCAGCATAGCCATCCTGATCCCCGGCTCGGTCTCACCGAAGCTGGCCCACTCCAAGTTCCGTTAGGCGACAAGATTCGTGTAGGCATCGTTGGCAGTGCCAAAACCGTGGAGTCAACTCAGGCTTTCCTCAACAAAGCGGCATATGGATTCCAATCCCGGTCCGACACTCATCCCAATTTGCACCCCGATTTTCCTGGTCTGAGAAATCACAGCCCCTTCCGCTGTCAGTTCGATACGGCTGGAAATACAACCCGATCACTCAGCAAGAGTCAGATCGATAAAATCGCCAAGGAGCCGAACCATACCAAGGCCGTTGAATTGGCAGTTGAGGCGATTCTGACTGAACTCCAATCACTTGATGACAGCGGGGATAGGCCAGATGTAGCCATCATCGCGTTGCCGGTGTCGCTAATTGAGCGTGTGTGGAATGCGCGGATGGACTCGGAAGGCACAACTGAGAAGGAGGATAGCGGCGGGCTGGATGCTCCAAATTTTCGTGGGCTCCTGAAGGCAAGGGCAATGCCACTCAGTTTTCCGATCCAGATCATCTGGGAGGACGTGATCGATGAGGACGCGAAGATTCCGCGCAAGATTAAAGAGAGCAGCGACCGGAAAATTCAAGACGAGGCCGACCGTACCTGGAACTTGTTGACGACGCTCTATTACAAAGGAGCCGGTCGTATCCCGTGGCGGCGGATGCCGAAGGAAGGCGAGTTCCGGGCTTGTTATATCGGTGTGAGCTTTTTCCGCGACGTGAGTGGACAGCAGCTTTGGACCAGCGCAGCCCAAATGTTCGACGAGCGCGGAAAGGGCTTTATTCTCAAGGGCAAACGCGCACAGACCGAAGCGCGAGGGCGACACCCTTATATGACCGAGGATGATGCCTGTTCTCTTGTCGAGAGTGCGCTACGCGCTTACCGCGACCATCACAAGCATTCTCCTGCGCGGGTCATCGTTCTCAAAACATCTCGTTTTCGTCAAGAGGAAGCGGATGGGATTTTGCGCGCGCTGGAAGAGGCCAAGACTGATTTGCGGGACCTCGTATGGGTTCAAGAATCCTATGATGTTAAAATTCTGCGTGATGGAGACTATCCGGTTCTTCGCGGTACGTTTGTTGATCTCGACGGCAAAGGCCTACTCTATACGAACGGCAGCATTCCCTACTACGGCACTTATCCCGGTCTCTATGTTCCGCGACCGTTGTTGCTTTGCCCTCACCCAAGCAGCGACAGCACACCCGCCCAAATTGCAGAAGAAATCTTTTCATTGACGAAGATTAATTGGAACTCGACGCAGATGAACCAGCGCCTCCCGATCCCAATTCGGGCGGCACGAAAAGTGGGCGAAGTCTTAAAATACATCCCGGAAGGCCAAACAATCAGCTCTGACTACAGCCGCTATATCTGATTGGGTTTTTGGCGCTTCTTTCTGTCCGACAGCCGTAAACGATTCATACCGCAGATGACCGCGACTGACGCAGCGCTTATACTCAAGGCGCAGGGCTACACTCAGGAAAACCATCCGTGTACTGCGCTTGCGGGCGTTCGGGACACCGGCAAACGCCGCATCAAGCATCGACGTGGATTGGGTTCCGGCAACAAGTGCCGGGATGACACCTCGTTTTTTGGGGGCGGGTGTGGCTCGCACCGCCTCTCGGCGTCATTGCGAGGAGCGCAGCGACGAAGCAACCCAGAAGCGGCAAACTCTGCATGCGTGGCTCCTGGATTGCTTCCCCCTTCGCTCCTTCGGAGCTTCGGCGGACACGTCGCTTCGCTCGCAATGACGATGTTGGGGGTTGGGGGTGTAGGCGATCCTTGAGCCCGGTCATCTGCCAACCATTCAGTGTCACCCCGGCTTTCTCCCTACGCTGCGATGCAGCTTCGGGAGACAGGTCGCCGGGGTGACATTGTGTTTTTTGGTGACGGGAGAAAGTTGCGGCGAGTTTGGTGTTCCGTTCAAGGAGTCGTTGTGAAGAGGGACGGCGCCTCCCCCTACGCTGCTTCGCAGCTTCGGGCGACAGGTCGCGCCTTCTGGATTGCCGGATCAAGTCCGGCAATCCGGTCAGACCTTCTCCGTTTCCTTCGGGGCCGAAACGCGCCGGGGCTTCGATTCCGCTTTGGGCCGGGGGAGGAGACGGAAGCGGGACTGGCACCATGCGAAGTCGATGCCGACATCGAGCAGCGCGTCGGAACGCCCGCAGGGGCAGGCGAATTCCATGACGGCGAGCACGCGGTAGGTCTCGCCGGCCTGCAGCGGCACCGGCCGGCCCGTGACATGGTTCGGGGCGGCATTGACGCAAAGAACGATATCGCCGGGTCCGACCGCGTCGCTCATGGCTTTGCATCCCTTGTCCGGCGCGGTCCCCCTACGCTGCTCCCTCCCGCGCTCCACCGGAGTTTCCACCTTCGCCAAAGGCCACGGCGGACAGGCCGGAGGACAGGTCAGGCCGCAGCTTCGGGCGACAGGTCAGAGCTGTTTCAGCATGTTTTCGGCGCCGGAGACTTCGGCCTTGCCGCCGGCGGGCTCCATGTTGAGGCTTTTGACGACGCCGTCCTCGACCAGCATCGAATAACGCTGCGAGCGCATTCCCATGCCGAAGCCCGAGCCGTCGAAGCCGAGGCCCAGCGCCTTGGTGAAGTCGCCATTGCCGTCGCCGAGCATCGTCACCTTGCCGCCAGCGCCCTGCGCCTTGCCCCAGGCGCCCATGACGAAGGCGTCGTTGACCGAGAGGCAGGCGATTTCGTCGACGCCTTTGGCCTTGATCGTGTCGGCGTTCTGGATGAAGCCCGGCAGGTGCTGGTTGGAGCAGGTGGGCGTGAAGGCGCCGGGCAGCGCGAAGACGACGATCTTGCGGCCGGCGAAATATTCCGACGTCTTGACCGGCGCGGGGCCCTTGTCGGTCAGTTGCATCAGGGTGGCATCGGGAATGCGGTCTCCGACCTCGATCGTCATGGCGGGCTCCTTGAATTTGTGTCCGGGTGATTGTTGGGCGCATTAAAGCGCCAATCGTTGCGGTCCGCCAGCCCCGGCGGGGGGCGCGGTTCAGGGCGTCCACCAGCCGATGCGGGCATCCTCGCCGCCGCCGAGGATGAAGCCGAGCCGCTCGCCGGCGAGCGTCGCGGTCGAGAGCGCGCCGACCTCGACGCTGTAATGCAGGGTGTCGCCGGCGCGGCGGACTTCGGGCACGCCGAACCAGACGCCGTCCGGTCCGTCGACAATGAGCGGCGGCGCGGCGCAGGGGCGCGGGCAGCCGGTGTAGGCGATTTCGAGCACCGGCGCTTCGGCCTCGCGCCAGCGGACGGTGAGCGCGGCGGGATCGTCGAGCGGTTGCGGCAGGCGGGCGAGCGCGGCGGCAAGGCGCGGCAGATCGGCCGACGGCGCGGCCGCCGCACCGGGCGCGGCGGGCGGCACGGTGAGCGCGAGGTCGGCGGTGCGCGGGACGCAGATGCTCGCCGAGCAGACGCCATAGGCGAGCGCGAGGCGCAGCGCGACCGGCAGCGCGGGATCGGCGGGGACGACGCGGAGCGGCCAGACCACCTCATCGGCATAACCGAAGGTGACATCGCCCGGATCGTCGAAGCGGCGCGGCGCCGGCCAGGCGAGGTCGATGCCGGCGAGATTTTCAGACGCCGACCAGTCGAACACCGGCGCGATGCCGCTGTCGCCGGGATTTTTCCAGTAGGTCTTCCAGCCGGGCGCAAGGCGCATGTCGACGCCGGCCAGGAACGGCGCGCCGTCATGCGCGGTGACGGCGGATGCGATGCGGGCGGCCGACGCGCCGCCGGCGCCCGACGATGCGGCGGGCAGCGGCGCCAGCGCGAGTGCGGCCGCGAATGCCGCCGCTTTCCATAAGGTTTTCGTCGTGCCCATGTTCCTCGCCCTGCCCCGCGCACCCGTCCATATCAAAGCACAGCCGCGCGGGGAATGGCAGCCGCGCGATTTTCCGGCACGATGATGCGTGACATGGCGGGCGCGAGAGGGCAGGATTTCAGGCGTGCAACACGCCAATGGCCGGAGGCAGGCTGCCCATGAGCCCGATGTCGGCGGATTTCAGCTACCAGCCCGGCGATGACGGGTTTCTCGAAGGCAAGATGCTGATCGCGATGCCGACGATCGGCGACGAGCGCTTCGAGCGGACGCTGATCTATATGTGCGTGCACAATCCGGACGGCGCGATGGGCATTGTCGTCAACAAGCTCGCGCCCAATATCACCTTTCCCGACCTGCTGGAGCGCCTGTCGATCGCGATGCCGCCGGAGGCCGAGCGGATCACCTGTCCGGTGCTTGTCGGCGGGCCGGTCGAGATGGGGCGCGGCTTCGTGCTGCATACGCAGGATTATTTTTCGGAGGAATCGACGCTGCCGGTCGACGAGGATGTCGGGTTGACGGCGAGCGTCGACATTCTGCGCGCGATGGCCGGCGGCCACGGACCGCGCCACGCGCTGCTGGCGCTCGGCTATGCCGGATGGGCGCCCGGCCAGCTCGATGCCGAAATCCAGAGCAATGGCTGGCTGCATTGCGACCCCGATCCGGAATTGCTGTTCGGCCTCGACATCGAGACGAAATATCACAAGGCGCTGGCGAAACTCGGCGTCGATATTTCGCTGCTGTCGGGCGATGCCGGCCACGCCTAGAGTCGTTGTCTTGTCGCGTTTTCGAACGCAAAACCGGCAACCACTTTTGCTGAAAACGCTCCGATCAGCGCCGCCAGTGACGGGCGATGTAGTCGAGCGCTTCGGCGGCGCGCATCGGCTGGCCGAAATAATAGCCCTGCCCGTAGTCGCAGCCCATGTCGGCGAGATCGCGCGCCTGCGTCTCGCTTTCGGTGCCCTCGGCCACCACTTCCATCCCGAGATCATGCGCCAGCGTCACCATCGAGCGGATGATCAGCGGCGTTTCGCGGTCGGCCGACATGCCGGCGACGAAGGAGCGGTCGACCTTCAGCGTGTCGAAGGGAAAGCGCTGCAGGTAGCTCAGGCTCGAATAGCCGGTGCCGAAATCGTCGAGCGACAGGCCGGCACCGAGCGCCTTGAGGCGGGTCAGCATGGTGGCGGCGAATTCCGGATTTTCCATCACCAGCGATTCCGTGACCTCGAGCTTCAGCGAACCGCGTTCGATGTCGATGCGATTCAGGACGCGCTTCACGTCCTCGATCAGGTCGTGGCGCAGCAACTGGCGGCTCGACACGTTGACGCTGACAGTGAGCGGGCGCTCCATCGGAAAGAGCTTCTGCCAGGTCGCCAGTTCCTCGCTGGCGGCACGAAGCGCAAAGCGTCCGATGTCGGTGATGACGCCCAGCTCCTCGGCCAGCGGCACGAAATTGTCCGGCGCCAGCAACCCGTCCTTCGGATGGTTCCAGCGGATCAGCGCTTCGAAGCCGCGTACGCCGCCGTCGGTCAGCGACATGATCGGCTGGTAGTAAAGCTCCATCTCCTTGCGTTCGATCGCGTGGCGGAGGTCCGTTTCAAGCGTCAGATTGTCGTCCGTCTCGGCGCGCATCGCCGGCTCGAACATGTCGATCCGCGCCTTGCCGAGACGCTTGGCGCGGTACATCGCGATTTCGGCCTCAGTGAAAAGCTCTTCGGGGTTTTCATGTGCATCCTCGCAGATCGCCACGCCAATCGACGATGTCGGATAAACCTCGTGACCCGCCACCTCGATCGGCTGGCGCAGAAACTCGCTCGCCTGTTCGGCGAAGGCGCGGGCGTCGTCGCGCCGGGTGCGCGAGGTCAGCAGAACGGCGAAGGCATCGCCGTCGATGCGCGCCACCGTGTCGTCCTGCGTCACCAGCGATTCGAGACGCCGGGCAATCGCGATCAGCAGCGCGTCGCCGCCGGAATGACCGAGGCTGTCGTTGACGGTCTTGAAGCGGTCGAGATCGATCAGCAGGATCGCAGCGCGCGGGCGGTCGAGCAGGTCGGGCCGGCGAATGGCGCGTTCCAGGCGGTCCATGAAGAGCGCCCGGTTGGGCAGGCCCGTCAGGCTGTCATGCACGCTGTCATGCAGCAGCCGCTCTTCGGCGTGTTTCCGCGCCGAGATGTCGCGCACCGTGCCGATGCAGCGCGCGGTGCCGGTGTCGGCGGCGGCGACGCAACTGGCGCTGAGCGCGACCCAGCGAAAGGCGCCGTCCGAATGACGCATTCTGAATTCGAGCGTGAATGAGACGTTGCCGCGATGGAAATAGGCATTGAGCGCGGTGCGATAGGTCTCGCGGTCGGCCGGGTGCATATGCTCGCGCCAGAGAACCTCGTTACCGTCCAGCGTGCCGGCGTCGAGGCCCAGCATCGCTTCCACCGACGGCGACACATAGAGCCGGTCGTTGGTCGCATCCCAGTCCCAGACGCCCATGCGCGCGCCGGAAAGCGCGAAGGCATTGCGCTGTTCGCTGCGCAAGGTACCGAGATCGGCGCGGCGGCGGCCGCCCTGCGCATGATAGGCGGCGGCAAAGGCAAAGAGCGTCAGCGCCGCCGTCAGCAGTCCGCCCGCGAAGGTCGTGCCGGCAAAAGTGCCGGGTATCCAGCCCGCCGTATGGAGCGCGGCGACGAGGCCTGCAAAACCGAACAGTACCGCGCCCGGAATGAGGAGCTGGGCCGGGCGGACGCCGCGGGTTGCGGCCATGACCACCAGCGGCACGCCGGCGGCGACGGCCATGGTGACGATGCCGCGCACGTAGAAGGCACCGAGCGGTACGCTGACCAGCGCCAGCGGAATGCCGGCAAGCGCCGCATATGACATCAGGCGCGCAAGACGCGATGGCCACTTCGCGAGACGCTCGAGATCGAGGAAAAATCGTTCAAGCGCGAAAACGGCGGCGGCGAAGAGCGCCAGCGCCGAGGTGCGCATCGTGAGGTCCCAACGCGGGCCAAGATCGAAAAGCGCGGAGATATAGCCGAACTCCGCCAGCAGCACGAGAAAGCCGGTGCCGAGAAGGCCCGCCGTCGCGCGGGCCGCAGCAACGCGCGTCAGGATCGCCAGTGCCGAGAGATAGACCGCAAAGGCCGCGACGACGGCAAGCATTCCGCCCTCGACCAGCGCCAGCCGCCGCATGAAGGATGTCCATGCATCGACGTGCCAAAGATAGAGGCCCGCCGGCGGCTCGCCGGCATGAAGCGCCACGGTGATGCTCGTTTCGGCTTCCGCCGATACCGCAAAAACCGAAAAGCCGCGCCGCCGGTCGCCGGACATCGGCGCCGGATCCTCGCCACCCGCCGCCACGGCGCGGTCGACCGCCTCGCGCGGCAGCGGCCAGAGCAAATTGCCGAAGCCTTCACCCCGCTCGTCGGCGACCAGATAGCGACGGACCGGCTCGGCGGAGCGGTTGCGCAGTGCGACGGCAAGCCAGGTGCCGGCCGCGCCGTCGCCGTCGAACAGCACGACGGTGCCGTCGGCCAATTCCCCTTCGTCGATTTCGTCCGCGCCGTCTTCGAATTCGCTGGTGATTTCGGCGGAGCCGGTCAACGGCGGTTCGATTGTCAGCCGCCGTCCGTCGGCCTTGTATCGCTCGGCATGAGGCGTCAGATCGACGGCCGGCGCCGGATCGTCGAGCGCCACAGCGTCGAGCGCCAGCGCCGTGCCGGGCATCGCGACCGCCAAAACAATCGCCGCGAACGCGCCGCGCATGCGCGCTTTCATCTGGCCCCCTCGCCGCATCGGCCGCTTGCTCCCCTTCACAAAATTACCGGCGCGGATCGTCGCGCAAGATGGCAAATACCACGTGATCGCGCCACATGCCGTTGATGCGGAGATAGCCACGCGCATGGCCCTCCTCGGCGAAGCCGCATTTGCGCAGCACGGCACGGGACCTTTCGTTTTCGGGCAAACAGGCCGCCTGCAATCTGTGCAACTTCAGTTCCTCGAACACATAAGGGACCAGCGCCCTCACGGCTGCGGTCACGTAGCCTTGTCCCGCATATTTTTCACCTGCCCAGTAGCCCAGCGTGCAGGATTGCTGAACCCCGCGCTGGACGCCCGACAGCGTGCATCCGCCGACAAGGGCATCATCCTGCTCGCGAAAGATGAAGAAGGGGTAGGCGTGGTCCTCGCGGATTTCGCGGACATAGCGCCGAAGCCGGCGGCGATACGCGGTTCGGGTCAGGTCGTCCTGTGCCCAGGTCGGCTCCCAGGGCGTCAGGAAATCACGGCTGCTCTCGCGTAGGCCCGCCCAGGCGGAATAATCGCCGGGCTGGGGGGTGCGCAGATAGACGCCGTCTCCCAGAATGAGGGGCGCGGTGTCCGGCTTCGAGATCGAGCGGAGAAATGCCATGGCCGGACGCGCCTCCCGATCGCGACCTCAACCTGCAAATCTTGCCGCGATCCGGTCATAGGATTCAAGTCCGCCGTCCTTGCCGTCGAGCGGGCCGATCGCCGAAAGAGCCATCTGCCTGCCGCCCAGAAGCCGGCCGGCGTAGCGGCGCACGGCGGCGGCATCGACCGCCTCGACGCGCTCGATCAATTCATCGATGGGCAACACGCGGCCATGGACTGTGAACTGCCGCGCAATCTGCTCGGCGCGGGAAGAAGAACTTTCGAGCCCCATCATCAGGCCGGCCTTGATCTGGGCGCGGGCGCGGGCGACTTCGTCCTCAGCCGCGTCCTCGCCAAGCCGGCCGATTTCGCCGGACAGCACCGGCAGCAATTCAGCCACGTCGTCGGGCGAGGTGCCGGCATAGACGCCAAAGACGCCGGTGTCGGCGAACGACCAGGAGAAGGCGAAAGTCGAATAGCAGAGGCCGCGCTTCTCGCGCACCTCCTGGAAGAGCCGCGAAGACATGCCGCCACCGAGTACGCCGGCGAGGACCTGAGCGGTATAGTAGTCGGGGTCGGAATAGGTCGGCCCCTCGAACGCCAGCGCCAGATGCGCCTGTTCGAGATCGCGCTCGATGCGGCGTTCGCCGCTGGAGAAGCGCGCCGTTTCGGCACCGTTGGTGACCCGGCTCGGCAGCGCGCCAAAACGGTCGCGCGCCAAGGCGACCAGCGCGTCGTGATCGATGCCGCCGGCGCCGGCGAGCACCATGCCGGGGGCAAGATAGCGCTCGCTCATGTAGCCCTGCAGCGCGTCGCGGCCGAAACCCGACACCGTGTCGACGGTGCCGAGGATCGAGCGGCCAAGCGCCTGATCCGGGTAAGCCGCTTCGAGCAGATAGTCGAAAACCATGTCGTCGGGCGTGTCGTGCGCCTGGCCGATCTCGGAAATGATGACGCCACGCTCGCGTTCGACTTCCTGCGGATCGAAAACCGAATGCTGCAGGATGTCGGCCAGAATATCGACAGCGAGCGGCAGATCCTGCTTCAGGACGCGCGCATAATAGGCCGTCGCCTCATGCGTCGTATGGGCGTTGAGATAACCGCCGACCGTCTCGATTTCCTCGGCGATCGCCAGCGCCGAGCGGCGCTCGGTGCCCTTGAACGCCATGTGCTCCAGCATGTGCGAGACGCCATGCTGGCGCAGATCCTCATGGCGGGCGCCGGTATTGACCCAGACGCCGACCGAGGTGGTCTCCAGATGCGGCATGCTGTCGGTAACGACGGTCAGGCCATTTTCCAGCTTGGTCACTTCAACGGACATGGGCGGGCTCCTTCGACGGTTACGCAGTTACGGAGCGGGCGCGTTCACGGATGAACGCCTCAACCGCTGTGAGATCGTTGGGAAGCACTGTCAGGCGCTCTTCGCGCGTGAAGAGATCGGCCATGGCGGGGGGAAGCGCCGGACGGATGCCCGTCGCTTCCTCCACCGCATCGGGGAACTTCGCCGGATGCGCGGTCGCCAGCGTCACCATCGGCACATCCGCGTCGCCGCGCAGCTTTGCCGCAACGGCAAGACCGACCGCAGTGTGGGGATCGACCAGTTCGCCGGTCGCCTTCAGCGTCGCTTCGATCGCCGCCCGGGTTTCCTGTTCGTTGGCCCGGGCGGCGCCGAACATGGCGCGGATCGCGTCGAGCCTGACGGCGTCGATCTCGAAGGCGCCGGATTGCGTGAGGCTCTGCATCAACCGCGTCACCGCGGCACCGTCGCGCCCATAGGCATCGTGGATCAGGCGCTCGAAATTGGACGAGACCTGAATATCCATGCTGGGGCTGATGGTCGGCACCACCGTGCCGACTTCGTAGCGGCCGGTTTCCAGCGCGCGCGCGAGGATGTCGTTGACGTTGGTGGCGACGATCAGGCGCGCAACGGGCAGCCCCATGCGCGCGGCCGCGTAGCCTGCGAAAATGTCGCCGAAATTGCCGGTCGGTACCGAGAAAGCCACGGCACGCGCCGGGGCGCCGAGCGCCACCGCACTGGTGAAGTAGTAGACGATCTGGGCCATGACGCGGCCCCAGTTGATCGAATTGATGCCGGCAAGCGCCACCTCGTCGCGGAAACGATGATCGTTGAACATCGCCTTGACCAGCGCCTGGCAATCGTCGAACGAGCCGTCGACCGCAATGTTGTGGACGTTGGCGTCGAGTACCGTCGTCATCTGGCGGCGCTGCACTTCGGAAACGCGGCCCTTGGGGTGCAGGATGAAAATGTCGGTCGTGTCGCGGCCCTTGAAGGCCTCGATGGCGGCCGAGCCGGTGTCGCCCGAGGTTGCGCCGACCACCGTGATGCGGCGGCCGCGCGCGGCCAGCACATGGTCGAACAGCCGGGCGAGAATCTGCATCGCCACGTCCTTGAAGGCGAGCGTGGGCCCGTGGAAGAGTTCGAGCAGCCAGTCGCCGGGGCCGATTTGCGTCAGTGGCACAATCGCGCGGTGATTGAAGCCCGCATAGGCCCGGACCAGCATCCGCTGCAGCGTGGAATCGTCGATCGAGGGGCCGATATAGGGCCGCATGACACGGAAGGCGACTTCCTCATAGGGAAGACCGGCCAGCGCCTTGATCTTGCGCTCGCTCAGTTGCGGCCATTCCGCCGGCACATAAAGGCCGCCGTCGCGGGCCAGACCCGCGAGCAAAGCGTCTTCGAAATCAAGCTCCGGGGCGGCGCCCCGCGTGCTGACGTACTTCACCATAATCTCCTGGAGTGCCAGCGCGAAAGAGGTTCGCGGGCCGGTCAGGGGCTACCCTATCCGGCCCCGGCGCGGGAGGCAATTGCGCTGTATGGGTCGCGGCGAAATGGCCGGAAATTAACGTTTTGGCCGCCCGAGCCGGCCCTGAGACCTGTGATAAATCAAATAGATAGCGGTCAGGACCAAGGCCAGCCCGAACCAGGTCAGGGCGTAGTCGAGATGGTTGTTGGGCAGGTCGACACGGGTCCGGCCGGCCTTCGGCCAGGGCCCCGCCGAGGGGCCGATCTCGGCCTCGACGATGAACGGCGCGACCTGTGTCAGGCCGAGATGCGCGCCCATCCTTGCCGGGTCGCGCACCATCCAGACGTTGTTTTGCGGATCGTCGGCGCCGTCGAACGACCCGCGCCGTTGCGGCGTGCGCAGGATGCCGGTGAGGCTCACCCGCCCTTCGGGCTGCGCCGCCGCACGCATCGCCGGATCCTTCATTGCCACTGGGACAAAACCACGATCAACGAGCACGACCGCGTCGGCCTCGCCGTCCAGCAGCAACGGCACGATGACCGCGTAGCCCGGCGCGCCTGTCTCGGCTTGCGTGAAATAATGCAGCTCATGCTCGTGCATGAAGCGGCCGGTGAGCGAAACGCGCGTGTATTCCAGCGCCGCCGCGTCGAGCGACGGCCAGGCTTCCGGCGCGGGCAAGGCCACCGGATCGGCGGCCATGCGCTCGGCCATCGTCGCCATCAGATTGCGTTTCCATTCGAGCCGCTCGACCTGCCAGAAACCGAGGCCCAGCAAAACCGGCAGCATCGCCGCGGTCAGCAGCGTCGGCCAGAGCATGGGCCGGAAAACGCGGTTGGTCATATGTCGAGCCGCCCTTCGCGCGCCTTGTGACGGAACTGCTGGGCAATCATCCAGCTCTTGAACGGGCGTAGCAGCAGCATGGGCAGGGCGATCGTCATCGGCAGCCACAACAGCGCATGCAGCCAATAGGGCGGCGACCAGGTGAATTCCACCCAAAGCACCAGCCCGACGATGATGAAGCCGGCAATCATCATGATGAAGACCGCCGGGCCATCGCCGGAATCGGCAAAGGACAGATCGGCCCCGCAATGCCCGCAGGCGGGCTTCACCGTCAGGAAGCCGTCATAGAGCGGCCCGGCGCCGCAGGCCGGGCAGCAGGACCTCAACGCCACCGTCACGGAGGACGGCATCTGGTGGCTTTCCGTGCTCATGGTGCTCCCTTCAAGCGAAAGGGCGGCCGCGCTGTCGCGGGCCGCCCCCTCGGTCGCCGCAGGCGGCGCCCGCGATCAGTGATAGACCGCGCCGGCCGAGGCCCAGACATAGATGGCGAAGAACAGAAACAGCCAGACCACGTCGACGAAGTGCCAGTACCAGGCCGCCGCCTCGAAGCCGAAATGCTGTTTCGAGGTGAAATGGCCCTTCATGGCGCGCAGCAGGCAGACGATCAGGAAGATCGTGCCGACGATCACATGGAAACCGTGGAAACCGGTCGCCATGAAGAAGGTCGAGCCGTAGATGCTGCCGGCGAAGGAGAAGGCCGCATGCTGGTATTCATAGGCCTGAACCGCCGTGAAGATCAGGCCGAGCACCACGGTCAGGGCGAGACCCTGCACGAGGCCCTTGCGATCGTCATGCAGCAGCGCGTGATGCGCCCAGGTGACGGTCGTGCCCGAGGTCAGCAGGATCAGCGTGTTGATCAGCGGCAGGTGCCAGGGATCGAACACCTCAACGCCCTGGGGTGGCCAATGACCACCGGTAAATTCGACGCGGGCGGCCTGGATTTCCTCGCCGGCGAAGAGGCTCGCATCGAAGAAGGCCCAGAACCAGGCGACGAAAAACATCACTTCGGAAGCGATGAAGAGGATCATGCCGTAGCGCAGATGAAGCTGCACCACCGGCGTGTGGTCGCCCTTGTGGGCTTCGCGGACGACGTCGCGCCACCAGCCGAACATTGTGTAGAAGACGATGGCAAAGCCGATCAGCATCGTCCAGGCGGGCGCACCGTGCATCCAGGTGACCGCGCCGATGGCCAATACGAAAGCGCCGATGGCGCCGATGATCGGCCAGGCGCTCGGATCTACCAGGTGATAGTCGTGATGTTTGGCGTGGGCGTCTGCCATGTCCCCGTCTCTCCAGTTCGCGGGCGGCAGGTGCCGCCGGATCAGCCTATTTCATGTCAGGGCGCAAGCCGAGGCGCGCGCCGGGCTCCGCGTCGAACCGCCGTCAAAACGGACGGTTCGCCACATTGCCTCCAAGTTTCACAATCGTCACGATAAAGAACAGCAGCATCAACCCCGCCAGCGTCCATGCGACGGCCAGATTGCGCTGGCGGCGGCGCTTCAGCTGTTCTTCCGTCCAGACCGGCGCCGCTATCTCGTGGCGTTTGCTTTCGTCCTGTTCGCTCATTCCGCCCTCACGACAGCAACAGCGGGAAAGCGTCGAATGCGGCGATCCCCAGCACCTGCTCCGCCAGCAATAGCGAGAAGATCAGAAAAAGATAGAGGATCGAATAGCCAAAGAGGCGCTTGGCGGCCTTGTCCTGCGCCGCGCCGGCACGGCTGCGCCAGACGCCGAAGGCGAACCACAGAAATCCGGCGCCGAGCGCCGCGGTCACGCCGGCATAGAGCGGCCCGGCAAAGCCGAGCAGTGCCGGCAGCAGCGTCACCGGCACGAGCAGCGCCGAGTAAATCAGAATCTGACGGCGCGTCTCCGCCTCGCCCGCCACAACGGGGAGCATCGGCACGCCGACCTTTTCGTAGTCGCCGCTGCGGTAGAGCGCCAGCGCCCAGAAATGCGGCGGCGTCCACATGAAGATGATGAGGAAAAGCACCATCGGCTCGATCGACACCGAGCCCGTGACTGCCGCCCAGCCGATCATCGGCGGGAAGGGGCCGGCCGCGCCGCCGATCACGATGTTCTGCGCCGTACGGCGTTTCAGCCACATCGTGTAAACGACCAGATAGAAGAAGATGGTGAAGGCAAGCAGCGAGGCCGCGGCCCAGTTCACCAGCACGCCCATCGTCATGACGGAGAAGACCGAAAGGATCGCGCCGAAGCCGGCTGCCTCGCGCGGCGTTACCCGGCCGCGCGGAATGGGCCGGCCGGCGGTGCGCGCCATCTTCGCGTCGATGTCGGCGTCGTACCACATGTTGAGCGCGCCGGAGGCGCCGGCGCCGACGGCGATGCAGAGCAAGGCCGTGAAGGCGATGACCGGATGAATGCCGCCCGGCGCGACGGCGAGACCGACAAGCGCCGTGAAGATCACCAGCGACATCACGCGCGGCTTCAACAGTTCGAAAAAGTCGCGCGCCGACCCCATGCCACCTTCCGGGAGCGCGGTGGCGCCGAACTCTTTACTGGCGATCACTCTATCCGACATCAACCATCGATACTTTCATAGTCCGGCCCGGTCGCGTGGCCGTCTCAAAGAGGCGCTCCGGCCGGGCGGTCCCGACCGGAGCGTCGATCACTTGATCCGCGGCAGTTCCGAGAACTGGTGGAACGGCGGCGGCGAGGAAAGTGTCCATTCCAGCGTCGTCGCGCCCTCGCCCCACGGGCTGTTGGCGGCCTTCTCCTTGCGGATGAAGGCCTGCGCCACGCCGTAGAGGAAAATCAGGACGGCGAAGGCTGAAATGTAGGAACCGATCGAAGACACCTGATTCCAGTAGGCGAAGGCATCCGGATAGTCCGCATAGCGACGGGGCATGCCCTGCAGTCCGAGGAAATGCTGCGGGAAGAAGACCATGTTCACACCGATGAACGTGACCCAGAAATGCAGCTTGCCGACGAACTCGGAATACATGTAGCCGAACATTTTCGGGAACCAGTAGTACCAGCCGCCGAAGATCGCGAAGACCGCACCCAATGACAGCACGTAGTGGAAATGCGCCACCACGTAGTAGGTGTCGTGGAGCGCGCGGTCGACGCCGGCATTGGCCAGCACCACGCCGGTCACGCCGCCGATGGTGAAGAGGAAGATGAAGCCGACGGCCCAGAGCATCGGCGTCTTGAAGTCAATCGACCCGCCCCACATCGTCGCGATCCAGGAGAATATCTTGATGCCTGTCGGCACCGCGATGACCATGGTCGCGGCCACGAAATAGGCCTGCGTGTTGACCGACATGCCCACCGTGTACATGTGGTGCGCCCAGACGACGAAGCCGATGACACCGATGGCGACCATCGCATAGGCCATGCCGAGATAGCCGAAGACGGGCTTGCGCGAGAAGGTCGAAATGATCTGGCTGACGATGCCGAAGCCCGGCAGAATCAGGATGTAAACTTCCGGATGTCCGAAGAACCAGAACAGATGCTGGAACAGAATCGGGTCGCCGCCGCCTTCAGGCGCGAAGAAGGTCGTGCCGAAATTGCGGTCGGTGAGCAGCATCGTGATAGCGCCCGCCAGAACCGGCAGCGAGAGCAGCAGCAGGAAGACCGTCACCAGGATCGACCAGACGAAGAGCGGCATCTTGTGCAGCGTCATGCCCGGTGCGCGCATGTTGAAGATCGTCGTGATGAAGTTGATGGCGCCGAGGATCGACGAGGCGCCGGCAATGTGGAGCGCGAGGATCGCAAAGTCCATCGCCGGTCCCGGCGCGCCGGAAGTCGAAAGCGGCGGATAGATGGTCCAGCCGCCCGAGGCGCCGGTGCCGCCCGGGGCACCCCGCACGAACATCGAGATCACCAGAAGAGCCAGCGCCGGCGGAAGCAGCCAGAACGAGATGTTGTTCATGCGCGGGAAGGCCATGTCCGGCGCACCGATCATCAGCGGTACGAACCAGTTGCCGAAACCGCCGATCATGGCCGGCATGACCATGAAGAAGATCATGATCAGGCCGTGCGCCGTCACCAGCATGTTGAAGAGGTTGTAGTCGCCGCCGAGAACCTGATCGCCCGGAAGCTGCAGCTCCATGCGCATGGCGACCGACATCGCACCGCCGATGACCCCCGCGATAATCGCGAAGACAAGATACATCGTGCCGATGTCCTTGTGGTTCGTCGAATAGACGTAGCGCTTCCAGCCCGTGGGGTGGTCGGCGTGATCGGCGTGCGCACCCGCAGCTTGCCCTGCCATCTCTGTAACCCTTCGTTCTTTCGGTTTTATGCCTTTGCCCGGTCGTGAAGGAAACGCGCTCAGCGCGCTTCCGCCGCTCCGGCTTCAGCCAGTTTCAGTTTTCCGCCGCCAAGCGCCGCCTGTTCCTGCGCGACCCATGCGTCGAATTCTTCCTTCGTCACGACCCGGACGCTGATCGGCATGAAGGCGTGCCGCGTGCCGCAAAGTTCGGAGCACTGGCCGTAGAACATGCCCGTACGCTCGGCGCGGAACCAGGTTTCGTTGAGGCGACCCGGGATGGCGTCGATCTTGACGCCGAAGGACGGCACAGCGAAGGCATGGATCACATCGGCAGCGGTCACGATGACCCGGACCGTCGTGTCGACCGGTACCACCAGGTCGTAGTCGGCCGCCAGAAGGCGCGGCTGACCCGGCTGCAACTGATCCTCGGGGATCATGTTCGAGATGATCGAGATGTCACCGTGATCGGGATACTCGTAGCCCCAGTACCACTGGTAACCGACAGCCTTCACCGTCAACTCCGCCTCGGGGATCACGACCTGCTTGTAGAGCAGGCGGAAGGAGGGGATGGCGATGACGACAAGGATCATCACCGGGATCACCGTCCATGCGACCTCGAGCAGCGTGTTGTGCGTGGTCTTGGACGGGTTCGGGTTCGACTTGCGGTTGAACCGCAGCGCGACGATGCCGAGAAGTGCCGTCACGAAGACGACGATGATCGTGATGATCCAGAGCAGGAAGTCGTGGAACCAGACGATGTCGTCCATGACCGGCGCCGCCGAAGGCTGGAAGCCGAGGCCGCCATCATGCGGCTGGCCCGCAAACGCGGCGGTCGCGAAACCACCGTCAAGATGCCCGCCCGCAAGAGCGATCGCGAAGAGGCCAAAACCGATCAGAAACCGCATGCTTATCCCCAGCTAGTCAATTCTACGTCCGGCCCGCACGGAGCCGCGCCCTCGGGCAGCCAAAGCTGGCCGTCAGAAACCATAAACCGTTCGCCGCCGCAAGTTCCGACACCACCATGCGCCGGATTCCCTTGTGACGTTATCCCCTGACGCCGCTCCGTTTCGCAGCGGATCAATTAGCCCCTCCACGCGCCACGGACGACTCGCGGGGCCGAGTATAGTCATGGCCATGGGAGAGGCCACAGCAGGCGTCGGGTTTTGCGACGTTTTGCCACAATAAGATACCGAATCGGCGATTATGGCGCGACATGCCCGGCGGCCGGAATTTCCGTCCCTCGGGCCTTTCCCGGCGCCTGAAATGCCCTACAGTAAAGGTTGGATATTGCCGGTTTTTCCTTTTGGCTGGAAGAATAGTTGAGCCATGCGCGACGAAGCCCTGATTCATTTCCACCTGGGACGCCGGATTTCGGCTGGCCTGCTGCTGCCGCATAATGGCGGGGCGGCGCCGGAGTTGATCTCCGAGGCCGCGCCCTGGCTCGACAAAAGCGACCCCGGCCGCTGCGTCGTCGGCTTCTGCGCCGCCCATCCCGATCTTGTCGGCGATGTCGTGGCGCCGCCGCCGGAGGGCTGGCAGAACTGGCGCTTCGTGCAATGGGACGACTGGTTCGGCCGCATCAACGGCGTCTTCCTGGTCGATCTTGCCTCGCTGAAGGTGACGCAGTATCCGCTCTATAGCTGCGCGCCGCAGGTGGTGCGCTGCGACCTTTCGGGCCTGCCGCGCCGGCTGGTGCCGGTCGAGGAATGGCTCGACCGGTAGAGCCGCCAGAGTTTTTTCTTTCAAGGACCAAACGAGCATGAGCCGCGCATCTTCCGACGATCTGTTTTTCACCCGCACCGGGCTCGATCGCGCCCGCGTCGAGGGGCTTGTCGGCGAGGCATTGAACGGCGCCGACGATGGCGAACTTTTCATGGAATACCGGCAGTCGGAGGCGCTTGGCTTCGACGACGGCCGGCTCAAGACGGCGAGTTTCGACACGTCGCAAGGCTTCGGCCTGCGCTGCGTCGCGGGCGAGGCGACAGGCTACGCACATGCGTCCGAACTGAGCGAAGAAGCGCTGAAGCGCGCCAGCGCCGCCGTGCAGGCGGTCAAGACGGGTCACACGGGCGCGCTGGCCCAGGGCCCGGCCCGCACCAACGCGCATCTTTATTCCGACGTCAATCCGCTCGGCGGCCAGAGCTTTGAAGAGAAGGCGAAACTGCTCGCCGAAATCGACGCTTATGCGCGCGGTCTCGACAAGCGCGTCAGGCAGGTTTCGGTTTCGATGACCGGCGAGTGGCAGGCGGTCGAAATCATCCGTGCCGGCGGCGCGACGCTGCGCGACGTGCGGCCGCTGGTGCGCCTCAATGTGGCGATCGTCGCCGGCGAAGGCGACCGGCAGGAGACCGGCTCCTACGGCGTCGGCGGGCGCATGGGCTATGACGTCTTCATCGATCCGCTGAAATGGCGCGGACAGGTGGACGAAGCGCTCCGGCAGGCGCTCACAAACCTCGAAGCCGTGCCGGCGCCGGCCGGCGAGATGGATGTGGTGCTGGGGCCGGGCTGGCCGGGCATCCTTTTGCACGAGGCGATCGGCCACGGGCTCGAAGGCGATTTCAACCGCAAGAAGACATCGGCCTTTGCCGGCCTGCTCGGGAGCCGCGTCGCGGCGCCGGGCGTGACGGTGGTCGATGACGGGACGCTGGCCGACCGGCGCGGCTCGCTGTCGATCGACGACGAAGGCACGCCGACCTCGCGCACGGTGCTGATCGAGGACGGAATTCTCAAAGGTTATATGCAGGACAGGCTCAACGCGCGTTTGATGGGGATGGCGCCAACCGGCAACGGACGGCGCGAATCCTACGCGCATCAGCCGATGCCGCGCATGACCAACACCTATATGCTGTCGGGCGGCCGCGAGGCGGACGAAATTCTTTCGTCGGTGAAGAAGGGAATTTATGCGGTTTCCTTCGGCGGCGGACAGGTCGACATCACGTCGGGCAAATTCGTTTTTACCTGCACGGAAGCCTACCTGATCGAGAACGGAAAGATCGGCGCGCCGGTGAAGGGCGCGACGCTGATCGGCAACGGGCCGGATGTGCTGACGCGTGTGTCGATGATCGGCAACGACATGAAGCTCGATCCCGGCATCGGCACTTGCGGCAAGGCCGGACAGGGCGTGCCCGTGGGCGTCGGCCAACCGACGCTCAGGATCGACGGGCTGACGGTCGGCGGCACGGCGAAGGCCGCGTGATTATCCGTCTACGGAACAAGGCGCGACTTATCCCCGGTTTGGCCCCCGGTTTTGGGCGCTTCTGTCGTCGAACTGTCAAAAATCTGTCACAAATCCCGTCCGCGACCCGTTCGAACCGGGGATAAAGCGGGGATAAATAAAACCTATCCCCGGTTTGCGGCGCGCCGAGAGTTCAGATGTGTCAGACCGAGGCCAGGAAGGCCGAAATCTCCGCGTCGCTCCGTAGACGGAACTGTTTTGCATGAGCCGCATCGCGGGCCAGCGCCTCCTCCATCATCGCGTCATGCGTGCGCTTGAAATTCCAGATGAAGCGGTAGAAGGCCGGGTCGAATTTTTCCGGACAACCCGGCGCGAGGTCGGCGCGGGTTTCGCCGAACAAGGTCAGTGTGCGGCGGAAAGCGCGCCAGAGGCAGATGCGGCGCGGCTGGTCGACCCAGACAATTGTGTCGGCGCGCGGCAGACGCAAATCGAAGGTGCGGCTGAAATTTCCATCGATGACCCAGCGGTCTTCGGCCACCGCTGCCGCGACCTTCGGCCGGAACTCGTCGTAGGAGCTTTCGACCCAGCCCGGCTTCCAGAACAGCACGTCGAGATGGACGACCGGCAGGGCGCGCTTCGCTCCGAGCCGGCGCGCAAGCGTCGACTTGCCGCCGCCCGAGCAGCCGATGACGAGGATGCGCTGCACGCCTATCCCTTCTTGCTGTGGCAGACCGCCTGCAGCTTGTTGCCTTCGGGGTCGCGGATATAGGCACCGTAATAGTTCGGGTGGTAGTGGGGGCGGAGGCCCGGCGCGCCTTCGCTGGTGCCGCCCATTTTCAGAGCGGCGGCGTGGAAGGCATCGACCGAGGCGCGGTCGGGGGCGAGGAAGGCCGCGTGCCATCCATTGCCGGCGTGATGCGGGTTGCCGTCGAAGGGCGTGACGACGAAGAGCTTGGGGCCGGCCGCCGTGCCGTAGGAGAGTGTGCCCGGCACTTTGAAGAAGGGCTCCAGCCCAAGCGTTGCCAGAACCGCGTCGTAGAAGGCTTCGAGCTTTTGCGGCGCGTTCGAACCGATGGTGACGTGACTGAACATGGAATGCGCTCCGTTATTGCCGCCCGACCGCTGCCTAAAACGCAAACTCCTTGAAGACCGGGTCGACCGAGCCGTTCCAGCGGCCGTGGTAGAGGGCCAGCAATTCCTCGGCGGGGGTGATGCCGGTTTCGACGATTTTCTCGACGGCCGCGAGGTGGATCGCTTCGGTGGCGCCGACGCCGTCGCCGTTGGCGCGGGCATCGAGGCCGGCGCGGGAGAGTTCGACGGCGCGGCGCGCGATGTCGAGCAGCGTGCCGCCCCGGAAAGGCGTATTCAGCGCCAGCCTCGGCACGTCGTCGCGCAGTTTCTGGCGCTCCTCATCCGTCCAGTCCTTGACGAGATCCCAGGCCGCGTCGAGCGAGGACTGCTCGTAAAGCAGACCGACCCAGAAGGCCGGAAGCCCGCAGATGCGCGCCCAGGGGCCGCCATCGGCGCCGCGCATTTCCATGTAGTTCTTGATGCGCGCTTCGGGGAAGATCGTCGTCAGGTGGTTGTTCCAGTCGCCGCGCGTCGGAATTTCGCCGGGCAGCGCCGGCAGGCGGCCGTCGAGGAAATCGCGGAAGGACTGGCCGGTCGCGTCGATATATTTGCCGTCGCGGTAGACGAAATACATCGGCACATCGAGCGCGTAATCCACGTAACGCTCGAAGCCGAATCCGGGCTCGAACACAAACGGGATCATGCCCGAACGCGCCCTGTCCGTATCCGTCCAGACATGGGAGCGGTAGGAGAGGTAGCCGTTGGGCTTTCCCTCCGTGAACGGAGAATTGGCGAAGATCGCGGTTGCCACAGGTTGCAGCGCGATGGCGACGCGGAGCTTCTTCACCATGTCGGCTTCCGACGCGAAATCGAGGTTCACCTGCACGGTGCAGGAGCGGTACATCATGTCGAGACCCATGGTCCCGACCTTCTTCATGTATTCGGTCATGATCTTGTAACGGCCTTTCGGCATGACCGGAATTTCGTCGCGCCGCCAGTTGGGCGTGAAGCCCAAACCCAGAAAGCCGATGCCGTGTTCGTCGCCGACCTCCTTCACCTGCGCCAGATGGTCGTGAAGCTCCGAACAGGTCTGGTGCAGCGTTTCGAGCGCCGCGCCCGAGAGCTCGAACTGGCCGCCGGGCTCCAGCGAGATGTTGCCGTGGCCCTCGCTTTCGAGGCCGATGATGTGTTCGCCTTCCATAACCGGCTGCCAGCCGAAGCGCGTCAGGCCCTCCAGCATGGCGCGGATGCCGTGATCGCCGGTATAGGGGATGGGGGTCAGGTTTTTCGCACAGAAGGGAAATTTCTCGTGCTCGGTGCCGATGCGCCAATCCGATTTCTGCTTGTTGCCGCGCTCCAGCGCGGCCACGAGATCGCGACGGTCGGCGATGGGCTCGGGCCCGGCGACGAGTATGCTCATGCGAGCCCCTTTGTTCCTCCGCGGACCTCTTGCGCCCGCCGGGGTCTCATCCCCCGCAGGACCGGGTCCATCACGACGCTCTCCGGCGCCGGACAGATGTAGGAGCGCCTTTCGCCGCTGACAAGCGCAAATCTCGCTCCGCGAACTACACTCATTTTACAGACCGGTTGCAGACCGGGCATTTTACAGATCGGGGCCGCAGGATGATGTAGATATTGGGAGCGGCGGCGGGTTCGTGCGGAACGAGAAGGAGAGATACGATGCGGATCGGTATCCTGACGGGCGGCGGCGATGTGCCGGGACTCAATTCCTGCATCAAGGCCGTGACGCGGCGCGCGGCCGAACTCGGCTGGGAGGTCGTCGGCTTTCGCCGGGGCTGGGCCGGGCCGATGAACTACAACCCGGACGATCCGGCGGGCAGCGAACGGCACCTGATGCGGCTCGACACCGAGGCCGTGCGCACCATCGACCGCCGGGGCGGCACGATCCTGCACACGACGCGCACCGATCCGCAATGGATGGTCGAGGACAAGCTTCCCGATTTTCTGAAGGGCAAATTCAAGCCCAGCGACAAGGGAACCGTCGACACGACGCCGCATATATTGCGCGTCTTCGAACATCTCGGGATCGACGTGATGGTGACGATCGGCGGCGACGGCACGCTCGCCTATGCCGCGCAGCTTCACGGCGCGGGCATGAAAACCGTCTCGATCCCCAAGACGATGGACAATGACGTTTTCGGCACCGACTATTGCATCGGATTCTCGACGGCCGTGTCGCGCTCGGTCGAGCATATCAATGCGCTGCGGACCTCGACCGGCAGCCATGAACGCATTGCCGTGGTGGAACTGTTCGGACGGCATTCGGGCGAGACGGCGCTGATCGCCAGCTATCTCGCCGATGTCGACCGCGCGATCATCGCCGAAGTGCCTTTCGACGTGGGCCGCCTTGCCGAGCTCGCCGCCGCCGACCGGATGGAAAATCCCGCGCGCTACGCCATGGTCGTCATTTCCGAGGGCGCGCGCATCGAGGGTGGCGAGCACCAAACCTACGGACAGGCCGATGAATACGGGCGCAAGCGCCTTGGCGGCATCGGACATCTCGTCGGCGAAGAGCTGGCACGTCTGACCGGCATCGACACGATCACGCAATCGCTCGCCTATCTCATGCGCGCCGGGCCGCCCGACGCGCTCGACCAGATGGTGGCCAAGAGCTTCGGCACGCTGGCGGTGCAGGAAATCGCCGCCGGGCGCAGCGGCTTCATGACCGCCGTGCGCGACGGCAACTACACGACAGTGCCGGCGGAGACCTGCACCAGCGGGAAAAAGCGCGTCGACGTGGCGGCGCTGTACGACGCCAGCGCCTATCGGCCGCGCATTGCGCGGATGCTCGACAAGCCGATGTTTCTGTATTGAGGGAGTGCGCTCGGGAACGCGGGCGCCGCCCCCTATCGCTTCAACTGCATCAGCTGGCGGGCTTCGCCGTCGTCGCCGATGGTCTTGAAGCCGAGGCGCTCATAAAGCGAGTGGGCGTCGGTGGTGGAGAGCATGATGCGATGGACGGAAGCGAGCGCCGGATCGTTGACCATCGTCTCGACGATCCACTTGCCGCGCCCGTCGCCCCTGTGGACGGGGAGGATGTAGACGTCGCTCATCCAGGCAAAGCGCGTCATGTCGGTGACCATGCGGCCGAAGCCCGCCTGCTCGCCGTCCGGCGAATAAAGACCATAGGCACGCGAATTGAGGATGCTGGTCCAGAGATTTTCCGGCGAAACGTCGCGCGCCCAGTAGGTGGCGCCGAGCATCTTCAGAATCGATTCCCGGTCGAGCCGCGATTTGTCGGTGTTGATCTCGAAGCCGTGGCGGCTCCATGACGAAACGTCGGAAGAACTCATTACGCTTACTCTCACTTTTTGTTGTTGTTCTTGTCTATTTCGCTCCCGCGCGTTGAGCATAGGTCCACGCTTCCTGTGCGAGAGGCCGCACATTCTGCGCCATCTGTTTGGCATGTTCGCTCGATGCCGTTCCGTCCCTTACCCGCCCCGCGATTCCCTGAAGGATACCGGCAAGACGGAAGAAATTATACGAAAAATAGAAATCGAGATTCTCGATGCCGGAACGATTCGTCCGTTCACAGTACATTGCGATGTATTGCTCAAGCGTCGGAATGCCGAGTGACTTCAAGTCAGCGGTCTGGATCGAGCCGGTGCCGCCGCCGGTGCCCTGCCCCGGCATCACCCATTGCATCAGGCTGTAGGTGAAGTCGCCGAGCGGATGACCGAGCGTCGAAAGCTCCCAGTCGAGCACCGCGATCACTTTCGGCTCGGTCGGATGGAGGATCGTGTTGTCGAGGCGGTAGTCGCCATGCACGACGGATGTCGAATCGTCCTGCGGCACGTTTTCCGGCAGCCATTCCATAAGACGGTCCATCTCCGGGATCGATTCGGTGACGGAGGCGACATATTGCTTCGACCAGCGCGAGATCTGGCGGGCGAAATAATTTCCCGGCTTGCCGAAATCGCCGAGGCCGATTTTTTCGTAATCGACCATATGGAGGCGCGCCAGCGTGTCGTTGAGCGTCTCGTAGATTTTCCAGCGCATGGCGGGCTCGATCCCCGGCAGCAGCGGCTCCCAAAGCACGCGGCCCTCGACCATGTCCATGATGTAGAACATGGTGCCGATGACGCCGTCGTCCTCGCAGAGACAATATGTGCGCGGGGCCGGAAAGCCGATGCCGTGGAGCGCGGTGATGACCTTGTATTCGCGGTCGACCGCGTGGGCAGACGGCAGAAGCTTTCCCGGCGGCTTGCGGCGCAGCACATATTTCTTCGACGGCGTCTTGAGCTGGTAGGTCGGGTTCGACTGGCCGCCCTTGAACTGACTGACGGTCAGCGGTCCCTTGAAGCCCTCGACATGGGCTGCCATGTATTCCTCAAGGCGCTTCTCGTCGAACCTGTGCGTGTCGGCCACCTCCTTGGTGCCCGAGAATTGCTCCTGCCTGCTCGGCGCTGCGTCGGTCATGGTGTCACTCCCCGGTGGCGTTATTCTTGTTCGGATGCTGTCAGGCGTTCTGTTTTTCGCGTTCGATGGCGCGGTAGCCGATGTCGCGGCGGCAGAAACCTTCCGGCCAGTCGATCGCGGCGACCGCGCGGTAGGCGCGGGCCTGCGCCTCGACGGTGACGGCGCCTGTCGCCGTCACGTTGAGCACGCGGCCGCCAGTGGCGAGGATGCGGCCGTTCTCCGCCTTCGTGCCGGCGTGAAAGACTTCGACGCCGTCGATGGCGCCGGCCGCCGCGAGGCCTTTTATTTCCGTATTCTTTTTGTAGTCGCCCGGATAGCCGTTGGCCGCCATGACGACGGTGAGCGCCACCTCGTCCTTCCAGCGCAGGGCGGCGGCGGCGAGCGTGCCGTCATGCGTCGCCATCAGGAGCGGCAGCAGGTCGCAATCGAGGCGCATCATCAGCACCTGGCATTCGGGATCGCCGAAGCGGGCGTTGTATTCGATCAGCTTCGGGCCGTCGGCGGTCAGCATCAGGCCGGCATAGAGCACACCCTTGAACGGCGTGCCGCGGGCGGCCATCGCCTTCACCGTCGGCTCGAGGATCTCGCGCATCGCACGGACGCAGAGGCCGGGCGTCATGTCGGGCGCCGGCGAATAGGCGCCCATGCCGCCGGTGTTCGGGCCCTTGTCGCCGTCGAAGGCGCGCTTGTGATCCTGCGCGGTGGCGAGCGGCAGGGCGGTCGCGCCATCGCAGAGGACGAAGAAGCTCGCCTCCTCGCCTTCGAGGAACTCCTCGACCACGACCTCGGCACCGGCGGCACCGAAGCGGCCGGAGAAAATCTCGTCGACGGCGGCTTCGGCTTCCGCCTCCGTCAGCGCGACGATGACGCCCTTGCCGGCGGCGAGACCATCGGCCTTGACGACGATGGGGGCGCCCTTCTTGCGGATGAAGTCTTTCGCCTCCGCCGCACCGGAGAAGCGGCCATAGGCGGCTGTCGGAATGTCCCATTCGGCGCAGAGGTCTTTGGTGAAGCCCTTGGAGCCTTCGAGTTGCGCGGCGGCGGCAGAGGGGCCGAAGCTCGCAATGCCCTCGGCGTCGAGGCGATCGACCAGGCCGCCGACCAGCGGGTCTTCGGGGCCGACGACGACGAAGCCGATTTCCTTTTCGCGGCAGAAGGCGACGACGGCGTCGAAATCCATCGGCGCGAGCGGCACGCATTCGGCGACGGCGGCGATGCCGCCATTGCCCGGCGCGCAATAGAGTGTGTCGCAAAGCGGGCTCTGCCGGATTTTCCAGCACAGCGCGTGCTCGCGGCCGCCGGAGCCGATGACAAGAATGTTCATGGGGTTCGAACTCCCGGATAACGCGGGCCTCAAGAAAACGCGCCCCGCGAAAGCGGTTTCCTTGTAACATGGGGGCCCCCGCCGGCAAACCGCCGTGCCTCCGCAACGCCGAGCGCCGAAAGCCCGATATGGCCGCTTCCGATACGTCAACGACCGCCGCCGCCGGCAATGCCCATGAATTCTCGGTCAGCGAGCTTTCCTTCGCGCTGAAAAAGACCGTGGAGGATGCCTACGGCCATGTGCGCGTGCGCGGCGAGATCACCGGCTATCGGGGCCCGCATTCGTCCGGCCATTGCTATTTCGGCCTCAAGGACGACAAGGCGCGCATCGACGCGGTGATCTGGAAGGGCAATTTCGGCAAGCTGCGCTTCAAGCCCGAAGAAGGCATGGAGGCGATCGCGACCGGCAAGCTCACCACCTATCCCGGCAGCTCGAAATACCAGATCGTGATCGAGCATCTGGAACCGGCCGGCGCCGGCGCGCTGATGGCGCTGCTCGAAGCGCGGCGCAAGAAGCTCGCGGCCGAAGGGTTGTTCGCGCCGGAGCGCAAGCGGGCGCTCCCGTTTCTTCCCCGCGTCATCGGCGTCGTGACGAGCCCGACCGGCGCCGTCATCCGCGACATCCTGCATCGGCTTGCCGACCGCTTTCCGCGCCATGTGCTGGTGTGGCCGGTGCGCGTGCAGGGCGAGACGTCGGCGGCTGAAGTCGCGGCGGCGATCGAGGGCTTCAACCGCATGGAGAAGGGCGGAAAGATCCCCCGCCCCGATCTTCTGATCGTCGCGCGGGGCGGCGGCTCGATCGAGGATCTGTGGTCGTTCAACGAGGAAATCGTGGTGCGGGCAGCGGCGGCGAGCGCCATTCCGCTGATCTCGGCCGTCGGTCACGAGACCGATACGACACTGATCGACTTTGCCGCCGACCGCCGCGCGCCGACGCCGACGGCGGCGGCCGAAATGGCCGTGCCGGTTCGCGCCGATCTCATCGCCGAAGTGCAGGACCGCGCGCGGCGGCTGATGCGGGCGGAAGCGCGGACCATAGAGAACGCGCGAAACGAATTGCGCGGGCTCGCGCGCGGATTGCCGCGGCTTACCGACATCGTGGCGCTGCCGCGGCAACGGTTCGACGCCGCCGCCGACCGTCTCGGACGGGCGCTGGAACGCGCGGCGGAGGTCAAGCGCGCGCGGCTCGGCACGATCGGCGCACGATTGTCCGATCGGCCGATCCGACTCCAGATCGCGAATGAGCGCAAAAAGCTGCCGCAGCTGCTGCAGCGACTGTCGGGCGCCGAGGGCCGCCTCGTCGCCGACAATGTGCGGCGGCTCGAGGGCGCAGCGAAGCTGCTTGAAAGCTATTCCTATCACGGCGTGCTGAAGCGCGGTTACGCGGTGGTGCGCGACGGCGCGGGAAAGCCGATCCGCAGCGGCGCCGGCCAGAAAGCCGGTGCGCCGCTCGACATCGAATTCGCCGAGGACCGGCTCGGCGCGGTCGTCGCGGGGGGCGCGCCCGAAAAGCCGCGGCCGGCGCCGAAGAGCAAGCCCGACAGCCCGCAGGGGAGCCTGCTTTGATCGACACGGTTGCCTGGGTTATGGTGGTGCCATGAACAGGATGGAAAAAATGGGCGGCGGCGAAGCGGAACTCGTCTATGGCGACGGCGAGTTTCATGTCGTGCGGCCGGGCGCTTATGTTGTCTGCGCCGTAACCGGCGCGCGCGTTTCGCTCGACGAGTTGCGCTACTGGAACGTCGACCGGCAGGAAGCCTATGCAAGCGCCGAAATCTCGCTGAAGCGCTATATCGAGTTGCAAGACGCATCATGAAGCGTACTTCGGTCGTCCTTGCCGTGCTGCTTCTCGTGCTACCCGGCCTCGCGGCGGCAGAGAGCGGCCCCAATCTCGAATTGCAGGGCCCGATGAAACAAGGGTCTCTGGTCATCGGCATGGCCGCGCCCGGCGCACGGGCAACACTCGACGGCGCGGCCTTGCCTGTCGCCGAAAGCGGTCTTTTTGCGTTCGGTTTCGACCGCGATCACGGACCGGCCGCCCGCCTCGTCCTCTCCTATCCCGACGGCACCAGCATTGAACGCCGGCTTGAGGTTGCGCCGCGCGAATGGGCGATCCAACGCATCGACGGGCTGCCGCAGAAATATGTGACGCCGCCACCCGAGACGCTGGCGCGCATTGCGAAGGAGCGCAAACTGAAAACCGCGGCGCGTGCCGCGCGCATCGGCGATACATGGTTTGCGCAGCCCTTCATCTGGCCGGCGACAGGACCGATCACCGGCGTCTTCGGCTCGCAGCGCATCTATAATGGCGAACCGCGCCGGCCGCATTACGGCGTCGATGTCGCCGCGCCGACCGGCACGCCCATCGTCGCGCCGCAGGCCGGCGTGGTGACGCTGGCCGAAGCCGATATGTATTTCGAGGGCGGCCTCGTCTTTCTCGATCACGGCCACGGCGTCACCAGCGTGATGATGCACATGAGCCGCGTCGATGTGGAGGCAGGTCAGCGCGTCGAACAGGGCGAGACAATCGGCGCCATCGGCGCAACGGGCCGCGCGACCGGGCCGCATCTTCACTGGGGCATGTTCTGGCGCGGCGCGCAGATCGACCCGCAAACACTTGTCGGGCCGATGCCGGACGGTCAGGCCGTCGCCGCCGGCGGGAACTAGGTTCACCGCCCTTCCCTCCTATTCGAGCATGTCTTCTTCCTGTGCCGCCGCGAGGCGCTGGCGCTGCCAGGGCTTGACCGACCAGCGGTCGTGCAGCCAGAGCCATTCATGCGGGCGGGCGCGAATGCGCGCCTCGAGGAAATCGTTGATCTCCTGCGTGATGCGAAGCGTATCCTCGAAGGGGTCGGCGCCGGGCTTCGCCGTGATCGGATTGTAGACCGTGATGCGAAAATGCGCGCCGCCGACACGCTCGATGCAAGCCGGAACGACGGGAATGTTGTAGCGGACCGCAAGGCCCGCCGGCGCCGCAGGCGTCATCGCGCGGAGGCCGAACAGGCGCGCCTCCACACCGTCGTTCATTTTCTGGTCCGTCAGCATGGCGACGAACTTTCCTTCCTGCATCAGGCGAACGATGAGGCGGGCGCCCGTGCCGCCCTTCGGAATCTGTGTCGCGCTTGTCACGCTTTCGCGCAACGACACCATCCACTCGTTGACGAAGGGATTGTTGGCATGGCGATAGACCTCGCCACCTTCAAGGCCTTCGAGCTGCATCACCACCGGCAGCAATTCCCAGTTCGCGAAATGTCCCGAGACGAAGACGCCGCCGCAATTCGCCTCCGCCATTGCGCGCAACGCGCCAGCACCGACAACCTCGATACGGTGCCGTTCCTCCGGCCGGGCGAAACGCTCCAGATGCGCGTATTCGCCAATGGTGCGGCCGAGATTCTCCCACATGCCGACGACGATGCGCTCGACCTCCTCCGGCGACAGTTCCGGCATCGCGCGGCGGATGTTGGCACGCGCGCGGTTCGAAACGCCGACTTTCGGGCCGACGAGCCGCGCCAGCCTGCCGCCCGCGGCCGAGGCGCGGTCGAGCCCCATCATCGCGAAGAACGCCAGCGCGATTTTCAGCGCCGCATATTCCAGCAGATGTATGGTGGTGTGCTTCCTTGCCATGTTGCGGCGAACCTTACCGGCTTCGGCGGCGCGCGCGCCGGGTTGCGTCGGAGATCTGTGCCATCAGCGTGTCGATATCGGCGATCAGGGCCCGGACGGGAAGCTGTATCGCGGCCTCGCGAAGCCGCGCCCGCGCGCTTCCCGCAGGCGCGTGGGTCAGGCGCGCCGCATCCTTTTCCGTCGTGACGAGGCGCGCGCCGCGTTCGCGCGCCTTGACCAGGAGTTGCAGCGCATCGCGCTCGGAATACATGTGATGGTCGGCGAAATCGACGGTCTCCACCACCTCGGCGCCCAGATCGGCAAGCGTCCTGTAGAATTTTTCCGGGCGTCCTATTCCCGCAAAGGCGACGAGCGGCGCGGTGCCGAAATCCGGCGGCGACGCCGGCCGTGTGATGGCATTGAAAACAGGCAGGCCGCGGGCGCGCGCCCTTGCGGCAATGCCGTCGGCGGCATGGCCGCGACCGTTGAGGACGATCGCGTGAGCGCGTTCGAGCGCGTCGTCGATGCGTTCGCGCAAGGGACCGGCCGGCATCAGCCGCCCGTTGCCGACGCCGGATGCGGCATCGACGACGAGGATCGAAAAATCCTTCGCGAGATGCGGGTTCTGAAAGCCGTCATCCATGACGACAAGCTGAGCGCCGCCGCGCACTGCGGCGGCGGCGCCTTCCGGCCGCCGCGCCGATACCCAGGTCGGCGCAACGGCGGCGAGCAACAGCGGCTCATCGCCGACATCGGCCGCGCCGTGACGGGCGGGATCGACCCTGATCGGTCCCCGCTCGCGGCCGCCGTGACCGCGGGTCAGGAAATGAACTTTCTCGCCGGTCGCCATGAGACGTTCGGCGATCGTCAGCGCCACGGGCGTCTTTCCGGCGCCGCCCGCCGTCAGGTTGCCGATGCAGATGACGGGCACGGCGGCACGCTCCGGCGCCGCGCGGCGGCGGCGGATGCGTCCCGCCAGGCCAAAGACCCAACCGGCGGGCGCCAGCATTCGCGAGGGCAGAAGCGGCGCGGCGCCGCGGCGCGGCGGATACCAGAAGCGCGGTTCACGCATGAGCAGCACTCCCCGCGGCGGGCAGCAACGGAAAAAGCGCCTCGAAGGCGCGCGATGCCGCGCCGCTGTCGGCGCTCGCCACCGCACTGGCCGATGCCGCCATGCGGCGGCGCAACGCCTCGTCGGCGAGAAGACGCCCGACGGCATCGGCAAGCGCCGGCGCGCCGGCGATGCGCGTCATCGCGTTAGCCTTCTCGAAGGCCGCATAGGCTTCGACGAAATTGAAGCCGGAGGGGCCGGCGATCAGCGCGCTGTCGAGACGCGCCGCTTCGAAGGGATTGTGGCCACCCGCCGGATTGAGTGTGCCGCCGATAAAGGCGATGCCGGCCAGCATGTAGTAGAGACCCATCTCGCCCAGCGTGTCGCCGAGATAGATATTCGTCGCCGGCGCGATCCTGTCGCCGGTGCTGCGCTGCGCGACCTGAAGCCCGAGCCCCCGGCATTCGGCGGCGACGGACGCGCCGCGCGCCGGGTGACGCGGCACGACGATGGTCAACAGATTCGGATGAGCCTGGGCCAGACGGAGATGCGCCTCGGCCGCCGCGCGCTCCTCGCCTTCATGCGTGTTGCTGGCAATCCAGACCGGACGCGCCCCGATTTCACCGCGCAAACGCGCCAGTTCGGTCGCGTCATGCGGAAGCGGCGGCGCATCGTGTTTGAGATTGCCGAGGCGCAGCACCGACGACGAACCGAGGCCGCGCAGCCGCTCGGCGCTGGCGGCGTCCTGCGCCGTCGTGACCGAAAAGCAGCTGAGCAGGTCAGCGACGAAGCGCGGCGCGCGACGCCATTTGCCAAACGAGCTTTCGGTGATGCGCGCATTGACCAGCGCCAGCGGCGCGCCGCACGCATGGGCGGCTGCAATCAGGTTGGGCCAGAACTCGGATTCGACCCACACCGCCAGATCGGGCCGCCAATGATCGAGAAAACGCGCGCAGTGGTCCGGATGATCGAGCGGGACAAACTGGTGGAGAGCGCGCGGCGGCAGCCTCTCTTCCATCAGCTTCGCCGAGGTGACGGTGCCGGTCGTCACCAGCACCGAAATATCGGGAGCGGCGGCAAGAAACCGTTCGACGAGCGGCATGACCGACAGCGATTCACCGATGCTTGCCGCATGAAACCAGACGAGCCGTCCGGGCGGCCGGGCCTGCGACGCACAACCGAAGCGCTCGCCGAGGCGGGCCGGATCCTCCTTGCCGCGGGCCACCCGGCGGCGCAGCAGCAGCGGCACGGCCGGCGCCATTATCCGCGTCAGCAAACGATAGAAGACGAAGCCGGACGATGACGGGCGCGGCGTCATGATCGAATCGGGCGGCTCAACGCGCCACCGCCCCTGCGTCCTGCAACAGCGGCGCGCGGCCGACAAGCCGTTCGGCTTCCGCCGCCACCGCATTGAGGCCGTCTTCCACCCGCCGCCGCGCCGCCTCGATTTCCTCAGGCGTCGCGTCGCGTTCGACATAGATCGGCTCGCCCCAGACCAGCGCGCCTTTCGAAAACGGCAGGTTGATGGTGAAATTGTCCCAGTTGTTCAGCTTTATGCGCGCGCGCGTGGTCGCTGCAACCGGCACGATGGGGCGGCCCGACAACCGCGCCAGCATCACGATCCCCTCGCCCGCGCGGCGTGCCGGACCCGGCGGGAGATCGGCGGTGAGGCCGATGGAGATATTCTCGCCGAGCGCGCGCACCATCGCGCGCAAGGCACCGGCACCGCCCTTGCCCTTGTGCTTGTGGCTGCGTTCTTCGCCCTTCGGCACGCCGGCACCGCGGATCGTGCTGACGCCGAGGTGGCGCATCACGCCGTCGACGATCTCGCCGTCACCGTGTTTCGAAACGAGGATGCACCACTCGCGCCAGTTGTGCCAGAAGGGCGGCAAGATGAGGTTCTGTCCGTGCCATGTCGCCGCGACGAACGGCTTGTCGACGTTCCAGAAACTGGCGGCGATGTCGCCGCGCCTGATTTCGAAGCGGCAGGTGCGCCGCACGATGCGAATATAGAGCGCAATCAGAAAGGCGATGGTTTCGGTGAAGGCCGAACTCTTGAATATCTTTTTGCCAAGCGACATCGGACGTCTACTCTCCCGCCAGCGCCGCCTGCGGCGCGTCGTCGTGCGACGGCGCGGGACCGCGCGTCTCGTCTTGGATGAATTGCGAGCGCGAAAGCTCCGCATAGAGTCCGCCCTGCGCGACCAACTGGGCATGCGTACCCTGCTCGACGACGCGTCCGCCATCGATGACGTAGATGTTGTGCGCGTGCTTGATCGTGGAGAGGCGATGCGCGATGACGAGCGTCGTGCGCCCTTCCATCAGCCGCGTCAATGCGCTCTGCACCTGCATCTCGGAGGCGGTGTCGAGCGCCGAGGTCGCTTCGTCGAGCAACAGGATCGCCGCGTTTTTCAGCATGGCGCGGGCGATCGCGATGCGCTGGCGCTGGCCGCCCGACAGCTTGAAGCCGGCCTCGCCGACGGTCGTGTCGTAGCCGGCGGGCAGCGTCAGGATGAAATCATGCGCGGCGGCATTGCGTGCCGCCTGCTCGATTTCGGCGTCGGTTGCGTTCGGAGACCCGTAGGCAATGTTGGCGCGGATCGTGTCATCGAACAGGAACGGCTCCTGCGTGACCAGCGAACTTGCGGCCCGCAGCGACGAGAGCGTGACCTGCGACACGTCCTGCCCGTCGATGAGGACGCGGCCGGAGGACGGATCGTAGAAACGCGGAACGAGATTGAGGATGGTGCTCTTGCCCGCGCCGGAGGGGCCGACAAGCGCGACCGTATGTCCCTTGGGAACGTCGATCGAAACACCGCCGAGCGCCGGGGTGCCGTCACCATACCGGAAATGCACGTCCTCGAAGCGGACGGCGCCGTCGCTTACCTTCAGCGGGCCCGCGCCGGCCGGCGCGCGGATGCCGGGCTCGATGTCGAGAATGGGGAAAACGCGGATCGCTGCCGCGACGCCTTCCTGCATCAACGTCTGCGTGCTGGCGATCTTCTTCAGCGGTTCGTAAGCGAGCATCATCGCCGAAAGGAAGCCGCCCAGATCGCCGATGGTGAGAAGACCCGTCTGTACGCTGCGACCGCCAAAGTAGATGACGGCGGCGATGCCGAAGCCGGACAGGACGCCAGTGACGGGGCTTGCCGCCGCGCGGCTCTTGAGGGCGCGCAGCGAATGGCGCAGCACCTCGTCGATGGAGCGGGAGGCGCGTTCGATTTCGGTGGCTTCCTGATCGTATGCCTTGACGACGCGAATACCGCCAAGCGCCTCGGAGATCACGGCCGACAAATCGCCCGACCCCTGCATGGTCCGGTTTGCCGCCTTGCGCGATCGGCGCCCGAGCTGACGTACCAGAATGGCGACGAAGGGAATAATCGCGGTTCCCATCAGCGCAAGCTTCCAGTTGAGATAGAACATGGCACCGATCAGGGCGATGACGGTCAGCAGGTTCTGACCGAGATCGATGACGGTTGTCGTGATCGAGTCGCGCACTCGGCTGGCGTCGTAGAGAAAACCCGAAATAAAGCGGCCGGAATGCGTGCTGCTGACCCAGGCAAGGTCGGCATGCATGATGCGGTCGAACATGCGCCGCTGTATCGTGGCAACGATGTATTGCCCGATCGTGCTCATATTGACCTTGGCGAAATAGGCGGCGACCGCCTGTATCGACGTGGCGGCGATGGCGCCCGCCGCCACCAGCAGCAGCGTCCAGGCGTCCGAGCCGACGATGTTGTCGAGCGCATGCTTGATGAGTACCGGCAGGACGCCTGTCGCCGCGGCAACGATCGCGCTTGCAAACAGCGCCAACGCGGCCAGCCGCCAATGCGGCCGCAAGTATTCGCGCGCCATCCGGCCGACGACATCGCCGGTGGTGAGCTCAACGGGCCGGGCCGGATTTGCGGCAGCGGGCGAATCCGGGTGGGCGCCCGGTCCCCCCTGGCCTGTGTCGGCGGCGGATTTCTGGCTTGGCATCTGGCCTGTCTCGTTCGGGCCCGTCTTTCATGGTCCGGGATCGCCCGGACCATATCACGGTGCGTTACCGGCCGCCATAAAGGCGGCAAATGGTAAACGCTTCATTCAATTGGCTTTTTGCCCGATTTTCAGACCGTTCGTCAATTGAGCAGCGCAATGCCGATGGTCAGATAAGTCGCAAACAACGTCCAGCCGAGATAGGGCAACAGCAGCCAGCCGGCAAGCCGGTCGACCTTGAGGAAGGCCATGACGGTGATCGCGATGGCAATGTCGAGCACCAGAACCGTCGCGACGGCGAGCACGGGGTTTTTGAGCCCGAAGAAGACGATGCTCCAGGACAGGTTCAACGCGAGCTGCATGCCGAACAGGGCGAGCGGCCCGCCCGCCCTGTCGAAGCTCCCCGCCGTCCGCCAGACGAGCCAGGCCGAAATCGCCATCAGGAAATAGAGAAAATTCCAGGCGACCGGAAATATCCATCTGTCCGGGTTCAGCGGCGGCTTCGCCAGTCCCTCGTACCAGTCGCCGACGCTCGTCGCCGTCACAGCGCCACCCGCCCAGCCGACGACGAAGACCACGATCAGGAATCCGAAAAGACATACCAGCGACGTCAGCGCACTCGGTCCGGACGACACTTTGTCATGGCTGTTGGATGATGGGCTTTCAGTGGTCATGGTCGTTCGCCTCGTCGGGATCGAGAAGCCGATGCAGGTGCACGATGAAATAGCGCATATGCGCGTTGTCGACGGTTCGTTGCGCCGCCGCCTTCCAGGCCCGATGCGCCTCGTCATAGCCGGGGAAGATACCGACAATGTCGAGCGCGTCCGTGTCCTTGAATTCCTTGCTTTCGAGATGCGTCAACTCGCCGCCGAACACGAGATGGAGAAGCTGTTTTGACATGACTACCCCGGAAGGAGGAGCGATTTTGAGTCGAATCCTAACACGCCAGCGATGTCGAGCGAAGACGCGGGCGCTATTCCGGCAGCCGAACCACAGCCACTTTGGCAAACAAGGCATCGTAGAGCGCAGGCCCGGCGACGAGCAGGCTGCGGTGGCGCGTGTTTTCACGATTGTAGATAAAGGGCTTGCCGTCATGCGTGGTCATGCGCCCTTGCGCCTCGTGGACGATGAGATCGGCCGCCGCGAGGTCCCAGTCGCTCTTGCCGTTGAGCGCCAGCGCCGCGTCGGCCGCGCCGCAGGCGACCAGCGCGATCCTGTAAGCCACCGAGTTGCGCTCGAGAATCTCCATCTCGGGCCAGGGCTCGATGCCGGCGCGCGCCCAGCCGGGATGCTTGAACATCGGCGCGAAGGCGGCGATCCGGCATCCGTCGATCGTCGTGCAATCGCTGACGCGGATCGGCGCGCCGTTGAGATGCGCGCCCTCGCCCGCCGCCGCCTCGAAGAATTCGCCGGTGGCAGGATTGAACAGCACGGCAAGCGCCGGCCGCCCATCCAAGACCAGCGCGACGGAAATGGCGAAGTCGGTCTTGCCTTTGGCGAAGGCGCGGGTGCCGTCGATGGGATCGACCACCCAGGTCAGCGGCCGCGACAGCCGCGAGGGATCGTCCTCCGTTTCTTCCGAGAGCCAGCCATAGTCCGGCCGCGCATCCATGAGACGCGCGCGCAGCAGGTCGTTGACCGCAATGTCGGCTTCAGTGACCGGGGTGTCGTCGGCGTCTTTCGACCATTTTTTCAGGTCGGTGCCGAAATAGCGCATGGCGAGCGCGCCCGCATCCCTGACCGCTTCCTTCAGCAAGGCGAAATCGCCGTCAGGTACCGGCAACGGTCATCCCTTCGACGCGGATCGTCGGCGCGTTGGTGGCGTGACGGAACTCGAGATCGTCCGCCGGCGTCATGTTGAGGAACATGTCCTTCAGGTTTCCGGCAATGGTAATTTCGCTGACCGGATATACGATCTCGCCGTTCTCGATCCAGAAGCCGGAGGCGCCGCGGCTGTAGTCGCCGGTGACGCCGTTGATGCCCATGCCGATCAGCTCGGTCACGTAGAGCCCCTGTTTGATGTCGGCAATCAGCTCCTTCGCCGTCAGGCAGCCGGCTTCCATGTAGAGGTTGCTCGGCGCCGGAGAGGGCGGCCCGCCCAAACCGCGCGCCGCATGGCCGGTCGTCGCGAGGCCGAGCTGGCGTGCCGTTGCGCTGTCGAGCAGCCATGTCGCCAGCCGCCCGTCCTCGATCAGCAACATGCGGCCGTTCCTGACGCCTTCGCCGTCGAAGGGTTTCGAGCGCAGGCCACGCTTCATATGCGGATCGTCGACAATCGAAATCTCTTTCGCAAAGACCGCGCGGCCCATGTCGTTTTTCAGAAAGCTGGTGCCGCGCGCGATCGAGGTACCGGAAATCGCACCGGCGAAATGGCCGACGAGGCCGCCCGAGACGCGCGGATCGTAGACGACGGGAACCGATTGCGAGCGCACCTTGCGCGGATGGAGGCGCTTCACCGCCTTCTCGCCGGCGCGCCGGCCGATCAGCGTCGCGCCTTCGAGGTCCTCTCCATGACGCGCGGTCGTGTAGTCGTAGTCGCGCTCCATCGCCGTGCCTTCGCCGGCCAGCACCGAACAGGAGACCGAGCAGGAGGTGCCCGCATAGCTGCCGGCAAAGCCGCCGCCGGAGCCCGCGCGCGTGACCAGCGCGACGCCGGAACGGCCCCAGCCGGCGCCGGCGCCGCTCGAATTGGTGACGCCCGCGACCGCGAGCGCCGCTTCTTCCGCTTCGGCGGCGAAAGCCGCCAACTGCTCGGCGGTGGGCGGCGTGGACTTATCTTCGATATCGAGATCGGGCCAGTCCCGCGCCAGCATGGCCGGATCGGCGAGGCCGCAATACGGGTCTTCGGGCGCGGCGCGGGCCATCGCCACCGCGCGTTCGATCATCGGCGCCAGCGAGGCTTCCGAGAGGTCGGTGGTCGAGACGTTCGCCTGCCGCTTGCCGACGATGACGCGCAGGCCGACATCGCAGCCCTCGGAACGTTCGACATCCTCGAGCTTGCCGAGACGCCATGAGACGCCGAGCGAAATGCCCTCCATGGCCACCGCCTCGACCGCATCGGCGCCCGCTTTCAGCGCACGGTCGACGAGCAACGCCGCCATATCGAGCGTCGACAACCGGTCCGCCGCCATTGCCGCTTTCGTCATGCTTTCAGTTCCCGCAATCGAGTTTCCTTGTCAGACGAGTGCGTAGAAGAGACAAGCGACGCCCGCGACGAGCTGACCGACCCAGGTCAGCAACGTACCGATCAGGCGCGGCGGGGTCGAGGCGCCGGTGCGCGAAACGCCGATCGCGTGCAGCACGCGGCCGATGGTGAGCGCGAGTCCGACGACATGCAGCACGATGATCGAGGCCGACAGCATGTGCAGGACCACGAGGCCAATCAGGCCGATGGGCGTGTATTCGACATTGGTGATGTGGGCGCGGCTCGCATTGTAGAGCTTCTCGTCGTCGCCGGTGCCGGTCATCACATTGGTGCGCACGCGGTTCGCCGAGACGCGGTAGGCAACAAAGAGATTGATCAGAATGTTGAGACCGGCATAGACGCCGACAATCGCCAGCGAGATCGAATAGAATGTCATCGGGCACCCTCCCTTTTTGGCTTGCCGCCACCTTGATTCCACGGGTCGGCAGGAACGCTAGCACGTGAAGCAGACCCCGTCACAGCGCCGGGTGCGCTTCTCCGCGGAGAAAATTGAGCTTCAATCGTCCGTGCCGGGCCTGCCGCTACGGAGCCGCTTCGTCGCACCGCGCTTCACCTTGCTTTCAAGGCGGCGTTTCTTCTCGCCAAGGCTCGGTTTCGTCGGCACCCTAAATTTCGGCCGGTGCGCGGCGGCCGCGATCATCTCGACGAGGCGCTCGACCGCGTCGCGGCGGTTTGCCTCCTGGGTGCGGAAGCGGTTTGCGGTGATGACGATGACGCCGTCCCGGGTGAGCTTCGAGCCGGCGATGCGCTCGAGCCGCTCGCGGATGCGGGCGTTCAACGACGGCGAGGCCCGCACATCGAAGCGAAGCTGCGCGGCGGTCGAGACCTTGTTGACATTCTGCCCGCCCGGACCGCCGGCGCGGATATAGGTGATGGAGATTTCGCCGTCGCCGATCGAGAGAGCGTCCGTTACCGGGATCATGCGGCGTTGCCCCCGGCGCCGGACATTTCAATTCCCATCCAGACCGTGTGCGTCCGCGCCGAGCGTTCGATCTCCGAAAAACCGTAGCGCGCATAGAAATGCAGGGCGCGCGCGTTTGCGGCGCCGCAACCGAGATGAACGCCGCGCGCACCGGCTTCGCCGACCGCGTCGAGGAAGCGGTCGAGCAGGCGGCGGCCGATGTCGCGGCCCTGCAGGCGCGGCAGCAGGTTGATGTGGAGATGCGCGGGGAAGGCCGCGACGATCCGCTCCGGCGTTTTGTAGGGATGGTGAATCGCATATTGGCGGCGCTCGTCGGCACTCCATCTTTCATGCGGTTTCGCGGCGGGATCGTCATATCGCACCCGGAGCGCCGGCCACCACTCGGCCTCAAGCCGCACGTCGAAGGCGCGCGTATCCGCCGTGCCGACGATATAGCCGGCAACGCCCGCCTCGTCCTCGGCGACGAAGGCGCTTGCCGGTTCGAGCAGCGCGTAGGGCGCGGCATAGATATGGCCGATCAGTTTCGGATCGTCGTGCAGCGCCGAGGCGTCCTGCCCGGCATCGCCTGTCCGCAACGCGATGTCGTAGAGCACGTCGAGATCGGCGGGATGGAAGGGGCGGATGGACGGCATAAAACAAGGCCCAGCGATGAAATCATTGATGTTATACGCAGATTGCGGAATGCGTATAAAAATATGTTGACAAACGACTCCGAAGGTAATGTTATACTCAATCTGCAGAAAGAGTATAGCAATGTCGTCCAAGATTCCCATGGCAATGCATACGGCTTACGCCGACCTCGTCGACCGCTGTGCAGCGGCGGCGTTCGAGGACGCTTTTGCCGGGGACGGAACTTTCGTCGCCAAAACGGTGCGGGGACGGAAGTACTGGTATTTCCAGGAATCGACATCCGAAGGCCGACGACAAAAATACGTCGGCCCCGAAACAGAAGATCTGCTTGAGCAGATCGCAAGGCATAGAAATGCGCAGGACGACACTCGCGACCGTCAGTCGCTCGTGTCGATGCTTGTCCGGTCGGCCTATTTGCCTCGCCCGCAGGCGAAGATGGGGCAAGTTATTCAGGCCCTCGCAGAAGCTGGCGTGTTTCGATTGCGCGCGGTCTTGATAGGGACGACCGCGTACCAAACCTATGCTGCGATGCTCGGCGTCCGGCTACCGGCGGCGTCCATACAGACCGGCGATATCGACATTGCACAGCATCGCACGATCTCGGTCGCCACCGAAGACAAGACGCCGCCCGCCCTGTCCGTTCTCCAGGAGGTAGATCCGAGCTTCCGCGCCGTACCGCATTTCGATCCAACACGCTCAACATCGTATATCGCGGATGGAGGCGTGCGCGTCGATTTCCTGACACCCAACAGAGGAGGGGACAGCGACGAACCAGAGCCCCTTCCGGCACTCGGGACTGACGCGGCGCCCTTGCGATTTCTCGACTATCTGATTCATGAACCGCAGCACGCCGTTGTGCTGCACGGTCCCGGAATCTATGTCACCGTACCGTCCCCTGAACGTTACGCCCTGCACAAGCTGATCTTCACGCAAAGGCGGAACGACAGGAGTGAAAAGGGTCCGAAGAACATCGTGCAAGCGGAGAGCCTGCTTTCCGTACTGGTCGAGGACAGACCTTATGAACTGTCGGCAGCGTGGGCGGATGCCGTAAAACGCGGAAAGACATGGAAACGGCATCTTGCGCAAGGCCTCGCGCAAGTATCCGCCGGCACCAGAGACCGATTGCTGCAAACTGTCGGTGAAATGCGTTCATTCCTGCCCGGTCTCGATCTTAAATTTGCGGCATCGCCAGCAAGATACGACCCAAATCGGGATGTCGTCTTCTTCTACGGTATTGCGGGAGGCGAAAGACATCGCTGCGCAATCTCGACCGAAGCGATTGAAGATCATTTCCTGGACCACGAAGAGGAATCCGGTTCCGACTTTGGAGACATAGAGGTCAACAAGAAGCGTGTACTGGAATCTTTTCGAAAAAACCGAAGCAGAATCGAAGCCCTGCTACGCGAGAAATTTCTGCTCTCTCCAGTCGAATCGACTGGGGAAACGCTTCTGAAATCGGCCGACATTCAGGTGCTTGAGAAACGATCGAAGAGGTAGACTTTCACTTCCAGATCGGTTTGCCGGTGCCGGGGAGGCCGAGGCTCGACCATTTTTTTGTCACCGCCTCAATTACCTCTTCGTCCATGCGGATCTGGCGGCCCCATTCGCGCTTCGTTTCGGGCGGCCATTTGTTGGTGGCATCGAGGCCGATCTTGCCGCCGAGGCCGCTTTCGGGCGAGGCGAAGTCGAGATAGTCGATCGGCGTATTCTCGATCAGCGTCACGTCGCGCACCGGGTCCATCCGTGTGCTGATCGCCCACATGACATCCTTCCAGTCGCGTGCATCGATGTCGTCGTCGACCACGATCACCCATTTCGTGTACATGAACTGGCGCAGATAGGACCAGGCGCCCATCATCACGCGCTTGGCGTGGCCCGGATAGGCCTTCTTCATCGAGATGACCGCGATGCGGTAGGAGCAGCCTTCAGGCGGCAGCCAGAAATCGACGATCTCGGGGAATTGCTGCTGGAGGAGCGGAATGAAGACTTCGTTGAGCGCTTCGCCCAGCACCGAAGGCTCGTCCGGCGGGCGGCCGGTGAAGGTCGAGAGATAGATCGGGTCTTTCCGCATCGTGATCGCGCTGACGGTGAAGACCGGAAACTTCTCGACCGAGTTGTAGTAGCCGGTGTGGTCGCCGTAAGGGCCCTCGTCCTCGTAGTCCTCCAGCGAGACATGGCCTTCGATGACGATTTCGGCTTCGGCCGGCACTTTCAGCGGCACGGTCTTGCAATCCACCAGCTCGACCTTCCGGCCGCGCAACAGCCCCGCGAACTGATATTCCGAAAGCGTGTCGGGGACCGGCGTGACGGCGGCGAGGATGGTGCCCGGATCGGCGCCGATGACGCAGGCGGCCGGCAGGGGCTCGCGCTTTTCGGCTTTCCAGCGCGCGTGATGCTGCGCGCCGCCGCGATGGGCGAGCCAGCGCATGATCGTCCTGTCGCGCCCCAGCACCTGCATCCGGTAGATGCCGAGATTGAAATCGTCTTCCTTCGTGCCTTTCGGCCCCTTGGTGACGACAAGCGGCCAGGTGATGAGCGGCGCCGGTTCGCCGGGCCAGCAGGTCTGGATCGGCAGATCGTGGAGATTGATGTCGTTGCCCTTCAGCACGACCTCCTGGCAGGGCGCCGCGGACAGCGTCTTCGGCTTCATCGCCATCACGGTTTTCAAGAGCGGCAGCATCTCGAAGGCTTCGCGGAAGCCGCCCGGCGGCTCCGGCTGGCGCAGGAAGGCCAGCGCCTCGCCGACCTCGCGCAGGTCCTTTGCGTGGCGGCGCTCGACGACCCCCCCTCCTTTGAAATTCATCGTCACCGCCTGCGCCACGCGCTCCACGGTGCCGAAGAGATTGACCAGCACCGGCATCGGTGAGGTCCGCCCGTCGGCCATCTGCGCCCGTTCGAAGAGAACGGCCGGGCCCTGCTCGGCCAGCAGCCGGGTCTGGATCTCGGTCATTTCGAGGACGGTCGAAACGGGTTCCGCCACACGGGCCAGGTCGCCCGAGGCGTCGAGTTTCGAGAGGAATTCGCGCAACGAGGCGTAGGACATCGGTTTTCCGGGCTTTCTGGCGGTTTTCCGGGGCCTGGGGCCTCCGGGCGCGCAGAATGCCGCATTCCCGCATTCCTGCCAAATTGACCCGATCCGTTAACAGGGCGCCAACCGTTCCGCGCTTAGGCTCGATACCGGAAGCCAAGGCAGGAGTGAGTTGTTTGACCACGGACGGACCAGCGCCCCGGCGACAGGCCCCGCGCATCTGGCGCGGCGGCGAGATCGACGCCGACCCTTTTCACCTGCCCCAATATGCCGCCATTCCGGCGGCGGAACTGGTGCAGCGCGCCTTCGGTTTCATTCGCTATGCGACGGTCTATGCCGATGCGGTGACGGTCAACGATTCCTCGCCCATTCTCGGTGTATTCGAGTGGTCGGAGAAAATCGCGGCCTATAGCGGCGTCGCGCTGCGCGTCGTCGCGCGCGACCGGCACAATGTCGAGAAGACGCTGCTGGTCGAACTGACCCACGCCACGAACGCGAAACGCAACATCGTCGTCCATGCCTCGCATGACGGGCTCGATGCGCCGGCACGCTGGCGCTCATGGGGCCGCGTGCTTCGCCTGCCGCTGCTGGTCGAGGATCGCGAAGGCATGCTTCATCCGGCCGAACGCAAGCTCGGGGCGCTGCATGTCGGCGAGCCGCAGCCGCATGCCGGCGCCAATCCGCTCTCGGCGCGCCGCCCGCTCAGCTTCGGCCAGTCCGGGCAGCCGCGGAGCTGGGGCGAACGGCTCGTCGTCGGGGCGCGTCCGCCGGCCTATTGAGCTTCAACCGAATTTCGAAAAATCCGGTGCGCGCTTGTCGAAGAAGGCGCTGATCGCTTCCTTCACTTCGTCGGAACGAAGCTGGGCGCCGAAGACGCGGGCCTCGGCCTCGCGCGCCTCGCCGACGCGCGGGCGATCATTATCCTTCAACAGCGCCTTGGTCGCGCGCACCGCATTGGGCGCCTTCGCGGCCAGCGCCTTGGCGCGGGCAAGCGCCTCGACGGTCAACTCATTGTCCGGAAACACATCGGCGACAAGGCCGATGGCTTCTGCCTTCTCCGCGCCGATCTTCTTGCCGGTCAGGAAAAGGTCGGCCGCCTTCTGAATGCCGATCTGACGTTGCAGCAGGAAGCTCGAGCCCGCTTCCGGCACGAGGCCGAGATTGACGAACGGCATCTGGAAAGTCGCGCTGGCGCCCGCATAAACAAGATCGCAGTGAAGCAGCATGGTAACGCCGACGCCGACGGCGAGCCCGTTGACCGCCGCCACGCCCGGCTTTTCGGCATTGGCGAGGTTTTCGAGGAAGCGCGTCACATGCGGCTTTTCCTTCGGCTGTTCGTCCACCGGCGTCGTGCCCGCCTTGGCGAAGTCGGCGAGATCGTTGCCCGCCGTGAAGGAGTCGCCGGTGCCGGTGTAATAGGTGACGCGAATTTTCGGATCGGCATCCGCCGTCTCGATCGCGTCGGCCAGTACCTTGTACATCTCCGCCGTCAGTGCGTTCTTCTTGTCCGGGCGGTTGATGGTGACGATCTGGACACCGTCTTCGATGGTCACGAGCACATGATCGGTCATCGGGCGATCCTTCGATTGAACGTTGCAACTAGGCCGGTAAGTTCTTTTTCGGAATTTATGGCCTCGCGCCGGGCTGTGCAAAGCCAATCCATGCAAAGTGCTGTGCGCCGAACAGGGGTCCGCTGCACGCATCTGAACAGCGCTCAGCCGGGCAGGACGCGCCAGACGCTGGTGTTGCGGACATCGGTGTCTTCCAGTTCCCGCGTCGTTCTGACCGCATAGGAGACCAGTTTTTCGAGGCCCGATTTCGGCAGATAGGTGCGGCCCGGATCGCCGATCAGCACCGCCGTACCCTCGCCCGCCAGCTTGCGCAGCCAGATTTCGATGCGCGCGGCAAGCGGGCCCTCGTAGCACATGTCGCCGACAAGGATGATGTCCCAGCCGCGATTTTCGACACCGGCGAGATCCTCGGTCGTCACGGTGACAGCGACGCCGTTCGTTTCGGCATTGAGCGCAATCGCGGCGACCGCAAAAGCGTCGATGTCGGCGGCAAGCGCTGCGGCGCCACCCGCCTTCATCGCGGCAATCGCGATCAGGCCCGAACCCGAACCGAAATCGAGAACGCGCCGCCCACGGACGATTTCCGGATTGTCGAGAATGTAGCGCGACAGCGCCTGCCCGCCGGCCCAGGCAAAGGCCCAGAAAGGCGGCGGCAGGCCCGACTTCTCGAGTTCTTCCTCCGTCATCTGCCAGATCGGCACGATCTCGCTGGCGAGATGCAGCCTGATTTCGGGGATCAGCGGCGGCTCGTGGAGCGCGGTGTTTTCGCGGATGAATTCGGCCGCGCCGCTCATGCGCCGGCGGGAAGTGCCGCGAGAGCGGCGCGGGCCTTCTCGCCGTCTTTCGCGATCTGCGCCTTCAGGCTTTCGAGGCCGTCGAACTTCCGTTCGGGACGCAGATATTCGATGAACGAGACAGCCGCATGGGCGCCGTAGATGTCGCCGTCGAAATCGAAGATATGTGCTTCCAGCAGCACATCCTTCTTGTCGAAGGTCGGACGCCGGCCGACATTCGCGACGCCGTCATAGCTGCCCTTGTGCGGCCCGTCCTCTATTTCGACCTTCACCGCATAGACGCCGAGCGCCGGCTCGACATGATCCTCGAGCGGCAGGTTGGCGGTCGGAAAGCCGATGGTGCGGCCGCGTTGATCGCCCTGTTGAATATGCGTCTCGACCGTCCACCAATGGCCGAGCAGCTTCGCCGCGCCGCGCGGGTCGCCCTGCGCCAGAAGTTCGCGGATTCGGGTGGAGGAATAAGCCTCGCCGTCACCGCGCACTTCCTCGACGATCGAGACGCCGAGGCCTTCCATCCCGCCCATATAGGAGAGCGCCGCCGCGTCGCCGCCGCGGCCCTTGCCGAAGCGAAAATCGTAACCGGCGACGACATGAACGGCGCGCAGGCCTTCGACCAGCACGTCGAGCACGAATTCCGGTGCGAGCTTCTGCGACATGCGTGCATCGAAAGGCAGCGCCGCCAGAATGTCGACGCCGAGCTTTTCGAGAAGCCGCGCCTTGGCGCGAAAAGGGGTCAGCCGGAAGAAGGGGCGGTCGGGGAAGAAGAATTGCTGCGGATGCGGCTCGAAGACGAGAACACCAAGCGGCACGCCAAGTTCGTCCGCCACCCGCGCCGCCTCGCCGATCACCTTTCGGTGGCCGAGATGCACGCCGTCGAAATTGCCGAGCGCGTAGACGCCGCCTTGCAGGCCGGGCGGCACTTGCTCGTAATGGCGGATAATCTGCATCTCAGGGGGTCGGGCTCCGGGGGCATGAGGTTCGGGCAAAGTTGATGGCGGATCGCTCCCCATGCGTCAAGTGCACGGGATGGCAAGCCTCTTGTGCATTACCAGACAAGGCGCGGCATGGCGCCGATCGCCGTCACGCCCGCCCGCGCCAGCACGGCGGACACACGTGGACCCTCCGGCGCTTCGGGCGAAGGCCCGCAATCGGCGGCGGCGATGCCGCCGGTGATGAAAAGCGCGTCGATCCCGGCGTCGTTGGCACCCATGATGTCGGTCATCGGGCCGTCGCCGACGGCCAGAATCCGCGCATCGGCGACCGGCGCGGCGGCAATTTCGGCCAGACGGTGGCGTGCCACTTCGTAGATTGGCCGATGCGGCTTGCCGAAATAGACGACCTCGCCGCCCAGTTCTTCGTAAAGCGCCGCCAGCGCGCCGGCGCAATAGATGTGCTTGTCGCCGCGCTCGACGACAATGTCGGGATTGGCGCAGATCAGCGGCAACTTGCGCGCGACGAGATTTTCGAATTGCGTGCGATAATCCTCCGGCCCTTCCGTTTCGTCGTCGAACGGACCCGTCACCAGAACGAATTCGCCATCCGCTTCGGCGACACGCGCAACACCCGTTCCGTCGAAGAGGTTCACGTCGCGATCCGGTCCGATGTAGTAGCACGCCGCGCCCAGCGTCTTGCTCGCCAGATAGGTGCGCGCCGCGTCGCCCGAGGTCAGTATCCCGTCATAGACGCCGTGCGGAATGCCCAGGCGTTCGAACATCTGCGGCAGCGCGGTCGAGGGACGCGGCGCGTTGGAGAGCAGCAGCACATGCCCGCCCTTCGCCTGGAAATTCGACAGCGCCTCGGCAACGCCCGGATAGGCCTCGCGTCCATTGTGCAGTACGCCCCAGACGTCGCAGAGCAGCGCGTCGTATTTGTCGGCGATGACGGATAGACCGGAAATCAGCAACGGCATGTTCCTTGGCAGTGAATGAATGTCAGGCTGGCGCCCGCATGAAGACAATTTCGGTGACGCCATAGCGGCGGCGGTCGAGCTCCTCGAAACCTTCAGGCGCTGCGAAATCGGAGGTCACAGCTTCTTCGACAACGCAAAGCGCATGTGGCGCGAGCCAGCCGCCGTCGCGCGCGGAGAGAAGTGCGGCCTCGCCGAGCTTGCGGCCATAGGGCGGATCGGCGAAGACCAGCGAGAAGGCGGGGCCGACGCTGCCGGGACGCGGCCCGAGCGAGGTCGCGTCGCGCTTGTAGAGCTTCGCGTGGCCGTTGAGGCCCAGATGATCGAGATTTTCGCGGATGGCGGCGCGGCTCTCGGCGTGGTCGTCGACGAACAATGTGAAGGAAACGCCGCGCGACAAGGCTTCGAGTCCGAGCGCGCCGGAGCCGGCAAAGAGGTCGAGCACGCGCGCGCCTTCAAGTTCGAAGCCGCCGAAATCGGCATGGGCCAGAATGTTGAACAATGCCTCGCGCTGGCGCTCGCCTGTCGGACGCACGCGGTCGCCTTTCGGCGCGGCGATGCTCCGGCCCTTATGGGCGCCGCCGACGATCCGCATGGCGCCCCTTTCCCGTGCCGGATGCATCGGCCTTTTTCGTCCGGAAAGTCTTCAGCTTGGGCTTCGTGCCGCCGGGTTTTGCCGGCGGCTTGCCGTCAGCCTTTTTAGGTGTCCCGCCTGCGGGTTTCGCTGCGGGTCCACGCGGGGCCGGCGCTCCCGCGTGTGCAAACTTTTCCGCATGCACGCCGAGCTGGTCCATCAGTACGCGGTTCGGCACCTGCGCGACCTCGCCCTCGGCAAGATCGCCGACCTGGAAGGGTCCGAAGGAAAGCCGGATCAGGCGGTTGACCTTCAGCCCCAGCGCGCCGAGCACGCGCTTCACCTCGCGGTGCTTTCCCTCTTTCAAGCCGACCGTCAGCCAGACGTTCGAGCCCTGCACCTTGTCGAGTTTCGCTTCGACGGAGCCATAGCGCACGCCGTCGACGGTGATGCCGTCCTTCAGCTTGTCGAGCTCGGCCTGCTTGACTTCACCCCAAGCGCGCACGCGGTAGCGCCGCGTCCAGCCGGTGGCGGGAAGTTCGAGCAGCCGCGCCAGCTCGCCGTCATTGGTCAAGAGCAGCAGGCCTTCGGTGTTGATGTCGAGGCGGCCGACCGAGACGACGCGCGGCATGCCGGCGGGCAGGCGCTCGAAAACGGTGGTGCGGCCTTCCGGGTCTTTCGCGGTCGTCACGAGGCCGGCGGGCTTGTGATAGCGCCAGAGCCGCGTCGGTTCCTGCTTGGGGAGCGCCTTGCCGTCGACGACGATTGTTTCGCGGCCGGTGACGTTGAGGGCCGGGCTTTTCAGCACCTTGCCGTCGACCGTCACTTTGCCTTCGGCAATCAGTTGCTCGGCCTCGCGGCGCGAGCAGAGCCCGGCGCGCGCGATCACCTTGGCGATGCGTCCGCCGGCAGGCGGCGCTTTGGAGGCGGGCGTTTTGGGGCTGGCGTTCATGGCCTCTCTTTATCAGGCGGCTTGCCGAACCGAAAGCCACCGCTTGACGGGGCCGCCGCCGCGCGGGCAGGGTCCGGCCATGACCGCAGATGCTGCCCCGCGCCCCATGGACATCGCCTTCGCCGAAGCCGAGGCGGCGGCGCTGCGCGGCGAGGTGCCGGTGGGGGCGGCCGTGGTGGACGCGAATGGCGCGGTCCTTGCCCGAGCGGGAAACCGGACGCTCGAACTGAAAGACCCGAGCGCCCATGCCGAAATGCTGGCGATCCGCGCAGCTTGCGCCGCGCTGGGCTCGGAACGCCTCACCGGCTGCGACCTGTATGTGACGCTGGAACCTTGCCCGATGTGCGCGGCGGCGCTCTCGTTTGCGCGGTTGCGGCGGCTCTATTACGGGGCGGCGGATGAAAAAGGCGGCGGCGTCGATCATGGTCCGCGCATCTTCGAGCAGCCGACCTGCCACCACCGGCCGGAGGTCTATGGCGGGCTCGGCGAGACGCGGGCGGCCGCACTTCTGCGCGACTTTTTCGCCGCCCGGCGGGGCTGAAGAGGCACCCCGCCGCAGGGCGGCTTTCCGCGTGATTTGGCCGATGCAACCCGCTAGAGTGCGCCCATTCGCCATTGAGAGGAGGCCTCAAAGCCTCCAACCACAAGAAATACGAAGGGGAGACCTTATGAATTTCGAACATACGGACAAGGTCAAGGAACTGCTGGCCCGGCTCGAGCGGTTCATGGACAAGCACATCTATCCGAATGAGAAAACCTACGACGACCAGATGAAGGCGTTCCGCGAAGCGGGCAATCCCTGGCAGGTGCCGCAGATCCTCGAAGACCTGAAGCCGAAGGCCAAGGAAGAAGGATTGTGGAACCTGTTCCTGCCGGAATCCGAGCGCGGCGGCGGCCTCTCCAATCTCGAATATTCCTCGGCGTGCGAAATCATGGGCCGCGTCGGTTGGGCTTCCGAAGTATTCAACTGCTCGGCGCCCGACACCGGCAACATGGAAGTGATCGAACGCTACGGCAATGAGCGCCAGAAGAAGGAATATCTGGAGCCGCTGCTCGAAGGAAAGATGCGTTCGGCCTTCCTGATGACCGAGCCGGACGTTGCCTCTTCGGACGCGACCAACATCGCGACCCGCATCGAACGCGACGGCAACGAATATGTGATCAACGGCCGCAAGTGGTGGTCGTCGGGCGTCGGCGACCCGCGCTGCAAGATCGCGATCGTCATGGGCAAGACCGACCCGAAGGCCGACACCTATCGTCAGCAGTCTCAGATCCTGATGCCGCTCGATGCGAAGGGCGTGAAGGTCGTACGCATGCTGCCGGTGTTCGGCTATGATGACGCGCCGCATGGCCATGCCGAAGTCATTCTCGACAATGTGCGCGTGCCGGCCGAAAACCTGCTGCTCGGCGAAGGCCGCGGCTTCGAGATCAGCCAGGGCCGCCTCGGGCCGGGCCGCATCCATCACTGCATGCGCACCATCGGCGTCGCCGAACGCGCCCTCGAAAAAATGTGCGAACGGCTGCTGTCGCGCGAGGCTTTCGGCAAGAAGATCGCCGATCACTCCGTGTGGGAACAGCGCGTGGCCGAAGCCCGCACCGAAATCGAGATGTGCCGCCTGCTGACGCTGAAAGCGGCCTACATGATGGACACGGTGGGCAACAAGGTCGCCCGCACCGAGATCGCAATGATCAAGGTCGCGGCGCCGCGTATGGCGCTCAAGGTTATCGACGACGCGATCCAGGCGCATGGCGGCGGCGGCGTGACCACCGATTTCGGTCTCGCGCGCATGTATTCGGGCATCCGCACGCTGCGTCTCGCCGACGGTCCGGACGAGGTGCACAATCGCACCATCGCGCGGCTCGAGTTCAAGAAGCACATGAACAAGGTCCGCGCCGCGGCGGAATGATCGTGAAGAACAACCGCTTCATTCGCCGGCTTCGCGCTTTCGGACAAGCGGGATGAGATACGGCCGGTCCCTTGCGGGTCCGGCCGTTTCCTTGTGGCGGACGACAACAAAACAACAGCGGATAGCGGCCCATGACCTCTTCCCCGATGAAACTCTACAACGCCCAGCTTTCTCCCTTCGCGGCGCGCTGCCGTCTTGCGATCTATGCCAAGGGTCTCGATGTCGAAATGATCGATGTCGGGCCGGGTACCGTGCCGCCCGAATTCGATACGCTGACGCCGATACACAAGGTGCCGTTGCTGGTGCATGGCGATGCGGTGGTGCCTGAATCCGAAACGATCTGCGAATATCTGGAGGACATTGGCGCCGGGGCGCCGCTGCGGCCGGAGGGCGCGGTCGAGAGGGCGCGCATGCGGCTTCTCTCGCGCATCGGCGATCTCTACATCATGGAACCGATGGGCGAACTCTTCGGCCACATCAATCCGCAAGGCCGCGATCAGGCGCTGGTCGATCGTGAGATGACCGAACTGCTGAAAGCCATCGGCTGGCTCGAACACTATCTCGACGGTTCGCCCTTCGCGGTGGGTGGACGGCTGAGCCTCGCCGATTGCGCGCTGGTGCCGATGCTCTTTTTCTTCGACCAGATCGGCCCGATGTTCGGCCATGCCTCGCCGCTGAAGACATATCCGTCTACCGAGGCCTACTACAAAGGGATTCGCGCGCACCCCGCCGCGGCGAAGGTCGATGCCGAGCTCGATGCCGCGCTGCGGCGCATGATGGGAAGCTGAACGATTATCCGCCGGCCAGATTGGCCAGCACGGGCTTTTCCAGCGGTTCGTCCGCAGGCACTTCATCGGTTGCCGGCATCGGCACAACGCAGTGCGGCGTGAGCGGAAGCCTCACCGCGACGACCGTTCCCTTTTCGAGTTCGCTTTCGATCGAAATCGCACCGCCATGCAGTTCGGCCAGCGAGCGCACAAGCGCGAGGCCGAGGCCCGTGCCCTGTTTGCTGAGCGCGGCATCCGTCGCCACCTGCTCGAAGGGGCGGCCGAGACGGGCGATCTGATCGGCCGGGATGCCGCGGCCGTTGTCCGATACGGCGATGCATATGCCGTTTTCCGCTTCGACGACGTTCACCGACACCTTGCCGCCCGAAGGCGTGAACTTGATCGAGTTCGACAGCAGATTGAGCATGATCTGCTTCAGCGCGCGTTCGTCGGCGACAATCTCGTCGACCGCCATGTCGTCCGCCATGCTCAAGGCAAGACCGATACCGTTTTCCTCGGCGCGGCCGCGAACGAGGCGCAGGCTCGACTCCATCAGATTGCGCAGATCGACCGGCTCCGGATGAAGCTCATATTTTCCGGCCTCGATCTTCGACATATCCAGAATGTCGCTGATGAGGTCGAGCAGCAGCGCGCCACTTTCGTTGATGAGCTGCGCGTATTCGAGATAGCGCGCGTGACCGAGCTGGCCGAACATCTGCATGCGCAGGATTTCCGAGAAACCGATGATCGCGTTCAAGGGCGTCCGGAGCTCGTGGCTCATGTTGGCGAGAAAGCGCGACTTGGTGCGGTTGGCAGCCTCGGCACGCTCGCGGGCGTCCATCAGCTCCATCTCGTGGCGCTTGCGCTCGCCGATATGGCGACTGACGCCGATGATTTCGGTCGTCCGTTTTCCCGTCTCGTTGCGTACAGGGCTCATCGTCGTTTCGAGCCAGATATAGCTGCCATTGCTGTGCAGGAACCTGCAGTCGAATTGCACCTGCCGGCCGTCGACGGCGCATTCGATGAAGGCGTCGCGGACGCGCGGGAAATCGTCGGGATGGATCATCGATTCGTCGACGGGCCTGCCGATGAATTCCTCGGGCTTGCGCCCGAGAATCTGCTCGACGGCCGGCGACATGAAGATGACCTGCGACAGCGTGTCGTAATGTGCGACGATGTCCGATGCCTGTTCGGTCATCAGGCGGTACCTGGCCTCGTTGGCCCTCAACGCGAGTTCGGCCTCGACCTCCTCGGTCACGTCCTCGGCAAGGCCGACCAGCGCGCCGATCTCGCTATGCGCGTCGCCTTCGGCATAGGCATGGGTCTTGATGTAGCGGTAATTTCCGTCGTCGGCGCAGAAGCGCGTGACGCAGCTCACCGGCTCCTGCGTTTCGAAGGCATCGAGAAATTTCGACAGCAGCTCGTCGCGATCGTCGGGATGCACAAGATGCTCGTACCAGTCGCCGCCGCGCGGCAGTTGCGCCTCCTCACGGCCGAGAATGCGCGCGACGCCACGCGACCATTGCGGCGCGGGCTCGCCCTTGATCCAGCGCCAGTTGCCGAAGCGCGCGAGCTGTTCGGCGTCGCGAAGCTGGCTTTCAAGCCTGTGGGTTTCGGTGACGTCGCGCGAGACGCAGAGAATGCCGGCCACGTCCGGATCCGCCAGCAGGTTGCGCGCGCGCGCTTCGACGCACCGCCATGTGCCGTTCGCATGCGGCAGGCGGACCGTTTCCATGACCTCGGAATCGGGAATGCGCGCACATTCCGCAAAACGCTTGCGCAGGCGTTCGCGGTCGTCCGGATGCACGAGGCTGAAGATCGAATGGCCGATCAGCGGCTTTTCGGAGACGCCGATGACTTCGCGTACCGCGGGGCTTTGATAGGTGATGAGGCCGTCGCGATCCAGAATCGTCAGGATGTCGCCGGCGTTCTCGACCAACGCGCGATAGAACCGTTCGACCGGAAGCGAGCGCCGGTCATCGGCGCGCACCGGCGCTGCCATGCCGGCTCCCTGCTCCATTTTTGCGGAACGATCCATCCCTGCTCCCCACATCCGGCTCATCGCCGGCCACCTTCATGCGGGCGATCGGTTCGCCCGTAACGCGGTAAATGCTAGGGGGATTTGTTTAACGTTCCCTTGAGTCCGGAACACACTTTAACGCCGGCTTAACCTGTTTTCGGCGGTTCAGTCCGGCCGCTGCACAATATCCCATGCGTGGTCGGCGAGCATTCGGCAGGAATCGCCGAGCGTCATGGCTCGCTCCGAACTTGCATTGCCATCGAGGCCACGCTTGTAGACGCCCTGGCTGATGGAGGCGAGGCGGAACATCGAAAAAGCGAGATAGAAGTTCCAGTGCGGAATGCCGTCGCGGCCCGCATGGCGGCAATACTCGGCGACGAATTCCTGTTCGGTCGGTACGCCGGGTGTCTTCGCCCGGTCGACCGCGGTCGCGCCGCCAGCCACACCCAGAAGATCGTACATGCAGGCATAAGCAACATCGGCAAACGGGTGACCGATGGTGCAGAGCTCCCAGTCGAGTACCGCGATCATGCGTGGCTCGGTCGCATGAAACATCGTGTTGCCGAGGCGGTAGTCGCCATGCGCGATCGTGACCGACGGCTCGCCGGGAATATGCGCCGGCAGGTAATTGATAAGCTCTTCCATCGCCGGCACATCGGCCGTCTGCGCGCCGCGATATTGCTTGATCCAGCGGCCGATCTGCCGTTCGAAATAGTTCCCCGGCCTGCCGAAATCGCCCAGGCCCACTTTTTCGTAGTCGACCCGGTGGAGCTTCGCGAGGTTCTCGGCGAGATTGGCATAGACCGCGCGGCGCTCCGCCTCCGACGCGTCCGGCATGACCGACTCGCGGAAGACGCGGCCGTCGAGATAGTCCATCACATAGAAGGATGTTCCGATCACGCTGTCGTCCTCGCAGAGCGCATACATATGCGGCACGGGAACGTCGGTTTCGGCCAGCGCCTTCATCACGCGGTATTCGCGGTCGACCTGGTGGGCGCTCGCCAGCAATTGTCCCGGCGGCTTCTTGCGCATCACATAGCGCTTGCCGCCGCTGGCGCCCGTCGTCGTCAACAGGAATGTGGGGTTGGACTGGCCGCCTTCGAACTGGCGAACTTCGAGCGCGCCGCCGAATCCTTCCACGGCGTCGCGGCACCAGGTCTCGAGGCGCTTCACATCGAAACGATGTGCCTCGCGGATTGCCGTGGTTTCGTCCGCGGCCTGGCTTGCGGCCTGATTGTCGGCCATGAACGTCTTTCCCCTCATGCGAATAGCTGTTGGGAGAGACTTAGCACGCGGGCCCGGACGGGCAAAGACGGTGCGCCTTACGCCGCGTCCTCGGCAGGCTTGAAACCCTCGCCCATCGTGCCGTCGACACGGCGCTTGCGGGCATTGTGCACGAGCTCGCCCGGCCGGTCGTCGGTGTCGGGATGCGAGGTCGCCATGCGGATGACTTCACGGTAGCTCCCCTTCGTCTCGATGCGGGGACCGAAGCCATTGGCAATCAGGAAGGCGCGCGCCTTGGGCAGATTGTAGCAGGGCACCCACATCATCAGGTGATGCTCGACGTGATAGTTGACCCAGTAGGGCGCGACGAAGGCGCGTTCGAGCCAGCCGGCCTTCGTCGTGCGCGCCTGGCGGAAGGGGTCGTTGTCGTCCGGCACCATCGCGTGTTCGGCGACGTTGCGGATGCGCGTGATCGCCTGCTGCCAGGTCAGGAACGGCACCAGCCAGAGCGTGAAATAGAGATACCAGTGGCCGGCGGCGGCCAGCACCGTGAAAATCGCAAGCTGCGCCACCGTCGCCCGGCCGAGCTTCGCCCAGTAATGCGCGATGCGCTGCTTGAGCGGCCATTCGGCCTTGCCGAGCGCGTTCATGATCTGCGCCTTGCGCTGCTGATAGCCGGTCTGGCCCGTCAGGTCGCGGATCATCTTGCGGCGGAAGCTCTTGCGCGTGATCGGGAACGGCGCCGAGAGCACGAGGTCGGGATCCTCGGGCTGCTGCGTATGCGCGTGATGCTGAAGGTGATAGCGGCGATAGGCCAGCGTCTCGGCCATCATCGGATAGGCGCAGAGCCACTGGCTCAGAAACATGTTGAGCTTCTGGTTGTGCGTCAGGATACCGTGGGCGCCGTCATGCATCAGGATCGCGAGGCCGAGCTGGCGTGCACCGATGAGCGCGACCGCGAGGATGTAGGTCAGCGGATTGGGGAAAGCGACGAAGACCGCCATTGCGCCGAAGATGACGGCCCAGGCATGCCCGACCTGAAAGGCGCCGCGCCAATCCGAGCGCTGGCGCACGATCGCGAGTTGGGCGGGCGTGAAAAGTTCGCTGGCCGTGCTCATGCTTTTGCTCTCCGTTCGATCTTTTCGACGATTTTTCCGGTCTTCCGTTCGGGCGGCGCGGCGCCGACGCCGGCGAGACAGAAGGCGACGATTTCTTCGACGACGCGGTCGGTATCTTCGTCGAATTCGTGCGATTGCGGCGCCAGCGGCCCGATCAGCGCGGTTGGAATGGCGCCGGCGATGCAGGCCGCCGCAATCTTCACATTCGTTGCGGGAAGTTCACCGGCCTCGATCCCGTCTTCGAGGATGCGCGCGAAAATTTCGGCATGGGTGCGCCGGAAGAAGGCACGCTCCTCGGCAAGATTTGCGTCGACCGGTTCGGCGAGCAGCGCATAGGCGAGACGGCGGCCCCGGACGGCGCGGCCGGCAAAGGTTCGCAACACTTCGACCAGACGTACGCGCGCCGGCGCGCCGCTGGCGGCGATAACGGCGAGCCTGTCCATTTCCTGCGCCGAGACCTCGCGAAAGATCTGGCGACAGAGCTCTTCCTTGGATGAGAAATAGCGATAGATCGTGCCGGTCGCGACGCCGGCGCGGCGGGCCACCTCGCTCACCTGAGCAGCGGCGAAACCGCCTTCCGACACAAGCGCACGCGCGGCATCGAGAATGCCGCGCCGCGTGCCGGCCAGCCGGGCCGAAACCTTGTCTGTCTGACGATAGGCCAAGATGTGAACCTCAATTCATTTCAAGAAATGAACCATGGTTCAGTGGCTTGTGTCAACAGCGTCGCGAGATGTCGGGCGCCTCTTGGCCGGACCGTATGCGACCTCAATCGGCCGGCTGGAAGGCCGGGCCGAAGCCGCTCAAGGGCTTGGTTTGTATAAATTTTTTCGGCTCGGCGTCGAGGCGCGGCTCGGCGAGATCGGTCCCGTGGGGCTGACCGCTGAAAGCCGCGGCCGCGAGAGCTGCCTGATGGAGCCATTCTCTCAGCAGCTTGTTCATGGATGCCTCCTTATGTTGCGTTGCAGCATATCTAACCATGCCGTGCAAAAACTCAAGTGGCACGGACTGCGTCAAAAGCTCATAGCGGATTGCGCGGAAACGGGAGCGACTCGCTTATTGTCCTCGGGCATAGAGCTGCGCCCCTCCAACCGCCGGTCCGTCCATGAACCCCGCCCCGCCCGACCATCCGCCTACGGAAGAAGACAGCGCCGCCGCGCTTTTCCGGCTGCGCGATTTCCGGCTCTATATTTCGGGCCGCTTCCTCGGCGCGATGGCGATGATGATCCAGTCGGTCGCGGTCGGCTGGCAGGTCTACGACATGACCGAAAGCGCGATGGCGCTCGGCATGGTCGGCCTCGCGCAATTCCTGCCGATGGTGCTGATCACCCTGCCCGCCGGCGACATCGCCGACCGCATCGACCGCAGGCTGATCGTCGCGGCGGCAGCACTGCTGGAAGCCGCGGCAGCGGGCTGGCTGATCGCGCTCTCCGTTCTCGGCACGACGGATGTGATGTGGTTTTACGCGGCGCTGGCGCTGTTCGGCACCGGCCGCGCCATCATGGCGCCGGCATCGCGCTCGTTCGTGCCGCTGATCGTTTCGAAACTGCAATTGCCACGCGCCATCGCCGTCAGTTCGTCGTCGTTCCAGATTTCGGTGATCGCCGGGCCGGCGCTGGGCGGCTTTCTCTACATCTTCGGACCGGTCGCGGCATACGGCACGGCACTGGCGAGCTTCCTTATCGTCGCCGTCGCCTTCCTGTCGATGAAGACGCGGCCGGCACCGCTGCCGCAAGGGCCCGCCGTCACGGCACTGCACCGGCTGACCGCCGGCATTTCCTTCATGCGCCGCACGCCCATCGTCTTCGGCGCGATCTCGCTCGATCTCTTTGCGGTGCTGCTTGGCGGCGCGACGGCGCTGCTGCCAATCTATGCGCGCGACATTCTGGAAGTCGGTCCGGCCGGGCTCGGCATCATGCGGGCGATGCCGGCGGCGGGTGCCATTGGTATCAGCCTGATGCTGATATGGCGGCCGATCCGTGCGCGCACCGGCCATATCATGTTTGCCTGCGTCGCGGTGTTCGGCGCCGCGACCATCGTGTTCGGACTGTCGCGCGATTTTGGATTGACGCTGGCGGCGCTGGCGCTGATGGGCGCTTCCGACATGATCAGCGTCAACATCCGCGCGACGCTGGTGCCGCTGGCGACACCGCAGCCGATGCTCGGGCGCGTGACGGCGGTGGAAATGCTTTTCATCGGCGCGTCGAACGAGCTCGGCGAGTTTCGCGCCGGCGTTTCGGCGGCGCTGTTCGGCACGGTGCCGGCGGTGCTGATCGGCGGCATCGGAACGCTCGGCGTTGTCGGATTGTGGTTGTGGCTCTTTCCGGCGCTGCGCAAGGTCGACAAGTTCGACGATGTGAAGCCGCCCGGCGGCTAGACGAATTGCCCGGCGACGATGGCGGCAAAGAGAATGAAGCCGAAGTCGCGATTGCCGCGAAAGAGCTGCAAACAAAGGGACGGATCGTCGATGTCGAGGCGCCGGATCTGACGGACGAGATGCGCGGCGCCCACGCCAAGCCCGATCCAGAAAAGAAATCCGAGGCCCGCCAGCGCGCCGGCCGCCGCGAAGCCCGCAAGCGCCGCGCCGTAGAAGACCCACATCCATTTGTATGTCGCGGGCCCAAGCCTCAGCGCGCTTGAGCGCACGCCCACAATGGCGTCGTCCGCGCGATCCTGATGCGCATAGATCGTGTCGTAGCCGATGGTCCAGAAGACCGCGCCCGCATAAAGCGCAAGCGGCGCGGCGGAGAGCGCGCCATGCACGGCCGCCCATCCCATCAGCGCGCCCCAGTTGAAGGCGAGACCGAGCACGATTTGCGGCCAGTCGGTGATGCGTTTCATAAACGGATAGATCGCGACCAGCGCCAGCGAGGCGAAACCGAGCCATATGGCATAGGCATTGAGCGCGAGCAGCACGGCAAGGCCGATGAGGCATTGCACGGCAAGGAACGCCCAGGCGGCGCGTAGGGAGACGGCGCCGGAGGGCAAGGGCCGCGACCGCGTGCGCGCGACGGCGGCGTCGATGTCGCGGTCGACGATGTCGTTATAGGTGCAGCCCGCACCGCGCATGACGACGGCGCCGAGGGCGAAGAGCGCCAGCAGCCAGGCATGACGCCAATCGTCCGTGGCCAGAGCAACCGACCACCAGCAGGGCAGCAACAACAGCCAGGTACCGATGGGGCGGTCGGCGCGGGCAAGCCGCAGGTAGGGCCGCGCGAAGGCGGGCGCGCGCGTGTCGACCCAGTTCTGGGGACTTGCGTCGGCGACGGAGGATGGGGCGTTGTCTGTCATGCGCTATCCGGATAGCGGCAAGGAATCGGCGTGGCAAGGGAGCGATTTTCGCGTCGCCGGAGGGGTGTTTCTCGCCCATAATCTGTCCGCTGTCATCGAACTGTCAAAAAACTGTCACAAACCAAGTTATCCCCGATTTTCGGGCCGGACAGGCCGATTTCTCTTCGGGATGCAGCAAGGCGGCCGGGGAGCCGGCCAGTTGAGTTATCCCCGGTTTGCCTTAATGGCAATACGCCAACATTCCTTGGATCGAAAATTGCCTGCACGGCAAATTCCTCATCGTTGCCGCCAGAGCAATTTTGTCATGGCTCGATCCGGATGATCTCCGAAGGGGGGCCGTTTTCGAGCAGCGCCGGCAGGTGACGCCGGAGCGAGGACGGAAAAAAGATATCCCCGCTCTCAAGGAGGTCCGGCAACGGCCACCAGCGCATGTCGCGTATGACCCGGCGTTCGAGATCGGTCCAGCCGGCGGTGGCGAGATCCGATCTGCCGGTATGGGCGACAAAGAAATGCTCCTGCAGCAGGCGCTTCTCGCCCGCGACCGTCAGCACATGCTCCGTGTACCATACATTGGGGCCGAGACGGGCGTCGGCGAGGCCCGTCTCCTCGATCAGCTCGCGGCGCGCGGTTTCCTCCGGCGTTTCGTCGGGCTCAATGGCGCCGCCGATCGTCACCCAGTAAGCGTCACGCAAGACCGCGCCGTCGGCGCCGCCGACCGCGGGGTCGTGCATGCGGATCAGCAGCAGGCGATTTGTTGCGTCCAAGAGGAGAACGCGGGCGGTGGGGCGGGGACGCATGTTGCGAAGATAGAGGAGTTGCGCGGGCAAGGGAACGCGTGGCCGCCGCCGCGTGCAATCGCACTTGCTGAGGGAACCAATGGGCCCCGGCTTTCGCCGGGGTGACACTTTTGTTTTGGGTTGCGGACCTGCGCGCCTTACAAGAAGAAGAACGATTGAGGACATCATGACCCGCCGCGACGATGCCCCAGACACCGACGACAATCCGCGCTGTGCGAGCGGCAAGGCGCGGCTTTTTGTCGAGGGGGATTTGCGCGGGGGCGCGTCGCTGACGCTCGACGCGGACCAATCGCATTATCTCGTCAATGTGCTCAGGATGGGTGCCGGCGCGCCGGTGCTGCTGTTCAACGGGCGCGACGGGGAATGGGCGGCACGGATCACGCAAGCGCACAAGAAGCATTGCGTGCTGGAACTCATCGAGCGGACGCGGGCGCAGGAACCGTTGCCCGACATCTGGCTGTTGTTCGCGCCGGTCAAGAAGGCGCGGCTCGATTTCATCGCCCAGAAGGCGACCGAAATGGGGGCCGCCGTCATCCAGCCGGTCATCACGGCGCGCACGGTGGTGACGCGGCTGAAGGACGAACGCTTGCAGGCCAATGCGGTCGAAGCGGCCGAGCAATGCGGGCTTGTGGCTGTGCCGGAGGTGCGCGAGGCGGCGAAGCTTTCGGTGTTGCTCGCGCGCTGGAGCGCGGTCGCGCCGGGGCGGCGGATTCTCTTTTGCGACGAAGGCGAGACGCCCGGCGCGGCGCGGGCGGCGCTGGAGCGGCTCGCGGGCGACGGCTGGCGCGGGGCGCCGCTGGCGGTGCTGGTGGGGCCGGAAGGCGGGTTTTCGCCGGAGGAGCGGGATATGATCCGTTTGCGGAGCGATACGGCGGTGCTGTCGCTCGGGCCCCGCATCATGCGCGCCGACACGGCGGCCATCGCGGCGCTGGCGGTGGTGGGGCTGGTGCTCGGGGACTGGTGAGAGACATGACGTCCACACAGGTTTTCACCATCGCCGTTGCCGGGCTCGGGCAGCGGATTGCGACCGTGATCCGGCATCTGGTTGCGGCGGCGCCGAATGTGCGCGTTGCCGGTTATTGCGATCCGGCGCCGGTGGGGCTTCGCGCGCTTGAGAAGCGCGGGATCGCGGCGGGCGAGAATTTCGCCAGCGTCGAAGCAATGCTGGCGGCGGTGAGGCCCGACCTCCTGATGGTCGGCTCGCCCAACCATCTGCATCTCGACCACATCAAGGCGGGGCTTGACGCGGGCGTGCGCGTCTTTTCCGAAAAGCCGGTGGTGCGCAGCGAAGAGGAGACATGGGAGCTGGCGCGGCTCTTGCGCGCGCATGGCGAAGCGTCGGTGATCGTCGGGCTGGTGCTACGTTCCTCGCCGCTGGTCGCCGCCGTGCGCAAGCGGCTCGCACACGAAAGTTTCGGACGGCTTGTCAGCTTCGAGGGCAACGAGCATCTGCATCCCGAACACGGCGCCTTCCTGATGCGCGACTGGCGGCGGCACGCGCGCCACGCGGGCTCGTTCCTGCTCGACAAATGCTGCCACGATTTCGATCTCTACCGGCTTTTTGCGGGCGCGCTGCCGGCCCGCGTCGCGAGCTTCGGCGGGCGGACGATCTTCACGCCCGAAAATGCCGGCCTCGCGACGGCGCGCTATCCGAGCGGCGATCCGGCCTATTCGGTGTGGCGGGCGGGCTGGAACGGCGGCAACGACGTGTTCTCATCCGACGCCGATGTCGCCGACAACCAGGTGGCACTGGTCGAATATCAAAACGGGGTGCGACTCGCCTTCCACGCCAACACGCATGCGGGGCTGATGCAGCGGCGCTGGTATTTCGCCGGCACGGGGGGCGCGATGGAGGCCGATCTCGTGACCAACCGGCTGAGCTTTCGCGACGCGCTGGGCATGAGCGATCCGCAGACGGAGGATATGGGGCTCGGGCCGGACGCGCATTACGGCTCGGACCCGGCGATGGGCCGCGACCTCGCCGCGCACCTGCTGGAAGGCGCGCCCTTCCCGGTGCAGGTTCACGACGCGATGGTGGCGGGGCTGACCGTGATGGCGGTCGACCGTGCGATGCGCGAGGGAACGGTGGTCGATTGCGGGGCGTTGTGGGAGAGGTTGGCGACGGAGATGGGGCGGGAGTGAGGATTGCGGACGGCGCGCGATCGATTCATTGACCGTTTGAGTCCGTTCCATTTCCAAGACCAAAAATGTCATCCCGGCACTTGTTGCACTGCTGTCCGGTTTAAATTTTCCGAGTTGGTTCAAGCTTTTGATTTTGCGAGCGAAACGCCTGTCTGCCAGTGCTCGCGACTCGGAACCGCGAGATCGAGTTTTCTGGATCGCTCGGATGTTCCGACCGGGTCCGGCTTCAGAAAGCCATGCCGTTTTCAAAACCCGAAGTCGTCATGGCCCGCTTTATGCGGGCCATCCACGTCTTTGCGGCGCGGAAGGCGGGAAAGAAAGACGTGGATGACCCGCCACCTTTATTACAAAGGAGGGCCGGGTCATGACGATTAAATCTGGATTTGAATTCTAAACCGGACAGCAGTGCACTTGTTGCCGGGGTGACACTTCTTTCTTTGGTTGCTGCCGAGAATCATCGCCAGACCCCTCAGGGGGTGTAACCTATGTCCCCGAACAGGTGTCAACCATGTCCCCGGTCCATACACCCGCGGGGAGGGGGGACATCAATCGAAAGCCGGCGGATGACGATCAGGTGTCAAGCCTCACGCACTCCGTCCGCGCGCCTCGATCGGCCAGATGTCGACCAGGGTATCGCCGCGCACCACGTGGTAGGCGTCGTAGAGGTTCACCGTCGGGTCGCAATGGGGAGTCATGGCCGTCAGTGTGCTGCCGATTTCGAGCCTCGCGCCGTCGGGGAGCAGGACGCCGCCCTGTTCGTCGCCGAAGAAGAAGTAGCCCGCCCCCTCCGGCGCGCCCGAGAGCAGCACCGGCGGGTCGGCGTCGGTGGAGAAGGATTTGAAGCCGGCATCGGTGGTGGCGAGGTTTTTCGTGTTGGCGGAGACCACCGTCATCTGCACCGAGAGCGAGGTTTCGAAGGGGAACGTGGCGCCGTTGCCGAGCGCGACGTCGTTGTATTGCTTGTCCATGAAGATGTAGGAGCCGCCCTGAAGCTCGGTCAGCACGCTGGCTTCGGGGTCGATGTTGTAGGTGCCGGTGCCGCCGCCCGAGACGATGTCGCAGGGCAGACCCTTCGCGCGCAACGCATCGCGCATTTCGCCGAGCGTCGTCATCGCGGCCAGCGACTTTTCGCGGCGTTCGGCGAAGTCGTGGATGTGCATCAGGTGGCCGGCATAGGCCTGGAGGCCTTTCAGTTCCAGCGTGTCGGCAGCGTCGATCAGCTCGGCGAGGTCCAGCGCGTCGTCGCCGGGGCGGATGCCGGTGCGGTGGAGGCCGACATCGAGATCGACCAGCAGTTTCAGCGGGCGGCCGGCTTCCTTCGCCGCGGCGGCCAGCGCGCGGACATTGAGCGCGTTGTCGACAACGACCATCAGATCCGGCATTTTCGCGTTGAGCGCCGCGAGACGCGCGATGCCCTGCGCGGTGACGACCGGCGAGGTGATGAGGATGCTTTCGATGCCCCCTGCCCCCATCGCTTCCGCCTCGCCGAGCTTGGCGCAGCAGATGCCGAGCGCGCCGGCGGCGATCTGCGCTTTCGCGACGGCCACCGATTTGTGCGTCTTGGCGTGGGGACGGAGCGCGAGGCCGCCCGTCTGGCAATGCGCAGCCATCAACGCGACGTTGCGTTCGAAGGCGTCGAGGTCGAGCACGAGCGCCGGCGTCGCCAGCCTGGCGCGCGAGCCCGGCTTGCCGATCAGAGCCCGGTTGGTTTCCAATGCGCCGTTCATGCCGCCTCTCCCCTTGATTTGCGGGGCGCATCCTAAGTGCTGAGGATGCGGCGTACAAACAGGGGATTGCGGCAGGCGCCATGCAATATGTTAGGGTCGGGCCCGGGTTTTGTACGGGGGTGTAAAAATGGAAACACTGACTTTGCCGGGCCTGACGGTGCTCGCGTCGCTTTCGGGCGCGATAACAGGGATGCCGGCGGAAGCCGAGATCAGCAGGCCGCAGCCGGTGCAGATGGCACAGGCGACCTGTACGCTGAGCGGTCAGCGGCGGGCGGGCGCAAATACTGCTATTACAATTGCGGCACCGTGACGCGGACCGCGGTGGTGGCCGCCGGCAGGGTTTGCCCGGCCAGCATCCGGCGCTAGGCTGCCGGGCAATCGGGTTTCAGACGGATCATGGCAAAAGCAAAAGGCAGCGCGGCCGCGCAGAAGGCAGGAGGCGACAAGCGGGAACTCATTCTCGAGGCCGCGCTCGATCTCTTTCGCCATTACGGCTACCGGCGCACCTCAATGGAGGATATCGCGCGGGCGGCCGCGGTCGCCAAGGGCACGCTCTATCTCTATTTCGAGAGCAAGGACGAGCTGTTCGAGGCGATCTGCCGCTCGCTTGCCGATCAGATCGCAGAGGGAGTGAGCGCGGCCGAAGCGCTCGACCTGCCGCTCGAACCGAAGCTCACGGCGCTGATGGAGGCCAAATACGGTTTTGCCTATCGCTGGGTGCTGTCGAGCCCGCATGCGGCGGAGCTGATGGAATCGAGCAGCCGGCTGAGGACCGATTATTTCGAGCCGGTGACGCAGCAGTTCCGCAACGCGGTGCTGAAGCTGATCCGCGAGGGCACGGCGCGTGGCGAACTCAACCCGAAAGCGGCCGGGCTCGCCCCCGAGGCGGCCATGGACGCCCTGATCGCGGCCGCTTACGGCGCCGAGAAATCGCCCGACGAGGCGACCTTCAAGGCACGGCTGGCGGCCATCATGCGGCTGACACTTCGCGGGCTCCGGGCCTGAGCGGCTCCCAGCCCGCCACATCGAGATCAGCATCGACCTGCCAGCGGCGCGGCACCCGGCCCGCCTCGCGATGGCTTTTCAGGACAGCGGTGAATTCGGCGCGCGGAATGTCGCGCATGCCCAGCGCTGCCAGATGGCCGGTCATGTGCTTGCCGTCATTGAGGACGAAGCCCCATTCGGCAAGGTGGCGATTGAGGGTGACGAAGGCGATCTTCGAGGTGTCGCGGCCGCGGGCAAACTGGCTCTCGGTGTAGAAGACGCCACCCGAGGCAACGCCGTAGAGCCCGCCGGCCAGATTTCCTTCCGCGTCCCAGACCTCGACCGAATGCGCATGGCCTGCCCGGTGAAGCGCGCGATAGGCGGCGATGAAGCGCGGCGTGATCCAGGTCAGTGCCGGACGGCCCGGCCGCGGCGCGGCGCAGGCTTCCATCACCGCGTCGAAGGCGGTGTCGAAGGTGACGGTGAATTTCTTCTGGCGCAGGACGCGGCGCAGGCTTTTCTCGATGCGGCTTTCCTCAAGGAAGAGGACCGCGCGGTGCGACGGCGCCCACCATTTGACCGGGCCGATGTGGCACCAGGGATAGATGCCCTCGGCATAGGCGGCGACGAGACGGTCGACCGACATCGGCCCGCCGATGTCGACGAGGCCGTCGGGCAATGTCAGGGCCTCTTCGGGGCGGCGCTGGAAGGGCGCGGCCGGGCGGCGGGCCAGCTTTTCGGCCCCCAGGCGCAGAAAGCCCAGCGGATGCGCCAGGCGGTGCGGTCGCGCGGCATAGGCGAGCGCCAGCACACCATTGACGACCGGTTTCAAGACGCTGCCGCTTGCCGTCTGTTTCATTGTGACACGATCGATCGCCTGCATGGCTGGCCCCCAAATTGCTCCTCCCTTCCATTCAAGAGCGGGGCCATCAAGGAGGACACCGGGAATGACAATGACCAGGAGCGATCCCGAGCACGTTCAAGCGACGCGGCTGCGGTCCTTCCGGCTGTCGGCGATGATCTGGCTTGCCTCCTTCGTCATCATCGCAGCCGGGATTTTCCGCGAATGGTATGTGTACCGTTTCGGGACAGAGACGCTGCTGGAGGATTTGCGACATATCGCGCTCAATGCCGAATATTGCCTGCCGGCCTGGTATTCCTCGCTGCTGCTGATCTCGGCGGCCGGGCTGCTGGCGCTGGCGACCGCCTCGGCGGCGCGCAACGGCGAGCGCTACCTGTTCCACTGGGCGGTGCTCGCAATCATGTTTGTCGGGCTGTCGGCCGACGAGGCGACCGGCGTGCATGAGGTGGCGATCGAGCCGCTTCGCGACGGGCTGAGCCTCAGCGGCATCTTCCATTTCGGCTGGGTGATCCCCGGCGCGATCCTGGCCGGCCTGGCCGGGCTTGCCTATCTGCCTTTCCTGCTGGCGCTGCCGGGCCGCTCGCGCCTGGTCTTCTTTACGGCCGGCGCGCTATTCGTCGGCGGGGCGCTCGGCATGGAGATGGTGGGCGGCTATCTGCTGACGCAGCATGGCGAGCAAAGCCTTGCCTATATCGCCGCCTTCACAGTCGAGGAGAGCCTCGAAATCCTCGGGGCGACGCTGTTTGTGACCGGGCTGATGGGGCATCTCAAACGGCAATATGGCGGGGCGGGGCTGGTCATCGCCTGACCGGCCGGGCCCAATAACACAAGGAAAACCGACCGGTTCCGTCCCTGCCCCGCTTGACAGCGGGCCCGCAGGCTCCTATTTGTCCACAGCGCCCTTGGCACTCACTTCATCTGAGTGCTAACAGGGCCGAAAAATCAAGAATTTTCCGCATCTTAGCGGTTGGGACACAGGAGAGATCAGAGATGAAATTCCGTCCTCTGCATGACCGCGTCGTTGTTCGCCGGGTCGAGGAAGAAGCCAAGACCGCCGGCGGGATCATCATCCCCGACACGGCGCAGGAAAAGCCCTCGCAGGGCGAAGTGATCGCGGTGGGCCCGGGCGCCCGCGGCGACGACGGCAAGATCATCGCGCCGGACGTCAAGGTCGGCGACCGCGTGATCTTCGGGAAGTGGTCGGGCACCGAAGTCAAGATCGACGGGGAAGACCTGTTGATCATGAAAGAGTCCGACATCATGGGTGTGCTGGAAGGCGCGGCCAAGAAGAAAGCCGCTGCGTAAGGCTCGCAACCGGATACCGGTCGCGGGCTTTTTTCATGCTTCCGCATGACGCCCACGCGACCGCTCGTTCCGTTTCATGAATTCAGAAGGATCAAGGAAAAATGGCTAAGGAAGTCAAATTCGGCCGCTCGGCGCGCGAGAGAATGATCCGCGGCGTCGACATTCTCGCCGATGCCGTGAAGGTGACGCTGGGCCCGAAAGGCCGCAACGTCGTGATCGAAAAGTCGTTCGGTTCGCCCCGCTCGACCAAGGACGGCGTGACGGTCGCCAAGGAAATCGAGCTTGAAGACAAGTTCGAGAACATGGGCGCGCAGATGGTCAAGGAAGTCGCTTCCAAGACCAACGACACGGCCGGCGACGGCACCACCACCGCGACCGTGCTGACGCAGGCGATCGTGCGCGAAGGCGCCAAGGCCGTTGCCGCCGGCATGAACCCGATGGACCTGAAGCGCGGCATCGAAATCGCCGTGCGCGCGGCCGTCGAGGACATCACCAAGCGTTCGAAGAAGGTGAAGTCGAACGACGAAGTGGCGCAGGTCGGCACGATCTCGGCCAATGGCGAAAGCGAAATCGGCGCGATGATCGCCGAAGCGATGGCCAAGGTCGGCAATGAAGGCGTCATCACGGTGGAAGAGGCGAAGTCCCTCGACACCGAACTCGACGTCGTCGAAGGCATGCAGTTCGACCGCGGCTATCTGTCGCCCTACTTCATCACCAATGCCGACAAGATGATCGCCGAGCTCGACGAGCCGCTGATCCTGCTGCACGAGAAGAAGCTGACGAACCTCCAGGCGATGCTGCCGGTGCTCGAAGCCGTTGTGCAGTCGGGCCGCCCGCTGCTCATCATCGCCGAGGACATCGAGGGCGAGGCGCTTGCCACGCTCGTCGTCAACAAGCTGCGCGGCGGCCTCAAGGTCGCGGCCGTCAAGGCGCCGGGCTTCGGCGACCGCCGCAAGGCGATGCTCGAAGACATCGCGGTCCTGACGGGCGGCCAGGTGATCTCGGAAGATCTCGGGATCAAGCTCGAATCCGTGACGCTCGACATGCTGGGCAAGGCCAAGCGCGTCTCGATCACCAAGGACGACACCACGATCGTCGACGGCTCGGGCAAGAAGAAGGACATCGAGGCCCGCGTCGGCCAGATCAAGCGGCAGATCGAGGACACGACGTCCGACTACGACAAGGAAAAGCTGCAGGAGCGTCTCGCGAAGCTCGCCGGCGGCGTGGCCGTGATCAAGGTCGGCGGCGCCACGGAAGCGGAAGTGAAAGAGCGCAAGGACCGCGTCGACGACGCGCTCAATGCGACACGCGCTGCCGTTGAAGAAGGCATCGTGCCGGGCGGCGGCACGGCGCTGCTGATGGCGACCAAGGCGGTCGGCAAGCTCGTCAATGAGAACGCCGACATCCAGGCCGGCATCGCGATCGTCCGCAAGGCGCTCGAAGCGCCGATCCGGCAGATCGTCGAGAATGCCGGCGTCGAAGGCTCGATCGTCGTCCAGAAGGTGCTTGAAGCCAAGCAGGCCAACTGGGGCTTCGATGCGCAGAAGGAAGAGTATTGCGACCTCGTGGCCGCCGGCATCATCGACCCGACCAAGGTCGTGCGCACGGCGCTCCAGGACGCAGCCTCGATCGCCGCGCTGCTCGTCACCACCGAAGCCATGATCGCCGAAGCGCCGAAGAAAGACGGCGGCGCCGGCGCGGGCGGCATGCCCGGCGGCGGCATGGGCGGCATGGGCGGTATGGGCGGCATGGACTTCTAAAGAAGTCTCTCGTTCAACGCCTCGGAAATGCGAAGGGCCGGTGGAAACACCGGCCCTTTTGCTTTGGGGAAACAACAGAATTTGTCTAGTCAACAATATCTACTGGTCAAAACACGGTTGACTGCACGTCACGAGGCCGTTGCTAGGTCATATGGTCTCCCTCTAGTGTTTGAAGGCACATCGCCCAACCAACGGTGGTTCGGCTATTGGGGGATATCGAGATGGCAACGAGCGTAGTAAATCTTGATGCGCTCATTCAGCGCAATGACTTCCGCGTCAAGAGTGAAAGTACAACTGACTACAGTCGACGTGACAAAATTTCCATTACCGATCTTGATCCAAAAGCGTTTATGTATCTGGCGCTGAGAAAGCCAGACTTCCAACGCGAGACGGCGAATTGGTCGCCGCAAAAAATTTATGATTTCGTAAAGACCTTTCTAGAAGGCGACTTAGTTCCGGCAATAATTTTGTGGGCGGCGGGCGAGACGGTATTCGTGATCGATGGCGCTCACCGACTCAGCGCATTGATCGCTTGGGTTCAAGATGATTATGGCGACGGCCCGACTTCTAGAGAATTTTCGAAGAATGATATTCCCGTCGAACAACAGAAAGCAGCCAAGAGAACAAAGAGACTGATTGACGAAACAATCGGCTCTTATAGGGAGCACGTACTAGCTGGCGAAAATCCAGAAGGCGCAAGACCAGAAGTGCTTCAACGCGCACGGCGTCTCGCAAGTTTGTCTCTCGACCTTCAGTGGATACGAAATACTGACGCGCAGAAAGCCGAGAGCTCCTTCTTCAAGATCAATCAAGCTGCGACGCCAATTGACCCGACGGAACTAAGAATCATACGAGCCAGAAAGTCTGCTAATGCCATTGCGTCGCGCATTATAACGCGGAATTCAACAGGCTACGAATATTGGTCCGAGTTTCCAGACAAAAAGAAAGAAATAGAAGAGATTGGACGCGAAACCTACAGACTTCTATTCCACCCTCCACTAGAAACGCCAATAAAAACGCTAGATTTGCCAGTTGCCGGACGTGGCTACAGCAGCCCGACACTGCCACTGGTGTTTGAGTTGGTGAACCTAGCAAATGGCGTACCTGTCGTCGATTTGACAAGGAAATCAACTAAAGCAGAAGAGAAATTCACTCCTGATATTGACGGTACCGAGACGCTCGCATTCCTCAAGAATACTCGCAGGATTGTGAACCAGATAACTGGGCTTCATCCGTCGTCGTTAGGCCTCCACCCAGCCGTCTATTTCTACAGCGCAACCGGTCGACACCAGCCGACTGCGTTTCTCGCAGTCATAGAGATGGTGAAAGAAATGGAACAGCGGAGTCTTTTCCGAAAGTTCACCGAGGCAAGAAGGAAGTTTGAGGAATTTATTTTAGACAACAAGTCGTTTTCAAATCAGGTGACGGTAAAATTTGGCAGCGGCGCAAAGGGATTTGTAAAGCTGAAGAACCTATATATGCAAATATTTGACCTCCTTAGAGATGGGAAAAGCAACCAAGAAGTTTTGAGTGCTCTTGCAGCAAGCTCAGATTTCTCGTTTTTGACGCCCGGAGTTCCTATTGCGGAGAGCGCAGGTGCCGGATTCAGCAAGTCTGTAAAATCCGCGACGTTCTTGAAAGACGCGATATCCGGTGCCCCTCGTTGTAAAATCTGTGGCTGTCTTTTGCACTACAATTCAATACATGTAGACCATATCGTCCGAAAGCAAGACGGTGGCTTGGGAGTAGCTTCAAACGCACAACTAGCGCACCCTTATTGCAACAGCACCTACAAAAACTGACGGTACGGACGCAGGCAACGCGGAACCAATACTCACATGGACTTCTCCTTCTCCGAAAAGGACGAACAGTTCCGCATGAAGGTGCGGGACTTCTTCGAAAACGAATATCCGCGCGCGATCGTGGAGAAGATGGCGTCGGGCGCTTCGCCGGCGAAAGAGGACTACCAGACATCCGAGCGCGCGATGGCGGCCAAGGGCTGGCTCGCGGTCAACTGGCCGAAAGCCGATGGCGGCACCGGCTGGAGCGCCAACGAGAAGTATATCTTCGACGAGGAGCTTGAGCGCGCGGGCGCGCTGAACGTCGTGCCGATGGGGCTGCTTTATGTGGGGCCCGTCATCTACACCTTCGGCACCGAGGACCAGAAGAAGCGTTTCCTGCCCGGCATTCTCGACAGCACCATTTTCTGGGCGCAAGGCTACTCCGAACCGGGATCGGGCTCCGACCTTGCCTCGCTGCAGGCAAGCGCGGTCGCCGACGGCGGCGACTATATCGTCAACGGCACGAAAATATGGACCAGCCTCGGGCAACATGCCGACTGGATTTTCTGCCTGCTGCGCACGAGCCACGAGGAAAAGAAGCAGGAGGGCATCAGCTTCCTGCTGATCGACATGAAGACACCGGGGATCACGGTCCAGCCGATCATCACCATCGACGGCAAGCATGCGCTCAACAGCATCGTCTTCGAGGATGTGCGCGTGCCGGCGGCAAACCGCATCGGCGAGGAAGGCAAGGGCTGGCACTACGCCAACTACCTGCTCGGCCATGAGCGCACGTCTTACGCGCATGTCGCGGGCAAGCGGAAGCAGCTTGCCGATATTCGCGCCGTCGCGCGGGCGCGCGACCTGCTGTCCGACCCGGCTTTCGCGCGCAAGCTCGGCGATCTCGACACGCGGCTCGACGCGCTTGAAATCACCGTGCTCCGGACGCTTTCCTCGGTCGCCGAGGGCGGCGCGCCGGGAAACGAATCCTCGATCCTGAAAATCATTGCGACCGAGCTGGCGCAGGACATCACCGAGCTTGGCATGGAAGCCTTCGGGTTCTATGCGCTTCCCGCCTTTCCGGATTCGGTCGCGCCCGGCTGGGCGCACAACACGGCGCTGCCGGCCGGCGCGGCGCCATCGGTGGCGCGCTATCTCGGGGCGCGGGCGCAATCGATCTATGGCGGCTCGAACGAAATTCAGAAGAACATTATTGCGAAGCGGATATTGGGGCTTTGAGGCCTTCCGGGCCGTCCGATCCGTTCGCATCCATTTCGTCGTCATTGCGAGGAGCCCACGGGTATCGCCTTTGGCGATCCCGAGGACAGGCTCCGCGACGAAGCAACCCAGTAGCCGCAATCTCCGAATCTGCCGTTTCAGGGTTGCTTCGCTACGCTCGCAATGACGCGGTGAGTGGCGCGAGAGCGCGCATTCCGGCCACCAATTGACTCTGCGCCCGCCCGGGTCTTAACTCCCCTCACTTCCGGTCGTACATATCCTCCGCGCGACTGGCGATATCAGATGGGTCACCATCGGGGAGCGCGGAGACTGGTCTTCAGCCGATCGCCTGGGCAGCACTTCAAGATGCTGGCCGGGCGTTTTTGTTTTCAGGCTCGAAGGAGACGCGACATGACAAGCTCACCCGAACGCACAAGGCTGGCGCAATCCGACAACGATATTTTCGTGGCGCTGAAGGGCGAGGAGGCGCGGCAGCGCGCCGAACTCGAACTGATCCCGTCGGAAAACTACGCCTTCCCGGAAGTGTTGACGCTGCTGGGTTCGGCCTTCACCAACAAATATTCGGAAGGCTATCCGGGCCGGCGCTATTATGGCGGGCAGGAATTTACCGACCGCATCGAAAACCTCGCGCGCGAGCGGGCGAAGGCGCTGTTCCGCGCCGAGCACGCCAATGTGCAGCCGCTGTCCGGCTCGCCGATGAACCAGGCGGTCTATCTCGGCCTGCTTGAACCCGGCGATACGATCCTCGCGATGGATCTTTCCCATGGCGGGCATCTGACGCATGGGGCGCCGGTTTCGCATATGGGGCGCATTTTCAATTTCGTGCGCTACAAGACCGATCCTTCGACCGGCGCCATCGATTTCGAGGCGTTGCGCGATGTTGCCCGCGCGACGAAGCCGAAGCTTGTGGTCTGCGGCTATTCCTCCTATCCGCGCGATTACGACTATGCCGATTTCCAGCGGGTCGCCGATGAAGTCGGCGCGCTGACGATGGCCGACGTTTCGCATATCGGCGGGCTGATCGCGGCCGATGCGATGCGCAATCCGCTCGATGCCGGCTTCGACGTGATGACAACGACGACGCACAAGTCGATGCGAGGGCCGCGCGGCGGGCTTATTCTCTGCAAGGAGAAGTTCGCCAAAAAGATCGACGCCTCGGTGTTTCCGGGCTTGCAGGGCGGGCCGCATATGAACCAGGTGGCGGCGACCGCGACGACGCTGAGGCTCGCGGCGATGCCCGCCTTTCAGGACTATGCGCGCCAGGTGCTGGCGAACGCCAAGGCACTGGCCGCCGCCCTGAACGCGCGGCAGGTAAAGCTCGTCACCGGCGGCACCGACAATCATCTGCTGGTGATCGACACTCTCGCGAGCTTCGGCATCGACGGCGCGAAGGCCGAAGCGGCGCTCGACCGCGTCGGTCTCACGGTCAACAAGCAGGTGATCCCCGACGATCCCAACCCGCCGATGCGGCCCTCGGGCGTGCGCCTCGGCACGCCGGCCCCGACGACGCGCGGCATGGGCGCGACCGAAATGGCCGAGATCGCCGCGATCATCGCCGAGACGCTGGCGGCGGGTGGCGATGCGGCGGCCGAGACGAAGCTCGCGGCGCGCACGCACACGCTGACATCGCGCTTTCCGGTGCCGGGGCTTTAGGCGGAAAGGATACTGCCGAACTCTTCGCGCAGCAGGCGGCGGTATTCGGCCATCAGTCTGTCGCCTTCCTTGCGGTCGACGGCGATCGCAAGGCGGACGGCGGCGCCGGTGAGCTGCATCGTCAGGAAGCAGACGGTTTCGAAACGCGCGCGTTCCTTGCGCGGCACCAGATGTTTCAGCGCATCGGCGACGACGCGGGCATTGGCGCGGCTGTCCGCGATGTCGAGTTCCTGCAGCTTCTTGTCCGACTGCGTGCCCGACCAGATGTCGCGCACCACGGGCTCGGTCAGGAACAGCGCGTAATAATCCTCAAGCAGCCTGTCCATGCGGGCCAGCGCATCGTCGCGCGTTTCGACGCCCGCGAGGCTTTCGGCGATGCCGGCGCGGACGCGTTCGGCGATGCGTTCGGCCAGCGTTTGCAGGATCGCCGCCTTGTCGGGGAAATACTGGTAGAGCGAACCGATGGGCACGCCGGCGCGCTCGGCGACCTCGGTCATCTTCACCGCGCCGCTGCCTGTCTCGGCGATCAGGTCGGTGGCGGCGGCGAGAATCCGCTCGACGCGCTCCAGCGCCCGGGCCTGGGTCGGTTTGCGTCGCGTGGCGGCGGCATCGCTCATTGGGGCTCCCGTTTCATCTTTTCGCTTGCGCGCATAAATATGAGGCTTTATCACTTATCACAAATATGAGGATTATTCATCTTTTCGGGAGCGCGGCGATGAGCGAAACGGCAAGGGTGTGCGTCGTCGGCGGCGGACCGGCGGGACTGAGCCTGGCGCGGGCGCTGTTGCGGCACGGCGTGCCCTTCGACGTCTATGAGCGGCATTCGGATGTCGGCGGATTGTGGGACCGGACAAATCCCGGATCGCCGGTCTACGACTCGGCGCATTTCATTTCGTCGAAGACGCAATCGCATTACCACGACTTCCCGATGCCGGACGCCTATCCCGACTATCCGTCGGGCCGGCAGATCCACAGCTATATGCGCGACTTCGCCGATGCCTATGGGCTTCGCGCGCATATCCGTTTCGGCACATCGGTGGAGCGCACCGAATTGCAGCCGGACGGCAGCTGGCAGGTGACGCTGTCGAGCGGCGAGACGAAGCCCTACGGTTCGCTCGTCTGCGCCAACGGCACCAACTGGCATCCCTCGATGCCGGACTATCCGGGCGAATTCACCGGCGAGATGCGCCATGCCGTCACCTACAAGTCGATGGACGAGTTCCGGGGCAAGCGCGCGCTCATCATCGGCGCCGGCAATTCGGGCTGCGACATTGCCTGCGACGCGGCGAAGGCGGCCGACAAGGCCTTCATCAGCTTGCGCCGCGGCTATCACTTCCTGCCGAAGCATCTTTTCGGCATTCCGGCCGACGTCTTCGCGCATGAGGGACCGCATCTGCCGATGTGGCTGACGCAGCGCATCTTCGGCGTCATATTGCGCCTTCTCAACGGCGACCTGACGCGGCTCGGCTTGCAGAAGCCCGATCACCGGCTTTTCGAGACGCATCCGATCCTCAACACGCAATTGCTGCATTATCTCGCGCATGGCGACATCGCGGCGAAGCGCGACGTGGCGCGGTTCGAGGGCAAGGTGGTGCATTTCAAGGACGGATCGTCGGAGGAAATCGATCTTGTCATCTGCGCCACCGGCTACACCTGGAAAGTGCCCTATGTCGACCCGGCGCTCTTTTCGTGGAAAGGCGGCAAGCCCGATCTCTACATGAACCTTTTCAGCCGCACGCAGCCGACGCTTTACGGCCTCGGCTTCATGGAAACCACTGGCGGCGCCTACAAGCTCGTCGACTAGATGGCCGACCTGATCGTGCGTACCATCATGGCGCGGGCGAAGGGCGACGCGGCGCTCGACAAGCTGATCGCCACCGACCGGCCCGATCTTTCCGGCGGCATCAAGTTCGTGGGCTCCGACCGGCATGCCACCTATGTCGAGATCGACGCCTACCGAAAGCAGATGACACGGCTGCGCAAGCGCTTCGGCTGGCCGGCGCTGCAAGACGGCTGTTTCGACACCTTGCGCGTTTCCGGCGCGCGGGCGGCGGCCTAGGCGGCGTCGAGCAGAAGCGTCAGCCCACGGACGATCAGAATGGCGCCGAGGACGAGGAGAATGTAGCGGCTCCAGCTCTTGAACTGGCCGTCATTCATGCGGTCGAGCGCCATCTTGCCGAGCGTCGTGCCGAGCATGGCGAGCGGCGCGACCATGACATAGACCCACCAGGGCAATCCCGCTTCGGGCAGCAGATGCGCGGCAAGCGCGCCGAAATAGAGCAGCTTGGTCAGATGCTGCAAGGTTTGTGTGACCGCCTTGGTGGCGACGATCTGGTGGCGCGTCAGCGGGCTCCTGACAAAGAAGACATCGAGGATCGGCCCGGCGACGCCCGCCGTCAGCGTCAATGCCGTGACGACGAAACCGCTCGCAACCGACACCATGCGCTTCGTCACGTCGAGACCCCAGCTTGCCGGGATCGCGAAGGCGACGAAGGGGATCGCGCCCAGCACCAGCAGGACCGTCGCCTCGTCGGGCACGAAGCTGACAGCCATGAAGAGCGCCAGCGCAGCGGCGGCGCCGACCATGTTGGTGACGACGATCGGCCAGACGATGTCGCGGCGGTTGATGACGGCGCGGTAGCCGTTGGAGACGGCCTGCGTCACGCCATGCAGCATCATCGCCGCGCCGACCGGAAAGGCGATGACCAGAAACGCCATCAACACCATGCCGCCCGCCATGCCGAAAATGCCGGATAGCGTCGCCGTCACGAGGACCACGAGGGCGGTGACGGCGGCGAGCATGGGCGTCATTTATGTCATCTCCGGGATTTCAGACGTTCGGCCAGCCGCTCGCGCAGCGGGTTCTTCGCCTCGAACACATAATCGGCGCGTGCGGCGGTGACGGTTTCGCGGCCTTTCGCGTTGAGATACGCGACGATGTCGTAGAGCCGGTCTTCCGGGCAGTGGACGATGCGCACCGGCGCCGCGCCCGCGCCGAAGGGCACGCTGGTGGCGAAGCGCTTTTCGAGTTCGGCCAGCAGTTTCGCGTCGTCGCTTCCTCCGGCAAAACGAACTTCGACAAGCTTCGCGGCGCGAGCCTGCGCGGAGACACGGTCGAGAATTTCGCCCGCCGCATTCAACGCCGCGTCGCTCCATTCGGCGCCGAGCGAGGCGACCAGATTGGCCTGGCTCTTCAGTATCGTGCCGTCGTCGAGCACTTTCAGGTTGTTGGCGGTCAGCGTCGCGCCGGTCGAAGTGATGTCGACGATCACTTCCGCCGTGCCGGCCGCCGGCGCGCCTTCGGTCGCACCGAGGCTTTCGACGATGCGGTAGTCGGTCAGCCCATGTTCGGCGAAGAAATCGCGCGTCAGGTTGAAGTATTTGGTGGCGACGCGCAGCCGCCGCCCGCGCCGCGTGTGGAAGGCGAGCGCCACGTCGTCGAGATCGGCCATGGTGGCGACGTCGATCCAGCTTTGCGGCACGGCAACGACGACATCGGCGTGACCGAAGCCCAAGGGCAACAGCAATTCGACATCGCGCTCCGGCGACGACAGCTTTTCGCGGATCAGGTCTTCGCCGGTGACACCGAGGTGAATGAGACCCTGCTCAAGTTGCCCGGCGATTTCGGAGGCCGACAGGAAAGCGATTTCGACATTTGCGACGCCGTCGAGGCGGCCGGTATAGCCGCGGCCGCCATCCTGCTTCACTTTCAATCCGGCACGAGCGAAGAAGGCGTTGGCGTTTTCCTGCAGGCGGCCCTTGGAGGGCAGGCCGATCGTCAGTTTGCCGTTCATTTGCCCGCCTCCCGGTCGAGGGCCATCAGCAGGCGTTCGATGCCGACCGCAGAGCCGACCGCCGGCACCGGCGATTTCGCGCCCAGCGCACCGAGCAGCCGGTCGTAGCGTCCACCGCCGCAGATCATCGCGTCTTCGCCGAGGCCTGCGACGCGGAACTCGAAAACGAAGCCGGTGTAATAGGCCATGTTGCGGCCGAAGCCGGTGGCGAAACGGGCGCGCGAAAGATCGAGCCCGGCCTTGCCGATCAGATCGAGGCGGCGTTCGAAACGCGCAATTGCCATGTCGAGCGAGACGCCGGCGGCTTTTGTCAGCCTGGCGATGCGCGAAATGCTGTCGGCGGGTGAGCCGGAGACGGCGAGGAAATCCGAAATCAGTTTCGCTGCCTCGCGGGGCACGCTGCTTGCCGCCAGCTCTGCCTGTTCGAGCAGGCGTTCGGCAACCTCGCCGACCGTGCGGCCGCCGACCGGCGCGATGCCGGCGAGTTTCAGCACATCCTCGATCACCGCGCGGGCGGCCTGCTCGTCGAGGCCCGCAATCGCCGAGATCAGCGCCGCGCGGTCGCCGGTCTCATCTTTCACGCCGCCCGCCGCCAGCTCGCCCAGAAGCTCGCGGAAATAATCCGGCCGCCAGAAGTGACGCTTCAGCCGCGCCTGCCAGCCCGGCGGCAAGCCGAGCGCGTCAACCAGCGCATCGAACAGCGCGAGATCGCCCATCTCGATTTCATAGCCTTTCAGACCAGCCTCGGCCAGCGCGCGGGCCGCCAGCGTTATCGCCTCGGCGTCGGCGGCCTCCGCATCGTCCGTCCCCAGACATTCGACGCCGACCTGCGTGAACTCGCGCAGCTTCGCCGAGCCGCGCTTCTGGTAGCGGTAGACCGAGCCCAGCGAACAAAGGCGTTGCGGCCCGCCTTCGCTTTCGAGATAGAGGCGGCAAACCGGGATCGTCAGTTCGGGGCGCAGGCAAAGTTCGTTGCCGCCGGGATCCGAAAAGACATACATGCGGCGGCGGATATCCTCGCCGGACATGTCGAGGAAAATATCGGCGGGCTGGAGAACCGGTGCGGCCACGGGCGCATAGCCTGAGCGCTCGAAACCGCCGCGCACGGCAAGCCCCAGCGCCTCGCGGGCGCGCAAGGCTTCGCCTTCCTGTGCTGCAATCGACGACGACATCTGAATAACCTGAGCAACCTTCCGGGGCCTCCGCCGTTTCCGGCGCGCCCCTGTCTAGCATGAAAATGGTAAATTTCGAGAAGCGGGATTTCGGATGCGGCTCAGCCGCGATGGAGCCCCGAATGGCGTCCGTGCCGGGCGAGGATGGCCTTCACCTCTTCCACCAGGCGGGCGCGCGGCACGGCGACCTGCGCCGGCTGGCCTTCGCGCCAGGCCGTGTTGTCGGCGATTTCCTTCGACATTTCACTGCCGAGGATCAGGTCCTTCAGCGTGATCTCGCCGTTGGCGCGCTCATCCTCACCCTCGATGACGGCAACGGGGGCGCCGCGCTTGTCGGCATATTTCATCTGCGCCTTCATGCCGGAACCGCCGAGATACATTTCGGCGCGGACGCCGGCTTCGCGCAATTCCGAGACCATCTGCTGATAATCCGCCATGCGGGCGGCGTCGAGCGTCAGCACGACGACGGGCGCGGCCACATCCTCGATGTCGAGCTTGCCCAGCAGTTCCAGCGCCGCCTGCAAGCGGCTGACGCCGATCGAGAAGCCCGTCGCCGGCACCTTGACGCCCTTGAAGCGCTCGACCAACCCGTCATAGCGACCGCCGGAGCCGACCGAGCCGAAGCGCACGGGGTTGCCGGCCTCGTCCTTCACCTCGAAGAGCAGATCGGATTCGAAAACGGGGCCGGTGTAGTAGCCGAGGCCGCGCACGATCCATGAATTGAATTCGATGCGGTCGAGGCCGTAGCCCGCCGCTTCGAACAGCGCGTCCATTTCGGCAAGTTCGTCGATGCCCTCGGCGCCGATGGCGCTGCCGCCGACGATCTTGCGCCAGCCTTCAAGCACACGCTGCCGCGTCGTCGCGCCTTCGCCGAGACCGGACTCGACGTAATCGGCAACGGCGGTGATCTGCGAGGGCGAGAGGCCCGCGCCCTTGGTGAAGTCGCCGGATTCGTCCTTGCGACCCGCGCCCAGCAGCAATTCGACGCCCTTGCGGCCGAGCTTGTCGAACTTGTCGATGGAGCGCAGCACGGTGGCTCGGGTCGCCTCGTTGGCGTCGCCGCCAAGGCCGATGGTGTCGAGCAACCCGTCCAGCACCTTGCGGTTGTTGACGCGGATGCGGTAGTCCCCGCGCGGAATGCCGAGCGCTTCGAGGCAGTCGGCGCCCATCATGCACATCTCGGCATCGGCGGCGACGCCGGGGGCGGCCACCGTGTCGGCGTCGAATTGCGTGAACTGGCGGAAGCGGCCGGGGCCCGGCTTCTCGTTGCGCCAGACGGAGCCTGTCTGGTAGCGCCGGAAGGGCTTGGGCAGGCCGTCGTAATTCTCGGCGACGTAGCGGGCGAGCGGCGCCGTCAAATCGTAGCGCAGCGACAGCCATTGTTCGTCGTCGTCCTGAAACGAAAACACGCCCTCGTTGGGCCGGTCTTCATCCGGCAGGAACTTGCCCAGCGCGTCCGCATATTCGATGGCCGAGGTTTCGAGCGGGTCGAAGCCGTAGCGCTCATAGACCTCGCGAATGCGCGCAAGCATCCGCAGCTCCGCCCGGACCATGTCGGCGGAGAGGTCGCGCAGCCCCTTCGGCACACGCGCCTTGGGGCGGAAAGTCTTCTGGCTCTGGCTCTTGCTCATGATCTCGAGCTGCTTCAGGCATTTCGGGCCGCAAACGTCCGGAAATCCGGCGCGGGCGCATACCTAGCCCATCGCCTCGCCGGGAACAAGCAGGCCTTAACGGCGACCATTAGTGCCTGGCCCGGAATGAAACCACCAAATCAAGTGTTCCTTTACGTTCTGTTTACCAAATACGCGGATTCTTGGCACACACAGCGGCGAACCGATTCGCGCCGGAATATGTGTGTGGTTGCTGGGCCCTTTGGGGGGCGGAGAGTGAGTTGAACTTGGCTCGTCCAGGTATCGCCATGAGTCATCAGATCAGCCCCCTCGGCGAGAGCGGCAGCCGTCCGCTGCCGCCGCTTGCCGCCCATGTCGTCAGCGCTTCCACGCCACTTTGCAATTCGCTGCGCGGCCTTGCCGCGTCCGGCGCCGCGGGCCCGCTCAGCTTCAGCTTTTCCCACCCCGAGGACGGCATTGACCCGTTGCTGGCGCCCGGCATCGACGCGCTGATCGTCGATGTCGGCGACGGCGACGCACCCTTGTTCGATTTCCTGCGCCGCGCGGTGGCGCTCGGGCCGAATGCGCCGGTCATCGCGGTCGGCGCCGACGACGCCACCTTGCAGGTCGAGGCCATCGAAGCGGGCGCCGAGGATTGCCTGCCCGCCGACACCGAAACGCCGCGCGCGCTCGGCCTTGCGCTGCGCCGCGCGATCAAGCGCCGCCTCGCGCGGGACGAACGCCCCGCCGCAACGCCGACAGAAATCGACGTTCAGCCGCGCGTGACGCTGGTGCAGGAAACGCCCGAAGCCATCGTCATTCTCGACAGTTCGGGTCTTGTGCGCTTCGCCAACAACGCGGCGCGCGAGCTGCTCGGCCGCGAGGACGACGAGCTGATCGGCCAGCCTTTCGGCCTGCCGAGCGAGGCCGGCGCGCACGATGTCACGATCACCCGGCCCGACGGCGACAACCGTTTCGTGGAAATGCGCATCGTCGATACGCGCTGGGGTGGCGTGCCGGCACGCGTCGCGGCCCTGAACGACGTTACCGTGCGCCAGAAGCTCGAACGCACCATGCAGGCGGCCGAGGCGCAGAGCCACGAAACGCGGCGGCGCAGCCAGAGCTTCTTTTCCAACGTCAATCACGACCTCCGGACGCCGCTGACGCATATCATCGGCTTTTCGGAGATGATGAAGAACGAGCGCCTCGGGCCCGTCGGCACCGCGCGTTACAAGGAATATGCGAGCGACATCTATTCGAGCGGCACGATGCTGCTCGACATGATCGAGGACCTGCTCGGCATCGCCGAAGCGGAGATGGACCAGATCGAGCTCACCGACGAAATCTGCAACCTCGCGCAGCTTGCCGAGATCGCGGTGGCGAGCCAGCGGCAGCATGCGGTCAGCGAAGGCGTCACCATCGAGGTCGACTGCCCGGAACGCCTGCCGGGTCTTCGCGGCGACGCGAAGCGCCTCAGGCAGGGTCTGTTCCGGCTGATCGCCGAGGCCGTTCATTGCGCGCATCGCGGTTCCACCGTCCGCCTGACCTTGCGCGAGGAGCGGGGTGGCATCGCGGTGACGCTTGCCGAACGGCGCGACCGGTCGGCCGAACAGAACGCGCTGCCCTGGATCGAGGAGATGGACGATCCCTTCGTCAGCGCCGAGGACAGCGGCGCACCGCGCGAGGAAAGCCTGGCGCTGTCGCTGACGCGCAAGGTGATGGAGCTGCATGGCGGCAGCCTCGGCGTCGTGCGCGGCGAGCAGGCATCAGACAGCGGCATGGAAATCTCGCTGCGCTTCCCGCCGGAGCGCGTCATCCGCTAGCAGGGACGCAAGACCCCACTCGCCCTCTGTGTGTCTTTGCCGCGCGGCATTTTGCGGGGGCCGGTTGCGGCTGCGGATATTTCCTCAAGCGTGTATGGTTTGCCGACGCTCGTCACGATCGGAGAAGACCCATGCCTCCCATCGACGCCGAAATCCTGGCCCGCCTGCAATTCGCCTTCACGGTTGCTTTTCATATCCTGTTTCCGACGCTCACCATCGGGCTTGCCGGATTTCTGGTCTGGTTCGAGGCGCGGTGGCTCGCGACGCAGGACGAGATCTGGCTGCGTCTCTACAAATTCTGGGTCAAGATATTTGCCCTCACCTTCGGCATGGGCGTCGTGTCGGGCATCGTGCTGTCCTATCAGTTCGGCACCAACTGGTCGGAGTGGTCGCGCATCACCGGCCCCGTGCTCGGACCGCTGATCGGCTTCGAAGTGCTGACGGCGTTTTTCCTCGAGGCGGGTTTTCTCGGCATCATGCTGTTCGGCTGGGACAAGGTGGGGCCGCGGCTGCACTTCCTCGCCACCTGTCTCGTCGCCTTCGGCACGGCGCTGTCGGCGTTCTGGATTCTTGCCGCCAATAGCTGGATGCAGACGCCGGCCGGCGCGGAACTCGTGGCAGAGGGGCATTTTGTCGTCCTCGACTGGCTCGCCGTGATTTTCAATCCGTCCTTCCCCTGGCGCTTCCTGCACATGACGACGGCGGCCTATCTCACCAGCGCCGTCGTCATCGCCGGCGTGTCGGCGCTTTATCTGATCGCGCACGACAACCGGACGATTGCCGAGCGCGCCTTCTCGGTCGCCATGTGGGCGGTGCTGGTGCTGGCGCCGCTACAGGTTTTTCTCGGCGATCAACACGGTCTCAACACGTTCGAGCACCAGCCGCTGAAGGTCGCGGCGATGGAAGGCAACTGGGAAACGCAAGGCGGTGCGCCGCTGTTGCTGTTCGCCATCCCGGATTCGAAAGCGCAGAAGAACCATCTCGAAATCGGCATCCCCAAAGGTGCGAGCCTCATCCTGACGCACAGCCTCGACGGCGTCGTGCCTGGCCTCAAGGAAGCGGCGCCCGAAGACCAGCCGCCGGTCGGCATCGTCTTCTGGTCGTTCCGGGTGATGGTCGGCATCGGCGTGCTGTTTCTGGTACTCGGGTTCTGGGGCGCTTTCGCGCGCTGGCGCGGCACGCTTCACGACAGCCGCTGGTTGCACCGCTACGCCGCACTGCTGACCCCGGCCGGCTTCGTCGCGACGCTTGCCGGATGGTTCGTCACCGAGGTCGGCCGCCAGCCCTGGACGGTCTATGGGCTCGTGCGCACATCGGACAGCATCTCGCCCAGCGTGACCGGCGAAGCCGTCGCCACCAGCCTGACGATCTTCCTCATCGTCTATGGCGGGCTCTTCGGCGCCTATCTCTATTATCTCGTGAAGCTGATCCGCAAAGGGCCGGAGCCGCTGACGGCCGAGGCGCCGCATCCCGAAGCGATGCGCGGCGCGCGCCCCGGCCTTGTCGTACCGGACGAATAAGGGAGGCACACATGGAAACCATGGAAATACTCGCAATCGTCTCGGCCGGCGTCATCGGCGGCGCCATCCTGATGTATGTCGTGCTCGACGGCTTCGATCTCGGCGTCGGCATTCTCTTTCCCTTTGCGCCCGGCGAAAGCGCGCGGGACGCGATGATCAACTCGGTCGCGCCGGTCTGGGACGGCAACGAGACATGGCTGGTGCTCGGCGGCGGCGGTCTGCTGGTTTTCTTCCCGACCGCCTATTCGATCGCCTTGCCCGCCTTCTACATCCCGATCATGGCGATGCTCTTTGCGCTGATCTTTCGTGGCGTCACCTTCGAGTTCCGGCACACCGCGCATACCAGCGTTCATCTGTGGAACCGCTCGTTCTTTTTCGGATCGCTGATCGCGGCTTTCATGCAGGGCGTTCTCGCCGGCGCGCTGGTGCAGGGCGTGCATGTCGAGGAGATGCGCTATGCGGGCGGCATGTTCGACTGGCTGACGCCCTTCACGGTTCTGACCGGCATCGGCGTCGTCGCGGGCTACGGCCTTCTTGGCGCGGGCTGGCTGATCTACAAGACCGAAGGTCCGTTGCAGGATTGGGCGCGACGCGCGGCCGTCGTGCTCGGTGGCGGTGTGCTGGTCGCGATGGGTGCCGTCAGCGTGATGACGCCGCTCCTGCGGCCCGCCATCGCCGAACGCTGGTTCGGCGGCATCAACCTCATTTATTTCGCGCCGGTGCCGTTCCTGACGGCGGCGCTGGCGATCTGGCTTTTCTATTCGATCTTCACGAAGCGCGAGCTGGCGCCATTCCTGTCGGCGATCGGGCTATTCATTCTCGGCTTTTTCGGCCTCGCGATCAGCCTCTATCCCGATATCGTGCCGCCTTCCGTCACCGTATGGGATGCGGTCGCGCCTTATTCCAGCGTCGTCTTCGCGCTTGTCGGCGTCGCCCTCGTGCTGCCGATGGTGCTCGGCTACACCGTCTATGCCTATAGCGTCTTCCACGGCAAGGTGCGCGAGGGCGAAGGCTACGGCCAGCATGACTGACGGGAAGCGGGGGCCGGGCCGCCGGCTGCTCTGGTTTGCCGGGATATGGGTCGCCGGCGTCGCGGCGCTGGCGATTTTCGGCTACGGCCTGCGCGCGCTGATCGGGCTTTAGAATCTATTCGGTCAGCTCGAAAATAATCGGCACCACGAATTCGAGCGTCGCGGCGCGCATGTCCGGCGGGAAGGGCGGCAGCGGCGCGGCGCGTTCGATGGTCGCCGTCAGTTCGCGGTCGAGAATGGCCGAGCCCGTGCCGCGTACGATCCGGTAGGCGATCACGCTTCCGTCGCGCGCCACATGAACGCGCACCCTGCCCTCGCCTTCGATCCGCTGACGCCGCGCCATGCGCGGATATTGCCGGTGGCGCGCCAGCCAGGCCGAGACGGCGGCAAAATAATCCGCCTCCATCGTTTCCTGTCCGATGCCGGTTTCGGCGGCGCCTTCGCGCGCGAGGCCTGCCGGGCCCGGTGTCGCGGCGGGGGGCGGCGGCGGTGTTTCCTCGGCTTGTGCTTCTTCGGGTTCGGGCTCGCGCGGCGCGGCGCGGCGCACCGGCGCGGGCTCCGGCTTCGGCGGTTCGACTTTTGGCGTTTCGGGCTCGGGCGGCGCGGGTTCCGCCGTTTGCGGCGCGGCGCTGAAGGCCGCGAGGTTGATCGTCGTCGCGCTCGCACCGGCCGAGGGACGCTCCAGCGCGGCGGCAACCCATTTCAGCCCCGCCACCGCCGCAAAACCGTGCAGCACCAGCGCAATGCCGATGGCGATCCAGAGATCGCGCGGGCGCGTTTCGGCGATGGGCCGGACATCGGGACGCATCGGATTGTCACGCGCTCCTTGCCGGAACGCCGAAAGGCGAGATGCCGCGCACATGATCGTCGACGGTCAAACGGTGCTTCAGCGGCGGGAAGGCGCGCTGCGAACAGTCGAGCCGCTCGCACAAGCGGCAATTGACGCCGATGGGCATGGCGCCGCGCTCGTCGTCGAGATCGTAGCCCTGGCTGTAGACGAGGCGCGGCGCATGGGCGATTTCGCAACCGAGCCCCACCACATACTGGTCGCCGGGCACACCGATGCCGGAGCCGGCGCGGCTCACCGTGCGGGCGATCGAGAAATAGCGGGTGCCGTCTTCCATCTGGACTATCTGCGTGTAGATCTGGCCCGGAACGCGGAAGGCATCATGCACATTCCAGCGCGGGCAGGTACCGCCAAAGCGGGCAAAGTGGAAGCCTGCGGCAGAAAACCGCTTCGAGACATTGCCGGCATTGTCGACGCGAATGAGAAAGAACGGGATGCCGCGCGCGCCGGCGCGTTGCAGCGTGGTTAACCGGTGACAGACCTGCTCGAAGCTGGTGCCGAAGCGGCGGCCGAGCAGGCGGATGTCGTAGCGCGTCGCTTCCGCCGTCTTGTGGAAGGCCGCATAGGGCATCAAGAGCGCGGCGGCGAAGTAGTTCGCCAGCGAGACGCGGCAGAGGCGCTTTGCCTCGTCGCTGTCGAGCCCCGAGCTTTCCACGATGTCCTCGATGGCGCGCGACTGTTCGAAATAGCCGAGCTGATAGGCAAGCTGGAACGAGCGCCCCGGCTGGTCGAGCAGTTCGGAGAGAAAGATCGTCTGGCGGTGGCGGTCGTAGCGCCTGAGTTCCTGCGGCATCATGTCGGCCGGCACGACGCGGGTCGAGACGCCATGCATGTCGCGCAGCGTGTTGCGCAGGCTCACATAAGGCTCGTCGGCGCCGAGGCCCATTTGCGTGTAGAGCCGCTCGGCCGCGTCGTCGAGTTCGGGGAAATGGTTGTTGCGGCTGTTGATGAAGTCGCGCACCTCTTCCAGCGGCAGGCCCGGCGCTTCGGCGCCGTCGCCCATGTCGCGGTCGGCCAGGCGCTCGGCCAGTATCGAGCCGTTGGTGACGCTTTCCTGCCAGGCCCGGTAGAGCCGCGCCACGGCGTCGGCCGCCACCGGGCTCGCGCCGGCCATGTCCTGCAGGTCCTGGCCCGAAAGCCCGGCATCGCGGAACAGCGGATCGGCGAAGACCTCCCTGAGCGCCGTCAGCGCCTGCGCCTCGTCGTCGCCCCCCAGCGTCCGAAGCTCGACGTCGTAGACCTCGGCCAGCTTCAGCAGTATCTGCACCGAGACCGGGCGCTGGTCGCGCTCGATCAGGTTCAGGTAGCTCGCCGAAATGCCGAGATCGGCCGCCATGCGCGCCTGAGTCAGTCCGCGCTCGCGCCGGAGCCGCCTAATGCGCGGGCCGGCAAAGACTTTTTTGTCCGACGCCATGTCCTGAATCTCCCGCTTTCAGAGCCAGTTTTCCGCACCTTAATTTACAATATTTACATAATCAACAGAATCGCACGAGAATCTTGTGAAGTTCTTTACTTCAATAATTTCAATCACTTAGGAAAAATTGGACAAGAAGCTGTCGAGATTGTATGACCGCGCGCATCGGAACACCGTCAAGACCGGCCCCAACACCGGCCAAGGGAGGCGAGCGAGCATGAGCACCAGCGCAGCCACGAAGATTGCCGACGGCATTGCCGTCAAGGGCGCGATGAAGCCGGGCTATGAGCGCGTGCTGACGGCGGACGCGCTGGCCTTCGCCGCCGAGATCGAACGCAAGTTCGGCGCGCGCCGGCTGGAGCTGCTGGCGGCCCGCGCCGAGCGGCAGAAGAAGTTCGACGCCGGCGAGCTGCCGGACTTCCTGCCCGAGACGAAGGCGATCCGCGAGGGCGACTGGAAGGTCGCACCGATCCCCAAGGATCTGCTCGACCGCCGCACCGAGATCACCGGTCCGGTCGACAACCGCAAGATGGTCATCAACGCGCTCAATTCCGGCGCGCAGTCCTACATGACCGACTTCGAGGACGCCGCGGCGCCGACCTGGGACAACATGATCGGCGGCCAGCTCAATATGATGGCCTATTGGGACAAACAGATCGGCTTCACCGACGAGACCAACGGCAAGCGCTACGACGTGATCGAAAAGCCCGCGACGCTGATCGTCCGGCCGCGCGGCTGGCATCTGGAAGAAGCCCATGTCGAGATCGACGGCAAGCCGATGTCGGGCGGGTTGTTCGATTTCGCGCTCTATTTCTTCCACAACGCGAAGAAGCAGATCGCTTCCGGTTCCGGCCCCTATTTCTATCTGCCGAAGATGGAGAGCCACAAGGAAGCCCGCCTCTGGAACGACGTCTTCGTTCACGCGCAGAAGGCGCTCGGCATCAAGAACGGAACCATCAAGGTCACGGTGCTGATCGAGACGCTGCCCGCCGCCTTCGAGATGCACGAAATTCTTTTTGAGCTGAAAGACCACATTGTCGGCCTCAATTGCGGCCGCTGGGACTACATTTTCAGCTACATCAAGCGGCTCGGCAAAAACCCCAACTTCATCCTGCCCGACCGCGCGCAGGTGGTGATGGGCGACGCTTTCCTCAACGCCTATTCGCTGCTGCTGGTCAAGACCTGCCACGAGCGCGGCGCCTTCGCGATGGGCGGCATGGCGGCGCAGATCCCGGTCAAGGGCGATGAAGCGGCCAACAATGCCGCTTTCAATAAAGTCCGCGCCGACAAGGAACGTGAGGCCACCAACGGTCACGACGGCACCTGGGTCGCGCATCCCGATCTCGTCGCCGTGGCGATGGAGATTTTCGGCAAGCTCGAAGGGCCGAACCAGCTCGCCCGCCAGCGCCAGGACGTCAATGTCGGCCAGAAGGAACTGCTCGCGCCGCATAAGGGCGAGCGCACCGAACACGGGCTGCGCGAATGCTGCCGCGTCGGCGTGCAATATATCGAAGCCTGGATCGGCGGCCGCGGCGCCGTGCCGCTCTACAACCTGATGGAAGACGCTGCCACCGCCGAGATCAGCCGCACGCAGATCTGGCAGTGGATCTATCACGGCGCGGCACTTTCGGATGGCCGCAAGGTCACGCCCGAACTCTTCGACGACATTCTCGCCGATGAAATGAAGACGCTTCGCGAAACGCTGGGCGAGGCGCGCTGGAACGACGGTCACTTCGAGGCGGCGATCCGCCTCTTTGCCGACATGACCAAGGCGCAGGATTGCGAGGAATTCCTGACCCTGCCGGCCTATCGCCTCATTCTCGAGAACGAAACCCATCCCTGAATCGAAACAAGTCTGAACCTGAACCCCATCCTGACCCCGTCTGAGGACAGTCCAATGAGCAAGAAGACCTTCTACGATCTCGTTCCCGGAGCGCCCAAGGGCCGCTTCGACAATGTGAAGCGCAACTACTCGGTCGAAGACGTCGAGAAGCTGCGCGGCTCCTTCCCCATCGAGCACACGCTGGCGACACGCGGTGCCAACAAGCTCTGGGAATTGCTGCACACGACCGATTATGTGCATTCGCTGGGTGCGCTTTCGGGCAACCAGGCCATGCAGATGGCCCGTGCGGGCCTCAAGGCCATCTACCTTTCGGGCTGGCAGGTCGCCGCCGACGCCAACACGGCCGGCGCGATGTATCCCGACCAGTCGCTCTACCCGGCGAACGCCGGACCCGAGCTTGCCAAGAAGATCAACCGCGCCCTGAAGCGCGCCGACGAGATCGAGCATTCGGAAGGCGGCGCCAAGCGCGACTGGTTCCTGCCGATCGTCGCCGACGCCGAAGCCGGTTTCGGCGGCCCGCTCAACTGCTTCGAAATCATGAAGGCTTACATCGAAGCCGGCGCCTCGGGCGTTCACTACGAAGACCAGCTGGCATCGGAAAAGAAGTGCGGCCATCTCGGCGGCAAGGTTCTGATCCCGAGCCGTGCGCATGAGCGCAATCTCAACGCGGCGCGCCTCGGCGCCGACGTCATGGGCACGCCGACGCTCATCATGGCGCGCACCGACGCCGAAAGCGCGAACCTGATCACGTCGGACATCGACGAGCGCGATCACGCGTTCATCGATTTCGACAAGGGCCGCACCATCGAAGGCTTCTATCGCTTGAAGCCGGGCACGGGCGTCGATCATTGCATCAAGCGCGGCCTCTCCTTCGCGCCTTATGCCGACCTGTTGTGGTGGGAAACCTCGAAGCCGAACCTCGACGACGCCAAGCGTTTCGCCGAAGCGATCAAGAAGGAATATCCGGATCAGCTTCTGGCCTACAACTGCTCGCCGTCCTTCAACTGGGAAGCAAATCTCGACAAGGCGACGATTTCGAAGTTCCAGAAGGAAATCGCCGCGATGGGCTACAAGTACCAGTTCGTGACGCTGGCGGGCTTCCACCAGCTCAACCACGGCATGTTCGAACTGGCGTCGGGCTATCGCGACCGCGGCATGGCGGCCTATTCGGAACTGCAGCAGGCCGAATTCGCCTCGGAAGCCAAGGGCTACACGGCGACGCGTCACCAGCGCGAAGTCGGCACCGGCTATTTCGACCTCGTGTCGATTGCGGCGGCCGGCGGCGAAAGCTCCACAACGGCGCTCGGCGACTCGACCGAAGCCGACCAGTTCAAGAAGGCCAGCGCGCACTAAACGGCGTCTTCGACTGACCAGACGATCAAAGCCGCCGGGGCAACCCGGCGGCTTTTTATATTGAATGGTTTGCGGTCAGAGGGCCCGCCGTACACCGAGAAATTGCAATTCGGCGAGAACCGCGACGGCCACCGCCTGCGCCACCACGAAAGCGACGCCCAGCGCGTTGAGGTCGAAGACCCCGAGTGCGAGCACCGCGACGGATGCAACCACCCAGAGTGCGTTGCCGGCGATTACCGCCTCGACGGCGCCGGCGGCGGGCGGCTCGGCCCGGCCGATCAGCACGAGAGCCGCCGTCCAGGGCAGGAAGGCAATGCCGACCCAGAAGAGGAAGCCGGCAGGCAGCCCCGTCAGCTGGGCGACCAGCCCCGAACCGGCGATGAAGAACGCGGCCATGGCGCCGCTGGCGGCGGCGTCCGCCAGTACGGCGTGACGGGCGGAAATGGAATTGACGATTGCGAGGGCCATTGGAAATCTCCTTTGCTGCGGTTTCGGCTTCGTTTCTCCGTGTGCCCGTCACAAATGAGCCCGGAACGGCGCGAAGTCGATTACGCGGGAGGTAATTGTCCGTCGGCGCGGAGCCGCCTAGTCTCTCCCCATGAACATGCACACCCCACCCGTCGGCGAGCGCCTGCGCGAATGGCGGCAGCGCCGCCGCCTCAGCCAGCTCGCCTTTGCCTGCGACGCCGACATCTCGGCGCGGCATCTGAGCTTTCTCGAAACCGGCCGTTCGCGGCCGAGCCGCGACATGCTGCTGCATCTGGCCGAACTGCTCGACGTACCCTTCCGCGAGCGCAACGAATTGCTGCTCGCCGCCGGCTTCGCGCCGGTCTATTCCGAAGCCGGGCTCGACAGCCCCGATGCGGCGGCGGCGCGGCGCGCGGTCGATATGGTACTGAAAGGCAGCGAGCCCTATCCGGCGCTTGCCGTCGACCGGCACTGGAACCTCGTCGCAGCCAATGACGCCGCCGGGCTCTTCCTGCAGGACGTCGATCCCGCCCTGCTCGCCGCACCGGTCAATGTGTTGCGGTTGAGCCTCGATCCGCGCGGGCTCGCTCCCCGCATCGAAAATCTCGCCGGCTGGCGTTCGCATATCTTCATGCGGCTCGAACGCCAGGTCGCGCAGACCGCCGATGCGGGCCTCGCGGCGCTGCTCGAGGAATTGAAGGCGATGCCGGGCGGCACGAATGAAGACGGCGCGGACGATTATGGCGGGCTGATCGCGCCGCTGAAAATCCGCGCGGAAGGCGGCACGCTGACCTTCTTCACCGCCACCACTGTTTTCGGCACGGCGGTCGACATTTCGTTTTCGGAACTGGTGATCGAATCCTTCTTCCCCGGCGACGCCTTCACCGCGGCCGCGATGCGCGCCGCGATGGGAGACGCCTGACGCCGGGCCGCTTCTCCCGCCCCTATTCCGCGGCCGCCACTGCCGTTCCGATGCCGTCGGCGGCGCCTTGCGCGCTTGTCGTCCGTGTACGGATATTGAACTCGGCGAAATTCGGGCGGCGCACCCGCCACCAGTATTTGAAGGTGTAGTTGGCCCAGTTGTTGGTCACCTTGCCCGACGCCGTCTTGTACCAGCTCGTGCATCCGCTTGCGAAAACCGATTTCGCATTGTCGGCCTGCACGCCCTCGTTCGAGGCGCGCTGTACCTCCGGCTTCACGTCGAGATAGAGCAGGTCGTCGTTGCGAAGTTTCTTCACGCATTGCGTAATGTAGTTCGCCTGGCATTCGATCATGAAGATGATCGAGTTGTGACCGAGATTGGTGTTCGGCCCGTAGAGCATGAAAAAATTCGGGAAGCCCGCCACCGTCATGCCGTGATGCGCCTCGGCACCCGTCTTCCAGGCGTCCTTCAGGTCGCGTCCGGCCAGACCCTTCATCGACATCGGCCCGAGGAAATGCGTCGTGTCGAAGCCGGTGCCGTAGATCAGCACGTCGAAGTCGCGCTGCTTGCCGTCCTTCGTGCGGATACCGCTCGCGTTGATTTCATCAACGCCTTCCGTCACCACGTCGACATGATCCATGCCCATGGTCGGCCACCAGTCGTTGGCGAAGAGCACGCGCTTGCAGCCGGGCTCGTAATCCGGTGTCAGTTTCCGCTTCTTTTCGGGATCGGAGACGTAGAGGTTCATCTCGTCGATGCCCATCTGCTTCAGCTTGTCGCCCGAGGTATGGAACGAACGGAACAGCAGCTCGCCGAACCAGTAGGTCTTCCAGCGCTGGATATTCATCGTCCAGGGCAGCGCGCGGTAGAGCGCCTTTTCCCAGCCGTAAAATTCGCGTTGCGGGCGCGGCAGCACCCAGCTTGCCGAACGCTGGAAAATCGTGACGCTGCCGGCTTCCTTCGCGATCTCGGGCACGAACTGGATGGCGGATGCGCCATTGCCGATGACGGCGATGCGCTTGCCCTTGAGGTCGACATCGTGGTTCCACTGCGCCGAGTGCCAGCTATCGCCCTGAAAATTCTCGCGGCCCTTGATGTCGGGCCAGACCGGCCGGTGCAACTGGCCGGTGCCCGCTGCCACGACATGGGCGGTGAAGCTGCGGTCGCCGGATTTCAATGTCCATGCGCCGCTCGCTTCGTCGAAACGAGCGTCGTCGATTTCGGTATTGAAGCGGATGTGACCGCGCAGCCCGTATTTGTCGACGACGGATTCGAGGTAGTCCTTGATGTCGGCGGCGAAGACATATTTCTTCGTCCAGGTCGGCCGCATGTCGAAGGAGTATTGATACATGTGCAGCGGCACGTCGCAGGAACAACCCGGATAGGTGTTCTCGCGCCAGGTGCCGCCGATCCCGGATGCCTTTTCGTAGATCGTGAAATCGGCGATGCCCGCCTGTTTCAGTTTGATCGCCGTGCAGATGCCCGCGACGCCCGCGCCGAGAATGGCGACGCTGGGGCCGGCGGCTGCTTTCGCTTGAGCCAAGGCCATGTTTCCCTCCCTGCCGGTTCGGCGGCGGCTCTCCCAAACCCCCGCCTCCGGCGCCTCCATGATGCTTGTGGCACAAGCCTAGCGGGTTTTCGGCGCTCACGGAACCGCCCGAAGGAAGGGCGACAAAGCCGTGGCGTTCCGCGGCCCGTGCCCGCTATAAGAGGCGCCGACATTGCCGCAAGGGAACCGCCGCTCATGACACCAGAAAATTCACCCGCCACCACAGATCTCTCCGACGCGCATCCCGCCCTTGTGCGCCATGCGGCGGCGGTGTTCCGCGACTTTGGCGGGCGGATCGCCTTTTCGGGGCCGGTGACGACGCTCCGTGTACGCAACGACAATGCGCTGGTGCGCGCCGCCGTCGAGGGCAAGGGGGAGGGCCGGGTGCTCGTCGTCGACAATGGCGGGTCGATGGAATGCGCGCTGTTCGGCGGCAATCTCGGCAAGCTCGCGGAGGAAAACGGCTGGGCCGGTGTCGTCGTTCACGGCTGCGTGCGCGACACGATGGAGCTCGCGGTATGCGCCATCGGCGTCAAGGCGCTGGCCGCGCATCCGAAGCGCAGCGCGCGCGAGGGAACGGGCGAAAGAGACGTGGAGGTGGGTTTCGCGGGGCTGACGATCCGGCCCGGCTATTGGCTTTACGCCGATGCCGACGGCGTCGTCGTTGCGGAGACGAAGCTCGTCTAGGCGCGGCCTAGACGGCGACCAGCTCGACCAGCTTCCAGAGGCCGAGCGCCGAAATCGAAACCGACGCGACAAGACCGACGCCGACGATCACGAAATCGGATGTATGCGGAGCTTCGGCATCGTCCCTATGCGGCGCAACCGGCCTTGCCTGCGACCGTTCATGGCCGGTCAGATCGTTTCCGTCCCAAACCTGGGTCATCCTGCCCGTACTCCCTTTCTGGGCCGCCCGGGACACCACCCGGACAGACGGCGGGAATTGAGTTGAATCGAATCATGGCTTGCCGATTCGCGCAAACGAAAATCACACATAAGCCACGCGCCAGCATCGCCGCCGCATGGTCCATGCTCGCCGCAAGTCCTTGCCAAAAGATGAATCGGGATCAGGCGTTCTCGACCAGATCGAGCACATAGCGCGGCAGCGCGAAGGCCGCCTTGTGCACGTCCGGCGTGTAATAACGTGCCGGGAAATCGACCTCGGCGAAGCGCTTCGCCAGAACCTCGGGCGCGACGGCGATCAGGCTCTCGTCGTCGGTGCCCCAGCCCATCGCCATCGGTCCGCCGACATAGGTCGGGATCGTGGCCATGTAGCAGGTGGCAACACGGAAGAGACGCCGGAACTTTCCGACGGTGCTCGCGAGCTCCGCGCCCTGCATAAAAGGCACGCCGTTCTGCGTGACGATGACGCCGCCCGGCGCAAGCCGCGCCTTCGCCGCGCGGTAGAACTCCTCGCGAAACAGCACTTCGCCGGGGCCGATGGGGTCGGTCGAATCGACGATGATGACGTCGTAGCTCTCGCCCGCCTCCTCGACGAATTTCGCGCCATCGGCAAAGACGAGGTCGAGGCGCGGATCGTCGAAGGCGCCGGCCGAGACCTGCGGCATATGCCTTTTCGCGAATTCGGTGACCGCCGGGTCGATCTCGACCATGGTGATTTTTTCGACGGCCTTGTGGCGGGCAACCTCGCGCAGGATGCCGCCGTCGCCGCCGCCGATAATCAGCGTGCGACGCACCTTGCCATGCGCCAGGATCGGCACATGGGTCATCATCTCGTGATAGATGAACTCGTCGCGCTCGGTGACCTGCGTGATGCCGTCCAGCGCCATCATGCGGCCGAACAGCCGGTTCTCGAAAATCACCAGATGCTGTTCGGCGGTGTTTTCCTCGTAGAGCATCTTGTCGGCGCGAAAGGCGCAGGTGAAGCCGTCCGCCTCGTAAAGGGTTTCGGTCACCCAACGCTCTTTCCCGGTGCCGCTCATCAGACCATATCCTCGCCGCGCAGATGTTCGCCGACGCGGATGTCCGAGGGCGCGAAGGCTTCGCGCAGCACTTCGATCGCGTTGTGCGGTTCGGCCTCGCCGCACATGAAGACGTCGAGCGCCGCATAGTCGGCCTCGGGCCAGCTATGGATCGAGATGTGGCTTTCCGACAGCACCGCCACGCCCGACACGCCGCCATTGGGCGTGAAGTGGTGGAGGTGGATGTGCAGCAGGGTCGCCTTCGACACCTCGACGCAACGCCGGAGCGTCGCCTCGATATGGGCGAGGTCGTCGAGCCGGCTTGCGCCGATCAGGTCGATGATCAGATGCGTGCCGGCAAAACGCTTGCCGTCGCGCTCGATGAAGAAGTCGGTGCGTTCGTCGCTCGACGTGTGAGGCGAGGCCTTCACGTCTTTTGACTGCGCAATCGGGAACTCGAGTACTTCCGCCTGGGTGTTGCTTGAAACTTCGTTCAAGTCGATCCCCAATTGGAAGAGGGCATTGGTTTCGGACATCGTGCCTCTCCCCAACCAGTAGATGGACCGGCGCCGGAGGCGGACATGCGCGCCGCTCCGGGACCACTGATTTGTCTGTGAACTGAATATGCGGAAGCCCGAAGGCTCACGCGCTCGAAATGGCTGCCGATTGCGGGGCGAAATCTCGCCCGGCATGCACATCCGTTCATTGCCTTGAAAGGCGCTTCGCGGTGTGCGGCTCGGCTTGATCCGGGGCGTCAGCCCCTCGGACTAGAACCGGACATATGCAATCTCCCTCGAAACCCGGCGGAGGTACCTGAACGATGCCTCGGGTGAGGCATGCCGCCGAAATTGTCCAAAGAGACGCGTACGCCGTTACATAACCGGTTCGGCCAGTGGCACGTGCGATTGCGTTCGAGGCGTGTGTAGAGGCCGCGATGCAGCATGTCAATGAAAACCAAGGCTTTCCGCGGAAATTCTGTGGTTTCCATAAGTCGTCGCGCGCGCGTGTCGCGCCCGTATCGGCTCATTTTTATTTACGAATCATTCTCATTTGCATCGTTCTCGATTTCCGCAACAGCATCGCGAACGCGCGAGGACCCGCCCATGAAACCTGCCGAAGCCGCCGCCCCCGCCCGCTCCTTCTCGATCTACGAGCCCGATCAGCCGCTCGGCGAACTCGGCTTCGCCGAGCAGTTCGTCGTCTGGTGTCTGCGTGTGCAATGGCGGCTTGCCGAAAACGGCACCGGCCGCTCGCTGCTGGTGCAGCGCGCTTTCGATGCGCTGGAGTTGCCGGGCGGCGCGGCGATGGTGGCAGAGCTCGCGGCAGCGCTGACGCGCACGGTGCAGCGGCCGCTGTCGATCCCGTGCCCGCACTGGCGCGTGCTGACAAGCGACGAAGCGCGCGTGCTGGATTTCATCGCCGGGCTGCAACGCCATGGCCAGGCCGCGCAAGGGCTCTTCGACCGGAGCTGGCGCGCGGCGTCTTGCGGCACCTCGCCTGTCTGGGCGCCGGCGCAGCGGCTGGCGCTGGCGCTAACGGCGGCGGGGCTGACGCTCGGCAATTCCGCGCAGCCGGGCGTCGCCTTTCCCGAGGCGATGCCGCGGCTTTTGCACTAGAAGCGTCAGCCGAAGTTTTTCGCCGTGCCGAGCGCGCCCATGCGCGCGGTGATGGCGAAAAACTCGGCGACGGTTTCCTCGATGATGTCCCTGGCCGATTTGATCGCGGTGATCAGCCCGGCCGTTTCGCCGGCAAGGCCGACGGCCGCTTCCATGTCGCCGCCGAAATAGAGATCGAGGATACGCGCGAAAGTGTCGGGCGGCATCAGACCTTCCTCGTGGATCGCGGCGGTGCGCTCCGTTTTCAGGGCGCGGATGCAGGGCGTCGACTTCTTGTTCAGCACATAGGTGCCGGTCTCTTTCGCGTCGACGATCGCCTGCTTGTAGTTGATGTGGACCGGGCTTTCGGCGCAACTGACGAAACGCGTTCCCATCTGCACGCCTTCGGCGCCGAGCGCGAAGGCGGCCGCCATGCCCTTGCCGTCGCAAATGCCGCCGGCGGCGATCATCGGAATGTCGGACTTCGCGCGGATCGCCTGCAGGAGCACCAGCGTGCCGACTTCCTCCGGGTTCTTGAAGCCGCCGCCTTCGGTTCCCTCGACGACGAGACCGTCGATGCCGGCGTCGACGCATTTCATCGCGGCATCGACGGTGGGGACGGCGTGATAGACGGTGATGCCTGCATCATGCAGCGGCGCGATGAACTTTGCCGGGCTGCCGGCCGATGTCGTGACGAACTTGACGCCCGCATCGCAGACGAAACGCAGCATCGCGTCGTCCTTCAGGAAGCGGATCGGCAGGTTGACGCCAAAGGGGGCATCGGTCAATTCGCGCATCTTCAGGATTTCAGCCTTGCAGGCTTCGGTCTCGCCGGACGAGGTCTCGATGATGCCGAGGCCGCCCGCCTTGCAGACGGCGGAGGCAAGCTGCGAACGGGCAATCCAGCCCATCGGCGCCTGGACGATCGGATATTTCGCGCCCGTATGGGCAAGCACGCGGTTCATGCAGGGCTCCCTGTCGTATTGATATTGGCAATTTCGATGCCGGAAGTAGGCCCCAGCCGATGCCCCGGCGCAAGACGGCGGGCCCATGAAAAAGGGCGGGATATGGTGCCCGCCCTTTTCCGATGCCCTTTTCCGATGCCCGGGCGATGCCGCTCGAACGCCCTACTTGAAGTGGCCGTAGGCCCGCACCACCGCTTCCGAAAGTTCCTTGTAGGCCCCTTCGACGCCGGTCCTGATTTCGTCGAAGGCACCCTCGCCCTGGCGCGCCAGTTCGGCCGCGCGCTTGGCGAGGCGGCTGCGATCCGCCTTCAACTGCTTCAGCACGCCGCTGTAGCGCTTCTCGGTTGCCTTGAGCGCCTTCTTCGCTTCCTTCTCGGCCTTGTCGACCTCGCGCGATAGCGTGGCGATCTGCTTTTCGAGTTGCTTGCGCAAGGCCTCCTTTTCGGGTGTCAGCCCCGATGCCTTCTTCTTTTTCGGGGCAGGCTTCTTTCGAGCCGGGGCTTTCCTTGCAACTGCCTTCCGGGCTGTTGCCTTTCCGGCCGGCCGCGCCGCCGATTTACGGCCGCCCGCCGTGCCGCGCTTCTTAACTTTTTCAGCCATGGTCCCGTGCCTCTTTCCTGAGTATCGGCGATATCGGCCTTCTGCGCCCCGCGCCAGCCGTCGCCGAAAGACCGAGAGTGGCGCGGCTGCCCGGCCCGATCAAGGCCCGTCATCTGACGGCCTGATGGCCGGATATTGGTAATTTTGTAAGACCTTTCGGCCTTAATGCGAAGCAGACGGTGCGACAGGCGGGGGGCGCGCCCGGCTGCCGCGGGCGAGGCGGGGACGGTTTATACATGTACGGCGATTTCGGAAGTGATCTTCGGTCGGGCAGCGAGGGACGTACCGTGATGCTCGTTCACGGCATGTGGAGCCGCCCGCATGTGTGGGACAATTTTCGCACCTTTTTCGAGGCGCGCGGCTACCGCGTTGTCGTGCCCGCTCTGCGGCACCGCGCCGAACCGGGCGCCGACCCGCATCCCGAGCTCGGCGTCACCAGCATCGCCGACTATGCGGACGATCTCGCCGCCGAAATCCGCAATCTGGGCCACAAGCCCGTCATTATCGGTCATTCGATGGGCGGCCTTCTCGCCCAGATACTGGCCGCGCGCGATCTGGTGCATGCGGCGGTCTGCCTCGCCTCGGCTCATTGCGCGGGCTACATGTCGTTCGATCCCGGCCCGCTCTGGATTTTCCGCAAGCAGACCCTGTCGAGCCGCTTCTGGGAACGCCCGCAACTGCCATCGCTCGATACGATGAGCTATGGCGTGCTGAACGGCTTGCCTCCCGCCGAGCGCGACGCGGTCTACGGGACGCTGGTGCCGGAATCGGGCCGCGCCTTTTTCGAGATCGCCTACTGGTTCTTCGACCGGCGCCGGGCGACCACGGTCAACCCGGCCGACGTCTCCTGTCCGCTGCTGATGTTGACCGGCGTTGACGATCGTCTGACGCCGGCTCACATGACGAAGCGGGTGGTCGAGGGGTATGCAGGCCGCGCGATGCTCGAAACGCTGCCGGGCCATGCGCACTGGCTGCCGGCTGAACCCGGCTGGGAACGCATCGCCGAACGGACGGCTGCGTTCTTCGAAGCGGAAGCGCCGGTCCTGGCGCGCCAGATACCTGTTCCCGTACCGGCTCCGGCGGGCGATCTCGTTCCGGTCCGCTAGTTCAAGCGTCGAGCTTCAACTCGCTCTTGGTCCGCTTTTGCGCCCAGTGACCCGAAAAGTTCCGAAACTTTTCAGGACGGTCGGTCAGGTGCGCGGTTTCGAGCCAAAGCCGCTTCAGATGCCGCTTGCGGTTGCGCTCCGGCCAGTCCTCATACGCCGTACGCGCATGCAGCACATGGTAGTTGTTGACGAACTGCATATCGCCGGGCTCGAGATCCATATAGACGTTGAAGTCGCGGTCGGCGCACATCGCATCGACGAGATCGAAGGCTTCGCGCGCCCTGGCCGTCAGGCGCGGCGCGTCGGCGTGGCGCTGGCTCGATTCGATGTAGGGCCGGATGTAACGTACGAAGAGGCGGCCTCCATGTTCGGTGAAGACCGGCATCGAATAGAACGCCTGGCCGCCTTTCTGCTCCTCGCCGCGATAATCGTAGGGCTGTGGCTCATAAAGAATTTCGGCGAGGTCGGGCCGCGTGCGCACCAGCTCGTTGTGGATCGCCAGCGCGTTCGCCACCGTCGAGATGCCGCCCGATTTCGCCTTGCGCAAACACATCAGGCCGACGAGGTCGGAGCCGTCCGAATGATAAGGGAAGGCGACACCGCCGATTTCGTTGCCGCGCGAGGTCGGATCGGCACCCGACTTGCCCTGATCCGTCACGTCGCCGAGCAGATGCCCGTGCCTGTTCTGCGGCCAGGGCTCGCCGAGATGCATGCCGATACCCCAGTAGACCAGCGAGGCGTCGTCGTCGGAATAGCGCTCGACCGGAAGCCCGCGAATGAGCGCGAAGCCGCGGCCGTCGATCAGGTCGGTTTCGACTTCAGCGAGACGGGCGCCAAGCGTCGGCAGCGGGAAATCGTCTTTCGTCACGTCGAGCAGGTCGTCGGCGCGCGACTTCGCATGCGCCAGCGCCGCCTCGAGTTCGGCGACGTCGCTCGGCGACAGGCGCAACGTCCATCGGCCCGCATCGGCAATATCGCCGGCGCGCCATTCGCAAGCAGGCTCCAGAACCCGAACAGCCATGTGTTCCTCCCCTATTCGGCGGCGGCGCGGGCCGGCGCCGGCTGGTGACCGCGCACCAGCTTGCCCGGCAGCGCGCCGGTTGCCTTGCCGTCGCGGTAGATCACTTCGCCGCTGACGATGGTGGCGACATAGCCTTCGGCTTCCTGCATCAGCCGGCGGGCGCCGGACGGCAGGTCGTAGACCATGCTTGGCGGCTTCAGGCGCAGGCGCTCGAAATCGATCACGTTAACGTCGGCCTTCATGCCGGGCGCGATCAGCCCGCGATCGAGCAGGCCGATGGCTTCCGCCGTGTCGCGGGTCTGGCTGCGGACCACGAAAGGCAGGTCGAGCCGCTCGCCGCGCGAGCGGTCGCGGCACCAATGGGTCAGCATGTAGGTCGGCACACTGACATCGCAGATGACGCCGACATGGGCGCCGCCGTCCGACAGACCGAACAGCGTGTTCGGATTGCGGATCATGGTCAGCGCATTGTCGAGGCTGAATTCATAGTAGTTGTGCAACGGGAAAAAGAGGACGTTGCGGCCGCCATTCGCCGTCAGAATGTCGTAGACGATGGCGTCCGGGTTTTCGCCGGTGCGTTTCGCGCGTGCGCCGATGCTGTCTTCGGGCGCGGGTTCGTAATTCGGCGGATCGCCGAGCTCGAACATCTTGTGATAGGCGCCGGCCAGCGAGTTGAGGAACGGGTGGCCGGGCTCGAGGCCTTCGGCCAGCAGCTGTTCGCGGAAGGCCGGATCGCGCATGATCGCGACGCGCTCCTCAAGCGGCTTGTCGGCGATCTTGCGATAGCGCGGCCGGGTCAGGAAGGGATGCACCGAGCCCTGAAGCCCCAGCATCAGCCCGACCGGACGGCCCTGCACCTGCGCCTTGATCGGCAGGCCACGGCCCGCCGCGCCGTCGAGGCGCGACAGCAATTCGCGCCACTGATGGGGCATCACGTCGGCCTGCACCAGCGAGAAGCTCAAGGGGCGGCCCGAGACCTCGACAAGTTTCTCGACCAGCGAGAATTCGTGATCGACGTCGCGGAAATCCGATACCCATTGCAACACGCCGGCGCCCGCTTCCTTCAGGCCCTCGGCAATCGCAATCATTTCCTTGTCGGCGGCGCCGATGGTCGGCGTCAGATCGCCGTCGCTGGTGCGATGCGCGACCGTGCGCGAGGTCGAGAAGCCGATGGCGCCGGCCTTGACCGCATCGCGGACGATGTCGCGCATTTCGGCGATCTCGGCGTCGGTCGCCGGTTCGCGTTTCGCACCGCGCTCACCCATCACATAAACGCGCACGGCGCCGTGCGGCACCTGCATCACAAGATCGATGTCGTGCGGCAGCGTTTCGACGGCGGCCATGTAGTCGGCGAAGCTTTCCCATTTCCATGAGAGGCCTTCATGGAGTGCCGCGCCCGGAATGTCCTCGACGCCTTCCATCAGGCGGATCAGACGGTCGTGGTCGGTCTTCCTGACCGGCGCGAAGCCGACACCGCAATTGCCCATCACCACCGTCGTCGCGCCATGGATCGAGGACGGCGTCATGCGGCTGTCCCATGTCACCTGTCCGTCGTAATGGGTGTGGATGTCGACCCAGCCCGGCGTGACCAGCAGGCCCTTCGCGTCGATTTCCTCGCGGCCCTTCGCGGCGACCATGCCGATTTCGACGATGACGCCCTTGTCGATCGCGACATCGGCGACGCGCGGTGCACCGCCCGAGCCGTCGACGACCGTACCGCCGCGGATGACCAGATCCACTTCACCCATTGTTCCCTCCAAATGCCTTTTTATTTTCTGTTGGCGGCATTCTAGCGCGGCCGGGCCGCTTTCAGAAACCGAAAGCGGAAACGCCCGGAAACGCTGGGGAAGCGGCCCGGTTCAGTCCGCCGTGCGGTTGATCGCGGCTTCCTGTGCCAGCCGCGTGTTGCGGCGCTCGATCAGCCCGCGCAGCCGCGCCTGACGCTCGGCGGTGAGCGGATAGGTCCAGGTCAGCCACAAGGCGGCGAGGAAGAAGATCGACGGGATCACCGCATAGGCGAAGGTGAGCCACCACATCTCATCCGCGCCGTTGACGACGCCGGGCGCCGGATTGAAGCCGAAGAAGGCCACGACATTGAGCGAGATGCCGGTGCCGAAGGCGGTGGCGAGCTTGGTGGTCATGCCCGATATGGCGAAGAAGGTGCCGGCACGTTTTCCCCTGGAGCGGGCGGTGTCGACATCGACGACGTCGGCCAGCATGGCCAGCGGCAGGAACTGCAGGCCGCCGAAGCAGAGCCCCTTGGCGACGAATATCACCGTGAAAATCTGCGTCTGGCCGGGCACGAGGAAGAAGGCGATGGTCGAAAGCGCGGCCGCCGCCGTCATGCAGACCGCAAAGGCCTTGTGCTTGCCCATCCGGCGGCCGAGCCAGAGCCAGCCCGGAATGGCGAGCAGGCCCGCGCCGAAATAATAGAGGTAGAGCATGCCGACGCCGGTGACGCCGATATAGTCGCGCATGAAGAAGAGCGAGAGCGCGTTGCGGAAAGCCTCGCCGCCGGTGACGATCAGCACGATGGCGAGCACGCGCACCATCGGGCCGTTGCGGCCGACATGGCGCAAGCCCTCGATCAGCGGCACGCGGCGCGCGACCTTCACATGCGCCGGCTCCTGGACGCGCCAGCAAACGAGCAGCACCAGCAGCGGCGTCAGCAGCACGACCGACCAGCCTATCGCCTCCAGCACAGGCTTCGGCCGCGCCGGGCCTTCGATGAACAATGGCAGCAATGCCGGGATCAGCGCCGCCAGCATCAACCCCACCAGCACGTAGAACTCACGCGAGGCGGTTATGCGCGAGCGTTCGTGATAGTCGGGCGACATTTCGGCGCCCCAGGCGAAATAGGGGATGTAGATCAGCGTCGAGCCGATGAACATGATGCCGAGCCAGGCCAGCAGATAGACGCTGCCGACCGCGGTGAAACCGAAAAGATGCGGCATGAAGAGAAACAGCACGCCGGCGACGAGGATCGGCAGGCCGAGCAGCATGAAGGGCTTGCGGCGGCCGATGCGCGTATGCGTGTGGTCGGAGAGATAGCCGATCATCGGATCGGTGACGACGTCGGTGAGGCGCGCCAGCATGATCATCGTGCCGACGGCGGCCAGCGACACGCCAAGTTCCCCGGCGTAGAAAGGCGGCAGCCAGATCGCCACCGGATAGCCGAACATCGCGATCGGCAGACCGATGGACCCATGAACATAGATCGAGGATCGCGACAGCGGCGCGGTCATGGCCCAATTTCCCCCTCAAGCGGCTTTCCCGTTTTCCGCGGGGACGCCGCCTTGTCGTTGTTTTTTGTTCCGATGGCCCGCGAGTATAGAGACGGCGAGCGCGCGCCCAAGCGAAATCGGCCGCCGGGGCGCGCCGCTGCCGAAAGGCCTATTTCAGCGCTTCGAGCATCGCTTGCGTTTCGCCGGCGAGCGCCTTCGCGGCGTCGTGATCCTCCGCGGCGATGCCGGATTGCGCCTTTTCGAGCGCCGCTTCGAGCGCGGCTTTCGTCTCTTCGTCGCTCGTGTCCGGGATCGCGCCGTTGCCGAGCGCCTTGCAGGGATTGACTTCCTTCGGCGCAAAACCCTCGCCGTCGGGGCCGACCAGGCAGTTGACGGTGTGGTGGAGGTGGGTGTGGACACCGTTGAGGTCGCCGGCGCCGGCGGCGAAGCCCGCATGTTGCGCGGCGGCGGCGATTTCCTTGTCCGGCTGCGGGTCGGCCGCCTCAGCGGGCGCGGCCGCCAGCAGCATCAACGCCGCGCCGGCGGCCGCGAAGATGGAAGCCTTGCGTGTATTGCGCATCGTTTCCTCCTGTTTGTCTGCGGAACCTTCAACAGAACATTTCACCGGCGCGCCGGGCAACCGGAAATCGCATTCAGAACCTGAACGTCATCTTGTTCATTTCGTCGCGTTCTTCCGCCGTCATTTCCCATGCGCCGGCCTGAACGTTCTGCTCCACCTGTTCGGGCTTCGTCGCGCCGGCGATCACGCTGGCGACATGGGGTTGCGAGGCGAGCCAGCCGATGGCGGCGTCGAGCGTCGACTTGCCGCGCGCCTCGGCAAACGCCGTCACCTTTTCGACGATGTCGAAATTGGCGTCGGTCAGCAGGTTCTTGCCCATGGCGGCCGCGACCGTCAGGCGGCCGTCTTCCGGGCCGTTGCCGCCACGGCGGTACTTGCCGGTCAGCATGCCGCTCGCCAGCGGAAAATAGGGAAGGATGCCGGCGCCATATTTCTTCGCCCCCGGCACCAGTTCGATCTCGATCTTGCGGTCGAGCAGATTGTAATGGTTCTGCGCGCTGACGAAAGGTGCAAGCCCCGCTTCCTTCGCAATGTAATGCGCTTCGACAAGCTGCCAGCCGGCGAAATTCGAACAGCCGACATAGCGGACCTTGCCCGCGCGCACCAGATCGTCGAGCGCGGAAATCGTTTCCTCGATCGGTGTCGCGGGATCGGGGAAATGCATCTGGTAGAGGTCGATATAATCCGTGTTCAGACGTTTCAGGCTCGCCTCGACCGCCTGCATGATGTAGCGGCGCGAGCCGCCCTTCATGTACTCGCCGTCGTCCATCGCGAGGCCGAACTTCGTCGCCAGCACAATGTCCTTGCGCCGCGCGCCCAGCGCATGGCCGAGCATCCGCTCCGAGCCGCCCTTGTTGCCATAGACATCGGCCGTGTCGAAGAGCGTGATGCCGAGATCGAGCGCCTTGCCGACAACGGTGTCGGTTGCGGCCTGATCGATCTTCATGCCGAAATTGTTGCAGCCGAGACCGACGGCCGAGACTTTCAGACCGGAATTTCCAAGATTTTTGAAACGCATGACGTTCACCCTCCGCATTTTTCTTTTGCCGTCACGATAGGTCGCCGGGCATGCGCATGACAGCCTCGACGCTGGCCGCGACGTAACGTTTGCGTGAGACCGGCGAAATGGCTAGACTCCCGGCCTAGGGTGAACACCCTAAAAAAGTATGAGGGCCGGGCAGCCTCCAGAGGCGCGCCGAAAAGAAGCCCCTTCCCGGAGGACCAAAATGAAATTCACCTGGTTCAATCTGATGCCATGGCCCTATCTGCCGGATGATTTCCGGGAGAAGCACCGCTCGGTCTGGGTCGACATCGACTCGCGCCTGTTCGATCCGGCAAAGAGCCACGAAGTCTACAATTCCTACATGGACATGCTCGAATATGCGGGCACGCTGGGCTTCGACGGCATCGGCGTCAACGAGCATCACCAGAACGGCTACGGCATCATGCCGTCGCCCAACATCATCGCGGCGGGGCTTGCGCGGCGCACCTCCGATGTCGGTCTTGTCGTGCTCGGCAATTCCATCGCGCTTTACAATCCGCCGACGCGCGTCGCCGAAGAGTTCGCGATGCTCGACTGCATCTCGGGCGGGCGTCTCGTCGCCGGCTTCCCGGTCGGCACGTCGATGGACACGAATTACTGCTACGGGCAGATACCGGCGCTGACGCGCGAGAAATATCAGGAAGCGCATGATCTGATCCGCCGTGCCTGGTCGGACCCCGATCCCTTCGCGTGGAACGGGCGCTACAACAAGCTGCGCCACGTCAATATCTGGCCGCGGCCGATCCAGGACCCGCCGCCCGTCCATATTCCGGGCGGCGGTTCGGTCGAGACCTATGATTTCTGCATCGACAATACCTACAGCTATTCCTACCTCTCCTTCTCCGGCTATATCCGGGCGAAGGCGCTGATGCAGGGCTATTGGGACCGTGTGGCGCAGCGCAATGCGCCCGACGAAAGCCCCTACCGCGCGGGCTTCGCGCAGACGATCTGCGTTGCCGACACGGACGAGGAAGCCGAGCGGCTCTATTCCGAGCATGTCAGCTATTTCTACAATCGCTGCCTGCATGTCTATGGCGGTTTCGCGGATGCGCCGGGCTACCGGACGATCAAGACGATCCAGACGGGCGCGCTGTCGCAATATGCACCGCCCATCGGCGGCTATTCGGAGCTCACATGGAAAGACCTGATCGAGCAGGGCCATGTGATCGCGGGCAGCCCCGAAACGGTTCGCCAGCGCATGGAGGAACTCATCACCGGGCTCAATGTCGGCAACATCTTCTGCCTCATGCATGTGGGCAACATGCCGATGGACAAGTGCATGCACTCGACGAAGCTTTTCGCCGACAAGGTCATGCCGCATCTGCGCAACATGTTCCCGGACTACAAGGACGACAACCGCTTCTGGTGCAAGCCGCTCGCCAAACAGGCGAAGCCCGGCAGCCTGCCCGCGGAAAAGGAAGTCGCCGCGCTTGTGGGAGGGAAGGACTGATGGAAGCGAAGACAGTCAAGACCCACCACGTTCCCGTCCGCTATTTCGAAGGCGGAAAGGGCGAGCCTCTCGTCTTCCTGCACGGTGCAGGCGGCATCACCGCCGAAGACCCGTTCCTCGCGGAACTGGCGAAGAAATACCACGTCTTTGCGCCGCTGCTGCCCGGCTATGGCGACTCGGAGGAATGCGGCGAGTTGCGCGAGATGCTCGACATCACGCTCCACACCTGGGACGCGGTGGCGGCGCTCGGGCTGAAAGACCCGATCCTTGTCGGTCATTCGATGGGCGGCATGATCGCCGCCGAGATGGCCGCCATTGCGCCGAACGATGTGAGCCGGCTCGGGCTCATCTGCCCGGCGGGGCTCTGGCTCGACGATCATCCGATCCCGGACATCTTCGCGATGCTGCCCTACGAGCTTCCGGCCGTGCTGTTCCACGATGTGGAAGCGGGGACGGCGCTGATGACGGCGGGCGTCGCGCTCGACGATCCGGAATGGCTGAAGGGCTTTCTGGTGCAGAACGCGCGGCAGATGGGCATGGCGGGCAAGATCCTGTTCCCGGTGCCGGACCGCGGGCTCTCGCAACGGCTCTACCGCGTGAAGGCGAAGACTGTTCTCGTCTGGGGCGACGGCGACAAGCTGATCGTGCCTGCCTATGCGCATGCATGGAAGAAGGCGATCAAGGGCGCGGAGCTCGTCTCGATCCCGGAGGCGGGCCACCTGATGACGCTCGAAAAGCCGGAGCATGTCGCGAAGGCGATTTCGAAGCTCGGATAACAGACACAGCAATCGGCGTCCAAAAACAAGAACAGACGCGGATAGGAGCGAAGGGTCATTCCCGAAAGGAATGGCCCTTCTGCTTTTCTGGCTGCTTTTCTGGCTGCTTTCAGGCGGGCGCGGCGGCTCTTTCGCGCGCCGTGAGGCGGACAAGCGTGCCCATGATGCTGCCCAGGGCGATGACGATCGCCATGGGAAGCGCCGTGCCGTCATTGAACGCGCCGACGATGCCGCCCACCGTCGCGGCCAGGGCGAACTGCAAGATGCCGGTGAGCGCGGCGGCGGAACCGGCATTCTCTTCCGCGCGCGACATGGCAGCGGCGGTCGCGTTCGCGCCGACGAAACCGTAGGAGGCGACGACGACGAAGATGCAGGCGGCGAGCGGATAGAATGCGCCAGGCAAGACCAGCGTGACGGCGAGGAGCGCGAGCGCGGCGGCAAGATGGAGCGTCATCGCGAATTTGAGGATGGTGCGGCCGGAATGGCGGCGCAGCAGGAAGGCATTCACCTGCGAGGCGGCGATGAGGCCCGCGGCGTTCACGCCGAAA
>JAVJOG010000011.1:0-11153 GCA_040216885.1 Parvibaculum sp.
CTTCGGCGTCAACGACGGCGAGTTGCAGGCCGGCGAACGCATGATCTCGAACGGCTCCTGCACGACCAACTGCCTTGCACCCGTGGCCAAGGTCCTGCACGAGGCGATCGGCATCGAGAGTGGCATCATGACCACGATCCACGCCTATACCGGCGACCAACCGACGCTGGACCGCCGCCACAAGGACCTTTACCGCGCGCGCGCCGCCTCGATGTCGATGATCCCAACCTCCACCGGCGCCGCCAAGGCATTGGGCGAGGTGCTGCCCGACCTCAAGGGCAAGCTCGACGGCTCGGCCATTCGCGTGCCCACGCCGAACGTGTCAGCGGTGGACCTCACCTTCCTCGCCAAGAAGGACGTGACCGCGGACGACGTGAACGCGATCATGGCCGAGGCGGCGGCAGGTCCGATGAAGGGCGTGCTGGGCTACGATCCCGAGCCCAAGGTGTCGGTCGATTTCAACCACACCGAGGAAAGCTCGATCTTCGCCCCCGACCAGACCCGCGTGACCGGCGGTCGGCTGGTGCGCGTGCTGGCGTGGTACGACAACGAGTGGGGCTTTTCGTGCCGCATGGCCGACGTGGCCGTGGCGATGGCACGGCTGAGCTAAACCGACACCACACCGTTTCGAGGGCCCCCGTCGCAGACCGCGGCGGGGGTTTTTGCGTTTACCGGCGGCTTTCCGCCATAAACATTGGTTATAGGCCTCGGTGAATGCCCCTTTCGGTCGATAGTGTCAGCCCGCCGCAATGTGCATCTGTGATCGGCAGGCGGCATCACGCCCCTGCCCTGATCCAACGAACAAGGAACTACAGACATGACACGTATCATCGCACTCGCCCTCGCCATCTTTGCCGGTGGCATCGCCTCTGCCTCGGACGACGACGGCAAGCTGGACATGGCAAAGGCCGACCAGATCAAGACGCAGTTGATGGCTGAAGGCTACGAGGTGCGAAAGGTCGAAATGGAAGACGGCCTATACGAGGCCTACGCCATGAAAGACGGCGAACGCTACGAGATCTACCTTGATTCCGACCTCAACATCGTCAAGTCCAAGCGCGACGACTGACCGGTGACAGGGGCCGGTCCTCGCGCCGGCCCCGCCCCAGACGGGAGAGATACCATGACACGCTACAAGGTCTGGGACCCGGCCATCCGGGTCTTTCACTGGGCGCTGGCCGCCGGGTTCATCGCCAACGCCTTTCTGATCGACGACGACGCAAAGCTGCATGAATGGGTCGGCTATGGCGTCATGGCGCTGGTCGGGCTGCGCATCCTGTGGGGATTCATTGGCCCGCGCCATGCCCGGTTCGCCAGTTTCATTCCCGGCCCCGGCGCAGTGACACGGCAGATCACCGACATGGCCCTGCGCCGCCGGCGGACGCATCTGGGGCATTCGCCCCTCGGCGCGTTGATGATCGCCAATCTGCTTTTGTCGATGCTGGCGATCGGCGCGACCGGATACCTGATGACCACCAATGCCTTCTGGGGCGTCGAATGGGTCGAAGAGGCGCACGAGGCGTTCGTTCTCTGGGCCGAGCTTTCGGTGCTGGCCCATGTCGCGGCCGTTGTTCTGGAAAGCCTGCGCACCGGAGTCAACCTGCCCCGCGCGATGATAACAGGGTGCAAGACCGTGCCCGATGACGTTAAACTGGAGTCATGAACCCGCGCAGACAGGACAAACCCGGCGCGCTCATCGCGCTGATCGCGGTGCAGAGCCTTTGCGCCGCGTTCTTCTTGTGGGACGTGGTGGTCGATCTTGCCCCCTGGGATCTGCGGGCGCTGAGCAACCTGCATATCGTGATCGAGGCGCTGGCCGCGCTGGCGCTGGTGTCGGCCATCGTGTTCGAGACACGCTATCTCATGGCCCTGTTGCGGCGGCAGGCGCATCTCGAGTCGCAGGTTTCAATCGCCGCGGGCGCCATGGCGGAAATCATCGAGGCGCATTTTGACGAATGGGCCCTCACACCGGCGGAACGGGACGTGGCAATGTTCGCGATCAAGGGCTTTTCAGTGGCCGAAACAGCAAAGCTGCGCGGTGCCGCCGAAGGCACCGTGAAATCCCAGTTGAACGCGGTCTACCGCAAGGCCGAAGTGCCCGGGCGCGGCGCCTTGCTGGGCCTTTTGGTGGGCGACCTGCTCGATATGCCACTGGTGCCGCCAGAGACGCGCGCGGCCTCGTGATTTCCTTGCGCCGTTCGTGTGTCTTGCGGCATACCCGGCAGGCAAGCGGACGTGCGACAACGGGCAGGCGATAGTAAGCACATGACGAACAAGATCGCGGTTTTCCTTGCCCTGCTGATCATCGCGGGGCTTGGCTGGGACTATCTTTACAACGATATGAACGCGTCGTTCTTCCTTGCCCGCAAGACGGTCGACCTGATCGAGTGGCTGGCCTTCTGGCGCTAGGCCGCGCCGGTCAGGCCTTGAACCGGTCTTCCAGCGCCTCCTTGACGGCCGGCGTCACAAAGCGTGTCACGTCGCCGCCGTGGCGGGCGATCTCCTTGACCAGCTTGCTGGCGATGGCCTGGCGGCGGGCATCGGCCATCAGAAAGACCGTCTCGATCCGGTCGTCCATGGCACGGTTCATCCCGACCATCTGGAACTCGTATTCGAAATCCGCCACGGCGCGCAGACCGCGGATGATCACGCTGGCCCCCACGTCGCGGGCGCAGTCGATCAGCAGGTTTTCGAACGGATGTGCCACGATCTCGGTGCCGGTGGCGGCGCTGATGCCGATGCATTCGGCCTCGACCATGGCCACGCGCTCTTCCAGCGTGAAAAGCGGGCCCTTGTCGCGGTTGATCGCAACGCCGATGACCAGCCGGTCGACCAGGGTGGCGGCGCGCGCGATGATGTCGGTATGACCCAGGGTGATCGGATCGAAAGTACCGGGATAAAGTCCGATGCGCATGAGGTCTTCCTTCGTGTCGTGACGACCTGCAAGCAACTACAAACGTTGGAGGAATGCAAGCGACTGCGCCAATATGAGTATTTGTCGAACGATGAAACCCAAATGAGCGCCTGGGCTTCCGGCGTTTCGCAAAATCTCAATTCATGCCGGTCAGGATCAGTGGCCCATCACCATGCTTTCGAGCGCCGCCTTTTCCATCGACAACTCTTGCAGCCGCGCCTTGACCACGTCCCCGATGGTGACCATGCCCACCAGTTTCTGTTCGTCATCGACCACGGGCATATGGCGAAACCGTCCATCGGTCATGCGTACCAGCACCGTGTCGGCGCTGTCCTGCTTGGTGCAGCAGACGGGTTTCGGCGTCATCAGGTCCGCGACCTTGTCGTTCAGACAGCCCGAGCCCGACGTGGCGAGACCGCGCACGATGTCCCGCTCCGACAGGATGCCATCGGGCGAGGTGCCATCGGCCGACACGATCAGGCCGCCGATGCGGTGCTTGGCCAGCATCGCCGCCGCGTCGGATACCTGCGTATCGGGCGTCACGGTGATCAACTTGTCACTGTCTTTCGCTTTCAAAATCTGCTGGACGATCATCCGGACCCTCGTTCTTTGGCGTTCAATCGGACTGTCAGCGTCCCCCAGAACCGTTTTTCTGTCAAGCGCCGGCCTCCAGCCGGGCCACCTCGGCGCGAATGCCATCGCAAAGCGCGGTCGCGAAACGGTTCATGCGGTCCAGCCGCCGGTCGTCCTGATGCCGCACCAGATAGAAGCTGCGCGTCAGGCTGATCTCGTCCGGCAGGACCTTGTCGAGGCGGCGAAAGAACGGCAGCGCGAAGTCGTGCACGATGCCGATGCCGCCGCCCTGCTGGATGCAATGGGCCTGCACCGATACCGAGTTCGAGGCCAGCGCGACCCGCTCCGCCCCAGTTTCGCCGAGATAGTCCAATTCCTTGTCGAAGATCATGTCGGGAATGTAGCCGACCATGCGATGCGCCGCGAGGTCGGCCAAAGACGTGATATCCGGCGACTGGCGCAGGTACCAGCGCACCGCGGCAAGGTGCAGCTTGTAATCGGTGATCTTCTGCACGCTCAGGCGTCCCGCCGAGGGCGGACTGACCGCGATGACCATGTCCGCCTCGCGCCGGCTGAGGTTGAAGACCCGCGGCAGCGCCACGATCTGCAGGTCGAGGTCGGGATTGTCCTTGGCCATCTGCGCACAGACCTGCGGCAGGATGAAATTGGCGCAACCATCCGGCGCCCCGATACGGATCTGCCCCGAGAGGCCCCCCGCCTGGCCGGCCATTTCCTCGTCGGCATCCTGCATCGCCATCTCGGCACGCCCCACATGCCCCATCAGGCGCTGTCCCGCATCCGTCAGCGCATAGCCGCTGGGCGACTTGGCAAAAAGCGGCGCGCCGGTGTCGGCCTCCAGCCGGGCGATGCGGCGGCCGACAGTGGCGGGGTCGAGTTTCAGCGCCCGGCCCGCGGCGGACAGGCTTTCGGTGCGCGCCACCGCCAGGAATACCCGCAGATCGTCCCAGTTCGATACCATGTCCCTGCCCTCTGATCCGGTATGTTGCTTTGCATTCCTGCAAAGCCTTTTTGAAACATTGCCTCTTTTCCCGCTAAAAACGCAACGCTAACCTGCGCGCAAATCCGAGGAGTACCGACATGAAAGACCTGACGCATTATATCGACGGCGCGCGCGTGCCCGGCCAGTCGGGCCGTTTTTCCGACGTCTACAACCCGGCCACCGGCGAGGTTCAGGCCCGCTGCCCGCTGGCCAGCAAGGAAGAGTTCGACCAGGCCGTCGAGATCGCCGCCAAGGCGCAGCCCGCATGGGGCGCCACCAATCCGCAGCGCCGCGCACGGGTGATGATGGATTTCGTCCGCCTGCTGAACCGCGACATGGACAAGCTGGCCGAGACGCTGTCCTCGGAACACGGCAAGACCTTCCCCGACGCCAAGGGCGACGTCCAGCGCGGGCTTGAGGTCGTGGAATACTGCATCGGCGCGCCGCAACTGCTGAAAGGCGAGTTCACCGACAGCGCCGGCCCCGGCATCGACATGTATTCGATGCGCCAGCCGCTGGGCGTGACGGGCGGCATCACGCCGTTCAACTTCCCGGCGATGATCCCGATGTGGATGTTCGGCGTCGCTATCGCTTGCGGCAACACCTTCATCAACAAGCCGTCCGAGAAAGACCCGTCGGTGCCGCTGCGGCTCGCGGAGCTGATGATGGAGGCGGGGTTGCCCGAAGGCGTCCTCAACGTCGTCAACGGCGACAAGGAAGCGGTCGACGCGCTCATCGAAGACCCGCGCGTGAAAGCCATCTCCTTCGTCGGCTCCTCCGACATCGCGCACTATATCTACGAGAATGGCGCGAAACATAACAAGCGCGTGCAGGCGTTCGGCGGCGCCAAGAACCATATGGTGATCCTGCCCGACGCCGACATGGACAATGTCGTCAACCAGCTTATCGGCTCGGCTTACGGCTCGGCGGGCGAGCGCTGCATGGCGACGCCGGTCGCCGTGCCTGTCGGCGAGGGGACGGCGGAAACGCTGATCGAAATGCTGAAGCCGAAGGTCGAAAGCCTTCGCATCGGCCCGTCGCTATCGGAAGATTCCGATCTCGGCCCGCTGGTCACCGGCCCGCACCGCGACCGCGTCCGCAAATACATCGACATGGCGGTTGAGGAAGGACAGGAGCTTATCGTCGACGGCCGCGAGTTCTCGCTGCAAGGCTATGAGAACGGCTACTTCCTCGGCGGCACTCTGCTCGACAAGGCGAAGCCCGGCCACAAGTCCTACACGGACGAAATCTTCGGCCCTGTGCTTCAGATCGCCCGCGCCAAGAATTTCGACGAGGCGATCGCGCTTCCCTCGCAGCACCAGTACGGCAACGGCGTCGCGATCTTCACCCGCAACGGCGACGCGGCTCGCGAGTTCGCGCGGCGCGTCAATGTCGGCATGGTCGGCGTCAACGTGCCGATCCCGGTGCCGGTCGCCTATCACACGTTCGGCGGCTGGAAGCGCTCCGGCTTCGGCGACACCAACCAGCACGGGCCGGAGGGCGTGCGCTTCTGGACCAAGATCAAGACCATCACCCAGCGCTGGCCCGAGGATATTCAGGGCTCGGAGTTCGTCATTCCGACGATGCAGTAGGGCGGGGCGCATGAGCGAGCGCGTTCGCGTTTCGTCCGGCTCGCCGCTCGAAGGACCGATCGGGTTCAGCAGGGCGGTGAGGGCATGGAACATTATCGCCGTTGCAGGCACTGCGCCGATTTCCAATGAAGGCGAAACCGTGAGCCCCGGCGATGTTTACGGACAAACGCGCCGTTGCTGCGAGATAATGGCTAAAGCCATAAAGGAGGCTGGCGGATCGCTTGCTGACGTCGTGCGAACGCGCGTGATGCTTACGGACGCGACGCGCTGGCGCGAAGCGGCCCGCGCGCATGGCGAGTTTTTCGGGAATGTCCGGCCTGCCTGCACTTTTGTCGAGGTCAAAGGTTTCATTAATCCAGACTGGCTTGTAGAAACCGAAGCCGATTGCGTGCTTTCGGCGATTTGCCAGCACGCGCAGCCGGACGCCTGACCATGATCGCCCTCCTCGAACTCATCGCCATCGGCGTTTTCCTGCTTGTCGCCGCGCAATTCCTGTTCGGCTTCGGCCTGTTCCGGGGCCGCGGCGCCATCGGACAGGGGAAACAAACGAAGCTCGAAGGCGCGACGCCGGCGAAGCAGGTCGCCGAACGCCTTAAAGCGCTCGAAAACGACCAGGCGGCGCTGCGCGCGAAATATCCCGCCGTGTTCGGCATGCTCGGCGGCTATCTTAATAGTCACACTGTCGCAGACGCGGGCGGGATCGAGGGCGCGGTCAAGGAAATGATCGCCGACTGGACGCCGCGCCGGGAAGAAGTAAAAGCCGAGATCGTGCGCCTGCTCGCCGAGAACGAGAGCGAGGAGGAGGTGCGCGCCATCGTCGTTTCCGCCTGCGACGGGAATTTCGACGGCGAGGGCTACCGCAACTGGATGATCTGGCTGCTTGGCCGGTTCAACGCCCTGTGACCAAAGGCGCCCGGAGCGGACGACGGCGAAGGCTGGAACGAACCGGCCGGGCCTGCTTAAACTCGCCGATAGTTGAACGGCATCGAGGAACGTCATGCATACGGACAAAAGCGACGCGAAACGTCTTTCGGGCAAATGCATGTGCGGGGCGATTGTTTTCGAGGCGCTGGCCGACAAGCCTGAAGTCGTCGCCTGCCATTGCGGCCAGTGCCGGGCGTGGAGCGGACATTACTGGGCGTCGATCAACGTCCCCTTCGACGCGATGAAGATCAAGGTCGGGGAGGAGCATCTCTCCTGGTTCCGCTCCTCGGATTATGCGCGCCGCGGTTTTTGCGCGAAATGCGGTTCGGCGCTGTTCTGGCATGCGGACAAGCTCGACGAGCACAAGCACAGGATCGCCGTCGCCGCCGGCGCCGTCTCGCCGCCGACAGGCGTGAAGGTCGAACGGCACATCTTCGTCGCCGACAAGGGCGACTATTACGACATCGCCGACGGCGCGCCGCAGCTCGATACTTATTAAAGGCGCCGCCCGATGTTCGGTATCGATGCTGACTCCTTGTTGTCGATGTCCGGATGGGCGCTCTACGCCGGGATTTTTCTTCTTCCGTTCATTCAGGAAGACGCCGCCGTCATCGCGGCGTCAACCGCTTCCATCCTCGGGCTCGGACCCATCGTTCCGATCTTCGTCACGATCTTTCTCGGGCTGACCGCGAGCGACGTCTGGAAATACTGGCTCGGCGCGCTCGCCCGCCGCAACGAATGGGCGCACAAATTCGCCGAGAAGCCGGGCGTTTCCGTTGCAGGCGATCTCGTCCGCACTGAACTAGCAAAGACGCTCTACATGGCGCGGTTCGTGCCGGGCACGCGCATCCCGACTTATCTCGCCTGCGGGTTCTTCCGGGTGCCGTATGTGCGGTTCGTGCTGCTGGTGATGCTGACGGCTTTCACCTATGTGTCCATCTCGTTCGCGCTGTTTCATACGGTCGGTGAAGTGGCGGGCGAGCAGGCGAAGTACTGGCTGCCCGCCATCGCGATCACGCTTATCGCGTGCTATATTTTCTATCGCTGGCTGAAGCATCGCGGCAACCGGCTCGGCCCGATGACGCCGCTGTCGGAGGAATTCGACCATCCCATGCCGGACATGCCGGGGTTCGAAGGCAATCCTCTCGAGGCGCATAAAAAGAAGAAGGAGGCGTAACGCCCATGGATTTCGCGCTCAATGAAGACCAGCAGGCGATTCAGGAAATGGCGCGCCGGTTCGCCGCTGACGAACTGGCGCCGCACGCCGCCGAATGGGACGAGAAAAAGCATTTTCCTGTCGACGTCATCCGCAAGACCGCCGAACTCGGTTTCGCCGGCATCTACACGCGCGAGGATGTGGGCGGCTCCGGGCTCGGCCGGCTCGATGCAGCTCTGATCTTCGAGGCGTTGTCCGAAGGATGCACCTCAACGGCGGCGTATATCTCCATCCATAATATGTGCACGTGGATGATCGACCGGTTCGGATCGGAAGAATTGCGCCAGAAATATTGTCCGCGCCTCACGACGATGGAGTTGCTTTCAAGCTATTGCCTCACGGAGCCGGGGTCGGGCTCGGACGCCGCTGCGCTGAAAACCAAAGCCGTTCGCGACGGCGACGAATACGTCTTGAACGGATCGAAGGCGTTCATCTCCGCCGCCGGGGTTTCCGATCTTTATATCGTCATGGTGCGGACGGGCGGCGACGGGCCGAAAGGGATTTCGACGGTCGTTGTCGAGAAGGGAACCAAGGGCCTTTCTTTCGGCGCCAACGAGCGCAAGATGGGCTGGAACTCGCAGCCGACCGCTATCGTCACTTTCGAGGACTGCCGCATCCCCGTTTCGAACCGTGTCGGCGAAGAGGGCGACGGCTTCAAATTCGCAATGATGGGGCTCGACGGCGGCCGGCTGAACATCGCCGCCTGTTCCCTGGGCACGTCGAACGGGGCGCTCAAAACAGCGCTCGACTATGTCAACCAGCGCCGCGCTTTCGGCAAACGCCTTAATGAACAGCAGGCGTTGCAGTTCAAGCTCGCCGATATGGCGACGGAGCTCGAAGCCGCGCGCGTTTTTCTTTATCAGGCGGCATGGAAACTCGACAACAAGACGCCGGACGCCACCAAGTTCTGCGCGATGGCCAAGCGTTTCGTCACCGACGCCGGTTTCAATCTTGTCAACGATGCGCTCCAACTGCACGGCGGCTACGGCTACTTGCGCGACTACCCGCTGGAGCGGATGCTGCGCGATGTGCGCGTTCACCAGATTCTCGAAGGAACCAACGAGATCATGCGCGTCATCGTCGCGCGGGATATGTTGAAAGAATATCAGGCGTAGGAAACGAGACGTGAAGATCCTGACGTCCATTCTGTTGTTTCTCGCAGGCTGCGGCGCGATCGTTTACGCCTATATAGCCAGCGTGGCGGCGACGCTGGGCGATATCGAGCAGACCGCGCGCAGTCAGGGCGAATTTTCTGCTTTCGAAAAGTCAGTGAACCTGATTTTGCGCGGCGAACTCCCGGAACCGACAGCGCTGCTTTACTTCGGCTTGCTTCTCATAGCCGTTTCCGTCGTCAATCTGTTTGCAAGAGGCAAGGCTCATGACCGACGAGATCCTGTTTGATCGCAAGGGCGGCTGGGGCGTCGTCACGCTCAACCGGCCGCAAGCGTTGAATGCGCTCACCTGGGGCATGGTCGAGGCGTTCCGGCGCGAATTGCGTAAATGGGAGATGGACCCGGCGATCGGCGCCGTGCTTGTCAAAGGCGCCGGCGACAAGGCGTTCTGCGCCGGGGGCGACATCCGCTGGCTGGCTGCGGAAGCGAAGAAAGACGCCAAACATGCGAGCGGCTTTTTCCGCGAGGAATACCGCAACAACGCCGCGATCCACCATTTCCCGAAACCCTATGTGGCGCTGATCGATGGGATAGTCATGGGCGGCGGGGTCGGTATCTCCGTACACGGAGATTTCCGCGTGGCAGGGGACCGCACGCTGTTCGCCATGCCGGAAACGGGCATCGGCCTTTTCCCCGATGTGGGCGGCGGCCATTTCCTGCCCCGGCTCCATGACGGGCTCGGACTTTACTTTGCGCTCACCGGCGCGCGCGCAAAAGCGGCCGACTGCGTGGCGTCGGGCGTCGCGACGCACTATGCTCCGACGGAGCAGATGGCTGCGCTTGAAGCAGCGCTGATGGATATCCGGCCCAATAGCCGCGGTCACGCCGATATCGAAGCCGTGCTCGACCGTTTCGCTGGCGATCCCGGCGAGGCGCCGCTTAATTTGGTTCGCCAGCAGATCAGGACTTTGTTTCAAGACCATGCGCGCATCGAGGATTTGATCGCCGCCCTTGAGAAAGACGGGGGGCAGTTCGCACGAGAGACACTCGCGACGCTGGCGAAAATGTCGCCGACTTCCATGAAGATCGCCTTCGAGCAAATGAAGCGGGGCCACTCCCTCGACTTCGATCATGTGATGCAGATGGAGTTTCGCATCGTTCGCCGCGTGATGGAGAACCATGACTTCTTCGAGGGCGTGCGCGCCCAGATCATTGATAAGGACAGAAACCCGCGCTGGAGCCCGGCAGGGCTTTCGGATGTGAGCGAGGCTGATGTAGCGAAATACTTTGAGCCGCTAGGCGAGGAAGAGTTGGAGCTGCCGTAAGAGCGCGACGTAATCGAGGAACCCACATGGCCTACTGGCTTTTGAAAACCGAACCCGACAGCTGGAGCTGGGACCAGCAGAAAAAGAGCGGCACCAAGGGCGAGCCGTGGACCGGCGTGCGCTATCCCGGCGCGGTGGTTCATATGAAGGCGATGAATAAGGACGATCTCGCCTTCTTCTACCATACGGGCGGCGAGAAGCATGTCGTCGGCATCGTGAAGGTTACGCGCGCGCCCTATCCCGATCCTTCCGACGAAGCGTGGCCGCTGGTCGATGTCGCGGCTACTGAGGCGGTTCCGAAGCCGGTGACGCTCGCCGCTGTAAAGGCGGAGCCGAAGCTCGCCGAGATGGTGCTCGTCAAGAATGCGCGTCTCTCCGTCCAGCCGGTGACGGCGGCGGAATGGAAGCTCGTCTGCAAGATGGGCGGCGTGAAATAAGAACGGTGCGGAGGAATTTCCCATGACGTCCATCGCTTTCATCGGCCTCGGCAATATGGG
>JAVJOG010000019.1:0-18174 GCA_040216885.1 Parvibaculum sp.
GTCCGCCTCGCCGGTCTGGAAGCTGACGGGACTTGTTTCGGTCATGCCATAGGCGATGGTGACGTCCTTCATGTGCATGCGATCGATCACCTGCTTCATCACCTCGACCGGACAGGGCGAGCCGGCCATGCAGCCGGTGCGAAGCGACGAGAGATCGAACTTCGCAAAATCGGGGTGGCCGAGCTCGGCAATAAACATGGTCGGCACGCCATAGAGCCCGGTGCAGCGCTCCTTCTCGACCGCCTGCAGGACAGCCGGCGGATCGAAGGCGTCGGCCGGATAGACCATGGTCGCGCCATGGGTCAGGCAGCCGAGATTGCCCATCACCATGCCGAAGCAGTGATAGAGCGGCACCGGGATGCAGAGGCGGTCGCCTTCCTTCAGGCCGATCGAGCGGCCGACCATGAAGCCGTTGTTGAGAATGTTGTGATGAGAGAGCGTCGCGCCTTTCGGCAGGCCGGTGGTGCCGCTGGTGAACTGGATGTTGATGGCGTCGCGGCAGTCGAGCTTGCCGGCCAGTGCGGCGACCGAAGCGCGGTGTGCGTCCGTTGCGAGCTTCGCCACATCGTCGAATTGCAGCCAGCCGGCGCGGGGCTTGCCGCCGATCTGGATCGCGCGTTTCAGATGCGGCAGTTTCGCCGATGAAATTTCACCGGTCGATTTCGCGATTTCCGGCGCCAGCGTTTCGACCATCTCGACATATTCGGAGGTCTTGAAGCGCTCGGGCGCAATCAGTGCCTTCACGCCGACCTTGTTGAGCGTGTATTCGAGTTCGGAGAGGCGGTAAGCCGGATTGATATTGACGAGGATGATCCCCGCTTTCGCCGTCGCGAATTGCGTCAGCGTCCATTCGGCACAGTTGGGCGCCCAGATGCCGACGCGTTCGCCGCGCGCGAGACCGAGCGCCAGCAGGCCGGCGGCAAGTGCTTCCGCCTTGTCGTTCAGCGCGCGATAGGTCCAGCGGATGTCCTGATGGACCGAGACGAGAGCCTCGCGGTCCGGCCATTTCGCGGCGGCGGTGCTGAGCGCCTGGCCGATGGTTTCCTCGCGCAAGGACGGCGCATCCGCACCCCGCACATGCGACAGGCCGGGCGCAACCGGCCTTCCCGCTTCGCTTTTTCCCATGACGTTCCTCCCGACCTCTGTTTTCGTTCAGCTTTTCAGGTCTTCGATGTCCTTGTAAAGCTCCAGCGCCTCGGGGTTTGCCAGCGCTTCGCGATTTTTGACGGCACGGCCATGCACAATGTCGCGCACGGCCAGCTCGGTGATCTTGCCCGATTTGGTGCGCGGGATGTCGGCGACGGCGACGATCCTGGCCGGGACGTGGCGCGGCGAGGCGCCGTCGCGGATTTTCGCGCGGATCGTGGCACGCATCGGCTCATCGAGCGCATAGCCGGGCTTCATCACCACGAAGAGAACGACGCGGACATCGCCGGCGAAATCCTGACCGATGGCGAGCGCCTCCTGCACTTCCGGCAGTTGCTCGACCTGGGCATAGATTTCGGCGGTGCCTATGCGCACGCCACCCGGATTGAGCGTCGCGTCGGAACGACCATGAATGACGATGCCGCCGTTTGCCGTGATCTCGGCGAAGTCGCCGTGACACCAGACGCCCGGAAAGCGTTCGAAGTAGGCGGCGCGGTATTTGGCGCCGTCGTCATCGTTCCAGAAGCCGACCGGCATCGACGGAAAAGGTTTGACGCAAACGAGTTCGCCCTTCTCGCCCGCGACCGGTCTCCCCTCCTCGCTCCAGACCTCGACCGCCATGCCGAGACCCTTCGCCTGGATTTCGCCGCGATGGACGGGGAGCAGTGGACTGCCGAGAACGAAGCAGGAGACAATGTCGGTGCCGCCCGAGATCGAGCAGAGGACGACATCCTTTTTCACATCCGCGTAAACATAATCGAAGCTTTCGGCGACCAGCGGCGAACCGGTCGAGAGAATCATGCGCATCGAGGAAAGATCGTGCGACGCGCGGGGCACGAGACCTTCCTTCTTGATGGCGTCGATGAATTTCGCCGAGGTGCCGAAGACGTTGATTTTCGCCTCGTCGATATAGTCGAACAGAACGCGCGCATCGGGCGCGAAGGGGGAGCCGTCGTAAAGCGCCAGCGTCGCGCCGGCGGCAAGCCCCGAGACCAGCCAGTTCCACATCATCCAGCCGCAGGTGGTGAAGTAGAAGAGGCGCTCGCCGGCGCGAAGATCGCAATGCAGGCGATGCTCCTTCAGATGCTGGAGCAGCGTACCGCCCGCCGAATGAACGATACATTTCGGAACGCCGGTCGTGCCGCTCGAATACATGATGTAGAGCGGATGCGCGAATGGCAGGCGCGCGAAGGAGAGCGGCGTGGCGGGTGCCGCGGCGAGCACATCCGGCCAGTCTTGCGATTTCGCCAGTTGCTTCTTGCCCTCGCCGATGAAGGGCACGACAACCACTTGTTCGAGCGACGGCAGGCCGGCGATGATTTCAGCGAGCTTGTCATGCGCGGGAAGCACCTTGCCGGCATAGCGGTAGCCGTCGCAGGCAATCAGCACTTTCGGTGCGATCTGGCCGAAGCGGTCGAGGACGCCGCGCACGCCGAAATCCGGCGAACAGGAAGAGTAGACCGCGCCGATGCTGGCGGCGGCGAGCATGGCGACGATCGCTTCGGGGCAATTGGGCATGAAGGCGGCGACCCGGTCGCCCGGCGCGACGCCCCATGATTTCAGCACGGCGGCAAGGCGCGCGACATCGGCGCGGAGTTCGGCGCGGGAGACGGGCGGTACGAGGCGGCCTTCATTGTTGAAAAGAAGGGCCGGTGCGTCGCACTCGCCGCGCAGCAGATTTTCGGCGAAGTTCAGCAGCGCTTCGGGAAAGAAGCGTGCGCCGGGCATCCGGCCGGCGCCGGTCAGCAGGACATTGCCCTTGTCGCCGATGACGGTGCTGTCATCCCAGATTTCGTTCCAGAAGAGACCGGGATGTTCAATCGACCAGCGATGCAACGCGTCGTAGCCGTCGAGCGTCAGCCCGTGGTTCGCGTTGACGCGGGCGATGAAAGCCGACATCGCCGAAGCGGCGACACGCCCGGGCGACGGCGACCAGAGCGGCGCGCTCATTTTTCCGCTTCCTCGAAAGCGACCAGCACCGCGCCGGCTTCCACCTGATCGCCGACGCTCACATTGACGGCGGCGACCTTGCCGTCGGCGGCGGCGAGCAATGTCTGCTCCATCTTCATCGCCTCCATGACGACCAGCGCCGCGCCGCGTTTGACTGTCGCGCCGGCTTCCGTCAGCACCTGCACGATCTTGCCGGGCATCGGCGACTTCAACGCGCCGGTGTCGGCATCCGATGCCACATCGACATCGAGCGGATTGACGACCGAGAATTCGGTCGCGATGCCCTCGTGGATCAGCGTGAAGCCGCCGCCGTTGGCGAAAAAGGCGGCGGCGAGGCGCGTGCCGTCGACGGTCGCCGACAGGGTTCCGTCCGATGTCATCGCCGCGTTCGAGACCGTGGAGGCGCCGTCATTGATGCGGATGAGACTTGCATCGTCGGTGCCGGGTTCGATTTTCATGAGATGCGCCACGCCGCCGACGATGAAGTCGACGGTTTCGGCGCGGCGGCCGCCCAGTACCCATTGATCGGTCGTAGACCAGGGATCGGCGCCGGCCGAACGTTCGCGCGTCTTCAGATATGCGGCGGCGGCGAGCGCCAGAATGCGCGGCGAGGGCTCGGCGGGCGGCAGCAGCGCATCGAGATGGCGGTCGATGAAGCCGGTGTCGATGTCGCCTTCGATAAAGGCGTCGTGGCCCAGGGCCTCGATCAGAAAGCCGAGATTGGTTTTCGGGCCGGCCACTTCCATGCGCGCGAGGAAGCCGCGCAATGTGCGCAGCGCGATGCGGCGCGTCTCGCCATGGGCGACGATCTTGCCGATCATCGGGTCATAGAACATCGTCACCTCGTCGCCTTCGCGCACGCCCATGTCCATGCGGACATAGGGCATGTTGGCGGGGGCGCGCAGGCGGGCGAGACGGCCGGTCGAGGGGAAGAATTTCTTCGCCGGGTCTTCGGCATAGAGCCGCACTTCGACCGCGTGGCCGTCCAGCGGAATATCTTTCTGCGCCAGTGGCAGATGCTCGCCAGCGGCGACGCGCAATTGCCACTCGACCAGATCGAGGCCGGTGATCGCTTCGGTGACGGGATGTTCGACCTGAAGACGGGTGTTCATTTCCATGAACCAGAAGCCGTCGGCTTTCAGCCCGTCAGTGGCATCGGCGATGAACTCGACCGTGCCGGCACCGCGATAGCCGATGGCTTTCGCCGCCGCGACCGCCGCCTTGCCCATGGCTTCACGCATTTCGGGCGGCATGCCGGGGGCCGGGGCTTCCTCGATCACTTTCTGGTGGCGGCGCTGCAGCGAACAGTCGCGCTCATGCAGCGACACCGCATTGCCATGCCCGTCGGCGAAGACCTGGATTTCGATGTGGCGCGGGCGCGCGACATATTTTTCGACCAGCACGCGGTCGTCGCCGAAGGCGGCGCCCGCCTCGCGCATGGCGCTTGCGAGTTCCTTGGCGAAAGCGGCCGGATCGTCGACGCGGCGCATGCCCTTGCCGCCGCCGCCGGCGACCGCCTTGATCAATACCGGATAGCCGATCTTGTCGGCCTGCTGGCCAAGAAAAGCGGCGTCCCGATTGTCGCCGTGATAGCCGGGTACCACCGGCACCTTTGCCTTTTCCATCAGCGCCTTGGCGGCATCCTTGAGCCCCATGGCGCGGATCGCCGATGGCGGCGGGCCGACAAAGACGATGCCGGCCTTCTCGCAGGCCTCGGCGAAGGCAGCGTTTTCCGAGAGGAAACCGTAGCCCGGATGGATGGCGCCGGCGCCGGAACGCGCGGCGGCATCGAGGATCGCGTCCATGCGCAGATAGCTTTCGGCGGCGGGTGCAGGCCCGATGCGGTATGCCTCGTCGGCTTCGGCGACGTGATACGCGTTGGCGTCGGCATCGGAATAGACCGCGATGGTCTTCAGGCCCATGCGGCGCGCGGTGCGGATGACGCGGACGGCGATTTCGCCGCGATTGGCGATCAGGAGGGATTTGAACATTTCTCTTCCCTCACATGCGGAAGACGCCGAATTGCGTCTCCGGTATCGGGGCGTTGAGCGCGGCCGAGAAAGCGAGTGCCAGCACCCGGCGGGTTTCCGACGGCGTCACGATGCCGTCGTCCCAGAGGCGGGCGGTGGCGAAATAGGGATGACCTTCCTCGTCGTACTTGGCGCGGATCGGCGCCTTGAAGGCGTCGGCTTCTTCGGGCGTCCATTTTTCGGCGTCGCGGTGGACGGTCGCCAGCACGCTTGCCGCCTGCTCGCCGCCCATCACCGAGATGCGGGCGTTGGGCCAAGTGAAGAGGAAGCGGGGCGAATAGGCGCGGCCGCACATGCCGTAATTTCCGGCGCCGTAGGAACCGCCGACGATCAGCGTCACTTTCGGCACATTGGCGGAGGCGACCGCCGTCACCAGCTTGGCGCCATCCTTGGCGATGCCGCCGGTTTCATATTCACGGCCGACCATGAAGCCGGCGATATTCTGGAGGAAGAGCAGCGGGATCTTGCGCTGGCAGCAGAGCTCGATGAAATGCGCGCCCTTCAAGGCCGATTCCGAAAACAGGATGCCGTTGTTGGCGACGATGCCGACGGGGAGCCCGTGAATATGGGCAAAGCCGGTGACCAGCGTCGTGCCGTAGAGCTTCTTGAATTCGTCGAATTCCGAGCCGTCGACCAGACGGGCGATCACTTCGCGGATGTCGTATTGGACCGAGAGCGATGCGGGCACGATACCGTCGAGTTCGGATGCGTCGTAGAGCGGGGCTGCGGGTTCGCGCAGCGGGATCGCGATCGACTTCTTGCGATTGAGCGTCGCGGCGATGCGGCGCGCGATGGCAAGCGCGTGGGTGTCGTCCATCGCGTAGTGATCGGTGACGCCGGATTTGCGCGAATGGACATCGGCGCCGCCGAGATCCTCGGCCGTCACCACTTCGCCGGTCGCGGCCTTCACCAGCGGCGGACCGCCGAGAAAGATCGTGCCCTGTTTTCTGACGATAATGGTTTCGTCGGACATGGCCGGGACGTAAGCGCCGCCGGCCGTGCAGGAACCCATGACCACCGCGACCTGCGGAATGCCTTTCGCCGACATACGCGCCTGATTGTAGAAGATGCGGCCGAAATGCTCGCGATCTGGGAATATCTCGGCCTGATTGGGCAGGTTGGCACCACCCGAGTCGACCAGATAGAAACAGGGCAGATTGTTTTCGAGCGCCACTTCCTGGGCGCGCAGATGCTTTTTTACCGTGACCGGATAGTAGGTGCCGCCCTTGATCGTCGCGTCGTTGCAGACGATCACACATTCCTGACCGGCGACGCGGCCGATGCCGGTGATGATGCCGGCGCCGTTGATCGCCTCGCCATACATGCCATGCGCGGCCATCGGCGAAAGTTCGAGGAAAGGCGAGCCCGGATCGATCAGCCCGTGCACGCGGTCGCGCGGCAAGAGCTTGCCGCGCGCGACATGGCGCTCGCGGGAGCGCTGGTCGCCGCCTTCCGCGGCCTTTGCGCGCTCGGTAGCGAGATCGGCAACAAGCGCCGCCATTGCCTCGGCGTTTGCCTTGAAGCGCGGGTCGCGCGTGTTGACGTTCGACTTCAGCACGGACATGGGTTGCTCACGCGGTTTCATTGAAGAGTTCGCGGCCGATCAGCATGCGGCGGATTTCCGACGTGCCGGCGCCGATTTCGTAGAGCTTGGCGTCGCGCAGCAGACGGCCTGTCGGGTAGTCGTTGATGTAACCGTTGCCGCCGAGCGCCTGGATTGCCTCGAGCGCCATCCATGTGGCTTTTTCGGCGGCATAAAGGATCGCGCCAGCGGCATCTTTCCGCGCGGTCTGGCCACGGTCGCAGGCTTTGGCGACCGCATAAACATAGGCGCGGCAGGCATTCATGGTCGAATACATGTCGGCGAGCTTGCCCTGCATCAACTGGAAGCTGCCGATGGGTTCACCGAACTGCTTGCGCTCATGCACGTAAGGGATCACCGCATCCATGCAGGCCTGCATGATGCCGAGCGGACCTGCGGCCAGCACCGCGCGCTCGTAATCGAGGCCGGACATCAGCACGCGGACGCCTTCGTTGAGTTTGCCGAGCACGTTTTCGGCCGGCACTTCGCAATCCTCGAAGACGAGCTCCGCCGTGTTCGAGCCGCGCATGCCGAGCTTGTCGAGCTTCTGCGCGGCGTGGAAACCCTTGAAGCCCTTCTCGATGATGAAAGGTGTGATGCCTTTGGGGCCCGCCGCCGGATCGGTCTTTGCGTAGACGACCAGAACTTCCGCGTCCGGCCCGTTGGTGATCCACATTTTCGTGCCGTTCAGCACATAGCGGTCGCCCTTCTTTTCGGCTTTCAACCGCATCGAGACGACATCGGAACCGGCGCCGGGTTCCGACATCGCCAGCGCGCCGACATGCTCGCCGCCGATCAGCTTCGGCAGGTATTTGTTTTTCTGCGCGTCGGTGCCGCAGCGGCGGAGCTGGTTGACGCAGAGATTGGAATGCGCGCCATAGGAAAGGCCGACGCTGGCGGAAGCGCGGCTGATCTCTTCCATCGCCACGACATGTTCGAGATAGCCGAGGCCGGCGCCGCCGAATTCTTCCTCGACCGTGATGCCCAAGAGGCCGAGCGCGCCCATTTCCGGCCAGAGATCGCGCGGGAAGGTGTTGGTGGCGTCGATTTCGGCGGCGCGCGGCGCGATGCGGGTTTGCGCGAAAGAGCGCACCGTGGCGCGGATCATGCCCGCGGTTTCGCCGAGGTCGAAATCCAGCGAGGGGTAGTCGTTATGGCCCATGGACATTTTCCTTATCGCATTATACAAACGATCATACGTTTGTTTTCAGTGGCGAGCAAGAGGCAAAAGTGGCCGGAAAGGGCCGAAAATGAGCAGAACTGCCGGCTCCTCCGGCCCAAAAACGCTGGCCGCGATCCGCGAGGCGGGGCTCGACCTGATCCATGCCCATGGCTATGAGGCGATGAGCCTGAGGGGGCTTGCCGCTCGTGTCGGCTTGCAGCCCGGATCGCTCTACAACCATATCAGGACCAAGCAGGAGCTGCTCTTCGTCCTCATTCACGACCACATGACGGCGCTGCACCGGGAGGTTGAGGCGGCGCTGGCCGGGATTGCCGATCCGCGCGCGCAACTCGAAGCCTTCACGGCGTTTCACCTCACCTATCATATTGAACGCAAGCGCGAGGTTTTCATCGGCTCGTCGGAGATCCGCAGCCTCGAGCCCGAGAACCGCGCGACGATCGTTGCGCTCCGGCAGGCCTATGAGAACCGACTCTGCGCCATTCTCGAAGAGGGCTCGCGCCAAGGGCTGTTCGCGATCGGCGATGTGCGCGTGACGGCTTACGCGATCCTCGCGATGCTGACCGGCATCTGCACATGGTACGAGCCAAAAGGCCGCATCGGCCGCGCGGAACTGATCGACATTCACACGCGGCTGGTGCTGGACGGCGTCGGCCGGCGCTGAGCGTCATGGTGCCTACTTTTGGTATATCGACCAATAATTTTCTTGCCCTCCCGTGCCTGGATGCAATAAATTGGTCATAAGACCAATATTGGAGGGGCCTGATGACAATCGAGATCGTGAGGGCGGAAGGTGCGTGTGCGGCGGAGGCCGCGCCCCATATCCCGGACCTTGTGCATGCGACGGGGCCGAGGTCCTATGACTACATTTTCGGCGGGAGGCAACTCTACGAACCCTTCATCACGGCGGCATGGGCGGCGCCCGGCAATTTCTTTTCGCATGAGCAATCCGTGCTCGTCTTCGAGGACGATGTCCTTCGCGGTGTGTTGATCTCGCATGACGGACCCGACCATTATTCGCTGAAAGATGCGGTCTGGCCGGTGGCGCTGGCGCTTGTGGATGAGGGACGCGCGACGGAGGCCGATATTCGCGGGCTTGCGTCGCGCGCCGAGATCGCGAGTTTCATGAACCCGCATGTGCCGGACGACTGCAGCTACATCATCGTCGTCTCGGTGCCGGCGGAAGCGCGCGGGCGCGGCGCGGGGCGCGCGCTGATCGAGCATGAAATCGCGCGGGCCAGGGCAAAGGGCTTTTCGCGCGTACATCTCGACGTGATGTCGGACAATCCGGCAGTGGGGCTTTACCGGGCGATGGGTTTCGAACCGATGGCCGAGACGGTGACGCCGATCCCCTGCCGCGAACACGGGCTTGCGATGGAGTTGCGGATGATGCTGCGGCTCTGAGGGCGGGTCACTCGCGCGAAAGCAGGCGCATGATGGCGCGGGTCGCCTCGCGGGCGTTGAAATCAGCATCGCCCTGCGCGCCCATATGCGGGCGCGTAATCGACATGCCTTCGATCAGGGCGACGCATTGACGGGCGCGGCGGGCGCGCTCGCGCGGCGCGAGCGCCGGGTTCAGCGTTTTCGCGATGTCGGAAAACAGCGCGAAATAGATGTCGTAATAGCGCGTCAACGCCGCGGCGATCACCTTGTCGCGCGCGGCGAAGCCCGCGACCTCGATCATGAAAATGCCGCAGTCGCGCCGGTAGGCCTCGTCGTTCAGCAGGAAATCGAGCGCGCGGTGGAGGCGCTGCTCGCCCGTGCCTCTGGCGTAGCTCTTCGTTCTGTCGAAGCGATGGGCTACTCCGGTTTTTTTTCTTGTCGCGTTTCCGGACGGTGAACCGGCCTCCACTTCACCTGGAAACGCTCCGGCCGCGCCAAAACGCGCCATGATTTCCTCGCCATAGCGGCGCACGAAACGGTCGAGCAATTCGGCGAGGATCGCGGCCGGGCTCGCGAAATAATACTGAACATGGCTGAGCCTGAGGCCCGCCCGCGCCGCGACGCCGCGCGCCGAAAAGCCCGCATAGCCCTGCTCCAGCAGAAGTGCGGTGGCGGCGGCGAGAATTTCCTCGCGGCGCGTCGCGCCCTTTTCGGTGGGTGGGGCTTCGGCGGCGATGGCGGTCTGACTTTTCATGGCGTGCAGATTACAGCGCGGCGGGCCATTGACAAAATTGGTCTTGTGACCAATATCTGACGAAGATCAAACCGGAGGATGGGATCATGGCGAAGCGGGTGCTGCTGGCGGGCGGATATGGCGTGGTGGGGGCGCAGGTGGCGCGGCTTCTGAGGAAGCACCATCCGGACACCGATATCCTGATCGGCGGGCGGCGCAAGGCGGAAGCGGCAAAACTCGCCGCCGAACTTGGAAAGGCGGGCGCCGCCGCGATCGACGTGACGAAGCCTTCGCCGCTGAAGGAAATCGACGGGATCGATGCCGTCGGCGTGTTCATCCATGAAAACGACGACCATTTGCTGAACGAAGCGGCGCGGCGCGGCATTGCCTATATGGACATCACGCGCGGGCTCGACGCGCAGCTGCGCGGGCTTGCGGCGGCGGCGCTGCACGCGCCTTCCGCGCCGATGCTTTTCACCTCGCACTGGATGGCGGGCGGGCCGGCTGTCGTCGCAAAGCGGCTGGCGCAGGGTCTCGACAGCGTCGCCCGCGTCGACATGTCGATCCTTTATTACACCGGCGACAAGATGGGCCCCGACTCAGCGAGCGCGGGCGCCGGCATGTCGCAGGGCTTCACCGCGCGTGTGGACGGCGCATGGCGGAAAGTCGGGCCGCTGTCGGACGACCGCGCGGTGCGCTTTCCCTCGGGCGCGACACGGCCCGTCTACCGGATGAACATGGGCGATGTGGTGACGCTGGCGCTGGCGAACGGCGCAGGCGAGGCCGGGGTGCGGCTAGGGCTCGACAAGGGCAATTCGCTCCTCGCCATGCGCCGCCTCATCCGGCTCGGCCTGTGGGACCTGCTGATGAAGCTGCCCGGCATGAACGCGGTCGCGGCGACGAAGCCCGGACCCGGCGCGCCGCATGAAATCGTCATCGAGGTCGAGGGCGAAGCCGGCGGGCGCAAGGCGGCGCGGCGCGCGACGATATTCGACGCGCAAGGCCAGTCGCATCTCACCGCCGTCGGCGCGCTTTACGCGCTCGAGCGCGTGGCGGGGCTTGGGCCGACGCCGATCGGACCGGGCGCCGCATTGCCCGAGACGGGCTTCACGATGGCAGGCTTCAACCGCCTCGCCGCGCTTTACGACGCGGAAGACATCCGGCTGGCGATCGAAGGCGTTTAGGGGCGGATAAGTTCAGTTTATCCGCCGGGTATCTCGTTCGGGCGCCAAGATGACCCGCATCGGCAAGTCAAAGCGATTTTATTCTACCTTCCGGCCCATGGTGCGACCTGCATATTGCCCCGCCTGCCGTCAGATGAAGCCGGAATTTACCGGCCCAGCCGGTCCAAGGTTGGGGGCAAGTTCATTCCGTTGACGGACTCTACTCAAATCTGGAGGAAGTTCAGGGGCTCATGTCAGGGCGGTTGGCGCCGGTGTACGCTCACTACTGGAGATTGTCAGGCAATCAAATGTCCGCTCGGACGAGACATCCAATGTGCTTCATGCGTTTGGGGCCTATCCGCTACTTGGAGCAATGGCCGGATTCATGGTGTTTTTCGTCATCTCGGCTGGCGCGGCTTTCCTCGTACAGCCGAGCGGCGGCACGGCAACGGACGCCGTGAACAGCCTGTCGCCTGCGGCCCTCGCCTCGCTCGGTGTGTTTGCGGGCCTTGCGGCAGAGGATGCGTTGTCATGGCTGCGCGAGAAGGCGAGTTCGTTTTTCCAAACTTCGGGCAGGAGCCGGGACCGCGCGGCGGACGCGTCCTGATTTCCCGGCGCTACGGCCGCCGGTCTGAGATTCGACTGTGTACGGATGTATTGGGCTCATTTCGCGCAAACCGCCGCCTCGTTGCCAGGGCGGCGGGAAGGATTCTTGCGAAGCGAGACGCCGCTTCCACCTTCGCTCCTTGCGGAGCTTCGGTGGACAGGTGCGCGGCTTCTGGGTTGCCGGGTCAAGCCCGGCAAAGACGAATGTGGGGTGAGTTGAGGCGGACATTCGTCCGCCTCAACTCATTTTGCCATGTTGATGACCTGGAGCTGGGTGAATTCCAGCAGGCCTTCCTCGCCGAGTTCGGAGCCGAGACCCGACATGCCGGCGCCGCCGAAAGGGATGTTGGGGGCGAGGTCGGCGTGCTTGTTGATCCAGACCGAGCCCGACGACATTTGCGTCGCGAGGTCATAGGCGCGTTTCGGATCGGATGACCAGATCGAGCCGCCGAGACCATAGGGTGAGGCGTTGGCGCGGGCGACGGCGTCTTGCGGATCGCTGTATTTGATGACCGGAAGGACCGGGCCGAACTGTTCCTCGTCGACGAGCCTTGCGCCGTCGGTGATGTCGCGGACGATGGTGGGGCGGATGAAATAACCCGGCTTGTCGACCGTGCCGCCGCCGGCGATCACCTTGCCGTTCTTCTTCGCGTCCTCGATCAGCTCCCTGACCTTGTCGAACTGCATCTTGTTTTGCAGCGGGCCGAACTGTGTGCCCTGCTCCAGCCCGTCGCCGATGACCGCGTTGTCGGCCAGCGTCGCGAGCTCGGCACACATTTCGTCGTAGATCGATTCATGCACATAGAGGCGCTTCATCGCGATGCAGACCTGGCCTGAATTCTGGAAAGCGCTCTGGAAAAGCTTCGGCGCCGCTTCCTTCGGATTGACGTCGTCGAGGACGATGCCGGCATCGTTGCCGCCGAGTTCGAGCGTGATGCGCTTCAAGAGCCCGGCCGCACCTGCCATGACCTTGGCGCCGGTGGCGGTCGAGCCGGTGAAGGAAATCTTGCGCACATCGGGATGCGCGGTCAGCGCGGCGCCGAGATCGTTGGCATCGGTGATGATGTTGAGGACGCCGGCGGGCAGGATGTCCTTGATCAGTTCGCCGAGTTTCAGCGAGGTGAGCGGCGTTGTCGGCGCGGGCTTCAGGACCACCGTGTTGCCGGCCAAGAGCGCCGGCGGCAGCTTGAAGGCCATCAGGATCAGCGGGAAGTTCCACGGCACGATGGCGCCGATGACACCAAGCGGCTTCCTGTGCGCCTCGACCTTCTTGCCTTCGCTGTCCTCGATCACTTTCACCGGCAGATCGAGCATCGTGAAATAGCGGAAGAAGGCGGCGGTGCCGTAGACCTCGCCGGTGGCATCGCCGATGGGCTTGCCCTGCTCCTGCGTCAGCAAGCGCGCCAGCTCGGCGCCGTTCGCCTCGATCGCGTCGGCGATTTTCAGCAGCGCCTGCTTGCGCTCGGCAATCGGCGTTTTCGCCCATGCCGGGAAGGCGGTTTTCGCGGCGGCGACGGCCGCGTTCAACTGCGCCTCGGAGGCGCGCGGGGCTTTCGCCAGCACTTCCTCCGTTGCCGGATTGACGACGTCCATCGTCATGTCACCGTCGACCAGCTTGCCGCCGATCAGAAGCTTGTAGGCGCTCATCCCGTTCTCCTCCCCGGAGTTGTTTCTTATTACGCCGCGCGGTTTTTCTGCTTTGAGGCTACCGGCTTGCTTTCTGCCTTCGGCGAGAGGCGGTTTTCGAAATCGCGGCAGGCGGTTTCGAGCCTTGCGAGCTGGGCATCCGCCTCGTCGCGCAGCTTCTTCACCGCCTCCATGCGGCGGCGGAAAATGCCGAGCGCGTGGCGATATTGCCGCGCCGTGCCTTCCTCGTCGCCGTCATAGAGGTCGAGGATGGTGCGGATTTCGTAAAGCGTCAGACCGACGTCGCGGCCGTTGAGGATCAGCTTCAGGCGGGCGCGGTCGCGCTTCGAATAGAGACGGGCCTGACCGCGGCGCTCGGGCGAAAGCATGCCCTTCTCCTCATAGAAGCGAAGCGCGCGCGGGGTGACGCCGAATTCGGTCGAAAGATCGGTGATCGTCCAGGTCATGCCGGAACCTCCCGGATGTTTCAAGAGTTACTGCATACGTTCGACGATGATGGCGGGCGCCATGCCGCCGGCGGCGCACATGGTGACGAGGCCGTAGCGCTTTTCCTGGCGCTCAAGCTCGTCGACGATGGTGCCTATGAGGATGGAACCCGTGGCGCCGATCGGGTGGCCGAGCGCCATCGCGCCGCCATTGACGTTGACCTTGTCGCGGTCGAGCCGGAGGTCGCGGATGAATTTCTCGGCGACGACGGCGAAGGCCTCGTTGATTTCGAAGAGGTCGATGTCCTCGATCTTGAGGCCGGCCTTTTCGAGCACCTTCCTGGCGGCCGGAACCGGCGCGTTCAGCATCAGCGTCGGGCAATCGCCCATGTTGGCGGTGGCGACGATGCGGGCGCGCGGCTTCAAGCCATTCTTCTTGGCGTAGGCGGGCGAGGCCAGCAGGATCGCGGCGGCGCCATCAACCACGCCCGATGAATTGCCGGCGTGATGGATGTGGTTGAACTGCTTGAGGTCCGGATATTTCTGGCGGATCAGATCGCCATAGGTGGTGCCTTCGGCGTCGACCGGAATGCCGGCCCAGACTTCGAAGGAGGCCTTGAGGCCGCTCAAACCTTCCATCGTCGTCTGCGGACGGGGGAATTCTTCCTTGTCGAGCGCGACGGAACCATCGTCATTGTAGACGGTGACCAGCGACTTCGAGAACCGGCCCTCCTCGATCGCCTTGGCGGCGCGCTGCTGCGAGACCAGCGCCAGTTCGTCGACCGCCTTGCGGTCGATGCCCTGCATGGTGGCGATCGCGTCGGCGCAGACGCCCTGCTGCGACTGCGGATGCTGCTTACGAAGATGCAGGTTGCCGGCATCCATCATCGGCGGCGTCTTGGGGTCGGCGGTGGCCGACGTGTAGCTCATCATTTCGGTGCCGCCGGCGATGACGAGATCTTCCATGCCGGACATGATCTGCGCGGCGCCGAGATTGACCGTCGTGATGCCCGAGCCGCAGAAGCGGTCGAGCGTGACGCCGGAGGCGCGGATGTCGTAGCCGGCATCGAGCGCGGCCATGCGGCCCATGTCGCCGCCCTGCGCGCCGCGCTGGGACGAAGTGCCCCAGAGAACGTCGTCGACTTCCGCAGTGTTGAGATCGTTGCGCTTGGCGAGCGCGGCCAGCACCGTGCGGGCCAGATGCTGCGGATGAAGATGGGCGAGCGCGCCCTTCCCAACCTTGCCGATGCCGCGGGGGGTGCGTACTGCGTCGATGATCCAGGCTTCGCTCACTTGTTCGTTCCTTCCTGTGTGGCTGCCATTTTGAACGGCGAGGCTCGCTTGCGCGGCCTGCCTTAATGGCGTATTTAATTTCTTAAACGAATATTTAAATCGAAAAACACGGAAGCGCAAGGAGGACCGGTGGAGCCGCAGACCAGGAGCAAGGCACGGGCGGCGCCGGAACGGCCTTCGGCACGGGGGCAGTTGCTCGATGCCGCCGGGGCGCTGATGGGCGAGCGGCAATCGGTCGACGTGCCGCTGGCCGAGATTGCGGCGCGCGCCGAGGTCAATGTGGCGCTGGTCAGCTATTATTTCGGCGGCAAGGAAGGCCTGCTGCTGGCGCTCGCCAAGCGCGACGCGGCAACGGCGCTCGATGAACTCGACCGGTTGATGAGCCTCGACATTGCACCGGCCGAGAAGCTGCGCCGCCACCTTGCCGGCGTCATTCGCACCTTTTTCCGCTATCCCTATCTCTACCGGCTGCTGGGCGCCTTGATGCGCGACGCGACAAGCGGCGCGGCGCGCGAGATCGCCGAATTCTTCGTCGTGCCGCTGACGCTGACGGCAAAGGAGCTGATGGAGGAAGGGGCGAAGGACGGTACGATCCGCCCGCTCGACCCGACGCTCTTTTATCTGGCGGCGCTCGGCGCTTGCGAACACATCTTCGCCAACCCGACCGTGCTCAAATATGCACATGGCATCGAGCAGCTCGATGACGAAACGCGGCGGCGCTACACCGAAACGGTGCTCGACACGCTGATGAACGGGTATGTGGTGAAGGGGTGAAGTGGTGCGCCCGGAACGATTCGAACGTCCGACCCTCAGATTCGTAGCAAAATTTCTCCGCTTTTCATGGCTGAACATAGCTTCGCCATAAGTGAATTTATTCATTGAAAATCATATAGTTATAAGAACATACTGGAATATACAAAATCGTCCCTACACGGCCCATGTGAGAGCCTAGGCGGAGCCTAAGAATGCGCCTCACCGACATTTCGTTGAAAACTTTGCAGCCGCCTGTCAAGGGGCAAGTGACGTATACCGATGACACTTTGCCTGGCTTCGGCGTGCGGATATCGCAGGGAGGCGTCAAATCCTTCGTTGTCGTTCACGGGCGCAATCGCAAGCGGACGACAATCGGGCGCTACCCTACGATCAGCCTCCAGGATGCGAGGAAGGCGGCAAAGCAGATCCTTGCCGAGCGTACGCTCGGCAAACATGAGGCACCGCCGATCGATTTCGAGTCCGGTATCAAGCTCTTCATAGCCACGCATTTTCCCGAGAACTACCCGAAGCCGCGAACACGGGCTGAAACCAAGCGTATTCTGGAGAAGCATTTTCTTCCATCGCTTCGTCACGAGAAGCTGGAACATATTCAGCCGCGGGAAATCTCGCGGATTGTAGACCGAATGCATCGCACGCCGGCCGAGGCGCATCACGCCTTCGGGGTGATCCGGTTGTTCTTCAATTGGGCATTCAGGCGTGGCTATGTCGACCGCAGTCCATGCGAACGGCTTCAGGCGCCAAGGCGCTCCGCCGCACGGGATCGCGTCCTTTCCCAAGACGAAATCAAGACCGTCCTCTGTCACGCCAGAGAAAAGGATACAACGTTCAACAGTATCGTTCAGTTGCTTCTGCTGACCGGACAACGGCGGGGCGAGATCGCATCGCTTCAGGCGGACTGGATCGACTTTGACAGCCGAACAATCACGCTGCCCGCGACCGTCACCAAGAACAAGCGCCAACACGCCTTTCCATTCGGTGAGATGGCGGAAGTAGTTCTGAAACGCGCATTATTGCGAGCACGGCAAACGAGGGATGAACGCCTTGAAGACGAGAACGCGAACGAGAACGCTCTCCTCCTCTTCCCCGCTCGCGGAAAGCATACGGCTTTCGACGGATGGTCAAAGGGGAAGCCGAACTTCGACAAGGGATGCCCGATAGATCATTGGACGCTGCATGACCTCAGGCGCACATGTGCGACGAATCTTGCGGCACTTGGTGTTCCCGTTCATGTCACCGAGAAGCTCCTGAACCATATCTCGGGAACGACGAGCGGCATCGTCGCGGTCTATCAAAGGCACGCCTATATGGATGAGATGCGCGACGCCGTAGAGCGATGGGAACTGCACTTGCGCTCGCAATAGCAACGCCGAACCAGACGGACAAAGACACTTGCCGCCCGATGATGGTCGATCCACAATTCAACGCCACCTGAGAAACCCCACCTTAGAGGAGTATGACTAGACGGTCGACGCGCTTGCCAATGGGTGTTAGCGGCACTCCAAGCGCAACACTACAAACAGGCTTTTCGTGTGCGCATGGCGGAACGAGAGATCTCTTGCAGCTGTCCCTTACGTGATCGTCGTCGTCGTTCACCCGGCAGTGCCTGCATCGCCTTTCAATAACCTCATGCCGTGGACGATCGCGTAGATCGCCGGGATCACGACGAGGGTGAGAATGGTGGACGACACCATGCCGCCGATCATCGGCACGGCGATGCGTTGCATCACCTCGGCGCCGGTGCCGGTTGCCCAGAGGATCGGCAAGAGGCCCGCCATGATGGTGATGACCGTCATCATTTTCGGCCGCACGCGTCCGACGGCACCCTCCATGATCGCGTCGTTGAGGTCGGCGCGGGTGAAGGCGCGGCCCTCACTCACAACCAGCGCCCGAGCGTCGCGCAGGGCGTGATCCAGATAGAGGAGCATCACGACGCCCGTCTCGGCGGCCACGCCCGCCAGCGCGATGAAGCCGACTGCGGCCGCGACGCTCATGTTGAAATCAAGCGCCGCCATCAGCCAGAGCCCGCCGACTAGCGCGAAGGGCAGCGACAGCATCACGATGAAGGTTTCGGTCAGCCCTTTGAAGTTGAGATAGAGGAGGAGGAAAATGACCAGCAGCGTGACTGGAATGACGACGGAAAGGCGTTGCTGCGCGCGCGCCAGATATTCGAACTGGCCGCTCCAGGCGACCGTGTAGCCGGGCGGCAGCGCGACTTCGCCGGCGACCACGCGCCGTGCCTCGCCGACATAGCCGCCGAGATCG
>JAVJOG010000004.1:0-74821 GCA_040216885.1 Parvibaculum sp.
GACGATCTGCACCGCGAGGCAGAAGCTCAGCACGGCGCCGAAGGTCCACCAGTAATTGAGGTTCCGCGGCGTCGGATAGTCGACGAAGCTGTCATTGACCAGCCGCATGACCGGCAGACGGTCGTCCATCCAGCGCGAGAAGGCGTTGCCGGGCGTGTAAGTGCTTTGATGGCTCATCTTTTTATGCCCCTCAGCCGATCAGAATTCTGGAATCGGACACGAATTCGTAAGGCGGCACCTCGAGATTGGTCGGCGCCGGGCCTTTGCGGATACGGCCGGAGGTGTCGTAGACCGAGCCGTGGCAGGGGCAGAAATAACCGTCGAACTCGCCGCGATAGGAAAGCGGCACGCAACCCAGATGCGTGCAGACGCCGATGACGACGAGCCACTTCTTCTCCAACTCGCCCGACGGACCGGGGCGCACGCGCGCCGCGTCGGTTTCCGGGTCGGGCAACGCCGCCACATCGACGCTTTCGGCCGCCTGAACTTCCGCATCCGTGCGATGGCGGATGAAGACCGGCTTGCCGCGCCACTTGAACGTGCTTTCCTGGCCTTCGGGAATGTTGGAAATGTCGACTTCGATCGAGGCCAGCGCCAGAACCGAGGCATCGGGGTTCATCTGGTCGATCAGCGGCCAGATCGCATAGGCCGCGCCGACGGCGGCAAATGATCCGGTAGCTACATAGAGAAAATCGCGCCTGGTCGGCTCGACCGCGTGGGTTTGTGCCACGGTTCAGGTCTCCTCGTTGAATAGCGGCAACGGTGTTGCACACACCCGTTGTTTCGAGCGAAAGACCGACGAATCCCCTGCTTTCGCCCCATGCGTTGCGTGGTTTTGTGGCATCCAATCGGGCCATTGTCCAGCCCCGCCGCGCCTGTGGCAGGATGACGCATCGCCGCATGTCGAATTGACGCAAAGGGCGTCGACGGGCGCCATGCCGCAGCCGCTTCACCGCCCCACGGAAAGGCATCCGATGCGCCTTGCGCTCTTTGAACCCGACATCCCGCAAAACGCCGGAACGCTGATCCGGCTCGGGGCCTGCCTCGGCGTCGCCGTCGACATCATCGAACCTTGCGGCTTTCGCTGGTCGGACCGCGACCTCAAACGCGCCAGCCTCGACTATGGCGCGCTGGCCGACGTCACCCGCCACGACAGCTGGGCGCATTTCACGGCGGCGCGGCCTGCGGCGTCGCGTCTCATTCTCCTGACGACAAAAAGCCACAATAATTTTGTGGATTTCAGATTCGCGCCCACGGACATCCTGTTGCTGGGCCGCGAAAGCGCCGGTGTGCCCGACGAGGTGCACGAGGCGGCGGACGGACGGGTGACGATCCCGATGCGGGCCGGCGCCCGTTCGCTCAATGTCGCGATCGCCGCCGCGATGGTGTTGGGCGAGGCGCTCAGGCAGACAAACGGCTTCACGGCGGATAAACAGAGGTGACCGAATGACGATGCTCCAGCGAAATGTGCCCGCCATGTCCGCGACCGACGAGATCGAGAAACAGAAGGTACGCGCCGCGGCTTGGTTCCGCGAACTGCGCGACCTGATCTGCGCCGAATTCGAGAAGCTGGAAGACGAACTGACCGGCACCTTTGCCGACCGCCCGGCCGGCCGCTTCGTGCGCACGCCCTGGACGCGCGGCGACGGCACACGAGACGAAGGCGGCGGCGAAATGTCGGTGATGACCGGCCGCGTCTTCGAGAAGGTCGGCGTCCACATCTCGACCGTGCATGGCGAATTTTCGGAAGACTTCCGCAAGCAGATGCAGGGCGCGGAGGAAGACCCGCGCTTCTGGGCAAGCGGCATTTCGCTGATCGCCCATATGCAGAACCCGCATGTGCCGGCCGTGCACATGAACACCCGCCATGTCGTGACGACGAAAGGCTGGTTCGGCGGCGGCGGCGACCTGACGCCGGTGCTCGATGTGCAGCGCCGCGACGATCATCCGGACACGGTCGATTTCCACGCCGCCATGAAACGCGCCTGCGACAGGCACGACGCCGACTACTATCCGCGCTTCAAGAAATGGTGCGACGAATATTTCTTCCTGCCGCACCGGAACGAGCCGCGCGGCACCGGCGGCATTTTCTACGATCACCTGAACAGCGGCGACTGGGAAAAGGACTTCGCCTTCACGCAGGACGTGGGCCGCGCCTTCCTCGAAATTTATCCCGAGCTCGTCCGCCGCCATATGAACGAGGCCTGGACCGAGGCCGAACGCGAGGAACAGCTCGTGCGGCGTGGGCGCTATGTCGAATTCAACCTGCTCTACGACCGCGGCACAACCTTCGGCCTGAAAACCGGCGGCAACGTCAACGCGATCCTGTCGTCGATGCCGCCGACGGTGAAGTGGCCCTAGGCGCGGCGCTTCTTCGGCACCTTGGCGGGAACGGCGGCGCGGTGATGCGGCGCGACGGTTGGGCGCGTCCCCTTTGCCATCCACTCGCCATAGAAATCGACCTTCGCGTCGATCAGCGCCAGCGCCGCCGTCCAGTCGGCGATCGTCTCGCGCACACGCTCGCCATGCGCGGCGAGAAGCGCCCGCCGGTCTTTCAGCGCGGCCTTGCCCTGCCGTGTAAGCGAGGTGTATTCGCGCAACTGAGCCACCGACATGCCGGTGCGGCGCAGCCGGTCGATCAGATCGAGCCAGGCGACGTGATGGTCGGCATAGACGCGCCGCCCGCCCGCGTCGCGCGCGACGCCGGGGATCAGCCCCTGCTTCTCGTACCAGCGGATGGTGTCGATGCTGCGGCCTGTGCGGGCCGCGAATTCGCCGATGTGAAAATCACGCGCCATGGCTCGTCCCGCCCGGTTTACGCCGCGACTTTCGGCGGCTGCAGCGCCTCGTTCAGATGCGCCGTATCCATGTATTCCAGAAGCTCCTTGAGCTTGCCATTCTCGATGCGGCAAACCCAGCAGTAAGTATTGGCGTAGGTCTTTCCCTCCACCGTGGTGACACGGCCGCGGCACTCGACGGCGACGCGGTCGCCTTCCGCGATGATCCCGACTAGATGGTTCACATATTGGTCGGCGAATTGCGCGAAAAGCGGATCGAGCAACTCGCGGCGAACCGCCGCCTTGCCGCTATAGGTGCCGGACCAGGCGGTGTTGCCGATGATGGTCCATGAGAAGTCGTCGGCAAGGCTGCGAACGAAAGGCCCGCCGTCGCCCTTTTCGAGACCGGCGAAAATCTCCTCGATCAGCTTTCTGTTTTCGGTGGCGCTCATGACATTCTTCCTCATATGAAAATGCTGCCCGGACAAGGGCATGAGCGGATTGAACAAGCTGGAGCGCACTCCAGCACAAGTGGTTTTTTCGGCGATGGAAAAAGGCGAGACGGCGGCGCTGGAGATGTCGGCGACGAGCGGCATCGCTGCGGCGCGGCTTTTCAAGACGCTGATCGTGAAGACGGGAGACGAGCAAAGTCGGCAGGAGGTTACAAAGGTTGACCGGAAAACGTATCCGAGGACAGCGCGATTACTGCCATGTTGGAGCGAGGGCACACATGGGAGGAAGGTGCAGCCGTTACAAGGTTCTCTCGGGCGTCACTCAGTAAGCAGTCAAAGCGGCTGACATAGGTAAAGGATCGGCAAGTGGAAGCAACCCTCACTCCGCCCATTTACCGCGGCGGTTGGCCCAATCGAGATATTCGCGTGAACCTGGCGCGGGGCGATCGACGCCCTCTGGCTTCCGTTGTGCGTCGTCCCAACTCCTTGGCAGAAAACCAATGAGCAAGCGGGCCGCAGCGAACAGCGCGGCAAGAAACAGCAAGCCCGTTAGCGCATCCGGTGAAATAATACCTAGCAGATAAACGAAGCCGACAAGTGCCAAGGCGCCCGCAATCACGGTAGCCCACCCTAGAAGACGCAGAATTGAAGGCAGGAACACCAGCACCAGAAGCGCGAGAATAATCCCGCCTGCGATAGTGACCACGATGCTCTCCCTCGATATTTCCGGGCGCGGGCCGTCCCTGGGGACCACGCCGCGCCACATTGGGGCTACCCAAACACGTCCACCATATTGTCATTCTGCGGCTTTTTAGCCCGTCTTCGCAATAGTGCTAATTCGGCATCTAGCGCATCCCGACCTTCGATACCATCCATGTGAGCGGCGGGGCCTATGGCCTCAAGCTTGAAATCGCACCCGGCAAGCTCGCGGCGGCGGCGCGCGGCAACTTCGCTGCCGTCTCCTGACTTATTCTTCTTCCGCGATCACGGCCTTGAGCGTCGGCTGCAGCGAGCCCTTCGAGGCAAAGTCCCAGTCGCCGCCATAGCGGATGTCGTCGACCATCCAGCGTCCGTTGTCCGACACGAGCACGACGCGGTCGGTCCATTGCACGGGCTCGTCCTCCGTGTCGTGCACCAGCAGCACGTCGCAGATGACGGTGGCGGTGAGCGCCTTTTCGTCGGTCTCGCACTTGCCGATCTCGTATCCCGTCGCGCCTTCGAACAGCGACGAGAAAATGTCGCCCTGCAGATAGGGCGGCTCGGAATTGCCGGTGCGCGCGGCATGGCGGCGCTCGGCCTCGGCGGCCTGCGCGAACAGGCTGTCGAGCGTCGAGGAGACGACGGGCCGCAGTTGCGTGCGGAAATCGCCTTCCGGCACGCCGCCCGACCGCTCACTCAAACGAATGTCGTAAAACTTCGCCGCCGCCTCCGCCGCCCCGCGCTCGGCCTCGCTGTCGCCACATGCGGCGAGGGGGAGAAGAAGAAGGATGGACGCAATGAGAACGCGCATGTGACCCCCTCGTCAGTAAACCGTTGCCTGCACCACCGCTTTCAGCCGTTCGATGATCGAGAATTCGTCCTCGATGAAGTCGCTGTCGATCCACCATTCCTCGACCTCGTCGCGCACACGGCCGATCTCGGGGCCTTCGGGAACGCCGGCGGCCTTGATCATGTCGCCGGTCAGCGCCAGCACCGGACGCTCCCAGCTGTCGGCCATGGCGAGCAGCGCCCGCCACTGAAAGGCGTTGTGGCCGCGCCGGTCATCGGCCCAGCCGAGCGAGACGCGATCCTTGAAAAGCTCGACGCCCATCCGGTAGAGCGCGCGGCGCATTTCGCGCATCGACATGTAGCAGACGATCTTGGTCGGGTCGGTGAGCATGGCCGCGAGACGATCGCGGTCGCGGTTCGACAGGCGAAGCCGCGACGCCAGCGCCGCAACGCCCGCGGAATCGAGATCGAGCATCGAGCCGAGACGCAGAACCGGATCGGGCTCGGACCGGAACAATTGCGTCGTCTCGATCTCGACAAGCTTTTCGAAACGGTCGAGCCGCGTCGCCTCGGGCAGCACCAGCGACAGGATGCCAACGGCCGCCATCTGGCGGAAGGCGGCGGGGGCCGCTTCGGCCGATACGATCTTCAGCAATTCGTCGCGCACCCGCTCGCCGGAAAGCTGCTTCAAGCCGTCGCGCTCATCCGCACAGGCATGCATGGCCGCCGCGTCCGGGTCGCCCTTGCCGTAATGCGCATGGAAGCGGAAGAAGCGCAGGATGCGCAGGTAATCCTCGCGAATGCGCTGATGCGCATCGCCGATGAACCGGACGCGCCGGGCCGCGATGTCGGCCGCGCCGCCCAGCGGATCGTGAACCGTGCCGTCGGCGTCGCAATAAAGCGCATTGATGGTGAAGTCGCGGCGCTGCGCGTCCGTCAGCCAGTCGCCGGTGAAGGCGACATCGGCGCGGCGGCCATCGGTCGCAACGTCGACGCGCAAGGTGGTGACTTCGAAATGACGGCTCGGCGTGACGGCCATGACCGTGCCGTGGTCGATGCCGGTCGGCACGGTCTTGATGCCCTTGGCCGCGAGCAGCGCCATGACGCGCTCCGGCGTTTCGGTGGTGGCGATGTCGATGTCGGAAACCGGCTCGCCCATCAGCGCGTTGCGCACCGCGCCGCCGACCACGCGGGCACGGCCGCCGTCGGCCGCCAGCGCCGCGAGCACGGTCTTCGTGTCCGGCGCATTGAGCCATTCGGCGCGCGCAAGTTTCCCGGTCAGCTCTTTTTCGGCACTCATCCTGTTTCACTCCGGTGAATTTTCTTCGAGCCGCCACATATAGGACGGTGGGCCGCCGCTGTCTGCCCTCGGACCCCCGTGGCTATTCGCCATAGAGCCGGTCATACATGTTTTTCAGCATGCCGGCCGTCGCGCCCCAGATGTAATGGCCATTATAGGGCATCGCGTAATATTCGCGCCGCCGCCCGCGCCAGACCGCGCTGTGGCGCTGGTGATTGGCCGGGTCCATCAGGAATTCAAGCGGCACCTCGAAGGCTTCCGCCACCTCATCCGGCGAAATCGTCAGGCTGAAGCCCGGCGTGACGAAGCCGACCACCGGCAGGATGCGAAAGCCCGTGCCGGTCTCATAAGCATCGAGATAGCCGGCGACATCGACATAGGAGCGGGCCAGCCCGACCTCCTCTTCCGCCTCGCGCAAGGCGGCTTCCGCCGGCGTCTCGCCGGGATCGATCTTGCCGCCCGGAAACGCCACCTGGCCCGAATGGGTGCCGAGATGGTCGGCCCGGCGCGTCAGCAGCACATGCGGTCCATGGGAATGTTCGATGACCGGCACCAGCACGGCGGCGGCGCGCAGGGTTGGCCGCTCGTCGGGCTCGACCCAGACATTGGCGTCCGGCGGGTTGAGGTCGTGGTCGCCCCGAAGCCGCGGCACGCCCTCCGGCGCCAGCAGCGCGGTCAGGGGCGGCGGCTCCCGGTCGGTGCGGGAAAGGATGCGGGTGCGGTAGTTAGTTGACAATGAACAACTCATGTGACATATAATTTATTCAATGGCTCTTTGAACAAATCTCTCCAGCAAGGAGATCGGCGATGACAGAAGCTAGCATGGATAGAATGGCGGCAATCACGAAGGGGCTTCCGACCAAATCCGCGAAAATTCGCGCGCTCGGTTCCGCCGGATTCAAGCGCACCGAAATCGCCCGGTTTTTGAACATCAGGTATCAGCATGTTCGAAACGTCGAGGTTCAGGCGTCGACGAAAGACGAGACTCCGCCTCAATCGACTCATGTCGAAGTCGGCGCTGGCGGACGCGTTGTGATTCCCGCGTCCATCAGAGAGGCGATGGGCATAAGGGAGGGCGACAGGCTCGTCGCGCGCTTCGCAGACGGCGAACTCAAGCTGATGACAAAGCAACTCGCTTTGCAGCGCGCGCAGGAAGCCGTCCGCGCGTTTGTTCCGTCCGGTGTGAGTCTGGCCGACGAACTGATCGCCGACCGCCGCCGCGAAGCGGCAGAGGAAATGACGGACACGCGAACGGCGCGCAAGAATGGCTGAGGTCGTTCTGGACGCCTCCGCGCTACTTGTTTCAATCTTGCAAGAGCCCGGACACGAGAAAATCGCGCCGCTTCTCGACCGCGCCAGAATGTCGAGCGTCAACCTTGCCGAAGTCGTGACCAAACTCACCGCATACGGACTCTCGGTCGATGCGGTGCTCGATCTGGTCGACAATATGGAAATGCAAATTGAACCGCTCGACAAGACACGCGCCATCGCAACGGGTTTACTGACAAACAAGACGTCCAAGGCCGGGCTTTCACTCGGCGACCGCGCCTGCCTGTCGCTTGCCGGAGAACTGGGGCTAACAGCCGTAACCGCCGACAAGGCGTGGACCAAGGTCGATATCGGCGTCGAGGTGCTGACGATCCGCTGATCTCCAGCTAAAAGGCCATTTCCTCGGCCGGCATGAAGGGCCAGAAGGTGCCGCCGGACCAGACGCCGAACCAGCGCCGGCCCTGATGTTCCTCCTCGACGCCGAGTTCTACGAGATCGTAGAAGACGGCGCGGTTGATCAGCGCCTCGAGCCGCGCCCGCACATGGACATAGGGCGCCGGCTCGCCGGTTTCGGCGTCGATCACGAACCGCATCGGGTGGTCGGGCCCGGCCAGGGTTTCGTCGCCGACATTGGTGGTGAAGGTGAGCTGCTGGTCGCGGCCCTCTCCCTGCACTTTCATGGCAACCGCCAGAAAAGGCGCGTCGTCGACCGTGATGCCGACCTTCTCGACCGGCGTGACCAGATAATATTTGCCGTCATCGTCATGCCTGAGCACGGTCGAGAACAGCCGCACCAGCCGCGCGCGGCCGATCGGCGTGCCCATGTAGTACCAGGTACCGTCGCGGGCGATGCGCATGTCGAGATCGCCGCAAAAAGGCGGATTCCATTTATGGACCGGCGGCAACCCCCGGGCCTTCTTGCCCTCGGCTTCGGCAACGGCCAGCCCTTTCAACCCGCCCGGCGCGCCACCGGCTTCGGATTTTTCGGGCTTGCCCGCAGTCTTTCCGGTCACGCCTGCCATATTTCTTTAGTCCTCTCGGTAACTTGAAGGCGATTTGCTGCCGCAAGGCGGCGATTCCGGCCATATTATCGTCACGAAGGCCCGCGCCAATGGCGCCCCGGCCATCGAGGCAAAATGCGGCACACACGGTATATGTAGGTCAATGCAGACACTCAGTGAAGCGGGCGGCAACGCCGTCGAGGAAATCGAGGCCACAGGCGCCCGGATCGCGGCGGCACGCGAGGCCATCGGCGAAATCATTTACGGTCAGGAACAGGTGATCGACCAGACGCTGGTGACGGTGCTGGCGGGCGGCCATGCGCTGCTGGTCGGCGTGCCGGGTCTCGCAAAAACGTTGCTCGTCCACACGATGGGCCAGGTGCTGGGCCTCGACGACAAGCGCGTACAGTTCACGCCCGACCTGATGCCGGCCGACATACTGTGCTCCGAAGTGCTGGAGGAAAGCGACCAGGGCCACCGGAGTTTCCGCTTCATCAAGGGGCCGGTCTTCTGCCAGTTGCTGATGGCCGACGAAATCAACCGTGCAAGCCCGCGCACGCAGTCGGCGCTGTTGCAGGCGATGCAGGAAAAGCAGGTGACGGTGGCCGGCGTCCGCTACGAACTGCCGGCGCCCTTCCATGTGCTGGCGACGCAGAACCCGCTGGAGCAGGAAGGCACCTATCCGCTGCCCGAAGCCCAGCTCGACCGCTTCCTGATGCAGATCGATGTCGACTACCCGAACCTCGAAGCCGAACGCCGCATGCTGCTGGCGACCACCGGCGAAAGCATGCCCTCGGCGCGCGCCGCGATGACGGTGGAGGATTTGATGGCCGCGCAGCGCCTGGTGCGCCGCGTGCCTGTCGGCGAAAAGGTCGTCAATGCGATCCTCGAACTGGTGCGCTCGGCGCGGCCCGAGGAAGGCGCCTCGACCGAGGTCGAACGCCATGTCGCCTGGGGTCCCGGCCCCCGCGCCAGCCAGGCGCTGATGCTGGCGGTGCGCGCCCGCGCGCTGATCGACGGCCGCTTCTCGCCCTCGATCGAGGACGTGACGGCGCTGGCCGCGCCCGTGCTGCGCCACCGCATGGCGCTCAATTTCTCGGCCCGCGCCGAAGGCGTCACCGTGTCGGGCGTGATCGACAGGCTCTGCCGCAACTTCGGCTGAATGTGAGTGAGAGCGATGCGCCTTCCCGGATCACCGGCAGCCCCTTCGGGAGCGACCGGTCTGCGCGAGCAGGCCGAGGCGCTGGCCGAAGTCATGCCGCCACTGGTGACAGAAGCGGAACACGTCGCCTCGACAGTGGCGCAGGGCGTTCACGGACGCCGCCGCATCGGCATGGGCGAAACCTTCTGGCAGTTCCGCCGCTTTCGTGAAGGCGACACGGCATCGTCCGTCGACTGGCGGCATTCGGCGCGCTCGGCGCATCTCTTCGTGCGCGAGACGGAGCGCGAGGCGGCCGAAAGCGTCTGGATCTGGCGCGACGGTTCGGCCTCGATGGATTACGCCTCCGATTTTGCGCCCTGCACCAAGAAAGACCGCGCGACCGTGCTGGCGCTGGCGCTTTCCTCGCTGCTGGTGCAGGGCGGCGAAAGCATCGCCCTGCTCGGCGGCGGCTTCGCGCCGATGAACGGCCGCGCCGCGCAACGCCGCATGGCCCATGCGCTGCTCGACGCGCCGGAAGACGGCGAGGCAATGAAGTTCGAAAGCCTGCCGCCGCCCGAACATTTGCCGCGCTACGCGCAAGTGGTGCTGATCGGCGACTTTCTGTCGCCCGCCGACGATATCGTCGCGCGCATCAAGGGCTACGCCGCCGAAGGCATTCGCGGTCATATCATCCAGGTGCTCGACCCGGCCGAGGAAGACCTGCCCTTTTCGGGCCGCACCGAATTCGAGGGCGTCGAGGAGGACATGCGGTTGATGGCGGGACGCGCACAGAACCTGCGCGAAGCCTATCGCCAGCGCCTCGACATCCACCGCGACCGCATCATGGACGTGGCGCGCCGCATCAACTTCACCTTCGCGACGCATCGCACCGACCGCGTGCCGCAGACGGCGCTGCTGGCGCTCTATAGCGCGCTTTCGGGCGCCATCGAGGCACGCAAGCCGCCACGGCCGGGCATCTGACCATGTTGCAACTCGGCCCCCTCGCCTTCGCCGCCCCGTGGATGCTGCTCGGCCTTGCCGCGCTGCCGGCGATCTGGTGGCTGCTGCGCATTTCGCCGCCGCTGCCCAAACGCATCCGCTTCCCGGCGATCCGCCTGCTGGCGGGGCTGGCGCGCGAGGAGGAAACGCCGGCCCACACGCCGCTCTGGCTGCTGATCCTGCGCCTGACCATCGCCGCGCTGATCGTGCTGGCGCTGGCCGAACCGCTGTGGAACCCGGCGCCGCGCATCGCAGGGTCGGGCCCGCTGCTGATCGTCGTCGACAATGGCTGGACCGCCGCCGCGCGCTGGGGCGACCGCCGCGCCGCGATGGACGGACTGATCGCCGATGCCGGACGCGGCGACCGTCCGGTGCTCGTCGTCGGCACCGCGCCCGCGCCGGGCGCACCCGAACTCAATTTCGAGGCTGCCGACGATGCCGCCGCCCGCGCGCGCGCCATGCAGCCGCAACCGATCGCCCCCGACAGGGTGGCACTCGCAGCGCATCTCGAAAACGCGGCGACGCTTTCCTCGGGCAACATACAGACCGTGTGGATCGCCGACGGTATCGAACATGGCGCGGGCGCCGCATTTTCGCGCCGCCTTGCGGCCATCGCCGGCGATGGCGGCCTGACGCTGATCGAACCGGCATCGGATGCGCGCCCGCTGGCCTTGCTGCCGCCGAAATCCGAAGGCGACGCCTTTGCCGCAACGGTTATTGGCGCCGAAGGCGGCGCCGCGGCAACAGGCAGCGTTCGCGCCTTGAACGAAGACGGCGGCACGCTGGGCGAGGCGGCATGGAGCTTCGCGGCCGGCGAAACACAGGCCGTCGCCACCTTCGACCTGCCGCTCGAACTCAGGAACCGCATCGCGCGCCTTGAAATTTCCGGCGAGGCGTCTGCCGGCGCCGTGGTGCTGACCGACGAACGCTGGCGGCGGCGCAGCGTCGGCATCGTTTCCGGCGCATCGCTCGAGGAAGCGCAGCCGCTTCTCTCCGACATCTACTACCTGCGCCGCGCCATCGCCCCGTTCGCCGAATTGCGCGACGCGAATACCGGCGACGAAAACCGCATCGCGGCGCTGCTCGAGGCGCCCCTTTCGGTACTGGTGCTGGCCGATCTCGGCACGCTGTCGGGCACCGACCATGAGCGCGTCCGCCAATGGGTCGAAGCGGGCGGATTGCTGATCCGCTTTGCCGGCCCCCGCATGGCCGAGCAGAGCGACGACCTGGTGCCGGTGCCGTTGAGGAGTGGCGGGCGGGCACTCGGTGGCGCCCTGTCGTGGAGCGAGCCGCAACGCCTCGCACCTTTCGAAGCCGGCAGTCCCTTCGACGGTCTCGATCTGCCGGCCGACGTGACCGTCTCGCGGCAGGTACTGGCCGAGCCCACGCCCGATCTCGCGAGCCGCACATGGGCACGGCTTCAGGACGGCACGCCGCTGGTAACGGCCGCAAGGCGCGGCAACGGCACCATCGTTCTCTTCCATGTGACCGCCAACAGCGACTGGTCGAACCTCGCCCTATCCGGCCTCTTCGTCGAAATGCTTCGCCGCACCGTCGCGCTCTCGCAAGGCGTGGCGGCAAATGGCGACGAGGGACCGGCAGGCCCGCGCCGCGACAGCGAAATGCTGAGCCCGGTCGCGACACTGGACGGCTTCGGCCGGCTGGGCGCGCCGCCGGCGACGGCGACCGCTATCCCGGCCGCCGGCTTCGACGAAACCGTTCGCGGGCCGCGCCATCCGCCCGGGCTTTACGGATCGGCGAACGCGCCGCGCGCGCTGAACCTCGCAACGCCGGGGCTGACACTGACGCCGCTCACCGACACACCGGGAATCGCCGGGCGCCGCGGCTTCGCCGGCAGCGCCGAAATCCGCCTCGCCGCCCTCGCCTTCGTGCTGGCGCTGGTGCTGGTCGTCCTCGACACGGTGGCGGCGCTCTGGATGACGGGTCTTTTCGAGGCCGAGAAAATCCGCCGCCGACGCTTTGCGGCACGTACGCTGCCGGTGCTGGCGGCATTGGCGTTGCTCCTTCCCGCAGCCGGCGCCGACGCGCAAAACGCCATCGACGAATTCGCGCTTGCCGCCTCGCTCGACACGCGGCTCGCTTACGTCATCACTGGCGATCGCGAAACGGACGAAGTCAGCGCCGCCGGCCTGTCGGGGCTCAGCCGCGTGCTGCGCGCGCGCACCGCCTTCGAGCCGGCCGATCCCATGGGCGTCGACATCCTGCGCGACGAACTTGCCTTCTTCCCGATCCTCTACTGGCCGATGACGGCCGGACAGGAAAGCCTGCCGCCCGAGGCGCTGGCGAAGATCGATGCCTATATGAAGAACGGCGGCACGATCCTGTTCGATACGCGCGATCAGGACCGCGCCATCGGCGGCATGGTGACGCCCGGCACGATGACACTGCGCCGCCTGCTCGGCCAGCTCGACCTGCCGGCCATCGAGCCGGTGCCCGAGGATCATGTGCTGACGAAATCCTTTTATCTGATGCACAGCTTTCCCGGCCGCTGGGACGGCGGGCAGGTCTGGGTCGAGGCGGCGGGGAGCGACGCCGCCAGCGCCAATGACGGCGTCTCGACCATTGTCGTCGGTTCCAACGACTACGCGGCCGCCTGGGCGCGCAACGAGGCGGGACGCCCGATCTATCCGGTCAGTCCCGGCGGCGAGCGTCAGCGCGAAATGGCCGAACGCTTCGGCGTCAACCTCGTGATGTATGCGCTGACCGGCAACTACAAATCCGATCAGGTGCATGTGCCGGCCCTTCTCGAACGTCTCGGACAGTAGGAGACGCAAGGATGGCATGGAACATCGTCTTCGAACCGGTCGTACCGCTGCTGGCGATCGTGCTGCTGGCGCTGCCCGGCGTCGCGGCGCTCCTCTATGCGGCATGGCGCGGCGCGCGCGGCGCGCCCTTGCGCACCGCCGCGCTCGCGATCCTCGTGCTGGCGGTGCTGAACCCGACCATCCGGCAGGAAGACCGCGAAGCGGTGCCCGACGTCGCCGCCATCGTGGTCGACCGCAGCCAGAGCCAGGACATCGGCAACCGCCCACACGAAACGGACGCCGCGCTCGCAATCCTTCAGCAGCGCCTCGCGCGCGAGGAAGGCATCGAAACGCGCGTCGTGCCCGTTGCGAGCAATCCGGGCGACGAAGAGGGCACGGCGCTTTTCACGGCGCTCGAACGCGCGCTGGCCGACGTGCCGCGCGAACGCATCGCCGGCGCCATCTTCATTACCGACGGCCAGGTGCATGACGTGCCGGGCGACGCCGCCGCGCTCGGCTTCGACGCGCCGGTCCACGCGCTGATCGTCGGCCGCAGAGGCGAACGCGACCGGCGGCTGCATGTCGTCGAGGCGCCGCGCTTCGGCATCGTCGACGAACCGGTGACGCTCTCCTTCCGCGTCGACGAAACGGCGGCCGGCGACGGCGCGACCGGCGAGACCGCAACCGTATCGATTTCGGTCGACGGTATTCATGAGATGACCGTCGAGGCCGCCATCGGCGAGCGCACCGACGTTTCGCTGGCGCTGAAGCATGGCGGCCCGAACGTCATCGAAATCGACGTCGCCGAGGGACCGGACGAACTGACGATCCTCAACAACCGGGCTGTCGTCGTCGCCAACGGCATTCGCGATCGTCTGCGTGTGTTGCTGGTGTCGGGCGAACCGCATCCGGGCGAGCGCACATGGCGCAACCTGCTGAAAGCCGATCCGTCGGTCGACCTCGTTCACTTCACGATTTTGCGCCCGCCCGAAAAGCAGGACGGCACACCCATCGGCGAGTTGTCGCTGATCGCCTTCCCGACGCGCGAGCTCTTCGACGAAAAGCTCGATCAGTTCGACCTGATTATTTTCGACCGCTACAAACGGCGCGGTGTGCTGCCGCTCGCCTATTTCCTGAATATCGTCGACTATGTCGAGAACGGCGGCGCCTTCCTTGCCGCTTCCGGTCCGGCATTCGCCTCGCCCTATTCGATTTACCGCACGCCGCTGGCCGCGATCCTGCCGGCGCAACCTTCCGGCGAGACGACCATCGGCGGCTTCCGCCCGCGGATCACCGAAACCGGCGAACGCCATCCGGTGACGGCGGGCCTGCCCGGCGGCGAAAGCGACCCGCCGGCCTGGGGCCGCTGGTTCCGCACCATCGATGTCGAGGTCGGTCAGGGCCGTGTCGTGATGGACACGCCGGACGAACGCCCGCTGATGGTGCTCGACCATGCGGGCAAGGGCCGCATCGCGCAATTGCTCTCCGATCATGTCTGGCTCTGGTCGCGCGGCTATGAAGGCGGCGGTCCGCAGGCGGAGCTTTTGCGCCGCCTCGCCCACTGGCTGATGAAGGAGCCCGATCTCGAGGAGGAAAAACTTTCCGCCGCCGTGCGGGGCGACACGCTGGCGATCGAACGCCGCACGATGGAAGACACGGCCATGCCCGCGCGCATCGCATCGCCCTCCGGTGCGGTCAGCGAGGTTGCGCTGGCGGAAACCGCGCCCGGCCGCTTCGCCGCGTCGGTGCCGGCGCGCGAACTCGGCCTCTATCGTATCTCGCAGGGCGGCCTCAATGTGGTTGCGGCCGCCGGGCCGCTCAACCCGCGCGAATTCGCCGATGTCCGCGCCGCCGACAAGCAAATGCAGCCGGTGGCACGGGCGACCGGCGGCGGCGTCTGGTGGGTCGGCGCGGACGCCGCCGGCACGCCCGGCATCCGCACGGTGCGCGCGGGTCACGACGCGGCCGGCGACACCTGGCTCGGCCTCAGGCGCAACGAGAAATATCTGGTCCATGCGGTGCATCAGTCGCCGCTGCTGGTCGGGCCCCTGGCACTGCTGCTGATCCTCGGCACGCTGGCACTCGCCTGGTGGCGCGAGGGCCGCTGACAGGGGCTGCACCCCGCGCGTTTTGGCGCTTGCGGGTGGCGGCTTTAGCGCCTAGTTTCCTCGATGTTACATTATCACATTCCTTGATCCCTGCTGGAGACGCCGGTGGCCGACCATCGCCATGAGCATGCCCATGCGCCGGAAAGCCGGCGGCACGTCAGTGCCTTCGGCTCGGGCCTCGCCGCGCGCCTCGCATCCGCGGCCGGCGCGCTCGCCGTCCTTTGGCTGGCGGTATTGTGGGCGCTGGCGCGATGAGCCCGTTTGCGCTTCCCCCCGCCATCCGGATCGAGGATCTGACGGTCGCCTATGACCGCGAGCCGGCGGTGCATCACCTGACCGGCACATTCGCGCCCGGCAGCCTGACCGCCATTGTCGGCCCGAACGGCGCCGGCAAGTCGACTCTGTTGAAAACCATCGCCGGCCTCGTCGCGCCCGACGAAGGCACGGTGCACATGAACGGGCTGACGCGGCGCGGCGTCGCCTATCTGCCGCAGCTCGCCGAGATCGACCGCAGCTTCCCGATCGACGTCATCGACGCAGTGTCGCTGGGACTCTGGGCAGAGGTCGGCCTCTTCGCCGCGATCACCGGGGGCCTGACCGCGCGCGCCGAAGCGGCACTTGCCGCTGTCGGCCTCAAGGGCTTCGAAAACCGGCAGGTCGGCAGCCTGTCGGCCGGACAGTTCCAGCGCGTGCTCTTTGCACGGCTGATGCTTCAGGATGCGGGCGTCATCCTGCTCGACGAACCCTTCGCCGCCATCGACGAACGCACCGCCGCCGACCTGATGGACCTCGTGCATCGCTGGCACGGCGACGGCCGGACCGTGATCGCCGTGCTGCACGACATCGAGCGTGTGCGTGTGAGCTTCCCGAATGCGTTGCTGCTGGCGCGCGAGCCGGTCGCCTGGGGCGCGGCGGCCGACGTGCTGACGCCGGAAAACCTGCATCGTGCGCGCTACATTTCCGACGGCTGGAGCGACGCGGCATGATGCTCTATGCGGCGCTGATCGAACCTTTCGTCGAATATGGCTTCATGCGCCGCGCGCTTGTCGCCTGCCTTGCGCTGGCGCTGGGCGCCGGCCCCGTCGGCACCTTTCTGGTGCTGCGCCGCATGAGCCTGATGGGCGACGCGATGGGCCATGCGATCCTGCCGGGCGCCGCCATTGCCTTCCTCGTCGCCGGCCTCTCGCTCTGGGCGATGAGCCTGGGCGGCTTCGTCGCCGGTCTGACCGTCGCGCTGCTGGCCGGCATCGTGTCGCGCGTCACCGCGCTGCGGGAAGACGCAAGCCTGGCGGGCTTCTACCTCATCAGCCTCGCGCTCGGCGTGTTGATCGTCTCGATGCGCGGCTCAAGCGTCGATTTGCTGCATGTGTTGTTCGGCACCATCCTCTCGGTCGATGACGGCGCGCTGCTGCTGGTCGCCGCGATCGCCAGCGTGACGCTGGTGACGCTGGCAGTGATCTACAGGCCGCTGGTGATCGAATGTTTCGACCCGGCCTTCCTGCGCGCGACGACCGGCGGCGGCACGCTCTGGCATTTCATCTTTTTGACGCTGGTGGTGCTGAACCTCGTCGCGGGCTTTCAGGCGCTCGGCACACTGATGGCGCTGGGGCTGATGATGCTGCCGGCCGCCGCCGCGCGCTTCTGGGCCGGCGCCGTCTGGTCGCTGGCGGCACTCTCGATTGCGATGGCTTTTGCCTCGGGCCTGATCGGCCTGCTGATCTCCTACAATTTCAGCCTGCCCTCCGGCCCCTCGATCATCCTGACGGCCGGCGGCTTCTACATCGGCTCCATACTGTTCGGCACACGCGACAGCCTGCGCACGCGCTATTTCCCGCGCGCGCATTTCCACGAGGACTAAAAGGGAGGCGGACGATGAAAGGATTTCTGGCGGGCCTCGCTCTCGCGCTGATCATCGGCGCGGCGCCCGCCGCCGCCGAGCCGTTGAAAGTCGTGGCGAGTTTCAGCATTCTTGGCGACATGGTGGAACGCGTCGCCGGCGACCGTATCGAGCTGACGGTACTGGTCGGACCGGGCGGCGACGCCCACAATTTCGAGCCGGGCCCCGCCCATGCCGCGGCGCTGGCCGATGCGAAGCTTCTGGTCGTCAACGGCCTCGGCTTCGAACCCTGGATGGTGCGCCTCGCCGCCGCCGCGCGGAGCAAGGCAACCTATGCCGTTGCCAGCTTCGGCATCAACCCGCGCGAGATGGACGAAACCCCCGAACACGATCACGCGCATGACCACGGTCACGACGAGAAAGGCTATCCGTCGGTGCCGCACGATTTCGACCCGCATGCCTGGCAGAACGCGGCCAACGGTATCGTCTATGTGCGCAACATCGCCGAGGCGCTGGCCAAGGCCGATCCGGCCAACGCCGACGCCTACAAGGCAAACGCCGCCGCCTATATCGCCGAACTGAAGGAACTCGACGCCTGGGTGCGTGCCGAGATCGGCAAGGTGCCGCCGGAGAAGCGCAAGGTCATCACCACGCATGACGCCTTCGGCTATTTCGGCGACGCCTACGGTGTCGAGTTTCACGCCCCGCTCGGCTTTTCCGGCGGCGCGCAGCCGAGCGCACAGGCGCTGGCGCGGCTGATCGACCAGATCCGCGCCGAGAACATCAAGGCGCTCTTTATCGAAACTCTCTCGGACGCACGCATGATGGAAACCATCTCGCGCGAGACCGGCGCCGAAATGGGTGGCGCGCTTTATTCGGATGCGCTTTCGCCCGCCGGTGGCAAGGCGCCGGCCTATGTCGCGATGTTCCGCCACAACGTGCCGCTGCTGGTCGCGGCGATGCTGAAGGACTAGCGGACGGCCGGCGCGGATCGCGGCTTTTCGATCGCGCCCTTGACACCGGTAAAGGCGCCGATGTCGAGCTCGCGGTAGAGAAGCCGCGCCGGATCGACCGGGCCCGGCATGGTAAGCCGCCCCGGCGGCACCGGCCCGAAGCCGACCCGCGCGTAGTAAGGCGCATCGCCGACCAGAATGACGAGTCGATGACCGAGGCGCTTCGCATCGGCGAGGCCCTTTTCCATGAGCCGGATGCCGCAGCCCTTGCCGCGCAGTTGCGGCTCGACGGCGAGCGGCCCGAGCATCAGCCCCGGCTTGCCGCCGATCAGGATCGGCCAGAAGCTCAAGGCCCCGACCATGCGCCGTTCGGCGCCCTCGCCCGCAAAGGCGACATAGCAAAGCTCCGGCACCGGATGATTGCCCTCGCGCAAGCGTTGCGCGGCTTTCGCATAACGGCCGGGACCGAAGGAAAGGTCGAGCAGTGCTTCGATGGCAGGCCCGTGCTCGGGCCGCTCGGCTTCGATTTCAAACATCGGAATTTCTTTCAAGGATTGGACGCACAAACGGGAAGTACCCGCCCGTTGCGCCGCCCGCCCTCGCGCTCAGGCGGGGAACGGACGGATCGCGCGGGCGCGCGGCAGGCCGGGAGCGCCACGGCTCCCTTCCTTCATTCGTCGTCGCTGCGTCGCGCCGCCTGTCATCCCGTCGATCCGTCTGAGGCCGCGCCCCGTGAGGGCGCCGGCCGCTGCCTTGAAAGGACAGTCCGGTAGCACGGCCAAATCCTTGCGTAAAGTATCATCGCTGCCCCGCAGGGCCGAAAAAGGCTGGAATGGCCGCTCGCCCTTGGCTAGCTTGCCCGCCAACAAGGACAACCGGACCGAGAGGGAACGTCATGGGAATTTTGGAAGGCAAGGTCGTGCTGGTGACAGGCGCCGCGGGCGGCATCGGCCGCGAATGCGCGCTGATCGCGGCCAAACAGGGCGCCAGGGTCGTCGTCAACGACCTCGGCGGCAGCGTCAAGGGCGGCGACGAGGGCAATGCCTCGGCCGCGCAGAAGACCGTCGACGAGATCAAGGCGGCAGGCGGCGAAGCGGTCGCCAATTCCGACAGCGTGTCGATGAAGTCGGGCGCCGAAAACATGATCGCCCAGGCACTCGACACCTTCGGCGGCCTGCACTCGATCATCAGCCCGGCCGGCATCCTGCGCGACGGCATGTTCCACAAGATGCCCGACGAAGACTGGGACGCCGTTCTCGAAGTGCATCTGAAGGGCAGCTACAACATCACCCGCGCCGCCATCAATCACTTCCGCGAGCAGGAAGAAGGAAGCTTCGTCCTCTTCACCTCGACGTCGGGCCTCATCGGCAATATCGGTCAGGCGAACTATGCCGCCGCCAAGATGGGCATTGCCGGCCTGTCGCGCATCATCGCCATGGAAGGCGCGATGAAGAACGTTCGCTCCAACATCATCGCGCCGTTTGCATGGACGCGCATGATCGCCACCATCCCGGTGAAGGATGAGGCCTCGGCCCAGCGCGTCGAACGCATGAAGAATGCGATGCGCGCCGAACAGGTCGGCAATTTCGCCGTCGCCCTCGCCGCGCCGTCCTGCACGACGAACGGTCAGATTTTCTCCGTGCGCGGCAACGAGATCGTGCTCTTCTCGCAGCCACGGCCCGTCAAAAGCGTCGCCCGCATCGACGGCTGGACGCCGGAAACGATCCTCTCCCACGGCCTGCCCGCCATGGCCGGCGGCTACACCGACCTCGGCAATACCGGTTCGGTGTTCACGTGGGAACCGGTCTGACCTGTTTGGCAGCCACTGGACAGAATGCGCGGCCGGGGCTCCAATGCTCCGGCCGTTTGCATGTCGAGGATGCCCAATGACGAAACGCAAACCGCCGCCGAAGCCGCGAAATCCGGTTGCCAAGTCGCTGGCCGATCCGCTGTTCCACAAGCGTGTCGTCAAGGCGAAGCGCAAATATTCGCGCAAGAAGGACGAGCCGCCCGTCGAGGACGATCAAGTGGCCGAAGAAGACGCGGACTGAGCCAGCCACCGCGCCTTGCCCGGCCCGAAATGCTCGGCCGCGAAATCGACAAAGGCGCGCACCTTGGCCGACAGATGCCGCGTATGCGGATAGATGACATGGAGCCGCAGGGGCGGCATCGACCAGCCCGCGAGTGCGCGCACAAGCCGCCCCGCGCGCAATTCCTCGTGACAGACGAAGTCGGGCGAAAGGCAGAGGCCGGCGCCCGCCCGCAGCAGCGGCAACATCGCATCCGCGTTGTTGCAGAACATATGTCCCTTGACCTCGACATCCTCGCGCACGCCGCCCGGACCGGCGAAACTCATATGTTCGGGCCGCGACAGCAGCGTGTAGAGCAGGAAGCGATGCGCCGCGAGATCGGATGGACGCGCCGGCATCCCGTATTTTTCGAAATAGGCGGGCGCGCCGACGACATGGCGTTCGACCGGCGCGAGCTGGCGCGCGATCAGGCTTGAATCCTCAAGCGCCGAAATCCTGAGCGAGACGTCGAACCCCTCCTCGATCAGATCGACGCGGCGGTCGTTGAGCACGAGATCGACATCGAGATCGGGATAGCGCGCCAGAAGCGCCGGCAGCGCCGGCCCGAGCTCGAGAATGCCGAAACTCATCGGCGCATTGATGCGCAGCCGCCCGCGCACCTGACCCTCGATGCAGTTGGCCTCGGCGGCGGCCTCTTCCGCCTCTGCGACGATGCGGCTCGCGCGCTCGAAAACCAGCGCGCCCGCCTCCGTCACCGCAACGCGCCGCGTCGTCCGGTTGAGGAGACGCACGCCGAGCTGGTCTTCCAGCGCCGACACCTGGCGGCTGACCATCGATTTGGAAAGCCCCAGCGCCTCCGCCGCCGCGGTGAACCCGCCCAGCTCGACAACCCGCGCAAAAACCGCAAACCCGTTGAGATCCGCCATCACATTGTTCCTTATTAGCAACAATTTGTTCCAATTACATCGGATTGTATCTCCATAAACGCCAATTAGATAGGAGGCATGGATTTGACTACATCCCTTTCGGGGGCTCGAACAGGAGAGCGGCATGACCGACAAGACCAGAATTCTCGTCCTCTATCACAGCTCATACGGCCACATCGAAACGCTGGCGAAAGCCGTTGCCGAAGGTGCCGCGAGCGTCGGCGGCGTCGAAGTGGCGCTGAAGCGCGTGCCCGAGACCATGCCCGAAGCGGCGATGAAGAATGCGGGCATGAAGACCGACCAGAAGGCGCCGGTCGCCAGCCCTCAGGAACTGGCTGATTATGACGGCATCGTCTTCGGCAGCCCCACCCGCTTCGGCAACATGACGGGCCAGATGCGCACCTTCCTCGACCAGACGGGCGGCCTCTGGTCGAAGGGCGCGCTGGCCGGCAAGCCCGGCAGCGTCTTCACCTCGACCGGCACCGGCGGCGGCAACGAAACGACCATCACCTCGTTCCATTCGACGCTGCTGCATCACGGCATGGTCGTTGTCGGCCTGCCCTATTCAGTCGGCACCGAATTATTCGACATCTCGGAAGTGCGCGGCGGATCGCCCTATGGCGCATCGACGCTGGCCGGCGGCGACGGCAGCCGCACCCCGAGCGACAAGGAACTGAGCCTCGCCCGCAAACAGGGCGCGCATGTCGCGCGCATCGCAAGCAAGTTGAAGCACTAGCATCCGGCCCCGCGCAAAAGCCCGGCGCCGACAAGGAGAAAACCATGATCGACATTCGCACGTTTGAAAGTCTTGGTGGCGCCGATCACGGCTGGCTGAAGGCAAAGCATCACTTCTCCTTCGCCGGCTACCATGACGAAGCGCGCATGGGCTGGGGCAAGCTCCGGGTCTGGAATGACGACCTCATCCGCGCCGGCACCGGCTTCCCGTTGCACGGCCATCGCGACATGGAAATCATTACCTATGTGCGCGAAGGCGCGGTCAGCCACCGCGATCACCTGAACAATGAAGGCCGCACAAAAGCCGGCGACGTGCAGGTGATGTCGGCCGGCACCGGCATCCGTCACGAGGAATGGAATCTGGAAAGCGAAGATGCGCGTATTTTCCAGATCTGGGTCGAGCCCGCCCGCCGGGGTATCGCGCCGCGCTGGGAAACCGCCTCCTTTCCGAAGGAAGGCCGGAAAGGAAAGCTGGTGCCGCTCGCCAGCGGCAGGGCGAACGCACCGGCCGAGGCATTGTGGATCGCGCAGGATGCCGAAATTCTCGGCGCGACGCTCGACGCGGGCACCGAAGTGACCCATGTCACTCAGGAAGGCCGCCTCGTCTATCTCGTTCCGGCGCGCGGTCGCATTACGGTGAACGGCGTGACGGTACCGGAACGCGCCGGCGCCGCCATCCGCGGCGAAACCGAACTCGTCATCCGCGCCGGCGAGGAGGCCGAAATCCTTCTGGTGGACCTGCCGCCCGAGGACTGAACGGCAAAGCGGCGCAACGAAAGGAAAGCACGATGGGACTTCTGGTGGACGGAAAATGGACCGACAAGGGATACGACACCAAGTCGACCGGCGGCCGCTTCGTCCGCCAGGATTCCACCTTCCGCAACTGGGTGACGGCGGACGGCGCCCCGGGCCCGACGGGCGAAGCCGGCTTCATGGCCGAGGCCGGGCGCTATCACCTCTATGTGTCGCTGGCCTGCCCCTGGGCGCACCGCACGCTGGTTTTCCGCGCCCTCAAGAAGCTCGACAGCATGATTTCGCTGACGATCGCCGATCCGCCGATGCTGGAAGAAGGCTGGACGATGCGCGGCGAAGGCGGCACGCACGACATCGTCAACGGCAAGACCCGCCTCCATGAAATCTACACGCTGGCGAAACCCGGCTACACCGGCCGCGTCACGGTACCGGTGCTGTGGGACAAGAAAACCGGAACCATCGTCTCCAACGAATCCGCCGACATCATCCGCATGTTGAATTCGGCATTCGACGGCATCGAGGGCGTTGACTCAGGCGTCGATTTCTATCCACCGGCCTTGCGCGGTGAAATCGACGCCATCAATGAAGCCGTCTATGATCGCGTCAACAACGGTGTCTACAAGGCAGGCTTCGCGACCGAACAATCCGTTTACGAGGAAGCGGTGAAGGCGCTCTTCGCCGAGCTCGACCGGCTCGAAAACATTCTGTCCCGGCGGCGCTGGCTTGCCGGCGACCCGCTCACCGAAGCGGACTTGCGCCTTTTCACGACGCTGATCCGCTTCGATGCCGTCTATCACGGTCACTTCAAATGCAACCTGCGCCGCATCGCCGATTATCCGAACCTCTCGGGCTTGTTGCGCAGAATCTACAACACGCCGGGCATTGCTGCGACGGTGAACTTCGATCACATCAAGCAGCACTATTACGGCAGCCACAAAACGATCAACCCCACCGGCATTGTGCCGGTGGGGCCGATCCTCGATCTCGACGAACCGCGCGAAAGGAAACGCGCCGCCTCGTGACGGTCAGTTGACCGCCGATTGGCGTTTCTCAAGCACCTGCTTGACGGCAAGGCCGGTGTTGCGTTTCTCGCTGTAGCGCATCGAGCGCGGCAACGCGAAATGATAGGCGCGCAACGCCGCATCGCTGCTCTGGCGCATGGTGCGGTCGACATCCGTGAACACGCAGGCGTTCGCCTGATGGTTTGACCGGTGGAGATCGTTGCAATGACGAACCGCCCGGCGCAGCGCGCGTTCCTGCTGGGTATTGAGCTGCGTGAGCGCGGCTTCGTCGGCCGGCAATGCGCTCCAGTCGACGCTGTCCGTGGCCTGCGCGACACCGATCCCGCCAAGCGCCAGCACCGCAATCACGCAGCCTCCGATGATCTTCTGTCTCATGGCAACCTCCATCCGCGCGCCCGATTGCAGGCGCATCGTCACAAGCCGCCCCCGCCGGTATTTTCCTAATCCGTAATTGTGGCGAAAAATAATCATGGGCAGCCCCCGCGCCATCCTTAAGATCGGCTATAAAAAAAGCAACGCAATCGAAGGGACAAGGGGTAAATGGCCAGTTTTCCGGACTACGACAAATATGACGGTCTGGGCCTTGCCGCCCTGGTCAAACGCGGCGATGCGAGCGCGAGAGACCTGCTCGAAGAAGCGATCCTCCGTACCGAAACGATCGATCCCAAGATCAACGCCGTCGTGATGAAGCATTACGACGAGGCCCGCGCACAGGTCGCGCGTGGCCTGCCCGAAGGCCCGTTCAGCGGCGTGCCTTTTCTCCTGAAGGACCTGCACCTGCTGCTCGAAGGCACGGTCACGACTTTTGGCTCGGCCTTGTTCGAAGGCAACAAGGCCGATCACAACTCGACGCTGACCGAACGCTACCTGAAGGCCGGTCTCGTTATCTTCGGCAAGACCAACTCGCCCGAATTCGGCCTCGCCGGCACCACGGAGCCGCGGCTCTACGGGCCCACGCGCAATCCCTGGAACCTCGATCGCTCGCCCGGCGGTTCGTCGGGCGGCGCGGCGGCGGCGGTCGCGGCCGGCATTTTGCCTTTCGCCAACGCCAGCGACGGCGGCGGTTCGATCCGCATTCCGGCCGCCGCCTGCGGCCTTTTCGGGTTGAAGCCGACGCGCGGCCGCACACCGATGGGCCCCGATCGCGGCGAGGGCTGGGCCGGCCTCTCGATCTCGCATGTCGTCTCGCGCACAGTGCGCGACAGCGCCGCCGCGCTCGACGCAACGGCCGGCGACGCGCCGGGTGATCCCTACGCGGCGCCGGCGCCGGCGCGTCCTTTCCTGCAGGAAGTCGGCGCCCGACCCGGCCGCCTGCGCATCGCCTTCACGACGCGGCGCTCCGATGGTTCGCAGTGCCACCCCGATGTCGTCGCGGCGGTGATGGAGGCGGCAGCGCTTTGCGAAACGCTCGGCCATCATGTCGGGGAGGCAGCCCCACCGCTCGTCCGCGAGGAAATCTCGAAGCACCAGGCGACCATCGTCGGCGCCAACATCGCGCTGACCTTCCGCCAGCGCGCCGCCGCTCTTGGCCGCGAGGTGACGCAGAACGATGTCGAGCACATTACCTGGCTGATTGCCCGGGCCGCCGAGGCGCGCAACAGTGCCGACTACGCCGAGGCGACGCTTTTCATCCACCGCCTCGGCCGCCAGATCGCCGCCTTCCAGGAAAACTACGACGTGCTGCTGGCGCCGACGCTCGGCGTCCCGCCCATCCCGCTCGGCGCGCTCAACATGATGACGGAGGATGTCGGCGAATATATGCGCGTCAGCTACGAATACATGCCGGGCACCGCCATCGCCAACATGACCGGCCAGCCCTCAATGTCGGTACCGCTCCACTGGAACGCCGCCGGCCTGCCGGTCGGCACGATGTTCACCGGCCGCTTCGGCGACGAGGCGACATTGTTCCGCCTCGCCGCGCAACTGGAAGAAGCGCGCCCCTGGGCCGAGCGGCGGCCGGCGCTCTGAACATCACCACAATTCGTCCGGCGCGCGGCCCTCGGCAATCTCCGCGATGCGCCGCCGCGTCGATGCGCTGATGCCCTCCGGCAGCGCATCGACAGCGAAGAAACCGGCCTCGGCGATCTCCGGACTTTTGCGCGGCACTTGCTCGTAGGCGCCGTGGTCGAGCACGTAGAGCGCCACATGGTCGGATTTGAACTCGCGGAAATTGGCATAGAGCCCGGCAAGCCGCGCCTCACCCCGCATCATGACGCCGGCTTCCTCGTCGAGTTCGCGCCGGAGCGAGGCCAGCATCGTCTCCCCGCGCTCGACGCCGCCGCCCGGCAGGTACCATCCGGCAATATATGTATGCCGCACCAGCAGCACGCGGCCCTCCGCGTCGAACACGACGGCGCGCACGCCGGCCGTTAGCGGCCGCCGGACCCGCCAGTAGAGGCGCGCCAGCGGCCGGGCAATCCTCCACAAAAGAACGCGAAAACCGGCCATCGCCGCAATCTAGCACGGGGTCCGGCCGCGGGCGCCTTTAGATCTCGTCAACCCTCGCCGCGTAGTCTCTGTCCGGGCGGCGCGTTTGGCGTCGGGACAGGCAGAACGACATGGGCCTTTTTTCGAATCTGATCGCGCGGCGAAAACTCGAACCGCCGGCGCCGGTCGAAACGCCGCGCGTGACGCAGGCGGCGCTGAAGCGCGCCTTGCGCAGCACCGCCATGGCGTCCGGCTCGCAACTCGCCGCCGAACTCGGCCAGCGCATCGCCACCGCCCTCAGCACCGTCGAAACCGCCGTGCTCGCCATCGACGCCGTGACCGAGCGGCTGCGCGAAGCGGCCGATCTGGTGGCCGACGCCGGCCGCAATGCCGACATCGGACGCCGCGCCCTGCTGGCCGGCCGCTACGACGATGTGCGCGCCGAGATCGACGCCATCGTCGCATCGGCCTCGCACAACAGCGTCAACCTGATCGGCGGCCGGCGCATCGGTGGGCAGCACACGAGTTTCGAAATCGCGCTCGACGGCGAGGACCGTGCCGGCATCTCCATCGCCGTGATCAACCTGACGACCGGTGAGAGCGGCCTGTCGCTTTCGCCACCGCGCAGCGCCTTCGCCGACGATGCCGAAATCGAGGCCATCTCGGCCGAAATCGGCGCCGCCCGCATATCGGCGGCGGCCGCAGCCGAACGCTTCTCCGACCACGCGGCGCTGATCGCAGACCGGCTGGCCCGCCTGATCGCCATTGCCGGGTCCCATCCCGTCGAAACGCAGCTTCCGACCGGCGCCGATGCCGAAGACCCCGATACCCCGGTGCACCCCGACACCGAATACGAACTCGGCATGGGCGCGGTCGAGGAAAAGCTCCGTGCACTCGCCACCCGCCTGAACGGCGATGGAGCGAAAGACACCGGCGGCGCGGACACCTGACCGCATCGCCGAACGCCCGCCTTGTGCTAGCATGACCTCCAAAACCGGAGGTCGCATAAGATGACGCTGCACAATGCGGGCGAAAGCCTGGCCCATGAAGGCCCCAACGCCGAACAGATCGAATACTGGAACGGCGATGCCGGCGACCGATGGGCGCGCTATCAGGACAAGCTCGATGGCCTGCTGCAACCCTTCTCGGAAGCAGTGCTGCACATCGCCGCGGTGAAACCCGGCGATCGGACCATCGATGTCGGTTGCGGCTGCGGCGCCACGACATTCGAGCTTGCGGCGCGCGCCGGCACCGGCGGAAAGACCCTTGGCGTCGATATTTCCGCACCGATGATCGCCCGCGCGCGGCAACGCGCCGAGGCGATGAAAAGCCCGGCCGAATTCATGCTGGCCGATGCATCGGCGCATCCCTTCGCGCCGGGCTCTTTCGATCTTCTGGCGTCGCGCTTCGGCATCATGTTCTTTCTCGAACCGGTGCCGGCCTTCGCGCATATGCGCGCCGCGCTCGCGCATGGCGGCCGCGTCGCCTTCGCCTGCTGGCGGCCGATGAAGGAAAACCCCTGGATCGCGGCACCGCTGTTTGCCGCCCTGCCCCACATCCCCAAGCAGGAACCGGCGATCCCCGGCGCGCCCGGCCCCTTCGCCTTTGACGACCGCGACCGCTTGCACGGCGTTCTGACGAAGGCGGGATACAGCGCCGTCGAGATCGAGCCGTTCGACGCACCGCTCGCGGTCGGCACCGGCACCGATCCGGTCGCCGATGCGTTGCAACAGACGCTCGACATCGGCCCGCTTGCCCGCATTTTCCGGGAGCTGGACGACGAGCAGCGCCGCCTGTCGACCGGCGCCGTGCAAGAGGCACTTGCCCGTCACGTCAAGGATGGCCGCGTGGTCATGGGCGGCGCGGTCTGGCTCGTAACGGCACGCGCCTGAACACGGAAACAGCGGAATTCCGCAAAAATTTGTCTCTCATTCGCCCGCCGCCGGTTCCTTTTTCTTAAGGAACGGCGACTAGGATTGATTCCGGTAAAGGTTGAAACGGGGGGAATGATGGGCGCACGCACCTGCAGCCGTCATTGTCCGTTTCATTTGCGGGTGGGGGCATGACGCAATCGATCTTCAAATCGCTGACCGTTCTGGTCGTCGACGACAGCGCCTATATGCGGCATCTGCTGATGACGCTGCTGCATGCGCTGGGCATCAGCGATGTTCATGTGGCCGCCGAAGGCGACGAGGCGTGGAAACTGTTCCGGCGCCACGAACCCGACATCGTCATCACCGACGCGGCAATGCTGCCGGTCGACGGCTTCGCCTTCGCCGAACGGCTGCGCAACATCACCGGCGGCGGGCTCGGCATGGTGCCGATCATCATGGTGTCGGGCCACACCGACCTTGCGTCCATCGAACGCGCCCGCGACATCGGCATCACCGAGTTCCTGTCCAAACCCATTTCCGCCCGCAGCCTCTATCAGCGTCTGATCCAGGTGATCGACCGTCCGCGCCAGTTCGTCGAAACGCCGACCTATCGCGGCCCCGACCGCCGCCGCCGCAACCAGCCCTATGACGGCGTCGACCGTCGCGGCGCGGTGGCACTTTTGTGAGGGATTGACCGATGACCGACCGAAACAACAAGAATCGCGGCGCGGCGGGCGGCGAGAAGCCGGCCGATGTCCGCTTCGTTCGCGTACCCTCGATCGCGGAGCGCAAGCTCGGCACCGACTATGTCGCGCCGATGCGGCTCGACCCCCGCGTTCTCGAGCAGATGCAGACGACCATCAAGGGCCTTGAGGCACGTTACGGCGACACGCTGCGCGATCAGGTCCGCACGCTGCTGACGCTGGTCGAACCGGCCTGCGGCGGCGACACGGAAGCGCGGGGCCGGCTCTACGCCATCGTCCACGACATGCGCGGCCTTGCCGGCACTTTCGGTCATCCGATGGTCGGCCGCTTCGCCAATTCGCTGTGCAGCTATGTCGAAAGCGCCGGCATGGACGCCTGGCGCGACGACACCGTTTTCCGCTTCCACATCGACGCGATCCGCGAGGCGCTGGACAGCCCCGGCGCCGATCCGGCGATCACGCTTGAAACGCTCAATGCGCTGCAAAAGCTGATTGCGGCCAGTGCGGCGGAGCGGAGGCGGATGGGATGATTCCCATGCCGACCAGCGCCGATCCCGAATTCTTCCACAAGCTGAAGGTTCTCGTTGTCGAGGACAGCGCCGGGATGCGCCGGCTGCTGGCGGCATTGCTCGAGTCGATGGGCGTCGAGCAGGTTATCGAGGCGCGCGACGGCTTGAAGGGCCTCGACGCCTTCATCGAACACAAGCCGGATATCATCATCACCGACGGCGCGATGCAGCCAATGGACGGCTATGAAATGACGCAGCGCGTGCGCGCCGCCGGCGCCGCCGAGGGCGCCAACCCCGATGTGCCGATCCTGATGATCTCGGGCCATGTCGAGCGCGAAAACGTCGTCCATGCGCGCGACCAGGGCGTAACCGACTATCTCCCCAAGCCCCTTTCCGCCTCCGTTCTCTACGAGGCCATCGTCGCCGCCGTCTCGAAGCCGATCCATTTCGTCGAAACGCCCGGCTATCGCGGCCCGTCGCCGAAGCGCCAGCTCACCGCGCGCGGCATCGACGACCCGGCCCTTTGAGCTTCAGTTCACCTCGTCGAGAAACCGCGCGAGCAATGGATTGACTTGCGCCGGCGCTTGCCAGAACGGCATATGCGCCAACCCTTCCAGAACATGCACCTTGCCGTCCCAGAGATTGCGGTAGCTGACGCTCGTCAGGAACGCGTTGTTGACGAAGGGTTCCAGCTCGCCCGACACAACCGCCAGCGGCAACGGTGACGTCGCCGCGATCTCGCGCCCGTCCATGTCGAGCCCGGCCGCCACCGATTGCAGCATCAGCGGCCGGAAGCGTCCGTCGGCGCGGGCGCATCCCTCGATCATCCATGGTTCGAGCGCGACACCGGCGCCGATCGTTTCCTGCGCATAGATCGCCGCCTGCTCGGCCGTGAAACTTTCGGCGAATGTCAGCGCCATGTGTTCGGACGGCAGGAACGCCACGCCCATGTCGGCGCCGCCGGCGGGCGGCGTGCCGGTGATCCAGGCCGCGACCGTCCCCGGCCAGCGCCCCATCATTTCAAGCGCCGCATGGCCGCCCAGCGACCAGCCGATGACGGTCGCGCGCTCGACTTTCAGCCCGTCGAGCAGCGCCATTGCGGCGTCGGCAAAGCCGTGGATCGAATAGGTCTTTTCCGGCTCCGGCGCGTCGGAACTCTGCCCATGCCCCGGCAGATCCATGGCAATGCACCGGAAATCGCGGCCGATCCCGCTCTCGAGCTGGCGCCCGAAAATCTCCTTGCAGGAGGAATTGCCATGGATGAACAGCACCGCGGGGCCCGCACCCCCGCTGTCCAGATAGCTGAGCCGCCCATGCGCCGTCTCGACCGTTCCATTCTTCATCGCCCCGATCCCCGTGAATTTTATTTCAGTTTCAACAGCTTGGCACCCGCGCCGCATTCCGGTTCATCGCCTCGAAAAATGACAGATGCGTCATTATTTTTTGCATCCATTAACCCCTGACCCTATATTGGTATTCAACGGGAGCCATCGGAGCGACGGGCCGGAGGCTGGCTTTCCGCATCAGGGTAGGAGCAGAAATGACAAAGATCACGACGAATATCACGGTTGACGCCGCCTATGAGGCGGTCGCGCCGGACGACTTCCCGGCAATGATGGAAGTCGAGCGCTACGGCAAGCGCTCCACCGCCTTCGACAAGATCATCTCGGCCACCCACGATCATTTCTGGGATCCGATGGACAAGAAGTATATCGACTTCTCCCAGCCCTTCGACATGGAGAACGAGTATCTCATCGATCCCGAGCAGAACACCGACCTGAAGACGGCGGTGAAGGACAAGCTCGACGAGAAGCAGAAGATCAAGCTCGTCAACATGGACGTGCAGTGGGGCCTCTCCTCGATCCTGCACGGCGAAGCGGGCGCGCTGGCGCTGTCGGCGAGCCTCTGCCACATCCTGAAAGATCCGGGCGCGCAGGAATACGCCGCCAACCAGACGCGCGAGGAAGCGCGCCACGTCGCCGGCTTCTCCAACTACATCAAGACCCGCTGGGGCAAGCCCGTGCCGGTCGGCCCGGCCCTCGGCGACATCCTGACCGAACTCGTCAACACGCCGCTGGTCTGGAAGAAGCTCGTCGGCATGCAGATGCTGGTCGAGGGCCTCGCCATGGGCGCCTTCGCCTCCTTCTACAAATGGGGCCGCGATCCGCTGATGGTGAAGCTGATGCAGCTCACGATGACGGACGAAGCCTTCCATCACAAGTTCGGCAAGATCTGGGCCGACCGCACCATTCCGAACCTCGACACCGAACAGCGCAACGCGATCGAGGACTGGGCCTGGGAAGTCTTCCAGGTGCTTCTCTACAATCTGGGCAGCCCCGAGCAGAAGAAGCACATCTATGCCGCCGTCGGCCTCGAATGGGAATGGGTGCAGGGCGCCTACATGGAAGCCCTCACCGACAAGAACATCCGCGACAGCATGCAGGAAAGCTCCAACATCTTCCGTGTACTGATCAAGACGCTGCTGAAGGCCGGCATCATCACCGACCGCACGGCCATGAACTACGCCGCCTTCATCGACATGAAGGAACTCTATGGCGAGGGCGACCGCATGATCGGCGACGACATCGCCGAGGAAGGCATCAAGCTCCTGCGCCAGCTCAACGGCCAGGGCGGCGGCGCCTATTCGCTGGACCGCATGTCGGCCGCCGAATAACGCGGGCGCAAACCGGAAACGGAAAGGGCGGCAACCCCGGTTGCCGCCTTTTTCATGTCCGCCGCACCAGCCCTTCGATGATCCGGTCGAGCCCGGCCGTATAGTCGGCGCGCGCCGCCTCCGGGTCGTTGGCCGCCGCGATGCCGAGCGCCGCCTGTTGCAGCGCCCCCGACAGCAAGCCGTTGATCGAGCGCATCTCGCCAGCCGCGATAAACCCCTCGTCCACCAGATGCTGTAGCGCGTGGTCGAGGAAGAGCGCCGACAGCGCCGCCTGCATCTCGTCGGCATCGCCTATGTCTGGCTGATTTTCATGAACTCCTATATCGGCCGCCTGACGAGCGAGACGCCGCCCGAACCCAGGGTAATCTTCGCCATTACCGCCGGCCTCGGATTTCTGGCGCTGGGCTTGCGCGTCGTCGCCTGGATCGCCCGCCGCCGCGCCCGATCACAAGCTGTTGTTCGTTGACGCAGCGTCGCCTGTGTTATTCTGACCTCCGGCAGGGCGTGGCGCCCCGGAGATGTTTAATGCACGCGACGAACGCCAGGAGCTGGCTTGCGGCCCGCGCGACAGGCCTCGGCATTCTTGCGCTGCTGCTGGCAGGGGCGGCGCAGGCCAACATATACGGCACCGACGACCGCCGCGACATCCGCCCCGGCGACGGATTGAGCGGCGTCGGCGTCATCGTCTGCAAGAACACCACCCGCCGGCCGACCGGCGTGCTCATCGCCTCGCCCTACCTGCCGCGCGAGCGCAACTACGACGTCATCACCTCGGCCGCCCATGTCTTCATCGGCCCGCGCGGCCGCCTGACCGATTGCGAGTTCCGGCCGCAATCCAAGACCGGGCCGGGCGCGCGCATCCTCTACATCGAAAGCGGCAGCCACACCCCCTATCGCGATCGCGACTGGCACAACGACTGGGCCGTCGCCGTCCTCGACCGCCGCCTCCCCGACGAACTCGACCGCATCGAACCGCGCGTGATGGACGAGGACACCGCCGTCGAGCTCCGCGAATCCGGCGCCCGGTTCATCCTTGCCGGCCACAATGGCGAGCGCGGCCCCTTGCAGATGTCCGAAAACTGCGGGCCCGAGCGCAAGCGCAGCTCCCATCTCAACCGTTTCGACCCACGCGTCCTCAATCACGATTGCGACATGATGCCGGGCTGGTCCGGCGGACCGCTCATTTTGCAGGAGGACGGCATCAACTACATGATCGCGATCAACTCGCAGGCCTCCAACGCGATCGCCCACACTTCCGGCCGTGCCTATAGCGGCAGCCTCAACCCGAATGTCGCAATCCGCGTCGACGGGCAGTTCAAAAGGGCGATCGACCGCCTGCTCCGCGCGGGCACGACGGGCGTCACCGCCAAATGTCTCGTCGCGAGCAAGGGCGACCTGCCCGCCCTTCCCTGCCAAAGCGATTCCAGGTGAAGTGGAGGCCGGTTCACCGCCCGGAACCGCGAAAAACCGAAAACTAAAGACCTGGAATCATTCATCGTTTCTATAAAACGATGAATGATTCCAGAGGCGCCCGCGCCGCTGACGCTGCGGCATTGCCGCGCCGGATGACCGCCCGCCATTTCCTCCCTATATTGTCGGCAAAAGAATTGGCCCGCCCGGACGCCGCGCCGGGGGGGGGGGCCGCCAGAACACGCATTCCGGGAGGGAAAACATGCCTTGGAACTTCGGCGACATTCTCGACGCCATATCGCCCGTGCTGCCGGCCGACGCGCCGGCCTTCATTCACGGGACACGCCGCATCACCTGGGGCGAGACGACGAAACGCACCAACAATCTCGGCCGCGCCATGATCGAGCGCGGCGCGAAGCCCGGCGACAAGCTGGCCTTCTACATGCGCAACCGGCCGGAATATATCGAACTGCTCGCCGCCAGCTTCAAATCGCGCCTGACCCATGTCAACGTCAACTACCGCTACAAGCCCGACGAGGTCTTCTACATCTTCGACAATTCGGACGCGCAAACCGTCATCTATGGCAGCGAGTTTCGCGGCATCGTCGAGGAAATCCGTCCGCGACTCACAAAGGTCAAAACCTTCATCGAGGTCAATGACGGCGGCGACATCGCGCCCTTCGCCGAGCGCTACGAAACGCTGGCGAACACCGGCGACGGCGCGCCGCTCGACATCGAACGGTCGCCCGACGACATGCTCTTCATCTATACCGGCGGCACCACCGGCATGCCGAAAGGCGTGATGTGGCGTCACGACGATCTGCGCGAGGTGCAGCTTTCGGCGCTGCGCCGCCTCGGCCCCGTGCCGGAATCGCTTCCCGCCCTTGTTGAGGCGATCAAGGAAGTCGGCCCCGCCGGTCCGATGATCCCGGCCTGCCCGCTGATGCACGGCACCGGCCTCCTGACCGCGCTTGGCAATATGGTCTCGGGCGGCTGCGTCGTCACGCTCGACAACCAGTCGCTCGACCCGCACGAATTATGGGCGGCGGTCGATCGCAACAAGGTCCAGCAGGTCGCCATCGTCGGCGACGCCTTCGCCAAGCCCATGCTGCGCGCGCTCGAGGAAGAGCAGGGAAAATACGACCTGTCCTCCATCGTCATCATCATCTCGTCCGGCGTCATGTGGTCGACCGAGGTGAAACGCGGCTTGCTGAAATACATGCCGAACGCGATCATGACCGACAGCTTCGGCGCCTCGGAAGCCGTCGGCCTCGGCTCCTCGCTGATGACCAAGGACGGCGAGATCGCCACCGCGAAGTTCCAGATCGGCGAACGCTGCAAGGTCTTCGACGAAAACGACGAGCCGATCGAGCCGGGTTCCGGAAAACCGGGATTCATCGCGCTTGGCGCGCCGATCCCGGTCGGCTACTACAAGGACCCCGAAAAAAGCGCCCGCACCTTCAAGACCGTTCGCGGCTAGCGCTAAGCAATCCCCGGCGACTGGTGCACCGTCGAGGCCGACGGTACGCTGACGCTGCTTGGCCGCGGCTCGGCCTGCATCAACACCGCCGGCGAAAAGGTCTATCCGGAAGAAGTCGAGGAAGCGCTGAAAACGCATCCCTCCGTCGAGGATGCGCTGGTCGTCGGCCTGCCCGATGAAAAATGGGGCCAGTCGGTCACCGGCGTCGTCAAACTCAACAGTGGCGCGGCCTTCGACGAGGAAGCGCTGCGCGGTCATGTTCGCAACATGCTTGCCGGCTACAAGACGCCGAAGCGCATCCTGATCGGCACGGTTCCCTTCCGCGCGCCCAACGGCAAGGCCGACTACAAGACCGTCACCGAGTTTGCCAAGCGCGAACTCGGCGCCGCGTGAACCAAAGCGTTTTCAGGAAAAGTGGAACCCGATTTTCCGCCCGAAAACGCGACAAAACAAAGAATTAGGAGCGATCCATCGTTTTCGTGAAACGATGGATCGCTCCAGAGGAGAAGCGCGATGGCGCCGGATGAATTTGCAAACCTGCTCGCGCGCTTCTCCGCCGCCGCCACGGCCGGCGACGGCGGGGCCTTCGCCGCCTGCTTCACCGAGGACGGCGTCTATCACGACTACATCTACGGCGATCACAAGGGCCGCGCAGAGATCGCCCACATGCTGGAAGAACTCTTCCACCGCGACGCGCGCGACTATGACTGGCGGATGATCGATCCGGTCTGCAACGGCAATCTGGGGTATGCCTGGTCGCTGTCGAAATTCGTCTCGACGCTCCCCCAATATGAGGGCAATCAGGTCGTGATCGACGGCATGAGCCGCTTCGAACTCCGCGACGGCCTGATCGCCGACTACCGCGAAAGCGTCAATGGCGGCGTCGCAATGGCGCAGCTCGGCGTCGAGGAACCCCGCCTCGCCGGCGTCCTGCGCAAATGGGCCCGCCAGTTGCGCGAGCGCCCCGAAGTCGCCCGCTACCTGAAATCCTGAACACCGGCGTTTACCCTTAAATGTCGCGCCTCTTACCCGCCGATGCCGGTTGCCTCGCCGGGACCGGTTGCTATGCTGTCGCCACCCAAAAATCGAACCTTCAAGAAAGAGACTTCCATGGAAGCGCTGGAAAAATTCCGTCAGGAAACAAGAGCCTGGCTGGAGGAGAACTGCCCGCCCTCGATGCGGACGCCGATGACCTCCGAGGACGAGACGGTCTGGGGCGGCCGCAACGCCAAATACGAGAACCCCGAGGCCAAGCTCTGGCTCGACCGCATGGCCTCGCGCGGCTGGACGGCGCCCACCTGGCCGGCGGCCTATGGTGGCGGCGGTCTCTCGAAAGAGGAAAACCAGGTGCTCCAGCAGGAGCTGCGCCGCATCAGGGCGCGGCCCGCCTTGTCGAGCTTCGGCATCTGGATGCTTGGGCCGGCGCTGCTCGAATTCGCCAACGAGGAACAGAAGAAGGAACACCTGCCGAAAATCGTCCGCGGCGAAATCCGCTGGTGTCAGGGTTATTCCGAGCCCGGCGCCGGTTCCGACCTCGCCGGTCTGCAGACCAAATGCGAGGACAAGGGCGACCACTACCTCGTCAACGGCCAGAAGATCTGGACCTCCTATGCCGACAAGGCCGACTGGATTTTCTGCCTCGTCCGCACCGACCCCACGAAAAAGCACGACGGCATCAGCTTCCTGCTCTTCGACATGGCGACGCCCGGCGTCGAGGCGCGCCCGATCAGCATGATCTCCGGCGCCTCGCCCTTCTGCGAAACCTTCTTCACCGATGTGAAGGTGCCGAAGGGCAATCTCGTCGGCGAACTCAACAAGGGCTGGACCATCGCCAAGCGCCTGTTGCAGCACGAGCGCGAGATGATTTCGGGCATGGGCCTCGGCGGCGCGGGTTCCGGCGCCGGCCTCGGCGGTCTCGAACAGGCGGCGAAGGACTATTACGGCGAGCAGAACGGCCGCGTCGCCAGCCCGTCGCTGCGCGACCGCATCACCCGCCAGAAGATGGACGGCAAGGCCTTCGCGCTGACGATGCAGCGTTCGGCCGAGGAAGCAAAAGCGGGCCAGGGCCCCGGCGCCGCCTCGTCGATCTTCAAGTATTACGGCACCGAGCTCAACAAGCGCCGCTTCGAACTGCTGCTCGAAATCATGGGCACCAAGGGCTTGGGCTGGGAGGGCGAAGGCTTTACCGGCGACGAAATCACGGTCACCCGCTCCTGGTTGCGCTCCAAGGGAAACTCGATCGAGGGCGGCACCAGCGAGGTGCAGCTCAACGTCGTTTCGAAGCGCGTCCTCGGCTTGCCGGACTGAGAAACGCCACACGGGAATTCGCGCGCGCTCCGGTGCGCGCGCCACCAATTCACACAAGACAGCAAAGATACAGAAACGAAATGGCACTTGTACTCACCGAGGAGCAGCAGCTCCTGCGCGACACCGCAACGCAGTTTTTCCAGGAGCGTTTGCCCATCGCCAATCTGCGCAAGCTGCGCGACACAAAGGACGCCACCGGCTTCGACCGCGCGATCTGGAAGGAGATGTCCGATCTCGGTTTTGCCGGCATCATGATTTCCGAAAAATACGGCGGCACCGATTTCGGCCCCGTCGGTCTCGGGCTCGTGCTCGAACAGGCCGGCCGCACGCTGGCCGCGAGCCCGCTGGTTTCCACCGTCCTGCTCTGCGGATCGGCCGTGCAGCTCGCCGGCAATGCGACGCAGCGCCAGGACATCCTCGCGGCCATCGCCGCCGGCGACCGCATCATGGCGCTGGCGCTGGAGGAAGGCCCACACCACAACCCGACCCGCATCGCCACCCGCGCCGAAGCCAGCGGCCAGGCCTTCAAGATCTCGGGCAAAAAGACCTTCGTTCTCGACGGCCATGTCGCCGACCAGTTGATCGTCGCCGCCCGCACCTCCGGTAACGAAAATGACCGCGCCGGCATCACCCTCTTCCTCGTCGATCCGAAATCGGACGGCGTGAAAATCTCGCGCACCCTGATGGTCGACAGCCGCAACGCCGCCGACATCTCCTTCGACGGCGTAACCGTGCCGTCAACCGCCGTGCTCGGCTCGGTCGATGGCGGCATCGACGTACTCGAACAGGTGCTCGACATCGCCCGCATCGGCATCTCGGCCGAAATGCTGGGTCTGGTGCAGGAGGTCTTCGACACCACGCTTGCCTACCTGAAGGAGCGCAAGCAGTTCGGCAAGGTCATCGGTTCCTTCCAGGCGCTGCAGCACCGCATGGCAACGCTCTTCGCCGAGATCGAGCTTTGCCGCTCGGTCGTGCTCGACGCGCTCTCGGCGCTGGAAGCCCGGCGCAACGACGTGCCGCTGATCGCGAGCCTCGCCAAGGCCCGCCTTTCGGACACGGCAACCGTGATGACCAATGAAGGCCTGCAGATGCATGGCGGCATGGGCATGACCGACCAGTTCGACGTCGGCCTCTTCATGAAGCGTGCCCGTGTCGCCGCGGCGACTTTCGGCGACGGAAATTTCCACCGCGACCGTTATGCGTCGCTGGAAGGCTACTGACGATCCCGCGAACGTACCCCTCGGGGTACGTTCGCCCACAAGTCCACATGGCGGGGGTACGTGGTTCGTAAAATGTTGAAGGTCCTGTCCGGCCCGAACGCAAAACCGGCGATGCGTATCTTGCCGCTTGTCGCCGCATTGCTGGCGCTCGCCGTGCCGGCGCGCCCGGCCGCCGCCCATCCCCATGTCTGGATCGACCTGCGGACTGAGGCCCATGTCGACGCCGAGGGCCGCCTCGCCGCCGTCACCATCGTCTGGATTTTCGACGAGTTCTATTCGGCCTTCGCCCTTGACGGCCTCGAAAAGCCGGGCGGCGACTACAAGCCCGAGGACCTCGCGGCGCTGACCGACGTCAACATGTCGAACCTCGCCGAATTCGACTACTTCACCGAAGTGACGCAAGGCGGCGCGCCCGCATCCTTCGGCGAACCGCGCGATGCGCATTCGACATGGAACGAGGAAAGCGGCCGCCTGACGCTCACCTTCACATTGCCGATCGCCGAACCGCGCCCCGCAACCGGCGAAGCGCCGGCGGCCTACCGCGTCTACGATCCCTCCTACTACATTTCGATCGACTACACCGAAAAGGACGCCCTGCGCATCGTCGGCGAAGCAGCCGCCCGCTGCGAGGCTTCCGTCGAAACGCCCAATGTCGAGAATGTCTGGACGACGCTGCCCGAGGCCGCCTTCACCAGCGGCCAGTCGCAAATGGGCGCGATGTTCGCCGCCACGGCGACGCTGACCTGCCGGGCCGCCGAATGAAGAGCCTGCTGCGGAAAACCGCACTGTCGGCGCTCGTCCTCGTTGCCGCCGCCGCCGCAACGACGGCGCTGGCGCAAAGCCCCTTCGCGCTGCCGGATGCCGGTGCACCGCCGCCCGAGCCCGGCTTCTTCGCCGGTCTCTCGCGCTACATAATGGCGATGCAGCAGGAATATTACCGCGCCATGGCCGGCGCGCTGCGCGCGGTCAACCTGCAAGGCTCGCTCGCCGCCGCATGGGGTCTCGTCTCGATCTCGTTCCTTTATGGCGTCTTCCACGCCGCCGGCCCAGGCCACGGCAAGGTCATCGTCACCTCCTGGCTGCTCGCCGACGAACGCGAAGTGAAGCGCGGCATCCTGATCGCCTTCCTCTCCGCTTTCGCGCAGGCCGTCACCGCGATCCTCGTCGTCGGCATCCTGGCGCTCGCCCTCGGCATGACGCAGCGCGCCACCGCCGACATCGTGCCGATTATCGAGCGCTTGAGCTTCGCGTTGATTGCCGGCGTCGGCGCCTGGCTCATCTGGCGCGCCTTCCGCCCGTCTCACGATCACGGCCACGATCGCACGCACCGCCATCATGACCATGCGCATGACCACGCCCATCTGCCGACGCCCGTCGAGCTTCGCAAGGCGCGCGGCCTGAAAGGCATGGCCGCGGTCATCCTTTCGGTCGGCCTGCGTCCCTGCAGCGGCGCGATACTGGTGCTGCTCTTCGCGGTCACGCAGCAGGCCTTCCATATCGGCGTCCTCTCGGCTTTCGCCATGTCGGTCGGAACCGCGATCACGGTCTCGGGCCTCGCACTTCTCACCGTCGCCTCGAAAAACGGCGCGCTGCGCCTTGCCGGCCGCATCGACAGCCCCTGGACGCAGCGTCTGGAACGCACCCTGCGGATCGCCGGCGGCGGCTTCATTCTGCTCTTCGGATTGTTCCTGCTGGTCGGCTCCTTCACGCTGCCGCGTCAGCCGCTTTTCTGAACGCCGGGCCCTATCGACAAGCCCTGCCCCCCGCCCCATACTGCCCCCCGAAAACCGGCGCCGCGCTTCGGCGCGAACGGCGCTCCCGAAGACGAACAAACAAGCTAGAGACAAACGATGGCCGACGAGAAGACCAGCGACGCCCCCGAGCGCATCACCGTCCTCGCGCGCGATTTCACCCCCGCCGCGATGGAGTTCCACCGCCGGAACATGAGCGAGAAGGGCTATCGCATGGAAGGCCAGATCGTGCAGCGCAAGTTCCAGATGATCGAGGGGCTCGGCGCGCCGAAAGACCTCTTCGACGGTGAAGCCTTCTACGCCGTCACCTTTGTCCGCAAGGGCATCGAGAAGTGACCCCGCCGCCCTTCGACAGGGCGGAAGAGACACCCGCCGGCGGCGAAACGGCGAGCGGGGAAAACCGGATCGGCCGCTGGACGTTGTTTCGCGACGTCGCCGTCCTCCAGGGCAAGCTGGTTCTCGACAATATCAAGGATCTGGTGCTGGTGCCGGTCTCGATCGGCGCCGCGGCAATCTCCCTTTTCAACCGCGACGGCGACACCGGCCGACAGTTCTATCACGTCCTCCACGCGGCGCGGCGCATGGAAGACTGGCTCGACAAATACGGAGACGCAGACCGCATTCCGGCCCCGCCCTTTGCGCAAGGACAGGACGGAGAAAGCATCGACGCGCTGATCGACCGCGTCGAGGATCTCGTGAAGCGTCAATACGAACGCGGCGGCGTAACGGCAAACGCCAAGGATTCGATCGACCGCGCGCTTGATGCGCTGCAGGAAAAGCTCGCACGCCGTCCTTGATGAACGCCATTATTTCCGGCGGGTTTCCGCCATTCTCCGGCATCCACCCGCGGACAAACCCGTTGACTTGGCCAGTCTTATCCTGTTGTCTTTCCGGGCAATCGGCATTTTGGCCTGGCTTGGCTGCTCCGCCCTTCGGGCCCTTTCAAGACTCCCAAAAGATCAGGTTGTACGACGCCGCGCGATAGGCGCGCGGTTATTGACGCATGCAAATGCGTTTGAGGAGACGAAGAAATGGCGACAGGTATCGTGAAGTGGTTCAACGGCCAGAAAGGTTACGGCTTCATTCAGCCGTCCGACGGCGGCCGCGATGTGTTCGTTCACATCAGCGCCGTGGAGCGCGCTGGCCTCAGCACGCTGAACGAGGGCCAGAAGGTCAACTACGAACTCGTGACTGAAAAAGGCAAGACGTCCGCCGCCAACCTGACGGTCGCGTAAGCCTTCATCTTTCGATGGATCGGATGGCCGGGCCTTGCGCCCGGCCATTTTCGTTTTGTCTTACTTCTTCTTGCCGCCCTTGCCGATGGCGGCCACGGGCGAAGGCGCGGGCACAGGACCGCCCTTCTTTTTCATGTTCTTGTCCGCCTTCGGCTTCTTGGCTTCTCGATTGCTCTTCTTCTGACCCTTGGCCAAAATTGACCTCCTGTTGAAACGCAGAATCGCGCGCCAGACGGCCGCGCCTGCCTGCGCAGCCAATCACAAGCCCCGTCGCAACGCAACGTCCGCACATGGCGTCGTTTTGCGGCGTTCGCCGCTCTGTTGCGAAAAAACTTGGCTCAGGCGGTTCATCTCACCTCGTCATTCGCGTTACGCTGCCTATATGTTCCGGAACCGGCACCGGAGGACAGTCGCCGGAATAATCACTGGCGACGAAGAGTCTGTTTATGAAAGAGATTTTTCCGCGCGCGGGCGGGAACGCATTCGAATCGGCGGATACCGGCAGCAAGGCACAACGGCGCGGCGCGCTGAAGGAACGCTATCTTGCCACACGCGCCGCCACCGAGGCGCTTGCCGAGCCGCTGAGCGCCGAGGATCAGACAATCCAGTCGATGCCCGACGCCAGCCCCGCGAAATGGCACCGGGCGCACACGACGTGGTTCTTCGAAACTTTTCTTCTCCTGCCCCGCCTGCCGGGCTATGCGCCTTTCGACGAGCGCTATCACTATCTCTTCAACTCCTATTACGAAGCGCTGGGCGAGCGGCACCCGCGCCCGGCGCGCGGGCTGATCACGCGGCCCTCCGCGAGCGATATCGCGGTCTGGCGCGCGCATGTCGACGAGGCGATGCTGCGCCTGCTCGACGATGGCCCCGAAGAGATCGGCGATCTGGTCGAACTCGGGATCGCCCATGAACAGCAGCATCAGGAATTGTTGCTGACCGACATCAAGCACGCCTTCTCGCTCAACCCCACGCTTCCCGTCTATGTCGCCCGCGCGCGCAAGCCCGCCGCCAACGACGCCGCGCCGAAGCAGCGCTGGTACGAGATTGCCGAAGGCATCTACCCGATCGGTCGCGACGGCGCGGGTTTCGCCTTCGACAATGAGGGCCCCCGCCACAATGTTTTCCTGAACGGCGCGAAAATCGCGACGCGGCCGGTCAGCGTCGGCGAATACATGGACTTCATCGCCGATGGTGGTTACCGCCGCCCGGAATTCTGGCTCGCCGACGGCTGGGACGCGGTGCGCGCCAACGGCTGGACCGCGCCCGCCTACTGGCAGTGCGACGAGGCAAACCCGGCGGCTTTCACACTGCACGGCGTGCTCCCGCTGCGCGAGGACGAACCGGTCGTACATGTGAGCGGCTACGAAGCCGCCGCCTATGCGGCCTGGGCCGGCAATCGCCTGCCGACGGAAGCCGAATGGGAGACGGCCGCCCGCGAACACGCGCCGGAAAACAGCCGCGAGCCGTCGCTTGCCTTTCACCCCGGCCCGCTGGCGCATGGCTTCACGCAGGACGTCTGGGAATGGACGTCGAGCGCCTATGCGCCCTATCCGGGCTTCAAGCCCGCCAGGGGCGCGGTCGGCGAATACAACGGCAAATTCATGGTCAACCAGATGGTCTTGCGCGGTCGTTCCTGCGCAACGCCGCCCGGCCATGAACGCCTGACCTACCGCAACTTCTTCGCGCCCGGCGCGCGCTGGCAGTTCAGCGGTTTCAGACTGGCGGAGGACCTGTGAGCGGAAGCATTGAAAATCGTCCGGAAGAACTTCGGGACTTCGAACCCTCGCTCGGCGAGTTTCGCGACGGCGTGATCGAAGGTCTTTCGGCGCCCGCCAAGACCCTGCCCTGCAAGTTCCTCTACGACGACCGCGGCTCGCATCTCTTCGACGAGATTTGCGAGCAGCCCGAATATTATCCGACGCGCACCGAGACCGGCATCCTGAAGCGGCATGCCCGCGACATCGCCCGCACGCTCGGCCCCGAGGTACGCCTTGTCGAATTCGGCTCCGGCGCCGGCATCAAGATTCGTCTTCTGCTGCGCGCGCTTGAAAGCCCCGCCGTCTGCCTGCCGGTCGATATTTCGCGTGAGCACCTGCTTGCCGCGAGCGCCGCGCTTGCCCGCGACTTCCCCCATATTCGCATCGCGCCGGTCTGCGCCGACTACACGGCGCATTTCGAACTGCCGGAACTTCCCGGCGTGACCTATCGCTCGACGGCCGCCTTCTTCCCCGGCTCCACCATCGGCAATTTCACGAGAGCCGAGGCGGTCGAATTTCTGGACGGCACGCGCGAACTTCTCGGAAGCGGCGCCACGATGATCGTCGGTGTCGACCTCATCAAGAACGAAGACACGCTGCGCGCCGCCTATGACGATGCGGCCGGCGTCACGGCCGCCTTCAATCTCAACCTGCTGCGCCGGATCAACCGCGATCTGGGCGGATCGTTCGACCTTTCCCGCTTCCGCCACGAAGCCCGCTGGAACACGGAACTGTCGCGTATCGAAATGCACCTTGTCAGCCTGCGCGAGCAGGATGTCGTCGTCGGACGCCGGTCCTTTCCGTTCCGCGCCGGCGAGACGATCCACACCGAGAATTCGCACAAATACAGCCTCGAGGGTTTCCGCGATCTGGCCGCCGAGGCGGGCTATGAGACGATCGACGTCTGGACCGACGAAAGTCGCCTCTTCAGCGTTCACGCGCTTCGTGCACAATAGAAGCCGACATTCCGTCGCAACCGGCAAAGCGCGAGGCCCCCATGATCACTGTCCACCACCTCAACAATTCGCGCTCCCAGCGTATCCTCTGGCTGCTGGAGGAACTCGGCCTGGACTATGAGATCGCCGGCTACAAGCGCGACGCGACGAGCAACCTCGCGCCCGATGAATTGAAGAAGATTCATCCCCTCGGCAAATCGCCGGTCATCACCGACGGCGGCGCGCCGGTCGCGGAATCCGGCGCCATCGTCGAATACCTGATCCGCAAACACGGCAAGGGCAAGTTCATGCCGGCCGAAAACGCGGCCGATTTCATTCCCTATCTGCACTGGATGCACTATGCCGAAGGCTCGGCCATGCTGCCGGTCATGCTGACGCTCTACACGATGCGCCTCGGCGACGCCGCCGCGCCCTTGCGCCCGCGCCTCGAAAGCGAGATTGCCAATCACTTCGGCTACATGGACAAGGCGCTGGGAAAGAACGACTTCTTCGTCGGCAACACGCTGACCGGCGCCGATTTCCAGATCGTCTTTGTGCTCGAGGCCGCCCGCTCGCTCGGCTTGCTGAAGCCCTTCGCCAATCTCAACCGCTATCTCGACGCGGTTCACGCCCGCCCCGCCTACAAGCGCGGCGTCGAACGCGGCGGCCAATACGATCTTGGGGGTTAGAGCCAGCGGAAATCAATGCGCGGCATAGTTGAGCCCGAACCAGATCGCCGCGACAACGAACATCGCCACGCCGATCGCGGCGCTGGCAATGCTGGCGCCGATCCCGACCACAAGCCCGTCATGCTCGACAAGGCCGAGACCGGTGACGAAAAGCGAAATCGCCGGCAGCCAGCCGGTAAACGGCACCGGCATGCACAGCACAAGGGCGGCCGCCAGCAGCAGCACGCCGAGCGGCCGTTCGGCCGGGCCGCGAAAGAGACCGGGCAGCCGCATCCGCATGATGCGCGACAGCGGCCGCGCCATCGGCAATGCCTTCAGCGCACCGGCCCGCCAGCGTTTGCGGGTAAAGGCCCGCTTCGATATCAGGTCCGGCAGCCACAAGGCCGGACGGCCGAGCGCCATCTGGGCGGCGATGAAAATGGCCGGTATGCCGAGAACGAGATTGGCGCCCGGCGGCAAGGGCAGCATGTTGATAAGGCCGACCAGCACGAAGCCCCAGCCGAAGCTGCGATCGCCGAGCGATTCGAGAACTTCGCCGAGTGTGCTTCCGTTCGGCCGTTTTCGGGTGCCGACCTGGGCGAGACCCCGCAGCGCGCCGCTCCTTCTTTGTTTCATCGACGTCTCATCGAATGCGATACTCCAGCCGGGCCGGCCCGCATCTAACACCTTTTGACGCGGGCCGTCACTGCGCCATTATGGCCTTTGACATCCGCATGGGCATACGTCATGGCGGAAGCGGAAACATACATGAGCAGGCCCTGGTATCTCTACATTCTGGAATGCGCCGGCGGAAAGCTCTACACCGGCATCGCGCTCGATCCGGAAGCGCGCTACAAGGCGCATGCCGAGGGTCGCGGCGCGAAGTTCACGCGCAGCTATCCGCCGGTGCGGCTCGCGATGGTCGAGACCTTTTCCAGCCGCTCCGAGGCCCTGAAGGCCGAATACGCAGTCAAGAAACTCAGCGCGGCGGAAAAGCGCAAGCTGGTCGGCAAGGCGGAACGATGATGGACGAGAAAACTCTCAGTGAACGGATCGATACGCTCGAAGCGCGTCTCGTCCACCGCGAACGCGAGATCGAGGACCTCAACGAAATCGTCGCCCGGCAGTGGCAGGCGATCGACGACCTGACCCGCCGCCTCGGCGCGCTGGGCGGCCGCCTGCAAGCCGTCGAGGATCGTGCCGACGCGCCGGCCGGCGCCGAGCCGCCACCGCCGCATTATTGACCGCGCGATGCAACCCGCGCCCTGCCCCTATGTCCCGCCGATGGAGCCGCCGGCGATCCTCCATCGCGACGACGACCTTCTGGTCCTCTCGAAGCCGAGCGGACTTCTCACCGTTCCCGGCAAGCCCGATGGCCATGCCGACTGTCTCGAAACCCGCGTCCGCGAGATAGATCCCGCGGCCCTGCTCGTCCACCGTCTCGACCGGGACACTTCCGGCGTCATCGTGATGGCGCGCAACCGGCAGGCGCAGCGTCATCTCGGTTTGCAGTTCGAGCGGCGCATGACGCGCAAAACCTATGTCGCGCGCGTCTGGGGCCAGATTGCGGGCGAAAGCGGCTGCGTCGACGCCCCCATCGCTTGCGACTGGCCGAACCGTCCGAAACAGATGATCGACATTGAAAAGGGAAGATCCGCGCAAACCGAATGGCAGGTCATGGAGCGCGAGACGATGGCGACCCGGATGATGCTCCGTCCACTGACGGGACGCTCGCACCAGTTGCGGGTCCACATGGCAAACCTCGGCCATCCCGTCCTCGGCGACAACTTCTATGCCCATGAAGAGGCGCTGCGGGCGGCCGGGCGGTTGCAGCTTCATGCCCTGGAATTGACCATCCGCCACCCCGCGGACGGCCGGTTTTGCACCTTTCGGGGCGCCTGCCCCTTCTAGGCGCCGGCCCACGAGACCTTATCCCCGCTTTATCCCCCCTCGGTGATGCGTCCGGGGGCGGGGATAAAACGGGGACAAGTCTGTTTGTGACAGTTTTTTGACAGTTCGATGACAGTCGCCCGCAAATTCAGCTCGAAACGCTGACGCGCAGGCTGGTCGTCGTCGAATTCGAGTTCGAATTGCTGTTGCTGTTGCTGTTGCCGTTCACGTTGACGTTGGAATTGCTGTTGAAATTGAAGTTCGAGTTGAAATTCGAGTTGACGTTGGCCGAGCACGCATAGGCCGACGACGCACCGGCAAACGCATAAAGTGCAAGCGCCGCAGCGATCGCAACGATCGCGCCCAGCGTCAGCCCGGTCCGGGAAAGAAGTATCTTCATTTGTTCCATCCTGTGACACGCCTGCGCCATTCCGGCACAGAGCAGCGACGATCCACGCCCCGAAGGGGGCTCCTGGACCTCAAAATGCAGGACCCGTGCCGGACGCCGCGAACCGGCATCGGAATAGTAAGCACCTGTTTTTAAAGGGAAATTGGTAGCGGAGGAGGGACTCGAACCCCCGACACGCGGATTATGATTCCGCTGCTCTAACCAGCTGAGCTACTCCGCCCCAAGGCACCGGAAGGCGGATCGAAACCACCACGCCCCCGAAAGAGACCCGGATATAAGGGCGGCGATGAAGGCCTGTCAAGCAACGTGGCCGGATCGGTCACGCGGCGGGTTTCGCGGCCTCCGCGACGGCGTCCGGCTTGCGGAAGCGCAGCATCGTGAAAAGCCCGAAAGGCTTGAGGCTGACGGTTTCGACAAGCTCCAGCGTGGCGACATCCGTGATGGTCTCGGCCCGGAAGTCGGGATGCCAGCCGAGCGCGCGTGCCGCCGGAGCCATGAAACTCTCGACCCAGCCGCGAATCCCGTGATCCTGCGCAAAATGATTGACGATCAGGACCTCGCCGCCCGGCGCGCAAACGCGCTCAAGCTCCTTCAGCACCTGGATCGGATCGGGCACCACGGTCATCACGTACATCGCGACCACGGTGTCGAATGCGCCGTCGTCGAAGCGAAGCTCCGACGCATCCATTTCATACAGTGCTTCGATATTGGCCAGCCCGCGCTCGCGGACGCGCTGGCGCGCGATACGCAGCATGTCGGGCGAAAGATCGATACCGGTGACGGTGAGATGCGGCGCATAGCGTGGCAGCGCGACGCCGGTTCCGACGCCCACTTCGAGCAACGACCCGTCGCGTCGATTGATGATGTCGATGGCGCGCTTGCGGCCTGCATCGGCAATTGGACCGAAAGAGAAATCGTAGACGGGCGCCCAGCGCGCATAGGCCTTCAGGACCGATTGTTCGTCTATCCGGACTATCCCGTTCAAAACCGCCACCCCTTGAATTTCACTCGTTCACTGTGCGGCCATTGCCGCCATGCGCGCAACAACATATCGGGCCCGATTACGGCTAAAATGCGGTTCCGGCGGTCCAACGCACCGATTCACACGCCGGTGCGCGCAACCGCCAACGGCTCTCGGCTCGCGCGATCCATCCGCCGCCCAGCACACGCGTACCGCCGGCCGGATCGTAGAAGACACAGGCCTGACCGGCCGCGACCCCGTCCTCACCCTCACCGAGTTCGACCATCGCACCTTCCGCCGTGCGCTTGAGCCGCGCCACGACAGGCGGCCGGGTCGACCGGACCTTGGCGAAGATTTCAATACCCGCCTCCGGCAGCGCGTCAAAACCGCCGTCGCCCAGCCAGTTGACGTCGCGCAACGCCAAACGGTGCGTCTCGAGCGCCTCGCGGGGGCCGACGATCACCCGGCGGCGCGCCGGGTCGAGTTTCACCACGAAGAGCGGCTCGCTTTCCGGCTCGCTGGCGCCGAGACCGAGCCCGCGGCGCTGACCGATCGTGTAATGGGTAATGCCGTCGTGGCGACCGAGCACGCGCCCGTCGAGATGCACGATCTCACCCGGCCCCGAGGCGCCGGGACGCAACCTGTCGACAATCGTCGTGTAACGGCCGGACGGCACGAAACAAATGTCCTGGCTGTCCGGCTTCGCCGCCACCGCAAGCCCCATGCGTTCGGCCATCGCCCGTGCTTCCGGCTTGGTCAGGTTGCCAAGCGGAAAGCGCAGGAAATCGAGCTGTGCGCGCGTCGTTGTGAAAAGGAAATAGCTCTGGTCGCGATCTGTGTCGGCCGGCCGGTGCAGCTCGCGGCCCGACTTGCCGGCACGGCTCGCAATGTAATGCCCGGTCGCCATCGCGGCCGCACCGAGATCGCGCGCCGTGTCCAGAAGGTCACGAAACTTGACGCGCTCATTGCAGCGGACACACGGGATTGGCGTTTCGCCGGCCACATAGGAATCGGCGAAATCGTCCATCACCGCACGACGAAAGCGATCTTCATAGTCGAGCACGTAATGGGGAATGCCGATCTGCTCGGCGACGCGACGCGCATCATGGATGTCCTGGCCCGCGCAGCAGGCGCCCTTGCGCGAGACGGCCGCACCATGATCGTAGAGCTGCATGGTAATGCCGACGACATCGTAACCCTGCTCCTTGAGCAAGGCCGCCGTCACCGAACTGTCGACGCCGCCGGACATGGCGACAACCACCCGCGTCTCCTCCGGTCGGCCCGGAAGATCGAGACTGTTGAGGCCGGTCCTTTCGTCGAACAAAGCACGCATCGGCGTCGCACCGGGCATCGCCCGGCATCTCCTTCATGACAGGCGCCGAAGGGCGCCTCTTGGTTGGCCGCACTATAGGCAGCCACTGCCTCATCGCAAGCAAGCGCGACGGCGCATTCCCGGAAACCCGGCAAAATCTGCCGGCCCGGCAGCGAATATCGAGTGCTCCCTCACCCCGGTCAAGCCCGGCGAAGCATAACCAATTGAAATAATTGGATTTATTCCCGCAAGCCGGGTGGCCCATCGCTTGCTTCCTTTGGCCCGAGCCTTTCTCTGCAACCAGGTGACAGTATGGACTTGCCCTCTTCAGCCACGCCGCGAACCGGATCCGCCACCGATGTGCTTTCGATTCACCCCGACAGTGTTCGGGTCTCGGCCAACGCCGCCGCGGGCGAATTCGCGCGCCATCTGGCTGACAATGATCGCATGAGCGATCCGGCACGCCGCGACGATCGCTCCGCCGAACGCCGCGAACGCTCCGCCTCATCCGACCGCAGCCGGCGCGACGACGTGCGCGAACGCGACCGTGAGCGCGATCCCGCGGCACGGGAAACGAAGGCGAAAGAAACGTCCATCGACGAAGGCGGCGAAGCGACGCCGGAGTCCGGGATCGTCGGCGACATCGCCGCAACGGCCGAGAACGACGCATCGCAGGCAGAAACGTCCGACAGCAAAGATACAGTACCCGCGCAGGAGTCCGGCGACGAAGTCGCGGACGAAGCGACGACGCCGGAAGCCGACCTCGCACCCGAGACAACGCCGACCGGCAATAATGAAGGCCTACAGATGGCGGCGGCCGAAGAAACGGCGGAAACCACCGCCGTTCCGGCCCTTGAGAGCGACGAAATATCGGCCGAGGCCTCAACGGATGCCGGCAAGGCCGCCACCCCGGTCCCAGCCATCGCTCCCGTGCAGCCGGCCCAGACGAAGGCCGGCGCCCAATCGGCAAGCAACGGCGAAACGTCACAGACGGCAGCGGGCACAAAGCAGCCCGTCGACACCCCTCGGCCACAGACCGCCGCCCCGTTGCGCGCGGCGACAGATGTCGGCGCAACCGATCCGGCGCTCGACGCCGAGGCCGTCACGACGCCTGCGACAGCCGCGGCGGCAAAGCCCGTCAAGGGTCTGGGACAGGAAGCGGCCGAAGCACTCGCCAACAAGAAGGCCGACGCGAAGCGCTCCGCCTCGGCCGCAAATGCCGCACCTCAGGCCACGACGCCGCCGCAAGCGACCCGTGGCGCGAGCGCGGTTCCCCAGGCACCGCTGCTCGACGTCGTCCAGACCGATTTGCGGCCGGCGTCGCGCAGCCTTGAATTGCCGTCCGGCATTCAACCGGCCGCAAACACGGCGACGGTGCGCATCGGCACGCTGCCGGGACAATCGCAACCGACCCAGATCCCCGCAATGGCGATTGCCTTGCAGATCGCGCGCAATCTCCAGAAAGGGATCAACCGCTTCGACATTCGTCTCGACCCGCCGGAGATGGGCCGCGTCGACGTCCGCATGGAAGTCCGGCGCGACGGCCATGTGACGGCGCATCTGACGGTCGAGAAACCGGAAACGCTGGAACTGTTGCAACGCGACGCGCGCGCGCTTCAGCAGGCGTTGAACAATGCCGGTCTCGACGCCGACGAGAACAGCCTCAACTTCTCGCTGCACGACCAGAACGCCGATGAAGACCGCCGCAATGCGGCCGGCGGCGACCGGGATAGCGTCGGCGTCGATGAGGCCGAGGCGGCAACGGCGCCCATCTACAACGTCAACCTCTCCGCCACCGGCGGCATCGACATTCGCGTTTGACGCAGAAGGGCTTCCGCCATGGATATCGCCTCCGCCACGGCCGCCGTGCAGGCTGCAACCGCCGGCAACAAATCGTCGGCGGCCTCCACCGCGCTGGCCGGCAATTTCGATACGTTCCTCAGGCTCCTGACGACACAGTTGAAGCATCAGGATCCGACCAACCCGATGAGCTCCGATCAGTTCACCCAGCAGCTCGTGCAGATGTCGGGTGTCGAACAGTCCATCCAGACCAACCGCAATCTGGAGACGCTGATCACCGCCAATTCGATTCAGAATTCGAATCTCTCGGTCTCGCTGCTCGGCAAGGAAGTGACCGGATCGGGAACCGGCGCCCTGCTGGCGGACGGTGCCGCCAACTGGAGCTACGCACTGGCGGCGGACGCGCCGGACACCACCCTGCAGGTCATCAACGCCGACGGCGCGACGGTCTTCACCAAGAAGCTGAATGCCGCCAAGGGCGACCATCAGTTTGCCTGGGACGGCAAGGACGGCAACAGCGCCGAGCAGCCCGCCGGCACCTACTTCCTGAAGATCGTTGCCAACGGGGCGAACGGTGCGCCGGTCGCGGTCGACACCCGCACGACAGGTATCGTTACGGCGATCGACCTGACCAGCACCGATCCGCTGTTGACGGTTAACGGCGCCCAAATCCGCTATTCCCAGATCACCTCGGTAAAGCAGCCGGAAGCGCCGATTTGAGCGCCTTACGTCCCGCAATGGAACAGCTAAGCCTTTGATTTTGGACAAATTTTACTACGCCGCTTAGCCGTTTTTAAAGACTGTCCGGCCTAGTCTGGGATCAGCGAAGAGTACGGAGACCAACGTTCGATGAGTGAGCAGCAGACATCAAAGGTCAGCTATGTGATCGGGCCCGACGGGAGCCCGCTCACCGTTGCCGACCTGCCACCGTCCGACACCAAGCGGTGGGTCATCCGGCGCAAGGCCGAAGTTGTCGCCGCGGTCCGCGGCGGCCTCATCAGCCTCGACGATGCCTGCCGCCGGTACACGCTGACGGTGGAAGAGTTTCTGAGCTGGCAGCGCTCGATCGAGCGCCACGGTCTGGCCGGCCTTCGTGCCACCCGGGTTCAACAGTACAGGCAGTAAGATAGATTTGTATCTGCGTACTTGCTGTCTTCAGGGCACCGCTGGAACCTCCCTCCAGCGGCGCCCTTTCCTTTTGACCGTGTATCTTTCGCCAGACCCGGCAAAAATTGCCGGGCGCGTTAAGCATCTGTTTAGGCTGTAGGCGGTAAATTTTGCCCTGTGGCACGGGGAACCCCGACTGGGCAAACAGGGCTCGGGGTTCTGAGGGCAAAGAATTTGCGGCTCACCTGTTGTCTGGCGTGGATGTCGATCCAGGAAACGGATTTGCGTCTTTCGCGCTGACACATGAGGTGGGTTGGTGAGCAGCTTCTCGAATCTTGTTCAATCGCTCGGATTGATGCGCCTCGTCGCGCTGGCTCTCGTGGCGGCGGTGTTGCTGGGGTTCTTTGCCTATATCGGCTCGCGCTACGGCAGCGAACCCAAGGCGCTCCTCTTTTCCGATGTCGGCGTCGACGACGCGTCCAAAATGATCGGCACGCTCGACGCGATGAAGGTTCCCTACGAACTGCGCGGCGACGGCAGCATGATCTATGTGCCGCAAAGCCAGGTCCTCCGCCTGCGCATGGCCCTCGCCGAAAAGGGACTGCCGGCCGGCGGGACGGTCGGCTATGAAATCTTCGACAATGCCGATGCCCTCGGCACGACAAGCTTCCTTCAGAACATCAACCATCTGCGCGCGCTTGAAGGCGAGTTGGCGCGCACAATTCGCTCGATCGATGGCATCGGCGCCGCGCGGGTCCATCTCGTTCTGCCCGAGCGCGAACTGTTTTCACGCGACCGCCGCGAACCGACGGCCTCCATCGTTCTCAAGGTGTCGCGCGACAAGCTGGCGACGCAGCAGGTCAAGGCGATTCAATATCTCGTTTCTTCCGCTGTCGACGGCCTGGCGCCGTCCCGCGTTTCGATCGTCGACGAGCGCGGCACCCTGCTCGCAAGCGGTATGGGCGACGACAGCCAGTCGCTGATGGCGTCGTCGGTCGAGGAACGTCGTTCGACCTATGAAAATCGCCTGCGCACTCATGTCGAGAACATCGTCCAGCGCGTGGTCGGCGCAGACAAGGTCCGCGTCGAAGTAACCGCCCAGATGGACTACAACCGTATCACCCAGACATCGGACACTTTCGATCCGGCAAGTCAGGTCGCGCGCTCGACACAATCGGTCGAAGACATGTCGACCAGCGCGGACGGCGCCGGGAATGACGGCGTCACGGTCGGCAACAACCTGCCAAATGCCAACCAGGCCGGCGCCGAAAACCCCGCGGCATCGCAGCAATCGGCGACGCGGACAGAAGAAACGGTCAACTACGAAATCTCCCGAACCACAAAAACGGAAGTGCTGGAGCCCGGCCGCGTGAAGCGCCTCTCGGTCGCGGTCCTCGTCGATGGTTCTTATGCAACGGATGCGCAGGGAAACACGACCTATGCGCCACGTACCGAAGGCGAGCTTCAGAAGATCGAAGCTTTGGTCAAATCGGCAATGGGCTTCGACGCGGATCGGGGGGACAACGTCGAGATCGTCAATCTCCAGTTCGCCCCCTCGCCGACCTTCGACGCCGGCACCGAAGCGCCCGCCGACGAGGGCTTCATGAATTTGACCGGCGCAGACGTCATGCGCATCGCCGAAATGGCCGTCATCGCCATCCTCGCGATTATCGCGATGCTGTTTGTCTTCCGGCCGCTTATGGCGCGCCTCGGCAGTGCGCCGGGCCGCATGTCCACCGCGCTCTCCCTGCCTGGATCGGCAGGCGCTGCGGCGCTCGCATCGGGTGGCGGTGAAGACGGTGGCGCTTCGGCCGGCGCTCTTCCGGCGCCCGAACAACTGAGCGAAGACATGATGATCGACATCGCGCAAGTCGCCGGCAAGGTCAAACAGTCTTCGGTCCGGAAGATCGGCGAACTGGTGACCGGACACCCTGACGAATCCATCTCGATCCTGCGCAGCTGGCTGCACGAAAGCGCTTGAGGACAAAAAATTGGCTACCGCACCGAAAATCAAGGACGACAAGGCGCTCTCCGGCCCCCAGAAGGCCGCGATCTTCATGCTCGCGCTCGGCGCCGACGACGCCGCGCCGCTCTGGAATATGTTCGACGAAGACGAAATCCGGGAACTCTCCCAGATCATGTCGTCGCTGGGCACAGTCCAGGCCGGATCGGTCGAAAAGCTGCTCGTCGAATTTGCTTCCAAGGTCTCCGGAACCGGCGCACTCGTCGGCTCCTATGAGTCGACCGAACGCCTCCTGTTGCGCTTCCTCCCCGAAGATCGCGTCGTCTCGGTGATGGACGAAATTCGAGGTCCTGCCGGCCGCACGATGTGGGAAAAGCTCGGCAACGTGAATGAAACGGTGCTCGCGACCTATCTGAAGAACGAATACCCGCAAACGGTCGCCGTCGTCCTAACCAAGATCCGCGCCGAACACGCCGCCCGCGTACTCGCCAATCTGCCGGAAGATTTCGCCCTTGAAGTCGTCACGCGCATGCTGCGCATGGAATCGGTTCAGAAGGAAATCCTCGACAAGGTCGAACAGACCCTCCGGTCCGAATTCATGTCGAACCTGTCGCGCACGAACCGCCGCGACAGCCACGAACTGATGGCCGAAATATTCAACAATTTCGACCGCCAGACGGAAGGCCGCTTCCTTGCTGCACTCGAAGAGCGCGCGCGCGAATCCGCCGACCGCATCAAGGCGCTGATGTTCACTTTCGAGGATCTCGGCAGGCTGGACCCCGGTTCCGTGCAGACGCTGCTGCGCGCAGTCGACAAGAACAAGCTCGCGATCGCGCTCAAGGGCGCCTCCGATACGCTCCGCGACCTCTTCTTCGCCAACATGTCCGAGCGCGCGGCGAAAATTCTGCGCGAAGACATGGAACTGATGGGTCCGGTTCGTCTCAAGGATGTCGATGAAGCTCAAACGAACATGGTCAATGTCGCCAAGGATCTCGCCAACAACGGCGAGATCATGATCGCCGCCGACGGCGCAGACAACGAACTGATCTATTGATTGCAGTATGGACGTCGCACGGCGCCCGGATGGAACAGATGAAGCAGGCAGTAAAGTTCACGTTCGACACCCACTTCGACGATCCGTCGCGCTCCGGAGCCGATGCTCAAGCGCGTCGCAGTCCGACCGCGGCCGATGTCGAGCAGGCGCGCAGCGAGGGTTATGCAGCGGGATTCGCCGCCGGCGAGACGGAAGCGGCCGAACGCGCGGACCGTGAACTCAGCACGGCGATGAACGAGCTCGCCGCAGGCGCTGCCGGACTGATCGCCGCTTTGGACGCCCGAATGAAATCACTGTCCGTCGAAGCAACCCAGCTTGCGGTCGCATGCGCCGGAAAACTCGCTCCGGCGACGATCGCGGCCAGGCCGGAAACCGAGATCGAGTCCGTTGTCCGCGATTGTCTCTCGCACCTCAATCGCGAACCCCACATTTTGCTCCGCGTATCGACCGGTCTCGTCGATCGCCTCAAGGAAACCATCGATCGCATGGCGATGGAACGTGGCCTGACCGGCCGCATCATCCTTCTCGGCGAGCCGGAAATGGGCGATGGCGACTGCGTCGTCGAGTGGGCCGATGGCGGCGTCGTCAGGTCCCTTGACGAAATTGAAAAAGAAATCGCAGAGATCGTCGCCCGCTACCTCGAAACGCAGACCACACAACCCGGAACTGGCCTTGCCATGCCCGAGTTCGGCATCGCGGACAGCGACAGAACCTGACACCGAGCGAATTTTCCAAGGAGTGATCCGATGGCCGACCAGGAAGAAGAGATGGCACTGCCCGACCTCGCAAATGCGGCCGATCTGCCGGCGGTTGCGGACGGCTCGGAGGGTACCGAAGAAGAGAGCGTTCGCTCCGCGCACGACCTCGAAGCGGTGTTCGACGTCCCCGTCAATGTGTCGGCCGTACTCGGCAAGACGCATATCGAGGTATCGAACCTCCTCAAGCTCGGCCGCGGCGCCATCGTCGAGCTCGACCGGAAGGTCGGCGAAGCGATCGACATTTACGTCAACGATCGCCTTGTTGCGCGCGGCGAAGTTGTCGTTGTCGACGACCGGCTCGGCGTCACCATGACCGAGATCGTCAAGGGCGGCGTCAGCTGAACGCCATCGCCTGGGAATTTTGAGTAAGACCTGAAAAAGAAAGTAGAGGAGCCGCAGATGCGCCTTCTGATCGTCGGAACCCTGAACGGGCAGCTCTCCACCGCCACAAAAATGGCAATGGCCAAGGGCGCCAAGGTCACACATACCGAAACCGTCGACCAGGCGATCGACACACTGCGTTCGGGCCGCGGTGCCGACCTGATGATGGTCGACGTCGCAGCCGACATCGCAAACCTGATAGCCCGGCTCCAGGGCGAACACATCTGCGTACCCGTCGTCGCATGCGGCGTCGAAACCGATGCCCGCGCCGCGGTCAACGCCATCCGCGCCGGCGCCAAGGAATATATACCCCTGCCGCCGGATGCCGAACTGATTGCGGCCGTGCTTGCCGCAGTCGCGGATGAGAGCCATGCCCTGGTCTTCCAGGATCCGAAGATGGCCGGTGTCGTGAAGCTCGCCGATCAGGTTGCGGCGTCCGAGGCCAGCATTCTCATCACCGGAGAATCCGGCACCGGCAAGGAAGTGATGGCCCATTACGTTCATGGCCGCTCTCTGCGCCGCGACAAGCCCTTCATCTCGGTCAACTGCGCCGCAATCCCCGAAAACCTGCTCGAGTCGGAGCTTTTCGGGCACGAAAAAGGCGCTTTCACCGGCGCCATTGCGCGACGCATCGGCAAGTTCGAGGAAGCGGACGGCGGCACGCTGCTTCTCGACGAAATCAGCGAAATGGATATTCGCCTCCAGGCGAAGCTGTTGCGCGCCATTCAGGAGCGCGTCATCGACCGCGTTGGCGGCAAGACGCCGGTCCGCGTCGATATCCGCATCATCGCGACATCGAACCGCGACCTGCAGTCCGAGGCGCGCGCCGGCCGATTCCGCGAAGACCTTTTTTATCGTTTGAACGTGGTCAATCTTCAGTTGCCGCCGCTGCGTGAGCGGCCGGCCGACATCATGGCCCTCTCGGAGCACTTCGCGAAGCGCTACGCGCGCACCAATGGCCTGGTCTCGAAGCCGATTTCGATCGAGGCACGCCGTTTCCTGGCCCATCACCGCTGGACCGGCAACGTCCGCGAACTCGAAAACACGATGCATCGCGCTGTGTTGCTCGCGGCCGGCGACGAGATCGACATCGAGGCGATCCGCCTCCCCGATGGAACGCGTCTCGACGACGCAAATCTGGGCAGCGTCGCCCAGAAGGCAGCGGCGGCGGCGGATTCCGTCTCCCGCGCTTTTGTCGGCAAAACGGTTTCCGAAGTCGAACAGGACCTGATCCTGCAGACGCTCGATCACTGCCTCGGCAACCGCACACACGCCGCCAACATTCTCGGAATCTCGATCCGGACACTTCGCAACAAGCTGAAGGAATACGGAGAGCAGGGCATTTCCATTCCGACGCCCGGCGAAGCCCGCCCGCAATTCGGCTGAGATTTCCCCGGTGCCGTCCGGCCTCTGAAAGTTAGAAGATGAGCGACACGAGTTCCGCCGCAACAAAGACCGGATCGGCCGGGGGCATGACGCTCTTCGGTGCGACACCGCGATCCATCATGGCCAACCTTGCCACGCGCGGCGATCTCGCGCTGGCTTTCGGCGTCATGGCGATCATCGTCGTCCTGATCCTGCCGCTGCCGGCCTTCCTGCTCGACTTTTCGCTCGCCATCTCGATCACCTTCTCCGTTCTGGTGCTGATGACGGCGCTTTTCATTCAGAAGCCGCTGGAATTCAGCGCTTTTCCGACAGTGCTCCTGATCGCCACCATGCTGCGGCTGGCGCTGAACCTCGCATCGACACGTCTGATCCTAGGTGAGGGCCACGAAGGGACTGACAGCGCCGGCAAGGTCATCGAGGCCTTTGGCAATTTCGTGATGCAGGGAAATTTCGTTATCGGCATCATCGTCTTCTCGATCCTGGTCATCGTGAACTTCGTCGTCATCACCAAGGGTTCGGGACGCATTGCCGAAGTCGCGGCACGCTTCACCCTCGATGCCATGCCCGGCAAGCAGATGGCGATCGACGCCGATCTTTCCGCTGGCCTGATCGACGAGAACGAAGCACGCACCCGCCGGTCCAATCTCGAGAAGGAAAGCTCCTTCTTCGGCGCCATGGACGGCGCCTCGAAATTCGTTCGCGGCGATGCCGTCGCGGGCCTGCTCATCACCTTCATCAATATCGTCGGCGGCATCGTCATCGGTGTCGCGCAAAATAACCTGGGCTTCGGCGAAGCTGCACACACCTACACCTTGCTCACGATCGGCGACGGTCTCGTCAGTCAGATTCCTGCTCTCATCGTCTCGACCGCGGCCGGCCTGCTCGTGTCGAAGGCCGGTGTCGAGGGTGCCGCCGACGAAGCACTGTTCGACCAGCTTTCGGGCTATCCGCAGGCGCTCGGCATGTCATCCTTTGTAATGGGCACGATGGCGCTCTTGCCCGGCCTGCCGGCCATCCCCTTCCTCATTCTCGCAGGCGGCGCGGGTGGTCTTGCGTTCTATTTGATGCGATCGAGAAAGAAGCGAGCCGACGACATTGTCGACGAGCAGAAGCGCGAGGCCGCTGCTGTTCCGGCGACGGAGGAGCCGATCAGCACGGCCCTGCGCATGGACGAACTGCGCCTCGAAATCGGCTATGCGCTACTGCCCCTGATAAACGGCAAGGATCATCAGAAGCTCACCGACCAGATCAAGGCGCTGCGCCGCCAGATTGCGAGCGACATGGGATTTGTCATGCCCTCGGTACGGATTCTCGACAATGTCCAGCTCGACGCCAACGGCTATATCATCCGCGTCAAGGAAGTCGAATCCGGTCGCGGCGACGTCTATGTCGGCCAGCTTCTGGTCATGGACCCGCGCGGCGACCAGATTCAGCTTCCCGGTCTTCACACGACGGAACCGGCCTTCGGCCTGCCCGCCACCTGGGTCGACGAAGGCCTGCGCGAGGAAGCGTCCTTCCGCGGCTACACGGTCGTCGATCCGCCGACGGTCCTGACGACGCATCTGACCGAGATCATCAAGGACAATATGGCCGAGCTGCTCTCCTATGCAGAAGTGCAGAAGCTGATCGACGAACTTGGCAAGGAGCACAAGAAGCTGGTCGACGACCTCGTTCCCTCGCAAATCACGATCACGGGCATACAGCGTGTTCTCCAGACCCTGCTGACCGAACGCATCTCGATCCGCGACTTGCCGACCATCATGGAAGGAATCGCCGAGGCTGTCGGTCACACGCAAAGTCTGACGATGATTACCGAGCATGTCCGCGCCCGCCTTGCACGTCAGATTTGTGCCGCGCATTCCGACGCCGACAGCACGGTGCCGCTCGTCACCCTTTCGCCGCGCTGGGAGCAGGCCTTTGCCGAATCTCTCATCGGCCAGGGCGAGGAAAAGCAACTCGCGATGCAGCCGTCCCTGCTGCAGGAATTCATCGCAACGATGCGCGACCGGTTCGAGGACGCAGCCCGCGCCGGCGAGGTGCCGGTATTACTCACCAGCCCCGGCGTCCGGCCCTATGTTCGCTCGATTATCGAACGCTTCAGGCCGCAGACCTTCGTCATGTCGCAGAATGAAATCCACCCGCGCGTCCGGTTGCGCACGGTTGGTACAGTTTAGTCCCGGAGAGGTAGCGTCGCATGCGGTTGCGGACGTTTCTTGCAGAGTCGATGACCGACGCCATCGTTCAGGTGCGTGCCGCGCTGGGCGACGACGCGATCATCGTCTCGTCGCACGAGAACGGCCGCGGTTCCATCGAAGTTACGGCAGCGGTGGAAACCGCGCTTCGCGCCGATGGCGATGCCCGGTCTGGACAGGATACTTCCGGCCTTGAACAACGCCTGGAACAGATGCTGCGCGCCCGGCTGCACGCGCCCGCGGCGCCCGCTGCCGGAACCGCGCCATCGCCAGACGATCCCTTCATCCCGTTCGACAGATTGTCAATCGAAGCTGCGCTTGAGGCACATGCCGTTCCTCCAGCGCTGAGAAGCGATCTGCTGACCGCCGCCGTCGCGCTCGACCGCGACGATGCAATCGCCGCGCTGGCCGGCGCCCTTGAGGCCCGTCTTGGGTTCGAACCTCTGCCGGTTCGCCCCCAGGCACCGATCATGGCAATCGGCCTGCCCGGCGCCGGGAAAACCGTCACCCTGGCAAAGCTTGCCGCGCGCGCCGTCGTCGATGGCGCACCGGTCGATATCGTCACGACCGACACGGCGCGAACAGGCGCTGTCGCGCAAGGCGAAGCTTACGCTCATCTCATCGGCGTTAACCTGCACCGGGCTGAGACCATCGACGCGCTGTCGTTGCTGCTCGAAGAGGGCAATGCCTCCGAAGATGCCCTCGGAGATCGATCTCACCGGCCTTGCTTCATCGACACGGCAAGCATCAATCCCTTTGACCGCGACGACTTTTCCGCACTGCATCGGCTGACGCATAACGCCCGTCTTGCTGCGAACGTCGAACCCGTGCTGGTCCTGTCGGCCCTCGGAGATGCGTACGTGTCGCGCGAAGCGGCAATCGAGTTTGCACGCCTCGGCGCCAGACGCATCGTCGCCACGCAACTCGACATTGCGCGCCGCATCGGCCCCGTTCTGGCCGCGGCCGACGCATCGGGCATGGCAATCGCCCAGTTCAGCGTGACGCCCTATCTCGCCCGGGGTCTGGCACAGATGAATGCGTATGTGTGCGCCCGGATGATCCTGAACGACAGCGCCGCCGCAGCTACGCCGGCACCGATGACACGTCACGCGGGGCAAAGATCATGAACGTCACACGCAGGATCCAGGTCGCGTCGGGAAAAGGCGGCATCGGGAAAACCTGGTTTTCGGTCTCCATCGCGCATGCCCTGGCCACGGCGCGGCGGCGTGTGCTTCTCTTCGACGGCGACTTGGGCCTTGCCAACATCGACGTACAGCTTGGTCTTTCTCCCCGCCACGACTTGGGTGATGTCATTTCGGGCCGCGTGACACTCGCGGAAGCGATCGCCGCCTACCGCCCCGAGTCGATGGGCGGCGCGGACGCCGGCGGCAGTTTCGACATTCTGGCCGGAAAATCGGGTTCCGGCGTCTTGAGCGCGCTGACCCGGCCGGAAGTAGCCGGGCTCGCCACAGGACTCGTTGCCTTGAGCGACGCCTACGATCATATCGTATCGGATCTCGCGGCCGGCCTCGACCAGTCCGTCATGTCGCTCTGTACCGGTGGCGGCATCACGATCGTGCTTGTCAGCGACGAGCCGACTTCGCTCACCGACGCCTACGCATTCATCAAGCTGTTGACGATGCAGGAGCCGGGCGCGGACATCCGCGTGGTCGTCAACATGGCAAACGACAAGGACCACGCGCGCCGCACGCATGCAGCGTTAACCAACGCGTGCCGCAATTTTCTTGGTATTGATCCGCCACTTCTCGGCTTCGTTCCGCGCGATAAGCTGGTTCGCGACGCTATTCGGCACCAGATGCCCATTCTGTTCCGGCACCCGCAAGCCAGGGCGAGCGAGGCCGTACAAAAGATTGCCAGAGAAATCCTCATTCTTTCCGCCGGAAATCCGCGGCCGGCGAGCTGGGCAACCCGGTAAACGTGACGGTTTTGCGACGCAGACTGACGTTTTTTGCACTGCAAACCGCTAGACCTTGTCTCATTTTGGTCTAACCTCTCCCGGAACCGCCGGATCCCATATGTGTGGTGGCAGACAGGGTGGCGGATCGGGCTGGAAGAGGGGCTCTTCCGGTGAGTACAGTTTTAGGGGGACTCGATGGAACTAACGGAATATCTGAATCAGGCGCTCGCTTGGGCGCGTATGGGATTTGACACGGTCAATTCCATACAGGGGCTTGTCATCGCGCTGATCGCCGCGATCATCATGACACGCTACAACAGGATCATCGTCTTCGCGCTTGGCGCGACGATCGTCCATGAACTGGTCAATATCGGCCGCAACGTTTACGGCGGCGCCGCCGACCCGCTTCCCGACTATCTGAATGTCGAGGTGCTGAAGCTCGTCGCCATACGCTTCGTGGGCTATCTGATTGCGATCAGCCTGATCTATCTCGTCCGGCGGCTTTTCTTCCGCGGCTAGTCGCGGAAGTTTTCGTATTGAAGGGGCTGCTCGATGGGCAGCCCTTTCACAAACTGGATAGCGGCCTGGAGGTCATCTCGCTTCTTGCCCGAGACGCGCAGCTCGTCGCCCTGTATCGCGACCTGTACCTTCAGGCCCGATCCCTTGATATCCTTCACAATACGCTTGGCCAGATCCTTCTCGATACCGTTGAGGATCGTCACTTTCTGCCGCACGCTTTGTCCTGCCGCCCTTTCGGGCTCCTTGTAGTCGAGCACCCCGGCTTCGATTTTCCGCCGTGCAAGATGGCCCTGCAATATTTCGTGCACCTGCTTGAGCTTCAGGTCGTCATCCGCATGGATGGTCAGCTCGCTCTCCTTCCGCTCCACCTTGCAATGCGACCCCTTGAAATCGTACCGCTGCTCGATTTCCCGCGCCACGTTCTGCAGCGCGTTGTCGATTTCGGCGAAGTCGGTTTTGGAGACGATGTCGAAGGAAGGCATGGAAATGACCGCTCTGCAATTGTCGGGCGGGCATTCTAGATCGAAAAGCGGCGGCTCGGAAAGTGGCTGCCGGGCCGTTACTGCCGGCGATGGATCGTCAGCGCGATTTCATCGAGCGAACTCTGCTCGGCCCGCATGGCTTCCTTGTGGATCTTGCGTTTCCGATTGCCGTCGAGGAGCTCGTATTTCTTGAGTTCGCGGAACGCGTCGGCGAGCTCTTCCTTCGCCGTATCGAGCTGTCGCTCGATGCCCTCGATCGATTCCAGAATATTCTCGCGGCGCCGCAGCACCGACTTGGCAAACATCGGATAGGCGAAATGCGCCACGTCGGAAATCCCGGCCTTGCGTTGCTCGGCCTCGACTTGCGCCTCAAGATCGCGCTCGCGCTGGCGAAACTCGCCGAGCATCAGCTCGAGTTCAGCGACCTTCCGGCGCTTTTCATCGACCTGGAACTTGTGCAGCCGGATCAGGGACTCGCGGTTGCGCATCACTCAGTCTCCTCGGAAACAGGCATGCGGGCGAGGATCTCCGCCAGCGCCGCATAGCCGGTCGCAAGATCGCTGGATTCGTCCTTGCGCTGCGCCAGATAGGCTTCAAGCGCCGGCTGATAGTGAATGGCCTCGTCGACAAGCGGATCGGAGCCGGCCCGATAGGCGCCAAGACGGATCAACTCTTCCATGTCGCTGTAGGTCGCCATCAGCGTTCGCGCCTGGCGGATAAGGGCGTTTTCGTCCGGCGCATTGCAATCCGGCATGGTGCGCGAGACGGATTTGAGAATATTGATGGCCGGATAACGGCCGCGTTCGGCGATCGCCCGCTCCATCACGATATGGCCGTCGAGGATGGCGCGCACGGCGTCTGCGACCGGCTCGTTGTGGTCGTCGCCGTCGACAAGAACCGTGAAGAGACCGGTGATACTGCCCTGGCCCGTGCCGGGGCCGGCGCGCTCGAGGAGTTTCGGCAGTTCGGCGAAGACGGTCGGCGTATAGCCCTTGGTCGTCGGCGGCTCACCGGTCGACAGGCCGATCTCGCGCTGTGCGATGGCAAAGCGCGTCACGCTGTCCATCATGCACAGAACGTCCTTGTCGAGATCGCGGAAATACTCGGCCAGCGCCAGTGTCAGATAGGCAGCCTGCCGGCGCATCAGCGCCGGTTCGTCGGATGTGGCAACCACCACCACCGAGCGAGCAAGGCCCTCGGGACCGAGGTCGTCCTCGATGAATTCCTGAACTTCGCGGCCGCGTTCGCCGATCAGTCCGATCACGGCAACATCGCATGCCGTATTTCGCGCCAGCATCGAAAGCAGCACCGATTTGCCGACACCGGAACCGGCGAAAATGCCCATGCGCTGGCCGCGGCAGCAGGTGGCGAATGTATTGAGCGCGCGAACGCCGAGATCGACCTTGCCCTTCACCCGCTGGCGCGTATGCGCGGGCGGCGGCGTGTTGCGCAACGGATAGGGTTCATGTCCCTGCCCGATCGGACCTTTCCCGTCGATAGGTTCGCCCATGGCATTGACGACACGACCGAGCCAGGCGCTCGACGGATAGACATGCGGTTCTTCGGAGGAAAGCACGGCCTTGCAGCCGACGCCGATGCCGGACAACGAACCGAAAGGCAGGCAGAGCGCGCGATTGTCGCGGAAGCCGACGACCTCGCAAGTCACATCTTCGCCGAGACGATTTGTTATAGCGAGACGGCTGCCGACACCCATGGCGTGCAGTGGCCCGGCCACCTCGACCACCAGCCCCTGAACGCTGAAGACGCGGCCATAATGTTTGACTTCGGCGATTTCGCCGATTTCCGCCAACAATGCTCGCACCGGCCTGTAACCCCCGCTGCGCAAGCCCTGGGGGCCTGCGAAAATTTCCCAAGAACACGAAACCGGGACCTCGGCACGAGCCGATCCGGCCTCACTGGAGCGATCATGGCGCGAAGACTTTAAGGCCGCGTAAACCCTGAACTGCCGATATTTCGCCGCAACGGAAAGAGCCGGCACAGCCGGAATCCCGCAGGATCGGCGGCTTTCATGGCCTTAAAAAATTCAGCTAAATTTTTCTGAATTTTTTCTGTTTCGATTAACCTTTGTTAACCAAATCGCCTTAAGGTCCGAATTCTGGATTAACCGGGCTGCAGGCGATCGGGGCTTTCCGACATCGCCGAAGAGGGGGACCAATGCGAGTTCTGCTCATAGAAGACGATAGTGCGACCGCGCAGAGTATCGAATTGATGCTCAAATCGGATGGTTTCAACGTGTACACCACCGACCTCGGCGAAGAAGGGGTCGATCTGGGCAAGCTTTACGATTACGACATCATCCTGCTCGACCTGAACCTGCCGGATATGAGCGGCTACGAGGTTCTGAAGTCCCTTCGCGTCGGCAAGATCGCAACACCGATCCTGATCCTTTCGGGCCTCGCGGGCATCGAGAACAAGGTTCGCGGCCTCGGCTTCGGCGCCGACGACTATATGACCAAACCTTTCCATAAGGATGAGCTGGTGGCGCGCATCCACGCCGTCGTCCGCCGCTCGAAGGGTCACTCCCAATCCGTCATCAACACCGGCAAGCTGACCGTCAATCTCGACACCAAGACCGTCGAGGTCGAGGGCAGCCGCGTGCATCTGACGGGCAAGGAATACCAGATGCTGGAGCTGCTTTCGCTCCGCAAGGGCACCACGCTTACCAAGGAGATGTTCCTCAATCATCTCTATGGCGGCATGGACGAGCCGGAACTCAAGATTATCGACGTCTTCATCTGCAAGCTTCGCAAGAAGCTCGCGGCTTCGACCGGCGGCGATCACTACATCGAAACGGTTTGGGGCCGGGGCTACGTGCTGCGCGACCCGTCCGAAGGGACAATGCAGGCCAAGGCTTCAGCCTGATCCCGCATATCGCGCGTGCTGCGTTGAGGGGGCGTCTCGGGGGGGACGCCCCTTTTTCGTGGGCGCACGCCTAAACGCCAGCGCCGCCCTCGACGAATGACGCCTCGACGATGAAGGCGTCGCCATCCATCCGCGCATCGATCGAAAGACCGAGCGAGCGTGCGACAAGGCCGGTGAAATAAGGCTGCGCGGCGCGTGCATCGAGAAAACGGTCCGCTGCGCGCCCGCCGAGAAACTTGGCAGTTTCTTCGGGAATGCGGGCCGCCTGCCCCGTGGAGCGCACCTTGATTGTCGGCTTGGCGAGATCGCCCTCGATCGAAACGGCAACCTCGCCGCCTCGCGGGATCGCGGCCATGCCGATCAAGATCATGTTGAGCAGAAGCTTCACATAGTCCTTGCCCATCGTCGCGGCAGGCGCAGCCCAGACGAGCGACGCCTTTTCACCCATCATCAACCCTTCGGCCACACCTTTTGCGTCCTGAAGGTCGAGCTCGGCACCCGCCGATCCGGCGGCCCCGAAGCAGAGACGGGCGAACTGAAGCTTGGCGGATGCCTGGGCGGCACTCTTGGTGATGAGGTCCATCGCATGGGCCTTCATCTCCGGGTCGTCATCGTCGGCAAGCACCTCAAGCCCGTTTGTGATCGCGCCGACCGGGCTGATCACATCGTGACATACGCGGCTGCACATCAAGGCAGCCAGCTCCAGCGCGGAAACATCGTCCGTTTCGTTCATATCGAATTGCCCCACAACCCTCGAACGCCCTGAAAGCCTGATAGCATCGCACCGCACACAATGCCAGCCCCGCAGCGTCCGGCAAACCTTGAGGCATTGCCGCCTTGACCGGCCATGCCCGCAAATGCTGTTCTCCGCGCCGGCCTCAAGCGAAACCCCGAAGGAACCGAATGTGACGAGCTCGATTGCCGACAAAGCGGCCCTGACCGATGAATTGCGGCGTATCGCCGTCCAGGCCGGCGCCGCCATCATGGACCACTACCACGCCGGCGTGGAGGTGATCCGGAAGGAAGACAACAGCCCCGTCACCGCCGCCGATCACGACGCCGAGGCGATCATTCTCGCTGGCCTGCGCCGCGTCGCACCCGAAATTCCGGTGGTGTCGGAAGAGGCGGCCGCAAGCGGCCATATCCCCGAATTCGGGCCTCATTTCTTCCTGGTGGACCCCCTCGACGGCACCAAGGAATTTATCGGCAAGAACGGCGAGTTCACGGTCAATATCGCACTGATCGAAAATCGCCTGCCGGTCGCCGGCGTCGTCTATGCGCCGGCAAAGGAACGCATGTTCTTCGGTTTTGGATCGGGCAACGCTTTCGAGCAGCGGGTTGCGGCCAATCACGATGGCAGCGTGCCGGGCGACGAGGTCCGCCGCATCGCCGCGCGCAGGCCCGCCGCCGATGGGCTTGTGGTCATTGCAAGCCGCACACATCGCGACCAGAAGACCGATGAATATCTGAACCTCTACAAGGTGAAGGAGTTTCTCGCCGCCGGATCGTCACTGAAGTTCTGCATCATCGCGGCGGGCGAAGCCGATCTCTACCCGCGTCACGGCCGCACCATGGAGTGGGACACGGCGGCGGGCCATGCGGTGCTTGCCGCCGCCGGCGGCACGGTCACCCAACTCGACGGCACGCCCCTGATCTACGGCAAGGTCGAACGCGGCCTGGACAATCCGTTTTTTGTGGCGCGCGGCGCCAGCGCTTGAAGCACCCCGAGACCCGGGCCGGTTCGATGAACCGGTCCGGGTCTGGTGCTGTCGAGGCCGTCGGAAAGGATCGGCTCGGTCGGCGCGAACCGGCGAACTGGCCCCCCGACCGTCGGGGGTCCGCGCCGACCCCGCCTGGCATCTCTGCCGGCGGAGAGCTGATCGTGAAAACAGATTGCAATCGCCATGCCGCCGATTTCCGGGCTGTTCGCCCCCTCACGGCACGAAACCGCAGGGATTTCGGGCCTCGCGAACACCGGCCGTACCGGATCGGGACAGACGTCAGGGCTTCTTGACGAACATGCCGGACGCGCTCTCGACATACTGGCCGGACGGCGTCTTGGCGATCAGCTTCTCGGCGGCGAGTTTCTCGACCGCATTCAGCGACGCGCCCGATGTGCGCGCCGCGATCTCCTGATAGGAGGCGCGGCGGCGCAGGTTGATGTCGTCGACCAGTTGGCGAAGCTCCGGCGTCGGGCTTGATGTCACGATGCCGACATAGCCATTCTGCCGCTCGCCGACGAGGCCTTGCGCTTTGGCTGAGTCGAGATCGATCGCAAACGCGGGAGCGGCAAAGGCCAGGCCAGCCAGAAGTGCCAGCATCGCCACAAGGGATTTTGCAAAGAGGGCCATTTCGTTCCGCTCCTCAGAACAGGTCGGGATTGTCGACGAGCAACTGGTCGAGGTCGCGATCGACCTTGATCCGGATTTCCTGCTCGATCTTGACATTGAGATTGATTTCGATGGGCTTGTCCGGCGCCTCTATCTTGACCGTCGGATTGCAACCGGCGGCAACGAGCACCAATCCGGCCACCAGCATCAGACTTTTGGGAGACGGCATTGCGCGTCGGCGGACGGTAGTGGCTTGGGGAAGGTTCATGGTTCCGTCTTGTCGGCTGGGGGACTGACCGCCGGAGCGGACCGATTCCTGATGAGTTCCATTGGCCGGAACCCGACGGTACCACGCCGGATCACGTCCGCAAGCGATCCCTCGAGCTTCACATTGATGGCAAACGGATAGCCCTCATAAAGATCGGGGTTGGAGCCACGCAATCCGAGGCGCAGCACGAGGTCGCCATTCGCATTGCCCGCAAGACCGCCGGTCAGTTCCGTGTAATGAAAATTGCGCAGCGCATCGGTGAGAAGCTTCGTTTCCTCGCCAGGCGCGATGTCGCTGCCTGCTCCAAGATAGACGATGATCCCTTTGTCCTCTGCCGAGAGCGCGCCGTCGAGCAACACGGGATCCCCGTCGCGAAGAACGACCGGAATGGTACCGCCGATCCGTCCCGTCGCCGTGAGGCCCGGCACTTCAACGATTTTCAACAATGCCTCAAGGTCGACATGCTCGACCGTCAGATCGAAACGGGCGTCGGGTGCCAACACATCGGCGCCGCGCGATGCCAGCACCACCTGGCCGCTGGCAAAAGGCCAGCGCGCGTCGAGAATACGCAAGCCGTCGCGGTCCATGTCGAAGGTGACGACTCCATTTCCGAGCGGCAGCCCCGCCTCGAGCATCCGCAGCTTGAGCGTTTGCGGACCGCGTGTGCGCGGCGGCAGCAGGCTTGCCAGCTTGACGGTACCGCTGAGCCCCTCGAACGTCGCCGCCGGCGTGACGAAGCCAACCTCCTTCAACACCGTCTCGCCGGAACTCGACACGCCGTTTTCCGAAACGGAGAGATTGGCAACATAAGACGCATTGCCACTCATCCGCGTCACCTTGCCGAGCATGACCGGCAGCAGGGTCTGCAATTCGACCTTGCCCGGCGCGAAGTTGAATTCGCCGGCGGCGCGCAGATTGCCCTTCTGCGTACCTGCATCGTAGGTTCCGGTGAAATCGCCGAGCCGGGCCCCGGCAATGGCCGGCAGCGCGCTGCGCGCCACAAGACGCCAGTCGAGCACCGGCGCGCCGAACGCCACGTCGCCCTCGATACGGACCGGCGCAAAACGCTGCGGCGACGTCAGGTCGTCGATGCGAATACCGGACAACCGGACCCGGTAAGGAGACGCCGAAGTACCGCCAAAGCCTTTCGAAACATTCACAACACCCGAGAACGATGCCGAACCCGCCGCCGTTTGATGAAGCGCAAGCTTGTCGAGGTTTATATCCGCGGTCGCCAACAGGCCGCCGGGCGAAATCGCGCCATCGGCCTCGTAGGCGACGGCGCCGGTCAGATCGAGATAGTAGGGCGCGAGAAGCGGCACCAGCATTTGCGGCGTCAAACCGTTACGCGCGAAATCAATTGCACCTTCGGCGCGTATCTTCCCGGCCCGCCTGGCGGTGTCGTAGGTTCCGGCAACATGCCCGAGTGCCGTCCCCTCCGCATCGGCCGCCGCGCTGGCGAGCGTCAAATCGAAACCGAGCACACCTTCATCCAGGTCGACGCGACCGGCCGCTACGACCGGCGCGAGGCGCTGTGGTCCGGTTTCGGAAATCGTCAGCCCCGGCAACGACACCGCGAGAGCCGTGCCCGATTGCCTCACCTCCACCGGGCCCGCGAGCGAAGCCTCGCCCCATGGCGTCGACAGCGCAATTGCCACTCGCTCGGCCGCTATCTCCGGCAGCAGCAGATCGCCACCGCCTTCGCCCGACAGCAGCGGGTCGAGAGCCCCGAATGAAATGCCGCCATCCTCAAGGCGAACGCGAAGCCGGGCCTCGCCGACATCGATCGACCGCACACGGCCCGACAGAAGTTCACCCGCCGAATATGTGACGGTAACGCTGTCGACGACGGCATCGCCCTCGCCGATATCTATATCCGCGAGCACGATGCTCCGCAGGCCGAGAAAGGCGACGCGGAACGTTGCCGGGGCGACGCCGCGTTCCGCCAATGCCCGGCCGATGGCCTGTTCGGCGACCGCCAGCCGCTCGATCCACAACCACGCGGCCCCGCCTGCGGCGACCAGCAGGACCAGTCCAAAAACAAAGGCCAGCCTGCGTTTCATGGATTTCTGCATGCGGCGCCGTCTGCCTGTCTTTTTCCGCAGGCGCAGGTCCCGGCGGTCACTGTTTCGCCATCCGCTGCCGCCATGATTTCCCCGGTTGAGTTAGACTCTCGCATAATTTGGAGGCGATTCGATGGCGCAATGCCGCTGGAGAACAAGGAACACCGAAATGAAATCCGAAAAGAGCCTTCCGGCAAAGGACTTCCGCGCGGCGCGCGCGCCCGGGGCACGGCATTTGGCGGCAGGCCTTGTCGCCATTGCAGCCATCCTGTTTGCGCCTGCGGCATTGGCCCAGTCGGAACAGAAGCCGGCCGTCGACCGGGGCGCATCCACATATAGCGAGGAAGAAATCGTCCGCGAGGCCGGCGACTTCTTCGGTGACGTGTCGAAGGGTCTTGCCGATGCGGTTCACAGCGTTTTCGAGCGCTATGGCGAACCCAACGCCTACATCAAGGGCGAAGAGGCCGGCGGCGCCTTTGTGCTCGGTTTGCGCTATGGCCAAGGCGAACTGGTGATGAAGAGCGGCACGCGGCAGCGCGTCTACTGGCAGGGCCCGAGCGCCGGCTGGGACTTCGGCGGCAACGCCGTCAAGAACTTCACGCTGGTCTACAATCTGCCCGATGGCGAGAAGATTTATCAACGTTTTCCGGGGGTTGAGGGCAGCGCCTTCCTGATCGGCGGCATCGCCATCAACTATCAGCAGCGCGACGACATCGTGCTGGCGCCGATGCGGGCGGGCGTCGGCCTGCGGCTCGGCGCGTCGGTGGGCTATCTGAAATACACAAAATCGCGCGAATGGCTGCCGTTCTGACAGGCGGCCCAAGGTGGATGCAGGACCCTTTTTCTGGCAGGCTGGCGGTGCATAAAACTCCGCCCGCCGACAATACGAGGATCACATGATCGAAAGCCTGATGCTGATAGCGCTTGGCTTTTTCATCGCGACCCTGTTTGCGATCATAGCCGCGCGCCTGGTCTGGCGGCGCGCGGTCAAGGTGACGGCGCGGCGTCTCGGCGCGGCGGACGACGGCGAAACCGCGGATGTGACCCACGACGCCGAACTCGACGCGCTGCTGGCGCGCCAGCGCCGCGAAGTCGAGCCGCTGCACAATGAAATCGCGGCGCTGAACGAAAAAAACGAGGCGCTGCAAGCAGATAGGGACCGGCTACAGGACGAGATCGAAGCTGCCAACGCCGAAATTTCGGCGCGCGACGCGCGGGCCGCGGCCATGGCGGGCGAGCTGAAATCCATCGGCGCGGCGCTTGCCGAGCAAACCCGCCGCCAGGACGAAGCGCGCGAAACCCTGAAAAACCTCAGCGAAACCACGGCACGGCTTGCTGCGGACATCGCGCCGGACGTGCCACAGGAAGCGCCGGAAGCCAGCGACAGCGGCGAGGGGGACCGGCAGGCGCTGGCCGCCATTGCCGCCTCGATCAACCGCATGGACGAGGAAAATCGGCAGGAAACCGCCGAAAACGAAGACGGTGCCGCGGACAACCGCCTCGCCGCCGAGGCCAATCTCGGCGACCGGGCGCTGGCGGCGCGCATCCGCGCGCTGGAAGCCGGCGTCGCCTCCTGACACGCTAGCCCTTTCTTTTCATTGCCGGAATCAGCGCAAGCTGCTTTGCTCGAACGGACATTTTACGGGGAGGGCCGACAATGAATTTCGCATACCCGCTGACCGGGATCGTGACGCTGGTCACGCTTCTCGTCTATTTCTGGATGGCCTACGAGGTCGGAAAAGCCCGCGGAAAACATGACGTTCCGGCGCCGCGCATGGACGGACCGGACGATTTCCTCCGTGTACTGAGGGTCCAGGGCAACACCGCCGAGACGCTGCTGATCTTCCTGCCGGCACTCTGGCTCTTCGCGGCGACGGTCGGCGATGTCTGGGCGGCGGCGATCGGCCTGATTTATCCAATCGGCAGAGTGGTTTACGCCCGCGGCTACTACGCGGCGGCGCTGCAGCGCTCGACCGGTTTCACGATCAGCCTCGCCTCGATGGCGGTGCTGACGATCGGCGCGCTGATCGCCCTCGTCATGCAGGCGGTCGCGGCCTATCTCTGAGCACAAGCTGTTGATCTGAAAAGGGAAATTGGCGTCCCCTAGGGGACTCGAACCCCTGTTTTCGCCGTGAGAGGGCGACGTCCTGGACCGCTAGACGAAGGGGACGGATCAGGCGGCGCCCCTTCTAGGCCGGTTCGGAATCCCGCGCAAGGGCAATCGAAATAGTCTAGGGCGCTGCCCCTAAAACTACCCCTCCGCACTGCGGCATTCGACCGCACCAGCCGGTAAAACGCGGATTTCTACTCCGCAACAATAGAAATTACGCAAGCGTTTTCAATAGCTTGTGATGCAATTCATTCGCATCGCAACAAACATGAAATTATTGCAACGCACAAGAAATCCAGTTGACAATCTGTCACGAAAGCCGGATATTTGTCTCACGAAAACGCGGTCGACCTCCTCCCCGACCGCCTTTCAGATCGCCGCCAGCGCCATCCTCCCTCCTCCCCCGGCGCTGGCGGCGCCCTCCCCCTCCCCCGACAATTTCCCGAACGAAATCAACCGCTTGGCCCCTGCCATGCGGGCGTCGCGCTGTGCGGCTGTCATCGAACTGTCACAAATCGCACCCGCGCGGCGAAAAGCGAACGACGCCAAAGGCTTGCGCCGGATTCGGTGGCGCCCGCCAGCCCGCTGTCATCGAACTGTCAAAAAACTGTCACAAACCGCCCCGGCACCGCGCCGGGCGGCGCCACGCGACGCCGGCAAGGAGCGGCGAAAAAAAGTAATCCCCGGTTTTGCGACTGACGGGATGGCGGACCCTTCACCCCATGCTCGTCATGCCCGGAATTGATCCGGGCATCCAGAAGCCGCCGCGAGGCGGCGTCTCGCTTCGCAAGAGTCCTCCGCCGAAATCCTGAGCGCCGCTTCAGGAGTCTTTTCGAAGCGAGACGGCGCTGACGCACCTTCTGGATTGCCGGGTCGAGCCCGGCAATGACATGTGTGGGGGTGAGGCGCGCCGCGCCGGCGCCCCCTCACTCGCGCGAGGCGAAGCCCGTTTGGGGGACGAGGTGAATGCGGCCAAGCTCGAGCCCGGTGCGCGCGTGAAGGATCAGGATCGTCTCGGCGCCTTCGGACGCGAGGTGGACGGCGAGGCGGTCGCCGTCCATCGGCACGACGGCGCGGATGCGCTCGCCCGGCGCGACGCCGATCTCCGACACGCCGAAGCGCCCGCCCGGCGCCCGCACCTCGCGCTCGCCAAGCGAGGAGGCGCGATTGGCGATGGTGACGATGACGACGAGGAAGCCGACAACCATCAGCGCCCCCAATCCGCCGACGACGAATTTCAGCCTCCGGATATTTTCAGGCGTGTTGAGCCCGGTGGGCGGCGGCACATCGCCCGATGGTGTATCTTCGCCCATGATGAAAGCCGCTCCCGCATTGCCGGATGAAACGATCGCCGTCACCGTCGCCGAAGGCGAGGCGGGCGCGCGCCTCGACAAGTATCTCACCGACGCCCTGGCAGGCAAGCCGGAAGGGAACGCCGCGCCCCACGAAACGCCCTCGCGCGCGCGCATCCGCCAGTTGATCGAGGAAGGCCATGTGGCGCTCGAAGGCGCGGGCGGCGCAAAGCCGGTGGCCGAGCCCGCGCGGCGCGTGAAAACCGGCGAGCGCTGGCGCGTGACGCTCCCCGCCCCGGCGCCCGCGAAACCGCAAGGCCAGGCGATCCCGCTCGAAATCGTCTACGAGGATCAAGACCTGATCGTGGTGATGAAACCGGCAGGCCTTGTGGTGCATCCCGCACCCGGCAACCCCGACATGACGCTGGTGAACGCGCTGGTCGCGCATTGCGGGGAAACGCTGTCGGGCATCGGCGGCGAGCGGCGGCCCGGCATCGTCCACCGGCTCGACAAGGAAACGAGCGGACTGATGGTGGTGGCGAAATCGGACCGCGCGCATAAGGGGCTCTCGGCGCAATTCGCCGCGCATGGCCGCGACGGCAAGCTGGCGCGCGCCTACACGGCGCTCACCTGGGGCGTGCCGGCGAAGAAGCGCGGGACGATCGACGCCAACATCGCCCGCTCGAGCCACAACCGCGTCAAGATGGCGACGGTGAAGGCGCGTGTCGGCGAGGACGGCGACGACATCACGGGCGGCCGCATCGCCATCACGCATTATGCGGTGAAGGCGGAATATGCGGGCGGGCTTGTCGCCCGCGTCGAATGCCGCCTCGAAACCGGCCGCACCCACCAGATCCGCGTCCACATGACCGCGATCGGCCACCCGCTGCTCGGCGACCCGACCTATGGCACGGGCATGAAAAGCCGCAAGACGAAACTCTCCGTGGACGCACAAATCGCGCTGGAGCGCCTCGGGCGGCAAGCGCTGCACGCGCATCATCTGGGCTTCGAGCATCCGGTGACGGGGGAGAAGATGAGTTTCGATGCGGAACTGCCGGCGGATATGCGGGCGCTGGTGGAAGAGTTGGAGGGGTGAGGGACGGTTTGCGCAGCAAATGAAAAGGTCCGGTGGACCTTTTCAAGTCCCGAACGCCCGGAGCGTCAACGAGAGGCCGCGAGCCCCCTCACCCTTCCCACCGACGCGGCTTCCGCCGCATCGGCGGGCCCCTTCCC
>JAVJOG010000025.1:0-110273 GCA_040216885.1 Parvibaculum sp.
AGTTCTTTCAGCAGGCCCGTGCGCATCCAGCCGATATCCTTGCCCTCGCCGGGGCCGGCTTCCGGCAGCACGAAGGGCTGCAGCCGCCACATCGGCACGAAGAGGCTTGTAGGCGCCGCAAGCTGCTCGGCGATCCACGCATCGTCGGTGCGGCGATAACTGGCGCGGTCGAGTGGATTATTGGCGAAGATATTCGGATTTTCAGGCAGGCCCATCGGCATTTCCGGTTTGGTATCGTTGAAATTCGGGTGGCGCAGACTGGCACAGCGCAGGCGAGTGCTCAATCGTGCGATTGAGGACCGCAAACCTTGCATCCGCCGCCCCTTACCCTGATATAGTCCCCTCGGGAGGTTGGCGGCGGACGGGCCCCTCGCCAACCCGGTCAGATCCGGAAGGAAGCAGCCGTAACGAGTTTCGCTCGGGTCGCTTGTCCAGCCTCCCACCCGGTTTCACCTCAAGCCTTCGACGGGAGCGCGCGAATTCCATGAATGACAGCGTGGAAAAACGCGCCGCCGATGCCCCCGACGAGGCGGAAGACGCCCACCGCCCGGACCCGGCGACGGAGCCCGGCTTCGATCTCGGCGATGCGCCCGCGCCGCGCGCCAAGGCGTCCGGCTATCAGGTGCTGGCCCGCAAATACCGCCCCTCGGTCTTCGAGGATCTGGTCGGCCAGGAGGCGATGGTCCGCACGCTCTCCAACGCCTTCGACGCCGGCCGCATCGCCCATGCCTTCATGCTGACCGGCGTGCGCGGCGTCGGCAAGACGACGACGGCGCGCATCCTCGCCCGCGCGCTCAACTACGAAAAGCCGGGCATCGACGCGCCGACCATTCACATGGACGGCCCCGGCATCCATTGCGACGCAATCATGGAATCGCGCCATGTCGACGTGATGGAAATGGACGCGGCCTCGCGCACCGGCATCGACGACATCCGCGAGATCATCGACAGCGTGCGCTACCTCCCCGTCTCGGCGCGCTACAAGGTCTACATCATCGACGAAGTGCACATGCTCTCGCGTCAGGCCTTCAACGGCCTGCTGAAAACGCTGGAAGAGCCGCCTTCGCATGTGAAATTCATTTTCGCCACCACCGAAATCCGCAAGGTTCCGGTGACCGTGCTGTCGCGCTGCCAGCGCTTCGATCTGCGCCGCCTGTCGGTCGGCGAGTTGACCGGGCTCCTGTCCGGCGTCGCGCAAAAGGAAGACGTGGCGGCCGAGGAGGCGGCGTTGAAACTCATCGCCCGCGCCGCCGACGGCTCGGCCCGCGACGCGCTGTCGCTGCTCGACCGCGCCATCGCGCATGGCGAGGGCCATGTGCGCGAGGCCGATGTGCGCGATATGTTGGGCCTTGCCGACCGTGCCCGCATTTTCGATCTTTTCGACCTCGTGATGAAAGGCGACATCGGCGGCGCGTTGAGCGAGCTTCGCGCACAATACGATATCGGCGCCGATCCGGCGGTCGTCCTTGCCGATCTCGCCGAGCTGACGCATTGGCTGACCCGCCTGAAGCTGGTCGAGGGCGCGGGCGACGACGTGGCGATGTCCGAAACCGAGCGCGCCCGCGGCCGCGACATGGCAGGCCGCCTGCCGATCCGCGTGCTGTCGCGCGTCTGGCAGATGCTGCTGAAGGGGCTCGGCGAAGTGCAGGGCGCGGCGCGGCCCATAGCGGCCGCCGAAATGGTGCTGGTGCGCATTGCCTATGTCGCCGACGGTCCGGGCCCGGAAGAACTGATCGAACAATTGAAGTCGGGCGGCGCGACATCGCGCGCGGCCCCGCGTTCCCCGGCGCCGGCGGGCGATGGCGGCGGTTCGCGCGCGCAGTTGCGCTCCGTTGCCGCCACGCGTCCCGAATTGCAGGAACCGGCAGCGGCGATTGTGGCGTCCGTGCCCGCCGCCGACATCCGCACTTTTCAGGACGTTGTGGCGCTGGTCGCCGCCGAGCGCGACATCCGCCTGAAGCACGCGCTCGAAGCGGGTGTGCGGCTCGTTCATTTCGAGCCCGGCCGCATCGATCTCGGCCTTCTCGAAGGCACGCCCAACACGATCCTCGGCGAGCTCTCCGAAAAACTCTCCCGCGCCACCGGCGCCCGCTGGCTGGTTTCGCTGGCGCGCAACGCCGATGCCGCCGCGCCGACGCTGCGCGAACAGGCGCAGACGCATGAGGAGCGTTTGAAGGAGCGCGCCCGCGCCGACACGCTGGTCAAGGCGGCACTTGCCGTTTTTCCGGGTGCTGAAATCATCGAGGTGCGCGAGCCGGGTCTGCCGGCGGGTCTCGGCGCCGCCGATATATTGCCGCCGGAAATGCCTCCGGAAGACATGCTGGACGATAGGGAGCCCGACGAGTGAAGAACCTTGCCGACATCATGAAACAGGCGCAGCAGCTTCAGGGCCGCATGGAGGCGATGCAGGCCGAACTCGACGCGGCCGAGGTCGAGGGTCGCGCCGGCGGCGGGCTTGTCGCGGTCGTCATGTCGGGCAAGGGCGCGGTGAAGAAGGTTGCGATCGACCCCTCCCTGATGAAGGAAGACGAGCGCGAAATCCTCGAGGATCTGATCGTCGCCGCCGCCGCCGACGCCAGGCACAAGGCCGAGGTGCTGGCCGCCGAGAAGATGAAATCCGTCGCCGGCGGATTGCCGATCCCGCCCGGCTTCGGGCTCTGATCTCGATGGCGGTCACCGGCCCCGAGATCGAGCGGTTGATCGCGCTGATGTCGAAGCTGCCGGGCCTCGGCCCTCGTTCGGCGCGGCGCGCGGTGCTGCAACTCATCAAGAAAAAGGAGACGTTGCTGTCGCCGCTCGCCGACGCGATGGCCGAAGCGGCGGCAAAGGCGCGCATCTGCTCGGTCTGCGGCAATGTCGACACGCAGGACCCTTGCGCAATCTGCGCCGACAACGCGCGCGATCCGCATGCGCTGTGCATCGTCGAGGAGGTCGGCGATCTCTGGGCGCTGGAGCGCGCCGGCGCCCACAAGGGCCGCTACCACGTGCTGGGCGGCGTTCTCTCGGCGCTGGACGGCGTCGGCCCCGACGATCTCAATATCGGCAAACTGGTCGAGCGCCTGGGCGGCGGCGAAATCACCGAGGTGATCCTCGCCATGAACGCCACCGTCGACGGCCAGACGACGGCGCATTACATCACCGACCGCGTGTCGGGCCTCGGCATCTCGGTGACGCGGCTTGCGCATGGCGTACCGGTCGGCGGCGAACTCGACTATCTCGACGACGGCACGCTGGCCGCCGCCATGAAGTCGCGCCGTCCCTTCTGAATCACGCCTGGTCTTTGTCCTTCGCCCAGTAATTGCGCGTCATCGCAAAGACGGCCGGCGCGAGGATGAAGAGCGCGATCAGGTTCGGCAGAGCCATCATCGCGTTCAGCGCATCCGCCATGTTCCAGACGAGGTCGAGGCTGGTCATCGCGCCCACCGGGATCGCGAGAACCCAGACGATGCGGTAGGGCCAGATCGCCTTGACGCCGAACAGGAATTCGACCGCCCGTTCGCCGTAGTAGCTCCAGCCGAGCAGCGTCGTGAAGGCAAAGAGCGCCAGCGACACCGCGACGAGTGCCCCGCCCAGCGGCAGCGACGCGCCGAAGGCCGCGCTTGTCAGCGCCGCGCCGTTGACGCCGCTGGTCCAGAGACCCGACGTGATGATGACGAGGCCCGTCAGCGTACAGACGACCAGCGTGTCGATGAAAACGCCGACCATGCCGACCAGTCCCTGCTGGATCGGATCGTCGGTCTTGGCCGCCGCATGGGCGATGGCCGCGCTGCCGAGGCCCGCTTCGTTGGAAAAGATGCCGCGCGCGAAACCCCAGCGGATGGCGAGCATCACGGTCGCGCCGATAAAGCCGCCTTCAGCCGCCGTCGGCGTGAAAGCGTGATAGAAGACGAGCCCGAACGCCGCCGGAATGGCTTCGTAGTTGATCGCGAGCACCATGACGGCGCCGCCGATATAGACGACGATCATCGCCGGTACCAGCGCGCTGGCCACTTCCGCGATCCGGCGGATGCCGCCGATCAGCACGAGGCCCACGGCCACCATCATCACAAGACCGGAAACGAGTACGGGAACATCGAAATTGGCGTGAAGCGCGCTCGCCACGGAATTCGCCTGCACGCCGTTGCCGATGCCGAAGCCGGCAAGCGCCGTGAAGATCGCGAAGGCCGGTGCCAGCACCAGTGCCAGCGTCGGAAATTTCGCACCGACGCCATTCTTGATGTAATACATCGGCCCGCCGACATGATTGCCGAGTTCGTCGACCTCGCGGTAGGCAACCGCGAGCACGGCCTCGGTATATTTTGTCGCCATGCCGATGAGAGCGATCACCCACATATAAAAGAGCGCGCCCGGCCCACCGAAATAGATCGCGGTCGCAACGCCGGCGATATTGCCGGTGCCGACGGTGGCGGCGAGCGCCGTCATCAGCGCCTGGAAGGGGGAGATGTCACCCGCGCCGCGCGAGGGCAGCACCGAAAGCTTGAGGCCCTCCGGCAGCTTGCGCCAGGGCATGAAACGCAGGCCGACGGTCAGGAACACGCCCGTCGCCGCCAGCGCGACCAGCATCGGCCAGCCCCAGAGAATATTGTTCAGCTCGTTGACGAAATCGTTGACGGCCAGCATCGCCCGTTCCCCTTGCCCCGGTCGGCGCCCCCCGAGGGCGTCTCTGTCGGCTGCGAGCCTAGCAAAGAAATCCCGCCTGTCGTCGCAAAAAATGGCTTCGGGCCGCGCGGAATCCGAAGCGTTCGCTCAGCCCTCGAGCAGATCGCGCGAAGCGGCGGTGAGCGCGTCGGCGGCGTCTTCCTCGCCCATCTCCACCGCCTCGATCTTTTCGCCGCGGCTGGTGATCGCATCGGCCGATTTGCGAATCTCGCCGATGTCTTTCTCTGCCTGCTGAAAATGCCGTTCCAGATTGCCGACGCGGTCGCCGAGACGTCCGACATCGCCCAGCAGCAGCGCCACATATTTCTGGATGACGCCGGCCTGCTTGCGCATCTCGACATCCTTCAGCACCGCGCGCACCGTGTTGAGCGTCGCCATCAGCGTCGTCGGGGAAACGATCCACACCCGCGCCTGGTAGCTCTTGGTCAGCACGTCGGGAAAGTTGGCGTGGAGCTCGGCATAGACCGCTTCCGACGGCAAAAACATCAGCGCCGATTCGGCCGTCTCGCCGGGCACGATGTATTTCTCGGCGATCGCGGCGACATGCTTGTTGAGGTCGCCGCGAAATTGCCGCGCGGCGATTGTGCGTTCCGCGTCGCCCTTTGCGTTGCGCAATCCGTGATAGGCGTCGAGCGGAAACTTCGCGTCGATGGCGATCGGTCCCGGCGGATTGGGCAGCAGGATCAGGCAGTCGGCGCGCGTGCCGTTGCCGAGCGTCGTCTGGAAGCTGTAGGCCGAAGGCGGCAGCGCGTTGCTGACGATGTCGTTGAGTTGCACCTCGCCGAAGGCGCCGCGCGCCTGCCGGTTGGCCAGAATGTCCTGCAACCCCACAACCTGGCTCGACAACTCGGTAATGTTTTTCTGAGCCTCGTCGATCACCGAAAGCCGCGTCGTCAGCGTACCGAGCGTCTCGGCGGTCTTCTGCGCCGTCGCTTCGAGGCTCTGTCCCATGCGCTGGCTGACCTGGTCGAGCCGCTCGTTGATTGTCGCCGTCAGTTCGGTCCGCGTCAGCGCCTGCGTTTCGGCCATGGCCGAGAGCCGCCCCACCAGCTCGGCCTGCTGCCGGGCAAGCGCCGCCACTGCCTCGTTCCCGCCGCCGCGCCCGCGCAGCAGCAGCGCCAGCGCCGCCCCGGCGGCGAGTGCCGCTGCGGCCACCAGCACTATGACAATCGTTTCGTTCATTGAGCCTCCAGCGGGCGACTATAGCCGATTCCCGTCCCTCCGCACGGTTGACGAACAGGCGGAAACCCCCCGAATCTGCGGCTTTCAGCCTCCTTGCGCCGCCCGTCCGTCTTGACCCCAAAGCACCGGGGGCTTATCTCAAGGCCCATGGCGATACGCGAAATCATCACGGCGCCCGATCCGCGCCTGAAGGAAGTGTCGAAGCCCGTCGACAAGGTCGACGATGGCTTGCGCGCGCTCATGGACGACATGCTGGAGACGATGTATGCCGCGCCGGGCATCGGTCTTGCGGCCATTCAGGTCGGCGTGCCGAAACAGGTGATCGTCATGGACCTCGCGCGCGACGGCGAGAAGCCCGAGCCGCGCTATTTCATCAATCCGGAAATCCTCTGGACCTCCGACGACACGGCCGTCTACGAGGAAGGCTGTCTCTCGGTGCCCGACATGTATGAGGATGTCGAGCGTCCGGCCCGCTGCCGCGTGCGCTATCTCGACGATCAGGGCGAGATCCGCGAGGAGGAATGCGACGAACTTCTCGCCACCTGCCTCCAGCACGAGATGGATCACCTGAAAGGCATCCTCTTCATCGACCATCTCTCGCGCGTCAAGCGCTCGATGATGCTGAAAAAGCTGATCAAGCAGAAGAAGCTGCAGGAAAAGGAACCGGCTTGAGCGCCCGCGCGCCGGAGGCGGGCAATGGATAAATTGCGCCTCGCTTTCATGGGCACGCCCGATTTCTCGGTCCCCGTCCTCGCCGAAATTCTCGCCGCCGGCCACGAGGTCGTCGCGGTCTATTCGCAACCGCCGCGCAAGGCCGGTCGCGGCATGGCCGAACAATTGTCGCCGGTGCATCGCTTCGCCGAGGAACACGGCATTCCGGTCTTCACGCCCGCCTCGCTGAAAGGCGAGGCCGAACAACGGGCCTTCGCCGCGCTCGATCTCGATGTCGCGGTCGTCGTCGCCTACGGGCTTCTCCTGCCGAAGCCGGTGCTCGACGCGCCGCGCCTGGGTTGCCTCAATCTCCATGCCTCGCTGCTGCCGCGCTGGCGCGGCGCCGCGCCCATCCAGCGCGCCATCATGGCGGGCGACGCCGAAACCGGCGTCATGGTGATGCGGATGGAAGAAGGTCTCGACACCGGCCCGGTGCTGCTGGCCGAGCGCGTTGCGATCGCGGCCAATGACACGGCGGGAACGCTCCACGACCGGCTGTCGCATATCGGCGCGAGCGCGATGGTGCGCGCGCTGGCCGCACTTTCGCGCGGCGCGCTTGAGGCAAAGCCGCAGCCGGAAGCGGGCGTCACCTATGCGAAGAAGATCGGCAAGGCCGAAGCCCGCATCGACTGGTCGCGTCCCGCGGCCGAGATCGACCGCCATATTCGCGGGCTGACGCCGTCGCCCGGCGCCTTTTTCGAGATCGCCCGTGGCGCGGAAAATATCCGCGTGAAAATTCTCCGCGCCCGTCCCGTCGAGAAAGCCGGCACGCCCGGCGAGGTGCTTTCCACCGGCGACAGCATCCTCGTTGCCTGTGGGCAGGGCGCGCTCGAAATCATCGAGCTTCAGCGCGCCGGCAAGTCGGCGGTCGGCGCGCGCGAATTCCTGCGCGGCTTCCAGCTCGCGCCCGGCGAGAGCCTCGCCTGATGCCGCGCTACAAGCTCACCATCGAATATGACGGTTCGCCTTTCGTCGGTTGGCAGGCGCAGGCGAACGGGCTCTCCGTGCAGCATGTCGTCGAGGCCGGCATCGAAGGCTTTTGCGGCGCGGCGCTGAAGGTCCATGCCGCCGGCCGCACCGATGCCGGCGTTCATGCGCTGGGTCAGGTCGCGCATGTCGAATTCGCAAATCCCGTCGCGCCCGACACGTTGCGCGACGCCGTCAACGCCCATATGCGTCCGCACCCCGTCGCCATCGTCGCGGCGGAGGAAGTGCCGGACACTTTCGAAGCGCGCTTCTCGGCCGTCAAACGCCACTACATGTACCGCATCGTCAACCGCCGCGCGCCGTTGACACTCGATCGCGGTCAGGCATGGCTGGTCAACAAGCCGCTCGATGCGGACGCGATGCACGCCGCCGCGCAAGCCCTTGTCGGCCATCACGATTTCACGACCTTCCGCTCGGTGCAATGTCAGGCGAAATCGCCGGTGAAAACCGTCGACGAGATTTCGGTGTCGCGCTACGGCGAGGAAATTGAAATCATCTGCCGCGCGCGCAGCTTCCTGCACAATCAGGTGCGCTCCTTCGTCGGCACGTTGAAGATGGTCGGCGAGGGCAAATGGACGAAGCGCGACATCGAAAAAGCATTGGCCGCGAAAGACCGCGCCGCCTGCGGCCCCGTCGCCCCGCCCGACGGGCTCTATCTGCTGCAGGTGGACTACGAGTAGTGCCTAACAATAGTTTGTTGCCCGAAAGCAAATAGACAGACAGAATAAACCAGCATCCGTTGGGAGAAGGGGCGCCTATGCCAAAGATTCTGAAGAAGTCTTTAAAGGGCAAAAAAGGGTCGAATGAGAAAGGTCCCGTAATTGTTTCTTGCGTGAACTTGAAAGGGGGAGTTGGCAAAACAGCAATTGCTGTGAACTTTGCCGCTTTCTGTGGTCTTCAAGGATTCAAGACGCTGCTAGTGGATCTTGATCCGCAAACCAACGCGACGTTTTCATGCATCTCCGTGGAGACTTGGACAGAACACGCCGCAAAACATGGAACCGTGGCAAATCTACTGGGAGTGAGACAACATACTACGGCGGAGGGCAAGGCCAAGACCGCTCAAGACGTATTGCTGGAAGGCGTCTTCTCTTCAGTGGACCTTATCCCTTCTCATCTCGATTTGTTCACTATCGACTTGGATATGGGTTCGGAGGTTGCGCGCGAGACGCGACTCCGCCGCGCTTTAAAAGACATCGTTTCTGACTATGATATTGTCGTTTGTGATTGTCCCCCTAACCTGACGATACCAACGCAAAATGCTTTGGCGCTGAGCACTCACTATGTAGTGCCTGTATCCCCAGACTTTCTATCAAGTCTTGGGATTGCGCTTCTGATAGGCAGAGTAGAGAAGCTCTCCGATGCCTTAGAGACGCCGATCAAGCACGCGGGTATTGTGATGTCGCGGGTCGGTCGTCCCTCATATTTCAGGGAGCAGACGATTCAAACGCTCAGGTCGGAGTTTGGGGACAAGGTCTTCTCGACCGAGATCAAAGAGCGGTCCGCAGTAAGTGAGGCTGCTGCAAAAAATGTGTCAGTCTTTGGAATGCACGATGACACGGCGAAACGGGAGTTCTCAGATTTTGGCGAGGAGCTGCTAAAGGCAGTGGGTTTGAAATGAAAACGCACGAGATAGCGAAGTTGTTGATGTCATTGGCGCGTGCATTGCAATCCGCGCCAAATCAAACTTTAGATGATCTGGCTAGCGGAGGAAGGAAGAGACGTGCCCCTGATCCAGATGAAATTCCAGTGGCACTTGGCACGCTTGTTGCCCTCTCCGACGTTGACAAGAATCAGTGGTACAAGCTCATCCAAGAGAACAATTTTCCGATTGAGATTAGACCGAGAGATGCATCGCGTGATGTGCTGGGAAAACTCCTTCGGTTTTTAGAGCAGAATCCTGAGGCTCGGAAAAAACTGACGAAGTCAAGAGTGGAACGCTCGTCTACTTCGCCTGAGCTCGCTAGGGCACTGCAGTTCCTTCTTCGATCATGAGTGACTTGGAAAAGGAGCTGGAAGCGAATTATGAGACGTTTCGAGAGGATTGGATAAGCCAAGCGACCGCCAACCAGCTAGCATTAGCTTCGAGCAAGTTTTATCGTGACAGTTATCGAAGGATAGCCTGTCTGCAGGCGATGAAAGCGGATTTGGTGGCTGGAAATTTCAGCCCGGAAAGCGCGGCCTTCTTTCTGGAGGCTCAGAACGATGCGCTGGTTTCTCATGTGAATGCGTCGTCGGGAGCATGGCGACCTGCGCTACAGTCTTTGCGTAGTTGCATAGAGAATGTTCTCAATTCGATTTTCTACAATGAGCACCCCGTCGAGTTGCTGTTGTGGAAGTCAGGTCGTCACAAGATGACGTTTACCGATTTGCACAAATACTTCGTAGCGCACCCGGCCCTGTCGTCCATGCCCGGGGCTCTGACGGGGCTCGTGGAAATAAAGAACGAGTACGCGACTCTATCGAAGGCAGTTCACGCTTCAGCCGCAAACTTCAGGATGACAGACGGGGCGGCGGCTATTCTTCTGTGGAGCGCGGACGCTTCTAAAGCTTCAATGTGGTCAACTCGAGAGCGCAAGGTAATTGAAGCCCTGTGTTTACTTATGTGTTGCCTGAACAAAGAACGTTTGCAGGGAACCAAGCTGACAGGACTCCGACAAATTTTGTATTTTTCCATAGGTGCGCAAAAGCGAGCTGAACTAAAGAAGAGTCTGAAGATATCTATACAAAAGCCCTAGCTAGCTCGGCCTTATATCCACCAGCTCGACATCCTTCGCACGAATTTTCTCGCCGAAGAAAATCCCCCCGACGCGCGCAAAGCGCTCCGGGCTGTCGGTCGCCATGAAGCGCGTCTTTCCCTTGCCGCGCCGCTTCGCCGCGAGGCTGCGTTCGGCAAGCGCCGTCTCGACGGCCTTGGCGGTCGTCGCGGCGCTGTCGACCAGCTTCACTCCCTTGCCCGCCGCCTTGCCGATCACGCGCGCCAGCACCGGAAAATGCGTACAGCCCAGCACCAGCGTATCGGGCGCGCCGCGGCCCTTGAAGAGCGGCGCCAGATAGCGCTTCGCCGCCGCCTCGGCGACCTCGCCCTTCACCCAGCCTTCTTCCGCCAGCGTCACGAACAGCCCGCACGGCGCCTGCACGACTTTCGCCTCCGGCATCAGCGCATGGATCGCGCGGACGTAGGCGCCGCCCTTCACCGTCGCCTCGGTGCCGATAACGCCGATGCGCCCGCTCTTCGTCGCCGCGACGCCGGCCTTCGCGCCGGGCTCGATCACGCCGATCACCGGCAGCGGCTTCAGCGCTTCCGTCAGTGGATCGATCGCAACGGCGGAGGCGGTGTTGCAGGCGATCACCACCATCTTGACGTCATGGCCCATCAGGTGCCGCGTTGCCTGCGTCGCGTAAGCCGTCACGGTCTCCGCGCTCTTGGTGCCGTAAGGCAGCCGCGCCGTGTCGCCGAGATAGACGAGATCCTCATGCGGCAGCCGCTTGCGCAGCGCCTTCAAAACGGTGATGCCGCCGATGCCGCTGTCGAAAACCCCGTTGGGCCGGTTGTCGCTCAGGATATTCCTCCGCCGGTCAGGAACAGCGCGCCCAGCAACTGGTCGATCGTGAGGCTGAGCACGAGATCGAAAATCAGGATCGCCGCCGCCGTGCCCGCCCCGGCGCCGAGCACCGTGCGCGCGATCTGCCAGCGATACCAGCCGAGCAGCGCCAGTGCCGGCAGCGACAGCACCATCGCGCCGCCGGCCGGCAAAACGCCCAGCGAATAGGGGATCAGCGGCAGCGCGAATGCCGCCGATGTCAGCAGCATGCCCCAGTTATAGGTGATGAGATAGGCCGTATAGTTGGGTCCGAGATTGAGCGCCCGCGCGACGCGCAGCATCGCGGCGAGGAAGAGCGCCCAATAGATCAGCGTGCTGGCGATCTCGACCGCGATGAAGGCGCCAAACGAAACCTCGAACGACACATCGAGTTCCGATTGTGCGATCTGCCAGAGCGCGGTCGCGGTGAAGAAGAGGATCGGAACCGAAAGTGCGAGGCCCGTGAACGAGCGCAGCGCCCCGTCGGCCGAAAGATCGAAACAGTCGCGCGCGCTTTCCTCGCGCTTGACGATCCGCCACGCGCCGGTCAGCCCGTTGGTGATTTCGGTGATGCCGGTCATGCGCCGGCCCGGCCGGAGAAATAGCCGCGCAGCACCGCCTCGTAGATGTCGGCAAGCCGCGCAATGTCGTCGACGCCGGCGTTTTCATCGGTCTTGTGCATGGTCGCGTTGGTCAGGCCGAACTCGACGACGGGCGCGTGAGAGCGAATGAACCGCGCATCCGACGTGCCGCCGCTGGTCGAAAGCTCCGGCGTCACGCCCGTCACCTGTTCGGCCGCCTCGGCGACCAGCGCCGAGAAATTTCCGGGCTCGGTCATGAAAGCCTCGCCCGAAATCACCGCCTTGAAATCGTAGCGCGCGCCGGTTTCGGCGGCGACCGCGTCGAAGACGCTCCGCATCCACGCCTCCAGCGACGCGCCCGTATGCAGATCGTTGAAACGAATGTTGAAAACCGCCCGCGCGCTTCCCGGAATGACATTGGTCGCCATGTTGCCGACATCGACCGAGGTGATTTCGAGATTGGACGGCTGGAAATGCGGCGTCCCCTCGTCCAGCACATGGGCGTCGAGCCGCCGCAGCATTTCGAGAAGCGGCGGCACCGGGTTGTCGGCAAGCTGCGGATAGGCGACATGGCCTTGCGTGCCTGTCACCGTCAGCCAGCCGTTGATGCTGCCGCGCCGCCCGACCTTGATCGTGTCGCCGAGCCGGTCGACGCAGGTCGGCTCGCCGACGATGCAATGGTCGATCGTCTCGCCGCGCGCCGCCAGCCGCTCCAGCATCTTCTTCGTGCCGTTGATGCTCGGGCCTTCTTCGTCGCCGGTAATCAGCAGGCTGATCGAACCCTGAAAGCCGTCCGCCGCCACTCGCTGCGCCGCGGCGACGAAACTGGCGATGGCGCTCTTCATGTCGGCGGCGCCCCGCCCATAGAGCCGCCCGTCCTTCACCTCCGCCGCGAAGGGGTCGACCGTCCAGGCGCCGGCCTCGCCCACCGGCACGACATCGGTATGCCCGGCAAAACAGAAATGGGGGCTGCCGCTGCCGAGCCGCGCATAGAGATTGTCGATGTCGGGCGTGTCCTTGTCGGAAAATCGCATCCGCTCGCAGGTGAAGCCCAAGGGCGTCAGATAGCGTTCCAGCACGCCAAGCGCCCCCGCATCGGCCGGCGTCACGCTCGGGCAGCGGATCAGGTCGACGGCAATGTCGAGTGGGCGATAGGGTGTGGCGGGTGCGGTCATGGCACCTTGGTAGCCCGCCGCCCGCCGCGCCGTCAATTAACTCCGCTCAGTCGCGCAACAACTCGTTGATCGCGGTCTTGGCCCGCGTTTGCGCATCGACCGTTTTGACGATGACGCAGCAATAAAGCGACGGCGAAGGCGCGCCGTTCGGGTTGGGCTTGCCCGGCAGCGAGCCCGGCACCACCACCGAATAGGGCGGCACCTTGCCGATATGAACCTCGCCGGTCGCCCGGTCGATGATCTTGGTCGAGGCCGAAATGAAGACGCCCATCGAGAGCACCGCCCCCTCGCCGACGATCACCCCTTCCACCACCTCCGAGCGCGCGCCGATGAAGCAGTTGTCCTCGATGATGACCGGGTTGGCCTGCAACGGCTCCAGCACGCCGCCAATGCCGACGCCGCCCGAAAGGTGACAGTTCTTGCCGATCTGCGCGCAGGAACCCACCGTGACCCAGGTGTCGACCATCGTTCCCTCGTCGACATAGGCCCCGAGATTGACGAAGGACGGCATCACCACCACACCGGGCGCGATATAGGCCGAGCGGCGCACCACGGCGCCGGGCACCGCACGAAACCCCGCCTTGCGGAACTCGGCTTCGCCCCAGCCGGCGAATTTCGACGGCACCTTGTCCCACCAGTTGGTGTCGGTGCCGGGCCCGCCGGCGATCAGCGCCATGTCGTTGAGGCGGAAGGAGAGCAGCACGGCCTTCTTGAGCCATTGATGCACCACCCACTCATCCTTGAACTTCTCGGCGACCCGCGCCCGGCCGCTGTCCAGCGCGTTCAGCGCCGCGTCCACGGCCTCGCGCACTTCGCCCCTGGTCTCGAAATTGACGGCGTCGCGATTGTCGAAGGCGGCCTCGATGACGGGCTTGAGGTCGGCAAGGGTCATGGGGTTCCTCACGAGGATAGGGGGCGGGGCCGGGGCAAGATAGCCTCAGGCCTCACCCTGTCAACCAATGCAGAAAAGCCCACCCGCCCCTGGGGGGCGGGTCGACAAAATTCGAGCGTCGGCGAAGAATTTTTCGGGGCGGGGGAAAGCGTTGCGCTCCGGCGCCTGCTTTTGCTTTCCGCCTCAATCCGCCGCGATCGAAAGCGCCGGCGCGTCCTCGCGCAGCGCGCTTTCGCGCACCGGCCGGGGTTCGCCGAACAGGAAGCCCTGTCCGAGCTCGACATTGAGATCGAGAATGTCGACCACCTCGCGCTCCGCTTCCACCTTGTCGGCGATCAGCTGGATGCCGTTGCGGCGCAACAGTTCCTTCAAATCGCCGGCGTCGATGTCGCCCGACGCCATCTGCCGCCCGTCGAGCAGCGTCTCCGCCGACACCTTGATGAAGCGGAAATTGCGGTCGTGCAGCACTTTCGGGTCGAGCTTCAGGCTCGTCACCTGGTCCATCGAGAAGCGGAAGCCGAGCGCGGCCAGCGCCTCGAAGCTCGCCTGTTCCACAGGCCCCGCGCCGTTCACCGTCATCTGGCTGAATTCGAAGATCAGGTGCTGTGCCAGATCCTTGTTGTGCTGCATATATTCGATGAACTGCGGAAAGAAATCCGAGTCGAGCAGCGAGAAGGCCGAGATGTTGCAGAAGACGCCGGCCTTGCTGTTGCGCTGCGCGAGTTTGCGCACCACCTGGATGCAGCGGAAAAGCAGAATGTTGTCGACGGCCGGCATCATCCCGGCGGGTTCGGCGACGCGCATATAGTCGCGCGGCATGATGAGTTCGCCCTTGTCGGTGCGCAGCCGCGAAAGACCCTCGTAATACAGCACCTTGCGCTGCGGCAGGCTGACCACCGGCTGCAGGTAGAGATCGACGCGATTGGTTTCGAGCGAACGGCGGATCGCGTCCAGCAGTTCGGCGTCGTTCATCTGTTCGATGCCGCGTTCGGGCGCCGGCGGCGGCACGTCGCTTTCCGGCGTCGCGTAGGAGGGCGCCGGCGCTTCGATGGCGGGCGCTTCCGTCGCGGCGGCAACGGTGCTGGCGGCGCGCGTTTCGGCGAGCCGCTTGACGAGGCTTTCGATGACGCGGATTTCCGAGAAGATGCGTTCCATGCGCTCGGCCGTTTCGCGCTCGAAGCGTTCTTCCATTTCGACGATCTTGTCGGCCGCGTCGTCGAGATCGCGCGACAGCCCGGCGGCAAGGCTGGTCAGTTCCTGCAACTCGCGCCGCACTTCCTTGCGCTCGATGGTGCGCGAGATCGCGGCATGCGCTTCGGCGCCCAGCAGGCAGGCGATAAGCCCGCCCAGCGCCGCGAGTTTCGGATCGAACCCGAAAATCTCGATCGCCCCGAAAGTAAGCCCGATCGACGGCAGCACATAAAGCAGCGTGGCGGCGGAATGTTTGATCGACGACATGGAAAAGACCCCCGTTCCCCCGGGAAAACCCGAAGATTCACTCGATCTTCACCCTATGCCCGAGCCCTTGAGAAACGGTTAACTATGCGGCGCACCCTCACCCCCTGAACCGCGCCTGCCGCCCCAGGCTCCCCCAATGCGCGGCCATCGGCGCTGACGGCCGGAAAGCCGGGTTCTCCGGCACGGCCCGCACCTTGTCGAGCCACCGTTCCTCGGCGGCATCCGCCTCGCGCCAGATTGCGGCGGCAAGCGCCCCGGCTTCGGCCGCGCTCCCGCCGCGCGCCAGCAGCGCCTCGACCCGGGCGACGAACGACGCCTCCAGCCGGTCGCGCTCGCCCGCATAGGCCGCCAGCCTTTCGGGATAGTTCCGCAGCACCGCCCGGTGCAGCCGCTCATGCCGCCACCAGCGTGTCCGCGCGTCGAACGTATCGCCGGGCGCCGGCCCGAAATCGGGCAGCCCCGCGCCCGTCCATCCGGGCCCGAAAAACACCGGCTTGAAAATGCCGGTATCGGGTGCCGCCGTTGCGGTCAGCCAATGCACCGCCCTTCCGCTTCCGAGTTCCGCCACCCACGACGCCGTCGTCTGCCCGAAGCGCCGCACCGGCCCATAGGTCGCATGCGCCGACACCGCGCCGCCGAGGATGCCGTCCGGCCGCCAGCGCGGATTGCGCGCTGCCTCAGCCCCGTGGTCGCGCAGAAACCGCATCATGTCGGGGCCCCGGATGCCGCCGGTCTTGGCGCCCAGCAATGCGCTGGTCCGGCACCAGCGCTGATGCCCGCTCGCCAGCGCCGAGCGTTTGCGATTGGCAAAGATCTCGGCGAAGTCGAAATCCTGACCCGAAGGCGCCAGCCCATGCGCTTGTGCGAGCCGCGCCGCGCCGTCGCTCAGCCGCTCGACATCGCACCCGATCGTGTAGGCGTTCGAAATGCTGCGTTTGTCGCGCACCCGCTCCACCGCCCATTCGCGCCCCACCGTCTCCAGCACAAAGGCATCGCCCGCCGCATCGGCGATAATGAACGCGTTGTGATATTCGAAGCGGCCTTTATGCGCGCAATTGCCGCCTTGCCCGTGCCGTTCGAGCAATGCCGTAATGACATCGACCGCCTCTTCGGCGCTCGCCCCGCGTTCAAGCCCGAGGCGCAACAGATCCATGCCGATCAGCGCCGGTTCCGCCTGCGGCGCGATCTTCGCATGCACCGCTTCGTTGCCGATCACGACGCCATGTTCGTTGGCGCCCATCTCCGCGCCCCACATCCAGAACGGCCGCGACAGCAACACGGCATGGTTGCGCGCGACCTGCGGGATCGAAATATAGGTGCAGGCAAGCGCGGCGCCTGCCTCATGCGCCGCCGACGGCACGAACAGCGGATACTGCGCCTCGTTGGCCTCGCGGTCGGAATTCTTGGCAAACAACAGCGCGCCGCTCGCCGTCGTCTGCCCCCGCGCCACCAGCGTATCGCACATGAGTTCCGTCTCCCTCGCCGTCCCCGAGCCCCATGCTATAATGTCCGCCAACGAAAAGGCGAGGAGGCCTCCGAAATGTCCGCCCATGATTTCGAATTCCTGACCGCCGCCGGCGAGGCGCTGCCGCTGTCGCGCTTTTCAGGAAAGCCGGTGCTGATCGTCAACACCGCAAGCCGCTGCGGTTTCACGCCGCAATATCGCGAGCTGCAAGGCCTGTGGGAGCGCTACCGCACGCGCGGCCTCACCGTCATCGGCGTGCCCTCCAACGATTTCGGCGCCCAGGAGCCCGGCACCGAGGCCGAGATCGTCGAGTTTTGCGAGATCAATTATTCGGTCTCGTTTCCCTTGACCGCAAAGCAGCAGGTCGTGGGCGCCGAGGCCCATCCCTTTTATCTCTGGATCGGCGAGACCGCCGGCGAGGATGCGCGCCCGCGCTGGAACTTCCACAAATATCTGGTCGGCCCGTCGGGCGAACTCGCGGGCATCTATCCGAGCAAGGTGAGCCCGCTCGACGCCGCGCTCGTCGCCGAAATCGAGAAGATGTTGCCGTGAGCGGCTACGGCCCCGTCGCGGTCGAGCTTTCGCGCTACAACCAGTGGCAGAACCAAAAGCTTTACGACATCGTCGCCGGTCTCCCGCCGCCGGAGATCGCGCGCGACCGCGGCATGTTCTTCGGCGACATTCTCGCCACCCTCGACCACATGCTGATGGTCGAAACGCATTTGCTTGCCTACATCGAGAACGGTGCGATGCCGTCTGCCTTCGATCCCGACCGCCGCATCGAAACCGAATTCGCGCCCCTGCGTGCCGCGCGCCAAAGGATGGACGCGAAATTCCGCACGCGCTGCGAAGACGCGCCGCCCCAATGGTTCGACGAAATCATCGTCATGCCGTCGGGCCGCCGCCTGCCGCGCAGCTTCTGGTGGGCGCAGCTCTTCAACCACGCCACCCATCACCGTTCGCAGGTGACATCCGAGCTGACGCATATGGGCATCGGCTACGGCAACACCGACATGCCCTACAATCCCCTGACGCAATTCCCCGCGCCGTAAGTTTCGCGACTGTTTCACCGCCGCCAGACAAAAATAGAAGTGTCACCCCGGCGAAAGCCGGGGTGACACTGATTGTTTGGAGGCGTGTCCCACACCAAAAAAAGGCCCGGCGCCTGTCCCGGTGAAAACCGGGATCGCACCGGGCCTTCCTTGTGCGGATGAAAACGCAATCAGCTCGTTGTCAGCGGCATCAGCCGGATTTCGACGCGCCGGTTCTGTTCGCGCCCGGCCGGCGTGTTGTTGTCGGCGATGGGCTGGGCCTCGCCGGCGCCCACCACATAGAAGCGCTGTCCGTTGAGCCCCTGTCCGATCAGGTAGCTGGCGACGCTCTGGGCGCGCCTCTGCGACAATTCGAGGTTGTACTGGTCCGAGCCGGTCGAATCCGTATGTCCCGTCACGTCGATCAGCGTCTTGTCGTATTCCTTCAGCACGATCGAGACCGAGTTCAGCACTTCGTAGAACTTCGCGTTGATGTCGGACGAGTTGGTGGCGAAGGTGACGTTGCCCGGCATGTTGAGGATGATGTCGTTGCCGACGCGCGTCACGCTGACGCCGGAGGCGCGCAGGCGCTGCGTCAGTTCCTTTTCCTGCTGGTCCATGTAGTAGCCGATGCCGCCGCCGGCCAGCGCGCCGACGCCCGCGCCGATCAGCGCCCGCTGGCGCCGGTCCTTGGCGTCGCCCTTGCCGATCAGCCCGCCGGCCAGCGCGCCGAGCACGGCCCCGCCCAGCGCGCCATAGGTGGTCTTGCTGGTCTTCTGTTCGCCGGTATAGGGGTCCTCGGTGGTGCAGGCGGCAAGGCCGAACGTCGCGGCAAGCGCAAGCACGGCAAATTTCTTCAGCAGCATGTTGTGGCTCCGATCCTGTTTCAGGTGGCCCGTCCTCTGCAAAGTCCGCGTCGGGAGCGCGGCCTTATGGATTCCGGATGCGATAGTGTAAAAGACCCCATACCCCGTCGGCCGCCATCCTAGCAAACCGCGCCACCGGCGGGAACGGCATTTAACGGGGCCCAATGACCGATAAACCCCGAATCCACGCCCGAAACCGAGGCGGGAGCGGGCGGGAAAGGAAACACACGCATGTCACTCTTCGATCTCACCGGCAAGGTCGCCATCGTCACCGGCTCCACCAAGGGCATCGGCGAGGCCATCGTCCACCGCATGGCCGAACACGGCGCGAAAGTCGTCGTTTCGAGCCGCAAGGGCGACGCCTGCGACAAGGTCGCCGGCGAGATCAATGCGAAATACAAGGACAGCGCGATTGCCGTTCCCTGCAACATTTCCGAGAAGGATGACCTGCGGCGTCTGGTCGACACGACGATGAAAAAATGGGGCCGCGTCGACAGCCTCGTCTGCAACGCGGCGGTCAATCCCTATTTCGGTCCCTCGAAGGACCTGCCCGACGACGCCTTCGACAAGATCATGGGCGCCAACATCAAGTCGAACCACTGGCTGGCGCATATGGTGCTGCCGCAGATGGTCGAGCGGAAAGAGGGTTCCATCACCATCGTCTCCTCGATCGGCGGCCTGCGCGGCTCGCCGATCCTCGGCGCCTATTGCGTTTCCAAGGCCGCCGACATGCAGCTCGCCCGCAACCTCGCGGTCGAATACGGACCGCAGAACATCCGCGTCAATTGCATCGCGCCGGGCCTCATCAAGACCTATTTTGCGAAAGCGCTGTGGGACAATCCCGAAATTCTCGAACGCTCCACCGCCGGCGCGCCGCTGAAGCGCATCGGCATGCCCGACGAAATCGCCGGCGCGGCGGTCTTCCTCGCCAGCCCCGCCGGCGCCTTCATGACCGGCCAGACCATGGTCATCGACGGCGGCGCCACCGCGTCGTGAGACGCATGACCCTCTCCCCGCCGGGGAGAGGGTTGGGTGAAGGGGGGCGGCGGAAATGAATGCAAAGGAGTTGCTCCGTACACGTCCCTTCGCCGCATCGGACCGCGCCGCATGGGACGCCATGTGGGCGTCCTACCTGACCTTCTACGAAACATCGCTGCCGTCGGAGACGAGCGCCGGCACCTGGGCGCGCTTTCTCGCGCCCGCGCCCGGCCATATCGGCCTTATCGCCGAGGCCGGCGGCGCGCCGCTCGGCTTTGCCCATGCGATCCTGCATGCCGGCACCTGGAGCCCGAAGCCGGTCTGCTATCTCGAAGACCTCTACGTGAAAGAAGAAGCGCGCGGGCGCGGCGCCGGCCGCGCCCTGATCGAGGCGCTGGCCGCGAAAGGCCGCGCCGAAGGCTGGCTCCGCCTCTACTGGCAGACCGACCGCGACAACGCCACCGCCCGCGCCCTCTACGACAAGCTCGCCGAGACGCGAAACTGGGTCAGATACGATCTTGATCTTTGACGGATAATGACCAACTTTGCTTCTCCGGTCATTGGGGAGAAAGACATGAAATCCATCGTCGTCACGGGCGTCTCGACCGGCATCGGTCACGGCGCCACGAAAGTCCTGATCGCAAAAGGCTTCCACGTCTTCGGCTCGGTCCGCAAACAGGAAGACGCCGACAGGCTGAAAAGGGAATTCGGCGACAAGTTCACGCCCCTCGTCTTCGACGTCACCGATGAAGCCGCGATCCGCGCCGCCGCCGCTGAAGTCCGCGCCGCGCTGAAAGGCGAAACGCTGGCCGGCCTCGTCAACAATGCCGGCATCGCGGTCTCGGGCCCGCTACTTGAGGTCGACCCGGCGGATTTCCGTACACAGATGGAAGTCAATCTCACTGGCCCCCTGCTGGTGACGCAGGCCTTCGCGCCGCTCTTGGGCGCCGACAAGTCGCTGAAAGGCGCGCCCGGCCGCATCGTCAACATCTCCTCGGTCGGCGGCATCCGCGCCATGCCCTTCATCGGTCCCTATGCGGCCTCGAAATTCGCGCTGGAAGGTTTTTCGGAAGCGCTGCGCCGCGAGCTGATGCTCTTCGGCATCGACGTCATCGTCATCGGCCCCGGCCCGGTCAAGACCGCCATCTGGGACAAGGCCGAGGAGATCGACATCGCCCGCTACGGCAACTCGCCCTACCTGCCGATCCTCGAAAAATTCCAGAAGGTCTTTATCGACCAGGGCCGCAACGGCCTCCCCGCCGAAACGCTCGGCCGCCTGATCCACAAGGCGCTGACGACGCCGAAGCCGCGCGTCCGCTATTCCGCCGTCAAGGGCCGCCTCTCCGAAAAAATCCTGATGGCCGTCGCCTCCAAACGCACCCTCGACAAGGTCATCGGCAAGATGCTGGGCCTGACGCCGAACTGATCCGTACACGCATGCCCCATCTTCCTCCCTCGCCCCCTTTTTGGGGGAGAGGAGTGAGAGGACACAAGAAAAGGTCCGGTGACCTTTTCGTCCTCGAACGCCCGGCGAGGCGGCGCAAGCCGCATCGTTGGGAAGGGTGAGGGGTGCCGAATCCGCTTGCCTCCGCGATTCCCCCCTAAACCGGGGACAAGTTTTATTTCTCGAAAACTTGTCCCCGCGCCGGATTCGCCGGATATTAAACACTCCGCGTTCGTGCGAAGACGCTGGATGTGATTTATGACAGTTTTGTGACAGTTCGGTGACAGAAGGCCCTTTTTGCCTGCCGAAATGCTGCCAGAAGCGGGGATAACGCCTCCGCCGGCACGCCCTTCATCCGTTCACGGATGAAAAATCACCGCCCGAAAATGACACCCTGAAAAACGTCCGCCTTCCGCCCGGCGCGGGGGCCTTGGCCCCTCAGCTCACCTTGTCGAGCACCCGCTTGAAGCGCGCGAAAATATCGTCGATCTGGTCGGCCTCGACGATCAGCGGCGGCGAGAAGGCAATCGAGTCGCCCGAGACGCGCACCATCATGTTCTCTTCGTGGAAGGCAACGCGCATCGCGTCGAAGCCGCGCTTGCCGGGCAAGCCGTCGACGCCCGCGAGATCGACTGCCGCCGCGAGCCCGATGGTGCGGATGTCGAGCAGCAGCGCATGGCCCTTCATCGACATCGCGGCTTGTGCGAAATGCGGTTCGAGTTTTTTCGACCGCTCGAACAATCCTTCGTCGCGGTAAAGGTCGAGCGTTGCGAGCGCGGCGGCCGCCGCCAGCGGATGACCCGAATAAGTGTAGCCGTGAAAAAGATCGATCGCGTGGTCGGGCCCGGTCTGAAAGGCTTCGTAGATGCGGTTGTGAACGATCGCGCCGCCCATCGGCACGGTGCCCGACGTGATGCCTTTTGCAAACGTGATGATGTCGGGCGTCACGCCGAAACGTTCCGATGCGGTTGCGTGGCCGAGCCGTCCGAAGCCGGTGATGACCTCGTCGAAAATCAAAAGAATGCCGTGTTTATCGCATATTTCGCGCAACCGCTTGAGATAGCCCTTCGGCGGCGGCAGCACACCGGTCGAGCCCGCCATCGGTTCGACGATGACGGCGGCGATGGTCGAGGCGTCGTGCAGCTCGACCATGCGCTGCAATTCGTCGGCAAGATGCGCGCCCCATTCCGGCTCGCCGGTGGTGAAGGCCTGCTCGGCGCGGTTGTAGGTGTGCGGCAGGTGGTCGGTGCCCGAAAGCAGCGGTCCGTAGAACTTGCGGTTGGCGACCATGCCGCCGACCGAAATGCCGCCGAAGCCGACGCCGTGATAGCCGCGCTCGCGGCCGATCAGCCGCGTCCGCGCACCCTCGCCATTGGCGCGGTGATAGGCGATGGCGATTTTGAGCGCCGTGTCGGCGGCCTCCGATCCCGAATTGCAGAAGAACACATGGTCGAGATCTTTGGGCGCCAGCGCGCCGATGCGGCTTGCGAGCTCGAAGACCTTGGGATGCGCAAACTGGAACGATGGCGCGAAGTCGAGTTCGCCGGCCTGCTCCTGGATCGCCTTGACGATCGGCGCCCGGCAATGCCCGGCTTTGGAACACCACAAGCCCGCCGTCGCATCGAGCACCGCCGTCCCGTCCGGCTTGTAATAATGCATGTCCTTCGCCCGCGCGACGAGCCGCGGCTCGCGCTTGAACTGCCGGTTCGGCGTAAACGGCAGCCAGAAAGCCTCAAGATCGTTCGGTGTCAGGGTGTTCATGTCGCAAGGACTCCGGGTGCGTCGCGTGACCGCCGTTGCATGATTGCAATATTGCACGATTGAAAATCCGTCGTCGTGCGAAAGCAAGCGTTCTTCGGCGTGACTTGGCTGAGCGTGTAAACTATCTTAAACAAATGACAGGAGATTTCCGCCGCGCCCACAGTTCCGCGCCACCGGTCGAAGCCGTCGAAGGCGAACAGAAAGGCCCCGATGTCGGCGCGCGCCTGCGCGAATTGCGCAAGATGCACGGTCTCTCGCAGCGCGAACTGGCCAAGCGCGCCGGCGTCACCAACGGCACGATTTCGCTGATCGAAAAAAACCGCATCAGCCCTTCGGTCGGTTCGCTGAAAAAGGTGCTGGATGGTTTCCCGATCTCGATTGCCGACTTCCTGACGCTGGAACTGAAACCGCGCAAGAAGGTTTTTTATCAGGCGAAGGAACTGCGCGAGATCGCGAACGGCGCCGTCAGCTTTCGCCTCGTCGGTCGCGACACGCGCGGCCGCGCCATCCAGATGATGCATGAGCGTTATGCGCCGGGCGCCGACACCGGCGAGGAAATGCTTTCCCACACCGGCGAGGAATGCGGCATCGTCGTTGCCGGCGTGCTCGAACTGACGGTGGGCGGCGAAGTACGGCGGATGGTGACGGGCGACGCTTATTACTTCGATTCGCGTCTGCCGCACCGCTTCCACAATCCCGGCACCGTCGATTGCGTCGTCGTCTCGGCCTGCACCCCGCCGAGCTTTTGAGTGCCGATGTCCATGCCGCAAAGCCTCGACAAGCTTCTCGCCCGACCCGGCATCGTCGTTGCGCCCGGCGCCTATGACGCGCTGTCGGCGAAGCTCGCGGCGAAGGCGGGCGCGAAGGCGCTTTACATGACGGGCTTCGGCGTTGCGGGCGCAAGCTTCGGCCTCCCCGACATAGGGCTCGTCAGCGCCGCCGAAATGACAGAGCGCGTACGCGCGATTGCGGGCGCGTCTTCCCCCGTGCCGCTGATCGCCGATGGCGACAACGGGCATGGCGGGCCGTTGAACGCGGCGCGTCTGACGCGCGCCTATGAGGCAGCGGGTGCACAATGCATCCAGATCGAGGATCAGGTTTTCCCGAAACGCTGCGGCCATATGGAAGGCAAGGAAGTGGTGCCGCTTGCGGAAGCCGCGGCGAAGATCCGTGCGGCGGCGGAAGCGCGCGCGAGCCGCGACTTCAAGATCATGGCGCGGACGGATGCGCGCGCGACGCATGACCTCGACGAGGCGTTGAGGCGCGGCGAGGCTTTCCTGAAAGCAGGCGCCGACATTCTTTTCATCGAGGCACCGTGCGACGAAGCGGAATTGCGGAAGGCCGCGGAGACGTTCAAGGGTGTTCCTCTCGTCGCCAACATCGTCGAGGACGGCAAGACGCCCTATTTCGGCGCGGCGTGGCTCGAAGCGCTCGGCTACAAGATTGCGCTCTTTCCCGTATCGGCGCTGCTTTCCGTCACGGCGCGGCTCGAAGGCGTGTATGCGACGCTGCTGAAAGGCGAGGGCTTGGCCGATGACGAACCGCGCGTCACCTTCCAGCGCTACAATGAATTGATCGGCCTTCCCGAAATACTGGCCGATGCGGCTGCGTTCAAAGAGAAGACGGAGAAGTAATGCCGAGCTGGTCGAACATCCTGAAGCGCATCGAAAAAGGCGAGATGGAAAAAGCGCCGCCGCATGTCGCCGCGCTGAAGCTTTACGCAGGAAAGCTCACCATCGTCGAGCCGGGCCGCATCCGCTACGACTGGCCGGTCGATCCCGCGTTCCTCAATCCCGTCGCCGTTTTCGGCGGCTATCTCGCGACGCTGGCCGACCAGACCTGCTCCTTCGCGTTGATGACCATGCTGAAGGACGACCGGAACTTTACGACGAGCGACCTGCAGATGCATTTCTTCCGCCCGGTGACGGAGGGCGTGCTCGCCTGCGAGGGGCATGTGCTGAATGTGTCGAAAACGCAGGCCTATGTGGAAGCCACATTCACCAATGGCGATGGCAAGCTGGCGCTGAAGGCGCGGGCGGTGGAGCGGATCATTCCGGCCTGACGCCGGTCCATTTCCTGATGGTCTGCTGCAACGCGCCGATGGCTTCAAGGCGGCCGAGCCAGTCGTCGACCCGCGTCTTGAACACGTCGTCCTGCGGCAGGAGATAGGCTTTCTCGGCCCGCGTGAAGGGCTTGTCGGGATTGATCGCGCAAAGCTCGGGATGCTCGCGCGCCATGATCCGCGTCTCGATGGCGTCGGTCATCATCACATCCGCGCGGCCCTCGACAATCTCCTCGAAGATCGTCGCATTGTTGGTGTGGAGCGCCAGCGTCGCGCGGGAAATGTTCGCGCGGGCGAATTGTTCGTTGGTACCGCCCGGATTGACGATCACGGTCACGCCCTCGCGGTCGATCTCCTCCAGCGTCTGAAACCGGTCCTTGTCCGCGCAGCGCGCGATCGGTGCCTTGCCGTCGGCGAGGATCGGGTCGGTGAAGAACGCCGCCGCCGCCCGCGCCTCGGTGATCGAGATGCCGCCCATCGCAATGTCGAATTTTCCGGCCGCGAGGTCGTCCATCAGCGTCGGCCAACTCGTCCGCACGATGACGAGCCGCGCATCGAGATCGGCCGCCAGCGCCTCGGCCATGTCGACATCGAGCCCTTCGAAATGGCCTTCAGGCTCTTCCCATGAAAAAGGCTTGTAATCGCCGGTCAGCCCGACGCGAACCTCGCCCGCCGCGGCAATGCGCTCGAGCGTCGGGCTCCCCTCCCATCGCGCCTCGGCCAGGGCGACCGGCAGCAGCAGGAGAAGCAGCAGGGCAGGGAGGCAGCGGATGAAGCGCATGGCCGGACTATAGGGAACGGCCAGCACTCCCGGAAGCCCCGCCCGAAGCGGCCCCCTTTACTGGACTGTTAAGGGGCCGGCTGCTAGAAACTCGGGCCATGAAAACCACCGGCCTTTGCGGGCGCCGCCCCGCCATTTGCGCGCGAATTACAGGCCCGGCCTGCCGCTGAGGGACCGTCCGGTTCCGCGCGGCACGAGCCGGGTTCACCTGTTCCCGAAGATCGCGCAACCCCGAATAGCCAAGGCGTCCCATGTCCACCGATACCAAGTCTCCCGATCAGGCCGCCGCCGAACAGACTGGCCGCGACTACCGCGACACATTGTTTCTGCCCACGACCGATTTTCCGATGAAGGCGGGGCTTCCCGTCCGCGAGCCCGAATGGCTGGCGCGCTGGGAGAAGCTCGGCCTCTACAGGCGCCTGCGCGAGGAAGCGAAAGGCCGCGAAACCTTCGTGCTGCATGACGGCCCGCCCTACGCCAACGGCAACATCCATATCGGCCATGCGCTGAACAAGATCCTGAAGGACGTCGTCGTCCGCTCTCAGCAGATGATGGGCAAGGACGCGGCTTACGTTCCGGGCTGGGACTGCCACGGCCTGCCGATCGAATGGAAGATCGAGGAGAAGTACCGCAAGAAGGGCAAGAACAAGGACGAGGTGCCGCCGCTCGAGTTCCGCCGCGAATGCCGCGAGTTCGCGCAACACTGGGTCGATGTGCAGCGGGAAGAGTTCAAGCGCCTCGGCATTTCCGGCGAGTGGGACAATCCCTACCTTACCATGTCCTTCGACGCCGAAGCGAAGATCGTCGAGGAATTCCAGAAATTCCTGATGAACGGCTCGCTCTACAGGGGCTCGAAGCCCGTCATGTGGTCGGTGGTCGAAAAGACCGCGCTCGCCGAAGCCGAAGTCGAATATCACGACCACACCAGCCATACGATCTGGGTGAAGTTTCCGGTAGCGAAAGGCGGCGCGCTGGAAGAAGCGTCGATCGTTATATGGACGACGACGCCATGGACGATCCCCGCCAACCGCGCGATCTCCTATTCGCCGAACATCGCCTACGGTCTTTATGAAGCCGCAGGCGCAAAGCTGGTGCTGGCCGATGCGCTGGCGGAGCAAGTGAAGAAGGATGCAGGCATCGAGAGTTGGGCGCGCCTGCGCGATGTGAAGGCTGACGAGCTTGCGAACGTCGTCTGCGCCCATCCCTTCCGCGGCCAGGGCTACGACTTCGATGTGCCGCTCCTCGCCGGCGAGCACGTCACGGAAGAAGCCGGCACCGGCTTTGTCCACACCGCGCCCGGTCACGGCCAGGACGACTACATGATCTGGGTCGAGAACTTCGGTTCGAGGGACATCCCCGAAACGGTCAACGAGGAAGGCGCCTACTACGATCACGTGCCGCTCTTCGCCGGCAAGTTCGTGCTGACGCGGCAGGGCAAGGAAGGCAACGCCAATGCCGCCGTGATCGAGGAGCTTGAGAAGGCCGGCGCGTTGCTCGCCAAGGGCAAAGTCACGCATTCCTATCCCCATTCATGGCGCTCCAAGGCGCCCTTGATCTTCCGCAACACGCCGCAATGGTTCGTCTCGATGGACGCGAAAATCGAGGCGGCGGGCGGCAAGCCCTTCCGTCAGGTCGCGCTTGAAGAAATCGAGAAGGTGCGCTGGGTGCCGGCGCGCAATCGCAACCGCATTTATGCGATGGTGGAAGGGCGGCCCGATTGGGTGCTCTCGCGCCAGCGTGCCTGGGGCGTGCCGCTGACGCTCTTCGTCAAGAAATCCGACGGCTCGCTGCTGCGCGACGAAAAGGTCAATGCGCGCATCGTCGCCGCGGTGGCAAAGGAAGGCGCCGATGCCTGGTTCGAACATCCGGCAAGCGACTTTCTGGGCAACGACTACAACGCCGATGAATACGAGCGCGTCACCGACATTCTCGACGTCTGGTTCGATTCGGGTTCCACGCACGCCTTCGTGCTCGAAGCGCGCGGGATGCCGTCGCCGGCCGATCTCTATCTCGAAGGTTCCGACCAGCATCGCGGCTGGTTCCAGTCCTCGCTGCTCGAAAGCTGTGGCACGCGCGGCCGCGCGCCCTACAAACAGGTGCTGACGCATGGCATGACGCTGACCGACAAGGGTTTGAAGATGTCGAAGTCGCTCGGCAACGCGATCGAGCCCGAGGCCATCGTCAAGCAGAACGGCGCCGACATCCTGCGCCTCTGGGTCGCCTCGACCGACTACTGGGAAGACCACAGCATCGGCAACGAAATCGTCAAATCGAACGTCGAGGCCTACCGCAAGCTGCGCAACACTTTCCGCTACCTGCTCGGCAATCTCGCGGGTTTCGATGAGGCGGAACGCGTCGCGGCCGCCGACATGCCGGAGCTCGAACGCGCGATCCTGCACCGCCTTTCCGAGCTCGACGAGCTGGTGCGCAAGGCTTACGCTGACTACGACTTCAAGCGCGTGACGCATACGCTGTCGAACTTCATGAATGTCGATCTCTCGGCCTTCTATTTCGACATCCGCAAGGACACGCTTTATTGCGACGCGCCGTCGAGCCTTCGCCGCCGCGCCTGCCGTACGGTGCTCGACGAACTTTTCTCCTGCCTCACGGCCTGGCTGGCGCCGGTGCTGTGCTTCACGGTCGAGGAAGTCTGGCTCGCGCGCTTTCCATCGGACGAGGACTCCGTTCACCTGCGCACCTTTCCGGAAATTCCAGCAGAGTGGTGCAACGAGACGCTTTCCGAAAAATGGCGCAAGGTGCGCGAACTGCGCCGCGTCGTCACTGGCGCGCTGGAAGTCGAGCGCCGCGAAAAGCGCATCGGCGCCAGCCTGGAAGCCGCACCCGACGTTTTTGTGACCAATGCCGAACTCGCGGCCGCGATGCGCGGCATCGATCTCGCCGAACTGGCGATCACCAGCCAGGCTTCGCTGATCGAAGGCGAGGGGCCGGCTGCGGCCTTCCGTCTCGACGACGTACCGGGCGTCGCCGTGGTGCCGAAACGCGCCGAGGGCCGCAAATGCGCGCGCTCATGGCGCGTGTTGCCGGAGGTCGGGTCCGATCCCGAATTCCCGGATTTGAGCCTGCGCGACGCCGCGGCTGTCCGCGAATATGACGCGCAGGCAGCGCGTCGGCAGGGAGCCTGACACGCTGATGGAACGCCTGAGCCGCGAAACCTTCTGGGGGCCTTTCTCGTTTTTCGGCCTGGCGGTTGCCGCCGCCGGCTTTGCGATCGACCGCCTGCACAAATGGTGGATGCTCGACATCTACGAGATCGCAGCGCGCGGCCGCGTCGAAGTGACGCCCTTTTTCGATCTGGTGATGGCGTGGAACAAGGGCGTCAGCTACGGCCTCTTCGAAGCCCAGACGGCGCTCGGCGTTTTGATCCTCGTTTCCTTCGCGCTGGCGGTGGTCTTCGGCCTTGGCCTCTGGCTCGCACGCGCCGAGCACCGGGGGGTTGCGCTGGCCATCGGACTGATTGTCGGCGGCGCGCTTGGCAACGTTGCCGACCGCCTCGCTTATGGCGCCGTGGCGGACTTTTTTAGTTTTCACGCCTTCGGATTTTACTGGTATATCTTCAATGTTGCCGACATCTGGATCGTTCTGGGCGTAATGCTGATCCTGCTGGATTCGATCTGGCCACAGCTTTTCGGCCTTGGCGAAACGGGCAAAAAAGACGGAAACGCGGGCGACAGGGCGGCCTGATCGGCCGCCGCCCCGAGGGAGCAATCGACGTGATCATCGAACTGAAAAATCTCCGCCGCGCCGGCCTGCTGGCCGGGCTTGCCGTCGCACTGACCGGCTGCGGCGGTGGCAGCCTCAGCGACACGCTTGGTTATGGCAAGTCGGCGCCGGACGAGTTCACGATCGTCACCAAGGCGCCGCTGATCATTCCGCCGGATTACTCTTTGCGTCCGCCGCAGCCCGGCGCGCCGCGCCCGCAGGAAATGGAAGTGCAGCCCTCCGTCTACGCGCAGCAGGCGTTGACGGGCGAAGCGGCGGAAGGCGAAGCGGCGGCCGGCGGTGTGACGGCTGGCGAACGGGTGCTGCTGGCAAACACCGGCGCCGATGCGGCCGATCCGCGCATCCGCAGGTCGTCAACACGGAGACGCGCTCGCTGATCGAGCAGGACAAGACCTTCGTCGACGACGTGATTTTCTGGCGCAAGCCCGGCACGCCGCCCGACGAACGCCTGGTCGATTCGCGCGCCGAGGCCCAGCGCATTCAGCAGAACGAAGCCGAGGGCAAGGACGTGACGGAAGGCGAAACGCCGACCCTGAAGCCCAAGAAAGACGGCTGGTTCTCCGGCATTTTCTGAGCACGTCGCATTCCGCGCCGCGTCGGGGACCGGTGCCCTGAGACCCGGTCCGGTGGAGTGAATTGTTGTCTCGTTCCCGATTTCCAGCGCCAATCGCCGCCGTCGCTGCGCTCGCCGTTCTGCTGGCCGTCGTGCTCGGCGCGGTGGTATGGACCTGGCGCGATGCCGGCGTCGCCGCTTCGGGCGCACCGCAGAGCTTCCGGCTCTCCAACGGCATGGAAGTACTGGCGATTCCCGATCGCCGTGCCCCCGTCGTCACTCACATGGTCTGGTACCGCGTCGGCGCGGCCGACGAAACGCCCGGCAAGACCGGCCTTGCGCATTTCCTCGAACATCTGATGTTCAAAGGCACGAAGGAAATCGCGCCCGGCCAGTTCTCGCGCATCGTTGCGCGCAATGGCGGCCAGGACAACGCCTTCACGCATTACGAGTACACCGGCTATTTTCAGGTCATCGCCAGGGACCGCCTGCCGCTTGTCATGGAAATGGAGGCCGAGCGCATGACCGGGCTCCAGCTGACGGACGCCGAGGTTCTGCCGGAGCGCGATGTGGTGCTGGAGGAGCAGCGCAGCCGGATCGAGAACAACCCCATGGCGTTGTTACAGGCCGAAATGAATGCCGCGCTCTACGGCGATCATCCCTATGGCCGCGACATCATCGGCCACAAGCAGGAAATCGCCGCGCTGACGACCGAAGACGCGCTCGATTTCTACAACCGCTTCTACACGCCCAACAACGCCACGCTGATCGTCGCCGGCGACATCTCGCTCGATGAATTGCGGCCGCTGGCAGAAAAATACTACGGCACCATCTCGCAACGCGCGCCGACATTTGTGCGCGATCGCCCCGCCGTCGTGTGGCCGGACGAAGACAAGCGCGTCGTCCGCCGCGACGAGCGCGTCAACGAACCGACATGGTTGCGTTTCTATCCGGCCCCTGACTACGGCACGGCGGGTGCGCGCCGTGGCGCCGCTTTCGACGTGCTGGCCGAAATTCTCGGCGGCGGCCAGACAAGCCGCCTCTACCGCAATCTGGTGGTGACGCAAGGCGTCGCCGCCTCCGTCGGTTCCTGGTACGAAGGCAGCCGTCTCGATGCCGGCAAGTTCGGCCTCTACGCCTTGCCGCGTGTCGGCGGTCCGCTCGCCGACCTCGAACAGGCGATCGACGCCGAAATCGCCGCATTGCTTGCCGAAGGCGTGACGGATGAAGAACTCACGCGGGCAAAAACCGTCATCGCGGCCGGCGCCGTCTATGCACGTGATAGCCAGCGCAGCATGGCCTATGCCTATGGCGAGGGCCTGATGACCGGCTTGTCGATAGACGACATTCACGAATGGCCGGATCGCATTCGCGCCGTGACGGCGGCGGATGTCGTGGATGCCGCGCGTGCCGTTCTCTCCGGCAGCGTTTCCGTCACCGGCGAGTTGCTGCCGGGAGGTGGCGCATGATCCGCGGCGCGCCGTTCGGCGCTTTCCTGTTTGCCGTCTTCCTTCTGGCGACGCCGCTTTCCGCCTTCGAAATCGAACGCGTCGTCAGCCCCGGCGGCATCGAGGCATGGCTTGTCGAGGAGCATACGGTCCCCGTCATCGTGATGGAGGTTGCATGGGAAGGCGGCACGGCGACCGACACCGCAGAAAAAGCCGGCACCGCCAACATGGCGGCCTCGCTGCTCGGCGAAGGCGCGGGCGATCTGCCCTCGCAGGCCTTTGGCGCTCGGCTCGACGACATCGCGGCGCAGCTCTCCTTCTCGGTCGACAACGACTATCTCAACGCTTCGTTGAAAACCCTGGCGGAAGCGCGCGACGAGGCCTTCTCTTTGTTCGCGCTGGCCATCGCCGAACCCCGCTTCGACGAAGACGCGATCGAGCGCATTCGGGCCCAGATCGGCGTCGCGGTTGCGCGCAATCGCCAGTCGCCGGACTGGCTGGCGGCCGATGCCTGGTACCGCGCGGCGTTGGGCGGTCATCCCTATGCGCTCAATCGGCATGGCACGCTTGAATCCGTGCCGCGCATTACGCGCGACGACATGACCGGATACGTGAAAAACATCATGGCGCGCGGCAACATGAAGATTGCGGTTGTCGGACCGATATCGGCCGAGGAACTCGGCTTGCTTCTCGACCGGACGTTCGGCGGCTTGCCGGCTGATGCGGTATTGCCGGATATTCCGGCCGTCGAAGTGGCGTCTGGCGCGCAGACCCTCGTTGTCGAGCGCGACTTCCCGCAAAGCGTCGTCATTTTCGGTACGCAGGGCATCGCGCGGGACGATCCGGATTTCATCCCCGCTTTCATGATGAACCACATTCTGGGCAGCGGCAGTTTTTCGTCGCGGCTGATGGAAGAGGTGCGCGAAAAGCGCGGCCTGGCCTACTCGGTCGGCACGTCCCTCTCGCCGCTGAAAAAGGCGGCCATGATGTTCGGCCAGGTCGCGACGCGCAACGAACGCGTCGGCCAGTCGCTGGCGATCATTCGCGGCGAGATCCGGCGCATGGCCGAGGAGGGTGTTTCGGCCGAGGAGCTCGCCGATGCCAAGACCTACCTCACCGGTTCCTACCCGCTGCGCTTCACCTCCAACAGCTCGATCGCCAACCAGCTCATCGGCATCCAGACCGAAAATCTCGGCATCGATTATGTGAACCGCCGCAACGGCCTGATCGAGGAAGTAACGCAGGAGGATATCGCCCGCGTCGCCCGCCGCCTGCTGCGCGCCGACGACCTGATTGTCGCGATCGTCGGCCGGCCAAATCTGTCGCCCGTTGTCGAAGGCCTGCCCGAAGCCGGCGACATGTTGCCGTCCGCGGAACCCGCCCGCCGGCACTGACGGCTGTTTGCGGGCGATCTTCTGGCTGGCGGCGCGGCTTCTTGTTAGGCTTGGGTCCGCCACGCCGATTCCGGCATGTCCCGACCCCGTAATGGAAATCCCGAATGGCCGCCGCGCCCTACATCCAGTCCATCGGCAATTGTTTCAGCGACGCCATAGGCGAGGGCGGGATCGCGCGGGCCGACTATGATGCGGCGCTGGCAAGCGCGGAAAAAGCGCTGGGCAAGTTGAGTGCCGCCCATGACGACGGATCGTTGCCGCTGTTGCGCGTGCCGGCGCGTCGCGATGATTTTCCTGCAATCGAGGCCATCGCGGCAAAGCTGCTCGACAACACGACCGATCTCTTCATCTTCGGCATTGGAGGCTCGGCGCTCGGCGCGCAGGCGCTGGCGCAACTGACGGGCTGGGGCACGCAGGCGCATGTCCAGAAGGGCGTGCGCATTCATGTACCCGACAATCTCGACGCAACCACCATGGAAGTGGCGTTGTCGAACGCCGACCTGCGCACGACACGCTTTTTGGTGGTCTCGAAATCGGGTGGCACCGTCGAACCGGCAATCCAGACGCTGGCCGCCATGAGCGCCATCGAAAGGGCCGGCGGCGGCAAATACATGAAGCATCACTTCGCCGTGCTGACCGAGCCGGCGAAGAATGGCAAACCGAACCCGATGCGTGCGCTGGCCGAGGCGCAAGGCTTCCCGACACTGGAACACGATCCGGGCGTCGGCGGCCGCTATGCGGTGCTCACCAATGTCGGTCTGCTGCCGGCGCGTCTGATGGGCCTCGACATCGAAGCAGTGCGCGAAGGCGCGGCCTCGGTGCTGGCGCCGATCCTCTCCGGGGCTCCGGCGAGCGAGGTAGCCCCCGCTGTCGGCGCCGCGGTCTCGCTGGCGCTGGCGCAGACGAAAGGGGCAAACATCTCGGTGCTTCTTGCCTATGCCGACCGGCTGGAGCGCTTTCTGTCCTGGCACTGCCAGCTCTGGGCTGAGAGCCTCGGCAAAAACGGCAAGGGCACAACGCCGGTCAAGGCGCTCGGTCCCGTCGACCAGCACAGCCAGTTGCAGCTCTGGCTCGACGGGCCGCGCGACAAGCTCTTCAACGTCTTCCTGACCGATACGAAGGGCAAGGGGCCTCTCGCCGATGCAGCGCTTGCCGAAGGCACGGGCTTTGCGTTTCTCGGCGGCAAGTCCGTGGGCGACCTCGTCGATGCTGAACAGCGCGCAACGGTCGACACGCTGGCGAAAAACGGCAGGCCTGTCCGCACGTTCCATCTCCCGGTGCTCGACGAGCGCACGCTGGGCGCGCTTTTCATGCACTTCATGCTCGAAACGATGATTGCCGGCGACATGTTGGGCGTCGACCCCTACGACCAGCCTGCGGTCGAGGAAGGCAAGATTCTGGCGCGGCAATATCTTGCGCGGGGGGGCGTCTGATCCGCGCATGACCCGCATCCGCCGCCTGAGCGAAGGAACCATCAACCGCATCGCCGCGGGCGAAGTGGTCGAACGGCCGGCCAGCGCCGTGAAGGAACTGGTCGAAAACGCGCTCGATGCCGGCGCCCGCCACATCGACATTGCCATCGACGGCGGCGGCCGGGACCTGATCCGCATCGCCGATGACGGCTTCGGCATGAGTGCGGAAGAACTGGCGCTCGCGGTCGAGCGTCATGCGACCTCGAAACTCGGCATCGGCGGCGACGGCCGCGAGGATCTCCACAACATTGCGACACTCGGCTTTCGCGGCGAGGCGCTGCCTTCGATCGGCGCGGTCGCCCGCCTCGCGATCGTCAGCCGTCCGCGCGACGGTGCCAGCGCGCACCGCATTTCGGTCAAGGGCGGCCATGTCGGCGCGGTCGAGCCGGCGCCCGGCCGGCCCGGCACCGCCGTCGAGGTGCGCGACCTATTCTATGCGACGCCCGCCCGCCTCAAATTCATGAAAAGCGAACGCGCCGAGGCGCTTGCCGTTTCCGATGTCGTGAAACGGCTCGCCATGGCGAATGCCGAAACGGGCTTCACGCTGACAAGCGGCGGGCGTGCCTTGTTGCGGCTTGAGCCCGAACTGCCGGGCGCGAGCGGCCGCCTCGCGCGGCTCGGCGCGATCATGGGCCGTGATTTTTCCGGGAACGCGCTGGCGATCGACGCGTTGCGCGAGGGCGTCGCGCTGTCGGGTTTTGCCGGCCTGCCGACCTACAATCGCGGCACGGCGCAGATGCAGTTCCTGTTCGTCAATGGCCGTCCGGTGCGCGACAAGCTGATTGTCGGCGCGGTGCGCGGCGCCTATGCCGATTTTCTGGCCCGCGACCGTCACCCGGCGGTGGCGCTTTTCGTCGATATCGATCCGGCGGATGTCGATGTCAATGTGCATCCGGCCAAGGCCGAGGTGCGCTTCCGCGATGCCGGTCTCGTGCGCGGCCTGATCGTCGGTGCCCTCAAGCATGCGCTGGCAGGCGCCGGCCATCGTGCCTCGACCACGGTTGCGGGCGCCGCGATTGACGCTCTGCGGCCCGGTACCGCCGCAGGCGCGCCACCCTATTCGTCGCAGAGCAGCCCGTCGCGCGGCTTCGCGGAAAATGCAGGCGTCTGGCAGAGTGCATTCGCAGACATTGGTGGCCACGGAGCGCGTGTCGAACCTGCGACGGATTTGGAAATGGGCATGGCGAGCGCCCCAGGCACCGACCGACCGCTTGGCGTCGCGCGCGGCCAGCTTCACGAAACCTATGTCGTCGCGCAAACGGCCGACGGCATCGTCATCGTCGACCAGCACGCTGCCCATGAACGCCTCGTCTATGAGCGCATGAAAAAGGCAATGGAAACGCGCGGTGTTGCGCGTCAGTTGTTGCTGATCCCTGAAGTGGTCGAACTCGACGAGGCCGAGGCGGCGCGCCTTGCCGCCCGCGCTGGCGAACTCGCCGAACTCGGCTTCGTGATTGAGGCGTTCGGCGCCGGCGCCGTCGTCGTGCGCGAGGTGCCGGCCATCTTCGGCAAGCTCGACGTGGCGGGCCTCGTCCGCGACCTGGCCGACGATCTTTCGGAACTTGATGAAGCGTTGTCGCTGAAGGAACGGCTGGAAGAGGTTTGCGGCACCATCGCCTGTCACGGCTCGGTGCGTGCCGGCCGCCGCCTCACCGGCGAGGAAATGAATGCCCTGCTGCGCGAAATGGAAGAAACACCGCATTCGGGCCAGTGCAATCACGGCCGTCCGACCTATGTCGAGCTGAAGCTTGCCGACATCGAGCGTCTATTTGGTCGCCGCTGAAACCGGCGGCGCTAGCGCTTCGAGAAACCCCCTGAGATCGTCGGTAACGTGATGGACATGATCTCCATCCGCACCCTCATGCGAAATCTGCTGATGGCGCTCCGGGCCGGGCTCGCCAGGCCGGACCCAGACCGTGGTCATGCCGAGCGCATGCGGCGCCTCGAGATTGCGCGCGATGTCCTCGAACATCGCGGCTGAAGCCGGATCGAAACCGCCCGTCTCGATGAGGCGTTCATAGGCGCCGCGGCGCGGCTTCGGCTCGTAGCGCGCTGTCACGATGTCGTAAATCCCGTCAAAGCTATCCGCGATACCGAGCTGCCGGATCACGTTTTCGGCATGCGCGGTAGAGCCGTTGGTGAAGATCAGCTTGCGGCCCGGCAGCCGGCCGATCGCCGCGCCGAGCGCCGGATCCGGCGTCACTGCCGACACGTCGATATCATGCACGAATTGCAGGAACGCCGCCGGCTCGAGCCCGTGAACTTTCATCAGGCCCGAAAGCGTCGTGCCGTGCTCGACATAGAAATCCTTCTGGATGCGCCGTGCCTCCGCCGCGTCGACCCCCAGAAAATCCCCGATAAAGGCTGTCATGCGCAGGTCGACCTGCGCAAAGAGATCGCAGGCCGGCGGGTAGAGCGTGTTGTCGAGGTCGAAAACCCATGTCTCGATATGGGAAAAGCCGGCCGCGGGCGTGCGGGCGGCAGAAGAGGGCGGAATCCGGGGCTCGATCATGGCCCTTATGTGCCGCGCCTCGCTCGCGCTGGCAAGCCCCCCAACCCTGCCAAATGAGCACCGGAGATTAAGCGAGTGTTAAGCGCCGCGGGCTGAAACTGTTGAGGCGGGGGGCGTCCGCCCCGATCTGGGCGCATTTCAGGGAGCGGCAATGGCGTTCGGCCTGCTGTCGAGATTGTTGGGAGGGCGGGTGCTGCCTGAGCGGCTCCGCTACGAAGATGCGCGCGACGTGCTCGAAGGACACCACAACGCCGCCAAGCGCGAACTGGCAGGCCGCGAGGATGCACCGCCCGAAACGCTTTACTACCTCGCCTGCGACGACGACAGCGAAGTTCGCGGCCTCGTCGCCGCCAACCCCTCGACGCCGATCCACGCCAACGAGCTCCTGCACACCGACAGCGACATCGAGGTGCGCGAGGAGCTGGCCCGCAAGATCGCGCGTCTCATGCCCGACATGCCTCGGCGCGAGCGCACGGCGATACAAACGCGCACCGTCGAACTGCTGGAAAAGATCGCGGCCGATGAGGCCCCGCGCGTCCGCGCCATCGTCGCACGCGAGGTCGCGCGCTGTCCGACCATCCCGAAGCGTCTTGCGCTGCGTCTCGCGCACGACATCGAAATTTCGGTTTGCGGTCCCATTCTGCAATACTCGCCGCTGCTCTCCGATGAAGACCTGGTCGAGTTGATCGCAACAAGCCGCATTCAGGGCGCGGTCGACGCCATCGCGCGCCGCGAAAATCTCAGCGCCCGCGTGTCGGAAGCGGTCATTGCGACGCTCGACGTTTCGGCGGTCGCTCAGCTTCTGGCAAATTCCAGTGCGACCGTCCGCGAGAGATCGCTCGAAAGCGTCATCGCCCAGGCGGCCGGCATCGAGGCCTGGCATTTGCCGCTGGTAATGCGCACCGAGCTCTCGTTGCGTGCCGTACGGCGCATCGCGACTTTCGTCTCCCGCTCGTTGATCGACGAGCTTGGTCGTCTTCACACGCTCGATGAGGAAACCTCGAACTGGCTGAGGGCTCGGGCGCAGGAGCGGATCGAGACGGAAAGCGAGCCCGGACGCAAGCCGCCCGCGCGCAATGCGATCAAGGAAGCCTATGCCGCCGGCCGCCTCGACGACGATGTGGTAACGGACGCGGCCACCACCTCGCAGCGCGCCTCGGCCGTGCTCGCGCTGTCGCTACTTACTGGCGTCGATATCGCGCGCATCGACAAGATTGTCGACGCTCAGAGCGGGCGCGGTATCACGGCGCTGTGCTGGAAAGCCGGGCTTTCGATGCGAACCGCGCTCGCCGTTCAGACCCACATTGCGCATGTGCCGCGCGACAATCTGGTGCTGCCCCGCGCCGGCATCGACTACCCAATGGAGCCGGATGAAATGCGTTGGCATCTACAGTATTTCGGCATCGAGGATAGCCCAGACTGAAAACGCCCGCGCTCTATTCGAAGACCAGTTGCCACTTCGGATCGCCGCCCGTGTCGATGCGCATGAACCCGCGCTCGTCGAAGCCGCGTGCCGTGCAGCGCTCGCGGCCCCTGATCTCGAAGCGCGTCGGCTTGGTGCAGAAGCGCATCTCACCCGACCATACCGATCGGTCGTCCCCGGATCGCGCCGGAGCTTCCCGGTCGTCCGCCATCTCGGCATAGACGAAATATTCGCGTTCCGTCAGCTTGCCCTTGATCGCCTTGCGGCACTGGCCGGGCTCGATGCGAACCCAGCCGCTCGACATGTCGCCTTCGATCGTGCGGTAGCCGATGGCGCTCCATATGAGATGCGCCGTCTTGTTGCAGAGATCGAGGCCCGACTTCGCCTGCTCCTCCCCCGCGCTTTCGATCAGCCGCTCAATCAGGAGCGCGTCGATCTGCCCGCTTGCGGCAACGCCGATCGATCGCTGATAGGCCTCGACGGCGCGTATCGTGTTGCGCGCCGCAATGCCGTCGATCCGCGCGAGCTTGAAGCCGTTGTCCTGCAATAGTCTTTGTGCACCGGCGATCTGCGCCTGCTCGGCCGTATGGTCGCTCGCCTCCGAAAAAGTCGTCACCCAGTCATCGCCGGGTTCCGTCCGCACCGGCAGGAATTCGTTGGCGTCATAGCCGCGAACCGCACATTGGTCGCGACCTTCGATCTCGAAGCTGCCGTCGGCGGTGCAGAAGCGTTCATTGCCGGAAAAATATTGCGTGCGGCCCTGATGAACCTCGATGGAGCGCGCGAACACATAATAGTCCCCGCCCGCGATCGCACCCGCCAGCGCCACGCCGCATTCGCCTGGTGCGAGCCGCACCCAGCCTCGGCTTTTCCAGTCCTCGCCCTCCTGAAAGGCGATCGCGCCGTCCAGCACATAGCTGGTCCGGTTGCAGAGCTGGTAGTCGGCGAGGGCGGGCGTCGCAATGACGGTGCCGAGCATCGTAAGGGCGGTGGCAATGCTGATACGAAAATTCATGGCGTCGGCTCGCTCCCCGTCGAAAACCGTCCGGCCGTCAGCCGGCAGCCTTGCGTATCAGCGTTCCCGCGCCGTGTTCGGTGAAGAGCTCGAGCAGCACGGCGTGGCGTACGCGCCCGTCGAGAATGACGACGCCGCCGACGCCGCCTTCCGCCGCGTCGATGCAGGTCTCGAGTTTCGGGATCATGCCGCCCGAAATCGTGCCGTCCTTCATCAGCGCCCGCGCTTCCTCCACCGTCAGAGCCTCGATGAGATTGCCCTGCTTGTCGAGCACGCCGCGCACATCGGTAAGCAGCAGCATCCGCGCCGCTCCCATCGCCGCCGCAATCGCGCCGGCGACCGTGTCGGCATTGATGTTGTAGGTCTCGCCGTCGCGCGACACGCCGATCGGTGCAATCACCGGAATGATGTCGGATTTCTGGATGACATCGAGAATTTCCGGATTGATCTTTTCCGGTTCGCCGACAAAGCCGAGATCGAGAATCTTCTCGATATTCGATTCCGGATCGTGAATTTTCTGATGCACCTTGCGCGCGATGATCAGGTTACCGTCCTTGCCGCAAAGGCCAATCGCCCGCCCGCCAGCCTGGTTGAGCTGCGCAACGATCTGCTTGTTGATCGAACCCGCCAGCACCATCTCGACGATCTCGACGGTGGCCTTGTCGGTGATGCGCAGGCCGCCCGAGAACTCGCTCTTGATGCCGAGCCGCGTCAGCATCGCGCCGATCTGCGGGCCCCCGCCATGCACGACGATGGGATTGATGCCCGATTGCTTCAGGAGAACGATGTCGCGCGCGAACTCGGCGCCCAGCGCCTCGTCGCCCATCGCGTGGCCGCCATATTTCACCACCACGGTGCGCTTGTCGTAGCGTTGCATGAAGGGCAGCGCTTCGGAAAGCACGCGCGCCCGTTCGAGCTTTGCAGCCTCGTCGGGCGATGCCGCCTTCTTGTCGGTCGTTGTGTCCGGCATCGGCCTTTCGCGCTCCCCGTCTTTCCTCAACTGGTCCGGGATTTATACCCCAGCGCATCGGTCGCGGCCAGCGAGGCGATCTCGGCGCGCAACTCGGCGATCCCGGCGCCGGTCTCGCTCGACGTGGCGACGATCCGCGGATGTGCGGCGACATGGGCCCGGATGCCGGCCCCGACATCCGCGAGGCATTTCTCCAGTTCGCCGGCCTTCAGCTTGTCGGTCTTGGTCAGCACGATCTGGTAGGAAACGGCCGCCTCGTCGAGCAGCGCCATGACCTCGCGGTCGTTGTCCTTCAACCCGTGCCGCGCATCGATCAGCAGCAGCACCCGGCGAAGCGTCGCGCGGCCGCGCAGATAGGCCATCACAAGGTCCGTCCACTGCTCGACGCGACTGCGGGTCTCGCGCGCATAGCCATAGCCCGGCAGGTCGGCGAGCATGATGGCTGGCCTTCCCTCGGCGCCAAGCAGGAAGAAGTTAAGTTCCTTGGTCCGTCCCGGTGTGTTGGAGGTGCGCGCCAGCGTCTTGCGCCCGGTCAGCGCGTTGACGAGGCTCGATTTGCCGACATTCGAACGTCCGGCAAAGGCGACTTCAGGCAGGCCGCCCGGCGGCAGCCCGTCCATGTCCACCGCCCCGCGCACGAACGAACAGGCCTGCGCAAAGAGCAGGCGCCCCGCTTCGAGGTCCGGCGCGTCGTCGTCCTGGCCGCCAGGCGCCCCGCTCATCGTTCAGGGTTTCGGCTTGTCGCCGCCTCCCGCAAAGAGCGCCGCGACCTTGTCGAGGCCAAGATTGCTGAAAACCTCGATCTTCACGCCCTGCCGCTTCATGATGACGCCCTGCTGCAGCACCGACAGCGTGTTGTTCCAGGCCCAGTAGATGACGAGGCCGGCCGGAAAACTCGCCAGCATGAAGGTGAAGATCACCGGCATCCACGTAAAGATCTGCGCCTGAATCGGATCGGCCGGCAGCGGGTTCATCCGCATCTGCACGAACATCGTGAAGCCCATGATCAGCGGCCACACGCCGATCAGCAGCAGCGACGGCGGATCCCAGGGAATGAGACCGAAGAGATTGAACAGCGATGTCGGATCGGGCGCCGAAAGGTCCGTGATCCAGCCGAAAAACGGCGCATGCCGCATTTCGATGGTGACGAACAGCACCTTGTAGAGCGCGAAGAAAACCGGAATCTGGATCAGCACGGGCAGGCAGCCGGCCAGCGGATTGACCTGCTCCTTTTTGTAGAGCTCCATGATTTCCTGTTGCTGCTTCAGCTTGTCGTCCTTGTGGCGCTCGCGCAGCTTCTCCATCTCCGGCTGCAGCTTCTTCATCTTGCTCATCGCCACATAGGATTTGTTGGCGAGCGGATAGAAGACGAGCTTGATCAGCACCGTGATGATGAGAATGGCGACACCGAAATTTCCGATATAGCCGGCAATGAAATGCAACGCGTGAAAGAGCGGTTTGGTCAGGAAGTGAAACCAGCCCCAGTCGATCAGCAGCTCGAACTTGTAGATGCCATCCGCCTCGTAGCCGTCAACGACCGACGTCACCTTGGCGCCGGCGAAAAGCCGGCTCTCCACCGTTGCGTCCGCGCCGTCCGCCACGACGATCGGGTCGTAGCGGAAATCGGTCTGGTAGATTTCACGACGCTGATCCGGGTCTTCGCTGAAGCGCGCGGTGAAGGCACGGCCGTCTTCCGGCGCCAGCACCGTTGCCCAGTATTTGTCGGTGATGCCGAGCCAACCGCGCGAACCCTTGAACGTTTGCGGCGCTTCGCCTTCGAGATCCGAATAGTCGACCTCGCGCAGACCGTCCTCCGGGAACATGCCTATCAGCCCTTCATGCAGGATGAAGAAGGCGCTGTGCGACGGTTTGCCTGTGCGTGAAATCAGCCCGTAAGGATACAGCGTCACGGCCTGGCCGGTGCGGTTTTCGACGCGGTCGGAAATCGTGAAAAGGAAATGCGCGTCGAGCGCGATGCGTCGCACGAAGGTCAGCCCCTGCCCGTTGTCCCACACGAGCGTCACCGGCGTCTCCGGCGTCAGAGTCTCGCCTTCCGCGACGCGCCATTCGCTGCTCGCGTCGGGCAACTTCACATCCGCGCCCGGAAGACCGATGAAGCCGAACTCCGAGAAATAAGGGGTCAGCGTTTTTGCCGGCGAGAACAGCGCGATTTCGGCGCTGTCGGGATCGGTCGTCGCGCGATACTGCCGGAGCCTCAGATCGTCGAATCGCGCGCCCCTCAGCGAAATCGAACCATCGAGCTCGGCCGAACGAATGGCAAGCCGCGGTGCCTGTGCCAGCGCCGCATCGCGCGGCATTTGCTCGGCTGCGATGCCGCCAATGCCGGGCTGGGCCGGCGTCTCGACCGTCGGCAGCCGAACGTCGCTGCTGTCGGCGCTCGCTGCGTCCGCATCCTCGGCCGTCGAGCCTGCCGCCGCTTCGATCGCTTCCTGCCGCGCGCGTTCGGCTTCCATCTGCGGATTGATGACCAGGTATTGCCATCCGATAAAGACGAGCACCGACAGGAAAATGGCGATGATGAAGTTGCGGTTGTCACCCATGTGGCGCGTCTTTCCCGGTGTCGGAGCGTGAAATGTCGGAACTTGAAGTGGAAGCCCTGCCGCGACGCCCGTGAACCTCGTTCAGCGCGGCGGTGAGATCGGCGAGAAGCTCGGCCCATCGTCGCGTCGGCGTCGAGTGGCGGCCGATCAGCACGTAGTCGTAACCGGGTTTTGCAGCGAGCGGAAGAATTTCGGCCGCCGCCGCGCGCAGCCGGCGCTTGGCACGGTTGCGGGTGACGGCATTTCCGACCTTGCGGGTGACCGTGAAGCCGGCGCGGGGCGCGCCGCTGTCATGGCGGTCGAGCGCCTGCAGCACGAGGCCGCGCTCCGCCCGCTTGCGCCCATGGGCGGCGGCAAGAAAGTCTCGGCGTTTGCGAAGTTTGTCGATCTGGCGGTCCATCGGGCTGCTCGCAATCGGACCCGGACAACCGCGAACCAGGTGAGGCGCCGGCGGGCAAGCCGCGGCGTCGCGGAACGGGATCAGGCCGAAAGCCGCTTGCGGCCTTTGGCCCGGCGGGCGGCGAGCACCTTGCGCCCGCCTTTGGTGGCCGTGCGCGCGCGGAAGCCGTGGCGGCGCTTGCGGACGAGTTCGCTCGGTTGGTAGGTCCGTTTCACGTCTCTTCTCCGGCAGATCCGGCACGCGGCAGCTCGCGGGAGCCAGCCTCTCGAATGCCAATAAAAACAAGAGCCGCAGGCGTTGCTGCCTCACGGCTGTCAAGCGGGTGTATAAGCGATATGGCCCGCGCAAGTCAACGCCGCGCCGGGCTTGTTTCGCGCTTGCCTCCGTTCGCGCTGGCTGGCCTTGTCTCACATCCCCTGACTTTGTCTCACAAGTGAGTGATACCCCGTTTCCGAGCCCCGCATTCGGCGTATGGTCCGGCCGCTTCGTCATCGGGGAGCGTCGCCATGTCCGGGAGAGCCCGTTATTTTGTTCTATTTATGTTCTTTTTTGCAGGTCTGGCGGGGCCGGTCGGTGCGGCGCCCATGACACCCGATCATCGGCCATGGGGCGAGTTGCTCCAGACCTATGTGGCCGTCCCGCCCGCGGCGGACCGGGGCGCTGCACCCCATTTCGTCGATTATTCGGGTTTGAAGGCCGACAAATACGACCGGGCCGCGCTTGGCGCCTATATCGAAAGCCTTGAAGCGGTCGACCCGGCCACGCTTCCGCGCGACGAACAATTCGCCTTCTGGGCCAATCTCTACAACGCCCTGACCGTTCAGGTTGTGGTCGATCATTATCCGGTTGCCTCAATCCGCGACATTTCGATCTCGCCCGGCCTTTTCGCGCGCGGTCCCTGGGGCAAGAAACTCGTTCGTGTGGCCGGCCGCGACCTCTCGCTCGACGACATCGAGCACGCGATCCTGCGCCCCGAATTCGGCGACCCCCGCGTCCACTACGCGGTCAATTGCGCCTCCTGGAGCTGTCCGGACCTCGCCGTCGAGCCTTACGAAGGCGCAATCCTGGACGCGCAACTCGATGCGGCGGCGCGGCGCTACGTCAACAGTCCGCGCGGCGTCGAATTCCGCGATGGCCGCCTCACGGTGTCGAGCATTTTCAGTTGGTACAAGAAGGATTTCGGCGGCACCGAGGCTTCGCTCCTTGCTCACTTGCGCAGATATGCCGAGCCGGAGCTCGCCGCCGCGCTGGCCAAGGCCACACGTGTGTCGTCTTATGATTATGACTGGTCGCTCAACGACGCTGCCCGTCTGGAGGAAATCGAATGACAGAAATCCCGCCCGCCCCGGAGCCCTCATCGCCGGGCTTCTCCGTGCGCCGCCTTCTGCCGCTTGCCGTACTGGTGGCCGGTCTCATCGCCTTCTTTGCGCTCGGCCTCGACCGCTACGCGACGCTCGACACATTGCGCGACAACCGGCAGGCGCTGACGCTTTGGGTCGCCGACCACCTGCTGCTGGCCGCTCTTGCCTATGTTGCGGTCTACATCGCCATCGTTGCCTTTTCGCTTCCGGCAGCCCTGGTAACGACGCTGACCGGCGGCTTCCTTTTCGGCACGGTGCTGGGCGGCTTGTTGACCGTCGTCGGCGCGACGATCGGCGCGACCGCAATCTTCCTCGCCGCCAAAACCGCGCTCGGCGATGTCCTTCGTGCCAAGGCAGGGCCGGGCCTCCGGAAGCTGGAAGCCGGCTTCGGCAAAAACGCCTTCAACTACATGCTGGTACTGCGGCTGGTGCCGCTCTTTCCCTTCTTCCTGGTCAATCTGGCCCCGGCCTTTCTAGGGGTTTCGTTGCGCACCTATGCGGCCGCGACCTTTATCGGCATCATCCCCGGCACTTTCGTTTATGCCAGCCTCGGCAACGGCCTTGGCGCGGTATTCGATGCCGGGCGCGATCCCGATCTTGGCCTCTTCTTCGAACCGCAGATCATCGGGCCCGTTCTGGCGCTGGCGGTGCTCGCCATGGTGCCCGTTGTCTACAAGCGTTTCTCCGGCGCGTCGCAGGCTTAACCGTTCGTCGTCCCCAAAAACCGTTCCAACATTCCGAGGAAAACATGGCCAAGCGGATCAAGGCTGACATTTGCGTCATCGGTGCGGGCTCGGGCGGGCTGTCGGTCGCGGCCGGCGCGGCGCAAATGGGCGCGAAGACCGTGCTGATCGAGCGCGACGCGATGGGCGGCGATTGCCTCAATACCGGCTGCGTTCCCTCGAAGGCGCTGCTCGCCGCCGCCAGACAGGCATACCGCATGGGCACCGGCGCCCCTTTCGGCATCGCGCCCGCAAAGCCGAAAATCGACTTCGCCGCCGTCCATGCCCATGTCCACGGTGTCATCGCCGCCATCGCGCCCAACGATTCGGTTGCCCGCTTCGAGGCGCTCGGCGTCACCGTCATCAAGGATCATGCCCGCTTCAAGGACGGCCGCACGGTAATCGCCGGCGACAACGAAATCACCGCCCGCCGCTTCGTCGTCGCCACCGGCTCGCGCGCCGCCGTACCGCCAATCCCCGGCCTCGACAAGCTGCCCTTTTTCACCAACGAGAATATTTTCGAGAACACTGAATGCCCGGCGCATCTGATCGTCGTAGGCGGCGGCCCCATCGGCATGGAAATGGCGCAGGCCCATCGCCGGCTCGGCGCGAAAGTGACGGTGCTCGAAGGCCTGCGCGTATTCGGCCGCGACGATCCGGAACTTTCGGCGATCGCCGTCGACCGCCTGCGTCGCGAAGGTGTCGAGATCGTCGAGGGCGCGAAGGTCGCGAGCGTCTCAGGCGAGGCCGGTCGCGTCGTTACGACGATTGAGGTGAACGGCAAGACGCGCAACGTCGAAGGTTCGCATCTCCTCATCGCCACCGGCCGCCGCCCCAATGTCGAAGGGCTCGATCTCGAAAAAGCCGGCATCGACTATTCGCCGAAAGGTATCGTTGTCGACGAGCGCCTGCGCACCACCAACAAACACGTCTTCGGCATTGGCGATGTCGCGGGCGGCCTGCAATTCACCCATGTCGCCGGCTATCACGCCGGCATCGTCATCCGCAACGCGCTCTTCCGCGTGCCGGCAAAAGCCGACCACACCTCGATCCCCCGGGTCACCTACACCGATCCCGAGCTTGCCCATGTCGGCGAGACGGAAGCCGAGGCGCGCGAACGCCACATGAAGATCAACGTATTGCGCTGGCACTTCGCCGAGAATGACCGCGCCCAGGCCGAACGCGAAACGGAGGGCGTCATCAAGGTCGTCACCGACAGCCACGCCCGCGTTCTCGGTGCCACCATTGTCGGCGCCCATGCGGGCGAACTGATCCTGCCCTGGGTGCTGGCGAAGACCCATGCCCTCAAGCTCAGCGCGATGGCGGGCGTCGTTGCGCCCTATCCGACTTTCTCCGAAGTCGGCAAGCGCGTTGCCGGTTCCTACTACACGCCGACGCTTTTCAGCCCGAAAACGCGAATGCTGGTGCGTTTTCTCGGCCTGTTCGGGTAAGCTCCCTCCAGACCCGACAGCACGGACGGAGCCGATGAGAGCGACGGCGGAACGAAACGGCATCGCGGAAGGCAGGCTTGCACGCCTCGCGCGTCCGCTGCGCGAAAGCCTGTCACGCCGCCTGCTGGTGCTGACGCTGCTTTTCGTGATGCTGGCCGAAGTACTGATCTTCGTGCCCTCCATCGCCAATTTCCGCCTCACCTGGCTCGAACAGCGCCTTGCCGCCGCGCAGATCGCCTCGCTGGCGCTCGAAGCCCGCCCCGACAACATGGTCTCGCCGGCGCTGCGCGAGGAACTGCTGAAAAACGCGCAAGTTTATGCCGTCGCGCTCCACCGCGACGATGCACGGCGTCTGGTCCTGAGCGAGGACATGCCGCCGATGGTCGACACGAGTTTCGACTTGCGCGACGCCATGGCCGTATTCCAGATCATGGATGCCTTCGAAACGCTTTTCGCGAGCGACGGTCGCGTCGTCCTCGTCACCGGGAATCCGCGCTTTGCGGCCGGTGAGTCGATCGAGATCGTCTTCGATGAAACGCCGCTGCGCCATGCGATGCTGCGCTACGGCAAGAACATCTTCCTGCTTTCGCTGGTTATCTCCATCATTACCGCCAGCCTCGTGTTCACCGCGCTTCATTTCGTCCTTGTGCGCCCGATGCGCCGTATCACCGAAAACATGGTCGCCTTCCGCGACGATCCGGAGGATGCGCGGCGCGTCATCGCGCCCTCCGGCCGGGCCGACGAAATCGGCATCGCCGAACGCGAACTCTCGCTGATGCAGAAGGAAATTCGCGCCACCTTGAGCCAGAAGGCGCATCTTGCCTCGCTCGGCGCCGCCGTCAGCAAGATCAGCCACGATCTGCGCAACATCCTCGCGAGCGCCCAGTTGATCTCCGACCGTATCGGCGCCATCGACGATCCCACCGTCCAGCATCTGGCGCCACGCCTCTTCGCCGCCATCGGCCGCGCCATCGACCTCTGCGCCGACACATTGAAGTTCGGCCGAGCCGAGGAAGCGCCGCCGCGCCGCCGGCGTTTCGCGCTGGCCTCATTTGTCGACGAAGTCGTCGAAGCCGCATGGCCCGACAACGAACGCCTCGTCTGGAACAACGATGTCGAACCGGATCTCGAAGTCGAGGCCGATCCCGACCAGCTCTTCCGTATCCTGTTGAACCTCGCGCGCAACGCGGCTCAGGCGCTGGCCGAAAGCGAGACCGGCGGCGAAATCCGCATCGCCGCCCGCCGCGACGGCGGCCATGTGCATCTCGACATCGCCGATACCGGTCCCGGTCTGCCGGAAAAGGCCCGCGCCCATCTGTTCGAGCCGTTCACCGGCGGGGTGCGCACCGGCGGCGCGGGCCTCGGTCTCGCCATCGTCAACGAACTTGTCCGCGCCCATGGTGGCCATATCGAACTTGTCGCCAGCGGTTCGTCGGGCACGCATTTCCGCATCTGCATTCCCGATACCGGCAGCGCATTGACGGCATGCGACGCGGCGGAGAGCATCGCCACGACCAAGACCACGGCGCAGGGCAAATAGTGGGAGCGGATCTGATGCAGGACGACGGGCGTCCCTTGCCCGCCCCCCGAAACAACTGGGCGCTGTTTCTCGATTTTGACGGAACCTTGACCGAACTCGCCGCATCGCCCGATGCGGTCGTTGTCGACGGCGACATGCCGGAAATTCTCGGCCGGCTGCACGACGCGCTCGGCGGCGCCGTCGCGCTCGTTTCGGGCCGCCCGCTGGCCGAACTCGACCGCCTCGTCGGCATTGCGCTGCCGGGCGCCGGCGTACACGGACTGGAATTGCGCGAGCGCCGCGAAGCGCCCATTCGCCCGCCGGCGGAACTCGAAGGCGCCGACTCGATCGGGAAGGCACTCACGCCGCTGGTGCGGGACGATCCGCGCCTCATTCTGGAAACGAAACCGGGCGCCGTCGCGCTTCATTATCGCCGCGCGCCCGAGCGCGAGGCGGCCTGCCGCGCGGCGATGCAGGCGGCCCTCGCCGCCATGCCCGGCTTCCACCTGATCGAGGGCAAGATGGTCCTGGAGGCAAAACCCGCTCATGTAAACAAGGGCCAGGCCATCGAAAACCTGATGAAAAGCAAGCCTTTCGCCGGCCGCCTGCCGGTTTTCGCCGGCGACGATCGCACCGATGAGGATGGCTTTGGGGTCGTCAAGGCGCTGAAAGGCGTTACGATAAAGATCGGACCGGGCGCCTCGCTCGCCGAACATCGCATACCGTCCGTCGAGGCATTCATTGGCTGGCTGAAAGAGGTGGCGTCGGCGCTTCCGCGCACCGGTTGATTTTTCGGAGGGGGGAGAAAGACAAGGAGAAGTTTTGTCGTCGCTTGATCTCGGAGTTATAGGAAACGGCACATATGGTGCCTTGATCGACAAATGGGCGCGTATCGTCTGGTGTTGCCTTCCCCGGATGGACGGAGATCCCGTCTTCCACGACCTCCTCAACGGGGCGCCCCCGCAGCCGCAGGACGGTGCGCCCGATGACAGCGGCGTGGGACACGGATTCTGGTCGGTCGAGATCGAAAACCCCGCCTCCGCGCGCCAGTACTACCGCGAAAACACCGCGATCCTCGTCACCGAGCTGACCGACCGCGACGGCAATGTCGTCGAGATTTGCGACTTCGCCCCGCGTTTCACGCGCCGCGAGCGTATCTTCCAGCCGATGACGCTGGTGCGCCGCGTCCGTCCGGTCGTCGGTTCGCCGCGCATCCGCGTCCGCCTCCGCCCCGGTTTCAACTACGGCGCCGAGACGCCGACGGTCACGCGCGGCAGTCATCATGTGCGCTACTTTCACAGCGGCTTCGCCATGCGGCTGTCGACCAACGCACCCCTGACCTATCTCCTCGATGAAACGGTCTTCAACCTGACCAATGCCTTCAGCTTCATCCTCGGCCCCGACGAAACGCTGACCGGCGGCGTCGAGGAAACGGCGCGCGAATTCGAGGAGCGCACGGAAGATTACTGGATGCGATGGGTGCGCCGCCTCGCCCTGCCGCTCGAATGGCAGCAGGCGGTCATCCGCGCCGCCATCACGCTGAAGCTCTGCTGCTACGAGGAAACCGGCGCCATAGTCGCTGCGCTGACGACCAGCATCCCCGAAATGGCCGACACCGAGCGCAATTGGGACTACCGCTTCTGCTGGTTGCGCGACGCCTTTTTTGTCATCCGCGCGCTCAACTCGCTGGCCGAAGTCGAGACGATGGAAAACTATCTGCGCTATCTCGGTAACATCGTCGGCGCGGCGAAGGGCGGCCATCTCCAGCCGGTCTACGGCATCGGCCTCGAAACCCGTCTCGACGAGCAGATCGTCGCCTCGCTGCCCGGTTATCGCGGCATGGGCCCCGTGCGCCGCGGCAATCAGGCCTTCGAGCACTTCCAGAACGATGTCTACGGCAATGTGATCCTTGCCGCCTCGCAATCCTTCTTCGACGAGCGCCTGTTGCAGCGCGCGACGCATGCGGATTTCGAACGTTACGAACAGGTCGGCGCGCGCGCCTATGCGATGCATGCCCAGCCCGATGCCGGCATGTGGGAACTGCGCACCCGCGCCCGCGTCCACACATCGTCCAGCGTCATGTGCTGGGCGGCCTGCGACAGGCTCGCCCGCATTGCCGAACATCTCGGGCTTGCCGAACGCGCGCATCACTGGCGCCGTCTCGCCGACGAGGTCCACGCCACGATCTGCGCCCGCGCCTGGAACGAGGATCTGCGCACTTTCACCGAAAGCTTCGAGGGCGATCAGGTCGATGCCGGCCTGCTTTTGATGGCGGAGGTCAATTTCATCCGTCCGTCCGATCCGCGCTTCCAGTCGACGCTGCTCGCCATCGAAAAATCCCTCCGTCGCGGCCAGCATATGTTCCGTTACGCGACGGCCGACGATTTCGGCCTGCCGGGCAACGCGTTCAACATCTGCACCTTCTGGTACATCGACGCGCTTGCCCGTGTCGGCCGCACGGACGAAGCGCGCGAGATTTTCGAATCCATCCTGGCCTGCCGCAACGGTCTGGGCCTGCTCTCCGAAGACACCGACCCGGCGACGGGCGAGCTTTGGGGCAACTATCCGCAAACCTATTCGCTTGTCGGCATCATCAACGCGGCCATGCGTTTGAGCCGCAAATGGGAAGAACAGGTATGAGCAGGCTGGTCGTCGTTTCCAATCGCGTCGGACCCGTCAAGGACGCGGCCCGGGCCGGCGGCCTCGCCGTGGCGCTGGTCGACGCGCTCCGCGCCCAGGGGGGACTCTGGTATGGCTGGAGCGGCAAAACCAACAGGCGTGCCGCCGACAGCGCGTCGATCGAGAGTGCCGAGAACCTCGATCTTGCAACCGTCGATCTCACCCCGGACGAACACACGGACTACTACAACGGCTTCGCCAACCGCTGCCTCTGGCCACTGTTCCACTACCGGATCGATCTCACCGCCTTCGACCGCCGCTACTACGAGGGCTACCGCCGGGTGAACGCGAAGTTCGCCCGCGTGCTCTTTCCCCTGCTGCGCGCCGACGACACGATCTGGGTCCACGACTATCACTTCCTTGCTTTCGGCAACGAGCTTCGGCATATGGGAGCGGAACAGCCGATCGGCTTTTTCCTGCACATCCCGTTTCCGGCGCGTGAGGTGCTGGCCACGCTCCCCCATCACGATGCGATGGTGCGCGGCCTCTTTGCCTATGACGTGCTCGGCTTTCAGACCGAACGCGACTGCGAGCGCTTCCGCGACTATGCGGTGCGCGAGGCCGGCGGCGTCGTGAACGGCGATCATGTCCACTGCTTCGGCCGCACGGTCGCCGTCCACGCCTTCCCCATCGGCATCGACACCGAGGGCTTCGCGCAGATCGCCGCCGAAGACAAGGAGGCCCGCCGCCAATACGAAAAGGTGACGAAGGGCCTCGCCGGCCGCTGCCAGATCGTCGGCGTTGACCGGCTCGACTACACCAAAGGCATCGCCGAACGCTTCCAGGCCTATGAACGTCTGCTGAAGGAATATCCCGAAACGCACCGCCAGGTTTCCTATCTGCAGATCGCGGCCACCTCGCGCGGCGAGGTCGCGGAATATCGTCAGATGCGCGAGGAGCTCGACGGCCTTTCCGGCCACATCAACGGCACCTATGGCGATTTCGACTGGACGCCGCTGCGCTATCTCAACAAGCCGATGCCCCGCCGCGCCCTTGCCGGCCTCTACCGCGCCAGCAAGATCGGTCTCGTCACGCCGCTGCGCGACGGCATGAACCTCGTCGCCAAGGAATATGTCGCGGCACAGGACCCCGAAGACCCCGGCGTCCTGATCTTGTCGCGCTTCGCCGGGGCTTCCTACCAGATGCCCGAAGCGATTATTGTAAACCCCTACGACACCAAGGAAGTGGCGGACGCCTTGCAGATCGCGCGCTACATGAGCTTGCAGGAGCGCCGCGAACGCTTTGAGGCATTGATGGTGCGATTGAAAACCGAAGACGTTGCGCGCTGGCGCGACGATTTCCTGTCGACCCTCGCCGCCGTCCGGCGGCGGGTTCCGGCCGCATCGTGACATCGGCGCCAGAAACACTGCTCGTCGCCGACATCGGCGGCACCAATGCGCGTTTCGCGCTCGCCGCCGCGCGGGGCGGCGAATTGACGGTCGGTCCGGTCGCCTTGGTCCGCACCGCCGCTTATGCAAGCCTCGACGCGGCGCTCGACGCCTTTCTCGAAGCGGAGGGCCGCCCGTCGCTTGCCGCCGCCGCCATCTGCGCGGCGGGCCCGGTCGAGGGCGAGGACGCCTCGGCGGTGATCCATCTCACCAACTGCCCATGGGAAGTCGGCGTCGCGGCGCTTGCCCGCGCCACCGGCGTCGCGCGCCCGCGCGTGATGAACGATTTTGCGGCGCTGGCGCTCGCGGTCCCGCACCTTGCGGCCGGCGATGTCGCGCCCATCGGCGGGGAGGGTGTTCCCGTCGCGGCGGCGCCGGTCGTCGTCATCGGCGCCGGCACAGGCCTCGGCGTTTCGGCGCTGGTCTTCGACGGTGCGCAGGCGCATGTCGTGGCGGGCGAGGGCGGCCATGTCGACCTGGCGCCGAAGGGCCCGCGCGAAATGGCGGTCCTGTCGCATCTGCAGGTGCAGTTCGGCCATGTCTCGGCCGAGCGCGTCTTGTCCGGCCCCGGTCTTGCGACGCTTCATGCGGCGCTTGTCGCGATCGACGGCGCCGCGCCGGCGCCGTTGACGCCGGAGGAAATCGCGATCCGCGCGCATGGCGCTGAATGTCCGTTGTCGCGTGAAGCGGTGGCGCTCTTCTGCGGCTGGCTCGGCGCTGTCGCCGGCGACGTCGCGCTGACGCTGGGCGCGCGCGGCGGCGTCTACATCGCGGGCGGCATCGTGCCGGGTTGGGCCGCGGCCATGCCCGGTCTTTTCGATGAAAAGCTGTTCCGCGCCCGCTTCGAGGCCAAGGGCCGCCTCGAATCCTGGATGAAGAAAGTTCCGGCTTTCGTCGTCACGCGCCCGAACGCGGCACTTCTCGGGCTCGCCCACGCCGCCCGCGAGGATCTCCTCTAGCGGTCGCCGCCGACGACATTTCCGTCGCGGCGCGGATCGGCGGCGCCGTCGAGCCCTTGCGGCGTCGCGACGATCCCGTGCAGGCCGCTTGGCAACGCGCGCAACTCGACGGTATGGCCGAGCTCGGCCAGCACCGGGATCAATTCTTCCAGCACCGTCCCCTGCTCGATTTCGAGTGCTCCGTTGCGGTCGAGGAAATGCGGCAGCGAGATCGCATCCGCGATCTCCATTTCCCAGTCGATCAGCGCAACCAGCGTCTGCGCCACATAGCCGATGATGCGCGAACCGCCCGGCGAACCGATCGCCATCCGGAATTTGCCGTTCTCGTCGAAGGCGATCACGGGCGTCATCGACGAGCGCGGCCGTTTGCCGGGCGCCACCGCATTGGCCACCGCGCGGCCGTCTTCCTCCGGAGCGAAGGAAAAATCGGTCAGCTGATTATTGAGCATCATGCCGCCGGCCATCAGATGTGCACCGAACGGGCCTTCGACCGACGACGTCATCGACACCACATTTCCGTCGGCATCGACGATACTGAAATGCGTCGTCGAAGGCCGTTCCGGCGAGGGCGCCGCGCCCCAGCGCGCAGCGTCGCTCGAAAGCCGCCCGGGCTCGGCCTTGCCCATCGTGCGGCTGGCGTCGATCGCGTCGGCGCGGGTCTTCAGATATCCCCGGTCGAGCATCGCGCCCATCGGCACGTCGACAAAATCCGGATCGCCGATATAGAAGTCGCGGTCTGCATAGGCGAGCTTTTCGGCCTCGGCAATGAAATGCACCGACGTCACCGTCATCGGGCCCATGCCGGCCAGATCGTAATGCCCCAGAATGCCGAGTATCTGCAACAGCGTCAGCCCGCCCGATGTCGGCGGCGGCATCGAGCAGATGCGATAGCGGCGATAGGGCGCGCAAACCGGCTCGCGCTTGATTGCTTCATAGGCGGCGAAGTCGTCGAGCGACAGCGTACCCGGCCGCGACGGCGCGTTTTGCACCGCATCGACGATGGTCTCCGCCACCTCGCCTTCGTAGAAACCGCGCCAGCCTTTTTCGGCAATCGTTTTCAGCGTCGCCACGTAAGCGGGATTTTTCAGAATCTCGCCCTCGCCGAGCGGGCGTCGCGTGCCGTCTTCCTCAAGGCGATAGAAATAGTCCTGCGCCACCGGCATCTGCGCCAGCACTGGATCGCGCGCGATTGCCTGTGCGAGTTTCGGCGGCACGGCAAACCCTTCCTCGGCAAGCCGGATCGCCGGGTCGAACAATTGCGCCCAGTCGAGGGCCCCGTGTTCGCGATGTGCATCCCACATCATCTTGACGACGCCGGGCGTACCCACCGAACGCCCGCTCACCATCGCCGGCAGAAAATCCATCGGCTTGCCGTCGTCGCCGAGAAAGAGGTCGGGCGTCGCCTTCATCGGTGCCGTCTCGCGGCCGTCCCAGGCATCGAGGCTGCGGCTGCGGCGCTCGTAATGCAGCATGAAGGCGCCGCCCGCGAGGCCGGAGGATTCCGGTTCCACCAGCGACAGCACCGCCTGCACCGCGATTGCCGCATCGACGGCGCTGCCGCCCGCGCGCAGGATCTCGGCGCCCGCCTCGCTGGCATAGGGGCTGGCGCTCGCCACCATGTAGGGTTGCGGCCCGCGCGGCAGCAGCGACACCGCCAGCGTGGCAACGAACAACAGAACGAGCGCGACGATGCTCGCAGCCGGCGCGAAGCGCGTGAATTTCATGCCGATGGTCCTTCTGCCGGTTTCCATCCCGCGAATAGGATATATGAAGTAAGCAGACCACAAACCGGAAGGCCAGACATATGCACTTCGGCACGATCCGCAAAGGCCCGCGAAACCTCATCACCGATGTCGAGGGCATTTCGGTCGGCAATGCCGAGAACATCGCGGCCCGCACCGGCGTCACCGTCGTCCTGCCCGAGCCGCGCGCCAATGTCGGCGGCGACATCCGCGGCGGCGGCCCCGGCACGCGCGAAACCGATCTGCTCGATCCCGCCTGCCTGGTCGACGCGGCCGATGCGGTGGTGTTGTCGGGCGGTTCCTCCTGGGGCCTCGAAGCGGCGTCGGGCGCTGCCGCCTGGCTCGGCGCGCGCGGGCGCGGCTATCGCGTCGGCGCGAGCCCGTTGGTCTCGCCCATTGTGCCGGCGGCCATCCTGTTCGATTTGGCAAATGGCGGCGACAAATCCTGGGGCGAGACGCCGCCCTATGCCGCGCTCGGCCGCGCCGCCTGCGAAGCCGCCGCCGCCGATTTCCGCTTGGGCAATGCCGGCGCCGGCCTCGGCGCCACCGCCGGGCAATATAAAGGCGGCCTCGGTTCGGCCTCGGCCGTCGTCGCCAACGGCTTCACGGTCGGCGCGCTGGTGGCGGCCAATCCCTTCGGCTCGGCGGTCGTCCCCGGCACGGGGCGCTTCTGGGCGGCACCTTACGAAATGGACGGCGAATTCGGCGGTCTCGGCTGGCCGGACACATCAGGCGTCGCCGCGCTCGATCCTTTGGCGGGTTCGAAGGCCGCCCCTGAGCCCGGCGGCAACACGTCGATCGGCGTCGTCGCCACCGATGCCGACCTGACGCCGGCCGAATGCCGCCGCCTCGCCATCATGGCGCAGGACGGCCTTGCCCGCGCCGTGAGGCCGGTTCACGCGCCGGTCGATGGCGATGCGATCTTCGTGCTGGCGACTGCTCGCCGGCCGCTGGGCCCCGCACCCCGCCACATGGCCGTCGCAAGCCTCGGCGCCATGGCCGCCGATTGCGTCGCCCGCGCCGTCGCCCGTGCCCTCTGGGAGGCCGAAACGCTGGGCGAAACCCGCGCCTTCCGCGATGTCCACGGCCTCTGAGGCAAACCCGCGGAGACCCTTGCCTTCGCGCCCCCGAAGCTTTAAGAGGGAGCCGCCTTCGGGGTGCCGCTTTCGAGCCCGCCCCCATGAAGTGCCAGGCGCGCCCGTAGCTCAGCTGGATAGAGCATCAGACTACGAATCTGAGGGTCGGACGTTCGAATCGTTCCGGGCGCACCATTTCTCTCAATGACTTACAATGTTTTTGAGAGCTGCTATAAAGTCTTAGGCTCTCCCTAGGCTCTTCATCTCCATATGTCATTGAATAAAAAGGGAAATTCCGTGAGTCCCAAGACCGTGGATATATTGAGCGCTATGGCGCGATGAGGCTCTCAATTTGCCGGAGCAGAGGTTTCTCATTTCCGTGAAAACTCACGATCATCGCCTTGAGAAACACTCCCGGCTCAAGCCTTTGTAGATTAATCGGATGGCCGGCTTGATCGGCGAGGAGCGCCAGAAAGGCCGTCTGAGTACGGCCGTTGCCCTCGCGAAAGGGATGGATGGCGTTCAGCGTTGCGAGGAACGCCGTTGCCTTTTTTGCAAACTCTTCTGCTGTCAGATCGCGAAAATAGCGCTGCTTCTTCAGATCGTCGAAGAGCGCGGACATTTCCCGCTGAATGTTTTCAGGATAGCAGAAAGCACTGCCGTCTTTGGATATCCGGACGGTTCGGAACTTGCCGGCCCAGGCATAGATATCCTGAAACAGGTGGTGATGAAGCGCACGGTAATGAGTAACGCTCAGCCTGCCGGAGGGTAGAGGCTCATCCGCGCGCTGCGTCGTGCTTGCTGTCTCGAACGCATCAAGTGCGGCTTGCATGCGCAGGCCGGGAATATTCTTGAGAACGGTCGTGCCAGGGTAGCAATAAGGGTCTGCGACCGCGTCGTACATGGAGGAGGCGGCTATCGCGTCTTGCCGTATTTGGCAGCGATGGCCTTGCGCCGCTGTTCCGGAGAGAGCCCTTTCCGGTCGAACTCCCGGAACTCGGCATCCATCGCCCGGGACATCTTGATACCCTCGACGGCGCTGATTTTCGCAAAGCCTTGGCGGCCAAGAGTAAAGCCCTTGGCAAGGCGCTTGCCGGATTTGGTGGTCGGTCCGCTCATACAATAATTATAGCACGAACCATTTCCTCACAAAGCTCAACTTTATCCCTGAATTGCCTTCGTACCGCCCGGCGAAAGTGTCGTCGCGCTGAATGGCTGCGACGGCATGCCGTCGATCATCAGCTTCAGATAGATGCGGTGATTGGGGAGGTTCATCAGGTCGAGCATGTCGAATCGCGGCTCGAACTCGCGGGCGAGGAGAACCGCGTCATACGGCCCGATCCGAAACGAAACCAGCGTCCCGGCATTGCCGAGAACCGCATGGGCGACATCCGGGTCGAGCTGATGGAGATGCTGGTTCGCGAGGACAAGTCCAACCCGGTATTTCCTAAGTTCCGAAATCATGCCGGCGATGCTCAAGGTCGTGAAGGTCTGGAACTCGTCCATATAGAGGAAGAAGGGGAGGCGTTTTGCCTCCGGGATGTCCGCCCGGCTGAAGGCGGCGAGCCCCATGGTGGTGACGAGGAGACTGCCGAGAAGCGCGGCGCTGTCGTCGCCGATCTTGCCGCGCGCGAGATTGACGACGACAATCTTGCCTTCATCCATCAGACGGCGGAAGCGGAGCATCTCCTTAGGCTCGGTCAGGATGCGCCGAAGCGTCGGGTCGGCGAGAAAAGCACCGATCTTGTTCTGGATCGGGGCCGTCGCATCTGCCCGGTAGCGCCAGGAATATTGTTCGAACTCCTTCTTCCAGAAATTCCGTACCGGCTCATTGGCAAGCGCGTCTGCCACTCGCTGCCGGTAGTCCTTGTCGTTGAGCATCCGCAGGACATCGTCGAGCTTGGCGTGGCCATGCTCCAGCAGGGCGAAGAGCACGTTCCGGAGGACGTGCTCCATGCGGACGCCCCAGGCATCCGACCAGTGTTTCTTCAGGGCCTCCATGAGGCCTGAGACCGCGAGCGGGACCCGGTCGAGCGGCACGCGCTTCAGCGGGTTGTAGCCGAAGGGCTGCGCCGGATCGGGTACGTTGAGATAGACCAGATCATCAGGCCGGACATCGCTCGCATAGGCGGCAACCCGTTCGGCGAGATCGCCATGCGGATCGATCAGGGCGAAGCCGCGTCCGGCATTGATGTCGCCGCGCGCCAGGGTCTCAAGGAAGGTCGTCTTGCCGGTTCCGGTCTTGCCGATCGTATAGATATGCGAAAGCCGGTCGTCCTGCTTGATGCCGAAAACCCGCCGATCGTTCCGGAAGTTCGTCTGCGCGAAATACGAGATATCCGGTGAGCGCTCCATGGGAGGCATTGTCCGGTATCGGCGGAATCATCGATAGGTGTGCAATTTTGCGCATACCGCACAACGCGACGGCTTCCCCCGACATAGATTGCGTTATCCCCATGTCGTTGCCGGATCGGCAAGTTTGCACGTCTATGTGAGAACCATCTTCTTCGAGACGATGGAGCGAGACCTGTTCCTTTGATCCAGGTCCGCATCGCGTTCGTGGCCGATCGACGGCCGCCGGCGCAATTTTCACCATCATCATCGGAGAACACCCATGAGCGAGAACCTCATGACGATCCCGCTTTGCCAATTGAAGCGGGCCGCACTCAATGTGCGCAAGACCGGCCGCAAGGTCGATATCGAGCAACTGGCCGCGAGCATCGAAGCTCACGGCCTCCTCGAAAACCTCGTCGTCCGGCTTGTCCGGGTCGGGAGCGCGGAGGCGGAGCCTCTTTATGAAGTGGTGGCGGGCGGCAGGCGCTACGACGCGCTGAAACTCCTCGCCAAGCGGCACAAGATCGCGATGGACTATCCGGTCCCGTGCCGCGTCCTCGGCGAGACAGCGGTCGCGAACTATGTCGAAATCTCGCTTGCCGAGAATATCGTCCGGGCGCCACTGCATCCGGCCGATCAGTTCGACGCCTTCGCGAAACTGCAGAAGGAGGGACTCGCGGCCGAAGAGATCGCGGCCCGCTTCGGACTGCCGACGAAAGTCGTCATCCAGCGGCTGAAGCTCGGCGCCGTTTCGCCCCGTCTGATGGCGGCCTATCGGGCGGAAGAGCTGACGCTCGACCAGTTGATGGCCTTCGCGATCACCGACGACCATGCGGCCCAGGAAGCCTTCTGGTTCGACACGCCCCATGGCCATCGCTCGCCCCAGGCGATCCGGCGGCACCTCACCAGCGCCCTTGTCGAGGGTGGGGACCGTCGGGCGCTCTTCATCGGCGTCGAAGCCTATGAAGCGGCGGGTGGCACGGTGATCCGGGACCTCTTCCAGCCGGAATCCGAAGGTTATTTCGCGGACAGCCAGCTTCTCGGCCGGCTCGTGGCCGAGAAACTCGACATCGAGGCCGCGAAGGTCCGGGCCGAAGGCTGGTCCTGGGTCGAGGTCATGCCCGAGACCGACTATGGTGCGCTCGCGAAGTTCGGCCGCGTCAAGGCCGGCGAGATCGCCCTGTCGGAAGAGGATGAGACCCGGCTCCTCGCCCTCTCCGAACGCTACGACGAACTCGTCGCGGCGCTTGAAGACCAGGAAGACGAAGCCATGTCCGCCGAACTCGACAGGGTCGTTGAGGAGATGGACGCGCTCGAAGAGCGGCATCTCCAATGGTCCGATGAGGACCGGAAGAGTGCCGGCGTCATCCTGAGCCTAACCCCCGACGGCGAGCTTGAGGTGAATCCGGGGCTCGTCCGTCCGGAAGACCGGAAACGCGAGGAGGCGGACGACGAAGAAGGGGAACCCGCACGACCCGCCGAGCGAAAGGAGAAGGGTAATGGACGCCCCGAAGGCTATTCCGACACGCTGCTGACCGACCTCTCGGCGCATCGCACCGCGGCGCTCCGGGAGATGCTGGCAGGGAGCCCGAAGGTGGCCCTTGCCGCCCTCGTCTACCGGCTGGCGAAGCCTCTCTTCTTCGAACGCCAAGCCTCGCCTTGTCTCCACCTCCAGCCCTCTTTCATCGATCTCGGGAGCTTCTCGAAGACGGTGGGGGAGAGCCCGGCGGCGGCCGCTTTGCTCACGCGCCATACGCAATGGTGCGAGAGGCTGCCGGAGGCGGACCAGTTCTGGCCCTGGCTTCTGGAAGCCGAGCAGGACGTGTTGCTCGATCTTCTCGCCTATTGCGTCGCGCTGACGCTCGACGCCGTGCATCGGAAGAACGAGAACCCCGGCCGGCGCATGATCGAGGCAAAAGACCTCGCAACGGCTCTTGCCCTCGACATGACCGAGTGGTGGCAGCCGACACGGGTACACTTCTTCGATCATCTGACAAAAGGTCAGATCATCGAAGCTGTCGGCGAGGCGACATCGGCTTCAACTGCGAAGTACCTCACGGAGCTAAAGAAGGCCGACATGGCGGCACGTGCGGAAGAGCTTGTCAAAGACAAGCGGTGGTTGCCGGTGCCGCTTCGGAGCGAGGTGGAGGAAACCAAAACAGAACCCGTCGCCGATGTGGCGGCGGAATAAAAACTACTAAGGACCGGGAGGAATCCCGGTCCTTTTCTTCGGGATGCAAAGAGTTCGGCAGTATGTCAACTTAAAGGGGGATAAGTGGCACGCTGGGGACAAAATGGAGTGGCTAATCGTAGGTGCCGTCTTTTGGCTGATTGTTTGGGCTGTTCGAAAAGGTGCAACGAAGCCGAGATCACGGACTTCAGCCAAATCGATCAACCGGCAGTCGGCTATACCGGCAAAATCGCTGCACCAAACCGCTACTAGAACGGGGATGAGCTCCAAAGCGGCCAAGCGAACGCCTACCGAATGGATTCCTGCAGGGAGATCCGTAACAATACAGGGGACTAGTATCGCGTCCGGGATGATCTATGTGGGCGGCGATCTTTCTGGCAACTACGGTAGAACCGAGAACTGCTTGGTCGATCCCACGCTTCCGGTGTCACGCAGCACTTCCGACAAATCCGGCGTCACGATGCCATACTGGCCATCCTACTCGGATATCAGACCCGAGGCCCGACGCTCATATCTTGACTGGCTTGCTGGTGGTCGAAGTGATCCGGATATTGGCATCGGTTACGTATTTTTGTTTTTCTACGGCCTAGAACGGCGGCTCTTTGTCGATCAAGCAACAGACGAGGCGCCGATAGTCCGTGATGAAATAGAGCGTCTGTTGGCGCTCTATAACTCAAATCACTCCTTTCAAGGTTATGCGCGCAAGTGTCTTGATGCGATATCGGTAATCAGCGGTGACATCGACAATCCCCCCATTCTTTCGCCGTCCATGCATGCCGGATACGAGATACCGCTCGCAGTCCGATTTCATCTCGGACATCGGCTTGCGAACAAAAGTCCGTTCACCGCCGACGAAGCGCTTCTCTGGGTACTTTCACTACCGGACACATACTTACGCACTCCCGGTGTGAGGTGCTTCGATGAATTCTGCGTGTTGTGGCGGGTTCGATTCTCAGAACGCTATCCAAATGGGTTGAAGGTAAGAGTGCCCAAGAAAACACTCAAAGCTGACTACCATTCGGCGAGTGGCACATTTCAGGTAAAGTTTTCAGTGTCGGACGGAAGCATACCCGACATTGCGGCAATTAACGCGCCGCTGGATGGACTTCGCGAACTCGCAAATGCCTGTACCGATGAACTCGACGCATATAGCAGGCTTCTTGGCCGAAGGCCGGACGTTCGTGGCAATGTCGAAGCAGTTGCGCTACTTCCTCGCGAAATTTTGGACACTTCGGACTCGTCTCCGGTAAGGGTCATCCGCTCACACATTGATGCGCTCCTAGGTCTGGAACAATTCGCAACTATGCAGACACGGAAGTTGCTGAGCACCCTCAGCATGGACTGTCCTGAATCAGGGAAAATTCCCGCAGCCAGCGCCAACCAAATCGGTTCCATACTCGATAAGCTCGACATTGCGTACGAACCTGACCGCCGATACGGGCCGACCTCCTTGAGTCTCGATGGCACTGTAACGCTCTTTCGTAGCGCGAACGGCGCCCCTGTCGATACAGACAGAGCAGAGTATCAAGCGTCGCGGACGATGATGGAAATTTCGGCTTTGGCTGCTGCCTCTGATGGCGAGGTCGTCGGTGCTGAACTCAAAAGCATCATGACCGAATTGGAGGCGATGGAAGGCCTAAATCCAAGGGAACGAATGCGGCTTCACGCGCATGTACTTTCTCTGCTTGCTGATATGCCCCGTCAACACGGAGCGATGAGAAGGCTATCAAGCCTGCCAGAATCTGACAGGCGTCGCGTGGTTCAGTCGGCGTTCTCGGCTGTGCTCGCCGACGGGCATATCAGCGCCGCGGAAGTCAAATTTCTCGAGAAGCTGTACAAGGCTCTGAAGCTTCCACAGGAGGACGTGTATGCCGCGCTCCATAGGGGCGATGTGAGCATTGACGAACCCGTGAAAATTCTCCCGGAGCAATATACTCCTGGAACTCCGGTTCCACAGCCGCCATTAGAACGGACCGGCGTTCAGATCGACCCGGCTCGTCTTGCTCGTATTCAAAACGAAACCTCGACTGTTTCCAGTCTGCTTGCGGACATCTTCGTCGAAGAAGAGCCGATCGTATCGAATGCTCCGGTTTCGCCGACGGGAAAATCAGCTTGCATCTATGACGGTCTCGATGCCGCGCATGGCGAGCTTCTCGCAAAGATTGTTTCCGCCGTGCGGATGACACGCGCGATCTTCGAAGACGAATCCCGTATGCTTACATTGCTGCCTGACGGAGCACTTGAAACAATCAACGATTGGGGTTTTGAAGTCTTTGGCGAGCCAGTCCTTGAGGGGGATGACGACATTGAAGTCGCCACCCACCTCCGTCCGGAGCTTCAAAAGTTGGAGGTGGTTGAATGAAAAGCACTATCCGAGCGCGCGACCGCGATACTATACTTCAAGCATTGTCCGCGGGCGTCGTTCCTCGCACCGGCCTTCAACATATCCAAGTTGGGCGCGCCGCGGAGATTGCTGCCCTAGTTAAAGATATTGACCGAATCTCGGACGAGGGGTCAGCGGCCCGCTTCGTTATAGGTGAATATGGCGCAGGGAAGACTTTCTTTCTGAATCTTGTTCGTCTAATTGCGCTGGAACGCCGTTGCGTAACTATTCATGCCGATCTCGCACCAGATCGCCGGATTCACGCTACTGGGGGGCAAGCACGTGGTCTCTATGCCGAGGCTGTACGCAACATGGCGACACGCAACAAGCCGGACGGTGGTGCATTGCCCAGTGTGGTCGAGCGGTTTGTCACCGAAAGCGTCAGGGAGAGTGAGCGCTCAGGGGCGCCGGTAGAGCAAGTTATCGACGAACGTCTTTCTCGGCTTGTCGAATACACCGGCGGACACGATTTCACGACGGTTCTGAAAGCCTACTGGCGGGGCAGCAACGAAGGTGACGAACTTACCAAGATTGCGGCGCTGAGATGGTTGCGTGGGGAGTTCACAACAAAAACCGAGGCGCGGCAAGCGCTTGGTGTGCGTACAATTATTGATGATGACAGTGTTTACGACGGGTTGAAGCTGCTCTCCGCCTTTACACAACTCGCGGGTTATGCCGGCATGCTCGTCGTTTTTGATGAGATGGTAAATCTGTACAAGCTGCAGAGCTCACAAGCACGAAGTCAGAATTTTGAGCAAATACTACGAATCTTGAACGACGTATTACAAGGCAACGTAAGTGGAATCGGATTCATGTTCGGAGGAACGCCGGAGTTCATGATGGATCCTCGAAGGGGGCTCTATAGTTATCAAGCTTTGCAGTCCCGGCTTGCCGAGAACGCGTTTGCTACTAACGGCTTGGTTGATCTTTCTGGTCCCGTTCTCCGCCTCCAGAGTCTTACGCCGGAAGATCTTCTCGTGTTGCTTTCAAATATCCGGAACGTATTTGCTCATGGTGATCCGGAGCAGCATCTTGTGCCTGATGAAGCGTTGCCAGCCTTCATGAATCATTGCAACAAAAGCATCGGGGAGGCCTACTTCAGAACTCCGCGAAGCACCATTAAAGCTTTTGTACAACTTCTTGCGGTTCTGGAGCAAAACCCGGGGACAGATTGGCGAGAGCTACTTGGCGGCATCGATGTTGCCCCGGATCATGAAGATCCGACTGATATGCCTGAGGATAGGGAAGACGGAGACGGTGACCTTGACTCCATCCGCCTCTGAAAATTCGGGCGTTTTCGAAAGGCTGCATCCTCAGATCCAACGCTGGATATGGGAGCAGAAGTGGGATGATCTGAGAGATGTTCAGAGTCAGGCTATTTCAGCAATTCTGGACAGCGACAAAGATATTCTAATTTCGGCTGCTACAGCAGCGGGGAAGACAGAGGCTGCTTTTCTTCCAGTTCTTACGCGAATAGCGGGCCGGTCAGAGGCCGGTCTGTCAGTTCTGTACATCAGTCCGCTCAAAGCCTTGATCAACGATCAATTTCGCCGCCTCGACCTTCTTTGCGAAAGGATGGAGATCAACGTTGTCCGATGGCATGGTGACGCACCGCAAGCGGACAAGGCACGTATGTTGCGAAGCCCGCAGGGAATAGCGCTCATCACCCCAGAGTCAATTGAAGCGCTGTTTGTACGACGCCCAACCGCAGCCAGACTTTTGTTCGGTGCTCTTGACTTCGTTGTGATCGATGAGTTTCACAGCTTCCTTCAGGGGCCGAGGGGACTGCATCTTGCCTCTCTCCTGAGACGTATCGACGGAGTGTCCGTTCGTCGGCCGCGACGCGTGGGGCTTTCAGCAACGATCGGTGATCTTCCTATGGCGGCTGCGTGGATGAACCCAAGTGCGATCGATAATGTTCTGTGTATAGAGTCATCAACTGAGTCACCGGAACTCAGACTTCAAATTCGGGGATATGTTGAGCCGCCAGATTCCGAGGACGCAGATGATCTCGAAGCGGATGATGGTGAACGCAAAGCGCTTGATCTGATCACCGACCACGTTTTCGAAGTACTGCGAGGCAACAACAATCTACTCTTTGCCGGGTCTCGTCGACGGGTAGAGGCCGTTGCGGATCGTTTGAGACGTCGTAGCGAACGAGCCAATCTGCCAAATGAGTTCTTTCCTCACCATGGCAGTCTGTCCAAGGAGCTCCGCGAGGAGCTTGAGCTTCGGCTCAAGCAAGGGGATGTGCCGACTACCGCTGTAGCCACAACAACATTGGAGCTCGGAATTGATATCGGTTCAGTAAGATCGGTTGCGCAGATCGGGGGGCCGAGATCTCTAGCATCGCTCAGGCAGCGCCTGGGACGAAGTGGTCGAAGACGCGGCACACCCGCGGTGCTCCGCATATACCTACGAGAGAAGCACTTGTCGGATGATTCGGATCCGCTTGACCGTCTTCGGATGGAAGTGGTGCGTTCGGTTGGGGCGATCAGGCTCTTGGTTCAAAGGTTTGTCGAGCCGCCGGGACTCAATCCGTCGATAGCTACTGTTGTTTTGCACCAAACGCTCTCGATAGTTGCGGAGCGCGGCGGTGAGCGGATCGAGAGGCTCTACAAGACCATCTGCGGTGGTGGTCCTTTATCCGAAATTGGGAAGGCTGATTATATTCTGTTGTTGCGATGTATGGCTTCTACGGAGGCTCGTTTGATCGAACAAGCGCCCGATGGAACTGTCATGCTCGGAGAGGTCGGTGAACAACTGACGAATGGACGCGAATTCTATGCTATCTTCGAGAGCGACCAAGAATGGCGCCTAACGTCGGGCGGCAGGACACTCGGCACAATTCCGCTCTCGAATATAGTTGGCGTCGGAACATTGCTTGGATTTGCTGGGCGACGGTGGCGAGTCGAAGCGATTGATGATCGAGCCAAAGTTCTCTCTGTTGTCCCACATAGATCAGGGCGCATTCCAAAATTCGATCGCTTATCGATCGAACCTGTTCACGACCGTTTAGTCGCTGAAATGAGATTGGTATATCAAGATACTGACACTCCCACTTATCTGGATGTCCGTGCTAGGGAGTTACTTGCCGAGGGCCGTACGGCCTTCCAATCATTGTCGCTGCAGCGTACGCGGTTGATAGAGGCGAGCGGAGATACACACATACTAACATGGCGCGGTACGGGATTTAACGCTGTTTTTGCTGCGGCAATGACTTCAGCGGGATTGGCGTGCGAGGTCCACGATTTGGGCGTCACAGTCACAGACGCCACGCCGGCTGAGGTTAAGGGTATACTTGAGCGAATGGCCTCAATGGAGCCGTTGAGCTCCGAGGATATTGGAGCCTTTGTGGGAAATCTGATCGCAGCAAAATACGACGAGTTCGTTCCTGAGATTCTGCTTCGCAATCTTTGGGCAAGGGCAAATGCTGAGCTATGTGCGGAGGTTCCGGGGGTTGCGAAGAGTCTTGCAAATAGCGGAGACTTGAGGACTTAGGGGACTTTGTTTCAAACCATCTCACTTATCGCCCCTAAGCATTTCCGCCAGTTTTTTCAAAAAAGTTCGAGCTCGCTCTCGAGACGGTTCACATACCTAGACAGTCCTAAAAAAGGTTGTCTAATCAAAAAGACGGCTCAACTGAGCCGTCTTTTTGATACACAAATCTCTAAGAGTGGAGAAAACGTGTAAGAGACCCAGCAGGGATCGAACTGTCTCCAAGTCTGTCTGGTATAGTATTTAGTGGGTGAATCTCATTTTGGAGACTGATTATGAACGGGAAACAAAAGAAACCCCTGAGCGCTGAAAGACTCCGTGCGACGCCTGCTGTGCAAAAAGTTAGCCGTTGGCGTCTCCCGAACTTCGAAAATGCCGAGTCGCAAGGAAGCTCAGTGGAGTTTGCTCAGAAAAATGGGGAAGGATTTTTCCGAGCTGCGGAAAAGGCACTCGGTCTATCAACAACGAAGGAATCGTCTGAACGTTAGATGATTTTCAAAGGATCGGCTCTATGTCGATCCTTTGCTATAAAACACAAGTCCCGCTCTTGATAGTGGTTATCTGACGTGGACTTGGGGACTTTGTTTTGAACCACAGATATTTTTTTAACTTAAACTGCTGACAACGGGTGCCCCGCCAGGTTTTCACGCTCTGTGGTATTCTGTACACAGAACAAAGACACAGTCACCGGAGGTATCAATGTCCATCGACATCCCAGAAGGTTTTGACGATAAAATGAGAGCTATCGCCAGAGAAATACTGGCAGAAGATTCTCTGACAGGGAGGATACTGACCTTTGACAGAAGAAGATCTCATCAGAGCGTCGACAACGCGGTTGACGCCAAAGCAGCGGTTGTTGCGCGGTTCAGAAGGAACAGTGCAAACGCTGTACAGCGCTTCTTCTCACAAGAATGAGATTCGTAAATGAAGAAAGACCCGCATCGAAAGTGCGGGTCTCCTGTTTCTTGCGATGAATGAGGTGAGTGGAGACGTTGAGGACTTGGGGGACTTAGTGGACTTTGTTTCAAACCACCTCACTCACCCCGTCTCAGTATTTCCGCCAGTTTTTTCAAAAAAGTTCGAGCTCGCTCTCGAGACGGTTCACCCTCGTATAACAAACGCCAATTTATGACCTCCTGATACGGAGAACGCAGCGCAATTGCTGGGTATTTTACCTGTAGCGTAAGGTTCGAACTCACCGATTTTATCAAGTCGCGTTTTTCGTCTGGCGATCCGGTTTCGTAGAGCAAATAAGCCGTTTGTGTGAGTTCGAGCAATTTCGACAGGTGGTCCTCTATTGTAGCCGGTTGCCCGACACGGTTTATCTCCTCGACGATCTCGATCCGATCGCTCAGGAGCTGTCCTCTGCGTATCTCATAAGCGTCCTTGTCGACCAGTCCATCGAGAAGCGCATCGGTCAAACGCGTCAAGCGTTCGTCGATTTTATGTTGAGCGAGCATAAGGGCCTTCTTCCTCTCTGTATCGGACTGAAGTGTGTCTTCCCGCAGCTTGCCAGCTTCGTCCCCCAAGTCCCCCACCTCCTCGTCGCTGAAGCGCAACAGGTTGAATGTCCGGCGCAGCATCTCATCGAAATGACATTCGCGGAGCGACGTTCCGGGACAACGATGGCATCGATAGTAGACATTTCCTTTCTGGCGCTCACCGACCAGAATCCGGTCGCAGCCCCGGCAGAGGATCAGCCGGCGAAGCAGGAACTCGTGTTTCTGCACACGAGCGAAGGATCGTCCGTCAAAGACATCTTGCACGCGCCGATAGAGCGCCATGGGCACGATCGGTTCATGTATGCCCTGAAACGTCTCGCCCGTCCGCTCGATGCGTATCAAGCCCGCATAAAAGGGCCGGTGAAGTATCTTGAACAGCGCCGATGCGCTGATCGGTTCGTCGTCCCGCGTCCGCAAACCGCGACGGGTGAGCTCGGCAGCCAATGCCTCGACGGTATAGGACCCGGTTGCATAAAGTTCGAAGGCCTGCTGTATGAGCGGGGCCCGGATAGGATCGGGTATCTTTGCTTTGGCTTTGCCTTGATCGAGATAGCCCAAAGGTGCCGGCAGGGGATAGAGACCCTGCTTGAGACGGCCATAAAAGCCCTTCTTCACCTCGTCGCGGAGGTTGCGGATATAGTCGGCAGCGATCACCGCCTGGATGTCGGCCGTGAGCCGACCGCCGCGGGATTGCATATCAAGGCTCTCATGCGCGAAGCGCACATCGATGCCCCGGTCGATCAGCTCACCGATATCCGACCAGTCCTTGAGGTTGCGGGCGCTGCGATCGATCTTGTGGATGATGACGCCGTCGACCTGGCCACGCCTGAGCTGACCAAGCATTTTCGAGAACATCGGCCGGCCGCGCTTGGCGGCGGTTTCCATTTCCTCAAACCATTCGACGATGGCGAGCTCATGGCGTTGCGCATAAACCTCAATGGCGCTGCGCTGTTCCTGCAGCGATATACCGTGCTCACCCTGCTTCACGGTCGAGACACGGATGTAGGCATAAAAGCGCTTCATATGGACGGGGTATGGCCTGAATCTACCGCGGAGTCGGGATTCGCGCGAGTCGCTTGTCCCTGTTCGCGCTCTTCCCACTCGAGCCGCGCCGCAATGCGCATCGCGACCGCGAGATATGCACGAAGGTTCTCACGCGCTTCCTCGCGCTCGGCTTCCGTCGCATTCGGCATGTAGCGGTCGATGATGAGATCGCCGGGTTTTCGGATGCGTTCGTTTGACGTCATCGCACCAGTATCGGTCCGGAGGCCTTCGGCGACGAGGTGCGAGATGTTGCCGAAGGCGCAAGTTTTCACGTCTTAAGCGTTGAGCAGACCGGCCGTATGCTTCGCGTCATGTCTCAATTTACCGGCGAAGCATCGAACAAGAAGAACACCGAGCGCGGTGTCCCAGCGATTTCCCGTATCTGTGCGGACGGTACGATCGTCGAGCTGCTCTACAGCGCCGAGGAACGCAAGACCGCCCTCGTCGTCTCCCGCCACAACGGGCTCTGGAACATAGAGCAGGAAGTTCGCATCGAGACTGGCGAGCGGCTGGTTCCGTATTCGCCATCAAACAACCTGATCGCGAACGAATGCGTCCTGCTGCCCTCGACCGTCTCCGACTATGGCAGCAAGGAACGGCTCCTCGAAGAGATCGCGGCCTTCATCCACCGCTATGCGGACCTCTCGCCACAATTCGAGAAGTACGCGACTTACTATGTGCTCCTGACCTGGGTCCATGACGCTTTCAACGAGTTGCCCTATCTCAGATTCCGGGGCGATTACGGAACCGGCAAGACCCGGGGTCTCATGACCATCGGCTCGATTTGCTACAAGCCCTTCTTCGCCAGCGGCGCCTCCACCATCTCGCCGATCTTCCACACGCTCGATACGTTCGGCGGCACGCTCGTCTTCGACGAGGCGGATTTGCGGTTCTCGGACGCAAAGGCCGATATCGTGAAGATTCTCAACAACGGCAACGCCCGCGGGCTTCCGGTCTTGCGTACGGTCGTCACCCGCGCCAAGGAGTTCAATCCGCATGCCTTCCATGTCTATGGACCGAAGATCATCGGCATGCGGGAGTCCTTCGAGGACCGGGCGCTTGAGAGCCGGTTCCTTACGGAGGAGACCGGCCAACGACCGCTCCGCGCCGGTATCCCGATCCATCTTCCCGACAGTCTGAAGAGGGAAGCCTTGGAGCTCCGCAACAAGCTGCTGCATTTCCGGCTGGTAAACCGGTTCGCGGTCGCGACCGATCCGAGTGTGGTCACGCCGGAGATCGAGCCGCGCCTCAACCAGATGGCGCTTTCGCTTCTGAGCCTTGTCGACAGCCCCGCCCTTCGGACCGAGATGACCGATGCCCTCATCCGGCAACAGGCGGACCTCATCAGCGAACGAAGCCAGACCCTTGCCGCCCAGGTACTGCAGGTGACGATCGAGGCGTTCCGGAAGAGCGACGGAGCATCGGTGCCGCTGCGCGAGATCGCCGACGGATTCAATGCGCGCCACGCGAGCGACTACAACCGCTTCCTCTCCAACAAGGCGATCGGCACGGTGCTCAGGAAGCGACTGCGGCTTCAGACGCAGAAGAGCCGGGGCGTCTATGTCGTGGCTGCATCCGAACTGCCGAAGATCGATGTACTCGCGAAGCGCTTCGGTGTGGAGAGATTGGGGACAACACCGTAATACACAGCCGGATTTCTTCATGTCTCCGTTACAATGCGGGAGCATCGGCGCTGCAAGTTGTGACCGAATGACAATTTTTCACGTCTACTGACGACCGACCCTCCGGGTGAAGATGCAAAGCGACTGTCCTGGCCGCTGAGATGCATCTTTATCCATGTCGCCTTTTCTTCATTGCTATCTCGCAACGCATCGCCGGCGCTGGGGACTGTCCCAGCCGGAGCTTGCCTCGTTGCTCGATCAGTGCTCGCCAAGCGCAGTATCGCGTTGGGAAGCGCTGCAGCGCGCGCCGACCCTTTCAACCGCACTTCAACTCGAACTGATCTTCGGCGTGACACCGCAAGACCTCTTCCCGGCGCTCTACCGAGAGGCTGAGGACACTGTCATGCGGCAGGCGAAAGCGCTTTACGAGACGCTTGAAGGGAAGACCGACGCAAAGTCACGAGAAAAACTCGCCCTGCTCTCGCTCATCATCGAGCGGGCGAAAGGCGACACCGATTATGTATGAGAACCACAATCAGCCCGCGTCGCGGGCTCGTCATCGCTATTCATCCTACCTCAAGAGGGTTCGGCTGGGTGCTCTTCGAGGCGCCCGGTGCTATCGCCACTTGGGGCGTCGTCGACGTTTCGAACTACAAGGAAGACAAGAACCGGCGAGCGCTGGCTCGCATCGGCAAGCTTCTCGAACGCTACAGCCCTTCCGTCCTCATCCTCGAAGACTTCGAGCACAAACCCGCACGGCGCGGCGCACGGATCAAGCGGCTTTGCCGCGCCATGCTTCGCTTCGCCGCGCATCGAGGGATAGAGGTTCGCGTCTACCCGCGCGCGGCCGTCAGCGCCTGTTTCAAGACCGTCGGCGCAAAAACGCGCCATGAGATCGCGCAGGCGGTGGCACTTCATGTCGATGCACTCCGGCACATGCTGCCGGCGCGGCGCAGGCTCTGGGACCCCGAGCATCCCCGCATGGGGCTCTTCCAGGCGGCGGCGCTCGCGATCACCTACTACACGCTCGCCGGCGCAGAGGAGCCGCCATGAGCGATCCGGCCAACAGGCGATCCGCCTTTGGCGGCTGGGCCTCAATCCTGGGACCCAGCCGACAGAGAAGGAACATCCCATGTCTTCACGCGAAGATGTGCTGGTCATTCGCCGGCTGAATGACGATCTGAGACGACAAGGCCGGGACGGCAGGGTGCTGATCACGCAAGGAGTCCTCGCCCTGCCTGAAGACCTCGTCCGGAAGGTGTTCACGGCGGTCGAGGCGTTCGATACGTTCACGCCGGACAATGACCCGCATGGTGAGCACGATTTCGGGTCGGTGAAGGTCGACGGTACGCTCGTCTTCTGGAAGATCGACTATTACGACCGGACGATGGAGGCAGGCTCGCCCGATCCGAGCGACCCCGACGTCACGACCCGCGTCCTCACCATCATGCTTGCCGAGGAATATTGACCCTCCGCAGAAGCAAACACCCCGCCAACCGGCGGGGTGTTCTTTGTTCCTAGTTGGTCTCCTTGCGCGGCGAATAGACCGTGTCCTTGCCTGCGGGCGCTGTCGGGAGCGGCCGATTGGCGCTCGATTTGGTTTCCACATAGGCGAGTGAGGAGCCGCCCATGCCAAAGGTGATGAATACGCCCCAGCGGCCATCGTCGAATGCAAGAAGCTGCGCCGGCGCCTGCATGTGTTTGCCGTCGCCGTAGAGGACCATGTATTTGGAGCAGGTCTCCCTCGTCATACCCCAGATGATTTTAGCCGGTGTCTTGGTGGTCGTTGCCGCCCGCGCCTCGCTCAGCGCCTTGAGGACGTTCTCGTCTGGTGGCCGTTTCGGACAGCTTTCCGCCGCCGACGCGCTCGGGCTGTCGCAAGCGCCGGCGATGCCCGTAAACGCCACAAGCAAGGCAATCCGGAATGCTTTGAAGTTCAGACGTCCTTGGTCCGGCATGGCGATATCGCTCCGTTGAATTGGGAAAGCTTCTCCCGGCTCATGCGGAAGAGCCGTCGCCTGGCGGTGGTGTGGCGCGGCTCGCCTGCACCAGACCAGCAACCAGAAATGCGATCCCCACCAGGAAGGCCAGAGCCCCGAGACCGGCGACCCATCCGGCAAGGACATACGTCTGATCGACCTTGCCGAAGAAGGCATTCATCGTCGCCATCGGGCGCTCCGTCCGGTACTGCACACCCCAGACAACGGAACCGGCGGAAATCAGGAGAAGCGGCAGCGCCACTTTCAGCATCGTGTTCATGCGGGAGTCTCGTCTTGTTGCCGATTGCTCACTTCAAGCGGATGTTCTTCTAAGCCTTGCTCGCGGCGGGAACGTTGCCGAGCAGGCGGTCCGCCCAGGCATCGCCCGCGATCCGGGCGATTTCGCCTTCGGGAGGAGCGCTCCCGGCGACCTCCACCTTGACGTTCATGCGCTCCGTCCAGGTGATGCTGTTCGTCTTGCAGGAGAAGGCAGAGAGGTCGGCAACCCGCGTGTTGTTGGCCCGCTCGAACGACCACATGTTCTTGTTGAAGTTGATCCCCTGATCGGCGGCAAAGAGGACGAGATCGGCCTTGGTCGCCTTGCAGATCGAGCCGTAGAACGCCGACTGCTCCTGGGCGGTCATAAGGCCGGCGACAGGTTGTCTTCCCGTCTTGCTGAGCGCCTCGGCGGTTGCGTTCGGCGAGAGCACATCGAAGCGGCCGGTCGCGAGCAGCCGTTCCGTCAGCCGTATCTCACGGCCGCCATTCTGCCAGACCGCAATCCGACGAACCTCCGGTGTGAGGGGCGTCGTGGCCCCGCCCGTGTCGAACGCCACTTGGGCGGTGCCACCCGTGGTTGTCTGGAAGGTCTTGTATCCCTGGAAGCCGCTAACGGCTGCCATCCCGACGGTCATGGGGATCAACGCTGCCGCGCATCCGCTGAGAAGGAGGCCAGTTGCAGCCGCGATCACAAGAGAGGGAAGCGGCCTTCCCCTTGTCCGGTATTCTTCAGCTTCACCGGCCCGAACTGTGTCGGAATCCCCACAGGTGCCCACCCATCCACGCATCGAAATCCCCCCGCTGAACAGAATGAGCAATTCTGTTCAACGGGAACGCCGACTCGCCAGGTCCGAGCACTCTTAAACGCAAGACGCGACGGTAGTCGGCATTTACTAGGTTGGGTAGGGAAATCCCAGTCAGAGATTCCGATACACGATGTTGCCAGACTGGACCAACGAGGTTGGTCATACCGCGGTGACGGGCAAATCATATGTATTGTGGTAAGCTATTCTTTGCGATTCCCAAGGGGGTTGAACGTTAAACTCGTGGACGGAGGCACCGTTCTTACTCGTTTCTGTGAGTATAGAGAGTTTCCGAGTTTCCCGGTTGCAAGTGTCGTGGCAAGACGGTTGGATCGCCTAGAGCCGACGAAAAAGCAATAAGGTCGAATCAGAACTCAGAGATAATAGAAGCTATGAAGAATCAATACTTCGGAGATCAGACCGATTACATCAAATACGGTATTCTCCGATCATTTTCCAAGTTTGGAGCGAAGCTAGGTATACACTGGACGTTAACAGACGACGACGGTTCGTCTGATGGTTCTCGAACACGCTATTTGAAATCAGCAAAAGAGTGGCGTCGATATGATCCGGAAATCTTTGACATTCTCGTCGAGCGACTCGACGTCGGAGAACGAAGACTCGATCTGGTCGATGAACTGAACTTCATCCCAAATGCAGTTCATTGCTTCGACAAATGGGGGAGCAACGCAAGTGCGAGGATGCATAGCATTGAAAGTCTCCTAGACCGTCTGCCGACGGGATCACTTGTGTTTCTCGACCCAGACAATGGTCTTGAAGTTAGTTCCGCGCGGAAAGAAAGCCGAAACGCGTCAAAGTATGTTTTCTTCGACGAACTATCCATGTTTTGGGCATCAGGCCATTCGTTGCTTATTTATCAGCACTACCCGCGTGTGCAGCGAATTCCTTATGTCCTGGAACAATTGAATCGGCTGAAAGTAGCATTACCGCATATGCGGGAAGCGGCCCTCTTAACTAGTCACGTCGCCTTTCTGGCATGCATTCAGAGCGAGCATTCTCATATCGTTGAACCGGCGATCGATAATATCGTAGAGCACTGGGCACCTCATGTAGGTGCTGTGCAGGTAGATGGAACAATCAAGCCGGCATCTACCCGAGCCAATGTGCTCATCTCTCCTCAGCAAGAGCTGTCGTTATGAGCAAGTTCACAGAGGAGAGGATACTGGAAGATCGGTTCGCCGTTTACAGTCAACAAAGACCATGGTCCAAGCGAGATGATAGAGACGAGATATGGTTCTTCGAACCATCAGATTGCAGGGGATTGCTCGAGTCTGACGCTTTATCTTCACATCGCACAGGCTTAGCTGATCGCGTTGAACAGATGGGCTTTCCATCCCTTGGTCGGTTTTTCCGTCAGTGGCTTATGTATACCGACGGAGATGAACATCGCCATTTCAGAAACGCCGTGGTCCGTGCCCTCAAAAGAGAGGATGCCGAAACAGAAGTTGAAAAAGTAGAATTTGCGGCCACGTCAGAATTCGAGTTGATCAAAGATTTTTGTGAGCCATACGTTTGGCGCGTATTGCCAAGAATCTTGGGGCTCAGTCGCGAAGAAAGTAAATTTTGGCAACCACGTATTGCCATACTCGTTGCGTTACCTGGTATGGAAAACGCTGGGCACGCGGAAGCGAACGCCGCGGAGACGAGTCTTTTAGAAATACAGAATTATTTGAGATCAACTCCCTGCCTCCTTTTGTCCAATTTAAAGCAAGAAATTGGCGAGATTTCCGACGAGGTGGTGCTGTTCAATCTTGTAATAAACGTGATTGGAGATGGCATACACCCAACAATCGCTGCCTTAGGATCGGAGATTTATATTAGGATGCGGTCGGATTTCAAAGCCGACATCCTTCCAAATGAGCTAGCATTTCATCAACAAGCACCTTTTCAATTCGCAGCTCGGGTAGCTAGTTGTCAGACGAATTGGAAAGATGTCCGGATTGAGGTCGGGCAACGTGTGGTGGCGTGCATAGGTGCGGCAAACCAGATTCAGGCGACTGACTCTCCGAGCAGTCTGCCGATGACCTTTGGTCATGGTCGGCATGCATGCATTGGACGAAGTTATGCCGACAGATGTATTCGCTCTGGCTATCAAGTGTTTTTAGAAGCTACAAACGGAAACGCACAACTTGTTGGCGAGCCGCGCTGGAAGCGCTCTCTCGGATACAGGATGATAGAAGAACAACTAGTTCGGGTAGTCGGCATATGAGTGGCGGAGTTCAACGAAAAATATTCAGTGAGCGTACTACGCAGAATCCAACTTCTGCGTCGGAACTTGCGAATATACCGTACACACTGATTGCATGCGTCAATCAATACGATGAACTTTTGATGGTTCAGCGGACAAAGGCTCCGTTCGAAGGGTGTTGGAACTTTATCGGAGGGAAAATAGAAGCAGGTGAATCTCCCTCTTCCGCCGCAATTCGAGAGCTAAATGAGGAGGCGGGTCGAGCTACAACCCTTCGCAGAAGGGTGCAATTTCGAGGCATTGCTCTATGGCCAATCGCGGGTATGCAATTTCACTATCTGGGGATGTATCTGTTTCTTTACAGGTGTAAGACAAACGAAGCTGAAACGCGTCAACTCGCGATGTTAGATGAGGGCGTCACAGCATGGCTTCACTTAGACTTACTCCGTGATGGCTCCTCACTTAAATTGGTGCCTAATTTTGATCTGTTGTTACCCTACCTTTTAGATTCACGAAAGAATCCATGCATTGTTTGCCACGAAGTGACAGATACGGGCGTCAAACTTATTTGGAATGCGGTTATTCCGAATGCAAACCGAAACATAGCAACCTCACCACATTCCAGTAAATTCTTGAACGTTGACGATCTTAGCGGCTTTCATAACGCTCGATAACACTTGAAGTACTAGCACCGGTTCCAATCAGTCTTACCGGAACTTGAACCTCCTGTTCCACATAGTCGACGAAGTCTTTAACTTTCTGCGGTAACCCATCAAAATCTTTGCAATCAATAGCACCAGCGTCGATGTAATCGACGAAAGTAAGTGCCAGCTCGGTAGCCGACGTCAGCTGGGCCGCCCTACGAACCAAGTTGGAATCAAACCGACCTACTCGCCTCACTTTCTGGGTAACTGTTGTAAGTTCAACAAGTGGAACTGGGTAGCCCGACTCTTCGGTAACATCTTGCCAAGTAATCTCGTCTCGCAATGGACCAGATGTGCCGGCTACACGTATCGGATAGCTGCGGACAACCATCACAACTTTAGAAACCTGGATTGGCCCTAGTCCAGCTTCACCACATAAGCTTCCTGCGGTGACATCGCGACTGGTCACATAAGGATACTGCCCATGGTGCAAGCTCAACCCAACGCCCTGTGTCCCTTCAAGCAAAATCTCTTCCCGCCTCTCCAACGCCGAGTGCAGCAGCGTCGATACATCGTCAATGTAGGGGGCTAGAGATTTAACATCACGCGCCAACAACACATCCTCTTCGCGGAGAACTTTTGAAGCAACCGCCGCCCCCACACCTTTGCCAGTAGAACCTATCCGCGATACCAAGCTCTCTTCCGAACCAAAATACTTGTCCAATATCACAACCGCTTGTGGGTCAATGAACAGTCGTTCCTTCGAGACTTTGTTTGAAGCGATCTCTTCAAGAAGGATTCCTAGATCAATAATTGCGCCGGCGCCCAGATACAATTTCACGCCTGGCACTACTACGGCACAGGGCAGATGCCGCAATACAATAGTCCCATTTTCACTTTTCACCGTGTGCCCGGCATTCGGCCCCCCGGTTCGCACTGAATGATTAAATTTCGGCGCAAGATGCGCAGCTATCTTGCCTTTTCCTTCACTCCCATACTGACCGCCGACAATAACCGTGATTGGCATTCTAATTTCCTCGGCAAAGCCATCAACATTTCAAGTTTCTCTATTACTCAATTGGCTTCCAAATGATCTAAGAAGCTGACAAGTTGGCGAGCCCGAAATTCTAAATGGTTGCAGTTCACGAGGGTGAAAGAACACTCGTCAATCAGGGCCGGAATATCCGCTTCCACCTGATGGGTGTCCCGCATTTGCAATGACTCCCCGCGACCACTATCAATCATCCGCTTATTACGCAGAGCGTAGGAGGCTGTCACCGCAACCAAAACTACGCGGGCGCCGTACTCCTTTTGAAGTTTCTGCCAATGGTCAACTGGACGAATTGCATCAATTACGTTGACACAATTCGGATCGATCTGATCGAACAACGCTTGGCAAAAGACAGCGGCACCTGCTCCTGTGGACAAATACGTGCCCATTGATTGCAAGCTGTCTATATTCCCGCTAGCACCCAGATCCCGAACAATGTCACGGGTTCGTACCCACTTGTATCCAAACCTAGATTGCAAATGGTTCGCGATCGTGCTCTTGCCAGCAGCCGGCATTCCAACCAACGCTACTATCATATTTGCCAAAGGACGCCTCCGGCTCCAGATGGTTAGCTCGTTGAACAGATGACATAAAAACACGCTTACAGAAATGACAACTAGGCTTGCGTCCGGAATGCCATCAATTGGAACGCAGGGTTCAGGAGTTTGGTTTCAATTGAGAATTCTTTGAGAACTTCAGCAGGACTTCCATTTTCCAGTCAAGTGATTTAGAGACATCAATACCGTATACTGAATATCTCGCCCCTGCATAGCGCTTTGTAGCTTCGTCCCGCGTATGCTGTAGAGAAAAACTTTGATCCAATTCAATGTGATGGCTGCCTTCTCTCTCTGAGCATCGACGCTTGATACAGATTTTCTGTACTTTTCCAAACTTCTAAAGCCACATTTTCGAGGCCAAGGTGCGCTCTTCATCTCCAACAGCGTCGGCGTAAATCGCAGTAGTTGAAATGCGGGAGTGCCCCATCCACTTTTGCACGACGTTGAGAGGCACACTTTTCTGAGTGGCGCCAATCCCGAAGGTGTGTCGAAGCGCCTTAGGCATTGATTGACTCGGGCTAGCTCCGATCATTCGCATGATCTGTTTCACCTGCATCCACGCAGTTGTTCGCCCCCAGGGCCATAAACGCTCGGTCCGGCGCTCCGAATCTAATTGAGCATCATAAAGGCTGTGGATTGCTTCAAGTCGTGCCAGGAAGTACGTCGGCACGGGCACAGCGCGAAAGACGCCGCGCCGGCGTTTTTTCAGACTTTCAATTATGATAAGCCCAGCCCCGGTATCGATATGCTCCGGTGTTAACGCGAGAATTTCTGATATGCGTGCGCCCGTATAGACGAGCGCCAGACAAAAAGTCTCGGCTTCCGGCCTCAACCGGTGCGCGGCTTCAATGAATGCCTCGCGTTCAGTAAATGTAAGATACTTCCTTCGCCCTGTTTTGTCGTAAATCATGATTTTGAGGCAACCTTCTGAACGCAACAAAACGCAAGAAAGAGGTTGACCTGATTACTATTAAGTGAACAGAATTGCTCATTCTGTTCAATCTATTCTATATCAATACTGCCGGACTGCCGCTGGGGTGCCTCATGCCAGCAGATTCCGGGCGTCGGCTTTGCGCCAATAAGATACGTTGGCCGCCTTGGGGCGGACGCGACCGTCGACTAGTCGCTATCGCAAATTTGAGTCCGGACCGGTAGGATAGCCCTCTCGAAACCGGCTGTTTGGTAATGTCCAGTAGGAGCTGGTTATCGTGATTTATTGCGCCAAGGGATTTCGGCTGCGCCAGTGCTTTGACTTCAAGCCTGTTTTTGCGGGAAGTTCGGACGGGTCAGTACATCTCCAAGGGGCTTAGCTCCCTTTCCGCAGCCAACGGAATTCGCTCATCGCGTGGGCTATCTCGCTTCGGGTGTGTTGAGCGCACCACCGGTCCCGTCCACGACGTGCAGGAACGTGCCCCCTCCAAGATTCTTCACAGTCATGCTAGGCGTTACTTCGTTTGCCGTGAATCGTTCTTGCGCATCCGGAGAAACTTCCCAAGCCGGCCGCAAGGTGCGAATGGCACGATAAGTAGACTTAACGAATGCAATGAGCAAATTTGTATGTACTTGCAAGCCATCGCCTTCATAGATGTAGCGCCATTCAACGAACGCACTGGCTAAAGCTCTTAAGTCAGCTTGCAGTTCGGCCGACGACCTTCCGGAGATGGTCATATAAGTCACTTCGATAGCCAGCCGAGTTTCGGAGTCAAGGCGACTGAACAGGACATTCAAGCGATGATTCTTGATCGGACGTAGACTGAGAGCCTTGAGGTATAGCTCCGCTGCGAAGGCGTAAGAAACGATCATTGGGCAAAGCGCATCCACCGGCTTTCCGGAAGAATCCAAACGCGTCTCGCCTGCGCGTATCGCAGCTTCGTGGAAATTCATACCTAGTGCGAATGTTTGCTGATTCAGATCTAGCGGCCCTTGTGGCGTTGGAGCAGCGACATTGAATCGCTTCATAGGTCATCTCCGTCAATCAACAATTGGAAATTTGGCCGTCCCTTCAGAGCAGCAAAATCGCAACAAGAGGTTGTTGAGTTATAACGGCTCAAGAACTGACGCATATGCGCTGGAGTGAGCAACTATCCTCCGGCTCTGATTTCAGCCAACGGTAAAGTGAGAGCGGGCTCATAGGAACGGTTCCGTCCGCCATCGAAGTCGAACTCGTACAATCGCACAGTCCCAAGACCTAACTGGCGCTGACCAAGGAAGAAAGTAAATGCGTTGGGCGCGGCAATGAACAGGTGTGTTAGGCATGCACGATCAGCTCTTGCGGCACGGATCGCGCTCGTCGCGGTATCCGCGAACTCGAATGCATGGCGACCGCAAGCGACCGATTGGGCGCCGGACCCTATGCTCGGTTTCAAGATCAGTAGCCGTCCTACATTGGGAAGCTTGGCGTCGCAATATCGACGCACGTCCGCCGAAACGTCATGAGTTAGACCGAGTGCGACTGCAATATCAGGCTGATCTTGGCGAAGCTCTACAGTCTCAGCGGAGAGGGCTGGCCAGTTCGGATCGGAGATCGTGTCGTCGGCTGCCCATAGGCGTCGGCCCGTGCTCCGCTGCTCCAGTTCGACCTGACGGCCCGACTTAATGTTGATGATCGAACCCGCAGCGAAGGCGAGCGTGACGTGTGCATCGAGTGCGAGTCGCAGCCGCGGCTGATCTTTAGCCGCCGCGAGAAGGAAAGACCGGAGCGCGGGGTACAGGGTGGACGCCCAGTCGCTATCGCTGCGGATGTAGCGTTCGTCGAAGGATGGAATCAGATCGAGGACAGCGTGACAGCGCTCCTCGAGCCGATCGAGGGCGTGCTCGAATGACTTCACACCATAGACGCGCGGTCCACCCTGGGCCGGGCCGAGCAGATTCTCGCGCGCGCAGACAGTGCGGAAGCCGGTGCGGTCGAACTCGAGACGTCCTTGCGCCATCCACTGAAAGACCACGTCATCGTAGGGGAAGGCGCTCTGGTTCGCGGGTATCCGGCGCAACCCGACCAAGCCAAACAAAATGTCTAGGTGATCGCGAAGAGCGTCGAGGGTATCGGTGGCCTCGCCGAAAGCAAGCGTCCGTGCCAGGAGCCGAAGCTCGTCTTCATCAACGCCCAAGTGCTCACGCCAGGCCTTGCGTACCATGCCGGCCTTGCTGTTGTCGGTCAGCGAGCCGTAGAGCCGCTCCAGCCGCATTGCGCCGGAGCGATTACCGATCATCTCGCGTAGCGGATCGCTGCGGTCGAGGCGCCAATTCGTGACCAGCTTGAACCGGACGCCGATGCCCGTGGGGGCGTAGGCGAGTTGAGCCTCGCGCGCCCGCTGCAGGAGCGAGCGCGCATTGGCGTTGATGAATTCTGGATCGACGAGATGGGAATAGCCGTAGCTGTCCGGCGTGACGTGCCACTTACACTGCATGTGCTCGCGCCGCAGCGGTTCGCCATACTGGTCGAGCGCGCTACGTGCCGGATCGTACTCGACCCAGATATCATCGAAGCTCTTCGGCCCGGTCTCGAAGCCGACACGTGTAACCGGGCTTTCGGGGTCAAGCAGGCGGGCAGCGTGCAGCCAGAAGAGGCGCGCCTGAAAGGTGTCGCCGTCGCGCCGGACGGTCACCGCCTGGGTCATGACTGAGTCCTCATGCCGTGACCTCGCCGTCACGAAACGGGGGCGTCGGGATGATGCCGCGGGCGATTTCCACGGCTCGTGCTCCGTCCACCGCCCGTGAGGGATATGCGTCCAGTACGATTGCCGGAAGCAGCCGCTGTGTGATATCCGAGAAGGTGAAGCCATATCCGCGCACCCCGCGCTGCGGCCCGGTGGCCGCGACGAGAGCATCGATGTGATGGCGGCCGAGACCGATAGGCTCCAGGCGGTTCGACAGCACGAAGCGGCGCTGTTCATCGTCAGGACGAGCGAAGCTGAGCACATCGGCCGCGCGACGCCGCACCGCCGGGTCGAGCGCGCTTAGACGGTTTGTGCACATAAGCACGGCGGCCGGAAGCTTGGCATTGGCGATGCGGTCGATGCCGCGGATGAACGCGTTCACACCTGCCCTGTCCTCGTGGTGCATCTGAGCTACCTCACGTGACTGGGCGAGTGCGTCGGCCTCATCAACGAGAAGGATCACTGCTCCTCGCGCCTTGCCAGAGGCGGACTTGAGCTTGGTCCCCTCGGCCACCGCGTAGTCGAAGGCGGCGGAGAGGAGCTGCGTCATCTCCCCGACGCGGCCCTGGCCGCGGGTCGAGAGGCTCAGGGGCAGAAGAGTGATGTCGATCCTTTCCTGCCGCGCCACCGCATCGCCGATCGTCTCGGCGAGTTCCGTCTTCCCAGAGCCCACGTCGCCGGCGAGCACCACCAGCGGAGGGCGGCGCAGAACAGCGTCGAGGAGCGCCTGCGCGCCGGGATGGTGCCGCTGCGCCCAGTCTGCGAGACCTCCAGGATTGACGAGAAGGCCAAGGATCTTGGCAAGGCGGTTTTTCTGGTCGTCTAGTCCCACGAGACGGGCAAGCCGTGCCTGCGGTTCGAAGTCGGGATAGGTGATGCGACGCTCGAAGAGTTCGTCGAGGGTGGGTTTGGCGTTCATCCGAAGCTCCGAACACTGGCACGGTCGAGGGCTCGACCGCCGGAAGAATAGGTGCGGTCATTGGCGAGATAGCCGGTGATTCCGGGTTCTGGCGCTCCGCTTCGCGAGAAGGGAAGTCCTCTCTCGAAGGCAGCGCGCTCGGCCTCGGTCAGCTGGAACCATGCGGAGGTGTAGGTCATGTAGCTGTAGAAGGTGGCGCCGCTGATATCCGCTCCGGGGCGGACGCGACCGGGATCGTCGTCATTGGCCGACGCGCCGGCAAGATCGCGCGCGGTGTAGCGCAGCGTCGGCTCGATCCAGTTGCCATCCCTCTTGAAACCGTAGGTGACGGTCTCGAGATAGCCAGCTTTGAGCATCTCGGTCGCCTCGGCCTCATAGCTCGCAATGCTCGCATCAGACGGAGTGCCATAGAAACGCTGCATGCGCTTAAGGTCGGTCGCGACCTTGGCAGCCATGTGTCGGGCGTGGGTGATTGTGAAGGTCGAACTTTCTGTGTAACTGAAGCTGTAGGACATGGATCAACCTCACGCTTGGAAGGAGGAGCCGAAGACCTTCTGCCAGTAGGCGACGGTCAATTGCTTGGTGGGGGCGGCAAGCGCCGCATCGATGGCGTCTCCGGCGTCGATAGCGGCATCGACAACCGCGTCAGCGTTCGCCGAGGTGTAGAGGCGCGCCACGTTGTTAATGGCGTTCACGGGATCGATGATTTGCACTGTGTCGGAGAACGTGCCGACCGACGAGGCTGGGTAATAGTCGTTGAACACGATACGCTGCCGGAAATCGGTCCGGGCAATGTAGGTGAAGAAGTGCTGAAGCGCTTCGGGATAATCCGAGAAGTCCAGCCCGTCGTCACAGAGCTTTGCGAGGATCATCTCGATCATGAAGGACTTGAATCGGAAGCCATCGCGCTCCTGTTTCATGCGCCTCGCCCAGAACTTCACGAGTCGAACCACCTGCGCGAAGTGTTTCTCTTGGGCACGTTTACGTTTGCCAGCAAACTCCAGATGAAGCGGAATGCTCGTTTTTAGGAACGAGCCGTCGTCTTGGCTGACGAGATTCCCATACCATTGCGGGTCGCCATCATAGAGGATCGGCACTACATCCACGTCAAGCCCGGTTCCCCGGAAGGAAACTGTGACTGAGTAAGTCTGCGGCTGCACTTGGTCCGGACTGAAATTGGGGAAGGCCTTGCGAAGCCTCTCTGCCAAATAGTCGAGCAGAGCCTGCACATCGTTCGGTGCATTTGCACCGCTGATATAGCAGGCGACGTCTATATCGTTCAGAGAGCGAAGGGCCGTGCCCTTCGCGAGGCTGCCCGAGAGCAACATCTTCTTCAGCGTGAAATCCGGATGCTCACCGAGATAGCCTTCTAGCTTCTCGCGGAGACGCCGGGCCTGCGCCCGATACTCGTCCGCCTTTTCCTTCGGCAGGTTCACTTTGTCCTGTGCGAAAGCGGCAATCTCACCATGATCAACGTGCTGCCGTCCCATTACCTATCTCCAATTGCCGCCGTCACGAGTCTGGATTTCCGTATGACCATAATAGCTAAAAAACAGCTAATCAACACATAAATTTAAGCTATTTAATGTTGACTTAAGGCTTTGGATTCTCTATATAATCGAAGCAAAGATGGAGGATGCGATGACGGTGAAGCGCACGATGACGCTGAACCTTACGGACGCCGAGATGCGAGCGCTCGAGGAGTTATCGATCCGAAAGGACATATCCAAGACTGCCGTGCTCCGGCAGGCGTTGCGTCTTTATCAGGCGATCGACGCTCGGGTCGAAAAGGGCGAGAAGCTCTTGTTCGAGAACGAGGCGACGAATGAAAAGGCGGAGTTGATGTTCTTATGACGGTCGACGTCTCGACGATCTATCTCCTCGATGTCGAAAGCGGAGAGAGCGTTGAAGCTGAATTGCGCGATGCGATTGAGCAAGCGCAGCTCGACGATTGGCAGACGAAATGGCAACCCGCCATGTTTGACGTGCTGCGGGAACTTGCTCGACAAGGTGTGCCACGTTCGCAGTGGCCCCAAAGTTGGCACTGGAATTGGGAGCAGAAAGCAGCTCGAGTGGCAGGCTTGTTGGCATTCCGTGGGTTCAGCGTTGTTGCTCGCGGTGAGACGCAAGGCTTGGCTCAGGTGGACCTCTCGAAAATGAGTCGAGAAGCCAGCCAGGTCGGGAAACCGCTGGTCTACGTGGAATACCTTGAGGTTGCGCCTTGGAACCGCGTGGAACTAGGGAAAATGCCGCGGCTGCGTGGCGTTGGTTCGGCGCTAGTCACGGCTGCTGTTGCACTAAGTTGCGAAGAGGGCTTCAAGGGGCGGCTCGGGCTTCATTCGCTGCCGCAAGCCGATGACTTTTACCGCAAGATCGGGATGGCTGACCTTGGGCAAGATCCAGCAAGTCAGAACCTGAGATACTTCGAGATGACCGTCGATCAGGCCCGCATATTCCTCGAAGAGGAGTGAGAATGATGAAACTTGAACGGAGCAAAGAGTGGTGGATGGCTCGGGCGCGTCGTGAGGGCGATTCCGTTATTGGTGCTGGTTTGCTTGCATTTGATCCTGAGCCGGATGAGCGTCGACTAAATGTACAGGCTGCGGTGATTGAAGAAACCCGCATCGCCTTTGGCAGATTTGTTAAACTGATGCGCCGTCGTCGCGGCTTATCATTGGAACAATTGGCACAAGCGGCCGACCTAGACACGGGTGAACTGATAGAGATTGAAGGGGACGTTCACTATGTTCCTGAACCACGTACAGTCTTTAAGTTGGCACAGACTTTTGAGGTATCACAACAGCGGCTTTTGCAACTTGCAGGATTGGCTGTTGCAAATGATGCTGGTTTTCGACAGGAAGCTGTAAGATTTGCAGCACGATCAGAATCTGTACAAAATTTGACTAATGAAGAGAATTCTGCGCTGGAGGCCTTTATTGCCGTTCTTAGTGAACGGGAAACAAAGCTGAAGAAGTGAAAAACATTGCTCTCGGTCAGCGTACGATCGCTGATATTGATGGTCAGGTTGCTAAGATACTGCGGGGACTGGGAAATCCAGAGCCTCCAATAGACCTGCGAGTAGTCCGAGATTTGCTTAACCTCTCCCGTGACTACTACAGCACGACAGACGACAGCCTATTAAGAGAGACGTTCTCCCGCATGACTGTTGCAGGAAAACAAGTTCTCTTGCGACCAACGCTTCTCAGCGATGCGGTGCGCAACCTCAGCTTAAAAGCTCTGTATCTACCAGATCAAAAGCGGATTCTGCTTGATAAGGATCTACCTAAACTCAAGCATCGGTGGAACGAAGCGCACGAAATCGGCCATGACATAATTCCATGGCACGCTGGAATGATGCTCGGCGACACTGAACAAACGCTAAGGCCTTCTTGTCATGAGATCATGGAAGCCGAAGCCAACTATGCGGGAGGCCAATTATTGTTTTTGGGAGAGCGATTCGCTTCCGAAGCTATCGACTCACCTCCGAGCATCAACCTCATACGCCAGTTGAGTAGCGGCTTTGGCAACACCATAACATCAACCCTGTGGAGGTTCGTAGAACAAGCGCATGGTGGGCGCCCCATGGTCGCGGCGGTAACTGGTCACCCGCATCCCAGTCGAAGGAAGCCCGACTTCGACTTCACAAGTCCCTGCAAGTATTGCGTGGAATCGCCTTCGTTCCGCGAGAGATTCGGACAGTTTAGTGAGATAGACCTCTTTGGTCTGACAGTTGGCTACTGTGGTCCACAACGCGGCGGTCTTTTGGGGAATAGTGAAGTAAGTCTGGCTGACCGGAATGGGGATCTGCACATATTTGAGTTCGAAACTTTTTTCAACGGCCACGAAGCTTTAACGCTTGGACTTTGGCTGCGTCCAAATGTGACAAGAAAATTTGTAGGTTCCATTGAATAAAAAGATGCGTCCAACAGCGCCAATCAATCTTCGATCCTGAAATCTTCAGGCATGTTATTTGCCGATATGCCCAAAGCTTCTCTTCGCTCTATTACCGAGCAGTGTATGAGTGACCCTTCGGGTATTGTCCTGCGCTCGCCTAAGGGAATGCTGACACCCAAAAACGAAAATCGTTTCGAGAGCTTTGGTTTTCGACGCGGGATGATTTCGACCGGTTTCCAAGCCAGGGTAAGCGTCTCATGGGCGTCCGCGAGCGGATCCGGTGCGATGTGATGGTCGCCGTCGCGTGTTCCATGCACTACCGCGTTCACGCTCTGTGTCCGGAACAGAACATCTCTTTTCTTCGCCTCGCGGGTCATCCAGGCCAATGGTACCTTGGCGAGCCCGCTCTGATTTTCCGGATATCCGCCGCCGATATCTCCATGCCCACCGGCGAACCAAACCTCCTTGACGTCCTGTGGCACAGCTGCGGCGCTGTTAAACGGATTGCCCCAGAATTCCTGTCCAGTTTCCCACAACTTGGGTTGGAACATCGTTCTGCGCTCGTCAATCGCAACAGCATGAAGGACGCTCTGAACGCTCTGGTTGCGACTCGTGAACGCATGTGACTTGAGCTGTATTCCGTAACGCCCGTTCTCAATGAGAGATGCGACTGTGTCGAAAAGCCCCAGCAACCTGATCGGCGGCCTGTCTGTGCCTAGTGTTCTTTCGAAGAGGCGAACTTCCTTGAAGCTATCGGCGTCGTGGTCATCTCTCTCGTCAACGCTTTTATATGCGCGATAGGCATAATCGAGCAGATTTAGGTTATGTGTCTCAATTAACCCAACTGCGTGAATGAACCCGGCAAGGACACGCGCTGTGTAGGCGCCTCGGCTAAATCCGAAGATTATTATTCGGTCACGCCCACCGTTCTCGCCGCCGCCCGATGATTTGCCGGCACTGTAGTTTTCAACGAGGAAGCGGTATGCCTCTTTGACGTTGCGGTCGAGTCCCATACCGGTTGCAAGTCCCCAAGCTTCGCGCACTTTTCTTCCCGTACGGAACCAAGACCCGTCTCCGCCGAACGTTCCTACGCCAGGATCGTAATAAACGAGTTGGTTCTCATCCTTCCTCATCGTTTGGTAGAGCCTGAGAACGTTCGTCCTGTCCTGCGAAATTTGGTTCGAGGTTCCGTCTAGAAGAAGAACGATATTTTTGCTCATTTTGGTTCCTCAAGTATTCAATCGGAGCATTAGTATCGATTTGCCCGCCCGCCTTGGGGGGCCTAGAATAGAGCCGAAGAACCACCGGGGGGACGCGTGGCAAAGGCTAAATCAACAAGGACTGCAGGTGCGCCGGGCACCATGACCTTGTCAATGAGGTTGCTGCGCGGCGACAGAACTATTGATCAAGCAATCAGAGACAGCAGTGAGGTAAAAGAGGTGGCGACCAGCTCGGGTCGCCTCTTCACAGCGCAGTCTCCCGGTACCCCACCTGGCTGGCTTAATGTTGTCAACCAGTTCACGGCTGATGGTGATCTCAAGCTCGAAAACAAGAGCTGCGCTGCCATTCTCTTTCTTGAGATTACCCCCGATGGAGATGGCGAAAAGCCGCATACTTTTGCGCTCGCTTTCGGCGGTGGACATCACGCCTTGGACCCTGATGCCTTCGTGCGAAACTTTGGACTGAAGGTTACCCTAAACTCAGTTGCTCGGGGTGCTCTAAAGAACCTAGACGTTGCGACGCTGGATAGTACGACGATCCAAAAGCGCATTCAGGCGAGTCGGAAATCAGACCTTCAGGGCTTTGGCATCGACATTCAAAATGACTTGCTACGCTTAGCCGGCGGGATCCCCACGGACACGAGTTTTGCGAACTCGCTCGCTGGCAAAGACGCACTCACGCTAACCAGCAAGCTTTCCGCCAGTGAGATTGCAGACAAATGCAAGCTCGCGCTCAAGCTCTTTGACGCCACGGATTACAAGAAGGATTACTCCTTTATCGACCAGATCATCCCCGTGCGGGATAAGGCGCTTCGCGAAGAGCTCGACAATCTGGTCTTTGCTGAGGTTCAGGGCCTAATTGCGGGCCATCAGTCAGACCTGCATATCACGCTGCCAGAGATCATTGATCCTGAGGAATCCCGAGATTTCGGTTACTTCGGTGCGGGCTTTAACTCTGGCGCAAAGACGCCTTACGGCGAACTCGCTATAGAAGACTATATTTGTGAGCTAAATGCCGGCAGACCAGGCGAGCTTGGCAGCATGGCCGAACTAAAGGCTAGTCATGAAATACGCGTTGTCATGGACGGTCAGGGCGATAAGAAGAAGCGTCGGCGCCTGTACGAATGCTTCGTCTACGAAGTCGTTCATGAGAAGAAGAACTACGTCCTGTTCTCGGGCGAATGGTACTGCATCGAGGATAAGTTTTTCGCGGACATCGAAAAGGACTTTCAAACGCTTCTTGCCGCAGTGCCCCTTCGTGCTTCCACCACAGCGGGCAATGAACAGGAGCTGATCGCCGAGCTTGATAAGGATATGGACCTCCTCAATCTCGATAAGGTCAAAGCGTCACCAACCGGAGCGGCCGGTGCGAACATCGAGCCCTGCGATTTCCTGTCGCGCAATAAGGAGTTCATTCACCTGAAGGATGGCCACGGCTCGGCGCCGATCAGCCATCTTTGGAGCCAGGGCGTGGTATCGGCCGAAACTTTCATACGTGATGAGGTCTTCCGTAAGTCGATGCGGGACTCAACTATTAAGCGCCAGAAGAAGGCCGGCAAAGATAAGTTCGAAACACTGCTGCCCGACGGCCGTTCGAAGCCAACGGCGTCAGACTACAAGGTAATTTACGGCATCATGCGCCACCCCTATCAGCGCACGAAGAAGCTCGGCCTACCGTTCTTCAGCAAGGTTAGCTTGCGGGCTGCGGCGAGTCGCATCCAACTGATGGGGTACGCTGTCGAAGTGCATCTCATCGAGAAGAAATAAGCGAGCGCATGGAACGAAAGCAATCGTTACGCTTGCCATGGTCGAGAGTCCGCTTCTGGCGCAAAGCGGACACGGTCACCAATTGCAGCGTTCTCTGAAGGCCGCCTTTCAATATCGGCTTTTAGTCAAAGACCGCGGTTCGTCCCCTGGACTCCCACCCCCTCCCTCCCTAATCTAGTCCTGCCCACTGGTGCGGCTTTGCCAACCTGGGGCGTCGACGCTCCCTTTCCAAAGGGAGTTGTTCGATGGCTCAGTACCAAAAGCAGGTCGTATCCAAAAAGGAGCTGAAGACTGTCTGTGGCATCCCGTATTCCGGCCAGCATATTGCGCGGCTCGAAGCGGCCGGGGCGTTCCCCAAACGGATCAGACTCGGCCAGAATCGTGTTGTGTGGTTGCTGTCGGAAGTCGAGGCATGGCTGGACGCGCGGATCGCATTGCGAGACGCATGAACCTACCGCTGACACTTCCTTCTGAAGGGTCCTTGGGGACCGGGTCGCTCCCGGTCCCCATCTTTTTGGGGCACCGGAAGGCCCTCGTCACCTGGGCGATAGGCTGGGGGATAGGGAGGGCGATACCGTATCGCCCTTCCGCCCACGGAATTCTTCCAAATAAACAAGCAGATTCAATCTGTTGCGCTTATTGTCTGCCCTTACCCGTAGTCCGACTTATTACTCCGTATCCTGCCTAATAACCCACCCCTGCCACCCAATCTCCTTGACTCTCCACCTCTCCTTCCGCTTCGATCCTTGAAGTATCCGTAAATCGTGTGACGTCGAGTGATCTCTGGGGACAAACAGGGGGGAGCGCCCATGCGCGTGTCGATCGAGCATAAGGAAGCAGTATCGGGTCTCATCAAGAAAGTGCCGCAGGTCGAGGTGACGGCGGTGGTCCAGTTCTCGGAAGAGGAGCGGGCGATTATCAACAGCTGGAACCTCGGCGAGGTGGTTATCGTCGAGCGGCAGATGGATGCGCAGCGGGCGGCCAAACACAAGGGCGACCAATACATCGCCCAGGCGCCCCACGAGCATCTGCGGATCGGGCATCTGACGGGAGGCCCCGACAGGTATCTGTTCGACACCCCGCATGATGCGAAGGTCTATCAGGAACGGCTGGTGGAGGGCCTCAGGACCCTCAAGGCCTATCTCGCGAATTGCGCGAGCCTTGCCGAGCCGCAAGTCTTCGAGATCTGAGGCGTGCACGGCCTCGATTTCACGAAGCCGGAGCATGTCATTCTCGGGGCGATTGTCGCGACATTCTGGCTTTTCGTGCTGATCTTCCTCGCGCCCTTCGCGATCCTGATTGCGGTCGCGGGTCTCGGTTACTGGCTTGTGAGCGCGATCTATAACCGGCCGGCGGCCCGGTTGGCGCGGGGCCGCGCGGACGCCATGCGGCTTTACGAGGCGGCACTCGTCCTCCAGAAGGAGAAGGGCTTTCCGGAGGCGGAGGCCTTCCGCTCCCGGGTCTGGGACCGGCTCTCCGAGCTTCTCGACGAACGCTATCCATCGCTTGGCATCGCCGCGGAAATGGTGACGCTCATCGAGGCGCTGTATCGGGCGGAGGGTTTCACGGGCGAGATTCCGGAACCGCCCATGGGAGTAGGGGAGATCGAGCTTGCCCGTTACCGCGACCGGATCGGGGCTTTGACGGCGAAGTTCGGCCGGCCGGAGGTGATCGAGCGGGCCTATGAGACACTGCTGCTCGCGCTATGGGATTTCTGCCGGTTGTTACCGCCGAACGCCATCCAGACCCGTGATGAACTTCTCGAAGCGGCCGAAGCCGGCCGTCTGACCGGGCCCTTCACGGTCCGGCTGATGGAGGCCTTGCCGAAGACAGGCGAAGCGGTTGAGGCGCTGGCCCTCCCGTTCTACCGGCAGGACGCGGTCGAGGCGGGGCTTTTTGGCCCGCTCCGGGAGCGGCTTTCGCGCAACCAGCACGGCGCCTCGGGCCTTCCCTATGATCCTCAGTTCTACGACTCGCCGAAGCTCGTGAACCCGTCCGGCCATGAGGGCAGCGCAGACGAGATCGTCCATGCCTATTTGAAGGAGACACCCTTCGAGGGGCTCTTTTCTGCGGGCATTCCCCTGGAGATTCCGGACAGCGCCCGGTTCGAGCATCACTGGATCGTGGCGGGCTCCGGCCATGGCAAGAGCCAGACGCTCCAGTATCTGATCGCGCATGATCTCGACCGCGTCGCGAAAGGCGAGGGGAGCGTCGTCGTGATCGACTCGCAAGGCGACCTCATCCGCAATATCGCGGGGTTGAAGATTTTCGCGGCCGGCGAGCCGCTTGCCGGCAAGCTTTGTCTCATCGATCCGACCGATATCGAATATCCGCTCGCCCTCAATCTTTTCGATGCCGGCATGGAGCGGATCAATGCCTATCAGCCTCTTGAGCGGGAGCGCCTCATCAACGGCGTTCTGGAGCTTTACGATTTCGTGCTGGGGTCGCTGCTCTCGGCCGAACTCACCCAGAAGCAGAGCGTCATCTTCCGCTACATCACAAGGCTGATGCTCCATATCCCGGACGCGACCATCCATACCTTCCGGGAACTGATGGAGCCCAAAGGCTACGAAAAATATCAGGCTCATATCGAGAAGCTCGACGGCACGGCCCGGGCCTTTTTCGAGACGGAATTCATGAGCAAGCAATTCGAGGAGACGAAGCGCCAGGTGGTCCGTCGGCTCTGGGGCATTCTCGAGAACCGCACTTTCGAGCGCATGTTCTCGCATCCGCGAAACAAGCTCGACCTCTTCAGCGAGATGAATGCGGGGAAGGTGATCCTGATCAATACGGCGAAGGACCTCCTGAAACAGAATGGCACTGAAATCTTCGGCCGCTTCTTCATCGCGCTCATCGCCCAGGCCGCGCAGGAGCGCGCGACGCTCGCAAGAGGCGACCGGCTGCCCACCTTCGTCTATGTCGACGAATGTGCCGACTATCTCGACCAGAATGTCTCAGTGATCCTCGAACAGGCGCGGAAGTTCAATGTCGGGATGGTGCTGGCGCATCAATATATCGGGCAGTTGTCGCCGAAACTGCAGGAGAGCTTTGCCGCGAATACGAGTATCAAATTTGCGGGCGGCGTCTTGGAGAAGGATGCCCGCGCGCTTGCCCACATGCTCAGAACGACACCGGAGTTCATCGGCGCGCAGGGCAAGGGGCAGTTCGCGGTCTCAATCCGTAACATGACCCAGGGCGCGATCTCGCTCGGCTTTCCCTTTGGTCACCTCGAAGCCCTGCCGCGGATGAGTGCGGAAGAGACGGAAGCCGTCCGCGACGAGATGCGGGCGCGCTATGCCGTCCATTGGGAGGAGGTTGAGCGGGAGAGGGAAGAGAAGGAAACCTCGAAGAAGGATGCCGAACCGGTGATGCCCGCAACCCGGCCCGCTCCGATCGACACGGCGCCGTCGAGCGACTGGTGAGACGTTGATGATAGGAAGACCATGACGCCGGCTGATTATATGCGCGAGATCGTACTTCCAACGCTGGCGGAGTTCCGGGAAGATCGGCGGTCCCGGCGGCATGCTTATCTGGCCTGCATCGTTGCTTTTCACATCAAGGACCACTTGAAGCAGGCAGGTGAGAAACATCCAGAAGAAAAGTTGCGCGCGGTGACCGGCGGAGCCTTTGATCTGGTCCGCAGCGTCTGTAACGGCGCGAAGCATGTAGTGGCTGACAAGTCGCATGCGACAGCCTTCACAGCGGGCGGCGATGTCGACAGGCCGCCGGCGGTTGCGGGGCAAATGATGGTCGGCCTCTCATTTCTCGGCGACGCATATGGCGGCCGATCGATTGTGACCGACGATCGGCTCGTCGATGTCTATGTATGCGTCTGGCGCGTGGTTGCTGCGGCCATGTCGCAATATCCGGAACATTTTCGAGAGATGAAGATATTCGATCTGTAGATCGAATATTTATCGCCTTCTCTTAGGTATCCGTATGCGCACCCAGGTGACCATGGCTGATCATGGCGCACGTTTTCCCGTGAAGCGGGAAGTGCTATGCGATCGTCATGACAGGAAAACCGCGCCGCTCCCGCATGAAAAGGCAAGCGACGGGCAAGAGACTTGATCTCACGCCACGCGATCTTGCGATCTTCGAACTACTGGAGCGTTATCGCTATCTGCGCTCGACGTTCATACACGCGTTCGTTGGTGGAGCATCGGAAACGCGTTTCAAGGAACGGCTCGGCGATCTCTACCATGAAGGCGGCTATCTGAACCGGCCCGAGCAGCAGTGGGAGACGGCGCATTCCCGCTACCTGCCGGCCGCCTATGAGAACAGCGATCGAGCCCGGGAGGTGCTGGCTGCGCATGGGAAGCTCGCCGAACCCTGTCCGCATATGCCATACGGGGCGAGCGGCGCAGGGCGGCAATTCGTGCATTCGCTGATGATCTGTGAGGCTCTCGCCTCTATCGAGCTGCAAACGATCGGCCGTCCGGACGTGCGTTTCGTTCCTTGGCCGGAAATTCTCGCCAAGGCACCGGAAAAGACCAGGCGCTCGGTTCTTCCGCTTCGCTTGTCCGTTCCCTGTCCATCCTTGTCTCAACGCGATACCCGAATCCCCAGTAGAGGTCAGGTCATTCCGGACGCAGTTTTCGGGCTGGAGTATCTGGTTGGCGCATCGACGTATTATCGGTTTTTCGCTCTCGAAGCCGACCGCGGAACGATGCCCATCATCCGAACGGGGGTTGGTCAGTCGGCCTTTCTCGCCAAGCTTTCAATCTATGAAGACCTGCTTGCTGCCGGCGGGCACCGATCTCATTTGGGTATTCCCAATCTCCTCGTGCTGACGGTCACCGCGTCCGAGAGTCGGAAGAGACATATTATGTCGGCGCTGTCGAAGCGCTCCGGCGACAGTGCGCCATTTCTGTTCAGCGCCGTTGGCCAGAAACGCCCTGGCGCAGATGGTTGCGGATTTGAAGCTCTCTCCGGCGTGCCGTGGCAACGCGTCGGTCATGCCTCGTTGGACATATTCGAGGCCAAGCCCTGATACGACTTCCGTATTGCGTTCCGGACGCTCAACCCGGCATGCTCGTGTCTCGCTTCTGTCGTCGCCGCGGACGTCCATCGCGGGTCGCGAAGACAGGGCCGCATGCGGCATTGTTCGAAACAAACCAGGTCAGATGAACACGAACAGGGACAACGCAAGGAATGTGACGCCGGCACAGCCTTCGAGCGATCGCATAGCCCGCTCGACAAGGATCGGCCGCGTGGCGACAAGTCTCATTATGCCTTGCCGTGCAAAAATGCTTGCGCAAGCGACGCCGCAAAGCGTCGTCGCCACGCCCACCATCATGACGGCGGCGAAGACGAGCCCTGCTTCAGGTGCTCCGCGGGATACCGAATATGTCATGATAAAGAGAGTGAGCGGACAGGGAATGAGGCCGGCGATCACGCCAACGCTCATACCTTCGGCTGCATGGTGACGCACGCGCGGCGGCCGGAAGGCGCGCCACAGCATCCAGAACCCGATCAGGCCGAGAAAGCCGCGGCTGATATCCTCGAGCAGCGGCGCGCGGCCGGCACTGCCAAGAACGGCGGAAACCACCGGCAGGGCGAAGAGCACGATGAGGACCGCCATGCCGACATGCGTGAGGGATAGGACCAGCGCGGTCGCGAGGCCGCGCACGATATCCGCAGGCGATCCGGCAAGATAGAGCGCAAGAACGGATTTGCTGTGTCCCGGCATCAGTGCATGAACGGCGCCGAACGCGATACCCAATGGGACGAAGCTTGCAAAAGCGAGCCAGTCGCCCTCGCCTGCAAAGGTCCGGATCTCGCCGGCCAGGACGCCGTATATCTCCTGCTGAAGGGTAACAATCTCCTGAAACAAGCCCGGTCACCCCAGATTGATGGCGGTAGCGGCAAGGACGATGTACCGCAAAGTCTTTGCAATTGCGACCAGCGCAAGGAATGTCGGAAAAGGCTCCCGGAGAATGCCGGCGGCAAGTGTCAGCGGATCGCCGATGATCGGCATCCAGCTCATGAGCAGCGACCATTTTCCGTACCGGCGGTACCAGACGCTTGCCTGCTCGATCTTCTCCGCGCTTACCGGAAACCAGGGCCGGGCTTCGAGATGCATGAAAGCTCTTCCGAGCCCCCAATTGACCGTCGCTCCGAGAATGTTTCCGGCGCTGGCGACCGCAACAAGCGTCCATGCCGGGTAGGTCTCCGTCATCAAAAGACCGACGAGAACGGCTTCCGACTGCATCGGCAGGAGCGTCGCCGCCACGAACGCGCTCAGGAACAACCCCGCATAAGCGCCCAGATCGAGCATTCGACAATGCCTTCTTTCTGCGCCGCCGATTTCAGCCCGGCCGGGGCCAGCTGCGATGATGGCTGTCTATCACATAGGGATGCGCATGACGAAAGCCCTGCCCGGTGGGGGCCGCATCTGCGATATGCGGATCGCCGTCATCGAGGGATCGATGTTCATGCTCGATCGTCTCCGGGTCGTGCCGGGGCCACAAGCCCGTCGCAGCAACAGCCGCTACGGCAGCGATCAGTGAGAGCACGGCAGACGTTGCCGACAGTCCGGCCGCCGCGCCGAGCCAGCCGGCGAGCGGATAGGTGATCAACCAGCAGGCATGCGACAAGGCGAATTGTGCAGCGAACAGAGCCGGCCGGTCTTCTGGTGCGGCGGACCGCCGAAGCAGGCGTCCCGAGGGTGTTTGCGCGATACCGTAACCGAGTCCGAGCCCTGCCCAAAGAGGCAGCACCCAGTTGTACCCCGGTACAACGGCAGCAGCGAGAAGACCGGCAACAAGGAGCCCTGCTCCGGCAAGCATGACCGTGCGGTCTGCAACAGCATCCAGCAGCCGGGGCAGAAAGAAGGCGGCGGCCATCGAGCCGCCACCAAAGGCTGCCAGAGCAACAGCCGTCGATTGCTGCGAGAGCCCGAAACCCGCCTGAACGAGAACGACGGTATTGACGATCACCATGGCGCCAGCCGCCGCAACGGCGACGTTCAGTGCAAGCAGCCCGCGCAGGCGCGGTGTGGCGAGATAGATGCGGAGGCCGAGCACGGTTCGCTCATAAATACCGCGATACTCGCTATGCTTCGGACCCGGCAGCACGACGGAAACCACCAGCACTGCTGAAGCGATAAAGCCCAACGCCGTGCCTGCAAACAGCCCATGAAAACTGATGACCGTCAGAAGTGCCGCTGCGGCCATGGGGCTGAGCAGGCTCTCGAGATCATAGGCGAGGCGCGACAGGGAAAGCGCTCGCGTGTAGTCCCGTTCGTCCGGAAGCACATCGGGAATGGTTGCTTGAAATGTCGGCGTAAAAGCCGCCGAAGCCGATTGCAAAAGAAAGATCAGTACATAAATCTGCCAAATCTCGGAAACGAAGGGGAGCGCCAGGGCAATCGACGCCCGCACCAGGTCCAGGCTTACAAGCAGGGTTCTTCGCGGCACGTGTGCGGCGAAGGCGGTGGCGACCGGGGCGATACCCACGTAGGCGGCCATTTTGATCGCGAGCGCGGTCCCAAGTACGGCACCGGCCTCTGCACCGGCGAGCTCGTAAGCCAGAAGGCCCAGAGCCACCGTCGCGAGACCGGTGCCGATGAGGGACAGCGCTTGCGCGGCAAACAGATGCCTGTAGGTCCTTTGTCTGAGTACTCCAAGCATGACGCTACCCGAATGGGAATCCCATGTGTTGCGGCAGGGGACGTCTTCTATCTCTCATTGATAGAACCTCCCGCAGGAACCATATGCGGGTCGGCTAGTGGCTTGCCACCCTTCCCGTGCACAAGGCGATAGAGCGCTGGAAGAACAAGCAACGTTAGTATCGTCGAAGACAATATGCCGCCGATGACGACGGTCGCGAGCGGCCGTTGGACCTCGGCCCCGGCGCCGACATTGAACGCCATCGGCACAAAACCGAGACTGGCGACAAGCGCGGTCATGAGCACCGGCCGCAAGCGTGTCAGCGCACCTTCGCGGATTGCTGCGTCGAGACCGATGCCGTCCGCGCGGAGCTGGCGGATGAAGCTGAGCATCACCAGCCCGTTGAGGACCGCAACGCCCGAAAGGGCGATGAAGCCGACGCCGGCCGATATTGAAAGGGGCAGGTCTCGCAGCAGCAAGGCCGCGACGCCGCCGGTAAGAGCCAGCGGAACACCGGAGAAAACGATGGCCACGTCCCGGACAGACCGGAACAGGGCGTAGAGCAGGCCGAGAATAAGCAGCAAGGCGGCCGGAACGACCAGTTGCAATCGCTGTGCCGCCGATATGAGCTGCTCGAATGTGCCGCCATAGCTGACCCAGTAACCGGTCGGGATTTCGACTTCCGTATCCACCCGGTCGCGCAACTCGTTTACAAAGGAGCCGAGATCGCGGCCGCGGACATTGGCGGTGACGACGACCCTTCGCTTGCCGTCCTCCCGGCTGATCTGGTTGGGACCGATTACGATGTCGATTTCCGCCAGGTTCTCTAGAGGCACGAATTCGCGCGGGCCCGGCCCCGACAGAGGAAGCGGCACGCGCAGTCTTCCGATCCGGTCGACATCGCGCCGCAGGGCTTCGGGCAACCGCACCACGATATCGAACCGCCTGTCGCCATCGAATATCTGTCCGGCGGTCCTGCCACCCATCGATATTGAAATGACGTCCTGGAGATCGCCGATATTGAGACCGTAGCGAGCAAGTGCCGCGCGGTCGGGGGTAATCTGCAACACCGGCAATCCGGTAATCTGCTCAATGCCGACATCGGCAGCGCCGGGGATACCGTTGACCACACTTTCGACAGCTTCGCCAAGGCGCAGCAGTTCGTCGAGATCGTCGCCAAAAACCTTGACGGCTACGTCCGCCCTGACGCCGGACAGAAGTTCGTTGAACCGCATCTGGATCGGCTGGGTGAATTCGTAGTTATTGCCCGGGACGGATTCGGCCACGGCCTGCATCTCCGCGACAAGCTGCGCCCGCGGCTTTCTCGGGTCCGGCCAGTCGCTCCGGTCCTTGAGCATGATGAATGTGTCGGCGACGGAGGGGGGCATCGGGTCCGTCGCAACTTCGGCGGTACCGATTTTTGTGACGATCCTCTCAACCTCCGGGAACGGTGCAAGCTGCGCTTCGAGCGCCTGCTGCATCTGCAGCGCTTGACTGAGGCTCGTTCCCGGGATGCGCAACGCATGGAGGGCGATATCGCCTTCATCCAGGTTCGGGATGAACTCCGATCCCATACGGCTCGCCGCAAGCGCCGATATTGCCACCAGGACGACAGCAGCCGCTACCATCGCGGTCCGAAATTTCAACGCGGCATCGAGGATCGGGGCATAGAGCCGCCGTGCCCAGCCCATCAAACGGCTGTCCTTTTCCGCAACCCTTCCGGTTACGAACATGGCAACGGCCGCCGGAACGAAGGTGAGGGACAGAATGAGGGCAGCCGTCAAAGCCATTACGACAGTAATAGCCATCGGATGGAACATCTTTCCCTCGACGCCGGTCAGGGCGAAGATGGGCACATAGACGAGTGTAATGATCGTCACACCAAACAGGGAAGGCCTTATGACCTCGCCTGCGGCGGATGCCGTAAGCGCGAATCTCTCGTCACGGTCGAGCAGACGACCCAGACGGTGCTGAGCCTCGCCCAATCGCCGCAGACAGTTCTCGACGATAATGACGGCGCCATCCACAATGAGCCCGAAATCGAGCGCGCCGAGACTCATCAGATTGCCGGAAACCTTCGACTGGACCATGCCGGTGACCGTCAGCAGCATGGAGAACGGAATGACGGCGGCGGTGATCAATGCCGCCCGGATATTCCCGAGCAGCAGAAAGAGGACCACGATGACGAGCAGTGCCCCTTCCAGAAGGTTCTTTTCAACCGTCCGGATCGTTCGTTCGACGAGGTCCGTGCGGTCGTAGACCGCCACGGCCTCGACGCCGGGGGGCAACGCTTTCGCCGCCTCCGTGAGGCGTTCGGCCGCGGCGCGGGCCACGACGCGACTGTTCTCTCCCGCCAGCATGAATACCGTTCCGAGGACCACCTCTCGGCCGTTCTCGGTTGCCGCCCCCGTTCGCAATTCCTCGCCTGTCGCGACATCGGCAACATCCGCTATGCGGATCGGCGCTCCCGAACGATTGACGACGACGATCTGCTGCAAATCTTCTATCGCCGACGCCTGACCGGGAACGCGGATCAGATATTGTTCGCCGTAGCGTTCCACATAGCCCGCACCGACATTGGCGTTGTTCTTCTCAAGCGCGCTTACGATTTCGGTCATCGTGAGGCCATATGCCGACAACCTGTCGGGATAGGGCGTGACGTGATACTGCCGCACGAAGCCGCCGATGCTGTTGACCTCGGTGACGCCCGGTGTGTTCCGGAGTTGTGGCCGGATGACCCAATCTTGCAGCGTTCTCAGATCCTCGGATGTATAGGCAGTCCCATCCGGCTTGCGAGCCTCGGGATGTGCCTCCAGCGTGTACATGAATATCTCGCCGAGGCCTGTCGCGATGGGTCCCATTTCCGGACTGACGTCTTCCGGTAATTGATCGCGCGCACCCTGCAGCCGTTCGTTGACGAGTTGGCGGGCAAAATAGATGTCGGTACCGTCCTCGAAAACGGCCGTGACCTGGCTCAAGCCGTAACGGGATATAGACCGCGTGTAGTGCAAGCCAGGCAAACCTGCGATGGCCGTTTCAATCGGGAAGGTAATGCGGCTCTCCGCCTCGAGCGGCGTGAAGCCCGGCGCCTCGGTATTGATCTGAACCTGCACATTCGTGATGTCGGGCGTGGCGTCGATCGGCAAACGCTGGAAGCTCCAGACGCCGATCGCAACGGACAACAGCACAAGCGCCAGCACGCCCCAGCGGAAGCGGATCGACCCGGCGATGATGCGTTCGAGAAGAGGGGGCCGCAATGCTTCCGCACCGGCATTTGCGTCAATGGTCATGGCTCGCTCCCGACTTCTCGATATCCGCGCGGATCAGGAAAGCTCCCTCTGTCACATATTCCGTGCCGGGTTCGAGTCCGCCCAGCACTTCGGTCCATTCGGGCGTGCGCCGCCCAAGCTCAAGCATGCGCACCTCGTAGGTGTCGTCGACCTTTGCATAGACAACAGTGAAATCGCGGAAGCGCTGCAGTGCCCTGGTGCGGACGGCGAGAGGAGCGTCTTCGGTGGCCACCTCGAAGGAACCTTCCACGCTCATGCCGGGGCGGAAATTCGCCGCGGCCGATGGAGGCAGGACGACATAAGCTATAAGCGTCTGGCTATTGACGTCGGCGACAGGCAACACGACCTCCACTTCGCCCGGCGTCTGGACCTTATTCGAGAAACTCCGAACATCGACAGCCTGACCGGCCCGGATATTTTCCGCGTCCCCCGGATAGACAAAGAATTCGGCGTGAAGCCGTGTCGGATCGGCGACGACGAACATCGGGCGGTCGCTGATCACGTCGCCGACATTGGCGCCTTTCGCGACGATCACGCCGTTCGTAGGCGCAAGCACGGAATATTCGCGGAGGCTGTGACTCGCTTCAATGCGGGCGAGAATTTGTCCTTTGCGCACCTCTTCCCCCAATGCGCCGCGCATTTCCACGATGCGTCCCGGGTACTGACCGCGAATTTCGTTCCTGCCTTCCGGAACGATCTCGATGCGCCCGGTCAGATCGACAAGATGTTTTATGGTTGCCGGCCCGGCAATTTCTGTTTCGATTCCGCCCGCGCGCGCGGCCTCCTCTGAAATGATCGTCCGGCCCTCATGGGATTCGTAGGACCACTCGTGCTGCCGGCCGTTCTCCGCTGCCCGGACCTGGACGTCGAATGAATGCGGTTCCACGACAACTCCGTCTCCGCGCAGATAATCCTCCTGTGGCGTAAACGCGAAGCGGTCGACACGCCCGCCAAGCCGGTGGAGCTCAATGCCAAGATCGATGCCGGCCGGAGCGACTGGCTTGTCCGACCGATAGGCGTAGATACGGAACTCCGGATCGGCCCCATCCTCGAAGATGGTGATTTCTACCGCGAAATCGTCATCACGAAGGATTCGGCCGCGATGAGGGCCACGTTCATACTCCTGGTCCACGGAGGGTTCGTCATGGCCGTGGCCATGACCGGAAGAAGGAGAATCGTCGCAGCCCGCGATCAATACGAGCCCTGTGACCGCCGCCATCAGGCGGCCGATGAAGGCATGGGTCATTGCTTGTGCTCTACATTGGAAAGGAGGGAAACATGGCGGTCGCTCAGACGATCGAGACGCATGCCGTCGAGGTGGAAACGGCGAAGCAGGTCGATCCGGCGGGAATACGCACCGGTCAGCGCACGCTGAGATTCCGTTACATCAAGAAGCGTGAAGGCGGTACCGCCACGATTGAACCCCTCACGGACCAGCGCCAGCGCCCGTTCGAGTCGTGGAAGGATCTCGGCGTCCAGCCGTCTGATTTCAACAGCACCGGCGGATTGTGCGGCAATCAGCCTGGCTATCTCGCGTTGCCGTCTGTTCCGCGCCGCGGCAATATCGATCTCCGCCGCCAGCTGTTCGGCTTGAGCACGTTCGATACTGCTCCGGTTGGTATCGTAAACACCGAGAGGTATAGAGACACCGAACACGACGGCAACATCGTCATCCGCCGAGAAGTGACGGAGCCCAGCGCGCAATGAGACATCCTGGACGCTGTTGGCTTTTTCGAACCGGACACGAGCGGCGGCCGTCTCACGCGCCGCCGTAAGGAGCGCGAGGTCTGTGGGGTCGTCGTCGAGTTCCCCGTTCATCGCGAGCCGGGTGAACTCTGCCTCATCCAGCCGGAAATTCCCGTCCCCGCCCCAATAGGAGGCGAGCGTCGCGCGTGTAGTCTGCGCACTCAGCGCGGCCTGTTCGCTGTCTATCTGCGCCTGGGAGAGCATTGCAAGGACGCGCTCATGCGCGAACTGCGGATCGAGAGCCCTGTTGGCGCGGCGTTGAAACTCGCGTTCCATCTGTTTGACCGCCGAGAGCCGATCGTCGGCGAGCGCCGCCGCGACCTGCGCCGCAATTGCATCGATCCATGCGGCCTGCACCTCCGCCGCCAGATCGAGCAGGTTAGCGGTCCTTCGCTTTTCGGCCAGCGCCAGTTCCGCTCCAGCGATATCCGTTCGAGCCTTTCGTTTGCCGCCTCGTTCCCACAGCTCCTCGTAATAAAGTGTGGTCGACGTCTCGTCGAAGCGCGAATAATTGCCAGAACCCGCGAAATCCTCCATTTCAATACCGAGAACCGGATTGGGCCTCGTATCGGCCTGGTCGAGACTGGCCTCGGCGGCACGGATATGTGCGGCGCCGGCTCTCGCTGTCGGATCGTAATCAATTGTCCGCGCGAGAACGTCGGACAGGCTTAGAGTTTGAGGCTGTGCGATTGCGTCGGTCCCTGGAAGCAGGGCGAGGAGTGCAACGCCGAATGGCAACACAAGCCGATAGAGCGCCAGGCGGCGCGCATCGCGGATGAGCGGCATGATATGATCTCACAGGCAGACGTGAATTAGGCCGCATCCGGAGATGCGGGTGGTCAAACGCTGGCTGAGAGATGTTTGGGAGGGCGTTCGGGGCCTTGGATCGGCGTATCGGAAAAGGCGTGCTGCGGCGTAACAGCCAACCTGTCCCCGTTTCGATCGACGCATATCCCGGTACTGGCCCAGATGGGCAAATTTGGCTGGCTGTCCCCATGGTGATGATGTCCGGGGCCTGCAGCGCCATCCCGGTCCGCCGTGTCGCTGCTTCCGTCGATTCCGGCGAAGGCGGCAGCAAGCTGATTGACCGGATGATGATCGTGTTCGCCCTCCACGTCCCACTGATGCTCCAGTTCGTGCAAGGCCTGCACAGTGGACACCGCTGAAAAAGTGACCGTCAAGACAATGCACAGCATCGTCAAGGCAGCTTTCAGCGGGGATTGGCGGCGCGTCATCCCGCGATCTTATGGACGAAGAGCATAGATGGCAAGGTTCCGTGATCTGCCATTGACAGCGTCAGTAACGAGTTCCGAGCGGTCGAGCGTTTCGCTGATTCTGCGGCGACGGTCTGTGCACCAGGATATGCTGGCCGGCCCGGTTGGCATTCTGCTGGTTGGCTTCTTGAAGTGCCTGGACCAAATCGCTGTCCTTGCCGCCGAGGTTCAACTCGGGGTCGACGCCGAGCGGCGTCGAGACGACCACGCCTTGGATCAGCCGCTAGGTGTGGGAGTCCGCAATGGGCGGCGCCATGATTACGGGGGCAGCTTTCGGCGCTGTCCTACGGGCTACTGAATGCCTTTCCGATGCAGGGGAAAGTCGGGTAAGGAGACGGGCATGTCCTACAAGCCTTATGGGACACTAGAGGGCCGCTTGCTTGCGATCTTCCATGGGCTCACTGCGCTTCTGGAAGGGGAACTTCCCGAAGCTTCGATGCGTTTATGTTGGAGTCCCCGGTAAGGGGATGGGAGCGCCGACACCCTGAAGTAAGACCGAGACTTGGCAGAGTGGAAGAGACGCGTGACGAAGAAATACGCGCCGGCACTCCAGGCGGGGAATCGGCGGAGTGACCGCGAAGTATGCGACCAGAGCCATCGTATCTGACCGAATGGACCCCGGAAGAGATCCACTGGCTCATCGCCAACGGTATCAAGATGACCGGATTGCCAGCGTTCGCCCCCGCATTACGCTCCGGAGGAAATCGCGACACTGACGGCATTCGTAACATCGCTTCCTAGGCTATCGGCAGATGACTATGCGGCGTTAACCGGTGGAGTCAGTCGCATTGTTGCTGAATGACAACAACAAGCAGGAGCGTCATCATGTCCTACATTCGCTTCGGGTTGATGATCTTTACCTCCACCGTGGTGATGTTCATCCTGATGTATCTAAACACCTATGCTTGGGAGCATGTCTTCTTTTCGGAGACGCGCACATATATGGCAGTCATGATGGGTGCGACCATGGCATTGATCATGCTTGCCTACATGCTGGGCATGTATTCGAATTGGGGTATCAACATCGTCATCTTCGCGGGCGCCATCATGGTATTTGCTCTGTCGCTGTGGCTGGTCCGCAGCCAGGTCACGGTTAGCGGGCCGAGCTACATGCGGGCAATGATTCCGCACCACTCGATAGCCGTCATGACCTCGGAGCGGGCGCAAATCTTTGACCCGCGTGTGCGCAAGCTGGCCGACGAGATCATTGAGGCGCAGCGGCGTGAGATCGCCGAGATGCGCTACCTGATTGAGGACGTCTCCTCCGGAAACATCGTAGAGAGCGTTTACGAGGATCCGCCGCCCGAGCCGGGGACTGTTGAGGATGCTCTCTCAAACACGCTTGTCAGCCAGCTCGACCTCGCGCCAATGTCCGAGGCTGAAGCCAACCGAGCGCTCGAAGCTGCCACTCACTGCACCTTCAATCGAAGTCCGGAGGCGGACCCGATTCTTTGGACCTCTCGCGAAAGAGGTGCGGCAGCGATGAAATTGAATGGCATCCTCGTGACTCTCGACGCGGTTGATGCGCAACAGAACGGTGCCGCGATTTTCTCGGTGCCCGGCACAACGATCACCGTCCGACCGCTCGGCGACAACGTCGGCCGGCGCCAAAGTACAGAGCTTGTCTTCGAACTCGATTCGGGCCTGAGGGTGGGCTACCGCGGCTTCTATAGTTGTGTGGCGGACTGAAGCCCACGCACACGGTGTTCCCTGAAAGGAGCGTCAAATGGCTTCGGACCACAACGGAAAGACCGCAAACCTTCATCGGAGGCGAGCGGATCGGCCGCTATGACGGCCTCGGCGAGCATTTCGGGCGGAAGTCAGGGACTAGGACGAACCAGCTATCAACCTGTCATTACCATCTTCTCGGTGGCGCTCCTGACGCCGCTCGCGGTCAATTGGTGCACACTCGGCATTGTCGTCACAATCCGCGCCTCGTGAACATTCATGGAAGCGCTGGGCCAGGTCGCATCCGCTTGGCAACGGCGAGGGTCCTGCTTGAACCGGCAGTTCTGCCACGACATCCCGGAAGACGATTGCTCGATCTCAGGATGTCTCCCAACCTAGTTGAGCATCTGGGCAGTGGGCGTGCGCGGCTTTGTTCTGCGCAAAACGCACATTCTTGAAGGGTTCCAAATCGAAAGCGGAGCTCGAACCATCGACTTCGGCACGCGATGTCGTGGGCGGCCGATGTAAATCCATCTTCAGGTCGTTCGACAGAGGTCTGGCCTTTGGAGCCTTTCCCGATGACATTTTTGTGTAGCCCTCCGTAAAGATGTCTGTGCTAGCCTGAGCCCATGAAACGACGCACCGGCGGCACTGGAAGCACGCGTGTCGTCCGCAGCCACCGCTGGTTTGCGGCGGCGCTGGCGGTTGCGTTGCTGCTGACGACGGTTGCGGCACCGGTGACCGATCTCGGTATGATGGCGTCGGCACACGCGATGGCCGATGAAGGTGCCCCGCCGCATGGGGCACATGCCAGGGGCGAGATGGCGGAATCGTGCTGCGACGATTGCCAAGAGACTGACACGACAACCTGCGACAGCTCGGCCCTCTGCATGACCGCCTGCGGCAAGCTGCCGCTTCAGCTCGCCGCTGCGCCTGGTTTTGTCCCGGCCGGACGTGGCATCGAAGCGGTTCACGGGCCGGACATCGGCCGGGCCGATCTTTCTCCCTCTCCGTTGCGACGGCCTCCCAAAGCGGTGTGACACACCGGCGCGCGGCCCTTCCGGTTGCGCGTCAATCGTCACATCAGCTTCAGGAGAGTCTTATGGTTCGCTTACCCAAAGCGTCCGCGATTGCCGTGCTTGTGGCGGTCGTGGCGGCCGCCGGCATATGGAGCGTCGCCGGCGCGCAGTCTCAAGCTTATAAATTCGAGGCCGTGTCGGATGAAATATCTGTCGGCGAGGGCGTTCGGATCGAGGTCCGGTTGCTCGATCCCGACGGAAAGCCGGTGCCGTCGGAAAACGTCGACATTGTCTCGACGCGGCTCGATATGGGTCCCGACGGCATGGCGATGATGGATACGCCGCTCACGCCACTCCCCGCCGACAGCGCGGATGTCCTGGCCTTCGAAACGAAGATCGCGATGGCTGGCCGCTGGGCCCTCACGATCGAAGCGGAAGTCGACGGTGTTCCTACGCCCGTCAAGGGCGTGGTCATCTACACGGCCGTCGAGAAAAAAGCCGATGCAGCCCCTGCCGCGCCAGCGGCAGGGGACCGAAAGATACGTTACTACCGCAACCCGATGGGCCTGCCCGACATATCGCCGGTGCCGAAGAAAGACTCGATGGGAATGGACTACATTCCCGTTTACGAGGACGAACTGGCAGGCACGGCCGGAACAGTCCGCGTCAGCGTCGAAAAAATGCAGCGCGCCGGTGTCAGGACGGTGCCGGTCGAGCGCCGCGACCTCGTCCGCACGATCCGGGGTGCGGGCACCGTGATGGCGGATGAAGCCCGCGTCGCGCTGGTGACGGCACGCTTCGACGGTTTCGTCGAACGTCTCGATGTCCGCACGACTGGCGGCACGGTGACGGCCGGCGAGCCGCTGCTGGAGGCTTGGATTGAAAGCGACGAACTGTTGCGCAAGCAAGCCGACTATCTTTCGGCACTGGCGCGCGGCGGCCGCGATGTCGAACGCGCCGCGCAAAACCTCCGCCTCTTCGGCATTTCCAACGCCGTCATCGCTGAAATGGCGCGCACGCGCGCGCCGGCGCGGGTGGTAGCCTTCGAGGCGCCGCTCGGCGGCACCGTCATCGAAAAGCCTTCGCTCGACGGCATGCGTTTTTCGGCCGGCGACACGCTCTTCCGGATCGCCGATCTGTCGGCGCTCTGGGTGATGGCCGAGATCGCCGAACAGGACCTTGCGCTTGTCAGGTCCGGCCAGAGCGCGCAATTGTCGATGCCGGCCATGCCCGGCGAAAGGCGCGAGGCGATTGTCGATTTCGTCTATCCCGACCTCGATATGGCGACCCGCTCGGGCCGGGTCCGGCTCGTCGTACCCAACGCGGACGGGCGCCTCAAGCTCGGCCATTTCGTGCGCGTCGAGATCGCCGCGCCGGTCGGCGACGAACCGGCACTAGCGGTACCGGCTGCTTCGGTCATCGACGACGGCGCGCGCCAGATCGTCTTCGTCGCGCGCGGCGACGGACTTTTCCAACCGCGTGACGTTCACCTCGGCGCCCGCGCCGGCGCCGATGTCGAGATCAGGGAGGGGCTTGCCGCCGGCGAGGCGGTCGTCACCTCCGGTATCTTCCTGATCGATGCCGGGAGCACTCTGCAGACCGCGCTTTCGGCCTTCACCGCCGAACCGGCGGCGCCATGATCGCGGGGGTCATCGGCTGGTCGGCGCGCAACGCCGTTCTGGTGCTGATCGGCACGCTCTTTGCAATCGTCGCCGGCGTCTATTCGATCGCGCGCATTCCGCTCGACGCGATACCGGACCTGTCGGACACGCAGGTCATTATCGTCACCGACTATCCCGGCCAGGCGCCGCAGGTTGTCGAGGACCAGGTGACCTTTCCGCTTGCGACCGCGATGCTCAACGTGCCGCGCGCCCGCGTCGTGCGCGGCTTTTCCTTCTTCGGCGTTTCCTTCGTCTATGTCGTCTTCGAGGACGGCGCCGATCTCTACTGGGCGCGAAGCCGCGTTCTCGAATATCTGAGCGCGGCGGCCGAACGCCTGCCCGACGGCGTGACGCCGTCGCTCGGGCCGGACGCGACCGGCGTCGGCTGGGTCTATCAATATGCGTTGAAATCCTCGGAGCTGAACCTCGCCGAGCTCCGCTCGCTGCAGGACTGGCAGGTCCGCTTCGCCGTCTCGCGCGCCGAAGGCGTTGCCGAGGTCGCAACGGTGGGCGGCTTCGTCCGGCAATATGCGATCATCGTCGATCCGCTCCTGCTGAAAAGCACGGGGCTCTCGCTTGCCGATATCGCCGGTGCGGTGCGCGCCAGCAACATGGATGTCGGTGGCCGCACCATCGAACTTGCCGAAACCGAATTCATGATCCGCGGCCGCGGTTATCTCGCCGGCATCGAGGATATCGAGAAGATCGTGCTCCGCGCCGAAGGTGGCACGCCGTTGCTCTTGCGCGACGTGGCGCGGGTCGAACTCGCGCCCGACGAGCGGCGCGGCGTCGCTGAAATGGGCGGCGAGGGCGAGGTGGTCTCCGGCATCGCCCTGCAGCGCCACGGCGCCAACGCGCTCGAGGTCCTTGAAAACGTCAAGCGGGAACTGGCGGCCGTCGCACCCAGCCTGCCCGGCAATACCGAAATCGTCGAGGTCTACGACCGCTCCGAGCTCATTCGCCGCGCCATCGACACGCTGGTGCGCACGCTTGTCGAGGAAAGCATCGTCGTGGCGCTGGTCTGCTTCCTCTTTCTCTGGCATGCGCGCAGCGCCCTTGTCGCCATTGTCACGTTGCCGGTCGGCATTCTGATGGCGCTTGCCGCGACCCATGCGCTCGGCATCCCCTCCAACATCATGAGCCTCGGCGGCATCGCGATTGCGATCGGCGCCATGGTCGATGCGGCGATCGTGATGATCGAAAACGCCCACAAGCGGCTCGAGCATGCGCCGCCCGGTGCCTCGCGCAGCGCTGTCGTCATCGAGGCGGCGCAGGAGGTGGGCCCGGCCCTCTTTTTCAGTCTACTGATCATCACCGTCTCCTTCCTGCCGATCTTCACGCTGGAGGCGCAGGAAGGCCGGCTCTTCAAGCCGCTCGCCGCGACCAAGACCTTCGCGATGGCGGCTGCCGCCTTTCTCTCGGTCACGCTGGTGCCGGTGCTGATGACGCTCTTCATTCGCGGCCGGATCGTGCCGGAGGCCCGGAACCCGCTCAACAAGGCGTTGATCTGGCTCTACCGGCCGGTGATCGCGTTGGTGCTGCGCGCCCGGGGTGTCACCATCCTCGCGGCCGTCGTCGTGCTCGCCGTCACGGTGGTTCCGCTCAACCGGATTGGCTCGGAATTCATGCCGAACCTCAACGAGGGCACGGTCCTCTACATGCCGACCACGCTGCCGGGCCTTTCGGTGACCAAGGCGGCCGAGTTGCTGCAGACGCAGAACCGGATTATCGCCGGCTTTCCCGAGGTCGCCTCGGTATGGGGCAAGGCGGGCCGCGTCGACAGCGCGACCGATCCCGCCCCGATGGAAATGTTCGAGACCATCATCAATCTGAAACCCGAGCGCGACTGGCGGCGGGGGATGAATCTCGACAAGCTGATTGCCGAAATGGACACCGCGCTCCAGTTTCCAGGCGTCTCCAATGCCTGGACGATGCCCATCAAGGCCCGCATCGACATGCTCTCGACCGGCATCCGTACGCCGGTCGGCGTCAAGATCTTCGGCCCCGATCTCGTCGAGCTCGAGCGGATCGCCCGCGAGATCGAAGCCGCCTTGCGCGCCGTTCCCGGCACCTCGTCGGCCTATGCCGAGCGCGTCAATGGCGGCTATTTTCTCGACATCAAGCCTGATCGCGACCGCATCGCCCGGCACGGCCTCTCGATGGAGACGGTGCAGGAGACGATCGCGATGGCGCTCGGCGCGAAAGCCCTCACCACCACGGTCGAGGGGCGCGAGCGCTACGATGTGGTGCTGCGCTATCCGCAGGCCTCCCGCGCCGATCCGGACGCGATCGCGCGCGAGGTCCTCGTCACGACGCCCGCAGGCGCCGCTATTCCGCTCGGCGAGATCGCCGACATCGCGCGGGCGCGTGGCCCCACCATGGTGCGCACCGAAAGCGGCCAGCCGGTCGTCTATGTCTTTGTCGATATCCGCGACCGCGATCTCGGC